>NZ_PJBE01000013.1:0-1200000 GCF_002836205.1 Shewanella sp. Choline-02u-19
CAATAGCATCGGCATAATCGTGTTGTGGCCGATATTATCCAGGTGCGAGTCGCCAGTTGCTAACGCTACGGGCTTTTTTCGTTTGTGGTTTTGAATTGTTGTGTTTATGACAGAAAGGCACTTAATATAGGTACGATAAAGCTAGCTTTTTATATCTTGGATTTATGTTTGTAATATCAAATGCAACTATTATTGATACGGCTATGAATCAACTGTGGATGAGCATTATATTTCTATTGGTTTTTTACAGATTCACTAACTATCACTCCATATTGAGATATATCTTTTCGTACCCCTAAGAAAATTTTCAAAGTCCCCTTTATTACTTTCGCTATTCCTTTTACACCCTCACCACAAGAAATATCCAACCCACCACTCTCCTTTAGAGCTACATAACTTCCAAGCTTAATTGATTTCTGATAGAGCTCTTTTGCTTTAGCTAAATTAGGTTGAACACCATGCCCGTAGCGATAAATACGTGCTAGCATCAATGTAGCAACTAGTCCGTCCATATTCGCGGCTTTCAAGTACAACTGTTTTGATTTTATATAGTCTTTTTTCACACCGACCCCGAAAAAGTAAAGCCTTCCAAGAGATGTATAAGCATACATGTCATCACTTAAATCAATCGCTTGTTTATAATAAGTAGCCGCTTTTGAAAAATCTTGTTCAATAGTCGCTGTTGATGGCATTTCATACAGCCTCCCTATTTCAACCAACGCCTCATCAATTCCGTTTTTAGCCATATTTTTATATAGATAAATAGCTTGGTCGTATTTATGTTCACTGACTAGACGTATTGCATCATCCCATAAAGAAAGCTCATCATATTCTAGATGCATTATCGTTTCCTCTCAAATTCATTCTTTCCTAAGGCTCAGCTGTAATGATGTCTATTGCTTTACGAACTGCTACTTAATCTCAAAAATATGAGCTCCTTTGCTAAGTGCATTAAAGTTCGATTATCTCTATTACACTATTTAAGACTGAAGCAAACTGCAATACAAAAATGATAAACCATTACACATGATAAAGTTGCGGTTTGTGTACAATCTAAATCACCAACTCTGCGTAACAGTTTGCTTAATATGGCTGTCAGTTATCGCAACATTAATCTTTATTCTTTTTCCTCAGATATGCACCCGGTTGGAAATTTCAGACTAAGCGGGTTATTCATAATATACAAATAGGGGTTCACACTCTGGGTCGATGTCGATGTCGGGCTCTGGATCAGAGGATCCACCGACATAAAACGCCCAAGGTTGTAATCGTACACCCGACCGTTCATATGAATAAAGCAGTGAAAGGTGCACTGTAGCAGCAGAGTTTATGGGCTGATCGGTTAAAAAAGTCGCGGTCGACAAGCTTGATATAAAAAGTACTTTACCTTTTTAGTCTGTTTACGCATAGTAACGACTTCAACAGGGGTGTAGCTCCAATTGGTAGAGCGGCGGTCTCCAAAACCGCATGTTGTGAGTTCGAGTCTCCCCACCCCTGCCAAATTAGAAGAAGCCGAGCATTAGCTCGGCTTTTTTGCATCCGCTATTTTCTCACTCTTTTTTGGTGCTGCTATTTGGGCTGCTTTCTACACATTTACGCTGTTATGCGTGTGTTGACCGAAAAACCTGCAGTCGATAGCTTTTATATAAAAAAGTACTTTACCTTTTAGGTCTGTTTACGCATAATGCGTCTCGTCAACAGGGGTGTAGCTCCAATTGGTAGAGCGGCGGTCTCCAAAACCGCATGTTGTGAGTTCGAGTCTCCCCACCCCTGCCAAATTAGAAAAAGCCGAGCATTAGCTCGGCTTTTTTGCATCTGGAATTTAGAAACCTCAACGTTAGGATTAGATGGCTTCACAAGCTTGCGAGCGAACTGTTATCCTTACTCACCTTTATTCTCTTTTGAGCCAGCATGAAATCGAATGACTACTTAGATGCAATGGGGATTACCCGTTGGGTAAAAGCTAAATTGAAGGCTGAGGTATCAACCGTACTGGTGAGTCCGCGTAGGCTGACTGAGACTGACAGCCCCATCATTTCTAAAGTGCTTGAGATGCTTGGTTACGATCGTAAGCATGTACGTTTTGCCACAAGTGCTGAATCAAATTCAAAAGTCATTTGGGATATGCGCGGTAAACAAGTGGACAGCGTTGACAATATATTAATCTCGGCTCCGATTAATGAGATTGAATCTAACCCTGAAGCTAAAAAGTTACTATGGCGTAATATGCAGCCCTTTATCGTTAAAAAGGATTCAGAGTGACCGTTATCCCTCTTACTGAACTATCGACGCCTGAGATGGCGCTAATAGCGGCCAGTGCGCATAGTCACCCGATGTCTGAGTCGACAATAAAGAGTTGCTTTGGGCTTTTGTATACTTGCTTAGGTGTATATGAAGGCGATGAGTTGTGTGGCTTTGCGATATTGCATCAGATTTTTGAAGATGCGACCTTAATGGATATCTGTGTTGAGCTTAAGCATCAAGGTAAAGGTTACGGCAAAGCCTTGCTTGATACTGTGATTAGACAAGCTCAAGCTAAAGAGGCTGAAACGTTAATGCTTGAAGTGCGAGAGTCTGGTGTGGGTGCTAGGGCATTATATGTAAAGGCTGGCTTTGAGCAATCAGGGGTGCGTAAAGCTTACTATAAGACTGCAGGCGAACCTGAAGATGCCATATTAATGACTTTGACCTTTAGAACGCATAATTTGTATGAATTGTATGAATTGTAGTTAAAAAATAGCGCCAGATAGGCGCTATCTTTTTATCTTTTTATCGCTGACACAAGTGAAGCTATTTAACTTCTTTACCTTGTGCTTGCAGGTCTGCATGGTAGCTTGAGCGAACTAAAGGTCCACAAGCTGCATGGGTAAATCCAATGCTTTCTGCTAATACTTTTAACTCATCAAACTCTGCTGGAGGCACGTAGCGCTCGACTGGCAGATGGAATTTTGATGGTTGCAAGTATTGACCTAAGGTTAGCATCTCAACATTGTGAGCCCGAAGATCGTGCAGCACTTGCGCTATCTCTTCGTTAGTTTCACCCAATCCCATCATTAGCCCTGATTTTGTCGGTATGTCAGGATGACGATCTTTAAACTTCTTAAGTAGATCGAGTGACCATTGGTAGTTCGCACCTGGTCGCGCTTTACGATAGTGCATCGGCGCTGTTTCTAAGTTGTGGTTAAACACATCTGGCGGCTCAGTCGCTAAAATCTCGAGCGCTTTATCGATGCGGCCACGGAAATCAGGCACTAAGGTTTCAATCTTAATTTCAGGATTTAATACGCGGATTTCGCGAATACAATCAGCAAAGTGTTGTGCACCACCATCACGCAGGTCATCACGGTCTACTGAGGTGATTACCACGTACTTAAGCTTCATATCCTTGATGGTTTGAGCTAGTTTCTTCGGCTCTTCTCCATCAGGCTTTAGTGGGCGTCCGTGTGCAACGTCGCAGAAAGGACAACGTCGAGTACAGATAGCACCCAAAATCATAAAGGTGGCTGTACCGTGGTTGAAACACTCAGACAGGTTAGGGCATGACGCTTCTTCGCAAACTGAGTGCAAACCATTCTTACGTAGGGCTTGTTTTATCTCTGTAATACGCTGATTAGAAGCGGGTAGCTTAACGCGCAGCCAATCGGGCTTTCTCAGCATGGTGTCGCGCTCAGAAGGGACAACTTTCACTGGAATGCGGGAAACCTTGTCTGCGTCTCTTAACTTAACGCCAGGTTGTAATCTTTCAGGCCTATTCATAATGATTCTGGTAATCCTTGATGATGAACTAGATTGCTTAAACCAAGCTCGTGGCTAAGGGTTTCTATTAACTGTTTTCCAGCTTCTTCGACAGTTTGTGGTCCACCGAGCTGTTTGCATTGGATCATCTCCATTCCGGCATACCCACATGGGTTGATGCGTTGAAAGGGGGACATGTCCATATCTACATTGAGAGCCAATCCATGGAAAGAGCATCCTTTTCTAATCCGTAGACCGAGTGATGCAATTTTTCGTTCTTCCACATACACGCCAGGTGCATCAGCTTTAGCATAAGCTTCTACATCATAACGTTTGAGCATGTTGACAATACTTTGTTCAATATGAGTGACGAGTTGTCGTACACCCACTTTGAGTCGTTTAATATCTAACAGAGGATAAACAACCAATTGTCCTGGGCCGTGGTAAGTCACCTGACCGCCGCGGTCAACTTGGATAACTGGGATGTCTCCAGGATTGAGGATATGCTCACTCTTGCCAGCTTGGCCTTGAGTAAAGACGGGCGTATGTTCAACAATCCAGATCTCGTCAGGACTGTTTTCATCGCGATTATCTGTGTAGTGCTGCATCGCATGCCACACAGATTCGTAATCTTGCTTACCAAGATGTCGAATATGCAAAACGCTTTCTAGCAAGGGCAACCTCTCCCCCAAATATAAGTGTGGCTATTATACGCCTCAATTTGATAAATGTAAGACAGATCACATTTATCAGCAACGAGTAATATTTATAAGACGCGTTTAACACCCTCTATTTTGGCAAGTTCGACGTATAAAATTTCTACATGTTCTTTACTAAGGACCGTTACTCGAATGGTGATTGAGTGATAAGTGCCTTTACTTGAGACTTTCGTGCTTGGCGAGTAATCGCCTGGAGCATGTTGTTGGACAACAGAAACAACACGTTCGGCTAAAGTTTCGTGAGCTTCACCGACAACTTTGAATGGAAATGAGTTTGGGAATTCCATTAATTCATCAAATTTAGTATCTAACATTTTTTTACTCTCAGCAATTTCTCTAACTGTTATATGGTGTCAATTATAGCGAATTCAAGTGTACTAATACCAATTGCATTAAGTATCTGTTCATTCAGTGGGAGTTCAAAGCGCTGAAGGCAAGTCGGAAGCTTGAAGTTAATAGTTATTCTATAGCAAGAGATTCTGCCGCAGCATGCAGCGCTTTGAAACCCACCCAAAGGGAAGCACTCAGGCATTCCACTTCTGCTTTACATTGGCTCACAAGGGAATACCATTCTCTCGCCAATGTACCTTGAATTGAAAAGGTTGAGCGTTTCTGAATTGACGACTTACTTAATGCAATTGGTTCTAGGTAATATCAAAGCTATTAAACGCAAAAAGCCACCCTGAGGTGGCTTATAATCGCGTTGGTCTGATTAGCTCAACCAACCTTCAAACATCTGCTTAAAGTAATCCATGAGTTGACTAAACCAACTGCCCTCGTTCACTTCTTGTAATGTTACAAGTGGGAACTGCGCAATATCCTTACCATTTAACTGGAAGTAGATGCGACCAACCGTTTCGCCTTTGGCGATAGGCGCTTTAAGCTCTTTGGTTAGCTCAAAGTTGGCTTGTAGGTTTTTGGCTTGCCCACGGCTAATCGTGATGGGTGTATCAGTGGTAACGCCAAGATCAATGGTTTCTCTATCGCCATACCAAATTTTTTGAGTAACGAAACTATCACCTGCTTGGTAAGGAGTGACGGTTTCGAAAAAGCGGAAGCCGTAATTAAGCAGCTTTTTACTCTCTGCTTTACGAGCTGACTCACTCTTGGTACCCATGACGACTGAAATAAGACGCATGCCATCTTTGGTCGCTGAAGTCACAAGGTTATAGCCTGCGCCAGAGGTGTGGCCAGTCTTTATACCGTCGACATTTAGGCTCTTGTCCCACAAAAGACCGTTGCGGTTATATTGCTTGATGCCATTATAAGTAAAGGATTTTTCTTTGTAGACTGCATATTCATCAGGCACATCACGAATGATAGCAGCGCCTAAGATAGCCATATCATAAGCTGTGCTTTTATGGTTCTCTGAATCAAGTCCGTGGGAGTTTTCAAAATAACTATCTTGCATGCCTAATTGTTTTGCCCATGAGTTCATCAGGTCAACAAAGCCGTCTTCTGTACCAGCGATATGCTCAGCCATTGCGACACAAGCGTCATTACCAGATTGAATGATAATGCCTTTGTTAAGCTCTGCCACCGAAACAGTTTTACCGACTTCGATAAACATTTTTGATGAATCAGGGAAGTTCTTTGACCAAGCTTTTTTACTAATAGTCACTTCATCTGAAGGTGATACGTTGCCAACTTTTATCTCATGACCAATGACATAACTGGTCATCATTTTAGTTAAGCTCGCAGGATTAAGGCTTTCGTATGCATTGTTTTCTGCAATGATCTGCCCGGTATTGTAATCCAACAAGACATAGGCTTTAGCCGCAACAGTCGGTGCATTTGGTGTCATAACTGGGGCAGCTTGTGCAGAAAATGCGGCGATTGAGGTCGCGAGCAAAAGCGTTTTTATAGGTTGGTCTAATAAGTTCATATTAATCATGCACGTCTTTATTTTTAGGAATGATGAAAGCGAAGTTCCGCAAAGTATATCATTAGTCGACAAGCTAATTCGCGCTAGGTTCATTAATCTTGTTTCATTCAGTTATCAAGTAGCTTTGTGGATAACCTTGCTGTTTGAGTGTTTCTGTCAGTTTGCTCGCTAACTGCGCTTGTCCAATCGGACCAAGCTGCAAGCGGTATAGATTGTTCGATTCTTGCAACCGGCTGTTTACTTTGTATTTTTTTTCAAGATCTTTAGCTAAGGTTTCTAGGCGTGTTTTGTTAGAAGACGCCACAATTTGGATAAAATGTAGTTCAGTCCCTTTAAGTTCTGCTAATGCAATAGATTCCGGGTTGGCAATGTAGATCACTTCAAGGCTTACATTGGCGGTGCCGGTTTTTAGCATGTCGAGTCTATGGGCGGCAGCATAGGATAAATCAATGAGTCGGTCTTCATGAAAAGGGCCGCGATCATTGACTCGAACAATGACACTTTTATTATTTTTTAGGTTAGTGACCCTCACATAACTCGGCAGTGGCAAGCTTTTGTGTGCCGCTGACATTGAGTACATATCATAGGTTTCACCATTAGAAGTTAAATGGCCATGAAACTTAGCGCCATACCAGGAGGCAATGCCTTTTTCTTGATAGCCTTGGCTGCTATCCATGACTTGATAGTTTTTACCGCGAACAGTGTAATTAGTCTTATTGCCGCCACGGCTATAGGGTTCAAACTTTGGATGAGCGTCTTCGACTTTTGATACATCTGGCGCCGTTGCTGGCGCTTTATCATCGGCAATATCGTAGCGGCTGTTTTGGTTGCTGCTAGAGCAAGCAGCCAAAATAGCGGCTAATAAGATAACAACAAGGGCGTTAGTGCGCTGCATAAGCTTGTTCAAGTTCCTGGCTAAACTGGTATACCGCCATCGCATAAAGAGGGCTTCGATTATAACGGGTGATGACGTAGAAATTCTTTAAGCCTAGCCAGTACTCATCTTTGTCAGTTTGTTCTAGCTTAACCACTAGTGCGGGTTGAGATACATCTATATCCATCGATTTAGCAAGCGCTACACTGGGTGATAAAATATCCGCAATCGTGTAGTGCATCTTCTCACCAGCCCATGTTTTTACCGCTGCAGGCAGTTCTTTAGTCAAGGTTAATTTTACTGCCACTGGCTGGTTTTGTTGCCAGCCATGTTGATGAAAGTAATTTGCGACGCTGCCAATAGCATCAACCGGACTATTGAGTAGATCCCGACTGCCATCATTATCAAAGTCTACGGAGTAGTGACGGTAACTCGAGGGGATAAACTGGCCAAATCCCATCGCACCGGCATACGAGCCTTTTAGGCTATTGATATCAAGCTTCTCTTCTTTTACTAATGCTTGCAGGTTAGCAAACTCACTGCGGAAGAAGGTTGCTCTCGGGGGGTAATGAAACCCTAATGTGTATAAAGCGTCTTTAACCGGGTAGTTGCCCATATAACCGCCGTAAAAAGTTTCTATTCCGATTATGGCGACAATTATTTGCGGATCAACATTGAACTCTTTAGCGGCTTTATCGATGGTTTCGGCATGTTCTTTCCAGAATGCTAGCCCTGCCGCGAGACGTTTTTCGGTAAGAAAAATCGGATAGTATTGGTGCCAAGGTTTAGCTTCCCAAGGCTTGGTCATAGCGTCAATAACCGCTTGGTTAAATTCCGCATTATCAATAAAGGCTTTAGTTTCGGCATCACTAAAGCCTTTAGCGCTTTGTGTTTGAATAAACTCAGCTTTTAGCTCATCGACAGAGGGGTCTATGACGTTTGCGAATGCGGAAGCCGACAAAATGGTGAGCGCTAAGGGTGTTATAAAACGGTTTAACAGTGTCATCTGCTATACAATCCTCAATGTCGATTAAACGTTTACGGCGATACCTGAATACGGTAAACACTATCGAGTTAATATTTGTTTTCGGTTGCTGTGAAGGTTATCTATCGATGAATCGTCTGTGAGTATGAATACTCATTAGAATCCCAAATCCAGTCATCAATGTCAGCATGGATGTACCACCATAACTGATTAACGGCAGTGGTACACCTACCACAGGCAATATGCCTGAAACCATGCCTATATTTACAAAAATATAAACAAAGAAGGTTAAGGTTATGCTGCCCGCTAATAATCGAGCAAAACTAGTTTGGGCTCGTGAAGCGATAACGAGTCCGCGGCCGATGACATAAAGATACAGAGTCAACAGTAACAAGCTTCCGATAAGACCGAATTCTTCACCAATGACGGCGAAGATGAAGTCCGTATGACGCTCAGGTAAAAACTCGAGTTGAGATTGAGTACCCTCTAGCCAACCTTTGCCCCAAAGCCCACCAGAACCGATAGCAATTTTAGATTGAATGATATGGTAGCCGGCACCAAGAGGGTCTTTTTCTGGATTCAGTAGCGTTAGAACGCGGGTTCGCTGGTAATCGTGCATGAAGAAAAACCATAGCGCGGGTAACATGGCCAACACCGAACCGATAAACCCGCCGACAATTCGCCAGCTCATGCCGGATAGAAACAATACAAATATACCTGATGCCGCGACCAAAATAGAGGTGCCTAGGTCGGGCTGCTTGGCGATAAGTAAGGTTGGCACCAGTAAAATGACGATAGCGCCGGCTAAATAGCGTTTTTTAGGCGGCAGTGGGAACTTACTGATATACCAAGCCATGGTGATCGGGAAAGCGAGTTTCATTAACTCAGAAGGCTGGAACTCCATAAAGCCAAGATTGAGCCAGCGTTGTGCTCCTTTATTAATCTCGCCAAAAAAATGTACTCCAAGTAGCAATATTATCCCCGTAATGTAGATGGGGAACGCCCAGCGGCGAAAAACTTCAGGGTTTATTTGCGCGACGGCAAACATGATCACCAGAGACAAGCCCATACGCACTAATTGGCGGTCCATTAAGGCTAAGTCTTCACCGCCAGCGGAGTAGATAACAAATAGCCCAAAGCCCATTAATGCTAATAGTCCAATGAGCAAAGGCAGATCAATATGTAGGCGCTGCCATATATTTTGCCGATGGTTGTGTGCACTCATTCTTTTTTGTCCCATGAATCTCTTAGTAAATACTCATCAAGTAGAGCCCGTGCTACAGGGCCGGCATTCTTACCACCCCAACCCGCATTTTCAAGCACTACAGCCAGTACTATCGTGGGGTTCTCATAGGGTGCATAGGCAATAACCAATGCATTGTCTCGTAAGCGTTCATCAATGGTATCAGCGTCATACTTAGCATCTTCTGCCAGACTGAACACTTGAGCTGTACCTGTTTTCATTGCAGCAGTATATTTGGCATCTTTGAAACGAGATTTGTGCGCGGTGTCCCGCATAGCTTCACTAATGATGTCCCAGTTCTTTGGATTGTTAAGCACAATGGGAGCCAGTTCGTCTGTGGGCGAATCAATTTTGGCAGTTTGGTCTTGAATTGATTTAAGTAGATGCGGTACAAAACGGCGGCCTTTATTGGCCATAATAGTTGCAGCATTTGCCAGCTGTAGTGGGGTTGTAGTCCAGTACCCCTGACCAATACCCACGGAAATGGTATCACCAATATACCAAGGCTGATTATAGCGCAGACGTTTCCAATCTTTAGATGGCATGATACCGGCGGATTCTTCATAGATATCGATACCCGTACGCTCACCAAACCCAAAGGGTTCCATAAATTTGGCAATGGCATCGACCCCTGTTTTATAGGCTAAATCATAGAAATAGGTATCGCAGGAACCAACGATAGCGCTGTTAACATCAACCCAGCCATGACCCCAACGCTTCCAATCTCGGTATTTGCGTTCAACCCCTGGGATCTGCCAAAAACCAGGATCCCAAATACGGGTTTTTGGTGTGATAGCCTTACTTTCTAGCCCCAGTAGCGCAAGGTGTGGTTTCACCGTCGATGCTGGAGCATATTGGCCTTGGGTTGCACGGTTAATTAATGGACGTGATGTTGAATTGAGCAGCTTGTTATAAGCTTTACTGCTAATACCGTGAACAAATGGGTTTGGATCGTAAGTTGGACTTGATAAAAGAGCTAAAATTCCGCCATCGCGTGGATCAATAGCAACCACCGAACCACGGCGACCATTGAGTAATTCCATGGCCTTTTTTTGCAGATTAAGGTCTAAGGTTAGGTATATATCTTGGCCAGGAACCGGTGGCTCTGATTTTAATGTACGAATGGTACGACCGCGGTTATTGACCTCTTCTTCCAGATGACCTGGTTTACCGAGTAGCATGCTTTCGTAGAATTTTTCTATACCCAGTTTGCCAATATCTTTGGTGGCGGCGTAGCGGCTCCACTGATTATTTTTCTCAAGCGATGTTCTGTCGCGACCGTTGATTCTTCCAACGTAGCCCAACGCATGAGTCATTAGGCCATTATAGGGGTAATGGCGTTTTAACCCCGCTTCTATCGAAATACCAGGGAATCGATGTTGATTAACACTAAACTCCGCGACTTGCTCTTCAGTCAATTTATTCTTTATGGTGAGAGGTTTAAAGCGGCGGTGGTATTTAAGTGCTTCAATGACATTCTCTTTTTCATCATCAGTGAGAGAGACTATTTGGCCAAGTTGGTCCAAGGTTTCACTGATGTTGTCGACTTTTTCAGGCACCATTTCCAAAGAGAAGAAAGGTTGGTTTTCGGCAAGTAACTGTCCATTACGGTCGTATATAAGACCTCGACTCGGGGCTACAGGTACGACCCTGATCCGGTTATCGTTGGATCGTGTTTCATAATCGTTGTATGAGAGGATTTGCAGCTGATACAGATTGACGAAAAGTATGCTCAGCAGAATGAAAACACAAAGGAAAGTAAAAAGAGCGCGACGTTTAAACAGCGAGGCCTCAGCTGCATGGTCGTTCATGGTGATGCGCTTTCTAGGGGACACTTACATTTTCTCCTGCTCAAAAAAAGGTGCCAGGCACATATCTTATTCCCGTAAAGGTAAGACTAACTGAATGTAAAGTCGATATTATTCTCTATGGTAGGGATGATTATTATTAATGCTCCAGCCTCGGTAAAGACTTTCTGCAACAATCACTCTTACCAAAGGGTGAGGAAGGGTTAACGCTGATAAACACCAACTTTGCGCTGCTGCTTGTTTACAGTCAGGAGATAAACCCTCGGGGCCGCCAATTAACAGACTGACATCTCGGCCATCGAGTAGCCATTTGTTCATCTGTTGCGCCAGTTCTGGAGTCTTCAGGTTTTTACCTGGAAGATCGAGGCTGACAATATGGTTACCCTTAGGGATTGCCGCCAACATTAACTCGCCCTCTTTTTGGAGGATACGAGTTATATCGGCATTTTTACCGCGTTTGCCAGCAGGGATTTCAATTAACTCAAGCGCCATATCCCGAGGGAATCGGCGCTGATATTCTTTAAAACCTGTTTCGACCCAATCTGGCATGCGGGTCCCTACTGCAACTAACTGAATTTTCATTATTCAGGTTTTTCTGACCATAGCTTTTCAAGCTGGTAGAAGTCGCGAGTTTGATCTTGCATTACGTGCATGATCACATCGCCTAGGTCAACAAGAACCCATTCGCTGCTCTCACGGCCTTCGACACCTAAAATCTTTAGGCCAGCACGCTTTGATTCAACCACTAAGTTCTCTGCGATTGATTTTACATGAGTTTTTGAGTTACCTGTACAAACCACCATAAAATCGGCGATGTTAGATTTCTCTGATATGTCCATGACGACAATATCTTTAGCTTTAAGGTCTTCAACCTTATCGATTACAAATTGCTTTAGCTCGGCGCTTTCCACGCGGATACCCCATTAATTTTTAGACAGCGCGATAGTATAGCAGGTTATAGGGTTTAGATTAATAGCGAAGCTTAGAAATAATGAGATTAGCCGTGAAGATTTTTGTGGCCAGCACTAAGCCTTTGAGCCATATAGTCTATGCTGCTTTATATACAACTGGACACTGGTGGGTAATGCCTCATCAACCGATAAGCCCTTGCTAATATTGGCGCGTATCTGAGTTGACGAAAACGGCTGCTCTGTGATTGATACGCAAAAAATACCGCCGGTTTTTGGACTGCTTTCTACTGCTGTTATTGCACTCTGTTGAGCTAACACCGTTTGCATTGGGTGCTCATCTGATAGTGTCCATCCTGGTCGCTGACACACAACTAAGTGGCACAAATCAAATAGGCTCTGCCATTGATACCAGCTCTGTAATCCTAAAAATGAATCCATCCCCATTAAAAAATAAAACTCATGCATTGGGTATTGTTGTTTTAGTGCCGTGAGCGTGGTGACGGTATAGGAGGGGGTTTCTCGACTGGCTTCAATTGCGCATAGTTGGAGTTGTGGAAATTCATTACATACCGCTTGCGCCATTGCCAATCGGTCATCAGTGCTGACATGGGTGCTGTTTTTGTGCGGCGGAATATGATTTGGCATTAGCCAGATCTCATCCAACTCAAGCTGTTGCTGCACCTCCATCGCCGGACGAAGATGACCAAAATGCAAGGGGTCGAAGGTACCGCCTAGAATGCCTATTTTCATGATTAGTCTATGGCTATATGTTCAAGTGCTTTATGAGCTTTAGCATCAAAAAGCAGACTTACATGGCTAAGTCCGGTCCAGTCTTCTATGCCTTGCTGCTTAAGTTTTAGCTCTAGTACCGATGAGGTTGAAAGCAGCGTTTTGACTTGCGACAGTGATAAACGCTTGAGTGCCTGTTGATATAAGGGCTTACGTTTGTCCCAGATGCGTAGCTTGCTCCAAAGGGCTTGTATTGGTTGGCCGCTGGTTTCCGCTGTTTTGAGCTGCAGCAAAACGGCCAACTCTTTGAATAGTGACCAGAGTATGATTGGCATTGCCACTCCCTCACTTTTTAGCTGTGACAGAATATGTTGCGCTTTGTCTTGTTGGTTACTCAACATGGCATCGGTTAGCTGGAAAACACTAAACCGCGACTGATCTTCAAAATACTGAGTTAACTGCTCCGGTTCAATCGGCGCTGTTGGGCTGAGTAACTGCAGTAACTGCAACGCTTGATCCGCGGCAAGTAAATTGCCTTCATATAATGCAAATAGCATCTCTCGGGAATCACGAGATAAAGACAATGCATAATGGCTGATCCGAGTATCAAGCCAACGCTGAAACTGTGCGCCTTCTGGGGTGATACAAGGAACATAAACGCCTTTAGCGTCTAGGGATTTGAACCATTTACTCTTGGTTTGTTCTGCAGCAAGTTTAGGGCCCGTTAAAATCAACAATACATCAGGATTATCCATCTGCATTAAAGATTGGAACATGGCGCTACCTTCAGTGCCTGGTTTTGCCGTCGGCAGTGTGAGTTCAATAATACGGCGACTGGAGAACAAGCTCATGGCTTGCCATTGCTCGATTAACTCATTCCAATTGAAACCAGTTTCCTGGGTTAATTGAATTTTCTCATCGAAGCCTTGCTGTTTAGCGACTTGGTACAATGCAATTCGGCTTTGTTCACATAGCCAAGGGTCATCACCAAAAATAAGGCAGCATTGTGGCAAGGGGCTGATATTTCGCAGCAATTGATCTGGGTATACCCGCATCAATTAACCTCTATAGTAGCCAAAGTCTGAATAATACGATCGGCAGCTTGATTGCGCATCTCTTTGAGCAGCAATTGCATCTCGCGGCTCTTTGCTAGCGCAGTACGCGGATCGTCCAAATAATCGCGGTGAATATCAACTTCAAAACGCTGAGATTCAGCATTTGGCAGTTGCACAGCAAAAGAGACTTGGTAGATCAACTCATACTCAGCCACGTTACCTGTTGGATAAATAGACAGCGTTGAACGGTCTAGTGAGTCGCTAATAATGCGAACGGTTGGGATCTCATCTGTTGGCTCAACAACGGCAATACGGTTAAGTCTTAAACGTTCACGCACGAGACGAGTTAATTCACTGTATTCGTCTTGGCTGCTTAAGCTCAATGTTTGCAGCTGTTCAGGGATAGAGTAGCTTCCCTGTAATTTAAAGCCGCAACCCGCACTGAGCAGTACGCTCAGTGCTAAGGTTACTAAAAATATGCGTTTAATTAGCATAAGCTTTGTTTAGTCTTCCTTGTTTGCATTGTCGGTGTGCAAAGCAAATTAGCCTGCATTTAGTTAGCTACAATGTTGAGCAATTTGCCCGGGATGTAGATAACTTTACGAACTGTTTTGCCTTCAGTGTGCTTAACCACACCCTCTTCAGCCAACCCTGTCGCTTCAACTTCTTCTTTGCTTGCATCTGCTGCAACAGTAATTTTAGCGCGTAGCTTACCGTTAACTTGCACGATAATAAGCTTGCTGTCTTCAACCAGTGCTGCTTCGTCTACTTCTGGCCAAAGTACGTCTTCAATCGCACCGGTATTGCCCAGTTCATTCCACAAGCTAAAGCTAGTGTGAGGAATGATAGGGTAAAGCAAACGCGTCACAGCGCTTAATGCTTCTTGCATCAATGCTCTGTCTTGTTCAGTGTCAGTGGCAGCTTTTTGTAAGCGGTTCATCAATTCCATCACCGACGCGATAGCAGTGTTGAACATTTGACGACGCTCAATATCATCACCCACTTTAGCAATGGTTTTATGCAGTTCACGGCGTAGCTCTTTTTGAGCAGCGTTAAGTGACTTTAAATCTAATTCTACAGTTGGACCCGCGGCAACATGATCATGTGCTGTTTTCCACAAACGCTTAATAAAGCGATGTGCACCTTCAACACTCGACTCTTGCCATTCAAGCGTTAGCTCTGGTGGCGCGGCGAACATCATGAATAAACGAACGGTGTCAGCACCGTACTTATTGACCATCTCTTGTGGGTCAATACCGTTATTCTTAGACTTAGACATTTTGCTCATACCAGTATAAACCAGCTCATGACCTTCGCTGTCTACGGCTTTAACAGTACGGCCTTTATCATCAGTCTCAAGCACTGTGACATCGCTTGGGGCAACCCAAACGCGTGCGCCTTTTGCATTGTTATAGTAGTAAGCATCAGCCAGTACCATACCTTGAGTCAGTAGACGCTTAGCGGGCTCGTCAGAGTTCACTAGACCTGAATCGCGTAACAATTTGTGGAAGAAGCGGAAATACAATAGGTGCATACAAGCGTGCTCAATGCCACCAATGTATTGATCGACTGGCAACCAGTAGTTAGCTTTAGCAGGATCTAGCATTTCATCGGCATGAGGACTGCAGTAACGCGCGTAGTACCAAGATGACTCCATAAAGGTATCGAAGGTATCTGTTTCGCGGAAAGCTTCCTGACCATTAACTTGCGTTTTTGCCCACTCTTTGTCAGCTTTAATAGGACTCTGAATCCCATCCATGACAACATCTTCAGGCAAGATAACAGGAAGTTGATCTTCAGGTGTTGGGATAATGGTTCCATCAGCCAAGGTGACCATCGGAATGGGTGCGCCCCAGTAACGTTGGCGTGAAACACCCCAGTCGCGTAGACGGAAGTTCACTTGACGTTTACCTTTGCCTTCAGCTACTAGCTTGGCATCAATGGCATCAAACGCTGCTTGAAAATCAAGACCGTCAAATTGGGCTGAATTAAACAGTACACCTTTATCAGTGTAAGCCTCTTCGCTGATATCAAGTTCGCTATCAACAGGCTTAACAACGCCTTCGATGGTTAGGCCGTATTTTTTGGCAAATTCATAATCACGTTGATCGTGTGCCGGGACCGACATAACAGCGCCAGTACCGTAGTTCATTAATACAAAGTTACCGACCCAGATAGGCACTTCTTTACCGGTTAGCGGGTGAATAGCATTAAGACCGGTAGCAACGCCTTTTTTCTCCATTGCAGCCATAGCCGCTTCAGTAGTATCAGCGTTTTTACACTCTTCGATAAAATCAGCAAGGGCAGGGTTATTCGCTGCCGCTTGCTCTGCTAATGGATGAGCGGCTGCAATAGCAACGTAAGTGACTCCCATAACAGTATCTGGGCGAGTGGTATAGATATCGAAGCTCTGGTCGCTATTAGCAACCTGAAACGTCATTTCGATACCTTCACTGCGGCCAATCCAGTTGCGCTGCATGGTCTTAACTTGCTCAGGCCATTCGTCTAACTGGTCGAGGTCATTAAGAAGCTCATCGGCATACTCAGTGATCTTAATGAACCACTGTGGGATCTCTTTTTGCTCTACAGTAGTATCACAGCGCCAGCAGCAGCCGTCGATGACTTGCTCGTTCGCGAGAACGGTTTCATCATTTGGACACCAATTAACCGATGCCGTCTTCTTGTAAACGAGGCCTTTCTCGTAAAGTTTGGTGAAAAACCATTGTTCCCAACGGTAATACTCAGGTGTACAAGTGGCTATTTCACGCGACCAGTCATAACCAAAGCCAAGCATTTTAAGCTGGTTCTTCATGTAGTCGATGTTTTCATAAGTCCATGGCGCAGGCGCGGTATTATTTTTGATTGCCGCATTCTCTGCAGGCAGGCCAAAAGAGTCCCAACCGATAGGTTGCAGAACATTTTTGCCTTGCAGTCGTTGGTAACGAGCAACAACATCACCTATGGTGTAGTTACGCACATGGCCCATATGGAGTCGACCTGAAGGGTAAGGAAACATAGAAAGGCAGTAAAACTTTTCTTTGTTTTCATCTTCGGTAACTTCAAATGTCTTTTCATCTTTCCAGTGCTGTTGCACTTTTGCTTCAATTTCAGAAGGAGTATATTGCTCTTGCATCAATGTATTTCCGGCCATTGTTTGATCTAGCGCTGTTTATGCGCGAGTTATATCGACATAGAATAAACTAGAAGTGAGTCATTAAAAAGGTTCGTCTAAGGAGTATTTATTATGAGTGAACAAAGTACTGAGTTACTTTCGCTTTACGAGGCACTAATTCAACAAATAAAAACGCAATACAGTGACGATAACTCTCTGACTGTAAAGAGTTTATATAGTCAGACTCAGACCTGTAAAGAATACTTGGCTATTAAACAGCAAGCAAAGGCTGAAGAGTTAGCTTTAGTTGAACAATTTTTAAAACGTGATATCGCCAGTTTCCTACAAGAGAGAAACGCTAAAGATCTGAGTCATAGTCCAACAATGATCACGGTTGAAAATACGTTATGGCATTGGCTCAGTGAAATTACTGACAGAAGCCAGATTGAATGGCATGAGGTGGCACAAGATTTTAAGCATCACGGCTATTATGTATCGGGCGAAATAGTTGGCCAAGGAACCATGGTATGCACGGCTTGTGGCCATGAATCGAAAATCGAATTCCCAGGGGTTCTATCTGATTGTACTGAGTGTGATAACGGCGAGTTTACTCGTGAAGCATTAGCACCTTAGCTCAATACCGTGGTCATTTTGAATGTTTTTTACGCTTATTAATCCGCATTGCTTAAATAACAATGCGGTCCTTCAATATTTACTTCTGCTTATTTACTTGTTTTCTATCCTAAAGTTACATTCCATATACTTTTTTACCACAAATCACTAAAGCTACCCGTGAACGCAGCCGATGTTAATAACAGTAATAGATGATATTCATTTCTGGTCAATCATATGGAGATGTTCGACTGGGTCGTTGTAGATGCAAGCTTTAGATTCGAGTAAAGCATCGGTAGTTTTTGGGGATTAGCATGAAGTTTGTACATAAAATTGTTATTAGCGCGAGTCTGATCTTGCTCTTGTCGCTAGGGAGCTTATCGAGCTACCAGTATTTCCAAGTTAAACAGCAGATAAATGATCAGGTCAGTCTGAGTGTGGCTGAGTTGGTCGATTCGATGAAAAATAATATAGAAGCTGTTATGGCCGAAAAAGCAGATCTTACTCGTTTTGCTGCTTCTCTATTCGAGTCAGACCTCTCGGATGAACATTTTCAGCAAGTGTTAGGTCAGCCTGTCATTAAGCAACATTTTATCTTAGCGGGTATGGGGCTGGAGTCGGGGCATTTCATCGGCAATGAAGCGAGCTGGCAACCGCAAAACTATGATCCTCGCAAGCGAATGTGGTATCAAGAGGCGAAACAAAAAGGGCGACAATTATTTACCGAGCCCTATGCTGACGCTAGCACTGGAGAGATCTTAGTGTCTGTGGCTGCACCTCTGTTTAAAAATGGTCAGTTTGAGGGAGCTATGTTTGCGGATATCAGTCTTAAAGCGTTAGCGGATATTAGTAACAAAGCGAACTTATTCGGTGCGGGTTATGCCTTTATTGTAGGCAACAACGGCGACTTTATTGCCTACCCAGATGCGAGTATGAATGGACGTCCTATGAGTCAGGTATTCGGGGAACAATTGGATGTGACTCAGAAAACTAGCCACATCAACATCGATGGTAAAATACATACTGTTATTTTTAACCCGTTATCCGGCTTAGATTGGAGTTTGGGTATCGTACTAGATGAACAGGTTATCTATGCCGCTGCTGACAAGTTGCGTGGTGACGCTATCTTCTATTCCTTGTTAGCTCTGGTCGTGGCGACGTTGCTGATGGCCGGTCTCATCAGACATCTAATGAAACCATTGGGAATATTGAACGAAGCGATGAAAGGCGTGGCATCTGGCGAAGGGGATTTGACACGACGCTTGAGCACTGAATCTGACGTTGAGTTCGCGAGTTTAGCCAGCAGTTTTAATAGTTTTGTTATCAAATTGCAAGACTTGATCCAGCAGGTAAAGGTCATTGGTGGTGAAGTTGCTATTGGGACTGAAATGACCGCAGAAGGCGCTAAATCGGCTTCTCGTGCGATGGGACAGCAGACGCAGGAGATCGAGCAACTTGCAACGGCAATGCATGAAATGGCGGTAACTGCATCGGAAGTGGCTGGAAATGCGCAGAGCGCAGCATCCGCTGTTCAGCAAGCCGATGCTGCCGTCAATGATGGTGCAGCGGCAGTGAATCAAACAACGGATTCCATTGATCATCTGTCAGAACAAATTATGCAAGCTAGCGAAGCTGTAAAAGAGTTAGAAGCAGACACTGTTAGTATCGAATCTATACTTGGCGTCATCAATGAAATCGCGGGTCAAACAAACTTATTGGCACTGAATGCCGCAATTGAGGCTGCTAGAGCCGGTGAATCGGGCCGCGGTTTTGCCGTGGTTGCTGATGAGGTTCGTAACTTGGCAGCGCGTACTCAAGAGTCCACATCGGAAATTAAGGACAAAATAGAGAAGTTACAGTCAGGAGTCGCTACGGTTGTTAATGTGATGGATGAAAGCCGTGGCACCACCCAAACCACGGTAGAAAAGGCATTGATGGCAAATGATACCCTGAAAGAGATCCGCAAGAGTATTCAGGATATTACCGACATGAATCTTCAGATAGCCAGTGCTGCAGAGGAGCAGAGCCAGGTTGCTGAAGAGATGAATAAAAATACGTCTAACATTAAAGATCTAACCATGGAGGTGGCTGATAACGCCACACAGGCTAATGCAGCCATGGTGACTCAGATGAAGCAGGTTAAGCAACAAGAAGCCCTGCTGAACCAGTTTATTGTCTAACGTTATTTTTAGTGAGTAGAGCAGATAGCAAAATACCCGTTTATAACGGGTATTTTTTTATCTCATATTTTTACATATTGAGGTTATTTAGCCTTCGTAAATCCGTTTGTCTTTAACTTTCTTATTGATACTAAACCGAATAGAAGAGCTGAAAGTAATAGCACCGGCCATTGGCCGAAGAGGGTGAAGAGTGTATGGCCTTTAACCAATGGAATATCTGCTGTTAACACACCGGCTTCGAACTGGGGGAGCTGGTGGGTGATATCGCCTTTTTCATTGACGACAGCAGTCACGCCGTTATTGGTGGCGCGGACCAAAGGTCTGCCAAGCTCAACCGAACGCATTTGAGCTATTTCCATGTGTTGTAACGGTCCGTTTGAAGTGCCAAACCAAGCATCATTAGAGACCGTTAACAGTAAGTCAGTCTGCTCATTTACGTTGGCTCTTAACTGCTCAGGAAATGCAATTTCATAGCAAATTGCTGGTGTAATCTGGTGTCCGACGGCATTTAAGTTATCTTGCAAATAATCACCACGATTAAAGGATGACATCGGCAAATTAAACAAGGGTGCTATAGGGCGTAACAGTGACTCAAATGGGACAAATTCGCCGATAGGTAACAAGTGGTGCTTTCTAAATTCATTCTTCTCTTCACCATAGTAATCGCCTTTGTCTTGTTGTTTTGCATCATAATTCCCTAAAACAATCAGTGAATTATAGTAGCTGTTACCACGCTGACTGATAATCCCAGTAATAATGGCACTGTTATTTAAATTAGCCGCTTGATTGGCATTATAAAGAAAATCTTTGACCATGTGTTCGGGGGCCGGAATGGCCGCTTCTGGCCAGACGATGAGATCTGCTGAAAACTCTGGCCGAGATAAGTCCATATACTTGAGCATTGTTGGCCACAGTGCGTCGGGCTCCCACTTCATACTCTGGGGAATATTACCTTGGACAAGTGCAACGCTGAGACTTTCGCCTTTTGACTCAACCGTGGAGGTATAGGGCGCAATAAACGTGAGCACTGCAGCTACAGGCACAATAATGAGTGCACTGCGCCAGCGTTTAACCATACCAAGCGCCAATGCGCCGGCCAGTAAAGCCACGATAAAACTTAAGCTCAAAGTCCCCGTCATCGAGGCAATGGGCTTCAGTGGTCCTTGTGTTTGACTATAACCCGCCCAAAGCCATGGGAAGCCAGTGAGTACCCAGCCCCTAGCCCATTCCGTTAATGTCCAAAGCGCAGGGAACAACATTAAGTTACGGCTGATACTGGTTTTAGGGGCTATTTTTTGCAGTAAATAGCCGGTTAGCGCTGGATAGATTGCTAAATAAAGTGCCAATAGCGCCATCAAACTCATCGATGCAATTAGCGGTATACCACCATAGGTGTCCATACTGACATGCACCCAGCTAATACCAACACAAAAGCAACCAAAGCCGAAACTTAGCCAGTAATGTAATCCTTGTTTTGCGGATAAACCGGCACTTTGATGCAGGGCAAATGCCATCGCAACGATGTAAAGTGGCCAAATAGAGTAGGGGGCAAAAGCAAGCGCTGTCATGGCGCCAGCCGCAAAGGCTAGCACCAATCTCAGATAGGAATGATGGGCGAATGCCCGTAATTTACTCAGCATACAGCCTCATCATTGGGCGCTGTTAAGGGAGCCGATTGCTAGGCAACGCTCTCTTTAGCAGCTGGATCGGGAAATTTTACGCGTAATTGGATTAATCTACGGGTATCTGCGTTGACGACTTTAAACTCAATGCCTTTAATCATGACATTTTCATCACGTTCAGGCAGGTGCCCAAAAGCATGAGAAACTAAGCCACCCACGGTATCAAACTCTTCATCACTGAATTGAGTGCTAAACGCGTCATTAAAGTCATCTATCGGCGTTAATGCTTTGACCATATAGACTTGTTTTGAGATTTGTTTGATTTCAGTCTCTTCAGCTGAGTCATGATCAAATTCATCTTCAATATCACCAACAATCTCTTCGAGAATGTCTTCAATTGTCACTAAACCTGACACTCCACCGTATTCATCGACGACGATCGCCATATGATAACGTTGAGAACGAAACTCTTTTAACAATACGTCGACCCGTTTACTTTCCGGAACGACCACTGCTGGGCGGATAACTTGCCCAAGTTCAAAAGGCTTTTCATTGTTCTTAAAGCCATACTGAAGTAGATCTTTAGCGAGTAAAATACCCTCGATATGATCTTTGTCTTCATTGACTACTGGAAAGCGGGAGTGTGCTGAGCCAATAACGGTAGAGAGTAGTTCTTCTACTGTGTTGTCTATTTGAAGTGCGACGATTTGCGCGCGTGGGATCATGATGTCCCGCACTCGAAGATCGGAGACTTCCAATACACCTTTAATCATTTCACGCGTGTCTTCGCTGATCACTTCACGTAGTTCTGCACCGTGAATGACCTCAACCAATTCTTCGCGACTTTTGGGTTCGCCCTGGAATAACTGACTTACTTTTTCCAACCAGCCTTTCTTGGAGGCGTTGGTACTCGGGGGGATATCGTCACTCATAGTGTTTTATTGACTCTTTCGAGTCAATTATTGCTCCTCATAAGGGTTGTTATAACCAAGGCTTTCAATCAGTTGGGTCTCTAATGACTCCATCTCTTCAGCCTCTATATTGTCTATATGATCATACCCTAGCAGATGGAGGCAACCATGTACAACCATGTGCGCCCAATGTGCGGTAAGGGGTTTGTTTTGATCAATTGCTTCTTGCTCTACCACAGCTGCACAGACAACTAAATCGCCCAGTAGTGGCAGTTCTATGCCGGGTGGAGCTTCAAACGGGAAAGAGAGCACATTGGTGGGCTTATCTTTTCCGCGATAGGTGTTATTTAGCATCTGGCTTTCTGCAGAATCGACAATTCTTATGGTTAATTCTACGTGGTCCATACTACTTCTGAGTGCTGTTTTCACCCAAAGTTCCAGCTCTTGTGCTGAAGGAAGTGCAACGGCATCAACTGCAATTTGCAGATCGAGATCTACACTTGTTGGTGCATTAGTCATGATTGGGTGTTTCCTGTAGCTGATATTGGCTATCTTTATTGCCTTTACTTGTCTGGCTCTTTAGCTCATAGGCTTCATAGGCTTCAACAATTCTGGCCACAATAGGATGACGAACGACGTCTTTGGCTTGGAAGAAGTTAAAGCTAATTTCGCTGACATCGCCTAACACTTCAATTGAATGACGCAGACCTGATTTTTGATGTTTCGGCAGATCTATCTGAGTGATGTCACCAGTGATAACCGCACGAGAGTTAAATCCTATACGGGTTAAAAACATCTTCATCTGTTCAACTGTAGTGTTTTGGCTTTCATCAAGAATGATAAAAGCATCGTTTAAGGTGCGTCCGCGCATATAAGCCAGTGGCGCAACCTCAATGACATTACGTTCTAATAGGCGCTCAACTTTTTCAAAGCCCATCATCTCAAATAGCGCGTCGTACAGTGGTCGTAAATACGGGTCGACCTTTTGACTCAAGTCGCCGGGTAAAAAACCCAGTTTTTCACCCGCTTCGACGGCTGGACGCGTTAAAAGAATACGGCGAACTTCTTGACGCTCTAGTGCATCAACCGCGGCGGCAACGGCTAAGTATGTTTTTCCGGTACCCGCGGGGCCAATACCAAAGGTAATATCATGGGAGACAATATTACGCACATAATCACTTTGATTTGGATTCCGTGGCTTAATTACACCACGCTTTGTTTTGATATAAAGCTCTTTCTCATCGCGAGGCGCTTCCATATCAAATGCGACAGCTTCTTGAATGGCAATATGAACAGTATCAGGTTCTAGATCTGGCGTGCTGCCTTTAAGAGGCTGAGTTTCAACATACAAGTCTCTGAGTAAGTTATTGGCAGTTAAACAGTTTTTAGGTACGCCGACTATCTGAAAATGATTGTCACGATAGCTGATCTCAACACCAATACGGCGCTCTAATTGCTTAATGTTGTCATCAAAAGGACCGCAAAGTGACGCTAGTCTGCGTGTTTCCGCTGGCTCTAAATACAGGTTGAGTGTCGTTAACTTATTAGACAAAAAATAACTCCAGATTCAAGAATATTACCGAGCGAGAGCACTCTAGTTTACGAGGCATAATCAATAAATGCGAATGGTATTTTTGAATGATTATAGGGATGAAAAAAGCGGCATCTAAGATGCCGCCCTATAAACGTGTTTACCCTTGGTTATCGAGTCTTTTAAGACGGGGTAAATTGGGTGACACCAATGGCGTCATCTTGCTTATACTTTGCGACGATATCTGATGGACGTAAGTCGCGACGTAAATCCATTTCATCTTCAGCGCGGACAAATACACCGCGCAATGAGTTGGTGTATACATCAACAATTTCAACGTCAACAAAGCCGCCAATATGCTCGGGCTTACCTTCAAAGTTAACCACGCGACTGTTTTCAGTACGACCACGCAGTTCCATTGGGTTTTTAACCGATGGCCCTTCAACCAAAATGCGCTGCACTGTACCGACCATGTGGCGGCTATAGCGCATGGCTTGTTGAGTGATACGATCTTGCAATATGGCTAAGCGCTCTTTTTTCTCTTCCAGTGAGACGTTATCTGGCAGATCGGCAGCGGGTGTACCTGGGCGTGCGCTGTAAATAAAGCTAAAGCTATGATCAAACTGAATGTCTTCGATGAGTTTCATTGTGTCAGCAAAATCTTGCTTAGATTCACCTGGGAAGCCAATGATGAAATCAGAGCTAATCTGAATATCGGGACGCGCTTTACGCAAGCGGCGAATAATAGACTTATATTCGATAGCCATATGGCCACGCTTCATCTGCGTCAGGATCAAATCTGAGCCAGATTGAACCGGTAGATGCAAGAAGCTCACAAGCTCTGGAGTGTCTTCGTAAACATCAATAATATCTTGGCCGAACTCAATTGGGTGGCTGGTGGTAAAACGTAGGCGGTCTATGCCATCAATCGCAGCAACGTAGCGTAGTAGTTCTGCAAAGGTACAGATCTCATCATCGTGGGTTGCACCGCGATAGGCATTTACGTTCTGGCCGAGCAAATTCACTTCACGTACACCTTGATCAGCCAATTGGGCTATTTCAAGAATGATATCGTCTAATGGACGGCTGACTTCTTCACCGCGGGTATAAGGTACAACGCAGAAAGAGCAATACTTACTACAACCTTCCATGATGGAAACATAGGCACTAGGGCCGTCAGCACGTGGTTCGGGGAGGCGATCAAACTTTTCAATCTCAGGGAAACTGACGTCAATAACGACTTTTTTACCCTCTTTAATCTGGTCAATCATTTCTGGTAGACGGTGCAGTGTTTGTGGGCCGAAAATAAGATCCACACACTGGGCACGGTCTTTAATTGCCTTACCTTCTTGAGATGCTACGCAGCCGCCAACACCAATAATAAGGCCCGGTTTTTTGTCTTTTAGTGTTTTCCAACGCCCTAGCTGATGAAAAACTTTTTCTTGTGCTTTCTCACGAATAGAACAGGTGTTGAGCAAAAGCACATCGGCTTCCGTTGCATCATCTGTCAGGGTATAGCCTTCGTATTCGTCGAGAAGATCGGCCATCTTTGATGAGTCGTACTCATTCATTTGACAGCCCCAAGTTTTAATATGGAGTTTTTTACTCATCAGTTTGTATCACTCTAGATGCACCGAAAAAATAGCGAAATATTTTAACGCTTATGCGGGCTGCTGGCTAGCATTTAGCCTATGTTTGAGTGAAATTAATCTGCTGCCTTGATTGCCCTTGTTAAACGTACGGGTATGGTTTTTTGCTGTTCTGTACTAACAGTATTGTCGATAACACCTTGTTCTTGAGCCATTTGCAGGCTACTCATACGTGCTTGTATGTGGATGTCAGCACGTAATTGCAGTTTGAACATGCTGAATACATGAGTGGTATATTGGTAAATAGCATAATCCATTGGACTGCGATAAGTGACGGACATGTGCTCTATATCTTGCTGTGAGTCTGCCGCGATGCTGGCTAATGGGGTGAATAGCGTTATTAGTAACGTAGCTAGGGTTAATGATTTCATATTATTCTCACTCATTCCTCAGGGATATATCCATTTGACAATTTGAGTCTATGGTATGGTTTGAATATGAGTGTGAATGGTATGTAACCAGTTGTTAATCATTGGCGTCTCAGACACATTTATATACGTTAGAGTGCTCTGAGACATTAAACGACATATTTTGTTTGGCTTAATTGCATCGTCCTTGCTTAAGAAGCGCTACTTTGATCAATTTTTGCTATGCAAAGGACAAATAGAATCGTTTTTGAGTGTAAACTTCTCCCAATATAAGTCGGATCATCTTTCAGGAGTCTAAGGTCTGTGGAACAGCTGAAGAATAAAAGCAGTATGTATGACGCTGTTGTCGTTGGCGGCGGCATGGTTGGAGCTGCGACGGCGATTGGTTTAGCCCAGCTAGGACTAAAAGTTGCAGTGGTTGAAGCATTTGCGCCCAAAGCTTATGAAAGCTCACAACCGCTTGACTTAAGAGTGTCTGCCATTAGTGCGGCCTCTGAAGCGCTTCTGGACCGCCTTGGGGCTCTGGAGCATTTAGGCACAATGCGACAAGTCGCTTATAAAGGACTCGAAACTTGGGAATTAGACGGGTGCATCACCCAATTTCATGCCGATCAAATTGGCACTTCGCATCTTGGCCATATTGTCGAAAACCGCTTAATCCAGCTCTCTTTATGGCATCGTATGGCACAGTTAGAGAATATTACTCTATTCTGTCCAGTAAAAATCAGTCAGTTAAAGCGCGCAAATGATGCTATCGATATTACCCTTGAGGATGGCCAAGCGTTCTCTACTCGGTTATTGGTTGGCGCAGATGGTGCAAACTCTTATGTTAGGCAATGGGCAAAGATCGGTATTACGGGCTGGGATTACCGTCAGTCAGCAATGCTGATTAATATCGAAACCCATTGTGGCGAGCAAGATGTTACCTGGCAACAATTTACCCCCAAAGGTCCTCGCTCTTTACTACCACTTCCTGGCAACAATGCCTCTTTGGTTTGGTACGACGATGCCAATCGCATTGCGCAGTTGTCTCAGTTGAATAATGCGGCCTTGAAAAGTCAGATTGATCAGTATTTTCCAGCGAGGCTAGATCGTGATTTTAAAGTGATGAATAAAGCGAGCTTTAAGCTGACTCGTCGTCATGCCGAGCGATATTATGGCGACAATTTGGTGATCCTTGGTGACGCCGCGCATACCATTAACCCTTTAGCAGGGCAGGGCGTTAACCTCGGCTTTAAAGATGTTGATGCACTTATCACCACCGTCGAGTCGTACATAAAGCACGATGCGGGCTGGTGGAGTACTGAAGTACTACTACAGTACCAAAAATGCCGTTATCGAGATAATCAATTGATGATGACCGCGATGGATATGTTTTACGCCAGTTTTAGCAACGACATTTTACCGCTAAAACTATTAAGAAATGGCGTACTTAAATTAGCTAACATTGACAGCCCAATAAAAAAACAGGTATTAAAATACGCTATGGGTTTTTAATGGGTCACCGTCCTATATAAGGATTAAACAAGAAAGCGGAGAGCTGCATAACAGCTTTTCGCTTTCTTGTTTATTAGGGGGAGTCAGGCAAAATTTGCAGGCGATGTCTACCACGCGATATTGCCCATTTTGCGTATAATTTGTTGGTACGCGGTTTGAGTGCTAAAATGCCGCGTTTTTAATTTTGTGGCTAAGTGCGGCAAAACATGAATAAGTAAACACAGACTGAGTATTATGAGCAATATAAAACTTATTGTTGGGTTAGCAAATCCCGGCGCACAGTATGATCGAACACGCCATAACGCGGGTGCTTGGTACGTTGAAGAACTCGCGCGCGTCTGTGGTGCGACGTTAGTATTAGACAGCAAGTACTTTGGTATGACAGCGAGAGTGACACTGCATGGCAAGGATGTCCGCTTATTGATCCCGATAACCTTTATGAATTTAAGTGGTAAGTCGGTTGGCGCATTGGCGAATTTTTTTCGTATTGCTCCAGAAGAGATATTGGTCGCGCATGATGAGCTTGATATGCCACCTGGGGTTGCAAAGTTTAAGTTGGGCGGGGGGCACGGTGGCCATAATGGCTTAAAAGATATCATTGCTAAATTGGCTAATGATAAAGGCTTCTATCGCTTACGCATTGGTATTGGGCATCCAGGTGATAAAAACCAGGTCAGTAACTATGTGTTGAGTAAGGCTCCGCCAACGGATCAAGAGATGATGGACGCTGCTATAGATGAAGCGGTGCGCTCGACAGAGATTTTATTTAACGACGATATGGCAAAGGCGATGCACAGGTTGCATTCTTTTAAAGCATAAACAAATGCTTGGGGAATACCCCCAGGTTATTCATTGATATAAAGGTAACAATATGGGTTTCAAATGTGGCATCGTAGGCCTGCCAAATGTTGGTAAATCAACACTTTTCAACGCGTTAACTAAAGCAGGCATCGAAGCATCAAACTTCCCGTTCTGTACGATTGAGCCAAATACAGGCATTGTTCCTGTACCTGATTCAAGATTGGATGCGTTAGCTGAGATAGTTAAGCCTGAGCGTGTTATGCCTACAACAATGGAATTTGTAGATATTGCTGGTTTAGTGGCAGGCGCATCTAAAGGTGAAGGCTTAGGCAATAAGTTCTTAGCTAACATCCGTGAGACTGATGCAATTGGCCATGTTGTACGTTGTTTTGAAGATGACAACATTGTGCATGTCGCAAACAAGGTAGACCCTGCAAGTGATATCGAAGTTATCAATACTGAACTTGCGCTTGCCGATTTAGATTCATGCGAGCGTGCTATTACTCGTCAAGCCAAACGCGCTAAAGGCGGCGACTCAGAGGCGAAGTTTGAAGTTGCCGTACTTGAGAAGATGCGCCCAATATTAGACGAAGGCAAAATGTTGCGTTCAATGGATTTAAGCAAGGAAGAGCTAGCAGCAATTACTTACTTGAACTTCTTAACCATTAAACCAACGATGTATATCGCTAACGTTGCAGAAGACGGTTTTGAAAATAACCCTCATTTAGATACTGTTCGTGCCATCGCTACTGAAGAGAATGCAGTTGTAGTGGCAGTATGCGCTGCAATTGAATCTGAACTTGCAGAAATGGAGACCGAAGACCGTGAAGAGTTCATGGCCGATTTAGGTCTAGAAGAGCCCGGTCTTGATCGCGTCATCCGCGCTGGTTACGACTTGCTTACGCTACAGACATATTTTACCGCTGGTGTTAAAGAAGTGCGTGCATGGACCGTTAAAATCGGTGCAAGCGCTCCACAAGCTGCTGGTGTTATCCATACTGACTTCGAACGTGGCTTTATTCGTGCTCAAGTGATGGCGTATGAGGACTTTATCACCCATAAAGGTGAAGCAGGCGCTAAAGAAGCGGGTAAATTACGCGTTGAAGGTAAAACATACGTCGTTAAAGATGGCGATGTAATGCACTTCTTATTTAACGTATAAGTTCTTTGCGGCAGCTATAGCCGTAAAAAAATGTAAAACGCGGCGCTTAAAGTCATCTTTAAGCGCCGCGTTTGTATTTGGGCATCTGTTAACCTAGTTAAAAATGATTCATTTTTAGTGCTAAGCTTGGCGAATGCTTGGATTTTGAGCTTGTCGTTGCGATTTGTAGAGGCTTGATCAAAGAAATAAAATTATTTTGAGTTGCTAAATTAGCGTAAATCGCAATATATTGCGCATCTGTTGCCCAGTTTGGCGAAGTAATAGCCTAACAGTGTGATTAGTTTAAATTAGCGAAAAAAAGCAGTTGACCTGAATACGCTGAATAAGCATAATACGCCCCGTTCCTCAGTGAGAGGGACGAAATATAGATGGCAATGTAGCTCAGCTGGTTAGAGCACAGCACTCATAATGCTGGGGTCGCAGGTTCAAGTCCCGCCATTGCTACCATCTTCTCTAGATGTAAACTTGAGAATGGCCGACTAGTTGAAAGTTTACTTTCAGAAATAGGGTTGGCAACATCTTAATCTAGATGTAAAACTTGATGCAGTTTGGAAGTGGTGGATGTTGATATTAGACACGCTATAACTGAGTGCCATCTTAATCTAGATGTGAAACTTGATGCAGTGCGGGAGTGGTGGAATTGGTAGACACGCCAGATTTAGGTTCTGGTGCCGTAAGGTGTGAGAGTTCAAGTCTCTCTTCCCGTACCATTTATTGAAAAGTAATGAGCTTAGGCTGGTTATTAGTAAGAAAGATTAATTGGGATATCGCCAAGCGGTAAGGCACCGGGTTTTGATCTCGGCATTCCCAGGTTCAAATCCTGGTATCCCAGCCATCTTTGGCAATGTAGCTCAGCTGGTTAGAGCACAGCACTCATAATGCTGGGGTCGCAGGTTCAAGTCCCGCCATTGCTACCATCTTTCTCAGGATGTAAAAAGTGGGATTGTAGCAAAGACGGTTCGTAAGTCCCGGCAATATGCTACCATCTTCTCAAGATGTAAAATATGAGACATCTTAATCTCGATGTAAACTTGATAGAGTTTGGAAGTGGTGGATGTTGATATTAGACACGCTATAACTAAATGCATCTTAATCTAGATGTAAAACTTGATGCAGTGCGGGAGTGGTGGAATTGGTAGACACGCCAGATTTAGGTTCTGGTGCCGTAAGGTGTGAGAGTTCAAGTCTCTCTTCCCGTACCATTTATTTTGACGTAATGAGTTTCGACTTGTTACTAGCAACACAGTTTAATTGGGATATCGCCAAGCGGTAAGGCACCGGGTTTTGATCTCGGCATTCCCAGGTTCAAATCCTGGTATCCCAGCCATTTTTAAAAGGTTGATTTATTGACCTTGTCTTAATAGCTACTAGACAATTGTATTGTTGCAGGCTATAAAGATGAAGCAAGGAAACTTGCAGTAAAATTCGATGCGGGAGTGGTGGAATTGGTAGACACGCCAGATTTAGGTTCTGGTGCCGTAAGGTGTGAGAGTTCAAGTCTCTCTTCCCGTACCATCGAGTTTTAAACAGTTTAATTGGGATATCGCCAAGCGGTAAGGCACCGGGTTTTGATCTCGGCATTCCCAGGTTCAAATCCTGGTATCCCAGCCAAACACAAAAAGCCCGTCTTAATAGACGGGCTTTTTGCTTTTCAAAATTCCCCTTTTCGATGCACCACATAGATCCAATCTTTGTCTAAAGCAATCGCTACTGTTATTGCCATCAATAGCGTATTGAGCAGTGTTCTGACTGCACGCCTGATACCAATTGCATTAAGTATTTGACCGATTCAGAGCGCTACAGACGTTTCAATTCAAGGCCCATTGGTGAAGAAATAGTTACTCTCTCTCTTAAGCCAATGCAAAGCAGAAGTGGAAAATCTGAGTCGCTTAACGAGTGCGGTCGACGTTTAAAGCAAATGGAAAAGGCCTTCAAGCTTCGTTGTGGGCTTTGGATATACGACTAAATGGTCTATTTTGTTCCATACAAAATAAGACATTTCCACCCTCCTTGGCGGTCAGATTGAGGAGGTACGAGTCCACGGATGGACGAAGGTAGAATAATGCAAGAGCAATTATCGAGAGTCATTCATAGAGCTATTACCGAGGATGCCAGAGCCGAGAATAACGATTAGCTTCAATCCCCCACCTTGCTTACAGGGCTTTGAATTCCCGCGCAATGGTCAAACTTTTAATGCAACTGATCTAAATAGGCTCTGCATAAGAGACGGCACATAATGGTAGTCATCACACTTAGGGCGATTGCCAACGTGCAGAGAATGCTGAGGGACTTTAAGACGGTGTATCGTATGCCTAAGTAGGTTGAGCCTACGCTGACTGAGAGGTGTGAGCGCATTTAACACTAGCGACTCAATTAATTCCATGTCCCCGTCTTGATAATGGCTGTCATGTTACTCGCTGTGACGACTGTTTGAACACGTTTAAGCGCAACATTTCAATGGCACAAGCATTAAAAACCCTAAATCCAGTCATCTATTTTTTGGGTCATTGCGCTAGTGCTGCCATATCTGCGATGAGTCTAGTTAGCAAATTAGATTGAAATCCTAATGCTTGGTAACAAATCAGCCTTTTGTTAACTTTTGTTAGCTCACTTAGTGCTAACAATCACGCTTTAGCGTTGGTTTTTCACCTAACGTTAACATTTAGTTTTTATTTGGCATCCTTTTGGTTACTTATTGTTATCGATTAAGGCTTTATTTGTGCTGGGTTTCTCGTTAACCAATTTGTTTCAAAATACAACCGAGGTTGTCACACTTTAATTGCAATCGTTTCGTTACATTTCGTTTGCCCCAAAAAAGAGGGCTAAATAAAAGAGAGTGGAACAGATGATGAAACGAGTCGATATAAAAGTTGCGACATTAGCAGCCTTCATTGGACTGGCCTTAACGGGTTGTTCTGGTGATGACGGACAAAATGGTAAAGATGGTGAAGCAGGTACTCCTGGTCAACCTGGCATTCCTGTCGCAGCAGATGCAAAGGCATTAACCGTAGCGATAGATAAGATTGTTGTTGGGGCGCAGTCTGATATTACGTTTACAGTAACCAATGAAAAAGACCTCCCTGTTGTAGGGTTAGAAAAGTTTGGTTTTATACTTTCAGGTCTTGAGCAAGGCGTTCAGGGGGATGCTAATAACTGGAAGTTGCTCAGCTCTGAAGCTTGTCCTGCCAGCAAATACTCTAAGTGTGGTAGCTTGCTTGATAATCAAGACGGTACTTATACCTATAGCTTTGAGAAAGACGTTAGCGCAGAAACAGCCTTTACTATCACTGATGAAAAGACATTAAGATTAGTGCTAAGAACCGGTGGCGAAGCTGTAGGAGCAACTGAGTTAAGCTATGCGAACATGCACTATGACTTTAGAGGTGAAGGCTTAGAGCCGCTCTATACTAAGAATGTGGTCAACAACCAAAACTGCGTTAGCTGTCATGATGATTTCAGTATCCATGGCGGTAAATACACTGAAGTCGAAACATGCGTTTCTTGCCATGCGGACAACAAAGTCAGTGACATCAGCAAAGTATTTCCAATGCTAGCGCATGAAGCACATATCGGAGTGATCCCTGCTCCCGTGGGTGGTTGTGATAACTGCCATGCTGAAAATGAGCAAGCTACTGATTTTGCAAACTGGAAGAACGTGCCTACTCAGGAAACGTGTATTACCTGTCATACAGACGTCAATTTCAAGGAAGGCATTGGCCACTGGCCATATCAGGACAATGCACAATGTGCCAATTGTCACACGCCAGATACCCTAGAAATGGTGCATTTGTCTACCTATAAAGGTCAGAACGAGCGCCGTGAAAATCTTCACCTTACGGTGACTGAAGCTAAGATGGTTGATGCTCCAGAAGCAAAAGCCAACATCGATGCCAACCTCGATACTGATAAGACTGGCTATGTGCAGCTAACCGTCGATATTTTGGACAAAAATGGTAACACGCGTAATGAGCAGTTAGATCTGGTTAAGTACATGTACTACGCCGAGTTCTATATCAACTGGGGTGGTCAGGATATGGGCATGGAGCGTGGTAAAGTTCTGCGTGTTCATACCAACAAAGAAAACTTCCCTGGCTATGTAGATGAGCCAATCGTGCTTAACTATGAAAATGGTAAGACGACGTTTGAAATCGGCCCATTCGATCTTGAAGATACTTTCGATGGTGACTTGAACGATAGCTACGGCATGGTTACGCCACGTATCTGGTTCTGCATCGACAAAGATGGCGAAACAATCCAGGATTGTGATGGCGAAACGGATTGGAGTAACGGTGCTGCGGGTTATAACTGGCAACACTTCTTCAATAAACAAGGCATGATGGAAGAGCGTCCACGTCGTCAAATCGTGACCAACGAGCTGTGTGGCGACTGTCATGGTACCACTACCTCAGACGATGGTTTTGTACAGATGACGCTTAACTGTCGTAGCTGTCACTCTGTAGTTAAGAACGATAGCACTTACTTCAGTACCACTTGTGCCTCTGGCTCGGTTGATTCCGATGGTGACGGTTCTTTAGACCCAATGGTTATGATGAAGAACCTGATGCCACGCGGCGAGCGTGACTGGACGACAGCATCTAATGCCGGCGAAGAATGTGTGGCTTGCCATAACGCCAACAATATGCCGACTCAGGTCATCCGTAATTCGCAAACCAAACAAGGTGATGAGGATTATATTGAGCAACTGACGATGAGTCACCCGGATCAGAAAGTATGGATCCATGCTATGCATGCCAACAACCGTGCCAACCAAAGTGGTGAAGGTTGGAAGCGTAATGTTGAGTACTCAGCTGACCTAGCTAACTGTACTAAATGTCATATCGAAGATAGTTATGATGCCAAGTATTTAGTGGGCCGCAAGCCGCTAGCGCTGGATCTTGACTACATGGATACTTATGACGGTTTGGACCCTGCAAATGGCAAAGACACTAGCGGTAACAAACGTTATGCCGTCGATGCGGTTGCAGATGCTTTTGTATCGCCAACCGCCGCTGTATGTTTGAGCTGTCATGGTAAGCGCGCTGCGGAAGAGGGTGAAGACCGCCGTCAAGTCCGTAAAGACGTTGTTAGTCATATGAAGCAAAATGGCGCTCAGTTCGGTGTCGAACTTGGTCAGTATACTGGTGAAGAGTCATGTGCAGTATGTCATGATCTAAACAACCTGAAGGAATCACATAACCTGAAATAAAGCTCTCATCCCTGCAATATTTTTTGACCCTAGCATTTTGCTAGGGTCTTTTTTTACGGGGATCACAAATATTAACAAAGCATCAATTGTTTAATCAGAACTCAGCATTATGTCAGGTTTAGTATTATCAAAATGGTTTAAAATGTTGTTTGGGGATCTACTAAAAGTAGTAGAGGTTAGATTGTGAATATTACTGAATTTTTAATTATTGATTTAGATGCCAGAGAGTTAGTTGATATCCATCATTCGACTCGTTGCGCATTATCATTGGCAGAGCTAGAAGTACTAAAAAGCTTAGTCAACCATGTGGGTGAAGTGGTTAGCAAAGAGACACTTAATGCCGCTGGTTGGCCCGGTAGAGTGGTTGCGCCCTCATCATTGACTCAATGCATGAGTAGTTTACGAAAAAAGCTGGCAGGGCAAACTGATATAGAGTTAAAAAATATCCCCCGTTACGGCTATAGCTTATGCATTATAGAGCATGCCGAAGCAGTAACTTCTACAGATATCGATAATGTCAGTACTTTCGTTAAGCCGGCATCTGGCAAGTTCAAAGCTCCAAACTCACACCGAATAAACCCAATAATCGCTAACGTGGCCGGTTGGCAGGGGGCATTAACCCCCAGACTTTATCGGCTTATTGGCATCGCTGTCGTCGTGACTTTTGTGGCTGGATTGCACTTTTCGGGAGGGCTTAAAACAATTGTTAACCAGCTTTCCTTATTGACCGAACCTGATGTGGCGTCAATCACTCAAAAGCGATTTTCATTGGCGAAAACCCCATCATTACTCAATGCGGTTCAACTGGAAAATCAACGTAAAGAAATTATTAGCGCTGACGATGTGGTCAAAAATTGGTTTAATTATGACAACATTTTCCAAAACTCGACTGATAAACAACTATTCTCTTTTGATAACGGCCGCTATGAATCAGTCGCTTTATGTAACGAATTCAATGAAGTATGCATTGACAAGCAGCCGCTTAACCTAGTGCGCTCGGTCAATGCGCCGACTACACCATTAGATATTCAATGGTTGGCGGATACCAAGCTAAGAATGGAGCAGGTAACCTATAATAATATTCTGTTAGATGAATTCGAGCCTGCCGATAAAGATTTGGTCGAGGATGTATTTCGGGCTGACGTGTACTATTACTCTGAAAGTAAAAATGTGGTGCGCGCAGATGTCAGATTGTCATTGATTTTTGATTCAGCGAATCGAGGTAAGCTGGTTGCTGCGGCATGTATTACCGATGATATGCTTAGAGAAATCTCAATTCGGTATCAGTTTAGTGGCGACTTTAAGCTGACCAAAAGTCAGGTTGATGGCAAAGTCGTTAGTACTTTTCTGGTCGATGTAAAAGAGCGCTCTTTCACTAGCCCACAACAGATATCGAAAGAATCGGCCACGATATACCGAGAGATCCGTAAAAATGTTCTGCAAAATGAACGTATGGTCATCAGGCAACTTTATCAAGATGATGACAGTGGCGTGTGGATGCTACCACTATGGGGCGAAACCATGGTTTGGGCTCATCGAGAGCAAGTATCACTCTAAGATATGTATTACTACAGGTTAACGCTTAGTGGCAAAGCAAAATGAAAAGTAATAGATACAAAAAACGCACTCAATTGAGTGCGTTTTTTATTTCAGCATTAAGCTTTAATCAAATAGTGATTAGTGCTTAAACATTGCCGAAATAGACTCTTCGTTGCTTACGCGACGAATCGCTTCAGCCATAACAGTAGACATTGTTAACTGAGTGACTTTCTCAAGTGCCGCTATTTCAGGGCTCAATGGGATAGTGTCTGTCACAATCACTTCATCAATGACTGATTCTAAGATATTCTTCGCCGCATTACCTGAGAACACAGGGTGAGTAGCATAAGCAAAAACGCGGTTTGCACCGTGTTCTTTAAGCGCTTCAGCTGCTTTACAAAGTGTACCGCCAGTATCAATCATGTCATCAACGATGATGCAATCACGGCCTTGAACATCGCCAATAATATGCATCACTTGTGAAACGTTTGCTTTTGGACGACGTTTATCGATGATCGCTAGATCTGAATCATCAAGTAACTTCGCGATTGCACGAGCACGTACAACGCCACCGATATCGGGTGAAACAACCACAGGGTTGTCTAGGTTCTTAGCTAACATATCTTCAAGCAACACAGGGCTACCGAAAACGTTATCAACGGGAACATCGAAGAAACCTTGAATTTGCTCAGCGTGCAGGTCACAAGTCAATACGCGGTCAACACCAACGCTTGATAGGAAATCGGCAACAACTTTAGCGGTAATAGGTACACGAGCGCTACGCACACGACGGTCTTGACGTGCATAACCGAAGTAAGGGATAACGGCTGTAATACGACCAGCAGATGCACGACGGAGTGCATCAACCATAACGATCAGTTCCATTAAGTTATCGTTAGTCGGAGCACAAGTAGATTGAATGATGAATACATCCGCACCACGTACATTTTCATTAATCTGGACACTGATTTCGCCATCACTGAAAACGCCTACATCTGCGTCTCCAAGTTTACAAAATAGACGATCGGCTATCTTCTTAGCGAGACTAGGTGTTGCGTTACCGGCAAAAAGTTTAATGTCAGGCACTGTAGAACCTCAGGCGTATGCTTCATGATTGTGGCTGGGACAGAAAAGATATCCCAGATGTCGTTAACACTGAGCTAATCTCTGCATTAACGGTGACTTATTTGTTCCCTTCGCGACAAAGCCATTTATCGATGCTGGCAGCTTCGCCAAGACATCTTTAGCTTGTTGCTCTTGCTCGAATTGACCGAAAACACATGCTCCTGTTCCAGTCATTCTTGACGGCGCATATTCTAGCAGCCACGCTAAGGTCTTGGCAACTTGAGGGTGACGTTTTGCGACCAACTCTTGGCAGTCATTATGCCAAGGATTGGCCATTAAAGACTTAAGTGTGAGCTTGGGCGTGTTGCGCGGGAGTTCAGGATCTTGGAACACTGCAGCGGTAGATACATGCACATCGGGTACTAAAACTAGGTACCAAGGTTCACTTGGGGTGACGTCCTGCAATTGTTCACCAACACCTTCGGCAAAAGCAGATAAACCATTAATAAAAACAGGCACATCGGCTCCCAAAATCAAGCCTATCTTTGCTAATTCCTTAGTGGATAAACCGGTTCTCCAAAGTGAATTTAACGCCACTAATGTGGTTGCAGCATCAGATGACCCCCCGCCTACCCCCCCGCCCATAGGTAAGCGTTTATCTAACCAAATCTCGGCACCTTGCTGACATTGGGTGTGCTCTTGTAACGATTTTGCGGCTCGCAGAATTAAGTTATCGCTATCAGCAACAACGTCTGACATATTTGAATGCAATATCAAGGTCGTTTTATCAGTGACTTTAAAATCGAGGTAATCACAATGTGCTACAAATTGGAACAGAGTTTGTAATTCATGGTAACCATCATCGCGGCGACCGTTGATGTGTAAAAAAAGGTTGAGCTTGGCTGGCGCGGGCCAGCCCAAAGACAGTGGGGCGGTCATAACGAGGGCTCACTTGAGTTTGGTTGTGAACGATTGGTCGCGGGGGCATCTTCTGCTGCCAGTGCTTGCCATTGGTTTATCTGTATTTTAAGTTGAATGTCATCTCGTTTTAAATCCAGCAGTCGAGGTAGCTCGGCACCGCTCTGGGTTTGCCAACTTTTAAAGTCGACCTTCCAAGGGGGAGGCTGGGTGGCATTAACGAGGCTCAGCGGACGGTTTAGCGCATCTTGGCTAATAATTTCATCGCCACTGCTGAGCTGACCGGTTATCCAAAGTGGTAAGGCATCTATGGGAATGGTCCAACCGGTGATCCGAGTGAGCAAGCGTTGAGCGTCAGTATCGGTGTAGGTCTTGCCATCGAGCTCTAATATTGTATTGCCCATTGTGCTGGTTAAACTTAACACTGTGGTGCCCAGCATGGTGGTGAGCTTTAACTCATTAGAGAATGGGGTATGCAACCAATACAGGTTGGTACTAAATTTATCATCGGCGGTGCGCACCGCTAACTTGCCCTGCATTTCCCACGCATGGGCTTGTTCGACTTGGTCGACAGAGACGGGTACTAAGTTGTCTGGTATGGTAGTTGAGCAACCGCTAATAAAAATAAAGCTCAATATCACCCATGCATAAGTGTTTTTTGTGAAGCTGCTCAAATTATTCATCTATTACTGATATAAAAGAGCCCTTATGATACGAGGGGTTAGATAAATTACCAATGCCCATATGTAAAAATAACTATTTGTACAATGAACATCAGCGTAAATGAGAGTCATCTCTGTGTAAAAATAGTTAAAAAAGTGATGCTAATAGAAAAAATGGGTAAGAACAGAGATTATTATTCGGTTTTGTTAAGCATATTCTGTTTTTAACAAATCTAATTCAGTAGAATGGCACCCATAAATAAGATGCCCAAGAGTCCAGAAATAATCAAATGAGCCTTGTAGCAATCGGAATAAATCATAAAACGGCCACGGTCGACCTTCGTGAGAAAGTTGCATTCTCGCCAGACAAAATTCATGAGGCCATGAAGAGTCTAGCGTCGCACACTCAGTCGGGTGAAGCCGTCATTATTTCCACCTGTAATCGGACTGAACTTTACTGTAATAACGGTGAAGAGGCCGATGTTGTGCGGTGGTTGGAAGAATATCATCAACTTTCTCATGCAGATGTAGAGCCCTGCCTGTATCAATATAAAGATCAGGAAGCGGTTAAACATTTGATGCGTGTCTCTGCAGGACTAGACTCGCTGATCCTTGGTGAACCTCAAATCCTAGGGCAAGTTAAACAATCTTTTGTTAAAGCAAAAGAAGCTGGCACCGTTGCGTCCACAATGGACCGCTTATTTCAAAATACTTTTTCTGTTGCTAAGAAAATTCGTACTGAAACAGAAATCGGTGCCGCAGCGGTATCCGTTGCATTTGCTGCGGTAAGCATGGCAAAGCATATCTTCTCCTCTTTAAGCACCACCCAAGTACTATTGGTTGGCGCGGGTGAGACGATAGAGTTGGTTGCCCGTCATTTAAAAGACAATGGTGTAAAGACCATGGTCGTTGCAAACCGAACTCTTTCACGTGCCGAAGCCATGTGTGATGAGTTTGGCGCGACAGCAATTACGCTAGAACAGATCCCTGATTTTCTCCCTAAGGCCGATATCGTGATATCCTCTACGGCTAGCCCATTACCGATCATTGGTAAAGGCATGGTAGAAAAAGCGCTTAAGCAGCGTCGTCATCAGCCTATGTTGTTGGTAGATATAGCAGTTCCTCGAGATATTGAGGCCGAAGTAGCGGATCTGGATGATGCGTTCCTATACACCGTAGATGACCTGCAAAGCATCATTGAACAGAATATGGCTTCTCGAAGAGAAGCTGCCGAGCAAGCAGAATTAATTGCAGACGATCAATCTTATCAATTTATGGAGTGGATCCGCTCATTAGAGTCGGTTGACAGTATCCGTGAATATCGCAGTCAGAGTATGGCGATAAAAGATGAGCTGGTAGAGCGAGCGGTCAATAAATTGGCCCAAGGTGGTAATAGCGAACAAGTGTTGCTAGAGCTTGCCAATAAGCTGACCAATAAATTGATCCATGCCCCGACCCAAGCGCTTACTGCTGCGAGTCGCCGAGGGGATCTCAATTCTCTTGGACAATTAAGAACCGTGCTCGGATTAGATAAAGACTAAGGTTAGCGTTTTAATGAAGGACAGTGTGATTCGCAAGCTTGAAGGCTTGCTTGAACGTAATGAAGAAGTGTTGGCGCTACTGAGCGATGCAGGTGTTATTGCCGATCAGGAGCGTTTTCGCGCCTTGTCTAAAGAATATTCTCAATTAGAGGATGTTGTCAGTACCTTTAAATCTTTTCAGCAGGCCGAGGAAGATCTTGAGTCAGCTAAAGAGATGATGGAAGAGGATGATGCTGAACTTAAAGAGATGGCTCAGGAAGAGTTTAAAATTGCTAAAGCAGCAATAGCATCGCTTGAAGATGAACTGCAAATCCTATTGCTACCAAAAGATCCTAATGATGATAACAACTGCTTTATTGAGATCCGTGCAGGTGCGGGTGGCGATGAAGCGGCAATTTTTGCTGGTGATCTGTTCCGTATGTACAGCAAATACGTTGAAAGTAAACGCTGGCAGTTAGAAGTGATGAACACTAACGAAGGCGATCATGGTGGCTTTAAAGAGGTTATCGCTAAAATCAGCGGTGAAGGTGTATACGGACAATTGAAGTTTGAGTCTGGCGGACACCGTGTTCAACGTGTACCAGAAACTGAATCTCAAGGCCGCGTGCACACCTCAGCATGTACCGTTGTTGTTTTGCCTGAAGTTCCTGAATCAGAAGCAATTGAAATTAATAAGGGCGATCTGAAAGTCGATACTTTTAGAGCATCAGGCGCTGGTGGACAGCACGTCAACAAAACAGATTCGGCTATCCGTCTTACGCACATCCCATCCGGTATTGTGGTCGAGTGTCAGGACCAGCGTTCACAGCATAAGAACCGTGCTCAAGCGATGAGTGTGCTTACAGCCCGTATTCAAGCTGTAGAAGATGAAAAGCGTCGTAGCTCAGAAGAAAGTACTCGCCGTAATTTAGTGGGTAGTGGTGACCGCTCTGAGCGTATTCGTACTTATAACTTCCCTCAAGGTCGAGTTAGTGAGCATCGAATCAACCTAACCCTTTACCGCTTAAATGAGTTTATGGAAGGTGATTTGGATGTGGTTCTTGAACCGCTAATCCTAGAAAATCAAGCCGATATGCTTGCAGCTTTGGGTGACAACTAACTCAAGAACTATTGAGTTAGCTTGAATCTTAGAATAAGGACATTCCTTGCAATTGACTATATCTGAGGCCCTTAAATGGGCCTCTTCTCAGTTAGAAACCATATCCGATTCAGCGTCACTTGATGCTGAAGTCATGCTGCTTCATGTCATCAATAAGCCGCGTAGCTACATCTACACTTGGCCAGAAAAAAGCTTGGGCTCAGCGCATGTCTCTGAGTTTAAGCAGATGCTTGCTAAGCGCCTTAGAGGTAATCCGATCGCTCATATCGTGGGTGAACGAGAGTTTTGGTCTCTGCCGTTTAGAGTCAATGCCACCACTTTGATCCCTAGACCTGATACTGAAATATTAGTTGAAACGGCACTAAACTTACCCCTCGCTGCAAATGCGCGGGTATTAGATTTAGGCACGGGAACGGGCGCAATCGCATTATCGTTAGCGCATGAGCGTAACGAGTGGAAGGTGTGTGCTATTGATAAAGTCGACGAGGCGGTAGCACTGGCGATTGAAAACCGTATTAACTTAAAGCTTGAACAAGTTGATGTGTTCCAAAGCGATTGGTTTGATTCCGTCGAGTGCTATGATTTTAACTTGATCGTGTCTAACCCGCCCTATATTGACGAAGAAGATGAACATCTTTCTCAAGGCGATGTACGTTTTGAGCCGAAAAGCGCCTTAACTGCGCCGTTAAAAGGCTTTGCCGACCTGTTTCATATTGCTGATTGCGCCCGTGATTATTTAGCGCCAGGCGGTTATTTGTTACTTGAACATGGTTATCAGCAAGCTATCGAGCTTAGAGAGAAGTTGATTGAGCTAGGCTATGAAAATGTGGCCACAGTGCGCGACTTTGGCAGTAACGATCGCTGTACGTTAGGTCGTTGGCCTAGATAGCGAGTCATTATTACTGATTGTAAAGGCACTTTTAAAGTGCCTTTTTTGTATCTATACACTTAAATAAGATGACGATAAGGCTTTAACCATGAAGTATTTACAGCCCGTTTCTGGGTAAGCCTGTTGTATCCACTTAACGTCATAACCTCTGGTTTCATAAAAAGGTTTGGCCTGAAAGTTTAGCGTATCGAGCATGGCACATTTGCAGCCTCTCGATAGCGCAATACTCTCTGCTTCAGCAAGCAGTTTATGGCCGATTTGTTGCCCTCGTAAGCTCTCCGATACCCATAAGTTGTCAATCATTAACCAGTTGCCAAAGGTTCTTCCTGAAAACCCCGCTAGAAGTTCACCTGTTTCACTCTGCAGCTTTAATCCTAGCGGCAACCTTTCTGATACTTCCCAGTGTTGCCAATTAAACTCTGCAATTTTGTCTTTTACCACTTGGGCAAATGTGTTGCTGTCGTCCGAGGTAAATAGACCCATTCGCTTGCTGCTCCACCTTTTTTTATTGACGGTATAATATATGAACTTAGTGTTAAAAATAGAGACCGTGGTAAATAATACGCATACTCGTTGCTGATTAAGCTAAGCAGTTGTAAAAAACGACATGACTAATGGCTAAAATTCACGCACTTCATCAGGATACTATTGTCTGATATTGGTTATGGTTAAGGGGATCGGGTACACTAGCGCCTTTGTCGGCCAAAAGACCTAAAATCATGGAAACGTTCTATAGTTTGTACCCTGTGTTTAAGCATACTCACATGACATTTGTTGCGTTAAGCGTGTTGTTTTTTATTGTACGTTTTTCTCTTCATCTACGTCAGTCTCCGATAATGGACAAAAAATTCATTAAGATAGCGCCTCATGTTATCGATACCTTCCTGCTTTTGTCTGGATTGATTTTGTGCTTCTCGATTAAGCAGTATCCATTTGTTGATACTTGGATGACCGAGAAACTCGGTGCTGTCGTTGCTTACATAGCACTTGCGACCATCGCGCTTAAAGCCGATCGTAATAAATTATTTAAAGTCTTTGCTGCATTAGGTGCTTTAGGTTGGGTGTTTTATGCCGCTAAACTCGCGGTGTTTAAGCAAGCAATGTTGTTAGGTTGAAGACTGACTTGAAACTTAACGATTCAATTAAATTACCCGAAACGGCTTTTGAAGTTGCTGAGCATCTTGGCTTTTCAAAAGCTAAGAATGCTAACTGGGCTTGGCTTGAACTTGCGGGTTCAGTGCTGAGCTTTTATGTTGTCGATCGTCATGAACGTTTAGCTGGGCTACTCAATTGGTTTTATAATGACTTGGGTTTCTGTCCTCGCGAAGATTATTACAGTGCTGAGGCGGCAGATCTCGGTAAATGCATGACGTCAAAGCAAGGTAATAGCACCACACTGGCAACAGTGTTAATGCTACTCGCAAAGCAGTTAGATCTGAAACTTGAACCGTTACTTTTACCGGGACAAACCGTACTGCTTAGCCAGATTGATGACGATATTCGTTATATCGACCCTTTAACCGGTAATGAGTTTAGCAAGCACCAGTTGCATATATTGGTGCGGGGTGAGCTTGGTAATGCGGCAGCGTTAAAGCCGAGTTACTTAAAGCCAGTTTCAGTCAAGCGTCTAGTATCACGCATGATCCATGAGATGAAAGCGGGCAGTATTGTTGCGCATAAATTTGAGCCTGCGATGGAGTGCTGTAATTTACTGCTTCAATGGCACGCTGAAGATCTTAACCTCAATCGTGAACGGGCTTTTATTGCCCAGCAGTTGGGGTGTATCAGCGTTGCAACGGCTGACTTAAAGCATTTTGTCGATAACAGTCCACATGATCCCGTTATTGAACTGGTGAAGATGCAATTGAAAGAACTTAAAGAGGACGTTGAAACGTTCCATTAAGTGTAAAAAAAAGGAGGGCCTAACGGCCCTTTTTTAGTAAAGCTATCATTAGTATTAGAGCGCACTAATGCGCCATTAATGAAACAACAAATTGAACAGCAAGAATAATAACTAGGCAAAGTACTGTAAATAAAAGTACCGCCATTATCAGGGAGATAGCGTCAATGAGTAGTTCCGCTTCGGTCACCAGCGCATTAGTCACTAATGATGCAACAGCGCTCGGCATACTCGCCGTTGTGTTGGGTTTTGTTTTTTATACCAGCAACAGCAGTCACCCTTTTTGGAAGAAGTTTTATAAGTTCATTCCCGCATTATTGATGTGTTATTTTTTACCATCATTGCTCAATACCTTTAATATTATCGATGGTAGTACCTCGCAGCTGTATTTTGTCGCCTCGCGCTATTTGCTACCGGCTTGTTTAGTACTGCTTATTTTAAGTGTCGACTTGAAAGCCATCATGTCACTGGGTCCGAAAGCGATTATTATGTTTTTGACGGGTACCGTCGGCATTGTGATTGGCGGTCCGATTGCCTTGCTTATCGTCTCTAGCATCAACCCTGAAGTACTAGGCGTGACAGGCCCTGAGTCTGTATGGCGCGGTATGACTACGCTTGCGGGTAGCTGGATTGGCGGCGGCGCGAATCAGGCGGCAATGAAAGAGATCTACGAAGCCGGTGGTGAAATTTTCTCTATCATGGTGACCGTCGACGTTATTGTGGCTAATATTTGGATGGCAGTATTGCTGTTTATGGCATCAAAAGCCAAAGAGATTGATGCAAGAACCGGGGCAGACACTACGGCCTTAGAAGCATTGAAAGATAAAGTTGAAAAATACCATGCTGAAAATTCACGCATTCCAAGTCTAAATGACTTAATGATGATTGTAGCTGTGGGTTTTGGTATCACCGGCCTAGCCCATTTATTTGCCGACTTCTTAGGCCCATTTTTTGAAGCTAACTACCCTTGGACGCGCGATTATAGTTTAACCTCTAAATTCTTTTGGTTAATCGTAACGGTAACCACCATCGGCTTAGCAATGTCGTTCAGCCCTGTGCGCCATCTCGAAGCGGCTGGCGCGTCAAAAGTAGCGACTGTTTTCTTGTATATTTTGGTTGCGACCATTGGTTTACATATGGACGTGTCTAAACTATTTGATGTAGAAAATTTATGGTACTTTGCGATTGGTATTATTTGGATGACAGTGCATGCGAGCTTTATGCTCATTGTCGCCAAAATAATTAAAGCGCCGCTGTTTTATATGGCGGTGGGCAGTCAAGCTAACGTCGGTGGCGCAGCGTCTGCGCCAGTGGTTGCTGCGGCATTCCATCCAGCGCTTGCGCCTGTTGGTGTGCTTCTGGCTGTGTTGGGCTATGCTTTAGGCACTTATATGGCATGGATGTGTGGTCAAATCCTGCAAATAGTCGCAACCTAGTGTTATCGGTAACAATTTAATTTGAATAACGCCAAGGCAAAGGTCTTGGCTCACCAAGAGAGAAGAGATTGATGAGCAATAAAACCATTGGTTTAGGGTCGATTGAAATCGCAAATGACAAACCTTTTGTGTTGTTTGGTGGTATGAATGTGCTGGAGTCACGTGATCTTGCAATGCAGATTGCCGAGACTTACGCGGAAGTGACTCAGAAACTGGGGATCCCTTACGTATTTAAAGCGTCATTTGATAAAGCGAACCGCTCATCGGTTAACTCTTACCGTGGCCCTGGCATGGAAGAAGGTTTAAAGATTTTTCAAGAGATAAAAGCGACCTTTAACCTACCGATCATTACCGATGTTCATGAAATACATCAGTGTGCTCCAGTGGCTGAAGTTGTTGATATTATTCAACTGCCAGCGTTCTTAGCACGTCAAACTGACTTGGTCGTGGCAATGGCTCAAACTGGCGCGATTATCAATGTTAAAAAGCCACAGTTTTTAGCGCCTCATGAGATGCGTCATATCATCTCTAAGTTTAATGAAGCGGGTAACGACAATATTATATTGTGTGAGCGTGGTTCAAGCTTTGGCTATAACAACCTAGTGGTTGATATGTTAGGCATGGATGAGATGAAACAATCAGGCTATCCAGTGATGTTTGATGCGACTCATGCTTTACAACAGCCGGGTGGACGCAGCGATAGTGCTGGTGGACGCCGCGCTCAAGCAACAGAGCTTGCACGCAGTGGTATGGCATTAGGTTTAGCGGGCTTGTTTATTGAAGCGCATCCAGATCCAGATAACGCAAAATGTGATGGACCTTGTGCATTGCCGTTAAACCAGTTAGAAAACTACTTAAAACAAATGAAAGCGGTCGATGATCTTGTTAAGTCATTTGAGCCAATCGATACCAGTAAGTAATTTGTCACTTAAAGTCTATTTACTGCTAAAGCCTCGTTGAACAACGGGGCTTTTTTATGCCTATCTGAAACTGCAACAGTAGTAATACCAATCAGTATAAAGATTTGATCGCTCAGCGAGAATTTAGCGGTTCTTAGGCAAAGCCGCGAGTGAAGAGCATAGTCATTCTACGTTTAAGCTCGTTAACGCCGCATCAGAATCGCTAAAACTCGCCTATTAGGAGTGTTTTGGACTGCCTACTTCTGCGTTGAATGTACTCATAAGGGGATAACCATTATGTCCCCCATTCGCCTTGAATGAGTTTGCCAAAAACACTCTGAGTAGATACTGATTGGTATAACGCTATCTAATTTAAAATCAGCCGCTTAATTTAAGCTTGGGTAAAGCCACGAATTATATCCTATCGTTTACTAAGAAATCCGCGTTGCTGAGGTTGAGCCTGATGTATAGGTTTTCGCTTTTTAGCCAGACGGATAAAAACAAAATAGGTTGGATTGATTATGGCGAGTACACAAATCCCTGCTGATAACGGTGCGCAGGGCATGCTAGGTAAAGCGCTGGACGGTATTGAACGTGTGGGTAATAAATTACCTGATCCGGCGATGTTATTTCTAATACTGATGTTTGCAGTGTGGGGGCTCTCAGCGCTGCTGTCTGGTGTCAGTTTTGATGCGATAGACCCTCGGACTGACAGCCCAATTGTGGTGAACAATCTCCTGAGTGCGGAAGCACTCACTCACTTCCTAACCTCCATGGTTAGCACTTTTACCGCATTCGCTCCTTTAGGCGTAGTACTAGTTGCTATGCTAGGTGTTGGCGTCGCAGAGCATTCTGGCTTTATCAATACAGCGCTTAAACAGATGCTCAAGATAACGCCGGCAAAGTTTCTGACTCCTGCAGTGGTGCTGGTGGGTATTATCTCGCATACCGCAACCGATGCGGGTTACGTGGTGGTGATCCCGCTGGCTGGGGTTATCTTTTTCACTGTCGGACGACACCCATTAGCGGGAATAGCTGCAGCCTTTGCAGGAGTATCGGGTGGATTCTGTGCCAACTTCATTCCATCGGGAATCGACCCGTTACTGCAAAGCTTTACTCAGTCAGCGGCGCAAATTGTTGACCCAAGTATTGAGATAAACCCGCTTAACAACTGGTTTTTTGCGGCCTCTTCTTGTATTCCAATCACGCTGCTGATTTGGTGGTTAACCGATAAAGTGCTTGAGCCTAGACTAAATCGAACCCATAAGGTAAACCGTGATGAAGTGGACTTACCGGCGATGGATAAGGTTACGCCTATAGAGTTGAAAGCATTTCGAAGTGCCTCTTTAGTGATGTTAATCGCGATAGTGGGCTTTTTCTCACTAACTCTGCCAGAAACCTCAACTCTGCGTGATAGTAACGGCTCACTGACCAGTTTTAGTGCTCCTTTGATGCAGTCTATTGTACCGCTGATATTTATCTTTTTTATGTTGCCCGGACTCGTGTATGGCTATATCACCGGCAGTTTTAAAAACTCGAGTGATGTAGTGCAAGCAATGTCTAAATCGATGAGTGGTATGTCGCATTACATTGTAATGGCATTTTTCTGCGCTCAATTTGTAGCAGCATTTTCGGCATCGAATCTTGGGGCGCTAATTGCAGTTGAGGGAGCTAGTGGTCTTAAAGCGCTTAACTTACCGGCAGAGATAACCGTTGTGGGGATGATTATACTGGTTGGTTTTGTAAACCTGTTTGTGGGTTCATCCTCGGCAAAATGGGCATTGATAGGGCCAGTACTGGTGCCAATGTTGATGCAGCTCAATATCAGTCCAGATTTATCGCAAGCCGCTTATAGGGTAGGGGATTCAAGTTCCAACATCATTACCCCACTGATGCCTTATTTCCCGTTAGTGGTGGTCTATTGCCAGCGTTATGTGAAGGGTATTGGCATAGGAACGCTGATCTCTATGATGTTGCCGTTTAGCCTTGCCTTAATGACGATTTGGAGTGGTTGGTTACTGCTTTATTGGTCAATCGGATTACCGCTAGGGCTAGGGTCTAGTTACAGCTACGGCTTATAATTTAATGAGTGACTAATGTCAGTGTTAATGTGTGCAGCAAGCTAATAAAAGGCCAAGTTATTTAACTTGGCCTTTTATATATCGGGAGCTTGGTAATATCGAGGTTTTTACTGATGATGAATCGAGCTAATTTGATGAAGTACACTCTCCTTATCATCCTCACTAATATTCACTATTTAGCTGAATGCAGAGCGTATCTTCGCTAACCATTGCATAATGGACCGAAATATCCTCTAAATTTAGGTGTGCAGTATAAGATGGGATGGATTCTTTTTACTTTTCTTGCCGCGTCAATGCAGGCATGGCGTAACGCATTTCAAAGCCAACTCAGTAAAGACGTTAATACCGCAGCGGTAACTTTGGCGCGCTTTTTATGGGCGACGCCTATTGCACTGGTTTATTTAGGCGGTTTATATTATTGGCAGCCGGTCGGGCTGCCTTTTGTTACTCTGACATTTAGCCTTTATGTGCTTGCAGCCGCAGCAATGCAGATCCTTGCCACCGTGCTGATGGTTAAGCTGTTCAAAATGCGAAACTTTGCAGTGGGTGCTGGTTTAGCTAAAAGTGAAGCTTTGATGGCTGCTATTTTTGGCGTGGTATTTTTTGGCACTTACCTATCATGGCTAGGCTGGTTGGGAGTCTTGCTTGGCGGTGTTGCTGTTTTCATCATGAGCAGTGGTCATAAGTTAAAACAGATATCCATTCCCACTGTGATGCTAGGTATCGCTTGTGGCAGTGCATTTGCACTGACTTCACTTTGGGTACGAGCTGCTAGTCTAAGTTTGGATCTGCCATTTCCTCACCGTGCGGCCTGGGTACTATTGTTCGTTATTGCGATCCAGACATCGGTACTAGTGTTGTATGCCTATGTGGTTGATCGAAGGACGATTGATAGCCTATTAAAACGCCCGAAACTGACGTTATTAACCAGTACCACCAGTTGTTTAGGCTCTATTGGTTGGTTTAGCGCTATGTCTCTGCAAACAGTGCCGTATGTTAAAACACTTGGGCAAATTGAGGTGTTCTTTACGCTGTTAATTGCCGCTTTCTGGTTAAAAGAAAAGGTCAAAATAAAAGATATGGCTGCGCTAGTGATGATCGCAATCGCGGCGATTTTGGTGATGTGGGGTTAACGCTAAACTTCAATACCGCGAGACTCTTAATTCTGTTCTTAGATTCAACTAACCAGCCTGATATCTATGCGATAGATAGCGGCTTATGTTAATCGATATGTGAGCTGCTAGGACTCCGAAGGTTGCCCCTGCAAGTAGATCACCTAAGAAATGGTAGTTCTGGCCGACTTGTCCAGCTATCGCCCCTAACATGGCTATCATCCAAATCCCTTTTAAGCGTGGAAACCGCCACCAAAATACGCTCACTAGTGCGAAGGTAAAAAGGGCATGCCCAGAGGGAAAGGAGTTATAAGCGAGCCCTTGGGCAAATGGGTGGAAGCCCTCTACACCATCGGTAATCCAGGATGGATTGCTCCCCGTTGCGGTATGGACCCAAGTTTCAGGCCAAGTACGACCAAAGGCAAACTTAGCACTCACACGAACGGCACTGGCCATGATTAAGGTAATAGTGAGCGTGAGTGCGAGCGAAGCAAACTTTTCTCGGCCTTTGGGGGTAATGCAGCAGATAAGTACCAAGGCGGATAATATTTCAAACAGTAGCGGCATTTGACTCAAGGGTTTAAAGATATAACTGGCGTGACTATACTGATGCATCCAACTGGCAATGCCGCGATCGAGAAATAGCACACTGAAAAGTGTCAGTGATAGGGCGGCAAGGTACAGCCATATACTGGTGCGGATATTAATTGATGGCGCAAACTCTGTAGTAGGTAAACGCATGTTAATTGAAGTTGTAGGCTTACTCATCAATGGCTTAGCAGCAGTTTTAGTTGCTAAAGAGTTTAAGGATTGAGGCTGCTAAGCACAAGTGATTTTGCGATGTACTTATTGCTTGCGTGATGCTTTCATTGCAATAGCAATACAGATTGCAGCGCCACCCCAAGTGATGATCAGTGCAAGTACCATCATAATGATTGCTCCAGTACTCATGGTTTACGCTCCTGTGGTAGGTGTTGATTCGACACTAGGCCGATAAAGATGGCACAAAAAAGCATTAGTGCGATAAGACCCCAGCCTAAAAGTAATTGATCGACGACGGGGTAGTCGCCATAGCCATTTTGAATAGTATTAATGAGGTTTTTGACCAGGATCCCTGCCAACATAATAGGGCTAATAAAGCGTAAGCAGACGATAAGCCACTTACCTACGCTAAACTCGCTACTGCGATTAACATAATCTCTGACATCTGCCAGTTTGAACAGCCAGCCCATGATCAATAGCTCAATCAAACAACTGGTCAGCAGTGCAACGTTGTTGATGAAGTAGTCCACCAGATCCAATAGCAGTAAGCCGCCATTACTGGAGAATGCAAGTGAGGTGATATAGCCTAGGGCACACACTAACAAGGCAGCTTTCTTTCTTGAAATAGTGATTTTATCAATCACCGCGGATACCACGGCTTCAATTATCGATATATGCGAGCTAAGCCCTGCAACCACTAAGGCAAGAAAGAACAATGGTCCGAGAATATATGGTATTGGTAATAAGTTGATTGCTGCAGGAATAGTGACAAACGCGAGTCCCACCCCAGAGGTGACTACTTCGGTGATCGGTTTCGATTGTTCAGCAGCCATATAACCCAATACCGCAAAAATCATGATCCCACCGAGTATAGAGAAACCACAATTGATCAGTACGGTCATAAAGGCATTGTTGTTGATATCCGATTTCTCTGGTAAATAACTGGAGTAGGCCAGCATGATGGCAAAGCCAACACTGAGGGTGAAAAATATCTGTCCATAAGCGGCTGACCATACTTTAGCATCGAGAATTTTACTAAAGTCAGGCCTAAACAGGTAGTTGAGCCCATCTAAAGCGCCGGGCAACATAACGATCCTACCAATAAGCACTAACACCATGATAAATAGCAAAGGCATCATTATTTTACTGGCGCGTTCGATGCCAGCTTTCACACCGGAATAAACCGCCAGAGTGGTTATTGACCAGGCGACCGTCATCGGTATTGCAATGTGGAATTGTAGGTCACCAAGCTTAGTGGGGGAGTTGTCGCCTAGCGCTAAGTATTCGTCGAAAAAGAAACTATTGGTGTCGGTGCCCCAACTTTGGTCGACAGAGAATACTAGATAGGACATTGCCCAGCCAATAATAGCGACATAATAAACGGCAATAACCGCTGCGATAAAGACTTGAAACCAACCTAACCATTCGAGTCGTAACCCAATACTTTGCCCTAGCTTGGCGAACACCTTTGGCGCTGCTCCGCGGTATTTATGGCCGAGGCTAAATTCCATAATCATAAATGGAATACCTGCTGAGAGCATGGCAAATAGGTAAGGGATAAAAAACGCACCACCGCCATTTTCATAAGCCATATAGGGGAAGCGCCAGATATTGCCTAAACCTATGGCTGAGCCTACAGCGGCTAGAATGAAGCCGGTTCTAGAATTCCATTGTTCTCTTTGCATCGAACGCGCCTTTTCCTTCCAATTACTTGATTGTAAATTGGCTGTGGTGGCTTAATTTTAGTCTGAATTCAGAATCTTGCTTGAAATGACGCAGCGCTTTATACATTGGTCATTAGCTGCAGGGCCTAGCGGTGATATTGTCGCTCTAAATGCTTAATCTGGTCGACAAGTTGCTGGTTCTGAGGCGTGGTAATACAATGCCGTTTTGCCATCTGGACAACAAAACCATTAATGGAGTCAATTTCTGTGGTTCGTTGATGCAGCACATCTTGATGCATCGACGAATAGTTGTCGGCCGTAAGCGTTATTACTTGGTAAACCCTATCTAACACTGAAGGTAACTCCAATGGAATATGTTCGGCATTTGCGACTTTTACCAGCTCTGTGACCGCCGCTATGATGGTGTCACGGTATTGCTCATGTGCAAGCTGACCATTTTGACAATTATGGATCGCGGTCAGTGGATTAATCGCGACATTGATTGCCAGCTTTTGCCAGAGCATAGTCAAGATCTCTTCACTCCACAGACTTTGTGGTATGGCAGTTAAAAGTATGTTTTTAAGCGATTCAGATAATGTTTTCTGGGCAGAAGGCTTTTGCTGTGAAGCCGTTCCTAACGGCTTAAAATGCTTAGGCAGGTGAAAAGTCCCTAGCTGAGTGACCCCTTTGCCAGTTTGTTTGGTATGCCACTGAGATTGTTTTAATGCGGCTTGAGAGGTGGTGCCAAGACTAAGGCTCTGCCCGTTGAGCATTTGGGCAACGCCTAAATGCGGTCCCATTCCATTGTGTAACAGTAAGATGTTGCACTCAGTGCTGAGCATGGGGATGATTATTTTGAGTGCGGCGCAGACTTGATATGCTTTGAGACAAACAATGAGTAGATCGGTCTCTGGCAATCGCTGCGAATAGTCATTTAGGCCAACAAACTCTGCAATCTGAGTAGACTCAGTATTGTCTAGATTGGTAAACGTGAGCGGTTGTAATTGTGAATGCGCAGCCCTGCTAATGACGTTAACTGCTATTTTGCTCGCGGAGACATCAGTGCTTAGCTGGTGATAGATCAGTTGCCCTATCGCACCAGCGCCAACAATGCTGACCTGCTTTAATAATGTCGAATTTGGTGAGGTTGAATCGTTGGCTAAGATCATCAGTGATTTATGTTCTTTAATTATCAGGTATTAGCTTCTTTGCTTAGCCTACACTGTCGTCGATAACTTTCGCAGCTTTAAAGTACTTTATATAGAGCCATAGCGTGAAATAAAACAGCGCGATACCCATCATGTCAGCAATGACATCAGCAACGGAAGCGCTGCGGTAAGATAGCTGAGATTGGACCATTTCGATAAAGACGGCATAGACGGCTAACACGACTGCAAGTAAATACCATCTCGGTTTAAAGGCAAAATAGGTCAGACAGGATAGGACAAAAAAACTGCCGAGATGACCTAGTTTATCAAAGTTAGGAATGCTGTTGATGTTATAATTTGGCTTGGAAAAAACCAAATAACTAACGACCATTAAGGTTATTGCTAACGCGAGCTTGAAGATATTTTGTTTGTTGATCACATCGTACACACTGGAGTCATTTGCCTTTATCATAAAAAAATAGGCCGATAAAGTCACCTATAACTATGCTTGGTATCAATTTAATCCTTATTACCTCTTCAAGTCATCGCTTTTCGTGGGTAAAATACGGTCAAATCAAATTTTAAGGATCAAGCGCATGCCTTCAATGGATATCGTGTCTGAAGTAAATGAAGTCGAATTACGTAACGCCGTGGACAATTCTATACGTGAATTGCAAGGTCGCTTTGATTTTCGCGGCAAAGAAGCCAGTTTCGAATATAAAGACCATGCGGTGACGTTATCTGCCGAAGATGACTTTCAATGTAAGCAGTTAGTGGATATTTTACGTATGCAATTAAGCAAACGTGATGTTGATCCTAAGTCGATGGATGTTGCTGATAAGGCCATACATAGTGGTAAAACTTTCTCTTTACAGGTGAAATTTAAAGAGGGTATCGAAACATTAATTGCTAAGAAGTTGGTTAAGCTGATAAAAGACAGCAAGCTTAAAGTGCAATCTTCTATTCAGGGTGACTCGGTGCGTATTACCGGTAAAAAACGTGACGACTTGCAAGCAGTTATGGCGCTAGCGCGCGAATCGGATCTTGGACAACCGTTTCAGTTTAATAACTTTCGGGATTAATCGCTTTCGCGACTCATCCTAAGGCGTTGACAACTCATGTTGTTATAAGAGAGCTCACCGTTAACTGTTGAGCTCTTTTTGTTGGGTGCTTTCATCAGCGGTCACTGTTTGAGTCTCGGGGACATACTTTTGCACCAACAGCACTAGGCCTAATACTGGGAAACCGATTAGACTGGCACCAACAAAGAAACTCACGTAGTCATAAGCATCTATGTACGCGCCGGAGAAACCGGCAACAAACTTAGGAAATAGCAACATGATGGACGACAGTAATGCGTATTGCGTCGCACTATAGCCGGTGCTGGTTAGGCTAGAGAGATAAGCAATAAAGGCTGCCGTTGCAACGCCACCGCTGAAATTGTCGACCGAGATCGCTAGTGTTAAAAAAGGCACGTTGTAGCCAATGACGGCTTGATAAGCGAAGAGTAAGTTGGTAGTGGCGACCAAAAATGCGCCTAGAAATAATATTTTCATTGTGCCGTACCGAGCCACTAATAGCCCGCCGGCACCAGCGCCCACCAGCGTCATGATCAAACCATAGACTTTACTTAGTGTGGCAATTTCAGCTTTAGAGAAGCCCATGTCTACGTAAAATACGTTTGCCATTACGCCCATCACAATATCTGAGATCCGATAAGTCGATATTAACAGTAGAATTAGGATGGCACTTTTACCATAGCGTTTAAAGAAGTCGAGAAAGGGCAGTACGCTGGCGGTATATAACCAAGACAGAGTGGCCGCTATTGCTGGCGAGTAACGCATCGAAAACTGTTGCTTAAGCTCAGCTTCTTTCTCATCGGCCTCTTTAGATTCTACTTTGGGTTCATCGCTAAATAGCGTGGTGATAATACCGACGGACATTAAGCCCGCCATGGCTAAATAGGCTGTTTGCCAAGACACTAAGCTATAGGTGTCATTACTCGGTTCAATCCAGGCGGCGATGGTTAATGCACCTGCGGTCGCAATAATCATTGCGCTGCGATAACCCACTTGATAAGCCGCGGCTAGCGCTGCTTGCATCTTTTCTGACGCAGATTCAATTCTGAATGCATCAATAACAATGTCCTGAGTTGCAGATGCCAAGGCAACCATTAAGGCAAAAACAGCCAGCTTTTCGATATCGACCAGAGGATCGCTCTGGCTCATGCCTACAATGGCAACGACCAGGATCAGTTGGGCGAATATCATCCAGCCTCTGCGCCGGCCAAGTAGCTTAGTGAATATAGGTAATGACATTCGATCGACTAGCGGCGACCATGCCCATTTGAAACCATATACTAATGCTATCCAACTGAAATAACCGATAGCCGTTCGGTCTACTCCCGCTTCTCTTAGCCAAAAAGAGAGTGTTGAAAAAACTAACATTAGCGGTAAGCCAGCTGAAAACCCCAAAAGTAATAGGATCAGAACCCGTTTATGACAGTAGATCGAGAGTGATTTTTTGATGCGCTGAGAATAAGAGGTCATTGACACTGAAGGCACACGCTTGCTTAAAAAGTCAGGATATAAACAGCTTACGGGTGAGTTTGCTTTGGTTCAAGGATTTAATGGTGGGGGCAACGAATAATTGGTTAGACCCACTAAAAAGCCCAAAGCGAGAGGCTTTGGGCTTTGGGTGTTGCTTTTAGTTAAAGCTTTCGATTGAAACTAAGGTCTAACGCCTACACATCCTTGAGGAATTTCTCCACCAATACTGAGATAGTCACAGCAGTCATCGACTTGCTGCCTCAAGAACTGATTACCTCTAATTGCCCAAAAGGGCCATTTGTCGAAGGAATGCAGTAGGTGCCAAAACACACGTTCCATATCCGTTTGCGCATCACCCTGATGGTCATACATCTGCCATTCTTCTAGGGTGTCCCATAGATATAGCTGGATTTCATTGAAATCGAGTTGATTACTTAAAAACGCTTTTCCATAAAAAGCCAGCTGGGGCGCTTTATCATCAATGAACTCATTTGGTGTCATTGAACCGCCTCCTTATTACTTACTCAGCAAGTATAGGATCTAATTTAGGGCTTTTGCTCAAATAATTCAAAATAATTCAAAATTTACATTTGTTACTTTCTAGGCAGCAAAGTCGCTTTTTTTAATACTATGTCTTCGATAGGAAAGTCGGGCCATTTAAGCTTACTGTTAAACTCTGTTGGCACCAAAGCCATTGCCGCGAGAACTTCCATGCCTGACGTGACTTCACCAAAAACGGCATAGCCCCAACGGCGCGATGAAGGATCGAGCTTTTCGTTATCGGCGATATTAAAATAGAATTGGCTGGTGGCTGAGTGTGGCTCAGCTTCCCGCGCCATTGCGATTGTACCGGTTAAGTTGGATAAGCCACTGCCAGACTCATTCACAATGGGTTTATCCGTTGGACGTTCATCTTTATTTAAATCCAGGCCTCCTCCTTGCACGACAAAGTCTGCAATAACGCGGTGAAATAGCGTGTTGTCGTAGTGGCCTTTTACAACATAGGTGAGAAAGTTATCAACGGTCAGTGGTGCGCGGGTTCTGTCGAGCTCAACCACTATTTTTCCCATGCTGGTGTCAAACTCAACCTCGGGATATAGCGTATTAGGTTGAATATCGACAGCATGGGCAAACGGCGTGAGTAATAACACGACTAAGCTAACGCAATTTATCATCCAAGATTTCATAATCTTCCTCGTTGTCGTTATTGTTGTATGAACTGATTCAGTTCTGGATCATTAATAATGTCACGAGTGAGCTCACCGAGTAGCTTGTTCATTTCAAGTTCAAGGGTGGCGAAATCAGCACTAAAAGGGCCTTTTAACATGCCTTTTGCTCGATAGCGTTTAGTCAGCGACTGATGCGTATTTTGAGCAATGACATTGATGATGATCTGACTATTAGCTTCAAAACCAAAAGTACCTTCATCTACATCTGTTAATAACTGTTCTATTTGGATTTGTAAGTGCTTAACCGAACTTGGGTCGACATGATAACCTGCTTGAGAAAAGCCATCTCTAAAGACCTGATCCATTTGTACTCGTGGTGCTTCGCTCGGGCTCACTAAGCGCGCTGCATTGTCGCCATCATTAAATCGCACGATGAAGTTAGCTGAACGGGTATCGATAGTTTCTATCGCGATTGGCAGTAGGGCACCTGTCTGTTGCGTAATACTGGGGATTTCTGGATTTAACGCAATGTGTGTTGGGGGCTGGCTCGCGCAGCCTATAACGGAAAAAGCAACTGCAATTATCAAAAGTTGAGGTTTCATTATCACTATTTTTGTCAAAAATTGGGTTGGCTCCAGCATACCAGAAGATGATCTGATTTCCAGAGTCAGAGTGGATTTTTAGTACATCAGTTTTTCTGACCGTTTTTGTTATGGCGGACGCAATAAAAGTTGTTGTAATATGGCGGCTTAGTATAAGTGAACTGTTTATTTCTATGTATTAGTGGATTTCACTATCTTTGTAAAGTGTATTAAGGGAACAAATATGCGTATTTTAACAATCCTGGTCGCGGGTTTATTGAGTTGTAACGCAATGGCTGCTGAAGGCGAACATATTATAGGCGGTAGTGTGGGCTATGGCGGTAATGAAATTGATGGATTCGAGAAGGACACTTCAACCAGTGGTGATAACGTTGTTTATGATATTTACTATCGCTACATGTGGCATGACAATTTCGGTATCGAGGCGGGGTATTTTGCCGGTAGTAGCGGATTAGCCAGTGCTTTTGGGAGTATTTTTGGCCAGATTAACGATATCGAATATTCAGGTTTTAGAACCACTCTCTATGGAAAGTATATGTTATCTGAAAGAAACAGCTTATATGCTAAGTTAGGGGGGAGCGCTAATAAGCTGAGCTATGAATGGGGAAGTAGTTGGAGCAATGACGAACTTCAACATTCTAACGAAAATGATATTGATTTATACGCAGCTGTGGGGTGGGAGGTTCGTTTTCATTCGGGCTTTGGTATGAATATTGAGTACCAATATATTCCCGTTCAAGCGTTAACGGCTCAAAACGTTAACTTTGGTATCAGTTACCAATTTTAGAAGTGTAGATTGAATGCTAATAGCGTCTTTAATATAAGGCGCTATTTGCTGATAGAGAGTTGCCACTTTATATTTATCCCCTCCTCTAACCGCCATCCTTTCTATAGGCTATAGACCTAATTGATTTACAGTTCGTTAACAAAAAAACCTTGAACAGCTTTTAACCTGCGTCAGTTCCAGTTAGAGTAAAAGGTCAAATCTACTCTTACGGATTTACGCGTTATGTCAGCGAATCGTGTGCCATGGACACCAAAAGTTCTTACCAGTTCTACAGCTCCCCAAAGTCTTATCGATGATAAAGGCTGCGCGATCTATGGGCATTTCGATGGCCCGGTTGTCAATTTAGCGGCTGATAAATTCCGTTACTTTAACGAAATGGACAAGCCTGCATCACAGTGGGCTAAATATTTCGACTTTAAGCAATTTCAGTTTGTCAGTATTGTGACTCCCCATTATGTCATTGGCGTTGCGCTGGCTGATATTCGTTATGTGGGTAGTGCGTTTTGCTATTTGTATGACATTAAGCAAAACCAGTTGATTGAAACAAGCTGGCTCAAACCTTTGAGGATGGGCTATCAGATGTCAGCTTCCCCTATGCAGGGCGGCGCGAAAATAAAAAGCGTTAAAGGGTCCGTTGAATTTGATATTGAGCAGGGTCGCTGGCGTGTAAAACTCGATACGTTAGGCATTGAAGCTGATTTATATTTGCAACCTGAACCGCTGAGCTTACCTATGGCCATGTGTAACCCAACAGGTTATAGCGGCTGGACCTATACCCAAAAACACAATGCACTGAATGTAAAAGGTACCTTGCTGATTAATCATGAGCCACAACCATTGCAAAGGGTGACGGCGGGCTATGATTTTAGTGCCGGTTTTATGCGTCGTGAAACTAGTTGGCGCTGGGCCAGTATTAACAGTTTAACTGATGAAGGTAGTTTAGGACTTAACTTAGCCGCTGGCGTGAATGAGACCGGTTGCAATGAAAATGTGTTTTGGCTTAATGGCGAGCGACATCTGCTCGGTGCAGTGCATTTTGAGTTTACGCGACAGCGGATAAAAGGGGAGCAAGCACGGCAGTGGCGGATCTATTCCGACAATGGCCAGGTTGAGCTCACGTTTACCCCGCAAAATTGTCGCCAAGAAAAGCTAAACTTATGGCTAATTAAAAGCAATTTTAGGCAGTACCTCGGGCACTTTAACGGATTTATTACGGATAACCTGGGCAATCAGCACCCATTAACCAATGTATTGGGTTTAACCGAAGATCACTTCGCCCGTTGGTAATTAAGCTGAACAATCCTGCTTCTTAGGGGGTGAGTAATAACTAGAGACTATAGAAGGACAATATAAGATGGATTTTAATTCACTGATCTCCCACCCTGAAGTTTTGCTGCTGGTATTGGCACCGATTTTCTTCGTCTGTATTTTATTAGAATGGTATGTCGGCGATAGGCAAAATCGATTACCGCTTAATGCGCGCTATCATCTGCCAGAAGTATTGTGTAATTTTGGTTTGGCAGGTATGCATCAGTTAACAGATATCCTTACAGGACTGTTAATCGCCAAGCTTTATTTGGTGTTTTTTGGTTGGCGGCTATTTGATATAGAGATGAATGGCGCAACATTTGTCGCATTGATGGTTGCTCAAGATTTTTGCTATTATTGGTTCCATCGTGCCAGCCATCGAATTCGCTGGATGTGGGCAGCTCATGTGGCTCACCATAGCTCGGAGAACATGAACTTTAGTACCGCATTTCGCCAAAGCTTAATGTATCCGTTAGCAGGGATGTGGATCTTTTGGTTGCCGTTAGTGGTGGTCGGCTTTGATCCTAATTGGGTGGTGTTTGTGGTACTACTTAATTTAGGGTTGCAGTTTTTTGTCCATACTCAAGCGGTAAAGTCTCTGGGGATTTTGGAATGGCTGATCAATACGCCCTCGCACCATCGAGTGCATCACGGGCGTAATCCGCAATACATCGATAAAAACTACGCTGGGATCCTGATTATTTGGGACCGCATATTTGGTACTTTTGAAAAGGAAGTCGAAACGGTTGAGTACGGCATTACCAAGCCTATCAATAGCTTTAATCCGTTAGTGGTCACCTTTACAGAGTGGCGCGATATGTTTAAAGACACTTTCGCGGCAAACCTCAGTCCAATGCAGCGTTTTAAAATACTGTTTGCGCCGCCCGCGACGGCTGAATCGCAAATCACAAGGTTAGATGTTTATAATGAGAGTCAGAATACTAACAGCGATGAGCCACAAGAGCCGCTCGTTGCAGTAAAGTCGGCTACCGACGCTAAATAGGTTGTAGCCAGTGCTGATGGGATAAGTTAATTGTCTTAATTGTCTTAATTTACGCAATAAAAAACGGTGAGTTAATCGCTCACCGTTTTATTGTCTATCTATAGTGTATTAATGCCAATAAGCCTAAGCCTAAGCGTTAGGTTTACCGTACAGGGCACTTTGCGGGTGCGGCGTATCAGACATTTTATCTGTATCAAGCTCAACTTCAAGCTCAGGCTCTTGCGCTTTTTTACTGATTTTTTGTGCCTGTAAAATCACAAATTTCCCATTTGATGCCACCGTCGTACAATTCTTGAAAATACGCTGTAACTTTACGTGGTAAGCCAAATGTCGATTACCTACCACATGTAAGATCCCGCCATTCTTTAAACGTCTAAATGCATCTAAAAACATCTGCCATGCGATATGATCGGTAATCGCTTCACCTTGGTGAAAAGGAGGGTTACATAAGATTAAATCTGGGCGGAAGCCTTCGCTCATGTGTGTTAGACAATCATCCCAAGCAAAAGTGGCTTGCTCGCCAATCAGAGTGGGGTTATCCAAATCATTCAATGCCCAGTTGTCTCTCGCCGATGCGACAGCCATCTCTGAGTCATCAATAAAGTGTATGTAAGCTTCTGGAAAACATTGTTTAGCGTGTAAGCCCAAAATACCGTTGCCACAGCCCAAATCGATAATCGATTTAAAATCACCTTTAGGCATGTTGTCGAGCATGATCCGTGCGCCTATATCAAGTTTGCTAGCGGCGAACACATTGCTCAAATTACTTATCTGCAGCTGACACTCGTCTACTGACCAGTTTGTGGTGGTGGGTAAGGTACGTGCTTTACCATCTGCGATACAGGTAATAACGCGGGTCTTTTTCCAAGTGAGGCTAGCGCTAGCCTCACCAAGATTACGGCTAATGGTTTCTAGCAGTGACTTATTAATCGATTTAGCTTTAGCCCCTATCAGCACGGGCGTTCCCGCTGGCAGGACATGTGACAATCTCATTAGCTGGTGGCTAAAGTAGTTAAGATTCTTTGGTAGTTTCATTAACACCAGTTCGATGCCTTGCGGCAACTCGTCACGACTGTTAACCCATGTGAGGCTATCTTCACTGAGTTGGTTGCGCGTTAGGTTCTGGCTTGTGCCCAGTAAACTGGTTTTTGCGTCTGTTTCTAGCGTTAGTGGCCATTGAGGGTTAATGGATAACAAACCTGCAGTTAACGCACCAAAGCCATCATTTACAATCGTGGTGTTGACCGCCGCTTGCTCTGTGTCGATTAGATGCTTTACTAAGTGCTCATCGGCAGCGTCCCAAGCCTGCAGGTTAGACTCTTGTCTGCTAGGGTAACGGAAGAGTTCGAGATCGATGCTCGATACTGAAAATTGTGTCGTCATATGCCAATAAGTACCAAATAAATGCGGGCGCGTATTATCGCAGATTTATGATCTTAGGTATATGTTAGGTGTAATGATAGCTTTCTAGCACATTTGATGACTTTAAAAGCAGTATGAGAAGGAGAAGGAAGGATGAAACAAGAGGGCTTTGGCTTTGATGAACAAACACCATCGAGCGTAGATAAGTCAAAGACGGCGGAGAATTTTGCGCAGGCGGATCGATCAGCAAAACCTGTGTCTGCACCTTATACATTAATCAAGGGGTACCTTAATGAGGCTCAGCAACAAGCGCTATTGATTGAGGCGAGGCAATATCCGATGAGTCGGCCAGAATTGGTGGTATACGGTAAAAGTCATCCTATCCCTCGAAGCCAAGCTTGGTTTGCAGACAAGGGCTGCGATTACTTTTACTCAGGCCTGTTTATCGAAGCTCTACCATGGCCAAAATATGCTGATAAATTGCGACAAAAGCTAAACCGAGATTTCTCTCTGATGAGTAATGGCGTGCTGGTTAACTGTTATGAAAATGGCACTGAGTCGATGGGCTGGCATAGCGATGATGAGAAAGAGATTGAAGCAGGAAGTGATATCGCCTCGGTGACATTAGGTGCAAACCGAGACTTTTTTCTGCGACACAAACGTACGAAAGAAAAAATAGTACTGGCGCTAAATAGTGGTGATCTACTCATCATGCACTGGCCAATGCAGGCACAATGGGAACATGCGTTACCCAAACGATTACGAGTGTCGCAAAGCAGAATCAATTTTACCTTTAGGCAGCTAATACCTCACTTTCATTTGTGACGAGTAACTCTTCGTCAAATTTATACCGTTTTGTTAGCAAGTTCGCACTCTACGCTTAATAATTACTCTATGCTGGAACAAGGAGTTGTAGTTACGTATAAAATTATTAACGTTAACAGCTATTAAATTGTGAAATGGGCTGAGGGCTCTTCACTTATGACGGTTAAGGAGTTTTCGATGAAAAAGATGTTTATTGCAACAGTGTTAGGCGCTGTTACTCCTGGTGTGATTAAAGCCCTGGCTGAAGAAACACGGCAAGCCGGTGGTGAGTGGATAACCAGCAAGGTTATTAAGGTTGATCACCATTTTGCGGCCTTGTTAAAAGTGGCTATTGAAGATGACATGTCACAGCCTTTAAAAGTTCAGTTTGAGCGACAGTTTCCCAAACTCACTTTTTTATTTGAAGCATCCAATGCAGCTCCGTTGAGTAATGTTAGGGAGCTTCATCTTAATGTGGATTGTAAAGATCGTCCTGGCTTGACGCGAGAGATCGTGGATGTATTAGTTAATCTAGATCTTGGCATTGAGCATATGGAGTTTAACCGGGTGCATGTGTCGACTATCGGGCAGACAGTATTTACTTCAAAGCTTACCGTATTACTGCCAAATGAGGTAAGCAACGAGAGTGTGGTTGAACTGTTGGAAGGAATATCTAACGATTTAAGGGTGAGTATTATTTAAAGGACGTTGTTATCGACAGCTCTGCTGTTGAATTAAACGGTGATACTGACTGGGCTTTGCTGCAAACTATCCGATAAGGCTAATGTGCGTGTCACCGTATCCGTAAACAGGCTAGAGTTGACCTTTACTTCTCATGGCAGTAATCTGCCGCAATCGCATTTATGCCATTTGAGAACATCGTTATGTCAGTTGAACAGATCATTACCGAAAAACTCACCGCAGCACTTTCACCTTCGCACTTAGAAGTGATCAATGAAAGCCATAACCATCACGTACCGCCAAACTCAGAAACTCACTTTAAAGTGATTATTAGTAGCAGTGAATTTGTGGGTAAACGTCTGATTGGGCGTCACCGAGCGGTAAACGAGGCATTAGCCGAAGAGTTTTCTCAAGGCTTACATGCACTCTCTATGCATACATTTACACCTGAAGAGTGGGCGCTTGAATCTGCAGTACCTGCATCTCCTAAATGTAAAGGCTAGTATTAGTCATACAATTAGTAAAACGCGTTTACAAAATCACAGCATAGCGCTGTGATTTTTTGGTTTAAAGCGCTGAAATGTGAAATAAAAGATGCTGGCTTTTACTTATGAATGTGTTTTGACCTTGTTCTAGTTTACTCGATGACATCTGCTCAACTTTGTTGGCAGCTTACTTTGTCTATTTCCTGCTTCAACCCCCCATCTTGCTTACAGGGCTTTGAATTCCCGCGCAATGGTCAAACTTTTAATGCAATTGGTATAACAGAGTCGGCGGATCTTACTATGACTTAGCATTTGGTGTGCATCACGCCGCTAAGTGCGGCGATTCCCAGGCTGCATGAGCCGTAATCTTAGGGTTATTGATAAGTTAATTGCTGCAGAGGTGATGGCTTAACTTGCGACTTGGTCAAAGAAAGCAACGGCAAAGCCGTCTCTGCAAGGCTCAATAATGAAAAAAGTTAATGGTGCTTAATATTGACTACTACGCTGGGGTACGTAAGTATCAGCTGATACCAAAAAATCCTTACAGTCGATTAAGGCAGTAACCTACACCGTGCTCGATGGTAAACAAAGAGCAAATTTGGAGATTAATATGCCGTTATTAGATAGTTTTACCGTTGACCATACTCGAATGAATGCACCAGCAGTTCGCGTTGCCAAATCAATGTCGACGCCTAAGGGCGATACAATAACGGTATTTGATCTGCGTTTTTGTGTACCAAATAAAGAGATATTAAGTGAAAGAGGCATCCATACTCTTGAACATCTTTTTGCCGGTTTTATGCGTGATCACCTAAATGGCGGCAATGTCGAGATTATCGATATTTCACCTATGGGCTGTCGTACCGGTTTTTACATGAGTCTTATCGGTACACCAACAGAGTCGATTGTGGCTGATGCTTGGTTGGCGGCCATGCAAGATGTACTTGCCGTGGTTGAGCAATCTGAGATCCCCGAGCTCAATGAGTACCAATGCGGTACTTATGAGATGCATTCGTTAGAACAAGCCAAAGAGATTGCTCGCAGCATCATATCTGCAGGGATAAATGTGAACCGTAACGATGAACTCACTTTGAGCGATGAGATCTTAAACGGCTTGTAATATTAGTCGTGTCGGTGATGTTAAAAAAGCGGCTTTAGCCGCTTTTGTTGTTTTTGCTTAGTCATCAGTTAATAGTGCGTCGATAGGCTTTTTTGACCGTTAACTTGTTAAATTGCGACCGAGGCATAATAACTGGCTACTTAGCGATCGATTTAAAAGCTATTTGAGTTGCTTAGCGGGGAATGTAAATCACACATTGTCTATATTAAGGTCAAATTCAAGCTGCAATTGTCTGATTCTTTGGTCATATTGTCCAATGAGACAAAGAGGTGTCGATTAAATAATCGGCATTTGAATTCAAGACCGTTGTTAATCATATCCGCCTAATGTTAGTTGCATTTTTCTCAATTAAAATCGATTAACCCCTTTATAGCTATGGATAAAGGGAGATCGGTGGCAACTAATTGAAACCTAAACATCTCATCAATTCGGGATGTTTGTTATTAAAACGTCGGCAACCTTTTAAAACAGGCATATTTTTCATGGCGACCTAGTGATATTTGGGGTAAAATGCGCGCGACCAGCGTGATTGCGATCGCATTTCTGTGATAAATCTGCGCTAGCTCAACACGAAAAAAAGGTTTGTTTAAAACTTGTGTGTTTAGCAGGAACGCGGCGCATTGTCTTTCCTTCATAACGTAGTGCTTGTGGATATGATTACAATAAAGAAAGGATTGGACCTACCCCTAGTCGGTGGGCCAGAGCAAGTTATCTATGATGGCCCGGCCATCAACCATGTAGCTATTTTGGGTGAAGAGTATATTGGCTTACGTCCTACGATGAAAATCAAAGTGGGCGATAAAGTTAAAAAAGGTCAGGTTCTTTTTGAAGATAAAAAGAATTTGGGCGTGAAATATACTGCTTTAGCCAGTGGCACAATTTCCGAAGTTAACCGGGGCGCTCAACGTGTTCTGCAGTCTGTTGTTATTGACGTAGAAGGGGATGACAGTATCTCTTTTGCTAAATTTGACGCCACTGCAATAGAATCAGTTGAGACTCAGCAAGTTCGTGACAACCTGATCGAGTCAGGTTTGTGGACGGCTTTGCGAACGCGTCCTTTCAGTAGAGTACCCGCAGTTGATTCAACTGCAGCCGGTATTTTCGTCACCGCGATTGATACTCAACCATTGGCAGCAGATCCTGTTGTCGTGATTGCTGAGCATAAAGCTGATTTTGAAAATGGCTTAACGCTACTTTCAAAGTTAACCGAAGGTAAAGTTTACCTTTGTAAAGCACCAGGCGCTGATATTCCTGTTGCTAATGCTCAAGTTGAAGAGTTTGCAGGGGCACACCCAGCAGGCTTGCCAGGTACTCATATACACTTCCTATTACCAGCTTCTGCTAATAGAACCGTATGGCAGATTAACTATCAAGATGTTATCGCGATAGGTCAGCTATTTACTACTGGTGAGTTAAACACTCAACGAGTGGTATCTGTAGCAGGCCCTAAAGCGGTTAAGCCTCGATTAGTTCGTACTGTTGTCGGCGCCGCCATGGCTGAGTTGATTCAAAATGAAGTAAGCGAAGGTAACGTACGTGTTATCTCCGGTTCCGTTTTGAGTGGACGTATTGCCGTTGGTCCTCATGCTTATCTTGGTCGTTACCACAACCAAATTAGCTTGTTAGAAGAAGGCACTGAGAAAGAATTATTTGGTTGGGCTATGCCTGGCAGCGATAAGTTCTCTATCACTCGTGCATTTCTTGGGCATCTTTCATCTTCTCGTTTGTTTAATATGACAACGAGCACCGGTGGTTCTGACCGCGCTATGGTACCGATTGGTAACTATGAGCGAGTTATGCCGCTGGATATTCTTCCGACTATGCTACTGCGTGATCTTGTTTCTGGTGACTACGATGGCGCTGCAACATTAGGTGCATTGGAGTTAGATGAAGAAGATTTGGCACTGTGTACTTTCGTATGTCCTGGTAAGTATGACTATGCGTCATATCTACGTGACTGTTTAGATACGATCGTGAGGGAAGGCTAATGGGCTTAAAACAGTTTTTCGAAAATATTGAACCGCAATTTGAAAAAGGCGGTAAATACGAGAAGTTTTATGCGCTTTTTGAAGCTGCATATACTGTCTTCTATACGCCAGGTCAGGTGAACAAGGGTCGTACCCATGTTCGTGATAACTTGGACCTAAAGCGTATGATGATTATGGTTTGGGCATGTGCATTCCCAGCTATGTTTGTCGGTATGTACAACGTAGGTTTACAAGCACAAGACGCGTTAGCAGCAGGCTTTGGCTCTCCTGATACGTGGCAGGTTGCTTTGTTCGGGTTGTTTGGTACTGAATTGACTGCAAATTCAGGTGTGGCCGCATTGATGTGGTATGGCGCTTGTTGGTTCCTACCCATATACGCAGTGACATTCGCTGTCGGCGGTATTTGGGAAGTGCTATTTGCATCAGTACGTGGCCATGAGATTAACGAAGGCTTCTTTGTTACCTCGATTCTTTTCGCACTAACACTGCCTGCAACAATTCCTCTATGGATGGTTGCTTTAGGTATCACCTTTGGTGTGGTTGTGGCGAAAGAGATCTTTGGTGGCACTGGTCGTAACTTCTTAAACCCAGCACTTGCAGGTCGTGCATTCCTATTCTTTGCTTATCCGCTAAACATGTCTGGCGATACTACTTGGGTCGTTGCAGACGGCTTCTCTGGTGCAACTGCACTGAGCCAAGCGGCGCAAGGCACATTGGAATATGGAATTACTCAAGATTGGTGGAACGCGTTCTTCGGTTTCATTCCAGGTTCTGTTGGTGAAGTTTCGACACTGGCTATCTTGATTGGTGGCGCAGTTATCATCTATACCCGCATTGCTTCATGGCGTATCGTGGGTGGTGTTTTGGCCGGTATGATTGCCGTTTCATTTCTCCTTAACGCGGTTGGTAGCGACACTAACCCAATGTTTGCCATGCCTTGGTATTGGCATCTAGTGTTAGGTGGTTTTGCATTCGGTATGATGTTCATGGCGACAGACCCTGTTTCAGCGTCTTTCACTAATAATGCGAAGTGGGCTTACGGTATCTTAATCGGTGCTATGGCGGTATTTATTCGTGTTATCAATCCTGCTTTCCCAGAAGGCATGATGTTGGCCATCTTATTCGCTAACCTATTTGCTCCATTATTTGACCATTTTGTGGTTCAGTCGAATATCAAGCGGAGGATTGCTCGTGGCTAGTAATAAAGATTCGTTCGGAAGAACACTGTTTGTTGTTGTTGGCTTATGTTTCATCTGCTCTATGTTCGTTTCGACGGCCGCAGTATTATTGAAACCGATTCAGCAAGAAAACAAATTACTTGATAAGCAAAAGTATATTCTTGAAGCTGCTGGTCTGATTAATACTAAAGACGGTAAAGTTGAGAAGGCGCAGGTTCTTGAAATATACAATAAGCATGTAGAGGCTAAACTCGTTGATCTTAAAACGGGTGACTGGGTTGAAGGTAATGCAGATACTTTTGATGCAGAAAAAGCAGCGCGTACTCTAACGACTTCTTTTGTACCGCAAAATGACATAGCGTCAGTTAAGCGTGTTGCAAATAATGCCGTGGTTTACCTTGTTCGTGATGACAACCAGCAACTACAGACAGTGATTATTCCTGTTAAAGGTTATGGCTTGTGGTCAACGATGTTTGCTTTCCTTGCTGTTGAGCCTGATCTAAATACGATTCGTAGCTTGGTTTATTACAGCTTTACCGGTTCTGGTGAAACGCCAGGTCTCGGTGGTGAAGTGCAAAACCCACAGTGGATTGCTAAGTGGACGGGTAAGAAGTTATACGATGAAAAGGGCAACCTTGCTATCAGTGTCACTAAAAACCCGACTGTTGCCGCTTCTCCATACGGTGTTGATGCACTGTCTGGTGCGACGTTGACAAGTAATGGCGTACAGCATTCTCTGACATTCTGGTTAGGTGAAGAGGGCTTTGCTCGCTTTATCGAAAAAGCTCGCAATGGAGGGATTAGCTAATGGCTGATGCTAAAGAACTTAAACAGGTTCTAACCGGACCTATCATCAGTAATAACCCAATTGCTTTGCAAATTCTGGGTGTATGTAGTGCACTAGCTGTTACCAGTAAAATGGAAACGGCGATTGTAATGACCATTGCACTTACTGCGGTAACGGCACTGTCTAACTTGTTCATCTCAATGATCCGTAATCACATTCCAAGTAGTGTGCGTATTATTGTGCAGATGACGATTATTGCGTCACTGGTAATCGTGGTTGACCAAGTACTACAAGCTTATGCTTACGATGTTGCTAAGCAACTTTCAGTATTCGTTGGTTTGATTATTACTAACTGTATTGTGATGGGCCGCGCTGAGGCTTATGCGATGAAGACACCGCCATTGATGAGTTTCATGGACGGTATCGGTAATGGTCTAGGCTACGGTGCAATTCTATTGTCTGTAGGCTTCGTACGTGAATTGTTTGGTAACGGTTCATTGTTCGGTATTGAAATCTTAAGCAAGATTTCAGACGGTGGCTGGTATCAGCCTAACGGCCTATTGCTTCTGCCTCCTAGTGCGTTCTTCCTGATCGGTGCATTGATCTGGATTATCCGTACTATGAAGCCAGAGCAAGTAGAAGCAAAAGGATAAGCATAATGGAACATTATATTAGTCTACTAATTCGTTCTGTTTTCATTGAAAACATGGCGTTATCCTTTTTCCTCGGTATGTGTACTTTCTTAGCAGTATCAAAGAAAGTTAAAACTGCTATGGGACTCGGTGTTGCCGTTATCGTGGTACTGGCAATTTCAGTTCCCGTTAACCAAATTATCTATCAAGGTATTCTTGCTCCAGGTGCTTTAGCTTGGGCGGGTGTTCCAGATGCGGATTTGAGCTTCTTGAAGTTCATCACCTTTATCGGTGTTATCGCAGCTTTGGTGCAAATCCTTGAGATGGCATTGGATAAGTATTTTCCACCGTTATATAACGCGTTGGGGATCTTCCTACCGCTAATCACTGTTAACTGTGCAATTTTCGGTGCAGTCTCTTTCATGGTTGAGCGTGACTACAACCTGACTGAAAGTTTAGTGTTTGGTATTGGTTCTGGTATCGGTTGGGCATTAGCACTTGTCTTGCTTGCTGGTATCCGTGAGAAGTTAAAATATGCTGATGTTCCTAATGGGCTTCGCGGACTAGGTATTACCTTTGTTACCGCAGGTTTAATGGCTCTAGGTTTCATGTCGTTCTCTGGTGTGTCTCTGTAAAGAGGCACCTAACGACGTCTTAATTTGAACCTTTAAGGATAAGTTAATGGGTATTCTTGAATCTACTCCAATCGATGTATATCTCGGTGTGAGTATGTTTACCGCAATTGTATTGGTTTTAGTTTTGGTTATTTTATTTGCCAAATCAAAGCTAGTACCAAGCGGAGATGTCATCATCGGCATCAACGATGATGCAGGAAAAGCAATTACAACTGCTGCAGGTGGCAAGCTACTAGGTGTATTAGCAGAGAGCGGTATTTTCGTCTCGTCTGCTTGTGGTGGTGGTGGTACTTGTGGTCAGTGTAAAGTACACGTTAAATCAGGTGGTGGTGATATTCTGCCGACTGAGATGGATCATATTAGCAAAGGTGAGGCTCGTGAGGGCTGCCGTTTATCTTGTCAGGTAAACGTTAAAGCTGATATGGAAATCGAATTAGAAGAAGAGATTTTCGGTGTTAAGAAGTGGGAGTGTGAAGTTATCTCAAACGATAGCAAAGCCACTTTCATTAAAGAACTTAAGCTGCAAATTCCTGGTGGCGATTCAGTACCTTTCCGTGCTGGTGGTTACATCCAGATTGAAGCACCAGCGCACCACGTTAAATATGCAGATTACGATATTCCTGCAGAATACCGTGGTGACTGGGAACACTTTGGTTTCTTTAACCTTGAGTCTCAAGTTGAAGATGAAACAATCCGTGCATACTCAATGGCGAACTATCCTGAAGAGGAAGGTATCATCATGTTGAACGTACGTATTGCGTCTCCTCCACCGCGTAACCTTACGCTGCCTTGCGGTAAGATGTCATCGTACATCTTTAGCCTAAAAGCGGGCGATAAGGTCACTATTTCGGGTCCATTCGGTGAGTTTTTTGCGAAACAAACTGATGCTGAAATGGTCTTTATCGGTGGTGGTGCGGGTATGGCGCCAATGCGTTCACATATCTTCGATCAGCTTAAGCGTCTTAACTCTAAGCGTAAGATTAGCTTTTGGTATGGTGCCCGTTCTAGTCGTGAAATGTTCTATGTTGAAGATTTTGATGGCCTAGCGGCTGACAATGATAACTTCAAGTGGCATGTCGCACTGTCGGATCCACAACCTGAAGATAACTGGGATGGTTACACAGGCTTCATTCATAACGTGTTGTTTGAAAACTACCTACGTGATCATGATGCACCAGAAGATTGTGAATTCTATATGTGTGGCCCACCAATGATGAACGCTGCTGTTATTAGCATGCTTAAAGATCTTGGTGTCGAAGATGAAAACATCCTACTCGATGACTTCGGTGGCTAACCCCCTCTCTAATTGGAGATCTAGGTCATAATGTTTAAGACCTTAGTAAACTGGCTGGCCCTTATCGGGTTAGCCTTTTTTATTTCAGGATGTAGTAAACCTACTGAAGTAATTTCACTGTCTGGTAACACAATGGGCACAACTTATCATATTAAAGTTGTGCGCAGCGAGTTGCTACCAGATGTTCAACTCTTGCAGGCTGAAATTGATATGGCACTTGAAAAAGTGAACGATCAAATGTCAACCTACCGACCAAGTTCTGAGTTGTCTCAATTTAATCAACTGACACGTAATGTACAGATGGAAGTCTCTGCTGATACCGCTAAAGTGGTGGCAGAAGGACTTAGGCTCTACAAGATTACCGATGGCGCGCTTGATATTACTTTAGGCCCGCTTGTTAACTTGTGGGGCTTTGGACCCGATAAACGGCCAACGACTATTCCGTCAGCAGAGATGATAAACGATGCAAAAAGCCGTACAGGCATAGAGTATCTATCGTTAAACGGCAATAAGATGAGTAAGCAAAATCCTGATCTATATGTCGATTTATCTTCGATTGCAAAAGGCTTTGGTGTTGATAAAATAGCTGCACTATTAGACAAGTATCAACCCATGGGTTATTTGGTTGAGATTGGTGGTGAGATTAGCCTGCGTGGAACAAAAGCTGATGGTTCTTTGTGGCGTATTGCAATAGAGCAACCAGGTGATACCAGCAGTGGTATTCAGCAAGTTATTTCACTTGAAAATATGGCAATGGCAACTTCTGGAGATTATCGTAACTATTATGAAGAGGAGGGCAAACGCTTCTCTCATTTAATTGATCCACGAAGTGGCTACCCAATTGACCACAAATTAGCATCTGTTACTGTGCTGCATGCCGAGTCTATGGTTGCTGATGGTTACGCTACTGCGATGATGGTTTTAGGGACTCAGGCGTCACTAGAACTTGCTAATCGCGAGCATCTTGCGATAATGCTAATAGAAAAGCAGGAAGATGGCTTTAAAGTTTTTTATAGTGAGGCTTTTAAACCTTTCGTCACTCAGTAGTTGGAGTCGAATATGAGCACATTTATAGCGGCATTTGTCGCGTTACTCGCATTTTTTTTCTTAATGTCGATAGGCTATCTTGTTAAGAGACAGGTGGTGGCAGGAAGCTGCGGTGGTCTAGGCGCGCTAGGAATTGAGAAAGCATGTGATTGTGATGATCCATGTGATAAACGTAAGGCCAAAATGGCTGAACAAGAACGTCGCGAAAAACTAGAACAGAACAGAATTATCTAAGTTCGTGTTGACGACGGTTATTAAGGCTCCTCTTGAGGGGCCTTTTTTATATCTTTTATTGTTAGCGCTAGACACTTTTATCTGCTATCTAACAGCTGAACATCCACTTTAAAGATCGGTAAACTCACAGCTCTCCCGATTCAATACACTAGTTTTGCTCGATAAAATCGAGAATTAACGACGTGCGCGCTAATTAGGAATTGTAGTGCTAATGATAATGGTTACCTTTCATAAAGAACTGAAATATAAGGTTAATTTGTTTTTGTATGTTTTTTGCTCTAGGCTGTGGTTATTGATATAGATCAATTTTACTAAGGATGAGCAGATGAAAGGACAACCCAAGGTCATTAGCCAGTTAAATAAAGTGCTGACCAGTGAACTGACCGCAATCAACCAATACTTCCTCCATGCCCGAATGTTTAAAAACTGGGGATTGGGTGAGCTAAATGAAAAAGCTTACAAAAAATCAATCCAAGACATGAAGCATGCCGACAAGGTTATTGAACGTATTTTGTTCCTTGAAGGACTGCCAAACCTACAGCAATTAGACAAAATCCGTATTGGTGAGCATAGCCAAGAGATGTTGGAATGCGACAAAGTGATGCTAGAAGAGCAACTTGTTTCATTGCGAGAAGCAATTGCTCTATGCGAACTGTCAGCAGACTATGTCAGCCGCGACATGTTAGAAGATCTGTTAGAAGATGAAGAGGAGCATTTGGATTGGCTTGAAGCCCAATTAGAGCTTATTTCACTGACAGGCATTCAAAACTACTTACAATCGAAAATGGACTAACCGGAGACTTTTATGAAAGGCAATAAAGAGGTTATCGACACATTAAACAAACTGCTCACCGGTGAGTTGTCAGCAATGGATCAATATTTCGTACATGGACTGATGTATGAAGATTGGGGCCTGAATGAACTGCATGAACGGATCTCTCATGAATCTGATGATGAGCGTGAACATGCTAAGAAGCTAGTGCAACGTATCTTGTTTTTAGAAGGCACTCCTGATGTTGCCAGTCGTGAGCCGCTCAATATCGGAAAAGATACCGAACAGATGCTCAAGAATGACTTAGCATACGAGTATCAAGTCGCTGATAACTTGCGTGTGGCAATTGCATTATGCGAACAGAAAAAAGATTACCAGAGTCGTGAGATTTTAGAGGTTTTGCTCGAAGAGACCGAATCAGACCATATGTACTGGTTAGAGAAACAGTTAGGCCTGATTGATAAAGTCGGTTTACCTAATTATCTACAAAGTAAAATGTAGCCTGCTATTTTTACAATAGATAGATGACTTAGTAGGCACCTGAGCTTCGACTAGTGATGGTGCCTAATGCTCTCTATCGTTATTGCCTAGACTTTTATATTGCCCATCTTTGTGGTTTATCCACTGCTGTACAGTGAATATTCAGCTTCTCTAAGTTACTATTATTCTCAAATTTAATACCATAATTAGTGGCGTTGTTGGTTTTTTAGACTAATATTAAAGTCCAGTAGTGTGATTAATTCGATAGTTAATTTAATAGAAAACGTGAACACAACTTGAGAAGAAAGGAGAGATTATGATGATTACAGGCAATAGCAACACATACGAAAGTGAAAATCAGCTAACAATCGAACGTCTTCTTGGTAAGATTGAACGACTAGAGCAACAACTTGAGTTGGCTCAGTCTGGAAATCGTCGTTCACAGGCAATGCACAAAGCTAACACGACTAAATCTGCTCTTTCTGCAGATGAGCTGTCAATGCTGACAACTCTATTTTAATCTTTAGGTCTCTTCAATTGTGCTCTGTTTAGTGCTAGAACTGTCCAAATTTTTTGTTAAAACATCTTGTTCTGCTATTACACAGTAACAAACGATATCATAGTTTTTCACTTGCATATCATTAGCTAATGTTATTGGCTACCGCGATTAATCCTCTTCGTTCTCAGTTAGCTCCTAATTAAGCTGCTAGTAATTAATGTTGTACTTTGTGCTTTAATCTTGTCAAATTTCTGTTAAATTCATTATTCCTAAAAAAATATAATTATAAAGGGATATAGGATGCATTGGTTTAAACGCTCGCTAAGTATGCAGCTAGTTGTGGCAATTGTTGGGGCTTTGGCGGTACTTTTTACCCTCGTTGCATTGTTCTTAGTTAAGAATGAAAGTGCCAGTACCCGTCAGCAAATCGACAACGACCTAAGCGGTCTAGTACAACTTAAATCTAACGAAGTTCGCAGCTATTTTGTCGCTAAAGGTCAATTGATCCACGCCGTCTTTGCTGATCCTATGGTGTTAGAATGGTTCGGTAAATATGATAGTCGTTCAAGAGACCTCTCTTCAGATAAACAATACCAAGCTATTGTTGACTACTTTAAATTTTTCTCAGATAAAGACAGCGACATTAAGTCGGTGTTTTTCGGCTCCGCTAATACCTTTGAGTACTTTGACCTTAATGGTCGCTACAACGATAGTGAGTACTACACTAACAAGCGCCCATGGTGGCAAGAAGCGATTGATCAAAACGGCATGTTTGTCGGTGATCCAGCCGTAGATGCTAACGACGGATCAATCTCGGCAACAGTGAAAACAGTTGTAAAAGATCAATCCGGTCGGTTTATCGGCATTGGGGGGATGGACATATTAATCGACACCATAGGTAGTGAACTACTAGCGCCGATTAAATACCAAGGATCAGGCCAAGCCTTCTTAATTACCGATGCGGGTAAATTGGTCTACTTTCCTGGTTTTACTGAACAATTCCCACCTGGCTCTGATGTTGAAAAAGTGGATAGCCAATTTAGAGACACCAAAGGCTTTAGTACCTTAAGCCAACAAATGCAATCACAAACCTCTGGTTTTGCCGAAGTCACTTTTAAAGGTGAGCAGCAAAGAGTGAGTTTTGTGGAAGTGGGGGGGGATTTCCCCGAACAGAAATGGCATTTGGCGTTCATGTTGCCAACGGCGGTCATTGAGGCTCCAGTGACCGATGCTATTATCAACTCAATTTTACTCTCTTGTTTGATCATGCTTTTTGTCGGTGTAACGGTGTGGGGAATGTTGCTTCCGTTTAGAAAACAGATCAATAACTTACTGCGAGCGATGGAAGATATTGCTGAAGGCGATAATGATTTAGCTAAGCGTATCCAAATGGACAGAGAGGATGAACTTGGACAACTGGGTGATGCATTCAATCGATTCGCCGCAAAAGTTCAGGGAATGCTACAAGATACTCGAGACTTAACTTTAGAAGTTGAACACGGCGTTTCAGCTGCGTCTGAAGTCAGCGAACGAGCGCTTAACTCCGTCGCGCAGCAGAAAGCGGAGATAGCCTCTGTTGCAACTGCTGCCACCGAGATGGCGCATACTAGCCAAGAGATGGCAGCAAGTGCACAACGTGCTAGCGACTTTGCCGATAAGGCACAAGCTGAATCGATAGAGGGTGGAGCCATCGTTGCGCAAGCAACTCAAGGTATGCAGTCTTTATCGGTGCAGGTGATTGAAGCCGCTAAAGTGGTTAAGCAATTACGCACCCGCTCTGAGCAAATAGGTGAAGTCCTCAATGTCATCAGAGGCATTGCAGAACAAACCAACTTGTTAGCACTTAACGCTGCTATTGAAGCTGCAAGAGCTGGTGAGCAAGGGCGTGGTTTTGCGGTTGTAGCTGATGAGGTGCGCACATTAGCCTCGCGCACTCAAGATTCAACCGCGAACATCCAAGAGATTATTCAGACGCTACAGCAAAATGCTAATGAAGCTGAGCAAGTGATGGAAGCGGGAGTCGAGCAGGCTAATATTGGTCAGGATCTCACCGCTAAAGTTGAGCTGGCGCTCGATAGCATTACCGGTGCTATTGGCGCTATTCAGCAGCAAACCATCGAGATATCGGCGGCTGTTGGCCAACAAGCGGTGGTTGCTGAAGAGGTGGCATGCAATGTTGAAAATGTTCGTGCTTTATCAGATGATTCTTTGGCGGCAAGCGAAGAGCTATCACGTAACTTTGACAGTTTTGCTCGGGTAACAGAGTCATTGTCGAGTAATATTAAGCAGTTCAAAATCTAGGGGCAGTTGATCTTTCACAGTTGTTTTTGCCGCAGTTTATTGGCGATTTTGACAAGGCGGAGGTTATGTCGTTTAGTCATTCTCCACAAATAACTTACAACACAGTAAAAATGGCCAAGAAGCGCGGCCCTTCGGGTTCGTTTCAGTGATTTTAGTCCTTTATGACTAGAATGCGTTACGAGCTTTTCGCTTAGCCAGCTAAGCAGCATCGCTCAAGCCTTGTACTAAAAGCATTGAATTCGAACAAAAACCAAGCTCGAAAGATCAATAGCCCCTAGTACTCTGCAGTATTGAGCATGAGATAAAGCTCGAGATTAAACCCAAAAAAGGAGCCCATTGGCTCCTTTTTTTGATCCAATCATAAGCCATTAATACGTATCCACTGCCGCTGAAAGCACTATTTAGTTAACTTTGCTTGAGTACTGTTTTTATATACAGTAATATCTTCTGTAGAGGGCTTAAGATTGCAAAAAATAATTCATGTCGATATGGACTGCTTTTACGCTGCAGTAGAGATGCGTGATTTTCCAGAGCTGAGAGGCAAGCCCATTGCAGTGGGGGGAAGGAGTGATCGCCGTGGTGTTATCAGTACTTGTAGCTATGAGGCCAGAAAATTTGGCGTGCGCTCAGCAATGGCATCAGGTTATGCACTCAAGCTTTGCCCTGATCTCATTTTAGTGCCTGGCAGGATGCAGGTATATAAAGACGTTTCCAGTCAAATTCGCGCGGTGTTTGCTAAATATACCAGTCTTATTGAACCACTGTCTTTAGATGAAGCCTATCTCGATGTGACTGACAGCCCTCATTGCCAAGGCTCTGCCACGCGTATTGCAGAAGCCATCAGGCAAGATATTTTTCTGGAAACGGGGCTTACAGCCTCCGCAGGAATAGCGTCAGTTAAATTTTTAGCAAAAATAGCATCCGATCTTAATAAACCTAATGGCCAATATGTTATCCGTCCTGAAATGATTGAAGAGTTCGTTAAAACACTGCCACTGATTAAAATTCCAGGGGTAGGTAAAGTCACCGCTAAAAAGTTAGCTGATATCGGCCTACATACCTGTAGTGATGTGCAAGCCTATCCGGATAATAAGCTAGTAGAGCGATTTGGAAAGTTTGGTTCTGTGTTGATAGAAAGGGCAAAAGGTATAGATACCCGTGGTATTTCGTCGAACAGAGAACGTAAGTCAGTTGGGGTAGAAACAACATTAGCCAAAGACATACATACATTAGAGCAGTGTAAAGCCGTTATGCCGCAACTGATTCAAGAGTTAGGGGCCAGAGTGGGTCGCAGTGCCAAAAAGCGTACCATTCATAAACAAGTGGTAAAGCTTAAGTTTGATGATTTTAAACAAACTACCATAGAGCACCGTAGCGATGAGGTCTCGGTTAATTTGTTTTATCAGTTATTAGGGCAAGCCTTGGAAAGGCAGCAAGGTAGAGGTATTCGTTTGTTAGGCGTTGCCGTTGGGTTGGCGTCTAGCGCATCGACTGACGATGAGGTGCAAACGGTTGCTCCACAGATGGACTTAGGGTTTTAATCAAATGGTTTAAACTAAGGACTTTTACACAAGGGCTGTAGAACGAGTATGTTAGTCGCCTTATTTTAATGCCTTTGTTGGTCAATGTTAGAATACTGCAAAGTACTCATCGAAAAAAGCCGCTAAACAGTTAGCGGCTTTTTAGCTTGTGCGTTTGACTCACCGCACAGGTTACAGGCTAATTTAGCTGCCTTTAACGGGTGTGCGTTCAAGTACCGCTAACAATAGTTTCCAATATTGGCCAACGGTGGTGATGTTAACCTTTTCGTCTGGGCTGTGTGGGTAGCGAATGGTCGGACCAATAGAAACCATGTCCATCTCAGGGTAAGGCTTTTTAAATAAACCACACTCAAGACCTGCATGGATCACCATAATCGTTGGCTCTTTTTTATAGATGTCGGCATACGTTGCCCGGACACTTTCCATTACTGGTGAGCTGTTGTCAGGTTTCCAACCAGGATAAGCACCGCTAAATTCAACGTTGGTACCCGCAAGATTACTCAAAGAGGTTAATACGCCTTCTATCTCTTCGCGGCCAGAGTCGATTAATGAACGGATAAGACAAAGTATTTGAACAGAATCTGTTTCAGTACTGATGACACCGACATTAAGCGAGGTTTCTGTTACGCCTGCAACTTCGTCACTCATACGCACTACGCCGTTAGGGCAGGCATTGAGGATATCAATTAAGATCTGTTGTGAGTCTTCACTCATCACCTTTGTTTCGGCTGGGATCTCAGTCAATGTCAAGGTAGTGTCAGGATCTGCAATCGCTAGCTCTTGGCGAACTAAAGCTTGGAACTCAGCTATACGTTGCTGCAGCACTGTCACGTTTTCAGCTGGGATCATAAAGCTAAACTGTGCTTCACGCGGAATAGCGTTACGTAGTGAACCACCAGTGAAGTTAGTTAGCTCAAGTGCAAGCTCATCGCTATGATCGAATAGGAATCTAGCGAGTAATTTATTCGCATTACCGCGACCCAAATGAATGTTAACCCCCGAGTGACCGCCTTTAAGACCTGCTAACGATAACGTGAAGCTCGAGTTAGTCGGCTCTGGAGATTGCCACACCATAGGAACACTGATTTGACCGTCAACGCCGCCGGCGCAACCCATGTAGATCTCACCCTCTTGCTCAGAGTCTGTGTTGATAAGAATTTCAGCTTCAAGTGTGCCAGCTTCTAAGCCAAATGCGCCTGTCATTCCAGCTTCTTCATCGATAGTCAATAAGACTTCAAGTGGACCATGGGCAATATCATTAGCGCCGAGAATCGCTAATGCTGAAGCCATACCGATGCCATTATCAGCACCTAACGTAGTGCCTCTCGCTTTAACCCAGTCACCATCAACGTAAGCATCGATAGGATCTTTTTCAAAATCATGCACTTTGTCGGCATTCTTTTGTGGAACCATATCTATATGGGCTTGCAGTACCACTATTTTACGATCTTCCATGCCCGCAGTTGCAGGTTTTTTGATGATCAAGTTACCCACTTTATCTTCAATAACGGAAAGCTGCTTGTCTTTTGCCCATGCTCGAATGTGCTTACTCAACGCTTGCTCATGCTTTGAAGGGTGTGGAATGGCACAGATTTGTTCGAACCATTGCCATAGTGCTTGTGGTTGTAGCTGGTTTAGTGCGGTCACAGAAAATTCCTCTATATCTAAAATTATCACTAGAGCGCTGGTGCGCTGGAGGCTGAAAATGGCAATATTCTACCATAGTCTTTGTTTGCGCAAGAGGGGTTTACGCCGCTTTACCAGATGACTGTCAGCAGAAGTTGCCAGATCAGTTTTTAAGCACTATTAAGTCGTTGGTAATCTGCGCTCAATAGGACAATAATGCCAACAATTAAAAATAAAAAGGAAGGGTTATGACTGCTGTAAAATTTGTTGATGTTGTCGATAAAGAGGCAATTTTTGAAGGTAACGGTTGGGATGCGCTGGTGGTGGTTTCCGCGGATCTTAAATCGATAAAAGTAGATGAAGTAGCAATGCTGGCTGATCATGGCCAAAAAGTCGATCAACGTGTCGGCAAGTCAGTGACATTGTTGTTTGCGCCAGGTATGGCGGGTGGACGCTTAGTGATTGCGCCAGTGAAAAAAGCTGCTGATGAATATGAAGATGTCCGCGTCTTTGCCGATGCCGCACGCAGTGGTATTAGAGTCGCCAAAGAGGCGGGGGCAAAACGGCCGTTATTGCTGGTTAATGGTATCGCTGATGCACGCTATCAAAAATCGGGCGAAGTTGCTGCGTTAGCATGTGGTCAAGAACTATGGCAAGCGTTAGAGCTGCGAGAAGCGGGTGGGGCGGATGAGGAGTTAGAGTGCATTGGTTTATTGAGTGATACGCATAATGCTGCGACGTTAACCGCGATTGAAGAGGGTCGTACTCTTGCGAGAGATCTATGTGGTACCGAACCCGAGCGTATGTCAGCACCCGCTTTTGCTGATTATTGTTTGGCAGCGTTTACTGATAGTGGCTTAACAATATCTGTTGTAGAAGACAGAGATATTCTAGAGCGTGATTACCCGCTGTTATGTGCAGTTGGCCGTTCATCTTTTGCGGTGCTAAGACATCAACCCCGGGTGCTAAAGCTTGAATATGTCGGTGAAGGCGATATTCAGCGTACCTTCCTATTTGCAGGTAAAGGGGTTATTTACGACACTGGCGGTGCTGATATAAAGATTGCTGGTGGAATGGCTGGCATGAGTCGAGATAAAGGTGGCGCTGCTGCCGTTGCGGGCTTAATGAAAACCGTGAGTATGCTTAAACCTAAAGGCATACGCATTGTTGCTGAGTTAGGATTAGTGCGAAATAGTATTGGTAGCGAAGCGTTTGTCACCGATGAAATTATCGCCAGTCATGCAGGTAAACGGGTTCGAATTGGTAATACCGATGCCGAAGGGCGACTTGTTTTAGCCGACTTGTTGTCTCATCTGCGTATTAAAGCGGAGTCTGCGGTGAGTCCTGAAATGTTCTCAGTGGCGACGTTAACCGGACATGTCGTTCGTTGTTTTGGTGGTTATACCGCGGCGGTAGAAAATAGTGTGGCTAAGCAAGCTAATGTGGCTGAACGTATGCAGCAAAAAGCGGCTGTTTGGGGCGAACCTATAGAAGTGTCACAATTACGTCGAGATGACTTTAGCAAAATAGTGGACCCATCTGGCGCTGCAGATATGCTTTCGTCAAATAATGCTCCCTCTTCGGTTACTGCGCGAGGGCATCAATATCCTGCTGCATTTTTAATCCAAGCATCGGGTTTAAGCCGTCATGGCTTGAATAGTGACAAGCCTATCGCTTATACACATTTAGACATTGCAGGCAGTGCCACAGAAGGGCACCCACAATACGGCAGCCCAACGGCAACGCCTTTGGTCGGGCTATTTAACTATATGGTCGATAGTCAGTAATTTTCAGAAGCCGACTAAAATGTCGGCTTTTTACTGGATATTAGTGTAATTAAATTACGTAAAAAGTGCTTTATTGGCTTTTTTGATGGGAATACTTGTAATAAAATTACATTTCGTTATAATGATTCTCGTTGGTTAGGCAGGTGCCTAATCGAGCTAGTCTATCCAGGATGGATAATTCTCCAAGGAATCGAGCGACAAGTTGACTTTGCTTAACCCAAGATGGGTTGTAACAACAAGCATAGTATTTGGAATTCAACTTAGTTAGGAGTATTGATTATGTCTTTTACAATGAGTAGCACTATTTATTCGCAGAGCTTTTGGTTAAACACAGATGCTTTGCGTGGTGGTATATACACCATGGCATACAAGGGCTAATCCTTCTTGTAGGCTTTTAGTTTTCATCATCTTTATCGCGCCTTTTAGGTGCTTATAGACCAAGTTGTGAATTGAGTATCAATTTGCAATTGATTACCGCTAGCGCGTTAACCAATTTCCAGTAGGAACACTTGAATACGTCTTGCCCACTCATAGAGTGGGCTTTTTTTTATCTGTTGGTTTGCTATACAGGAATTCATCAGGTTGAGCGTTAGTGATTATCGTTGTTTAATCGTAATTTTTTTGATCCTAAACTGTTAACATTTAGGCGTTGGTTTACAAAAGCAGCTGTTTTTGTGACTTAGGCACACAATTGGTGTGGTTAAATTACCTTTAAAGCCTATATTTGGCATTATTCGCAATTAATAGTTGTAATTAAATTACAAAAACCTATAATAGCAACTCTTGGTTAGGGTGAATGCCTACCAAGGTTAGTCTATCCAGGAAGGATAATTCTCCAAGGAATCGAGCGACAAGTTGACTCATCAGTTTAATTGGACTCAACCCCGTAATTAAATTGATTTGAGTATTTTTTACAACTTTGTTTAGGAGTAATGATTATGTTATTTACAGCTAGTAGTACTATTTATTCGCAAAGCTCTTGGTTAAATACAGATGTTTTGCGTGGCGGTTTATTCGCCATGACTTTTTAGGGCTAACCCTCCTTTAAAGTAGTTCCATATCCATCAACCTTATAGCACCTTCTGGGTGTGTTTAGACGCAAGTTGTGTATTGACCTTGTTGATACGCCATTGATTAACGCTAGCGCGCTAACCGATTTCCGATTGGAACACTTGAATATGTCTGCCAGCTCTTTGAGCTGGCATTTTTTTTGCCTACAATTTGGCAAAGGGTAAATTCTTTGCTTCTACTTCTCGTTTATTAAACGAGAAGTAGCAGGCATATTGCAGACACAGCCTTAACACGCTGCAAGTCCATCCTTGGAAGCTCGACCATGACGTCCATGTCATGGACGGTCAAGGCCGTATCTACACTTGATTATTGGTGTTTTCATTTAGGCTACTGTGAATTTATGTCTAACTTGGAAGTGACCCAAAACGATTTGACTGCTCTATCAGCTGTTTTGTCTAAATCTAAATCAAAGTCGTGGCGTTCGCCCACACCTGAGCCAAGGGATAAAGCGCTTGTACCTGCTCTTGATTTCATAAGAGTAGAACCCTCAGCGTGCTGACGAAATTGTCTGAAAATCAAAAATTTCCAACGAGGAAGATTGTTATCTTTAAGTCATGAGTTTAGTTTGTCAGTCGGGTGAAATATCATTTCATTAAGTTCCTATATGAAGCTCAAATGCCAATGGTTTGCGCTTTTCTAACCCAGTGTAGATGCGTCCAAGACAGTTGAAATCAAGGCCCATTCTATTCCCTACAGAATTTGGAATTTTCTCCCTATAATAAAGAGTTGCAACGAGATTCAGTTGCGTTTGTACATGCGCTCACTGTAGGCAATTGGAGCGTTTTGAGCTGAAGGTAACTCAGTATTGCCCTTTTCCATTTAGGGTTTTAACTCACAGCCAGATAGTGTCAGCCTATTTGCACTATAATAACTCATGTCAGACAGTTTATCCGTGACGAACGAAAGTACCCAAAGCAAGCCAAATTCAGCAGTACATCCCTATTATCTAACACAATGCATTGACAGGGGTAGAGTGAACACTCTACCCTATAGGTAGAGCGAACATTCTACCTATAGGGTCATTATGCTTAGAGAACAAATTGCCGCTAGTCTTGAAGAGGCGTTCAGTCAATATGGTTTCGCCGAACCGAGCGTTGCTCAGTTAAAGACTGCGTGTAATGTCAGCTTGCGAACCCTATACAAACACTACCCGTCCAAAGAAGCGATGATCGTCGGTGCGCTGACGTATCGTCATCAAAGATACCTCACTTTTCTGCTTAACGAGTCGCCTGCTTGTGGTGTTGAGTCTGTTGTGCATATTTTTAATAAACTTGAACAATGGATGAAAGAATTTTCACCACATGGCTGTCTGTCTATGAGCGCTATTGCGGCCTTTCCCGACAATCCAATTATTAACAAAGCCGTTAAAGAACACAAAGAAGATGTTCGCCAGTTCTTAGGCCTCCAAAGCCAGAGAGAAGATCTTGCAACGGCTCTTTTTTTACTGCATGAAGGTGTATCAAGCGCATGGCCCGTGCTGGGGCGAAACGCGGTAACATCAGCCCAAAAGGCGCTATTACAACTTTTAGAGGAACATTCATGATGACTACTATTCCAAAAATAATGAAGGGTATTCAGCTTGTTGGTCATGGTGGCCCAGAAATGCTCGAATACCGTGATGATATTCCTGTACCCACGCCCACTTCAAATGAGGTACTGATCCGTGTCTCTGCTGCTGGTGTTAACAATACCGACATCAACACCAGAACTGCCTGGTACTCGAATAAGGATGGTTGTAGCTCTGATGTAGGCTGGTCTGGTACTGCGATGGTTTTTCCTCGTATTCAAGGTGCAGATGTCTGCGGTGCTATAGTCGCCGTAGGTGATAACGTCAGTAAAGAACGTATAGGTGAACGAGTTCTTATCGAACCTTGTCTTAGCGAAGCCCACGGTCAGCCACTTAACTCTCCTTGGTACTATGGCTCAGAATGTGATGGAGGTTTTGCTGAATATACTGTCGTCACAGCCAAGCATGCCTATGCAGTGAATAGCGCTCTTACTGATATCGAATTGGCTTCATTTCCTTGCTCTTATTCAACAGCAGAGAATATGCTTACCAGAGCAAACGTCACCTCACATGATACAGTGTTGATATCTGGTGCCTCTGGCGGTGTTGGCTCAGCAGCCATTCAGCTTGCTAAAGCTCGCGGAGCGTATGTTATCGCTATTACCAGCCCAAGCAAAAACCAACAACTGCTGGATCTGGGAGCTGACCAAGTCATATCACGCGATGCTGACTTAATCGAGAATCTAGGTGAAAACAGTATTGATGTCGTTATCGATCTCGTTGCTGGAAAGCAGTGGCCGCAGTTTTTACGATTGTTAAGACCAGGCAGCCGATATGCCGTGTCTGGTGCGATTGGAGGTGCCTTGGTTGAGTTGGATATCAGAACGCTGTATTTAAAAGATCTAAGCTTTTTCGGCTGCACAGTGCTTGAACCTGAAGTATTCCGAAACTTAGTTAGCTATATCGAACAACGTAAAATTAACCCAATCATTGCACAAACTTTTCCACTGAAAGAGATAAATAAGGTTCAAGACATTTTCTTGAAAAAGAAACACGTAGGTAAAATTGTCCTAAAAGTATCAGAGCAATAACAACAAGTTATCAAAAGTTAGTGAGTGCATAAATGGCTTTGTATTGAATTTTCAGTTCAAGGCCTGTTATTAGCTAAGCTCAAGTTTTTTACTCTGGTATTCAATCTAACCAAAAAATGTTCTCGCTTTGCCTCGAAATCAAGCATCACTGTCCCAATCCCAAGTAGTGACTTCTGGTTATATGCTTTACCAGAGGTTATCCGTAAATCTTAGCGTAAGAATTTGTAGAGGATCTTCGCTAAATACAACGCCAGCGATGATATGGTGATTGTCAGCGACTCATTAATGAAACCTTGCTTTTTAGCTAAGAGAGGCTGGAGGGAACTTATGCGAAAAGGGCATAAAAATTAGGCTCTTCTAGCGTATGGTAAATAGCTAGCCTGAATTATTATCTGCCCGTATAATCGGCTAAAAATAGACTTTGTTAACGGTGCGTTAACATGAGTCGTAACAATAGTGCCTACATCATAAAATCAAGGAACCTTGTTCCATGCTAGAAAAACTATTCAAACTGAAAGAAAATGAAACGTCATTAAAACAAGAGGTTATTGCCGGGTTAACCACTTTTTTAACCATGGCTTATATTATATTTGTTAACCCGATGATGTTAGCTGATGCAGGAATGGACCATGGTGCAGTGTTTGTGGCCACCTGTTTAGCGGCCGCTATTGGCTGCTTGATTATGGGAATAGTGGCTAACTATCCGATCGCACTCGCGCCAGGAATGGGCTTAAACGCCTTTTTTACGTACACCGTTGTTGGCGAAATGGGCTATTCGTGGGAAACCGCGTTAGGCGCTGTGTTTCTTTCGGGAGTCTGCTTTTTAGTCCTGTCACTTGTGCGTATTCGTGAGTGGATTGTGAACAGTATTCCTATGTCTTTGCGCTTAGGGATTGCGGCGGGTATCGGCTTGTTTTTAGCGCTAATTGGTTTGAAAAGTGCTGGGATTGTGGTGGCAAGCCCTGCAACATTGGTGACCATGGGCGATGTGACTGCATTTCCTGCGGTGATGGCAGTACTTGGGTTTTTCTTGATCATTGCCATGGTGCATAGAGGGATGAAGTCTGCGGTCATTATTAGCATTTTAGCGGTGACTGGACTTGGGCTGTTATTTGGCGATGTGCAGTATCAAGGGGTGGTGGCTATGCCGCCCTCAATAATGCCTACCTTTATGAAGATGGATCTTTCGAGTGTGCTCGAAGTGAGTATGCTGTCGGTGGTATTCGCATTTCTATTTGTCGACCTGTTTGATACTTCAGGCACGTTAATTGCTGTCGCGCAGCGTGGGGGGTTTTTAGATGACAAAGGTAAATTACCACGATTAAATAGAGCGCTAACGGCGGACAGTACAGCGACTATTGCGGGGGCGATGCTCGGGACTTCTACCACCACCAGTTATATTGAAAGTACGGCGGGTGTGAGCGCGGGCGGCAGAACTGGCCTAACCGCGGTCGTGGTTGGTTTACTCTTTTTGGGGTCACTGTTTATTTCACCTCTTGCGGGGATGGTGCCTGCATACGCCACCGCCGGAACGTTATTCTATGTGGCCATTTTAATGATGTCTGGACTGGTGCATGTCGAATGGGAAGATATTACCGAAGCAGCACCCGTAGTCGTGGTCTGTATTTTAATGCCACTGACGTTTTCAATTGCTACCGGTATCGCCATGGGCTTTATCTCTTACGCTGTGATTAAGTTGATGAGCGGCCGCTATAAAGATTTAAGTGTTGGCGTGGTTATTTTAGCAGCGCTGTTTGTGGCTAAGTTTATGTATGGCTAAGAGTCACGGAAGCTGAAGAGTGACTGCCATTTGACACGATAAATGATAAAGCCACCTTGTGTGGCTTTTTTTTGCCTGCTTTAAAGTTTACGCCTCTTTGCTAATCGCTTTCCCTAGGGTTAACATTAATGCCATGACTTAATGGCTATCTACTGAGTTCGGTATAGGTTGTCTCATAAATTATTTATATCGTTAATAAATGATTTTTGAAAGTTGGACTTTGACCTTACACTCACAGAGAGATCTCAAGCAAAATTTGAATTGAGATCCTGCCTATCTTGCTATTGAATGCCAACAATGACTCATTGGAATACTTATCATGTCGTTGATTTTACTTTTAACCCAACAGATGTGCCTTTATCTGGTGATGGTTTATCTTGTCAGTAAGACCCCTTTATTCAAGTTTTTTGCAGAAGCTGCAACCCGCTTGCCTCACAAAATATTCATCTACCTGATTTTTTCAGGTTTTTGCATCATGGCAACCTACTTTGGTGAGCAGACAAACGATGCTATTGCCAACACCCGTGCTATGGGAGCCGTCTTAGGCGGACTTTTAGGCGGTCCAGTGACAGGCTTTTTAGTCGGACTTACCGGAGGATTACACCGCTACAGCCTAGGAGGTTTTACCGATGTGGCCTGCGCAATTTCTACGACTCTAGAAGGGTTTTCAGCGGGCATAATTAGTCTCTATTTACGTCGGCAAGATAAAAGTGAACTGATTTACGCCCCTTTGTTGGTCTGCCTAGTTACTTTTTGTGCCGAAATGCTGCAGATGGGAGTGATTTTACTCGTCGCTCAACCTTTTGATGATGCATGGGCACTGGTCAAACAGATAGCCTTACCAATGCTCTTAGTCAACTCTATTGGTGCAGCCCTATTTATGAGTATGGTAAGAGATCAAAAAACCATGTTCGACAAACTCTCATCTACATTCTCAACTCAAGCTTTAAAAATAGCCGAGCGAAGCGTCGGGGTGTTATTGAAGGGGGTCAATCAAGAAAGCAGTGCTCAGGTAGCCCAAATAATCATTGAAGAAACCCATGTAGGAGCGGTTGCGATAACCGATAGAGAGCGCCTGTTGGCCTTTGTCGGGACCGGCGCCGACCATCATATTCCTGGTACTCCGATATCATCGAAAATAACTCAAGATGCCATTGATAATAATTGTGTCATGTTTGCCGATGGGGTCAATACGGCTTACTCCTGTTCTGTCTCGCCACAATGTAGACTGGGCTCCAGCTTAGTGATCCCGCTTCGTTATGAAAATGAGGTCATTGGAACCATTAAACTTTACGAGCCAAAGAATAAGCTGTTTCTTAACATTAACCGCACACTGGGTGAAGGAATTGGTCGATTATTGTCGAACCAAATCTTATTTGGTCACTTCGAACGTCAACAAAATCTGCTCACTCAAGCAGAGCTGAAGTTATTACAGGCTCAAGTTAATCCTCACTTTCTCTTCAATGCGCTCAATACCATTGCCGCCATCACAAAAAGAGATCCCTTAAAGGCAAGGCAGTTGATCCAACAATTATCTCAATTTTTAAGAATTAACCTCAAACGCACCACTGGACTGGTGACTCTTGCTGACGAACTTGAGCATATAGATTCATATCTGACCATTGAAAAAGCACGCTTTATCGATAAGCTAAACGTTGAGATAGATATCCCTGAACTGTTACTCCCTTTTCGCCTTCCCGCATTTACGTTACAACCCATCATTGAAAATGCAGTTAAGCATGGTACCAGCCATATGCTAGAACGGGGTCTTATAAGCGTTACTGGCAAGATCCGCGATGATTTATTAATATTAGAGGTAATCGATAATGCAGGGCTATACCAGTTAGATAACAATTCGGAGGGGCTGGGGATGAATTTGGTTCATAAACGAATTCAAAATCAGTTTGGATCTGAATTTGGTATAGATGTCGATTGTCGCAAAGATGAATACACCAGAGTCAGTATTAAGCTACCATATACGGAAACCGAAACGTGATCACATCACTTATTATCGATGATGAGCATTATGCTCGAGAAGAGTTAGCCGACCTACTGAGTGAAAACTCAGATATAGAGATCATCGGCCAATGCAGTAATGCTATCGAAGCATTGCAGATGATCACAAAGCTTAAGCCGCAGTTGATTTTTCTGGACATTCAAATGCCAAGGATCAGCGGTATTGAACTCATTGGCATGCTTGATCCCGACATCATGCCACGTATTGTTTTCGTAACCGCTTACGATGAATTTGCCATCAAGGCCTTCGATAATCACGCCTTCGATTATCTGTTAAAACCCATCGATGAAAAAAGGCTTCAACAGACATTAAATCGAGTCAGAAAAGATCTTAAACCAAGATCCGTCAGTATTCTTACACCTGAGCAGCTAACTCATCTGCCTTGCTATAGCGGCTGTAAGCTTAAGGTGATATCGATTAAAGAGGTAGAGTTTGTATTTAGCGATCTCTGTGGTGTTAATGTTGCAACTGATAAGGAGCAAGTACATACACATTTGACCTTAAAAGTACTGGAAGAAAAAACCTCATTAATCAAATGTCATCGACAGTACCTGATAAGCCCTGAAGCAATATCTGAAATAGAGATCCAGGAAACCGGAGCCGAAGTTACGACAGTCTCAGGCGCTAAAGTGCCTGTTTCAAGGCGTTACTTAAAACCACTGAAGCAGATATTCGGTTTTCTATAGTCTGTTGGGTTTTTTAGCCGAATCGTATGATTGAAACGTTTGTCGAAAGCAACGATCGCAGCTGGCGCTTATTAAGCTCAGCTTTTAGGTGGTTTAACATTTAGGCAGAAAAAAGCGTCAGTTCTGTAACAAGCCAAAACCACTCAGGGTCAATATAAAACCGTTAACCCTCTCCATTTGACCACTCACCTGATTCCCCATTTTCTAAATGACAAACCTCTTTACACTGACTGCAATTCAAAATGGGGGAGTGTAATTATGATGTGGTTTCTAATGTGTGTCGGCCTACTTATCGGCGGATATTTTATCTATGGGGCTTTCGTAGAGAAGGTCTTTGGTATCAATGCTCAACGCCAAACACCGGCATTTACTAAAACAGACGGTGTTGATTTCGTGCCAATGTCTAAGGGTAAGGTCTACCTTATTCAACTGCTCAATATCGCAGGTGTGGGACCGATATTTGGCCCTATTCTCGGTGCTCTTTATGGCCCAGCTGCCATGTTATGGATTGTTTTTGGTTGTATTTTTGCTGGTGCCGTTCATGACTACTTCTCGGGTATGTTATCTGTTCGCAATAACGGCCAGTCAGTACCAAACCTGGCGGGTAAATATTTAGGTAAAGGTGCTAAGCACTTTATGAATGTATTTGCCATCATCCTATTATTGCTTGTCGGTGTGGTATTTATTTCAGCGCCTGCTGGACTACTAGGAAAGCTTACCGGTTGGGACGTATCAATCTTCCTCGGTGTTATTTTTGCTTACTATCTTATCGCTACGATTGTCCCTGTCGATAAGATTATCGGTAGACTCTATCCATTCTTCGGTGCGCTGCTGCTCTTTATGTCAATCGGCCTGACGATTGCCATCATGGTCTCGAGTGAATACACATTATTACCTGGCTTCGAAGCCAGTGATTTTCTGACTAACCTTAATCCCAATGATATGCCTTTGTGGCCTGCATTGTTTATTACTATTGCCTGTGGTGCGGTATCTGGCTTCCATGCGACTCAGTCTCCTTTAATGGCTCGTTGTGTAGAAAGTGAAACTAACGGTCGCTTTGTTTTCTTCGGCGCTATGATCGGTGAGGGTGTCATTGCGCTTATCTGGTGTGCTATTGCTCTCTCTTTCTTTGGTGGTGTTGAAGGCCTTAACGAAGGGATGGCGGGTAACCCAGCAAACGTTGTATATGAAGCATCAACTGGGCTTCTAGGCACTGTGGGTGGCTTTATGGCAATCTTGGGCGTTATTGTTCTGCCAATTACCTCTGGCGATACAGCCTTTCGTTCGGCTCGTTTAATCTTGGCTGAATTTTTCAAGATCCCACAGACTGAATTACCTAAGCGTTTAATGCTAGCCGTCCCCCTATTCATCATGGGTGCAATTCTGACTCAAGTTGACTTCGGTGTTATCTGGCGTTACTTCGGTGTCGCAAACCAAACGACTGCGGTCATGATGCTATGGACTGCCTCTGCATACTTGCTGCGACACAACAAGTTCCACTGGATCTGTACGGCACCGGCCATGTTCATGACGACGGTAGTGATTAGCTTCCTGTTGAGCTCACACACCTTAGGTGCAGGGCTGCCTATCACTATTTCAACCATCGCGGGACTTGTCTCTACAGCTGTCATTACCTCATTGGTGATGATTAAGACAAAGGGCAAAGGTGATGAAGGAGTCATCGAAGAAGCTTAACATTTACCCGTTTAGCTGAGTCCATTAGAAAGTCAGTCATGTGACTGTAATGCCGTTCATTTAATGATTTATCGAGCGGTTGACTGATCTTCTAGATGCTTAAGAATCCGAGTCCTATCTCTAGGTCTCGGATTTTTTTATGCTTCTTTAGCTCATGATATGAGCTTTGACGAACTCGGTATTTCCCTCGGATGGTCAATCGTCTGCCTCAAGATAGGCCAGAAATAAAAATGCCAATAAGTTTAATCGCACTATGCGTGGCTTTTTTGCCAGCTTTAACATTTACGTCTCTTTTGGCCATATATGGCAGGTTAAATACCAATAATATGAGATATATCCAATTCATCTTATTTATTTACGGCTCTTTGTGGGTACTCACTACCAATTCAAACCGAGATTGGGTATAAGGTTTATTCAATGCATTTTAGCTAGATAATAATGAACTTAAGTGAGATTGCTTATCGCCGTGTGGTGGTAAAACTGGGAACGAGTGTGCTGACCTCGGGCAGCCGTAAGTTAGACAAAGCACATTTAGTTGAACTTGCACGTCAAATGGCCAGTTTGATGAAGTCTGGTGTCGAGGTTGTACTGTGTACATCTGGTGCTATCGCCGCAGGAAGAGAACACTTAGGTTACCCCGAACTCCCCGATACCATCGCGAGTAAGCAATTATTGGCAGCCGTTGGCCAAAGCCAATTGATCCTTGCATGGTCTCAGTTATTCAGTATTTATGGTTTACACGTTGGCCAACTGCTATTGACCCGAGCAGATCTGCACGACAGGGAGCGCTACCTTAATGCAAGAGACTCGTTAAATGCACTGTTAGCCCATGGCATAATCCCGATCATCAATGAAAATGATGCCGTCGCAACCGCTGAAATTAAAGTCGGTGATAACGATAATCTATCGGCCAGAGCAGCTTTGCTTTGTGATGCCGACATACTTATTTTATTGACTGACCAAAAAGGGTTGTTTGACGCAGATCCTCGCAAAGACCCCAATGCAAAGTTAATCACGCAAGTTGATACTATCGATGACAGCCTGCGCATGCTTGCTGGTGGAGCGGTCTCCGGGCTTGGTACGGGCGGAATGGCGACTAAGCTAGAAGCGGCAGATATTGCAAGGCGAGCAGGCGTTGAGGTGGTGATTGCGTCGGGACATCATAAAGATGTTATTCAAAAAGTGGTGTGTTCAATCCCCGTGGGTACCCATTTTACCGCCTTAGAAAATCCATTAGAAAGTCGCAAGCAATGGATCCTTGCGGGCCCCGCTACGCGTGGACAATTGATACTGGATCCCGGTGCGGTGGAAGCGGTCACTCATAAAGGCAGAAGCCTGCTGTCTAAGGGCATTACTGGCATAAAAGGGCAGTTCCAACGAGGCGATACTGTTGAGCTTACTGATACCAGCGGTAAAGTCTGCGCGAAAGGGATGAGTCGATATAGTGCTAAAGATCTAAGCCTGATAGCGGGCAAACATTCAGATAGCATCGAGTCGGTGCTCGGTTATGATTACGGTGATGCAGTGGTTCATCGCAACGATATGGTGGTGTTATGAATAATAGTGAATTTTTAAACAGCCTAGGCCAAAAGGCAAAAACGGCAAGCTACGCGTTAGCGAGCTTAACAGGCGTACAAAAAACGGCTTTATTACGTTGTATCGCCAGTAAGCTAACCTATGCAAAGTCTGACATTATTGCTGCTAATCAAAAAGATGTCGAACAGGCACAAGCTAACGGCTTGTCTGAAGCGATGATAGATCGATTGTTAATGGATGAGCATAGGTTACTCAGCGTCATTGCCGATATTGATAATGTGATGGGGTTAACCGATCCAGTAGGTAGCGAGATTGATAGCCGAGTGCTTGATAATGGTCTGCGCTTATCTCGTCGTCGCGTGCCACTGGGAGTTATAGGCGTTATTTATGAGGCACGGCCGAACGTCACCGTTGATATCGCCGTCTTAGCATTAAAAACCGGTAATGCAGTGATACTGCGTGGCGGCAAAGAAACCTTGGCGTCAAACAGAGCATTGTGCAAAGTTATTCGCAGCGCAATGGTTGAGCAAGGGCTACCTGAAGACAGTGTTCAGCTTATCGATAATCCCGATAGAAGTTTGGTAACAGGCTTATTAAAGCTGGATAAATATGTCGATATGATCGTGCCGCGAGGCGGGCAAAATTTACAACGCTTATGTGCTGAGCAAGCGACTATTCCGGTTATTTTAGGCGGCATCGGGATCTGTCACCTTTTTGTTGATGCAGAGGCCAATCTAGAAAAAGCGATTGCCGTTGTAGAAAACGCCAAAGTACAGCGCCCAACGGTGTGTAATGCCTTGGACACAGTATTGGTGCACCAACAAAATGCACAGCGTTTTATCCCGGCTTTATGCAAGCACTTGGCAACACAAGGTGTTAGCTTTTATGGCTGTGAGCAAACTCAAGCTGTTATGGCGATGCACGAGCAACAAGTGCTAGCTGCCACAGATGAGACCTATTCAACCGAATGGTTGTCGTTAAATCTGGGGATAAAAGTTGTTGGCACGCTTGATGAAGCCATTGCGCATATCCGTCAATATTCAAGTGGCCACTCTGAAGGCATTTTGACTGACAATATTCATACCGCAAGTGAATTTATGAACGCGGTAGATTCTGCAGCTGTTTACGTCAATGCAAGTACCCGATTTACTGATGGCGGTGAGTTCGGCCTTGGCGCTGAAGTTGCTGTAAGCACGCAAAAGTTACATGCTCGTGGGCCAATGGGGCTTGAAGCGCTGACAACCTATAAGTGGTTAGCTTGGGGAGATTACACCGTAAGAGGGTAATCACTCATTGGTTTTTAAAGGCCGCTAATGCGGCCTTTTTATTTACCTCAATGGTATTGCGCGCCATATAAACCCTTCTATTCCATATAGCTTATCTTTTTCACCTATTTATATACGCTGCAGTACGGGTAAAAATAGCGATTAATTAGTGTATAAGACTACTGTTACAATAAACATGGAACCTCTATTTTGTTATCTTATTGATATATATCGTGTTTAAAGTTGGCCTGTAGATTGCAATTCATTGTTAGTAGTAAAAATGAATCACATCAAAAGGATTTTACCATGACGATAATAAAAACTAAGACTAAAAGAGCAACAGGCATTCTGGCATCAATGGGTCTTTTAGTGGCGATGGTATCAACGGGCACTTTAGCAGCAGAAACACGAACGCTTAACCAGACTTATGCTTATAACGGCCAGTCAGTTAATTTAGATATGGACATTGGTTCTGCAAAGTTTATTGCCACTGATAACGATGAGATAAAAATTGAAGTCATCGTTGAGGGCGCAGACACTAACTGGTTATTTTTCTGGGGCGATACCGATCTGGATGCCGTATCGATTGAATCCACTGCCACGGCTAGTGAAATTACTTTAACGCTAAGTGAGCAAGACAATATAGAGCAACAATGGATAGTCTATTTGCCAAAACAAGCGGCTTTATCATTGGAGGTCGGCATCGGTGACATTGAAGTCACGGGCTTGTCTAGTAACATTGATATCGCGCTCGGGATCGGTAGTGCAAGAGTTGAGCATCAAACGTTATTTAATACGGTAGAGCTTGGCTCTGGTATCGGCGAAGTTTCAATTTCGGAGCAGGGAAAGCACTTAGCAGTAACAGAAAACTTGGTAGCCCAGTCATATTCAAACAAGAATTTGATCGGAGAGTCTACGTTGTCAGTTGATGTTGGCGTCGGTGAAATCGTGGTCGTTAAGCTATAGCAGGAAGGTATTCAACCGCTGTTCGATAGAGTTACCCATAAAAAACCGGCATAGTCGCCGGTTTTTGTATTCTTCATTTGAAAGGGGGCTGATGATGTTACTGCACTGGCACCCGTTTTTTGTTGCGCCACTGGCCAAGCTTAGGAAGTACTTGCTGTAGTGCGAGAGCGGATAAGATCAAGCCTAAGCCTATATAAGTCGAACGTTCGATACTCTCATGCAAGATCCAAGCGATAAAGCCTATCGATAACACGGGAGTGATAAACACCAGTGTGGTAATGCTGGCGGTCCGCAGTGCTTTCTTCAACGCAATAAGCCACAGAACAAAGGTCACACCCATCTCAAACAGACCAACATACATACCGGCTAACATGCCTTCTACATTCCAAGTCGGCAGGGTCTGCGTCATCATCAGTGCCGTGACAATAAATGGCAACCCAACAAGGAAGCTGAGTAATAAGCTCACCACAGGGTCACCTTTATCTTTGGTGTTGACGATCCAATAGAGAGACCACAGCAGCGTACTGGTTAGCGCGAGAACCACTCCAGTGGTGCTTTCAAATTCAAACCCAGTCAAATTGCCTTTAGTTGCAATGGTAAATACACCCAAGTAGGCAACGAGGGCTGCAGCGAGATCACTCTTTCTTAGCTTTTGCCCCAATAAAGGCACTGACAGTAAAGGCAGCAAAATAGCCCAAGTGTAATTAAGCGACAATGCTTGCTGTGCGGGTAATAGGTCATAGGCTTTAAATAATACTAAATAGTACAAGAAAGGGCTGAGCAAACCGGTTTGTAAATAAAACAGTGGCCGGCTGACAAATTGCTTCTTAACCAGCGATAATTTATTTTGTGCCACCAGGATGGTTCCGAGCGCCACAATAGAGGTCGTAACAGCAATAAATACCAGCTGTAAAGGGGTGTAATGTGTCAGGGCTATTTTAAAAGCCGTCGCTACGGTTGACCATAGCAATATCGCACCTATGCCGAAAGCATATGCTTGATGGGACTGTTTCAATTTTAATCACTCTACTTCGAGACTACATTCATTTGTTCAGTTATCACATTTGTTAAACTGAACGACACTTTCTTCGATTGTATGCATTATACATCGGTAACGGGTTTAAACAGAGTGTGAGATCAAAAATTTGTAATCAAATGACAAAATTTACATTTTTCCCTTGTATTCGTTTCAAACGTCCCAATATAGGTAACCAAGAGACGAAATGGACAACATGTAAGACTTGAAAACGATTCAGTCTGACCCCATTTCTATTACCAGATAACAAATTTAGTTAAGACATATTTCGGAGGACTCCATGGGTAGAATTATTGGTATCGATTTAGGCACAACAAACTCTTGTGTTGCAGTATTAGATGGCGGCAAAGCGCGCGTATTAGAAAATGCTGAAGGCGATCGTACTACACCCTCAATCATCGCATACACTGCAGATGAGACTCTCGTTGGCCAACCTGCAAAGCGTCAGGCTGTAACAAACCCAACGAACACCGTATATGCTATTAAGCGTCTTATTGGTCGTCGTTTTAAAGATGACGAAGTTCAACGTGACGTTGACATCATGCCATTCAAAATTGTTGGCGCAGATAACGGCGATGCTTGGGTTGAAGCCCAAGGCAAGAAAATGGCTCCACCACAAATCTCTGCTGAAATCTTGAAGAAGATGAAGAAGACAGCAGAAGATTTCCTAGGTGAAGAAGTCACAGAAGCTGTTATTACTGTTCCTGCATACTTTAACGATTCACAGCGTCAAGCAACTAAAGATGCTGGCCGTATTGCTGGTCTAGAAGTTAAGCGTATTATCAACGAGCCTACTGCTGCTGCACTTGCATACGGTATTGATAAGAAGCAAGGCGATAACATCGTTGCTGTATACGATCTAGGTGGTGGTACATTTGATATCTCTATCATTGAAATCGACAGCGTTGATGGCGAGCAGACTTTCGAAGTGCTTGCGACTAACGGTGACACTCACTTAGGTGGTGAAGATTTTGATAACCGTATGATTAAGTATCTTGCGGATGAGTTCAAAAAAGAACAGGGTCTTGATTTACGTAACGATCCGCTAGCGATGCAGCGTCTTAAAGAAGCTGCTGAAAAAGCGAAGATTGAGCTTTCAAGCACTACTCAAACTGAAGTTAACCTGCCTTACATCACAGCTGACGCAACAGGTCCTAAGCATTTAGTGGTTAAGATCACTCGTGCAAAACTTGAGTCACTGGTTGAAGACTTGATTACTCGTACGCTTGAGCCACTAAAAGTTGCTCTAGCAGATGCTGACTTAAAAGTTTCTGATGTCAACGAAGTGATTCTTGTTGGTGGTCAGACTCGTATGCCTAAAGTACGTGCAGAAGTTTCTGCTTTCTTTGGTAAAGAGCTACGTCAAGATGTTAACCCTGATGAAGCTGTTGCTATTGGCGCAGCTGTTCAAGCGGGCGTACTTTCTGGCGACGTTAAAGACGTATTGCTACTAGACGTTACGCCACTGTCTCTAGGTATTGAGACTATGGGCAGTGTAATGACTAAGCTTATCGAGAAGAACACCACTATCCCGACTAAAGCGTCACAAACGTTCTCGACTGCTGACGACAACCAAAGTGCTGTGACTATTCACGTACTTCAAGGTGAGCGTAAGCAATCAAGCGGTAACAAGTCTCTAGGTCAATTCAACCTAGAAGGTATTGAGCCAGCTCCACGTGGCATGCCACAAGTTGAAGTTGCTTTCGATATTGATGCCGATGGTATCTTGCATGTCTCAGCGACAGACAAGAAAACGGGCAAAGCACAGAACATTACGATTAAAGCCTCTTCAGGTCTAAGTGATGAAGAAGTTGAAGCAATGGTTCGTGATGCTGAAGCTCACGCTGATGAAGATGCTAAGTTCGAAGAGCTAGTCACAGCGCGTAACCAAGCCGATGGCATGGTTCACTCAACGAAGAAGCAAATCGAAGAAGCCGGTGAAGCATTACCTGCTGACGAAAAAGAGAAGATTGAAGCTGCAATGGCTGCTGTTGACACTGCCACTAAAGGCAATGACAAAGAAGCGATTGAAAAAGCGACTCAAGAGCTAATGGAAGCCTCTTCTAAGCTAATGGAAATTGCCCAAGCTAAAGCGCAAGCACAGCAAGGTCAACCAGAAGGCGCAGACGAAGCTCAACAAGACGTTCACGCAGCTGATGATGTTGTTGACGCTGAGTTTGAAGAAGTGAAAGACGACAAAAAATAATGCCGGATAACTCCTAATTTATTCTAGCGGGCGTTATGAGGAAACTCTAACGCCCGTTCGTGTAACTCCAGCAAAGAAAGCATGAGATTATGTCAAAGCGAGATTTTTACGAAGTATTAGGTGTCGGACGTGACGCCAGCGAACGCGAAGTGAAAAAAGCTTATAAGCGTTTAGCAATGAAGTTTCACCCAGATCGCAACCCAGGTGATAAAGAAGCAGAAGCTAACTTTAAAGAAGTTAAAGAAGCTTACGAAATCCTTACCGACAGCGATAAGAAAGCCGCCTATGATCAGTTTGGTCATGCTGGTGTTGATCCTAATCGTGGTGGTGGCGGTCAAGGCGGTGCTGATTTTGGCGACGTGTTTGGCGATGTATTTGGTGATATCTTCGGTGGTGGCCGTCGTGGCGGCGGCGGACAACGTCAAGCTGCACGCGGAAGCGATCTACGTTACAACCTTGAACTGTCTTTAGAAGAAGCGGTTAAAGGTTTAAGCAAAGAACTGCGCATTCCAACATTGGTCGCGTGTGAACCTTGTAATGGTAGTGGTGCTAAGAAAGGCTCATCACCAACCACTTGTGGTACCTGTCATGGCCAAGGCCAAGTGCAGATGCGTCAAGGGTTCTTTGCGGTTCAGCAAGCTTGTCCTACTTGTCATGGTCGCGGTAAGATCATTAAAGATCCTTGTAATAAGTGTCATGGCGAAGGTCGTGTTGAGAAGAGCAAAACCTTGGCTGTTAAGATCCCAGCAGGGGTTGATACCGGCGATCGTATTCGTTTAACTGGCGAAGGCGAAGCGGGTGAGTTTGGTGCACCTGCCGGTGACCTATATGTTCAGGTCAGTGTACGTGAACATGCTATTTTCCAGCGCGATGGCAATAACCTTTATTGCGAAGTGCCAATTTCATTTAGCAAGGCGGCGTTGGGCGGCGAGATTGAAGTACCGACATTAGACGGTAAGGTTAATCTTAAAATCCCAACCGAAACGCAAACAGGCCGTATGTTCCGTATGCGCGGTAAAGGCGTTAAGTCTGTACGCAGTCACGCTGTTGGTGACTTGTTATGCAAGGTTGTAATGGAAACTCCGGTTAACCTTAATGAGCGTCAGAAAGAGTTACTTCGTGAATTCGAAGATACACTCACTGGCGAATCAAAAAAACATAGCCCTAAAGCTGACGGTTTTTTTGACGGTGTTAAAAAGTTTTTCCAAGATCTGAATAGCTAATAAAGGTCATCGACTGGCCGATTTAGAACGACTAAAGCCTCGCATAGCGAGGCTTTTTTTTACTTAAAAATAATGGATTTAACCCACGATGAAAGGATTACTCCTAATTGTTAGCGCCTTATTGCTAATATCAGGTTGCGCGACGCATCACTCCCCGACAGGCCGAAATCAAACACTGCTGTTTTCTGCTCAAGAGATGTCGCAGCTAGGGGACTCATCTTTTGTTGAACTTAAAAAGACAGAAAAAATTAGCGATGATATTCAACTGAACCAATTTGTTGATTGTGTGGCGGCTCGAATTACACGGGCACTACCAGAGCAAGGTCAGCGTTGGGAGGTTATTGTGTTCGACTCTAAACAAGTGAATGCCTTTGCACTGCCTGGTCGGCATATAGGTGTTTACACTGGCTTACTCAACGTTGCCATCAATGAAGATCAATTGGCGACGGTTATTAGCCATGAAGTTGCCCATGTTCTGGCTAATCATAGCAATGAGCAAGTATCGCGCGCGAAAATGACTGGAATAGGAATGCAGTTTGCGGATCTTGCTCTAGATGTTGGTGGTGTTTCAAATCAAGAGGGGTATATGGCCGCCTTAGATTTAGGCATTCAAGTGGGGTATATGTTGCCTTATGGTCGAGAGCAAGAAAGTGAAGCCGATATTATGGGGGTACAATTGATGGCTTCTGCAGGGTTTAATCCTGCAGAAAGTGTAGCACTGTGGCGTAATATGGCCAAAGCGGGTGGTGAACAAGGTCCTGAATTACTATCTACCCACCCATCATATGGCCAGCGCATTGAATCATTACAGGAAATGCAGGCTAAAGCTCAACATCTTTATGAGGCTAACCGTGTTAGTGTGAAAGATACTTGTCAAAGGCCAAAATAGCTGCGCTTTTTAGGGCTATATCACAGAAAATATGCTAAGGTTTCGCGCGAAAATTCATTGAATCATTAAGAGAATAATCATTATGTCTGATAAGTTCAGTACAATTGAAGAGCAAGCAAGTTACGGTGTTGGTCGTCAACTAGGTGAGCAACTCGCTGCTAACTCATTTGAGGGTATCGATATTTCAGCTGCTCAATTGGGTCTATCTGACGCTTTTGAAGGTAAAGAAAGTATTGTTGATATGCAAGATATGCAAGTCGCATTTACTGAAATCAGCCAACGCATCCAGAAAGTGCAAGAAGCTGCCGCTGCCGCTGCATCAGAAGAGGGTGATAAGTACCTAGTTGATAACGCTGCACGTGACGGAATATTGACCACTGAATCTGGCCTACAGTATGAAATTATTGCTGAAGGTAATGGCGACAAGCCTGATTATGATTCAACTGTACGTGTTCATTACCACGGTACTTTCATCTCTGGTAATATATTTGATAGTTCAGTTGCTCGTGGCGAGCCTGCTGAATTTCCAGTGTCTGGCGTTATCGCTGGTTGGACTGAAGCATTACAACTAATGCCTGTCGGTTCTAAGTGGAAGTTGTTCGTGCCGCATCACCTAGCATACGGTGAGCGTGGAGCGGGTGCTTCAATTCCACCGTATTCAGCTTTGGTATTCGAAGTTGAATTGTTAGATATTATCTAAGTTAGCCAATAAGCCTAAGTTAATACTTAGGCTTTTTTTTGACATTTGTAAGGAGTGACCGAGATGACTGAAAAAGTAAGAGTGGCTATTACCGGCGGCAGTGGTCGTATGGGACGTACTCTTATTGAAGCGGCTAAACAGAATGATCTCATTTTGTTAGGTGCTGCGATTGAGCGTGCGGGTTCTACGTTGATGGGTGTTGACGCGGGAGAACTTGCAGGTGTGGGCGCAATGAATGTTGCGATTACCGACTCACTAGACAAGGCCGTTGATGATTTTGATGTGCTCATCGACTTTACTTCGCCTGAAGCTAGTGTCATCCATGCTGGTTGGTGTGCTAACAATGGCAAAGCTATTGTTATCGGCACAACCGGATTCAATCATGCTCAAAAAGAGCAAATTTCAGCATACTCTAAACAAGTGCCAATTGTGATGGCGCCTAATATGGCTGTCGGCGTAAACCTCATGTGGAAGCTGCTTGAAGTGGCTGCCGAAGTGATGGGTCATTATAGTGATATCGAGATTATCGAAGGCCACCACCGTTATAAGAAAGACGCCCCTTCAGGGACGGCACTCAAAATGGGTGAAGTCATCGCTGAAACGTTAGGCCGTGATCTGGATAAATGTGCCGTATATGGCAGAGAAGGGATCACTGGTGAGCGCGATAGAGAAACCATTGGTTTTTCGACCATACGCGCTGGCGATATTGTTGGTGAACATACTGCAATGTTTGCCGATATTGGCGAGCGACTCGAAATAACCCATAAAGCATCGAGTCGAATGACCTTTGCTAATGGAGCGATGCGGGCTGCATCCTGGTTGGTCGTTCAGGGCGAAGGGCTCTATGATATGCAGCAAGTCCTTGGCCTAAAACAATAAATATTAAAAACCGCTATTAGCGGTTTTTTTTTGCGCGAACAGTTATTTTTGTTAAAAGCACAGTTCCGCTATAGACGAATACCCATTTTCCATATAAACTCGGCGGAATTTGTCAAAATTTCGTATTTTATCGAAAGTTGGTATTTTAAAAAAACACAAAAAACATTGTATTTCAATGATTTGGCTCTTTCCGGAGGTCGCGTTGACAAAGTCTGCCTTACTCGTACTTGAAGATGGAACCGTTTTTTCTGGCACTGCAATTGGTGCTGAAGGGATGTCTGTTGGTGAAGTGGTATTTAACACTTCAATGACTGGTTACCAAGAAATTTTGACTGATCCATCGTATTCACGTCAAATCGTAACCTTAACTTACCCACATATCGGTAATACTGGCACCAATGATGAAGACACAGAGTCGTCATCTGTTCATGCTTGTGGTCTTATTATTCGAGACTTGCCGCTTACCGCAAGTAATTTTCGAAATCAGCAATCTTTAAGTGACTACTTAAAGGCCAACAACGTCGTTGGTATTGCGGATATTGATACCCGTAAATTGACTCGTATTTTACGAGAAAAAGGCGCCCAAGCAGGATGTATTCTTGTGGGTGACTTAGATGAAGCCAAGGCGCTAGCAGCTGCTAAAGCGTTCCCTGGTTTAAAAGGCATGGATTTAGCCAAAGAAGTCACCACCACTGAAGCCTATCAATGGCGTAGCGGTAGCTGGCGTCTTGTGGGCGGTTTACCGTCTGATAAGACTGAAGCAGAGCTTAAGTATAAAGTCGTTGCTTATGATTACGGTGTTAAGCGTAACATTTTGCGCATGTTAGTCGACCGTGGCTGTGACGTCACTGTTGTTCCGGCACAAACACCTGCATCGACAGTGTTAGCGATGAACCCCGATGGGATTTTCCTATCAAATGGTCCTGGTGACCCAGAACCATGTGACTATGCAATTACGGCGATTCAAGAGATTTTAAAGACTGAAATTCCTGTCTTTGGTATCTGTTTAGGTCACCAGTTATTAGCATTAGCCTCAGGCGCTAAAACCTTGAAAATGAAATTTGGTCATCACGGTGCAAACCACCCAGTGAGCAATATCGAGCAAGGCAATGTAATGATCACCAGTCAAAACCACGGTTTTGCTGCAGATGAAACAACACTGCCAGCCAATATTAAAGTGACTCACAAGTCACTGTTTGATGGTTCTTTGCAAGGTATTCACCTTACTGATAAGCCAGCGTTTAGCTTCCAGGGTCACCCTGAAGCAAGCCCTGGACCACATGATGCCGCGCCATTGTTTAATCATTTCATTGACTTGATTGAACTGTATCGCCAGAACGCCAAGTAGTAACCTCATCCGGGAGAAGATTTAAGCAATGCCAAAACGTACCGATATAAAGAGTATTCTTATCCTAGGGGCTGGACCAATTGTTATTGGCCAAGCCTGTGAGTTTGACTACTCAGGCGCTCAAGCCTGTAAAGCCCTACGCGAAGAGGGTTACCGAGTTATTCTTGTTAACTCTAACCCTGCAACGATTATGACTGACCCAGAGATGGCCGATGCAACTTATATCGAGCCGATTCACTGGGAAGTAGTACGCAACATTATTGCTAAAGAGCGCCCAGATGCGATCTTACCAACAATGGGTGGCCAGACTGCACTTAACTGTGCTCTCGAGCTTGAAAGCCGTGGCGTACTAAAAGAGTTCAATGTCGATATGATTGGCGCTACAGCCGATGCAATCGATAAAGCGGAAGACCGCAGCCGTTTTGATAAGGCGATGAAGTCGATTGGACTTGAATGTCCTCGTGCCGGTATCGCTCATAATATGGATGAAGCTCGCGCTGTATTAGCAGAAGTCGGCTATCCATGTATTATTCGCCCATCATTCACCATGGGCGGCAGCGGTGGCGGCATCGCGTACAACAAAGAAGAATTTGAAGATATCTGTTCTCAAGGTCTGGATCTTTCTCCGACCAGCGAACTGCTTATCGACGAATCTTTGATTGGTTGGAAAGAGTACGAAATGGAAGTGGTACGTGACCGTAATGATAACTGTATCATTGTCTGTGCCATTGAAAACTTCGACCCAATGGGTGTGCACACCGGTGATTCCATCACCGTTGCTCCAGCACAAACCTTAACTGACAAAGAGTACCAATTGATGCGTAATGCATCACTTGCAGTGCTACGTGAGATTGGTGTTGAAACCGGTGGTTCTAACGTACAGTTTGGTATCAACCCTGAAGATGGCCGTATGGTTATCATCGAGATGAACCCACGTGTATCGCGCTCATCTGCATTAGCGTCTAAAGCGACAGGTTTCCCTATCGCTAAAATCGCTGCCAAGTTGGCGATTGGCTATACGTTAGACGAGCTAAGCAACGACATTACAGGTGGTGCTACGCCAGCATCTTTTGAACCTGCAATTGATTACGTTGTGACTAAATTACCCCGCTTTAACTTCGAAAAGTTTGCCGGTGCTAATGACCGTCTAACAACACAGATGAAGTCAGTCGGTGAAGTGATGGCGATTGGCCGTACTTTCCAAGAGTCACTGCAAAAAGCACTACGTGGTCTTGAAGTTGGTAAAAACGGTCTTTGTCCAGAGATTGATATCACTGAACCTGATGCTATGTCGCGTATTCGTCATGAGCTAAAAGAACCTGGTGCAGAGCGTATTTGGTATATTGCTGATGCATTCCGTTTAGGTTTGTCGGTTGAGGATATCTTTGGTTTAACCAATGTTGACCCTTGGTTCCTAGTGCAAATTGAAGACTTACTTAAGTCTGAAACACAAGTTGCCGAAGCGGGCTTTGCGGGTTTAGACAAAGATACTTTACGTAAGCTTAAACGCAAGGGTTTTGCCGATTCGCGCTTAGCAGCGCTTGCCGGTGTTAGCGAGACTGAAGTGCGTAAATTACGTACTCGTTTTGAAATTCATCCGGTTTACAAGCGTGTTGATACTTGCGCCGCTGAGTTTGCAACCGATACCGCATACATGTACTCAACTTATGAAGAAGAGTGCGAAGCTAACCCATCAAATCGTGAAAAAATCATGATATTGGGCGGCGGACCTAACCGAATAGGTCAAGGTATTGAATTTGATTACTGTTGTGTACACGCGGCGTTAGCGTTACGTGAAGACGGTTACGAGACCATCATGGTTAACTGTAACCCTGAAACGGTATCTACCGATTACGACACTTCAGATCGTCTGTATTTTGAGTCTATTACTTTTGAAGATGTACTTGAAATCGTGCGTATCGAGAAGCCAAAAGGCGTTATCGTGCAGTACGGTGGTCAAACACCGCTTAAGTTAGCCCGTGATCTTGAAGCCGCTGGCGTACCCATTATTGGTACCAGTCCAGATGCCATTGACCGTGCTGAAGACCGCGAACGTTTCCAGCAAGCGATTGTGCGTTTAAACATGAAGCAACCTGAAAATGATACGGTAACGACCGTTGAAGGCGCTGTGATCTCTGGCGAGCGTATCGGTTATCCATTAGTGGTTCGTCCATCTTATGTATTGGGTGGCCGCGCAATGGAGATTGTTTATGATGAACAAGATTTGCGTCGTTATTTCAATGAAGCAGTGAGTGTTTCAAATGCATCACCAGTATTGCTAGACAGATTCCTTGATAATGCGATTGAAGTCGATATCGATGCAATTTGTGACGGTGAAACTGTAGTTATCGGTTCTATCATGGAACATATCGAGCAAGCGGGCGTTCACTCTGGTGACTCTGGTTGTTCTTTACCTCCATATAGCTTGAGCCAAGATATTCAAGATCGTATGCGTGTGCAAGTGGGTAAGTTAGCCATGGAACTTGGCGTTATCGGTTTGATGAACGTACAGTTTGCCATCAAAGATGACGAAATCTACATGATTGAAGTTAATCCTCGTGCAGCGCGTACCGTTCCTTTTGTATCGAAAGCGACAGGCGTCCCGTTAGCCAAGATTGCGGCACGTGTTATGGCGGGTCAAAGCCTTAAGTCACAGAATATTACTGAGGAAGTGATCCCACCGTTTTTCTCTGTAAAAGAAGTGGTATTGCCGTTTAACAAGTTCCCTGGTGTTGACCCATTGCTCGGCCCTGAAATGCGCTCTACCGGTGAAGTGATGGGTGTGGGTGACTCGTTTGCCGAAGCTTATGCTAAAGCGCAGCTTGGTGCGACGTGTGAAGTGCCAAAATCAGGCCGCGCATTATTGTCTGTTCGTAACAGTGATAAAGCGCGCGTTGCCGATTTAGCCGCTAAGTTGATTGAGCTGGGTTATGAAATTGATGCGACTCACGGTACTGCAGTTATTTTAGGCGAAGCGGGTATTAACCCACGTCTAGTGAACAAGGTACACGAAGGTCGTCCGCATATTCTTGACCGTATTAAGAATGGCGAATATACCTACATTGTTAATACCACTGAAGGTCGTAAGGCGATTGAAGATTCACGTCAACTTCGCCGCGGTGCACTGCGCTATAAAGTGAATTACACCACGACATTGAATGCTGCATTTGCAACGTGTATGGCGCATGCTGCCGATTCCCGTTCAAATGTGACGTCAGTGCAAGAGCTACATAAACGTATTACTAAGTAAATTTAAGTGATGCAAAAAAGGCCGCATTTTTTGCGGCCTTTTTTATGATTTATTTACGGGATTATACCGAAACGATAGATATGGATAGAAACCCCGGTACAACTTCTATGTTACTAGCGCTCACTGCAGGCGAATAAAGCTGAGGTAGAAGTAAAGGTGCAAATTAGGTGAACGGACTCTCGATTAATAAAGATTTATCTGACTTTGCTAGTAAGTATTGCCAAGGTTGAGTAAGCTCTATAAATTCTGCAGGTGCAACTTTTGCCCTCAGCGTTTACAATAGCGCAATTCCACAGATTATTGCCACGTTGACAAATTGACCCGTCAGCGAGGACTGCTTTTGTTTTAAAGGAGACGAAAGAAGCTTATGAGTAAGGTTCCAATGACAGTCGTCGGTGCTGAACGACTACGTAAAGAATTAGAGATTTTGAAATTTGACCGTCGTCCGAAAATTGCACAAGCAATCGGTGAAGCGCGTGAGCTCGGCGATTTGAAAGAAAACGCTGAATACCACGCTGCTCGAGAAGAGCAAGGGCTATGTGAAGCTCGAGTTCGTGATATCGAAGGCAAACTGTCTCATGCACAAGTTATTGATGTGACGGACATGCCTAATACAGGTCGAGTTATTTTCGGTACTACAGTGACGATCTTAAACGTCGATACTGATGAAGAAGTGACCTATCGCATCGTGGGTGAAGATGAAGCTAATGTGAAAGAGAATTTACTTTCAGTGAGCTCACCTATCGCACGTGGTTTGGTTGGTAAGAGTGTTGATGATGAAATCTCGATCACTACACCCGGTGGTACCAACGACTTTGAAATTATTAAAGTCCAATATATCTAACTTAATTGATTAGATATTAAAGAAAACCGCTGTTTAGCGGTTTTTTTATGAGATTTTTATTGTGATGCTATTAAAAGTTTGTATAAGCTGAGCGCTACGCTTAGTATATAAACCTTAATAGATATACCTGAATATAGGCAAAAATTAGTGCAGTTATTTTGGCGGTTTGGATTCATTTTGCTATTCATAGGGGGATTATTTCTCACTCCTATGTCTGCGAGTGCATCAGTGCCAAATCAAAATAATGACATCGGCTTTGTTACTTTAGATCTTACTCTGTCTGAAGTGGCGCTTGGATTTTATAGTCACACTTCGATCGCTCCAGATAGCCAGCAGTTGCATAATCTATCCAGCAATATGCTTTTAAGGTTTCAAAACAAGCAAGCCAAGCAGACTGAAGGCGACGGCTCTGAATATGCCCCGTTGGTGTCGCAACGTTTTATCAGTTTTTCGCAGCACGATCCGCTACGAAATCGTCCAAGCTATCTGTTAGCCTTTGAGTTTTTATCCCCCCCGATCCCTTCTTTAACTGTTGGATATCGAATAGATGTCAACCCTACCGTGGATTGGTTGCTGCATATTGAAAGCGCTTCTCATCGACTTTCTGCATGGAAAGAATCTAATTTACTCTACCGTTTTTCTCACTCCCGCTCCCTTAGCTAAGTATCGATAAGCCCGTTGGCTTAACTATCGAGAACGGTTGCTAGCAGTTATTCCAAAGTCAAATTTACACTTAGCGCTCCATCGTGAATAGATGTGAGCGGTCACTGGTGAAACTGTATTTGTCCTTTGTTGCCTAATTGTCATCAATATCTGTTTTAGACGTTTGAAATTGACGTTTTATGTCGATTATATATCCGCGTCTGATTTTTATATTGGAATTTGATGCCAAGTAAGCTTGGACTAAATCACTCTCTCGATAGCTAATAAAGCAATATTGCATTTGCCAGTACCTACTGGGATAACTGCCAATATTTATCGCGTTACTAGTGAATATAAAGAGCAAGACAATATGAGAGAAAATAAAAAATCGACGATTTTAAATCATTACAGTGCATGGAAGTATGTGCTGTTACTAGTCACTATTATCATTATGTTATTCAGTGCATTGCCCACTTTTTATGGTGAAGATGCCGCCGTGCAAATCGGTGCGAAAGCGGGTCTAAAAGTTAACTCTTTAGCGTTACACCATTTGCTGGAGTCCCAGGGCGTTAACGTCAAACGTATTGACCAAGCTAAGGGGGAAACACTGATCGTACTCGATGATAACTCGCAGCAGTCCCAGCTTAAAACGATGCTCTCCGAGCAAGTAGCTGATCCTTCAGAGTTGACTCTAACACTGGTACCTGATGCACCCAATTGGTTGCTATCTCTAGGCTTTTCGCCAATTAAACTTGGCTTAGATCTTAGAGGTGGAGTGCAGTTCTTACTTGATGTAGAAATTGAACCTGTTTACACAGTGCATTACGACGCTCTTGTTGAATCAGTGAGGCAATTTATTCGCGGGGAGTCTCTTTATGGCGCCAAGGTTCAGCAACACTCGAGTGGAAAGGTAAACATCTCAGTCTCAGATCCAAACCAAAGGCAGGCGCTAAGACAATTCGTTAAGCAGCAATATCCAAATTGGCAGGTAACGAATGCGGGTGATAGTGCGCTTAATGTGGATCTATTAGCGAGTGAAAAAATTAATATTCGCGATTTGATCGTAAAACAAAATCTGCAAATTATGCGCAGTCGTATTGAGCAGCTCGGGATAACTGAAGCTGTTGTGCAGCGTCAAGGCGAGCACCGCATAAGAATTGAGCTGCCAGGTGTGCAAGATCCAGCAGCCGCTAAATCGGTCATTGGCGCAACGGCGAGCCTAGCCTTTTATCAGGTTATGCAACCGGGCTCTGTGAATGCCAAAGTGTTATCTGATGAGCAGAAAGCACCAGTCTATGTGGCAAGGAAGCCAGTTTTAGGTGGCGATCACATCATTGATGCTAGGGCATCTTTAGGTGAAATGGGCTTACCGGAAGTCGTTATTCACCTCGATCGTGAAGGTGGAAAAATCATGTCGAACTTCTCTCGTGACAATATCGGCAAACCAATGGCGACCTCATACAGTGAATATAGCCGAGATGATAAAGGCCAGATAAGGCAAACCACAGAAGTGATTAGTGTAGCAACGATTCAGTCTCAGCTTAGTGATCGTTTTAGCATTACGGGTGCGGGTGACTATGCCAGTGCACAGCAGCTGGCTTTATTACTTCGAGCAGGCTCTATGACTGCGCCAGTGACTATCGTTGAGGAGCGTACTATTGGCCCGAGCTTAGGCGAAGAAAACATTACTAATGGCTTTTCGGCACTTGCTTTAGGAATGGCGTTTACCTTGTTATTTATGGGGCTTTGGTATCGTCGACTCGGTTGGATAGCAAATATTGCGTTAGTTGCAAACATGGTTTTGCTATTTGGCCTGTTAGCGTTGATCCCTGGGGCAGTGTTGACCTTACCCGGTATTGCGGGACTGGTATTAACGGTTGGTATGGCGGTTGATACCAATGTACTTATTTTTGAAAGGATTAAAGATAAGTTAAAAGAGGGGAAGAGCTTTGCGCATGCGATTGATAGAGGCTTTGACAGCGCTTTGTCCACCATCATCGATGCCAATTTTACCACGATGATCACCGCGATAGTGTTGTACTCAATCGGTAATGGTCCTATTCAAGGGTTTGCTTTGACCTTAGGGCTGGGGTTATTAACGAGTATGTTCACCGGTATTTTTGCTTCAAGAGCATTAGTTAATTGGGTTTATGGACGCGATTTTAGTCGCGATGTGAAGGTGTAATATGAATTTTAAAAAATTGAGTAAGTTAACTAAAGCGCGCTACTTATCTAGCCTAATGTCTTTAGTGATAATGTTCTGCTCCGTCGGAATTATCTTGGTTAATGGTTTTAATTGGGGTTTAGATTTCACCGGCGGTGTGGTTACAGAGGTGAAGCTTGATAGCAATATCAAGGCCGCTCAGATAAGTGAGCTACTAGCGCAACACTCAGATCAAGATGTGAGTGTTATTTCGGCGGGTGAAGCTGGACGTTGGGTGCTGAGATATAGCCAAGTTAACGCTGAATCTAGTTCGAGTATCACCCGTGTTCTGGCGCCATTGACTCATAATATAGAAGTGCTCAATTCGAGTATCGTTGGGCCGCAAATAGGCCAAGAGTTAGCAGAGCAGGGAGGCTTAGCACTTTTGGTTGCGATGTTATGTATCCTCGGCTATCTAAGTTTTCGTTTTGAATGGCGTCTTGCCAGTGGTGCACTATTGGCACTATTTCATGACGTGGCTTTTGTCTTGGCATTCTTTGCGTTAACTCAGATGGAGTTTAACCTTACTGTACTCGCAGCAGTGTTAGCTATTTTGGGGTATTCGCTAAATGACTCAATTATTATCGCAGACCGGATCAGAGAGCTATTAACCTCTAAGCCTAAAATGGCGGTTGAAGCGGTATGCAGTCGAGCGGTACAGGCGACATTCTCTCGCACCATGGTGACGAGTGGCACAACATTAATCACCGTTTCTGCATTGTGGATAATGGGCGGTGGCCCTTTAGAGAGTTTTTCAATAGCAATGTTTCTTGGCATTGTGATTGGTACCTTCTCGTCAATTTCTATCGGGACCAGCTTGCCTGAGTTGCTGAAAGTTAACTCCGAGCATTATAAAGTAAAGCCTATATGTGACGCTCCATAAAAAAACACACAAAAAAAAGCCGCTGAATAATCAGCGGCTTTTTTTATTTATCTTGCAAACTTTTCTTTTTTAAAAGAAACTTTGCTAATTACTTTGCCTTAGGCACAGCAATTTTCATTTCTTCAGACTGTCGGAACAGTACTAAGACGTGACCGATAAGCTGTATTTTTTCAGCTTGGGTTTCACGTACGATGGCGTCGACGATTGCATTTTTAAGCTCTCTGTCACCAGAGGCTACTTTCACTTTGATCAATTCATGATGAGAGAGTGCACTATCAATTTCAGCCAGTACACCTTCAGTCAGGCCGTTGCCACCAAGCATCACTACAGGCTTTAAATTATGCGCTAAGCCCTTTAAGTGCTGTTTTTGTTTGGTTGTTAAGTTCATTTATACCAACTTTATGCTGAGTTACTGTTGAAAAGCCGCTATTCTACCCTTATATATGCTTTGTGTAACTCTCAATTGTTGCGGATTTTAAATGTCAGGTAAAAAACGAACCGCCAGCTCTTCACGCTGGATGCAAGAACATTTCGATGATCACTATGTCAAGTTAGCGCAAAAGCGCGGCTTTAGGTCGCGAGCGGCCTTTAAGATAGAGGAGATCCAAGAGAAAGATAAACTTATACGATCCGGCATGACTGTGGTCGATTTAGGCGCAGCACCTGGAGGATGGTCGCAAGTGGTTGTTAAACTTGCTGGCGACAAAGGTAAAGTGATCGCGTGCGATATTTTACCTATGGACCCGATTGTTGGGGTCGATTTCCTACAAGGTGATTTCCGCGAAGAGAACGTACTTGAAGCGCTGCTGACGCGAGTTGGTGATGCTAAAGTGGATGTCGTATTATCTGATATGGCGCCAAACATGAGTGGTACTGGCGGGGTCGATCAACCTCGTGCTATGTATTTAGTCGAACTCGCATTAGATATGTGCCATCAAGTTTTGGCACCTAATGGCTGTTTTGCTGTTAAAGTCTTTCAGGGGGAGGGCTTTGACGAGTACATGAAATTAGTTAAACAAGCATTTAAAACCGTTAAAACACGTAAGCCGGATTCATCGCGAGCACGATCACGTGAGGTCTATCTTGTGGCGACGGGGTACAAGTTATAGTAATCTATCGTAAGTACTCTAACATTAGTTTTCGAAAGACTTTAAAAAGAGGTCGAGTAATTTGAGTGACATGGCTAAAAATTTAATTCTCTGGGTTGTCATCGCGGTTGTGTTGATGGCAGTGTTTCAGGGCTATTCCCCCTCTTCTTCTACCAAGCAGAAGATGGATTATTCTACCTTTTTAGACGATGTTCGTGACGGGCAGATTAATACTGTCGAAGTGAAAAGCGATCAACGTACGATTGAAGGAACAAAGCGTACTGGAGAGAAGTTCACCACGATTATGCCAATGCCAGATCTTGACTTGATCAATGATCTAGCCCGTAAAGGCATTATGATGAAAGGACAAGAAGCAGAAGAGTCGGGTTTCTTAACTCAAATCTTTATCTCTTGGTTCCCTATGCTGCTGCTTATCGGGGTATGGATTTTCTTCATGCGTCAGATGCAAGGCGGTGGTGGTAAAGGCGCAATGTCATTTGGTAAGAGTAAAGCCAAATTGATGAGCGAAGACCAAATTAAAACGACTTTTGCTGACGTTGCTGGTTGTGACGAAGCGAAAGAAGACGTTAAAGAATTGGTTGATTACTTAAAAGAGCCAACGCGTTTCCAAAAGTTAGGCGGACGAATTCCTACTGGTGTGTTACTTGTTGGCCCACCAGGTACCGGTAAGACGCTAATTGCTAAAGCCATTGCGGGTGAAGCTAAAGTGCCTTTCTTTACCATTTCAGGTTCAGACTTCGTTGAAATGTTTGTGGGTGTTGGTGCATCTCGAGTCCGTGACATGTTTGAGCAAGCTAAAAAGTCTGCTCCCTGCATTATCTTCATTGATGAAATTGATGCCGTAGGTCGCCAGCGTGGTGCGGGTGTTGGTGGTGGTCATGATGAACGTGAGCAAACATTGAACCAACTACTGGTTGAAATGGATGGTTTTGAAGGCAACGAAGGCGTCATTGTCATCGCCGCGACTAACCGTCCAGACGTGTTAGATGCAGCGTTACTACGTCCAGGTCGTTTTGACCGTCAAGTTGTTGTGGGTCTGCCTGACGTTCGTGGTCGTGAGCAAATTCTTAAAGTCCATATGCGCAAAGTGCCATTGGCTGACGGTGTTAAGGCAAGTGTTATTGCTCGTGGTACGCCAGGTTTCTCTGGTGCAGACCTTGCTAACCTTGTCAACGAAGCGGCATTATTTGCAGCTCGTAACAGTCGCCGCGTCGTGGGCATGGAAGAGTTCGAAAGTGCTAAAGACAAGATCATGATGGGTGCAGAGCGCCGCACTATGGTGATGTCTGAAGCTGAAAAAGAGATGACCGCTTACCATGAAGCAGGTCATGCGATTGTCGGTTGTTTAGTGCCAGAGCATGATCCTGTGCATAAGGTGACTATTATTCCACGCGGTCGAGCGTTGGGTGTGACTTTCTTTTTGCCTGAAGCGGATGCTATTAGCCAAAGCAGACAGAAACTAGAAAGCCAGATTTCAGTTGCCTATGGTGGCCGTTTAGCCGAAGAGATTATCTACGGTAGCCAGAAAGTGTCTACGGGTGCTTCGCAGGATATTAAATATGCGACATCAATAGCACGTAATATGGTGACCCAGTGGGGCTTCTCTGACAAGTTAGGCCCAGTACTCTATGCTGAAGATGAGAATGAAGTCTTCCTTGGACGCAGCATGGGTAAGTCGCAACATATGTCAGATGACACTGCGCGTATTATCGATGCTGAAGTTAAGCTGCTGATATCGTCCAACTACGATAGAGCGCAAGTGTATCTTACCGAGAATATGGACATCCTTCATGCGATGAAAGATGCGCTGATGAAGTATGAAACGATAGACTCGAATCAAATTGATGATTTGATGAAACGTCGTGAAGTGCGTTTACCTGCTGAATGGGAAAAAGATAAGCAGTCTAAGGATAATGACAGTAATGACGCTTCTTCTGAAAAGAAAGAAGATGTTAAGGATACTGAAGATAGTCAAACGGATGTAAGTGATGCGGACGAATCACCTGCTAAGTAATCTTTAGACAATTTTAGAAGACCCCTTTATGGGGTTTTCTTGTTTATGGAGCTTTATTTTGTCGATATTAACTAGTGGTGATAAAGCGTTAGATTTATCCACTGCCGTGATTATGGGGATCCTTAATGTTACCCCAGATTCTTTTTCTGACGGTGGCGAGTTCGCCTCAATAGCGAGCGCCTGCCATCAAGCCGATACTATGGTTGCTCAAGGGGCGACTTTTATTGATATTGGTGGCGAGTCTACAAGACCGGGGGCTAAGGATGTCTCTGAAGCTGATGAGCTCGACCGAGTTATTCCGCTGATAGAGTATGTCGCTAAAACTCATAATGTATGGATCTCAATCGATACTAGCAAGCCTGTGGTAATGAGAGCCGCTGTTGCTGCGGGGGCGCACCTGATTAATGATGTTCGGGCACTGCAAGAACCTGGTGCATTAGTGGCGGCAGCTGAGCTTGGCGTCCCTGTTTGCCTAATGCATATGCAAGGTCAACCTCGAACCATGCAACAAGCGCCAGTTTATGAAGACGTTGTTAAGGATATCGCTCAGTTTTTTGAGTGGCGTATTGAGGCTTGTCTTCAAGCGGGAGTCAAACGAGCGAATATTGTGCTCGATCCAGGATTTGGTTTTGGCAAGTCATTAGCGCATAATTACGAAATACTGCAGCGTTTAGCTGAATTGAGTACATTTGAGCTGCCAATTTTGGCTGGAATGTCTCGAAAAAGCATGTTTGGGCAACTACTTAATCGTGAAGTGTCACAAAGACTAAGTGCCTCCCTTGCTGCTAATATGTTGGCAGTACAGGCGGGCGCAAGTATTGTGCGAGTGCATGATGTACAAGAAACCGCCGACATGATGGCTGTGTTAAGTGCAACAAAAAATTACAAGGATTTAGGCTGAGCACTCGCTTAGCCTAAATGAAGTATGATTGGGTAGGATCTGGGCATTCCTTTCTACCCACCGTTATTAATTTTGGAGTTTTCGTGAAACAAAGACAATTTTTTGGTACTGACGGTATTCGCGGTAAAGTAGGTGCGGGCAAAATGACCCCTGAGTTAGCGCTTAAGCTGGGCTGGGCTGCAGGAAGAGTGTTATCCCGAACGGGTACGCATAAAGTGATTATAGGTAAAGACACCCGCATTTCTGGTTATCTATTTGAATCAGCACTCGAGGCTGGGCTGTCAGCCGCAGGCCTTGATGTCATGCTGATAGGTCCAATGCCAACACCTGCCGTTGCTTATTTGACGCGAACATTCCGTGCAGAAGCTGGCATTGTGATTAGTGCATCACATAATCCTTATTATGATAATGGTATTAAGTTTTTCTATACCGATGGCAGCAAACTTGATGATGCGGTAGAACTCGAAATCGAAGCAGAATTGGAAAAGCCATTAACCTGTGTAGAGTCACACCTTTTAGGCAAAGTTTCTCGTATCGATGACGCCGCGGGTCGTTATATCGAATATTGTAAAAGTCATTTCCCAGCAGAACAAACATTAAGTGGCTTAAAAATTGTTGTCGATTGTGCTCATGGCGCAACGTACCACATCGCCCCTAGTGTATTTAAAGAACTCGGTGCTGAAGTTGTCGCCATTGGTGATAAGCCAAATGGCTTGAACATTAATGATAATGTGGGCGCAACCTCAACGGCTAAAATTTGCGAAACTGTACTGGCAGAAAATGCCGACCTTGGTATTGCACTCGATGGTGACGGTGACCGGATCATGATGGTTAACCGCCATGGACGAGTGATTGATGGCGATGAAATTCTCTACATCTTGGCTTGTGATGCGCAAAAGCGCGGTGTACTACGGGGGGGAGTTGTCGGAACATTGATGTCTAACTTAGGCTTAGATCTTGCTCTTCAAGCGCTCGATATTCCGTTTGTTCGTTCAAAAGTGGGCGACCGCTACGTAATGGAACTGCTCAAAGAGCACGATTGGCGTATCGGGGGGGAGAATTCTGGCCATATTTTAAACTTAGATCATGGTACAACGGGTGATGGTATTGTAGCGGGGATCTTGGTCCTTGCTGCCATGCGTCGTCAAAATGCCAACCTAGAGGACTTAACCGTCGGTATTACCATGCTGCCTCAAGTGTTGGTCAATGTGCGCTTTGAGGGTGCTGATGACCCATTAACGTCCGCTGAAGTGTTAGCCGCTAAAGTTGAAGTTGAACGAAAGCTTGGCGCTAGAGGTCGAGTATTATTGCGTAAATCAGGCACTGAACCTTTGCTTCGAGTGATGGTTGAAGGTGATGATGAAAATGATGTGACCAAATTTGCTAATGAAATTGCTGATGCAGTTCGCAACTTAGTCTAAATGTTCAACTGAGTTTGAGCGCATAAACGTTGATAAAGCTGTTTAAAGGAGTTGCATTGTGAATATAACTCCTTAGTCGCGTAAAAAATATGCGTTCTCGCCTAGTTTATTAAAAATTACGCTTTTAGCTATTGTAACTTAACAAGTGGTTCGATATTATTCACGCCGCTTTCAGAGGAGACCGTGATGGCACTTAGACGTCCGATGGTTGCTGGTAATTGGAAAATGAATGGCAGTGCGCAACTTGCACAAGAGCTATTCAAAAAATTCGCTACCAAGCTCCAAAATGATTCAGCTGAAGTGGTATTGTGTCCGCCTTCTATTTACTTAGAAAGTGTTCGACAGCTGCTAGATGAAAATAAAGAAGCCTTAAACGGTTGTCTTGTCAGAATGGGTTCGCAGAATGTCAGTCAACATGACTTCGGAGCTTATACTGGTGAAATATCTGGGCAGATGTTAAAAGATTCAGGATGCCGGTATGTTATTATCGGACATTCAGAACGTCGCCGTATGTACGGAGAGACGAGTGACATCGTAGCAGAGAAATTTGCTGCTGCTCAAAAACATGGTTTGACGCCAATATTATGTGTTGGTGAGTCAGGTCCAGCTCGTGAAGCAAGAAGAACTTTTGAAGTTATTGCCGAAGAGTTAGATATTGTCATTGAAAAAAATGGCACCATGGCTTTTGACAACGCTATTATCGCCTATGAGCCGCTTTGGGCTGTAGGAACAGGTAAGAGTGCTACACCAGAGCAGGCACAAGAAGTTCATGCGTTTATTCGCAAACGCCTGTCTGAAGTTTCTCCCTTTATCGGAGAAAATATCAGGATTTTGTACGGTGGTAGCGTAACACCGAGTAATGCTGCGGATTTATTTGCGCAGCCTGATGTAGACGGTGGCTTGATTGGCGGTGTAAGCCTCAATGCTACTGAATTTCTCAGTCTATGTACGATAGCGATGAGCGCATAAATATGTATGAAGTTCTAATGGTTATATACTTGTTGGTTGCTATAGGTCTAGTAGGACTTATTTTAATCCAGCAAGGTAAGGGTGCAGATATGGGAGCCTCTTTTGGCGCCGGCGCATCAAATACTCTGTTTGGTTCATCAGGTTCTGGTAACTTCTTGACTCGTTCAACAGCTGTTTTAGCAATTGGTTTTTTTGCTCTAAGTTTAACCATTGGTAACTTAAGTGCAAATCACACACAATCTGAAGACGCTTGGAACGATTTAGGTAGCGATGCAGCACAAGCTGTTGAGCAAGTTCAGCAAGAAGCTGCAAAGTCAGAAGATAAAATCCCTGACTAACCCATAGATTTTTATGGGGACTATTAATCGATTGATTAATAGAGATTGTTTAAATGACTATTAACCTCTTAACGTAGTCATTAGTAAAAACAATCGATGTACAAATTATGCGGATGTGGTGGAATTGGTAGACACGCCAGCTTGAGGGGCTGGTGAGCGCAAGCTCGTGGGGGTTCAAGTCCCCCCATCCGCACCAAATCTTTGATTTTGTTTAATGACCAAGTCAAAGATAATAAAGTGGTATATAAAGCGCTTTATTATTGCAAGTCGAGGTAATTCTCAATATACTTGCACAAGTTGTCGCGGGGTGGAGCAGTATGGTAGCTCGTCGGGCTCATAACCCGAAGGTCGTCGGTTCAAATCCGGCCCCCGCAACCAGCTTCCCAGTAAAGGATTTAGATCCTATACTGTTACAGGTTTCTGGATATATCAACCTCGTCATTACGGGGTTTTTTGTTATCTGGGAGTTACAAAACGGTCATGAAAGTGACTTTTTACTGGGGCTAATTAGGCCCTTTTTTGTTTTTCTGAGGGGTAACCTTGGCTACATTAGAACGCAAACTGGTAGAGATGCTCAAAGCGCCAGTTGAAGCATTAGGTCACGAGCTCTGGGGCTTGGAATATATTCAAGCAGGTAAGCACTCTATCTTGCGTCTATATATAGACAATGAAAAAGGTATTTTTGTTGATGACTGTGCCGATACCAGTCGTCAAGTTAGTGCTGTTATGGATGTTGAAGACCCAATTTCAACTGAGTACACGCTAGAAGTTTCTTCGCCTGGTGTCGATCGGCCATTGTTCACTGCTGAACAATATCTGCTCTATACCGGCGAAACTGTAAAAGTACAATTAACGATGCCTGTCGCAGGCGGTCGTAATTTGAAAGGTACCGTTATTGGCGTCGAGGGGCAAATGCTCACTCTGTCAGTAGAGGGTAATGAACTGATAGTTGCTTTGGATAACATCCGTAAAGGCAATTTAATCGCTAAGTTTTGATGAATTCAAGGTGAACGAGGCAAGAGAATGAATAAAGAGATCCTGCTAGTCGCTGAGGCTGTTTCGAATGAAAAAGGTGTACCACGCGAAAAGATTTTTGAAGCGTTGGAAGTTGCACTAGCCACAGCAACCAAGAAAAAATATGAAGGTGACATCGAAGTTCGTGTTGCTATTGATCGCAAAACTGGTGCCTATGAAACATTCCGTCGTTGGATGGTTGTTGAAGACACTGGCGAGCCATTAGAAAACCCTTTCCGTGAAATTACTCTCGAAGCGGCAGTATATGATGAACCTGAAATTGAGCTTGGCGGCTTTATTGAAGATGAAATCGATTCAGTAGCATTCGACCGTGTTACGACGCAAACGGCAAAGCAAGTTATCGTACAAAAAGTACGTGAAGCTGAACGCGCTCAGATTGTTGACCAATTTCGCGATCGCGAAGGTGAGTTAATTGTCGGTGTGGTTAAGAAAAGTAATCGCGAAAGTGTTGTTGTTGATTTGGGCGGTAATGCCGATGGCGTATTGTTCAAAGAAGACTTGCTCACTCGTGAGTCTTTCCGACCAGGTGATCGTGTACGTGCATTGCTTTACTCTGTACGTCCAGAAGCGCGTGGCGCTCAGTTATTTCTAACACGCACTAAGTCTGAAATGCTGATTGAGCTTTTCCGTGTTGAAGTACCTGAAATTGCCGATGAGATGATCGAAATCATGGGCGCAGCTCGTGATCCAGGTTCACGTGCAAAGATTGCAGTAAAATCTAACGACCGTCGTATCGATCCTATCGGTGCGTGTGTTGGTATGCGTGGCGCACGTGTTCAAGCCGTTTCAAACGAGCTTGGCGGTGAGCGTGTTGATATCGTTCTTTGGGACGATAACCCAGCGCAATATGTTATTAACTGTATGGCACCTGCTGACGTGGCGTCAATCATCGTAGATGAAGACAACCACTCAATGGATATCGCTGTAGAGGCTGATAGCCTAGCGCAAGCAATTGGTCGTAATGGTCAGAATATTCGTCTAGCGACTCAACTGTCTGGTTGGGAACTAAACGTCATGACGGTTAATGACATGAAAGTTAAGCACCAAGCGGAAAGCGCTAAAGTGGTTAATTTACTGATTCAGGCGCTAGACGTTGATGAACAGTTTGCTCAAGTTCTGGCTGACGAAGGCTTTACCTCTTTAGAAGAGATTGCTTACGTACCAACATCAGAACTATTAGAAATAGATGGATTTGACGAAGATACCGTCGAGTCTTTAAGAGAACGTGCAAAAGCGGCGATCTCGACTCGCGCACTTGCGACTGAGGAAGCACTTGACGGTGTTTCACCAAGTGATGACCTTCTAGCGTTAGAAGGTTTGGATAAACACTCGGCATTCGTAATGGCAAGCAAAGGCGTAATCACGCTAGAAGATTTAGCCGAACAAGGCATTGATGATTTGATCGAAATTGTAGAATTAACAGAAGCAAAAGCAGGTGAGCTCATTATGGCTGCCCGTAATATCTGTTGGTTTGGCGAAGAAGCATAAGTCGATCAACAGAGGGGAATTTATACATGGCAGATACTACAGTAGACAAACTAGCCGCAGAAGTTGGGAAAAGCGCTGATCGACTCGTCGAACAGTTTTCTCAGGCTGGCATTAAGAAATCGACAAATGATACGGTTTCAGAATCTGAAAAACAGCAGTTGCTTGATTTTCTTAAGAAGCAACACGGTGGCGAAGCTGCACCAACTAAAATGACACTTCAACGCAAGTCAGTGTCGACTTTGAGCGTTGCAGGCAGTGGCGGTCAATCAAAAGACGTTAAAGTAGAAGTGCGTAAAAAGCGTACTTTTGTTAAGCGTGATGAAGCGCAAGAAGCAGAGCTTGCTGCAGCAGCAAAAGCTGAAGAAGACGCTAAAGCTGCGACAGCAAAAGCTGAAACTGAAGCGAAGAACAAAGCTGATGAAGAAGCAAAAGCCGCGAAAGCGACTGCTAAAGTAGCAAAGAAAGAAGCTGCTCCAGTGCAAACTGCAGATGAAAAAGCCGCTACAGATGAAGCTGATAAGCTTCAAGCTGCTAAAGATGAAGTTGCTATCGCTAAGGCTGATGTTGAATCAGTTGCCGCGACAGAAGAAGCGCGTCGTCTTGCTGAAGAAAACGCTAAGCGTTGGGCTGATGAAGAAAAAGCACGTAAAGAAGCTGAAAAGACGGGTGATCACCATGTGACCACCTCGACAGAAGCACGTGCTGCTGAAGATACAGCCGATGCAAAAGCAGAAAAGAGTGGACGTCGTCCACGTAAACCTTCTGCAAATGCTGGTAACAATGCAGCTCCTAATGCTAACGCTAATGCTAATGCCGGTTCTGGTCGCCCAGGTGGTAAAGGTAAGCGCGGTAAAGACAACCGTCGCGATAGCCGTAATTCACGTAATTCACGTAATACGCGCAGCGTAGCACCTGAATCAATGGATCACGCGTTCAACAAGTCAGCTGTTGTTGTAAAGGCAGAAGTTAGCATCGGTGAAACAGTTTCAGTTTCTGAACTAGCTTCAAAGATGTCAATTAAAGCGACAGAAATCATTAAGCAGATGATGAAGATGGGCTCTATGGTTACTATTAACCAAGTCCTCGATCAAGAAACTGCCCAGCTTGTTGCCGAAGAGATGGGACATAAAGTTATCCTAACTCGCGAAAACGAGCTTGAGCATCAAGTACTTGCTGACCGTAATGGCGAAGTTAAACTTGAATCACGTGCTCCAGTGGTTACTATCATGGGTCACGTCGACCATGGTAAGACATCACTACTTGATTACATTCGTCGTGCAAAAGTAGCCTCTGGCGAAGCCGGTGGTATTACTCAGCATATTGGTGCTTACCACGTTGAAACTGACAACGGTATGATCACTTTCCTAGATACACCTGGTCACGCTGCGTTTACCGCAATGCGTGCACGTGGTGCTAAAGCGACTGATATCGTTATTCTAGTTGTTGCTGCAGATGATGGCGTTATGCCACAAACAATCGAAGCTATCCAGCATGCTAAAGCAGGCGGTGTGCCACTGATTGTTGCCGTTAACAAAATGGATAAGCCAGAAGCAGATCCTGAGCGCGTTAAATCTGAACTGTCTCAACATGGCGTAATGTCAGAAGATTGGGGCGGAAACAACATGTTTGTTCACGTTTCAGCTAAGAGCGGTGAAGGTATTGATGATCTTCTTGAAGGTATCCTTCTAGAATCTGAAGTACTAGAACTTAAAGCGGTTCGTGAAGGTATGGCTGCAGGTGTTGTTGTTGAATCTAAGCTTGATAAAGGCCGTGGTCCAGTTGCAACAGTACTTGTACAAGAAGGTACCTTGAAGCAGGGCGATATCGTTCTTTGTGGCCTTGAGTACGGTAAAGTCCGTGCTATGCGCGACGAAAACGGTAAAACAATCACTGAAGCGGGTCCGTCGATTCCTGTTGAGATCTTAGGTCTTTCAGGTGTGCCATCTGCTGGTGATGAAGCGACTGTTGTACGTGATGAGCGTAAAGCGCGTGAAGTTGCATTGTACCGTCAAGGCAAGTTCCGTGATATTAAGTTGGCTCGCCAGCAGAAGTCTAAGCTTGAAAACATGTTCGCCAATATGGTTGAAGGTGAAGTTGAAGAGTTGAACTTAGTGCTTAAAGCTGATGTTCAAGGTTCTCTTGAAGCGATTGCTGATTCACTGAACAAGCTTTCTACTGATGAAGTTAAAGTTAACATCATCGCTCGTGGCGTAGGTGGACTCACTGAAACAGATGCTACTCTAGCGGCAGCATCTAACGCTATTATGATCGGCTTTAACGTTCGTGCAGATGCACAAGCGCGTAAAGTGGTTGACAGCGAAAGTGTAGATCTTCGTTACTACAGCATCATCTATCAGTTGATTGATGAAGTTAGAGACGCGATGAGCGGCATGCTAGCGCCAGAATTTAGACAAGAAATTATTGGTCTTGCTCAAGTTCGTGACGTATTTAAGTCTCCTAAGATTGGCTCAATTGCTGGTTGTATGGTGACCGAAGGTACTATCAAGCGTAGCGCTCCAATCCGCGTTCTGCGTGAGAACATTGTTATCTACGAAGGTGAGCTTGAATCTCTTCGTCGCTTTAAAGACGATGTTGCTGACGTTCGTAACGGCATGGAATGTGGTATCGGTGTGAAGAACTATAATGACGTCAGAGTTGGCGATCAGATTGAAGTCTTCGAAACCGTTGAGATAGCGCGTACTCTGTAACGCATCTTGTAACTTACTTATAGGGGCGGCGTTAGCCGCCCTTACTATTTAGGGCAAATATATCATGGCAAAAGAATTTAGTCGTACACGCCGCATAGCACAACAGCTACAACAAGAGTTGGCGCAGGTGCTACAGCGTGACATGAAAGACCCTCGTATCGGTTTTGTCACCGTTAATGATGTCGATGTTTCGCGTGACTTAAGCTATGCAAAAGTTTATGTGACTTTCTTTGAAGAAGACGAAAGTCTTGTTAAAGAAAAGGTCAAAGCATTAGATGATGCAGCGGGCTATATCCGCTCACTTGTCGCTGGGCGCATGAAATTGCGTGTGATGCCTGAACTGCGTTTTATCTATGACAGTTCATTGGTTGAAGGTATGCGTATGTCAAACCTTGTTAGCCGCGTGATCAGTAATGATGCAGCTAAGCAGCAAGAGCACGGCACTGAAGAAGACATTGAGCAAGACAGTAACAAGGCTGAGGACGACAAGTAATGGGTCGTCGTTCTCGTGGCCGTCACGTTGATGGCGTGTTACTGCTAGACAAAGATACTGGCATGAGCTCAAATTTTGCTTTGCAAAGAGTAAAGCGATTTTTTGATGCAAACAAGGCTGGCCATACTGGCGCGCTTGATCCATTAGCGACTGGCATGCTGCCTATCTGTTTAGGCGAAGCGACTAAGTTTTCCCAGCACCTACTCGATGCTGATAAACGTTACTTAGTCACGGCTAAACTTGGTGAGCGCACTGATACTAGCGATTCCGATGGTGAAGTGGTTCAGACCCGAGAAATGGATTTTACTCAAGCGCAGTTAGATACCGCTCTTGAATATTTTCGTGGCAAAACCATGCAAGTTCCTTCAATGTTCTCAGCGCTTAAATATAAAGGGCAACCTTTGTATAAGTACGCCCGTGAAGGCATTGAGGTTCCGCGTGAAGCGCGGCAGATCAATGTGTTTGAGCTTAACTTTATTAGCCTAGAAGGCAATGAGTTAACTCTAGATATACATTGTTCTAAAGGGACTTACATCCGCACGATTACCGATGATTTAGGTGAAATGCTAGGTTGTGGTGCACATGTCATTATGCTGCGTCGCACTCAAGTTGCGGGTTACCCATACGATAATATGGTGTCACTAGCACAGCTTGAAGCGCTTGTTACTCAGGTTGAAGAGGAGTCTTTAACCTTAGCAGAGGTATTGGATCCCCTTCTATTGCCGATGGATACAGCAGTGAGTGGCTTTAAAGAGATTAACGTCTCTGATGACATGGCGCCATTCTTAATGAATGGCAACCCAATACAGATTGCTAATTTGCCCGTTGATGAGCTTGTGCGGATCACTTTAGGTGATGAACGTAAGTTTGTTGGTGTAGGCCAAATGAATGATGACGGCCTGCTTGCGCCTAAGCGCCTTATCGTTTTGAGAACTGAATCTGACGAATAGCCTTGTTTTATCGTGCGGTAGGGGAATCTAGTTGCTACTCCTTCGCTTAATAGGTAGAATACGCGCTCACTTTAGCTGAGTTAGTGATCGGCTAAAGATTTATTAACGCATTATTTGGAGAGACAACATGTCACTAAATGCTGAACAAACTGCTACTATTCTGGCTGAATTCGGTCGTTGTGAAAACGATACAGGTTCTTCTGAAGTTCAGGTAGCTCTGCTAACTGCACAGATTAACCACCTTCAAGGTCACTTTAAAGAGCACATCCACGATCACCATTCACGTCGTGGTCTACTACGTATGGTTAACACACGTCGTAAACTTCTTGCATATCTTAAGCGTACTGAAAACGTTCGCTACCAAGAGCTAATCAAGAAGTTAGGTCTACGTCGTTAATCTTTTATTAGATTACGTTTGACCTATTAAAAGGAGGCTTAGCCTCCTTTTTTGTGCCTGTAATAAGCTGGATAATATTTACAATTCGTGTGGCCATTGATAGAACTGCAAGGGGATTAGATTGGGTTGCGGCTCGAGTTATCCCAAAGATTTAGTCGCTTGATGATAGCGTTTAATGTATTTATCTTCGAAGGCTTCTAATGCCAAAGGCTTGCTAAAGAAATACCCTTGACCTATTGAGCAATCACGCTCTTGCAGCCATTTAAGCTGTGCTTCGTTTTCAATTCCTTCTGCAACAATCTTTAAATTTAATTGTTTTCCTAGCATTAAAATGGTTGAAGCAATGGCACTCTCTTGCGGTAAATCACTGACAAAACATCGGTCAATTTTCATGGTAGTGATTGGAAGTTGACGCAGGTATGACAGCGAAGAGTAACCAGTACCGAAATCATCAATGGCAATGCTAAACCCTGCAGCGCGTAACTGTTCAAGTTTTTTAATCGCGAGTTGCACGTCATCAATGAGTGACGTTTCAGTGATCTCAATCTCTAATAGTTCAGCTGCAATCTGGTAGCGCAATACTGCTTGTTTTATGTCAGGTACGAGACTCGTATGTTCAAACTGTTGTGAGGCGACATTGACAGCAATAGGCAGCGAGACATTGTATTGTTGTTGCCATTTCTGAATGGTTCGGCAACTCTCCTCTATCACCCAGCGCCCGAGCGGAATGATAATGCCTGTCTCTTCGGCGACCGGTATAAACGACATCGGACTGATAAGCCGGCCATCTTTTTTCCATCGGATCAAGGCTTCGCAACCGACGAGTTCACCGGTTTTTATATCAAGCTTAGGTTGAAAATGCAGGACAAACTCTTCATTTATCAGTGCGTCATGTAAGGATGCTTCGGTTCTTAGCCGCACGGCTGCTCTCTCGGTCATCTGCTGCTTGAAGAATGCCCATTGATTAGAACCAGCCGCTTTTGCACTGTACATTGCAATATCGGCGTGGCGAATAAGATCTTCAGCGGCTAACCCGTCGTCAGGATAGAGAGATATCCCAACGGACGCGGCAGGATGAATTGCATACTCATTGAGATGCATTGGTGTATTGAGCTGCAGCAGAAGTTTCTCGACGAACTCGGCGGCGAGGGTCGGCGAGGTTAATCCATCGGCCAAAATGACAAATTCATCTCCGCCTAAACGAGCCACAGTCCCTCGCTCTCCGACTGCACTCTCGAGGACCCGTGCTATCCGCACTAGAAACTGATCACCCAATGCATGGCCGAGCGAATCGTTAATATTTTTAAACCTATCTAAGTCAATGAATAGCAGCACAAACTGAGCTTTATTTACTCTAGCTCGTTGAATTGTCACCGCGATGGTCTCAAGTAAAAGGGCCCGATTAGGCAAGCCTGTCAATGAATCTCTGGTGGCCATTTTACGCAGTTTATTCTGTGTTTTGGCAAATTGAACCAGGATTTGATTGAATTTACTGGTGACAAGCCCAAGCTCATCATCCATGTGCGGCCGAGAATTTGGCAGCAGATTATCACCCGGTGATTCAGGATCTATTCTATCAATGGCTTCGCTTATTCTAGCGATAGGTTGAGTTAAGAAACGGTGAAAGACAATTGACAGTACCAATGTGAGTAAGAACGCGCGAGCGAGGGTGGCCCAGAGGCTATAACGTAACGTTGAGAATAGCGAACTGGTCAACTCTTGAACATCGTAGTTGAGAGTGAGTTTACCAATGATCTCTTTCTTATAACGACTACTGGTGAAAAAAGGGCGGTAAAGCGAGCGAGATATTTGATTGAGATCACCAAACAGTTCATCACTGATACCTTGGAATAACGTCGATGTTTTTGCTGACGGAGTGCTGTTGACGGCAACAAAGCGACTGCCATCATCTAACTCTATGGTAGCTGAATCAATATTATCGACCTTCAACAAACCTTGAATCGTTTGAGCGGCTAAAGTTTCGTCCATTGCCCAGACCGCATTAGCCGCAGGTTGTTCTACCGAATCGAGTAATTCCTGCTGCGTTGCAATAAGTTGCTGGCGTGCGTTGACAAAAGCTAACGATATTTCAACAAGAAAAATAGCAACAGCAAAAAATAACGTTGAAGAAACAACAAGTATTGTTTGCTTCCAAGTCAGTGATTTAAAATTTTCCTTTGTCAATTATTTTCCTTTATTTCAATGCCTTATGCTTGCTTAGAACGGCGGGTGATTGTATTCCAGGAAACATACTATTAGTAATCTGCTCACTTTAGAGAAAAGAATCGGCTTTGTCATTAATCATTCCCTTTATCTATTGAATAAACTTGAAGTATACTTACGCGCGTAATTAAGGTAATTAAATTTAAGGAATGGTTCACGTGAATCCAATCGTAAAGAGTTTTGAATATGGTCAGCACACCGTTACATTAGAAACGGGTGTTATCGCACGTCAAGCAGACGCCGCTGTTTTAGCAAGTATGGGTGATACAACAGTATTAGTGACTGTTGTTGGAAAGAAAGCTGAAGAGCCAGGCCGTGACTTTTTCCCGCTTACAGTTAATTACCAGGAAAGAACATACGCAGCCGGTAAAATCCCAGGCGGATTCTTCAAGCGTGAAGGTCGTCCATCTGAAAGCGAAACACTGATTGCACGTCTAATTGACCGTCCAATCCGTCCATTATTCCCAAATGGCTTCAAGAATGAAGTTCAGGTAATTATCACAGTAGTTTCTGTCGATCCTGAAATCAATCCTGATGTTATTTCGATGATTGGTACTTCGGCAGCATTGGCTATCTCTGGTCTGCCGTTCAATGGTCCACTAGGTGTGGCACGTGTTGGTTATATCGGTGGCGAATATGTGCTTAACCCAAATGTAAGTCAACTTGTTGAGAGTGATCTTGATTTAGTTGTTGCGGGTACTGATGCTGCTGTTCTAATGGTTGAATCAGAAGCAGCTTCTCTACCTGAAGAAGTTATGTTGGGTGGTGTGGTTTATGGCCATGACCAGCAGCAAGTAGTGATTAATGCTATTAGCGAGCTTAAAGCTGAAGCTGGCAAGCCTGCATGGGACTGGACAGCTCCAGTTCAAGACGCAGACCTTGTTGCTAAGATTAAAGATTTGGCTGAGGCCGACATGGCCGCTGCTTACCAAATCGAAGTTAAGCAAGATCGTTACACTCAAGTTGGCGTTGTAAAATCTGCTGCTAAAGAAGCATTATTAGCTGAAAACCCAGAAGCTAACTTGCGCGAAATCGACGGCCTTCTTGGTAGCTTAGAGAAGAAAGTCGTTCGTAGCCGTATTATTGCTGGCAACCCACGTATCGATGGTCGTGAGCCAGATATGGTTCGTGCACTTAACGTTATGGCTGGTGTTCTTCCACGTACTCACGGTAGTTCACTGTTTACTCGTGGCGAAACTCAAGCACTTGTGACTTGTACACTGGGTACTGAGCGTGACGCTCAGAAAGTTGACAGCATCATGGGCGAATACACAAATCGCTTTATGCTGCACTATAACTTCCCTCCATACTCTGTTGGTGAAACAGGTTTTGTTGGTTCGCCTAAGCGCCGCGAAATCGGTCACGGCAAGCTAGCATGGCGTGGTATGCAAGCGGTTATGCCTTCGCCTGAAGATTTCCCATACAGCATTCGTGTTGTATCAGAGATCACTGAATCTAACGGTTCAAGCTCAATGGCTTCTGTATGTGGTACGTCTCTTGCGCTTATGGATGCAGGTGTTCCAATTAAGACTTCTGTTGCAGGTATTGCAATGGGTCTAGTTAAAGAAGGCGACGATTTCGTTGTTCTTTCTGACATCCTAGGTGATGAAGATCATCTTGGTGACATGGACTTTAAAGTTGCTGGTACTCGTGACGGTATTACTGCTCTGCAGATGGATATCAAGATTGAAGGTATCACTAAAGACATCATGGAAATTGCACTGCAACAAGCTTACGGTGCACGTGTTCATATCCTAAACGTAATGGACCAAGCAATTGGTACACATCGTGACGATATCTCTGATCACGCTCCACGTATCACGACTCTTAAGATTAACCCTGAGAAAATTCGTGATGTTATCGGTAAAGGTGGTGCAACAATTCGTGCACTTACTGAAGAAACTGGTACTACAATCGAGCTTGAAGATGATGGAACAGTGAAGATTGCTTCTTCAAACGGCGAAGCAACTAAAGAAGCTATCCGTCGTATCGAAGAGATCACTGCTGAAGTTGAAGTCGGTACTGTCTACAACGGTAAAGTTGTTCGTATCGTTGACTTCGGTGCCTTCGTAACGATTCTTCCTGGTAAAGATGGTCTAGTTCATATTTCTCAAATCGCTGAAGAGCGTGTTGCGAATGTGTCTGACTACTTAGAAGTTGGCCAAGAAGTTAAAGTTAAAGTAATGGAAGTTGACCGCCAAGGTCGTGTGCGTCTTTCTATGAAAGAAGCAGCGCCTAAAGTTGAAGCTCCTGTTGCAGAATAAACCATAACGGTTTGTTTAAAAGGAGGCCATACGGCCTCCTTTTTTGTGCCTGTGATTTATTTCAACCATTTTTGTGATCAGCAAAATGACCTAAGATGGACAGAAAAGAGGCAGTCGTTGGGTAATAATTAGCGTAAATGAGATTATTTTTCAATTCCTTGATAGCAGTAGTAACAGGGGATTGCTATTATTGGGGCTATTGCTGAACTCAAAAGGTTAAATGGATGAATCAAAAGATGCGTACCAGCGTGGTTGTGGTGATTGCCGGGATCAGTATGTTGCTGACCGGGTGTGTCTCAACTCAATCAGGTAGCAACCAACAAGCCTCCATCAAAGTCGCGCCAGTTTCCCCAGACTATAAATTAGAGATAACCTTAGCTAAGCTCAATGAAATATTATCGAGTATGGAGTTGACGCAAGAGCAGCGTGCGCGTTTTCACTATGATCGTGGCGTGATCTATGATCGAGTCGGTTTACGGATTCTTAGCCGTATTGATTTTCATCAAGCCCTTAAATTACAGCCCAATCTAGCTGATGCTTATAACTTCCTTGGCATTTATTACACTCAAGAAAATGAGTTCGAAAGTGCCTATGAAGCGTTTGATGCTGTGTTAGAACTGTCTCCAGAATATGATTACGCTTATCTTAATCGCGGTATTTCATTGTATTATGGTGAGCGTTCAGAACTTGCAGTCTCGGACATGGATGCATTCTATAGCAAGGACACCTCGGACGGTTACCGCGTACTATGGCTATATATAGCAGAAAGAGAAGTCGACGCACAAAGCGCAACGTTGAGAATGACAGCTAACCGCGCGAAATTAAACCCAGATGCTTGGTCAACGGCGTTAGTGGATTACTATCTCGGCACTAAAGATAAAGAAGCTGTTTTCGCTTTAGCAAAAGAGGGCTTAAAGCATCCAAATGAGTATGCTGAACGTTTATGTGAAGCCTATTTCTATATGGCTAAGATAGCCCAGCAACGTGGTGATAATGCCGAAGCAGCTAATTATTTTAGACTTGCGCTAGCGACCAACATCTATGATTTTGTAGAGCACAGATATGCACGTTTAGAGCTTGCCCGAGTGAATGCAGCAATGGCTACTGTCGTCAATTAAGTTTGGCTACGAATTATTTTTGAAGCAAGCCTCCTTTTTGGAGGCTTTTTTATTGAGCTGTTGCTATTTCAAATCAGTTTCAATATTGATTTAAGCGACGGCACTGGTAGCCAAAATATAGGTGAGCAGCTATAATTGCCGCCTTTGTGCACTCCCAGAATTACAGGTAAACATGTCAGGCAATAAAGTTGAGGTCGACAAGCGTCGTACTTTTGCCATCATCTCTCACCCAGATGCGGGTAAAACCACCATTACTGAAAAAGTTCTTTTGTTCGGAAACGCTTTGCAAAAAGCGGGAACAGTAAAAGGCAAAAAATCAGGTCAGCATGCTAAATCTGACTGGATGGAGATGGAAAAAGATCGTGGAATTTCAATTACGACATCTGTGATGCAATTTCCGTACAGTGATACCTTAATTAACTTGCTTGATACGCCTGGTCATGAAGACTTCTCTGAAGATACTTATCGTACCTTAACGGCTGTCGACTCATGTTTGATGGTTATCGATTCCGCTAAAGGTGTTGAGCAACGTACTATTAAGTTGATGGAAGTGACCCGTCTACGTGATACGCCAATCGTTACCTTCATGAACAAACTCGATCGTGATATTCGCGACCCCGTCGAACTGATGGATGAAGTTGAAGAGGTGCTTAATATTAAATGTGCACCTATCACTTGGCCCATTGGTGCAGGTAAAGAGTTTAAAGGTGTTTATCACCTATTGCGTGATGAGGTTATTCTTTATCAAGGTGGTATGGGGCATACAATACAAGATTCAAAAATCATCAAGGGTTTAGATAACCCTGAACTTGACGACGCTATTGGCACCTATGCTGACGAAGTGCGTGAAGAGATGGAGCTTGTTGTTGGCGCTTCACATGAATTTGATCATGAGCTGTTTTTAAAAGGCGAACTGACACCCGTTTACTTTGGTACCGCGTTGGGTAACTTTGGTGTTGATCATATTCTTGATGGTATTGTTGAGTGGGCGCCTACTCCGCAGGCCCGTGAAACCGAAACACGAGTTATCGAGCCTAGCGAATCTAAGTTCAGTGGCTTTATATTTAAGATCCAAGCAAATATGGATCCTAAACATCGTGATCGCGTTGCCTTTATGCGTGTCTGTTCTGGTCGTTATGAGCAGGGCATGAAGATGCATCATGTGCGTTTAGGTAAAGATGTCAACGTGAGCGATGCTCTGACCTTTATGGCTGGTGATCGTAACCGTGCCGAGGCCGCTTATCCTGGCGATATTATTGGTTTGCATAATCACGGTACTATTCGTATTGGCGATACCTTTACTCAAGGTGAAAAGCTGCGTTTTACCGGTATTCCTAACTTTGCACCGGAAATGTTCCGTCGTATTCGTCTAAGAGATCCACTAAAGCAAAAGCAATTGCTTAAAGGGTTAGTGCAGCTATCTGAAGAGGGTGCTGTACAGGTATTTAGACCCATAGATAGCAATGACCTCATTGTTGGTGCGGTCGGTGTGTTGCAGTTTGAAGTGGTTGTTGGTCGACTAAAGACTGAATATAAAGTTGAAGCTATTTATGAAGCAATCAGTGTTGCGACTGCACGTTGGGTTTATTGTGACGATCACAAAAAACTTGATGAGTTTAGCCGTAAATGCAGCATGAACTTAGCACTCGATGGCGGCGATAATCTGACTTATATCGCTCCAACGATGATTAACTTAAACTTGTCGATGGAACGTTATCCAGATATTGAATTCGCTAAGACGCGTGAGAACTAATCTCAGCTGATGATGTTCAATAATGAAACCCAAGCAAATGCTTGGGTTTTTTATTGGGCTAATAGAAATATAACGAGCTTCATTTCATCAGCGTTAGTGACTATGCTGGGTTCTATATTTGAAGTGCGTGATGACTTACTGTAAAGATTAACAATGCAGTGCGGCCGTTAGCGAGATAATACTGATAAGTAACGGCACTTATAAGTAACATAAATAGGGAGCTCGAGCATAAATGGCGATAGTAGAGATGAATTCCAGCCCCGAACAGCAGCCTAAAATGAGCCCTTTAATCGACAGCCATGCGCATTTAGACTTTGCTGAGTTTGATCATGATAGAGCTGAGCTGTTTGAAAAGATGAAGGCACAAGGGATCACTCAAGTCGTGATCCCGGGGGTTTCAGAAGACAAATGGCTTAACCAACTTCACATTGCTAGCACCTATAATTGCGCTTTTGCTTTAGGGGTGCACCCATGGTTTTGTGATTCAATGACAGAGCAAACGTTACTTAATCTCAGACAGTTACTGTTGAGTCTGCATCAACAGCGAAAACTTGTTGCAATTGGCGAGTGTGGTTTAGATAAGTTACATAAAAGTAATTTCACTACGCAATTGTCAGTGTTCAGAGCGCACATTTTACTGGCTCAAGAATTCGATCTACCTCTCATTATTCACTGTGTTAAAAGCCATGAAGAGATGCTAGGTCTACTGAAAAGCGCAAAAAATGCTAAAAAAGGAGTGATCCATGGCTTTTACGGCGGGCCAGAGCTTGCTTTGCGTTATGTTAATTTAGGTTACAAATTAGGGATAGGTGGTTTGCTATTAAATGATAGCGCTAAAAAACTCCAACAAACGGTAGCACAATTGCCCCTCAGTGCATTTGTATTAGAAACAGATTCTCCTGCTATGAGCCCTATAAGTAGCGAGAATGATCGAAATACTCCGTTGATTTTGCCTTTATTACTCAAAAAAATAGCAAGTTTACAAAAGAAAACGAATGTTCTTATATCAGAACAGTTGTATTTTAATGCAACGCAACTCTTTGACCTTTAGTTTTTTTTGATTAAACAGATGTAACTCGCATCAGAATAACCAACGAAATCATTGAAATAAAACTTCAAAAATTTGATCAATACGACGCTTTTAGGCTTCCGCTCGGGTATAATCGACCGCGGAAAAAGGTTGGTTAACAACATAATTAAAAAGTATTAACATATAGGGTGATGGTTAATGGATATTTTAATGAGTTTAGTAGGGGTGGTCACCTTACTTGCGATCGCTTTCGGGCTTTCAAATAATAAAAAAGCAATTAACAAACGTACCGTTTTTGGTGCATTAGCAATTCAGGCCATTTTTGGTGGTTTCGTATTGTATGTACCAGTTGGGCAAGAAGTGCTTGGCGGTGTTTCAATGGGTGTTGCCAATGTTATTGGTTATTCTCAAGCTGGTATCGACTTCCTATTTGGTGGTCTAGGTACTGACGCTATGTTCGCAAACGGTGTTGGCTTCGTCTTCGCTATCCGCGTTCTACCCGTTATTATCTTCTTCTCTTCTTTGATTGCTGTACTTTATTACCTTGGCATCATGCAGATGGTTATTAAGTTCATCGGTGGTGGTCTACAGAAGGCACTAGGTACAAGCCGTACAGAATCTATGGCTGCTACTGCAAACATCTTCGTTGGTCAAACAGAAGCGCCGCTTGTTGTACGTCCTTTCATTGCGACTATGACGAACTCTGAGCTATTCGCAATCATGGTTGGTGGTTTAGCATCAATCGCGGGTGCGGTACTTGCTGGTTATGCAGGTATGGGCGTTAAAATAGAATACTTGGTTGCTGCCTCTTTCATGGCTGCTCCTGGTGGTCTTATGATGGCTAAGCTTATCCATCCAGAGACTGAAGCAACTAAAAACGACATGGACGATCTGCCTGAAGACACTGATAAGCCAGCTAACGTCATCGACGCTGCTGCTGCCGGTGCTGCTTCTGGTATGCATTTAGCACTAAACGTTGGTGCAATGCTTCTTGCTTTCGTTGGTCTTATCGCGATGCTTAACGGTTTGTTAGGTGGTCTTGGTGGATTAGTTGGTTTTGAGAACTTAACTCTAGAGCTTATCTTAGGTTACTTGTTCATGCCTCTAGCATTCCTTATCGGTGTGCCTTGGAATGAAGCAATGGTTGCAGGTTCTTTCATTGGTCAGAAGATCATTGTTAACGAATTCGTCGCTTACCTAAACTTCGCACCTTACCTAAAAGATATTGCTGATGGCGGTATGGTAGTTGCTGAAACTGGTCTTGCTATGACTGATAGAACTAAAGCTATCATCTCATTCGCACTCTGTGGATTTGCTAACTTATCTTCAATCGCAATTCTACTTGGTGGTCTAGGCGCTATGGCTCCAAGCCGTCGTCATGACCTTGCTAAGTTAGGTGTTCGTGCCGTTATAGCTGCGTCGCTAGCGAACCTAATGAGTGCCACAATTGCGGGTCTTTTCTTAGCATTGTAAGCACTTTGAGATTGGGTAGGCAATCGTCGCCCAATCTAGGCTCTGCTCTTGTTGAGCAGAGCCACTATTAAGTCAATCGTTTTCCAATTAAGAATTTTTTACGAAATGATCAATAACTAAGGTTAGGGTTCCTTTCGGCATAAAAACGACAATAACAATGATATGGCAGCTTAATCTGTCGATAAATCATGACTTTGTTCGAATGTTAAAACTTAGTGTTCGCATTTTTACATAAATACTGTTGAAGTTTGGCATAAATTAAGTAAAATGCGACGCCATAAAAAAGAAACGCTGACTCTTCATAAAGTAGAGCGGTAAAACCATAAATAAATGGGGTTGATGATGAAAAACGTTAAAACTATAGCACTAGCTACAGCACTCGCAGCAACAGCAGCAATGTCTGCACCAACATTCGCAGCAGATCGCGGCGATGATATCCGTTCTGGCGATTACAGCTGGATGCAGTTCAACGCAATGTATGCGTTCAACGAGCTTCCACGTTCTGACGCTGATGACGGCGGACATGACTATCTAGAAATGGAATTCGGCGGCCGCGCTGGTGTTGTTGACCTATACGGTTATGTCGATGTTTTCAACCTTGCAACTGGTGATTCTGGCGATAAAGCTACAGGCACTGGCAAAAGCAAGATGTTCATGAAGTTCGCTCCTCGTTTCTCTATCGATGCGATGACTGGTTGGGATCTTTCTGCTGGTCCTATCCAAGAAGTTTACATCTCAACTCTATTCAACTGGGGTGGCGGTGTTATCGGCGAAGATGTTAACTCATCTTTCTGGGGTATCGGTGCTGACGTAATGGTTCCATGGTTAGGTAAAACTGGCATGAACGTATACGCTTTCTACGACATGAATGCTAAAGAGTGGAACGGTTATCAGTTCTCTATGAACTGGTTCAAGCCTTTCATGAACTTCGACAATGGTAGCTTTGTGTCTTTCCAAGGTTATGTTGATTACCAGTTTGGTGCTGACTCAAATTCAACTGCTTTCGTACCTACTACATCTAGTGGTGGTGCTGCATACTTCGGTGTGCATTGGCATTCAGACAACTATGCTCTTGGTTATGGTCTAAAAGCATACCAAGATGTTTACCTAGTTGAAGATGGTGTTGGCGCACTAGATCTAGAAGCAACTGGTTTCGCACATTATCTAACGGCTACTTACAAGTTCTAAGCAATCGCTTAAAACATAGTTAAGTATATGTCAGAGCCGCGTAGTTTCGCGGCTCTAACTAACGTTTACACACTGTAACGTTGACGATTAAATTTATAATACAACTTTTGCTGAATTGATAAGGTAAACGTCTTAATTTTTACTTAAGCATGAACTATATTTAATGAACTTGTTTAGGTAAGTATTAATTGAAAGTGATATAAGATTTATTACGCGCTAAAAGGGACTTTTCGCGGAAAGGCAGACATAAGCAGTACCAATCTCCCTTCCCGGTCTTCATGGATTCAAGTCGTGACACTAGTGTCAAGATTATTGCAGCTCAAGACGTTGCAATGTTGGATACCTGAATATTGACCTTAAGTTGAATATGGTTCACCACTATTCATCATTTAAGGTCTGGCAATGCTCGAAGGCCCGGCCCATAAAAATAATCAAAAAAAAAGCCACTTCTAAGCACAGCCTTACGACAAATTTCTATCAAAAATTTTACTATTTGAATATGTCTCGGAGAGCTATTATGAGCGACTTAAAAAAAGCAGCACAACAAGCCATTAGTTTAATGGATCTAACCACGCTTAATGATGATGATACTGATCAAAAGGTCATTGAGCTTTGTCATAAAGCAAAGACACCAGCTGGTGATACCGCTGCCATCTGTATTTTTCCTCGCTTCATTCCTATTGCTCGTAAAACGCTGAATGAAATTGGTGGCGACGACATTAAGATTGCAACTGTGACAAACTTCCCACACGGTAATGATGATATTGCTATCGCAGTATTGGAAACCCGTGCTGCAGTCGCTTACGGCGCAGACGAAGTTGATGTTGTTTTCCCATACCGCGCCCTAATGGCAGGTAATGAGACCGTCGGATTTGAACTCGTTAAAGCATGTAAAGAAGCTTGTGGCGACGATGCAATCTTAAAAGTCATCATCGAGTCTGGTGTATTACAAGATCCTGCGCTAATCCGCAAAGCTTCTGAACTCGCTATCGACGCTGGTGCTGATTTCATTAAGACCTCTACGGGTAAAGTTGCTGTTAACGCAACTCTTGAAGCCGCAGAGATCATGATGACAGTGATCAGCGAAAAGAATACTAAGGTTGGCTTTAAGCCTGCTGGTGGCGTAAAAGATGCTGCAGCTGCTGCAGAGTTTTTAGGTGTTGCTGCACGTCTTCTTGGTGATGACTGGGCTACTTCAGCTACATTCCGATTTGGCGCTTCTAGCTTACTGACTAACCTACTGCATACGCTTGAGTTAGGTGATGTAGCCAAAGGACCACAAGGTTACTAATCTTTACTGATTAAGCTTGTTGTTAAGTGTGATCTAAATCTAATTAGGTGTATCAAAAGTTCGTTAGTATGTAACTATATTACAGCTTTTGATTTCACTTTAGCAGGTTGTTAACTAAAAATACCATCAGATGGGAATTTAGTTACATTCTTGGAGGTAGTACATGTTTTTAGCTCAAGAAATTATTCGTAAAAAACGTAATGCTGAAGTCCTTTCAACAGAAGAGATCCAATTTTTTGTTAAAGGCATCACTAATAACACCGTTTCAGAAGGTCAAATAGCGGCGCTTGGCATGGCTGTTTACTTCAACGATATGAATATGGATGAGCGTATCGCGCTGACCACTTCAATGCGTGATTCTGGTACGGTTCTCGATTGGAAATCACTAGACCTTAATGGTCCTATTATCGATAAGCACTCAACTGGCGGTGTGGGGGATGTCATTAGTTTGATGTTAGGCCCAATGGCGGCAGCTTGTGGTGGTTATGTACCGATGATTTCAGGTCGTGGACTGGGTCATACGGGTGGCACACTCGATAAGTTTGATGCTATTCCTGGCTACAACACCGAACCCGATAGTGCACTATTCCGCAAAGTCGTAAAAGAAGCGGGTGTAGCCATTATTGGTCAAACAGGCGATCTTGTTCCTGCCGATAAACGCTTTTACTCTATTCGTGATAACACCGCTACCGTTGAATCTATCTCGCTTATTACAGCCTCTATCTTGTCTAAAAAGCTTGCTGCGGGTCTCGATGCTCTTGCTATGGACGTCAAAGTCGGTACTGGCGCCTTTATGCCAACGTATGAAGCCTCTGAAGAGCTAGCACGCAGTATTACTGCGGTAGCTAACGGCGCAGGCACTAAGACGACAGCACTACTAACTGACATGAACCAAGTATTGGCATCGTGTGCGGGTAACGCTGTAGAAGTCAAAGAAGCCGTCGACTTTATGACAGGTGCATACCGCAACCCACGTCTTTACGAAGTCACTATGGGCCTTTGTGCTGAAATGCTGATCCTTGGTGGTATTGCAAGTAATGAAGCTGAAGCTCGCGCTAAACTTAACCAAGTATTGGATAACGGTAAAGCAGCGGAAATATTTGGCCGTATGGTATCGGGTCTTGGCGGACCAACAGACTTTGTAGAAAACTACGGTAAATACCTGCCAGATTCAAAGATTATTCGTCCTATTTATGCTGACCAAGTAGGTTTTGCTACGGGCATGGATACACGTGAACTCGGTCTTGCCGTTGTCACTTTAGGTGGCGGACGTCGCAAACCTGGTGACACGCTTGATTACAGCGTAGGACTTACTAAAGTGTGCGCACTTGGCGATGAAATTAGCGCCGATAAGCCTATTGCATTTATACACGCTCAATCTGAAGACGCCTTTGCTGAAGCACAAGCTGCAGTGAAAAAAGCGATTCATATTGGCGATACCAAGCCAGAGAAAACTCCTGAGATATATCGCTATATCCGTGAGTCAGATCTGTAACGGAGCACAGTTTATGAAACGTACTATAATCATGATGCTAGATTCATTTGGCGTTGGTGCAGCAAAAGATGCTGAAGCATTTGGCGATGTCGGAGCAGATACTTTCGGGCATATTGCACAAGCATGCGCGGAAGGTAAAGCAAATGAAGGTCGTGAAGGGCCACTAAAACTACCTAACTTGGCTCGTCTAGGCTTAGGTCATGCATCTAAAGAGAGCACGGGCGAGTTTCCGGCTGGATTTGGTGATGACGTTGAGATCATTGGGGCTTATGGCCACGCAGATGAATTAAGTTCAGGCAAAGATACCCCAAGTGGACATTGGGAAATGGCGGGTGTCCCTGTGTTGTATGAATGGGGCTACTTTAGCGATTTAAGCAACTCTTTTCCGCAGGAACTTACAGACAAAATTCTTGCGCGAGCAGGTTTGACTGAGTTTATGGGCAACTGCCACTCTTCAGGTACTGTGATTTTAGAGCAGCTTGGTGAAGAGCATATGCGCACGGGTAAGCCAATTTTCTATACCTCTGCTGATTCGGTGTTCCAAATTGCTTGTCATGAAGAAAGTTTTGGTCTTGAGAAGCTGTATGAGCTTTGTATCATTGCTCGTGAAGAACTTGCCGATTACAATATTGGCCGCGTTATTGCTCGTCCATTTGTAGGCACTGATGCAAGTAACTTTGAGCGTACTGGTAATCGTCGTGACTATGCGGTTAAGCCACCAGCACCGACAGTGTTGGATAAGCTAAAAGATGCCGGTGGCGAAGTGGTTAGTGTGGGTAAAATTGCTGACATTTATGCGCATTGTGGCATTACTAAAAAAGTAAAGGCTACAGGGCTTGAAGCACTGTTTGACGCGACTTTAGAGCAAGTTAAACAAGCGGGTGACAATACGATTGTATTCACTAACTTTGTCGACTTTGACTCACATTTCGGCCATCGCCGTGATGTTGCGGGCTACGCACGCAGCCTAGAGTATTTTGATTCACGTTTACCTGAAATTCTAGCCTTGCTAGATGAAGATGATTTCTTACTGCTAACTGCAGATCACGGTTGTGATCCAACATGGCCTGGTAGTGATCATACTCGTGAAAGAGTACCTGTTCTTGCTTATGGCGCAGGTTTAGCACCTGGGTCGCTTGGACTACGTAATAGTTTTGCTGATATGGGCCAATCAATTGCGAGTTACTTTAAGCTTGAACCAATGGAATATGGCGAATCTTTTATTCGTTCATAAACGAACTAAATTTTAAATTTGGCGGCTCACTTTGGGCCGCTCGCAAACATAGACTCAAGTATTAACGACAGTCTGAAAAATATAAATAGGGGTTTTCTGATGGCTACACCACACATTAATGCCGTAGACGGTGCATTTGGCGATACAGTTCTATTTCCTGGCGATCCATTACGCGCTAAATATATTGCTGAAACGTTTCTAGAAGACGTTGTGCAAGTTACTGATGTTCGTAACATGCTAGGCTTTACTGGTACTTATAAAGGTACTCGCATTTCAGTGATGGGTTCAGGTATGGGTATCCCATCTTGTTCAATCTATGCAACTGAACTTATTAGAGATTACGGTGTTAAAAACCTAATCCGTGTTGGTACTTGTGGTGCTGTTAGCACTGACGTAAAAGTACGTGACGTGTTAATCGGAATGGGAGCTTGTACCGATTCTCAAGTGAACCGTCTACGTTTTAAAGGTCAAGACTTTGCCGCTATCGCTGATTACAGCCTACTTAGCGCCGTGGTTAAAGCTGCTGAAGCTAAAGGTACTAAATTCCGCGTTGGTAACATTTTTTCTGCTGATCTTTTCTATACGCCAGATCCAGAAATGTTCGATGTTATGGAAAAGATGAACATCTTGGGTGTCGAAATGGAAGCTGCTGGTCTTTACGGTGTAGCTGCTGAGTTCGGTGCTAAAGCGTTGTGCGTTTGTACTGTATCTGATCATATCCGTACCGGTGAAAAGACCTCTTCTGAAGAGCGTCAAACTACTTTCAACGAAATGATTGAAATGACACTTGAAGCTGCAATCACGCTTTAATTTGTGATGCTGTAACGTGAATAGATTGGTTTGACTAATCTATTAGTCATAAAAAACGGACATATTAATGTCCGTTTTTTGTATCTATAGTTCACTGACTATCAGGGCTCTATTCCTTTTTTTGTTCGCTTGCTGCTGACGTTGACGTTTCATTATCTTGGTTATCTGCTTCTAGCTGTCTATGTTTAGCATTTCGTTGACTGAGTAACTGCCGCAGTTTTACTTTCGCTTTACGTCTATCAAAATCAGCACGTTTGAACGACAGTGCTCGTGATAGCAACATGCCTATGAGCCCAGCAATGATAAGCATCATCTGCTGTTGTTCCATGTTGATTTGATGCGCTTCTTTAATTTCGTTAAAAAAGTACTTTGGTTCTAGTCTCACTTCCACATATCCCAAGTTTTGACCGTCCTGAGACACGGACTCCACATACGGTGGATATTGCTCAAGCAGCAGTGCCATCTCCTCTGAATCAGCTTCGTAGTCTTCTTGGGTCACGCTTTGTGCGAAGGACAGCCTTACGCCATCTTCGCTAAAAATACTGGCAGACATCACTTTAGGGTCAAGTACTAAGGCGGTTGCCAGCCACTGCAGCTGTTCATCATTCTCTAATTGAAGTGCAGGGGCCGCGCCGTAGGCTGTTTGCTGCACTAATAATCTTGCCATCTTTTCGGTTTGGGACTTTAGAAGCTGTTGCCCTTGTAGTAGGCTAGTTTCCCACAGCTGATCCAGACCAATGAATAATGCGATAGCGACAAGGATCTGTAATATCCTGCTTATTCTATGGCTCTTTTTTAGGCCTTTTAAATAAAACACTGAAACCCTTAATTTATAGTGTACTCACTTAATCATAATTGATTATGTCGGTACTCGGTAGTTGGAGAATCATAACTAATGGACAATTCGAGTCAATCTACTGTTTTTGAATGGTTAAGCAGTGAAAGTAGCATGTCTTTTAACGCTGGGGAACAAAGATTTACTCGCCATGTTGAGGCTTATTTTCCAGCTCGTCATCATCGTTATCGGATCCTATTTTCCGATAGCCAACATCTAAGTCTGATACAGAGTTGGTTGTTGTCAAATACAGCAGAATTAAGCTTGGCGATGATCTCGCGAACAACAGGGCTGAATTGTATTGAGGTTTGCGCTCTTGAACCCTTAGTGTTTGTGACTTTAGCATCCTTGTCGCAGCTTGAAGTATTTGAGATGAAAGCTGATGCGCCGGTATTAAATCAGCCGGGTTTATTGGTCATGGACATGGATTCTACGGCGATTGAGATTGAGTGTATTGATGAACTTGCTGAAATGGCGGGTGTTGGTGCAGCCGTCGCCGCGGTTACCGAGCAAGCGATGCAAGGAGAACTCGATTTTGAAGAGAGCCTGCGCGCCCGAGTGGCTAAACTGACGAATGCCGATGCGAGCATTATTGATAAATTATGCGCTCAGCTGCCCTTGATGCCAGGATTAACGGAAACGATAACCGAGCTTAAACAGCACCAATGGCGTACTGTTGTGGCGTCGGGTGGTTTTAGGCCTTTTGTTAATCATCTGCAGCAGCTGTTGGATCTCGATGCCGCCTTTGCCAATGAGTTAGATATTGCTGACGGAAAACTCAACGGCACCGTCTCTGGCCAAGTTGTCGATGCTCAGTTTAAAGCCGATTGTGTGGTTAACTGTGCACAGACGTGGGACATCGGCTCAGGCCAGAAAGTGGCGATTGGTGATGGTGCCAATGATATACCTATGATCAATATTGCAGATTTTGGCATCGCATATCACGCTAAGCCAAAACTCGCAGCAGTGGCTGATGCTAATATCAGCAAACTTAACCTTAAGGCTTTACCCTACTTATTTCAGCTTAAGTAAGCGAGTTAAAGCGGTATTTCACCGATAAACTGTCATAGACTAGCCTGCCAAAAATACTTGGTAGGCTTTTTTGTTTTATCGGTGTTTTAATCTATAGCTATCAACTTGATTAGCCATAAGCTTTCTATCATCACTTGTTTAAATGGTTAAGTTAGAGTTATTACTCTTGTTTTTTTGTTTTGACCTCAGTAGTTTAGTGGTTAAAAAAGCGAGTACTAAAGCGTGAATATCCAGCAAAAATCCCTCTATGTGCCATACAATCATGGTTATCTTCACTTAAGACAATTGATCCCCGTTAATGCTGATATGAGTAAGCCGCCCTTGTTAATGTTGCATGGCGCTATGTCTAATGGTCGGGTTTTTTACAGTGATTCGGGTAAAGGTCTTGGTTGCTACTTGGCGGAGTCTGGGGTGGTTGTTTACGTGCTTGATACGTTAGGTCGCGGCCGCAGTACCCCTAAACTTGGTCCAGGATTTAGTGCCGGGCAGGGGGAGGTTATTCGGGAGCAGTTACCGCTTATTCAGCAATATATTCTCGCTTTACATCCTAAAACAGATGTTGTCCATTGGTGTGGTCATTCATGGGGCGGGGTGTTGATGGCAAGCGCTATTGCACGATACGACTCTTTACAAGCGTCCGTGGCCTCGCTCGTCACTTTTGGCAGTAAGCGCCGGATCGAAGTTAAGTCTTTAAGTAAGTGGTTGCAAGTGGACTTGGTATGGAACAAACTCGCGCCCTTTATTGCTTGGCATCGTGGTTACCTGCCCGCTGATAAGTTAAAAATGGGCATGGATAATGAATCTAGAGCTTCTTTATTGCAAAGTATAGATTGGGTTCGGGGACATTGGATTGATCATGACGATGGCTTTGATTATAGCCAAGCGGCAAAAAATGCTAAGTGGCCAAAGTCTTGGTTTATTGCAGGCCAAGGGGATACCGTTTTGGGCAACCCAAGCGACGTGAAACGCATGATCAACGAATGCCAAATGCAACAGGTCGATTATACGCTTTTATGCCGTAAACATGGTTTTAAGCATGATTACGATCATGCGGGAATGTTGACCCATAAAGACGCGGTGCAAGATCACTTTCCCAGAGTGCGAGATTGGTACAGCCACTTAAACGGTTAATATTTTTGTTTAGCTGATCAACAGCCGCTAGTCTTCTGAGCTCATCAATGGCGCCAGCTTAAGTAATTCTGCTAAGTTGGCTGCCCCGAGTTTGTTCATCAGCTTTGATCTATGCACTTCAATGGTTCTAAGCGCAACACACAGCGAGTTTGACATCTGTTTGTTGGTGTTTCCTGCAATAATCAATTCAAAAATCTGGGTTTCACGTTCAGATAAGTGATTAATCATCTGCTGATTACTGAGCTGCCAATGCAGATGCACACTATGTTGTAGCCCTTTGGCAATCGATTGCGATAGTCGTTGGCCTTGCACGGGTTTCTGGAAAAAATCGAAAGCTCCATTCTTGAACGCATCTACTGCCATTGGCACATCACCGTGCCCCGTTAAAAAAATCACCGATAATGGGCTCTTAGCTTCGCTCAGCAGTTGCTGTACCTGTGGGCCGCTGAGACCCGGCATACGCGCATCTAAAATGACACAACCCGGTTGACTGAGATCAACTGTGGCTAGAAAGTCATTTCCAGTGTTGAAACTCATCATTTTGTAGCCATAGCCATCCATTAGGAAAGTGATGGCGTCAACGATAGCGTCATCATCATCCACAAGGTAGACAGGCCCATTGATTAACAGTGGCATTAGCGATCCTTTTTCACGTTTACGGCGTTAGTAAGATAAGTATCTCAGTTCACCACTTAATGCGAACATCTTTTTTACAAAGCATGATTCTCATCACGTTGAGCTTACATCGGGCTATCGTAAGCTTAAGCTTGATAATTCATGTGAGGCGAACTGTGTGTATCGGGTTTTATTTTGTTTATTGCTTTTGTGTAGCACTTCGAATGCTTGGGCACAGCCTCAAGCGCTATATGTTGGCGTATTATCTAATTGGGGAAACCAGCAAGCTCTCGAGCGCTGGACGCCAATGATGCAGTATTTAGATGAGCAGGTCCCCGGAACGCAGTTTCATGTTTATCCCGGTAATTTTGAAGCGCTTAACCTCGCAATGGAGTTAGGGCAGATCCAGTTTATTATTACTAATCCTGGTCAATATCTTTATCTTTCCAACCAATACCCATTATCTTGGCTGGCAACCATGCGTTCTCGGCGTCACAAGGGGGCTACATCGGCCATTGGTTCAGCCATTATCGTTAAAGCTGAAAGTAATTATCGCACTTTATATGACTTGAAAGACAAAGTCATCGCTGCGAGTGATCCTCATGCATTGGGCGGGTATCAGGCCACCGTCGGCTTAATGCACAAGTTGGGTATGGACGCTGAAGACTATTTTAAAGAGGTTAAGTTTTTAGGGTTTCCGTTGGACCCTTTATTATATCAAGTCCGAGATGGCAACGTTGACGCCGCTATTACACCGCTATGTACCTTTGAAGATATGGTCTCTCGCGGCCTCATTAACGCTGCTGACTTCCGTATTCTTAATCCGAGTCGACCAGATGGGTTTGATTGCCAATGCAGCACTCATCTTTATCCCAATTGGTCCTTTGCTGCGAATGAAAGTGTCGGTATTCGTTTGAGTAAGCAGATCACCCAAGCTTTAATGGAGCTGCCAACTGAACACCCTGCAGCGATAAAGGCCCAGTTGATGGGCTGGACATCACCCATTAGTCAGCTCGCAGTGATCCAACTTTTCAGTGATTTACATATTAAAGGCACTGATAGTAGCCGTTGGGAGAGTGTGCAGAACTGGCTTAAAGATAATCGGCATTGGGGCATCTTCGCCATTTTTATTTTTGTGGTGGCAACCATCTATCATTTATGGATTGAATATCGGTTCCACCAAAAGAGTGAGTCGTTAATTGAGACAGAAAGGCAGCTAAAGCAACAAGCTATAACGCTTGAAAGATTACAAAGCGCCTCTATTATTGGTGAGATTGGTGCCGGTTTAGCGCATGAGATTAATCAGCCGATTGCTGCCATTACCAGTTATAGCGAAGGCGGTATTATGCGTCTTCAGGGAAATCAAACTGGCGATGTCGCCGCGAGTATCGAACTGTTGGAAAAAATTCATCGACAGTCCACTCGAGCTGGAGAGGTGGTGCACCGGATCCGTAGTTTACTTAAGCGCCGAGAGTCAGTCATGGCTGACGTCAATATTCTGAGTCTTGTGGATGAGTGTATTTCACTGTTGAAGCTGGAATTACAACGCAGAGATATTCAAATTAATAAGCGTATTAAAGGTGAGCCATTCTTCATTACCGCCGATCGTGTAGGCTTGCTACAGGTATTAATTAACTTAACTAAAAACAGTATCGACGCCATTGCCGAAACCCAAGCATCAGGCAGAGGTGAGGTGACTATTGAACTGATATTTAAAGAATATCAAGTCGATGTCTTAGTTATTGATAATGGTACCGGCTTATCGCAGAACTCTGATTCTGTAATGGCTACTTTTTTTACCACCAAAGAGGATGGATTAGGCCTGGGGCTGGCTATTTGTAATGAGGTGGTCAGTGAGCACGATGGCGCATTCTCGTTAAAAACTCGGGACGACAAGCAGGCCGGCTGTATTGCCAAAATTAGCTTAAAAAAGAGGGGTTGTGAGCGAAAGGTTGAAAGTTGATTTTATATGTCTAACTGTATTTGATAACTGAAATATAACGATATGTGGTTTACCACAATAGACAAGTGAACCTCCTTTGTGGCGGTTGTTTTTCGAACTGTGAACCGCTTCACAAAGCTTACATCGTTAGTGTTGATATGTGGTTTACCACAATATTCAACGTTTAACACCTAGCAGACAATAGTGAAAAGTTTAGGGCGGATAGCTATTTAATCAAGCTAATTTAAGGTTGATTAACGTGGCTAGAACCTCCCCCTTCAACGCACTTAGTACCATTGTCTACTGGGAGAATAATCATGAAATTAGATCGGCGAACCTTTATCAAAGGGGCTGGAGCGGGTACCGCTGGTTGCGCACTCGCAACACTGCCTGGTTCTTTAGCTGCTCTAGGGCATTCCACATTGAAGGGCAGTGCAGAGTCTGTCGCCAGTATTTGTGAAATGTGCTCAACTCGCTGCCCGATTTCGGCTCGGGTCGTTAATGGCAAGAACGTCTCAATTCTGGGTAATAAAAATGCTAAATCTTACGGCGGCGCTGTATGTGCTCGTGGCGGAGCAGGGCATAGCCAGTTATATGATAAGCAACGCATTGTTAAGCCATTAAAACGCGTTGGCGAAAGAGGCGAGGGCAAATGGGCCGAGATTGAGTGGGAAGAAGCCTACGCTACAATTGCTGAAAACCTCAATAAAATTAAAGCTAAACACGGCGCCGAATCGGTTGCGTTCTCCTCTAAATCGGGTTCACTCTCAGGTCATCTATTTCACCTTGCTAAGGCATTTGGTAGTCCCAATACTTTTACTCACGCATCGACTTGCCCTGCGGGTTATGTGGTTGCAGCCAAAGCGATATTTGGCGGTAAAGTAAAGCGTGACTTAGGCAATTCAAAGTACATCATCAACTTTGGTCATAACCTCTATGAAGGCATAAACATGTCTGAAACGAGAGGCATGATGAATGCGCAAATGGAAAAAGGCGCCAAGCTTGTGGTGTTTGAACCGCGCTTTTCGATTGTGGCTGATAAGGCTGACGAATGGTATCCGATTAAACCAGGTACCGACGTTGCGGTAGCATTAGCCATTTGTCACACTCTGATCGAAGACGACTTATACGACAAAGCGTTTGTCGCTGAGTTTGTGTCAGGTTTTGCTGAATTTGCTAAAGAAGTCAAAGCCTATACCCCAGAGTGGGCCGAATCAATCAGTGATGTTCCCGCTGAAGATATTCGCCGTATCACTCATGAGTACGCTGCTGCAGCGCCGCACGCACTCGTCGATTTTGGCCACCGTTCATCATTTACTACCGAAGAGTTTGAGATGCGCCGGGCGCTATATGCTGCCAATGTGTTGGTGGGTAATATCGAGCGCAAAGGTGGTTTGTACTTTGGTAAGAAAGCCTCTAAGTATAATAAGTTTGCTGGAGATAAAGTCGCCCCCACACTGGCAAAGCCAGGTGTCGAAGGTATGCCTAAACCTAAGGCCAAAAGAATCGACATGGTCGATGAACAATACGCGCTTATTTGGTCATCTGGTGGGGTGTATCAAACCATTCTCGATGCCACGTTAGAAGCTCAGCCTTATCAACTGCACGCTTGGGTAATGAGTCGTACCAATCCAATGCAGACCATGACAGACAGAGCTAGGGTCGTTAAAACGATGCAGAAGCTCGACTTTGTCGTCGCTTGTGACATTTATATTAGTGAAAGTGCAGCTTATGCTGATATTTTCCTACCAGAATCAACTTACCTAGAGCGCGACGAAGAGATAGTTGATAAGTCGGGTAAAAACCCAGCTTACTACGTGCGCCAAAAAGTCGTTGAAACGATAGGCAACACTAAGCCTAGCTGGCTTATATGGAAGGAGCTTGCTAACTCGTTGGGTCAAGGTCAATTCTTCCCTTGGGAGAACATGGAAACGCTGCAACTGTTTCAAGTCGACAAGAATGTGCCGCTACTCAATAAAATCAAGAGTGATGGCTGGGTAAGTTATGGCGAACCACTGTTGTTGCGTGAACCAGAAATGGTGAAGCAGTTTGCCAATACGTATCCAAATGCTATCGCAACTGATGCTGATGACACGTACGCAAGTCACCTCTCTTTTAAAACACCTTCAGGAAAGATTGAGCTCAGCTCTAACAAAGTCGAAAAGATGGCGCCGGGTCGCGGGGTGATCAAATACCGTGAAGTGACCATGAAAAAGGCGGACGAGTTGTTCTTCATTCAGGGCAAGGTTGCGGTACATACCAACGCGGCGACTCAAAACGTGCCGATGTTGGCGAGTTTGATGTCTGATAATGCGGTGTGGATCCATCCTATTACGGCTGGACTACTCAATATTTCCAGTGGTGACAAAATCAGAATCTACAACGATACCGGCAGCGAAGAGGGTCATGCCTTAATCACCCCTGGTATTCGTCCTGACACTGTCTTTGCCTATATGGGTTGCGGTTCAAAGAACAAAGAGCTTGCGCGAGCGACCGGTAAAGGTGTGCATTGCGGTAACTTACTTCCCCACGTTACGTCTCCGGTGACAGGTATGAACCTGCATACTACCGGCGTCAAAATTGCCAAGATTTAATCGGAGATCATTATGACTAAGCGTTATGTTCTTGTGCACGATGAAAATAAGTGCATTGGCTGCCAAGCTTGCAACGTGGCTTGCCGCAGTGAAAATAATGTTCCTGAGTCGGTGACCCGGCTGCAGGTTCGAATTGAAGGGCCATATGGCAACTTCCCCCATTTACATTTTAAGTACAACCGTGTTTCGTGTGAGCAATGCGAAAATGCCCCTTGCGTTAAGGTTTGCCCTACGGGCGCAGCCTATGTCAACGACGATGGCATAGTGTCTATTAATGAAAACAAGTGTGTAGGTTGCCTATATTGTGTCGCAGCGTGTCCTTATAAAGTGCGCTTTATCAACCCTGAAACCCGGGTGCCAGATAAATGCGATTTCTGTAAAGAAAGTCGTTTAGCCCGGGGTGAACAACCTGCTTGCGTCACAGTGTGTCCAACTCAAGCGCTCACCTTTGGTGATGCTAATGACTTGACCTCTGAAGTGCGCAAGGTGTTAGACACTAAGCCTAGTTACCAACAGAAGGTAAATCTTGGTACAGAGCCAAGAGTTTATCGAATTCCAAGTCGTAGAGGAGGGATCAAAGCATGAACAATATATGGGGCTCAATGGAGCAATATGATCCCGTCGTTTGGAACTGGATCATCGCAGTATACCTATTCATGGCCGGGCTCTCTGCAGGCTCAATGTTGGTCGCTATCGGGCTAAAATGGTACAAGAAAAGCCGAGGCTTGCCGACAGAAGGTTTGCCGGTGATAAAAGCGGCCGCAATAGTGGCACCGGTATCTATCAGTTTAGGTATGGCGCTGTTAGTTTTGGATTTGACTAAGCCGTTCGAGTTTTATCATATCCTGCTTAACTACAACTTAACCTCGGTGATGGCTTGGGGGGTACTGGCGTTATTGGTCTATATTCCACTGGTGTTTGTGTTTGCCGCGTTAGTGTTTGAGAAGCAGGTTCTGAAATATGCACCATGGCTGGCTGGGATCCTAAAAGTCTGTCGTCAGCTTGAAAATAGTATCCATAAACTGATTTTTGTTTTGGCAATTGGAGTAGGTGCGTACACTGGCTTCTTATTATCGGCACTCATTAGCTATCCGATTTTGAACACTGCAATATTGCCAGCGCTATTTTTAACCTCGGCATTGTCAGCAGGTTCAGCAGGTAACGTGTTAGTGGCAACTCTGTTCTTTAGTAAAGAGAAGTCTGACTGTATTGACCAAGTTCATCGTATTGAATATCCAGTCGCTTTTAACGAAGCCCTCTGTTTAGTGTTGCTATTTGTTGGATTAAACTTTTCAGGTCCTGCAGCTCAAGGTGCTTTAGGTGCGATTACTCAAGGAGTATGGGCGAGTGTATTTTGGATTGGAGTGGTAGGACTTGGTTTGCTGGTGCCGGTACTGTCGAGCATATTTGCACCTAAGTCTTGGCGCCATACCAAGGGATTTTTGATTACAGTTTCTTGTAGTACTATTTTAGGGGTACTCGCGCTTAGACACTTTGTGGTCTACGCCGGACAAAGTTATATCAGTTAATCGGTAGTCGATGTCAGTTGACGGGGAGACATCGTTTCAACTGGCACGGTGACTGAAACAAAAAGCCCAAGCTATGCTTGGGCTTTTTATGATGTAAATTAACTTACTAAGGTAGAAGATTACGATAAGTTTTTGACTGCACTAGTGATTAATTCAGGGAAACGCAGTATTACCTCGCGACTGATATCGAGTAGCTCACCCACACCAATAACGCGCCAGAGTTGTTCTTCTAGTTTTTTGCCCTTGTGCAGTGCGTGCATCTTTATGTATTCCCGTTCACGACGGATATAATCTAAGTCCGGTTTTCCGGTAGCGCCGCGATAAACCCGCAATGCCATAAACTCACCTAACTGTCGACTCTGCTGGATAAAGTGTAATAACTGAGCGGTATCTTTAAAATCTGAATCCGTAATACACAGAACGTCTACCTTGCCTTGCGACAGCCGAGAAATTTGCACATAAACTTCATAAAACGCTAGCCCATTTTGCGGCTTCATTGTACGGATCGGCACTATGATATCGCGCTTAAGCTTTCCGTCTTGGAACAGCGGTGCTAAGTCATATTCCAACGGTTTTTTACTGTTGGTAGCAAATATATTGGCGATAGGGTTTTGTTCAACACCAATCCCAACCGTAGAAATATAGGCCGATTTTACGGTTTTTTCTAGATAGAAAGGCACTGACACCAACTTGCGCATCAGCAGATTTTTCATACCATCGGCAAGCTCTTTTACATCATGGTTGTTTTCTGTGAGTTTCTGAAACTTGCTTTTATTGTGTTCAATTAAACGGTTAAGAAACTCAACGCCAACGTGTGGTGTATGGCCGACTTGCGCCGCAAGGTGCAAGGTGACGCCATTTTTTCGAGTGCGGATAAGTCGATAGGGTAATTGTTGCAGTACGACTTTACCTGCAATGGTTTGCAGTTTCGGAAAGCTGAGCCCGATAGGCAGAGCCTGATTAAACTCAACGGCAGTATCAGTGGTGATCTGCAGCCCTTTACTGGAGATATCTTGGGTGTAGGCGCTAGTACTGATATTTCCTTGACTCAATACCACTGGTGTCCTAAAGGCAAAACGCGCTTCATTACGGCGTTCGCTAAACTCCATAGAGACTTGTTTCAAACCCGGTAATGTTAATTTTTGCTGACCAAACACTTTGAGCTCATTAACGTTGCAGTTGTTAAGGGATTTCCAGATTTGATACTGCCCATTAGCAGCATGGTTGGTGACATCAATCAACTGAATAACATGCGTAAATGCGGCCAGTTGAGCTTCGGTCAATGCATTATAACTGGCGTCATCGCCCGGCAATAGGCTAGCTCTGTAAGCTTGGCTGTGATCGATTGTTTGGCGCGCAACATGAAATATCCGCCAACTGGGTTTTGTCGCGCCAAAGCTGAAAAAGAGTGCTTGTAGCTGTTTATCTTGCAACTCTGCGAGAGTGGCTGAATAAAAGTATTTGCCCCCTTGTGCTTGAAAGGTAAAACAAAATAGCTGGCTATGCGGACTGGTTTCATCGGCGCCGATGATAGCGTGCAGTCTTGATGGCGTTAACAGCGCGTTTATTTGGCTAATGCCAGATTCATCTTTAAAGTACTGTGAAATCGCCTGATTATCTCGCCCCAACAACATATGTGTTGGTTGATATAGAGGGGCATCATCAGCGGATGACTCAAGCTTTTTATCTTCGATAAATAGCGCAAGATGAGGTATGTGCGGTAAGTAGTGCCGTTCAAAACCTAAGCCTCTAGTCGTGACCAGCACATCATTAACATCGACTTTATAGCGATACTTATGGCCTCTGATGAGCTTTCTGAGCATGTCAGCCAAGGCGTCACTGCCTGATATTCGTTTGAGCCTTAGCCAGCTATATTCTTGATTACCTTCAATATCGACAATCTCATATTCAACACCTTGTTGTAGATCTTGGTGGTAATAATCATCGCTAAGCTCGAGTAGTTTGATTTTTATAGGCTGTTTTACATTGAGTGTCTGCTTGGCTGGCAGACGAATTCTTGCGCCGCCGACCGATAGATCAACGGTGATCCCCAGATATTGCTGCATCGTTTGGGATACTTCAATTTTCATGCTGTAATTCATGCGCTCTTCGCAACGTGCAAAGTAGCTGCCCAATACAATGCCTTGCGCGATATAAGGGGCATCGACAGGGCTTACCTCAATATCTGCATTGGTGCGTGCTTTTAGTACGCGGGCTTTATGGGCGGCAATCACTTGCTCATAAACCCCTAGGGTATATTGCTCTCGATAAAGGGCTAATGCCTCTAAAAAATTGGCTTTTGTAGCTTGATCAATAAAATGGGTTTGCGTACCAAACTCGAAAGTTTCGCATTCAAGATCTGTTTTGTTGCGTAAGTCGATGACTCGAGCACAGCTGGATGCAAGCCTATTAAGCTCCATCTTGAGGAGAAATCGAGTCGAATTTGACTCTTCTGCTGTTAGTTGCTCAAACAGGGCATGGAAATTGGGTTCCATTAGCAAAGGCGTCAGTTGTTCTATTAGCGCATTATGCAGATCTAAACTCATCTATTACTTCTTTTTGGATGCTTATTGGACCAATGGCTGATAGGCTCATTGGCAAGTTTTTGTGGAATAAACCCAATTTACAGTACTATCTTCCTTGTACCCTTAGCTATCGGCTGAAAACGCCGATACTTTATCGACTTTATACTACCTAGAAAGAATCATGGCAAAGAATAAAACAGCTTACGTATGTAATGAATGTGGTCAAGACTTTCCTCGCTGGCAGGGCCAATGTAGCGCTTGCCAAGAGTGGAATACCATTAGTGAAATAAAGATCTCTACCGCAAAACCCACCACTGCAACCCGTTTAGGTTACGCAGGCTCTGTGGGCGGCGGTTCTAAAAAGCTGAACGAGATAGAAGAGGTCGATGCGGAAAAGAGATTGACTGGCATTGGCGAGCTAGACCGGGTGTTGTGCGGTGGCCTAACAACAGGTTCAGTCAATATTATCTCTGGCGATCCGGGTGCGGGTAAAACGACCTTGCTCTCTGATTTAGTCTCGCGTATGTCGCAATCAATGCCGTCGCTTTATTGTACCGCAGAAGAATCATTGTCGCAGTTTAAGAATCGCGTGAACCGTTTAAAGCTCAATTGTAATGAAGACAACCTTTACCTTATGGCTGAAACCAGTGTTGAAGCGATTATTGCTGAGTTAGAAGCGAAGCAGGTGAAGTTTGCGGTGATTGACTCTATTCAAGCCGTAGTCACTGAAATGGCTAACGGTAGCCCTGGTTCCCCTTCACAAGTGAAGGGCAGCGCACAGGCACTGACGCAGTATTGTAAACAAAACAATGTCACCATGTTTTTGGTCGCTCACGTGAACAAGAATAATGAAACGGCAGGGCCACAAACCCTGATCCACATTGTTGACTGTTTAACGCATATTGAGTGTAACGATGGCCAAATTCGTACGCTTAGAGCTAACAAAAACCGTTTTGGTGATGTCGATACCGTGGGTATTTTTCGCATGACTGAGCGCGGCATGTTGAGTGTCGATAACCCGAGTGAAATATTCCTTTCTGGTTCGAGTACCGATTCCGCAGGTGCCGCTATTACCTGTATTCGAAAGGGCAATCGCAATTTGTTGCTTGAAATCCAGTGTCTAACCACTGAAACCGAGGGTGAGTTTCCGCAGCGAGTCTGCGTCGGGCTCAATATGAATCGGATTAAGATGTTAACTGGGATTTTACGTAAGCATACCAAAACCAAGATTTTCCACGACACTTACTTTAACTTAGTCGGTGGCTTAAAAATTGATGAGTCTGAAACCTGCATCGATCTTGCGTTGGTTGCGGCTTTACTGAGTAGTTTAAACGATTTTATTGTGCCGAGAACGACTTGCATCATGGGCGAGCTGAGTCTTAATGGTGACGTTAGGCCGATAGACAGTGGCGTGCCTAGAGTGAAAGAAGCGGTGCAGCATGGCTTTACCGAAATCTATATCCCCTTTAGGAACTACCATAAATCGATGGAAGGGCTAGGGGCAACAATTCACTCTGTTAAAACCATTCATGAGCTCATTGAACTTATCAATTAGTGATGCATTTATGAGAAATGCATCCATGGGAAGTACCACCCTGAAAAGTGGTTATTTCCCTTGGTTGTGTGTATCAATAAATAAGGCAAGTTCTCGGTCGAGTAAGCTAGGATCACCGACATTGAGCTCTATCAATCTTCTCAGGTGGCTAATACTTTCAACATCAATATGGCTGCAAGCCAAGCCTAATAGATTGTCTTTTTGATGCACAAGCTGGGTATCCATATGCACCTGAATGTCGGAATCAGCAATAAAAAAACTCAGCTGGAGTTGTTGGCTGCTTGGTGCAAACTGCGGTGGTAATTCAATGAGGGCACCATTGAGACTGATATTAAATAGCGTTGTTTGCCATACTTTATCTTTGCATTTCACCTGGGCTTGATTGGCAAATGAAACCCGTGAAAACTGTCGTCTTTCATCCATAGTGACTCCCTTCTAAATCTTCCATTTTGCACTTGAATAGTGTTTTAGATTATTTCTAAAGTGCTTTTATATATTATAAGTTAACTCAACTCAACGTTAGAGAAAGGAATTACTCCTATTTAGGCGTAACTTCATTATAAAGTGCATAACATGTTATTTAAGTGGTGCGTTCTAACACGTAAGATTGCTGCTTAATGGCAGGTAACCCTTTTAAAATAATGGCGATGGTGACGAGCTGATAAGCGATACCTGACCAAGAATGCAGGTGTACCGATAATGTGAGGTTTAACAGATTACTGATCAGCAAGGCATAACGTAGTCGGGTTGAACTGCAATAAAAAAGCGCGTAGCTCATTAAGACTGCAGCAGCAACCGCCGCCCATTCAGACCAATGTTCAGCCCAAATAAGACCTTGTGTCACTGCTAACGCTGAAAACACTAAGGGCAATAGTGTGATACGCCAACCGCAGCGTGCTTTTTCGCTACGGCAAGTCGCAAAGCGGCCAATATTAAGTAGCTGATTCATCATCCCTAAGGTACTGCCAAGCAGGCCTAAGTGAATAGCGGTTAAGCCGGATGCTAAAAGATTACCTGATAATAATTTTCGGTCGCATAACTGGGCATTTGCCCACCAACCAATGGTCATCGACACAAAGCCTAATGCCTGAACCCAAAGTAAAGCTTGATGTGATAACTCGAACACTAAATGACCAACAATAACGACAACATTAAACCGGCAGCTATTGTCGTTTTTTTAGCCGTTCAAATTGTGACCTCATCGTCACTTTAGCATTTGCTTTATCATACTTCGCTCTAACTTGTGATCTGGGTCACGTTTTCGGGTCTGTTAAAAACCAGGGCCTAAGTTAACGTTCCACGCAACGTCTTCTGGACCCTTGGCAACATCCATTCCCATATGTAAGCCATAACGCTGGGCAATGGTGTATCTAAAGCCAACAGCATTAGCATTTTGCTCATCGTTACCTCACTCTCACCACTGTCTTAGCTTGCCTATAAAAGACTACTGTCTCCTGCGTGGCATTCCCGGCATCAAAATAGTCATCAATCGGGCCAAATAAATCGATAGTGTAGTAAGTAATAGCGCAATTATTTTACTGTTCATCAGGTTATTTGATCCCTCATTGACCAATGATGGTTATAGGGGGAGAGTGCAAAAATGTTCCAATAAGTTGTTTGAGTTGGGTCGGATTGGTAGTCAAGAGAGTTGGTAAAACAAAACGGCTATTTTCTGCTAATATGCGCGCAAGCCATCTGGTGCTGAATAGAACGACTTTAAGGAATATGCTGGTGTCTTTTTCATCCCTATTATTAAGCGATACTTTACTTAGCGTACTCACGCAAAAAGGCTATATCGAACCAACGCCAATCCAATTGGCTGCGATTCCAGTCATTTTAGCGGGTCAGGATCTGATGGCCAGTGCTCAGACTGGCACCGGAAAAACGGCTGCATTTACCTTACCCTTGCTGCAAAAGTTAATCGAGAAAACTGAAACTTGCCAGCAAAAGGTACTACGGGTATTAGTGCTGGTGCCAACAAGAGAACTTGCGTTACAGGTTAATAAGAGTATTGCTGAATATGGTGCCAACACCGCAGTCAAGAGTACGGTGATTTATGGTGGTGTCAGCATTGATGCTCAGGCTCAAAAGTTAGCCGATGGCGTCGATATTGTGGTGGCAACGCCTGGGCGTTTACTTGATCACCTGCGTCGAGGTTCTTTGTCGCTATCTGCAATAGAAACATTGGTGTTTGACGAAGCCGATAGAATGCTGGATATGGGGTTTATGGATGAAATTAATGCCATATTAAAACAGTTGCCACCACAGCGGCAGACACTGCTTTTTTCAGCAACGTTTTCGAAAGTTATTTTTGAGCTGAGTAAAAGATTGTTGCAGCAACCGATCAGGGTTGAAGCCAATCAAGCCAACAGCACCGCGGATAATGTTGAACAGATTGTTTATGCGGTAGATAGCGATAGAAAACCTGAGCTGATAAGCCACCTGATTAACAAAGGTCAATGGCAACAGGTGTTGATATTTAGTCGTAAGAAGCAGACCGTCGATACGATTAGCCAAAAGCTGATTGTAGCAGGCGTTGAAGCCAAAGCACTGCATGGCGATTTGAGCCAAGGTGCTAGAGAGCAAGTGCTCAACGATTTTAAGATGGGAAAAATCAAGGCGCTGGTGGCCACTGATGTTGCCGCTCGTGGGCTGGATATTATAGCGCTTGATTATGTGATTAATTATGAACTGCCCTTTATTGCAGAAGACTATATTCACCGTATTGGTCGTACAGGCCGCGCAGGTAATAAGGGCAAAGCAATAACGCTGTACAGTGAAGATGATGCGCTGTTACTTGAGGAGCTTGAATCGTTATTGGATAAACGTCTGCCGCAGCAGTGGTTAGCGGGCTTTGAGCCTGATCTTACCAAGGTTGAACCTGTAACACGCAAAAACAGTAAATCGGCACAAAGGCAGCGCGCCAAAAAGCGCGCATTAGCGGGTAGCAAGCGCGGACGTTAAAGTTTCATTTATTTGCGGTGGTGATGACCGTTCAGTGATATTTCTGACATTATAGTGACATTTCCTATCTGACCGACACGGACATGGGGAATGCTTGAGTGATATCTGAAATATCATAAGCCTTATGGGTCAGATGTCAGCGAACGGCTTATCTCTTGAAAGCGATGCCCACGCCGAGTGAGCATACGGACGTTGCTTTACAAGGAGTCTTAACGGACTTAGGTAACCTCGATGTGGATGATGGTTATCTGTTGGCACAGTGTGTTATTTAAAGTCTGAGCATTTTATAGAAGAGTACATTATTCAGACCAATACCAACTGGTCACATTATAGCGATATTCATCGGTATATTCAGCATTCAGCTTTTCCACCCAGTGTTCAGAGCCCTTTGAAGAGGGGTCAAACAAAATACAGCGGTTATATAAAGGCGCAATACTAATAGGCTGATTATTCTTACCTATAAAAGTAAGTTCACCTCCTGCATTGTTGTGCCACTCTTTATTTAAATACACCAACATACAGATCTCTCTTCCGGGAGAGTCATCCGCGTGCAGTTCAACAAAGTCGGCAGCGCCTAAGCGAAAATAATTGGTATTGATTAGAGGATCAGCCACATTCATATCCGTTATCGTCACATTAAAAATACGTGATAACAGCGACATAAATTCATCCCCGCGCAAAAATGACAAAAAAGCCTGAGCTATATTGGTAGAGTCGTTGTTGGAACTCGCCGCTGCACGTTGCCAAACATCTCGCTGTACAAAGCGTTGCTCTGTGGTCGTATTTTCCCATTGGAGGTTATCGACATATAAAGCAGAATAAGTATGTTTTTGAGTTTGCCAGTCATGCGGTTGCTGCAACACCTTTATTACGTCATCGAGTCTGTCTTTATCAAATAAGTTATCAATCACGATATGATTGGGACAAGAGCTCAATAAAGACTCTCGATATGCAACTATCCTTGAATCGATTAGCTGTTTTTCATTTAACCACATTAAAACTACCCGCTTGTATCTTTAGAGCATCAGCTAAAGATTTGATAATACAGGGTTGAACAATAATTCCCTATTACTGGTTATTGTCTTTTGTTTTTTAAGCTGCGACGGAACGGTTTAATAACAGCAAAGGTCGTGTTGCTTCGCCCACACCAGAGCCAAGGGTCAAAGCGCTTGCGCCCCTTGGCAATCCCTCAGCGCCCCGGCGAAATTTAAAAAGCAAAATTTCCAACGGGGGAGATTTGATTCTGTGATCACAGTTTATTCTGTTTGATAATATCGTTTAATTTAAGGCTTGTGTCTTTAAATTGAAAACTCAAATGGCGAAGTATTGCGCTTCCATAACCCAATGTAGATACGGCTGAGGCCTTCGAAAACAGGCCAATTCTGTTCCATACAGAATTTGGCATTTCCTCCGTCCTTGGAGGTCAGATGTGTTCACGGTGAGTCTCAGTAGCGTCTGTCATACGCCGACCGCAGGTCATTGGAACCATTTCAGCTTGAAAGTAACTCATTCCTGCCGTGCGACGTGAAGTCGTATGAAGCGTTGTTCACCACGATAAGAGTGAACCATCTTTATCACCAGATGACCCTAAGACTCTGAATAAAGCAGCGAGTCTGACAATGTAACGAAATTCGGTTTATAGCCGGATGGGAACAGAATCGTGAGAGGATGTTCTTCCTGATAACCACAAGTCGGGTAAGTGCTAGGGAGTGAGTATGATGAACATATGTGAATTCACGTAAGGTGCGTTATATGAGAAGCAGCGGAAGTGGTTTATACGCTGTGGCCAAAAGGCAACGAGAGCTGGAAAGATATTGAGAAATGCTCTTTCGTGGTCATATAGCTCTTCGCACTAGAGTGGGCATCTAAACTGACATTACGCTTCATACGGAACACGGTAAGCCTGAATCGCTCCCATTGGGAAAGTTATCTGTGAAGATAGCCGATAGTGGTGCCGGTAAAGGAGACTGGAGAAAGCCAATGCTGCATTGTAATTATGCAGATACAGACCTTGTGTTTGCCACGAAAGTGATCCCACTTCCAGCTGGTCTCCCGTTGCAATACAATTAGAAGAACTTTGTTAATGGAGAAACGCAAATGTTGACTTCGATTGAAGTTAGTGACTCTCCTTGCTTTGCTCAACGATAATCCAAAGATTGGAAAGTCATAGAGCAGAAAGTATCAAAGCTTCAAGTGAGTATTGCAAAGGTAACCCCTGTGGTTACCGGGTAACATAGTACGCCTTGGTGGAGGCTTGAGTCGTATGCAGTGAAAGTTGCACGTAGGTTCTTAGGAGAGCGGAACTTGGTAACCAGTGCCGCTTATCCGACCATTCTGAGTCGTGGGTACATGAACTACATCGCATCCCATAGTTCGGCTTTTTGTACAATAATATCGACCACATTAGCAAGCTCTATACCTTTAGGGGTTAAACCGTAATTCACCGTGACCGGGATAGTGTCTTCTTGTTTTCGCCAAACAAATCCATGCTCTCGTAACAACTTTAAACGCTCAGTGAGTACCTTACTTGAGACTAATGCCAACTGCTTACGTATTTGACCAAATCGCATCTCTTCCTGTTGGCCTAGCAACCATACTATATGTGCAGTCCATTTAGTTGATATCAATGTTAAGTATTTGTCCACACTACAATAGTTGGCTGGCTTTACTTGATGATTCACTTCTATTGGCATCACTCTTCCCTCATTCGTTCTTCTTTAATCTACAGTTTAATATCGATCGATATCACAGCTTACTAGTTACATAGGGGTAACTAGTTACTTTTTGGAAGCTACTTTCAAATAGTAACCAAGTTCATTATTATAACTTACAACGACAAGGCAAAGATATTGGTTGTATCTGAGCCAACAATTAACAGGACTAAGTTATGCGTTACATTTTACTTTTAACCACTCTGTTTTCATTCTGTCTGCTGGCAGGAACTCATTACTCGAAACCACAAACGCCTGCTGAGTTACATGTATTATTTGGGCAATACTTTGCACAGAAAGATATAGAAGGATTAAGTACGCTTTTTCATGAAGATGCAGTATTTATTTTAGATGAAGAAGGCAACCAAGCTAAGGGGCATGAAGCGATTAAACAGGTATTACAGGGCTTTATGCAAGGTGATGTAAAGATGGTCACAAAAAGTGTTTCTATTCATGTAAATGGTGACGTAGCCATGATCCTCTCAGAATGGGAAGTACCAAATGCTATGCATGGCACTGCTTTAGAGGTTATGCATTACGTGGACGGTGGCTGGGTTTACGTTATCGACAATCCATATGGTTTTTAATTTTAGCAATAATGAATAGTTTAGAGAGGAATTTCAAAATGAAAGCAGTACAGGTTCAGTCGTTTGGTGATATCGATAAATTAGTTGTCAATGAAGTTGAAAAGCCATCAATTACACCCACTCAAGTTCTTATAAAGGTAGTGTATAGCGGTGTTAACCTCGCGGATACTTATATTCGAAAAGGGGCCTTTCCAGGTTTACCAACACCGCCTTTCACACTTGGTATGGAAGGTTCTGGTGAATATGTGGGGTCAGTGTAAACTTTAATTTATTACCGTACATCTCCTAATCTCACAGCTCACTTTTAGACCTTTTGCATTAACTCGGTTCTGTCCAGAAATGAGCTAGACGCTACTCTGAACTCGCTGGCAGAACATCTGCTGTGGAACGTGCAAGCTTCTGAAAAAGGGATTTTTCAGCAGAGCCTACATGGAGGTATTCACGGCGGCTTGCAAAGGAACATAGTGGATGAGCTGCTTTCCATCATAAGTAGATGTTTTAGGTCATGGCACTAGAACCCGGCCCAGAAGCCTTGCCGGGATGACTCCCAATTATTTCCAAGTTGTTCTGCTAAGCTATCTCATTTCTGTCCAGAAATGAGCTAGACACTACTCTGAACTCGTGTGAACACACGCTACTCTGAACTCGCTGGCAGAGCATCTGCTGTGGAACGTGCAAGCTTCTGAAAAAGGGATTTTTCAGCAGAGCCTACATGGAGGTATTCACGGCGGCTTGCAAAGGAACATAGTGGATGAGCTGCTTTCCATCATAAGTAGATGTTTTAGGTAATGGCACTAGATCCCGGCCCAGAAGCCTTGCCGGGATGACTCCCAATTATTCCCAAGTTGTTCTGCTAAGCTATCTCATTTCTGCCCAAAAACGTGTTTAGCTTTAAAACTAACATATCTATTCTCGACTAATACGCTTCAATAGCAGTAGCACCATAATTAACAGTTAGCGTTGTCACTTACAGCAGGACCTTTTTATTGTGTTATATACAGAACACGCTGTTTCATTTTGAAGCTATTTTTTACATTTGTAGCACAAATATGTTAGCTGCTTCCTGTTTACTGATTGTCGATTGTTGTAAACTCCGCGCCAACAAAGGCTATGTTGGTAAGAGTAAATTTTACCAGACATTGTGTACCACAAATGTGTTTACACCAATACTCGCAGGTCACTAGCGCTATCAGCGCCAAGTGGATCTCTCACCCAAGTCAATCTCGTTTGGGGCTCTACCTGCCATAGCCATATCGCCAATGAATAACCATTGGTTTACTGATATTTAAGAGATCAAAAGGTATAACTACTATGAAGTCTGAACAGACTCTCTCTAGCTCTAACTCTGCCGCTGTGTCTGCCACCGATTCATTTTTGGATCGCTATTTCAATATTACTGCCCGTGGAAGTACCTTAAAACGCGAAGTCATTGCCGGCTTAACGACGTTTTTGGCGATGGTTTACTCGGTGATTGTGGTGCCTAACATGCTGGGTACTGCGGGGTTTGATCCTGCATCGGTATTTATTGCTACCTGCTTAATTGCCGCGTTTGGGTCGTTACTCATGGGGTTATGGGCTAACTTGCCGATGGCCATTGGTTGTGCAATATCACTCACGGCATTTACAGCCTTTAGTATGGTGCTGGGGCAGGGGATATCGATCCCTGTCACGCTTGGCGCTATTTTCCTTATGGGTATCGTATTTACCCTTGTGAGTGTCACCGGTATACGTCAGTGGGTACTGACTAATTTACCAAAAGGTATTGCTCACGGTACGGGTATTGGTATTGGTCTGTTTTTACTGCTTATTGCGACCAATAGCGTGCAATTGATTGTATCGAACGATGCTGGCTTACCCGTCAAGCTGGGTGATATTAATAGCTTGCCGGTTATTGCCACTATTGTTGGTCTTGCGGCGACGATAGGGCTTGAGCGACGTGGTATGCCTGGTGGCATATTGCTGGTGATTGTCGGTTTATCAATCTTTGGTTTAATATTTGATCCTAGCGTGACTTACCAAGGCTTATTTGCCCTGCCTGACTTGATGTCTGAAACATCAATGATCGGCCAGCTCGATATTATGGGCGCGCTGAACCCTGTGGTACTGCCGATTGTGTTGGCGTTGGTGATGACGGCAATTTTTGATGCTACTGGTACTATCCGTGCTGTTGCTGGGCAAGCTGAACTGCTGGATGAGAACGACAATATAGTGGGTGGTGGTAAAGCACTGACGTCAGATTCTGTCAGCAGTATTGTTGCTGGTGTTGTCGGCGGCGCTCCCGCTGCCGTTTATATTGAATCTGCAGCCGGAACCGCTGCGGGTGGTAAAACGGGCCTGACGGCGACCATTGTTGGCTTGCTGTTTTTAATGATGATGTTCTTGGCGCCATTAAGCTTTCTAGTGCCGGCTTATGCAACGGCGCCAGCGCTTATGTATGTTGGACTACTGATGCTAAGCAACGTGACTAAGCTTGATTTTGACGATAAAGTGGATGCGATGGCGGGTCTGACTTGCGCTGTGTTTATTATCTTAAGCTGTAATATTGTGACAGGGATAATGCTTGGGTTTGTCACCTTGGTGATTGGCCGTATATGCAGTGGCGAGTGGCGCAAACTGCGGCTTGGCGTTATCGCCATTACGCTTGGTTTAGTGACTTTCTATCTGGGCGGCTGGGCGATTTAATCCGTTTACGACTGAATATTGAGGCCAGCCCGTGAGGCTGGCCTTTTTGTTGGCAGTGTGAGTACCGACTAACGATTAGTTTACCGCCCCAAGTTCTGGTCGGTGACAATCAAAGTAGCGACTGCGTTTTTTGTGTTTCAATTTATGCGTATCAACCAATACCAAGCCATCGATGCAATCCCCAAACTCAGCATCAATGCCAAAATCAAGAAAGCTGACACCATCGTCATTACAAAGCTCGCCATATTGTTTGTAGAGTGCAGGCACCGCCGCGCCCATACTTGCCATCGTTTGTTTGAGTAATTTAAAGCCTTCGGCATATTCAAGCTGGCCATATTGGCGATTAAGTAATTGCAGTTTATCTTCATTAAAAATAAACGGACTAAAAGAGTGCGCCAGTGGTTGCTCGCTGGCGAACTGCATTTTATAAAAGTGGATTAAGCGCTCTTTGGCGGGTTCTGGCAGTTGGTCACTTAACGATACGGGACCAAACAGGTAACGATATTGTGGGTTTTTAACCAAAAAGGCGCCGATGCCAATCCAGAGGTAATCTAAACTGCGTTTGCCCCAATATTTGGGTTGTACAAAGCTACGCCCAAGCTCTAAGCCTTGTTCAAAGTAGGGGGCAAAGGCGCTGTGGTATTTAAATAATGATTGGCTGTAAAGTGCATCATTACCATATTGTTTATGAACCTCTTTAGCACCGGCAAAACGGTATGAACCGACGATTTCCATATCTACGGGGTCCCATAACACTAAGTGCTGATAGTAGGAGTCGTATTTGTCGGTATCTCTGCGATTGCCAGTGCCTTCACCCACTGCTCGAAAAGCTATCTCTCTTAGTCGTCCTATTTCGCGCATAATCGGGTTACTTGCTTGGTGTTGATAGAGGTAAATCTTCTTTTTATCGCTTGTTTCGCCAAGTAATTCACACTTTAAAAGCGCCGTTTGTAACTCACTGCGAGACTCAGGATGAGCAATGGCACTTTGGGTGGTAAACAGTGGGCTGCGATTTTTACCTATGCGGTAGAGATGATTTTTTAATAGCTTAACTTTTGTTTTCAGCGGGAAATCTGAGCTATTAACCACCTCTTTAGGAATTAACTCCCCAATGCGTACGGGCATGGTTTTTTTGGCTTGCTTAAACATCTCCGTTACGAGCATCAAACTGGCCAGTGGTTTATACAGCATTGAGGCGCCATAAAACGCTGCTGAGTTTTTAGCATCAGCGTGCATGGGCAGCAGTGGGGCATTACACGCTTTCGCTATCTTTAAAAAACCAGAATGCCAGTGCAAGTCAACCACACCTGTTGGTCGAAGCCGTGACACCTCGCCACTGGGGAAAATCAATAGCGTACCTTCATCTCGTAGATGCTGATGGATATTATTGAGGTGTTGTTTTGGCGTGCCCCCCGTCATATTACGAACCGGCAGCAGTATTGAATGCAGCGGTTCAAGTGCCATCAGCAGTTCATTGGCGACCACTTTTATGTCGGGTCTCACCTTGCTGATAAGTTTTATCATGGCTAAGGCGTCAAGAGAGCCGATAGGATGGTTGGCGTAGATGACCACTCGCCCTTCAATAGGGATGTTTTCTATCTCGCTATTGGGCACGCTGTAGTTGAAATTGAAACTATTGAGTACCTGCTCGACAAAATCTACCCCTTTTAAATAGGAGAATTGATTAGCAATGTCATTACACTCTTTCTCCTTGAGCAGGTAACGCAGCATCGCCTTGGTGGGCGTGGCTAGCCAAGGGGTTTTATCGAGCATCGGTAAGTTTTGTTCTACAACATTGTCGACATTGAAAATCATAATAAAACCCTATTGATGAGGACTGACGAGCTGCTATGAACAGATATGAGCTAAGCTACGCGCTTTATCATTGGTGAACCTGAGTGCTGGCTAAATTGAATTGCGCTGATAAGTCGGGCGCAGGCTGTAGCTTCTTGCCATTTCAGCAGTTGGATATCACCCGAATCGGACTCGGCTATAAAGGTGCAGTTTTCCACCCAATCTCCGTCGTTGGCGTAAACCATATTGTCGGTAACCGTGAGTTCTGGCTGGTGGATATGACCACAAACGACAACATCCACTTCCATGCGCTTTGCATAGCGGGTGACGGCGTTGCGATAATTTTTAATGGCTTGTTGCGCTTTGCTGACCCTGAGTTTGACGTAACTGGCGAGTGACCAGTACGGATAACCCAATTGGCTGCGCACTTTATGCAGTTGGCGATTTAGGAATAACAGCAAGTCATAAAGGTGATCGCCCAATTTGGCGTAGGCGCGGCCAATACACACTTCAGAGTCAAATTGGTCGCCATGTAATACCAACACTTTACGCCCTGACACTGTGGTGTGAATATGCTCTTTGGTAATGGTGAGGTCCAACAGACAAAAACCATCGTAGGGCTTTAGGGCTTCATCGTGATTACCCGGAATATACACAATACGTGTGCCTTCTCGTGCCATTTTGAGCAATTTTTGTAGAACTAGGTTATGTGATTGAGGCCAAAGGAATTTACGTTTTAGCGCCCATATGTCAAAGATATCGCCAACCAGAAACAGGATGTCTGTTTGCAGTGAATTTAACAGTTGTAGTAGATACTCTGCTTTGCAGTCTTTACTGCCAAGGTGAACATCTGAAAGCCAAATGGCATTATAGTGTTGCGCTTGATTTAATCGGGCACTATTTATGGGCTTAACCGTGTCATTCTGCGGCGGTAGGCTGCGGTCTCCAAGGCTGTTTTCGAGTTCTGTTGCGGCAATTCCTTGCTGTTTGTTTTCCATTGTCCTGCCAGTGAAAGCGGGGATATGACAATAGAGTAAAAGCGGCAGTTGACTAGCAGATGAACTATTTGTGGCATGTTGATGACGAGGCAAAAAAAAGGAGCGCTTATGCGCTCCGATTATTGACCTTGACTGTTTCTCTATAAAAACTAGAAAATCAGGTGGGCGATCCCTGCTATAACAGGCAGAGTCACCAGTGTTCTTAAGATAAAGACCACTGCAAGCTCAAGGAAATTGACAGGAATTTTACTGCCCATCAATAGTGCGCCAACTTCACTCATATAGATAAGCTGCGTGACTGACAATGCCGCAATAATAAAGCGGGTCATGTCTGACTCAATAGAGCTGGCAAGAATGGCCGGAATAAACATATCCGCAAAACCCACCACAATTGTTTTAGAGGCTTCAGCAGCTTCTGGTACTTGTAATAGTTCCAGTAGCGGGATAAACGGCATACCAAGATAGTTAAATATTGGCGTGAATTCGGCAACCATCAAGGCGATGGTACCAATACCCATCACCACTGGGATCACACCAAAAATCATATCAACTACGTTTTTAACACCGTCGGTCAATGTATGTTTGATGCCGCCAGCGCGAGAGGCTTTGGTCAGTGCTAGATCTAAACCCCAAGAGAATACGCCATGGCCGGCTGGGATGACTTCATCATCTTTATGGCGGGGTGTTTCATCAATATAGAGGTCTTTTTTCCACGATAGGGGAGGCAGTTTAGGCACAATTATCGCTGCGACAAAACCGGCAAAACATACCGTGAGATAGAAAGGAACAAATAGGTGTTCTAGCTGAACTTGCGAGATAACCACCAGTGAAAAGGTTATCGATACTGCTGAGAATGTTGTACCAATCACAGCAGCTTCACGTTGAGTATAGAAGCGTGCTTCGTATTGCTTGCTGGTCATCAAAATACCGACACTGCCATCTCCTAACCAAGATGCCATACAATCAATGGCACTTCGACCCGGTAGATTGAAGATAGGACGCATGACTTTAGTCAGCAGTGTGCCTAATAGCTCCAGTAAACCAAAGTTTAGTAATAGCGGCAGTAACATCCCTGCAAATAAGAAGACTGAAAACAGTACCGGCAATAGGTCGTTGAGAACCAGTGCACCAGTACTACCAGAGCGAATAGCTTCAGGACCGACTTCGAAGAAGGTTAAGCTGATAAAGATGGCACCGAGTATGCGGATCACTAACCAAATAGGGGTGACATTAAACAAGGAGTTTAAAAAAACGCTTTTAATCACAAATTTAGGCTGTGCGACTTTAACGACTAATGATGCCAAAGCAGTAAAGATAACAATCGCAGTGACAATACCGATGAGAGCGTCACCCAGCAGGCTCTGTAGACCTTTAGAGATAATTGCAATTGGAATGGTGATTGCGTCTTGATAACTGATGGGGGTCATGAATAACAGTAGACCGATCAGTGATGGCACAATAAACGTAAGTATGGTTTTAATGTTATGGGTTTGTTTTTCTGACACTTTTTATTACCCTAAATATCGAGTTTTGCTTTACAGCGTTAAAGCTGAATTGGTACTTAAGCAAATAATGTATTGAATATTCATTCAACCGCTAGCAGGCGAGGTTACCGCCTTAAAACATCTAAGTAAAACGATTCTCTTGTTATATAGAATATATCAAGACTAGCGAATAGTTATTAACTCTAAATGACTATTTATATTGTATCGGAATAAGCAGCAAAAGCACAAAAATATTTTTTGTTTATATTCATTTAAAACAATGGTTTGTTTATGTTTCTTAGTTGTTGATTGTTTGGTGCGGCGGATGTTGTCGCTACCCACTAGTGGTAACGACAACACATATTACGGAGGGCAAACTAACTAAATGTTTTTCTCAAAGATTTTGCTTTTTCAGCATTAATTTTTAACTCTTTAACCGATGTTTCAACCACATCAATAGCATTCAAATTTTCATTTGATGCTTGGCTAATGTGACTAATATTTTGGTTTATTTCACCGACAACTAAGGTTTGTTGCTCTGCGGCAACGGCATTTTGTTGCGCTAAATCGTGAATATTTTTTACTGCTTCAAAAATAGTGTCGACTTTTTGCGCTGAAATCTCGGCATCGTCAGTGCATAACAATGCTTGTGACTTACTTTCATCCATCTGTTTTGACCATTGAGTCAGCATGGTAAACATCTTATCGACACTCTTAGAGATACTTTCTGTTGACTGTTGTGTGCGGCTAGATAGTGCGCGAACTTCATCTGCAACAACTGCAAATCCTCGCCCTTGCTCACCGGCTCTTGCGGCTTCGATAGCAGCGTTAAGCGCGAGTAAATTGGTTTGTTCGGCAATGGCATCAATCTCAGACATTGCACTGGCTACTCGCTCTGCTTCTTTGTTTAGCAATTGTGCATTCGCCGCTGCTTCTGTCACTGAATCAGTTAACTCACTAATGCTTGCTGCACTTCTTTGCATTTTGTCACGGCTTTCATGGCAAAGCTGGTAAGTGTCTTGAATGCGATTAGAGGTTGATTGAATATTCGAAGCGACCTCTGTAATGGTGGCGGCCATCTCCTCAGTGGCACTGGCGATTTGTTCTATTTGTTGGTTTTCAATATTCAATCCAGCATGGGCTTGTTGGGCGGCAGTCATTAATTGAGTGGATATGGCATCAATATGTTCGGCATTATCTTGTGAGCGTCCCAGCACACCTTGCAGTTTGGCGTCTTTCATCATCAACTGAAAATCAAGCAACGAAGAGGTATCTCGACCGCAATAGATAAAACGACTGACAGAGTCATGCTGCTGTTTCATCTGTATTAATCGAGCGGGAATACGAAAGGCTTCGTCATAAAAGATGACAAGGTTTACGCCCATTAACACGATACCGGCTAAAATTACGCCCCAACCCCAAATATAACCAGCAGCTGCTAAACCGAGGCTGGCACAAAATGCAGATAGCAGGCGTTTATTGGCTAAGCTAATAGGGTCGCTAACACGTTTACCTAAATTGAGTCGTTGATAGATCTTTTGCGCCTTATTGATGTATTCGATCTTAGGCGCAACGCGTACAGATTGATAACCAACCAGCTCGCTCTGTTCAAATAGTGGCGACACAAAAGCATCAACCCAGTAAAAATGGCCGTTTTTACAGCGGTTTTTAACAATACCGCGCCATGATTGTCCGGCTTCGAGTTTTGCCCACATCTCTTTAAAGGCTGCTTTAGGCATGTCAGGATGTCGTACAAGATTATGATGTTGGCCAAGCAGTTCATTCTCTGTATAGCCTGATATTTCGATAAATCGCTGATTAACGTAGGTGATAATCCCTCGTTTATCAGTGCTTGATATCAATTGATCTGAAGAGGTTAGTCTAACTTCCCGGTTGACTATGTTTGCATTGTTTCTTGTCATTATTATTCCATTTGACTGCAAAGTGTATTACTAGATATGTTGGAAATATACCAACACATTATGTGTGGAATATAGCATTAATACACTCATTATTATTCAGATTTAGCTAATTTGTTTAACGAAATATTAGCAAGAAATACAGGTCGCTATTTTTAGCTAACTTTTTGGCTTTATTATCTTTTTTTGCGGTAATGTTTGGGTTGTTTTAGAGTTTTAACTTGAAAAAAAATAACGGTAGACTATAAAAGTAACGTGGATGTTACGTATCTTGTGTTAGTAATGGTTGTTAAAAATCTGAGCTAGACCTCTTTAACGAAGGCTAATTCGATATATATTAGACGATGCCATTAGATAATATAAAAATAGGAATATATGGTAGCTCGGACGAACAATAAGGTTTCTACACTCGCATTTAGATTTGGTATGCTCGGGATTTTCGGGCTATTGCTAGGTTTGATGTTATCGGTACTGACATTTAAGATGTATGACGGTGAAGGCTTTAGTTTTTTGAACCACACGCTGAGTGAGTTGGGTCATTATGGACACTCCGACTTTGCGGTGATTATTAATGGTGGTCTATTTTTCGGGAGCTTGAGCGCGGTACTATTTTGTCTTTTTTCATTGCAAATAGCGGACTCATCTTGGTCTTATCCCTTTTTTGCTTGCTTAGGGCTGACATTCTTCTGTTTAGCGGCGGTTGGTTTGTTCCCCATCAATGTTTATCATTTACATATTGTGGCGATTAAGTATTTCTTTATCTTCGGCAGTGTCAGTTCAATGTTTTATGGACTGTATTTATTCGTAGGTAGAGGGCGCTTATTTTCGCGCTCGACCAGTGTTTTAGCCATTATCGCGTTTGTGAATATGTCAGCTTTCTTGTTGGTCCCTCTGTTAGGCTTGGAGCTAACAGAGGGCGGTAGAGCTTTCTATCATGAACTGCTGGTCGAGATGCATCGCCCTGCCATTTGGTGGCCCGCTATTTTTGAATGGGTTGGCATCGCCAGTTTTGTGGCCTGGAGTGCTAGCGTGATGTTAAGTTTACGACCTAGAGTCAGCTAACATTATATGTGCGCCAAACCCGCGGTTTGGTGCCAATAGCCATTACAGGTTAGCGGCTCAGTTTTGGGTTTGCAGGTTAGGATACTCTCTGCCAGCGCAACACTCTTTAAACTACTTGGCGAGACTCTAAAGTAGTTCACCCCCATCTGCTTCATTTGCTCGATTTCACTGGATAAATCTATCTGGCTTGCAGATTGAGTTTGAATACCATTGAGCCTTAATAACGGTTGCTGATCTTGGGTTTGCGCAAGCAAGCCTTTTGGATGCGATAGACACACTGTTTGGCAGTTATCTTTGGGCAGATTCTGCTGCTTGGCGGTAAAGCAGCGAGCTGAATGTGCTAATGGTATGTACCCATGAGCAAAGACTTCAATCTCAAACGGCAGTGGGGCACCGGTGGCGGTAACCTCAGCTTCGATAACATGGTTTAACCAAGATTTTGACAACTCTATTGGCATCACAAAGCGTTGCATTCCCCACTGATGCAGTTTTTTTAGTGTCGCTAAGTTGTAGTTATTGATGGTTGGGCCGCAAACAAAAGGTAGCTCAAGCTCTTTAGCAGCTTGCACAGCGCCCATATCATTGGCTTCAATGATAAATTCGCCATTATTCACCTGCTTTTTTAGCTCGGTATACTCAGATGGCGCTTCTAATAGCGCTAAGGTCGACAAGATAACCTCTTTGCCCGACTCTCGTAGCATATGCGCCAGCGCAAGATAATCGGCAAACTTGAGTTGTCTTCTTCTGCTGCACACCGTTTCGCCAAGATAGACCACGGGAATGCTACTTTCAGCCACCTGCTGATAAAATTGATTCACTTTTTCTTTTGACCAGCAATACTGTAATGGCCCGAGAGATGTTTTCATTGGCTTTCCTTGTTGATAAGCAAATGGCCTATTGCCAGGTTCGTTCGTAAGCGCCGAGTGTTGTAGTTTGCCCTTCAGACACTTTTGCCAAGGCGACATTCCACTCTTGCTGAGTTTGGTATTTCTCAGGAGACGAGAGATAGCTATCGATTGCAGTACGCCATACGCGAGTCACTTGTTCGACATATGCTGGACTGCGCTGACGCCCCTCAATTTTGAGTGACACAACATTAGCTTTGGCAAGCTCGGGCAGTAAACTTAAAGTGTTTAAGCTGGTCGGCGCCTCAAGGATATGGCTGGCGTTGCTATTCTCATCGGTGGTGTAACGGCCTTTACAGACCACGGGATAGCCCATCTGTTCATCGACACCAGACTTATCAATGAGCACGTCGTTTAACCACGTCAGGCGGCTACCGCCATCTTCTTGCCAGCGTACATGTTTAGCAGGGGAGCATGAGCCGCCAGTGTTGGGTGATTGCCCTGTCACGTAAGATGATAGATGACAGCGCCCTTCGGCCATGATGCACAAGCTACCAAAAGCAAAAACTTCTAAATCGACAGGGGTCACTTTTGACAAATCTCTGACCTGCTTCATCGACAATACACGCGGTAATACGGCGCGTTCGATATTAAAAGCTTCTTTGTAAAGCGTGAGCGCCCCCAGATTGGTTGCACTGGCTTGTACCGATAAGTGCAGCGGCAGATGCGGGTAACGGCTGTGGGCATAATCTAATAAGGAAATATCAGCCATGATCAATGCGTCAACGCCAGAGGCTGCCGCTAAATCAATGGCTTGGTACCAACGGCTTTCTTCGCCTGGTTTGGGGAAAGTATTAATGGTTAAGAACACTTTCTTGCCGCATCTCTTTGTATACTCAACGGCTTGTTGCAGTTTTTTAGGCGTAAAGTTCAGCCCTGCAAACGAACGAGCATTGGTATCATCTTTTAATCCTAGGTAGACCGCATCAGCGCCAGCATTGAGGGCGATTTTTAATGATGCGAGGTTACCCGCGGGGCACAGCAGTTCCATAGGTCGGCTCCATTTATAAGGAAACAGGAGTTTAAAAGGGAATGAAGATCAAACTTTTGATGTAAAACAGGTTTGTGATCATAAAACCTAGGTAAGATCGGTTTCTTTGTATCAATGCTGGAGCATTTTTAAATGCAAGGTGTACTTCCTAATATTTTGGCGGAAAAAATTCTGCGCATCGGCCCTAAAGTCTTATCACAGCCCTTAGCGCTTATTCCGTTTTCGCTTAAAGCGGACTTATTGAAACGTATTTTGGGTTTGATGCTTGCCGAGCAGGCAGCAGATGATGAGTTAGATTTTTTGCTCGACCGCTGGGTGGCGATCAATATTGAAGACTTAGGGTTAACCTTTGAGGTGAGCTACGACGGTCATTGGTTAGTCCGTCCGTTGCAAAGTGCTGAAGTGACCTTTAAAAGTAACTCTAAGGCGCTGCTGTTAATTGCCGCTGCTAAAGAAGATCCCGATACGCTGTTCTTCCAACGTAAACTCAGTATCGAGGGCGATACCGAGCTCGGGCTTGAGATTAAAAACCTACTGCTGGGGGTTGAATTTGATTCTATGCCCACCGTGATCAGTACCGCAATCACTAAGCTTGCCGAAGCACTGCAGTCTTTGCAGAGAAAGGCTGAGCCGAAAATGGCTTAGTAAGACATAAAAAAAGGTGCTGTTAAGCACCTTTTTTTGAATCAATGACCGGTTACATTAGAGTAATAACCAATGATTAAACCTATTTACCTGTAATAACATGGTATTTCACCAGCAGTTCATCATCCGACTCTTTGTGGTCTGGGTCAACGGCAATACAATCAATTGGGCAGACCGAAATACAGGTCGGTTTATCGTAGTGACCTTTGCATTCAGTGCAAAGCAGCGGTTCAATCTCATAGATCTCTTCGCCCATGGTGATGGCCTCGTTAGGGCACTCAGGCTCACACATGTCGCAGTTGATACAGCTGTCGTCGATTAATAATGCCATCGTTTACTTAATACCTTTTTCAAGGCGCATTATAAAGCGCCTTTTGTTTGTTCAGTCTATTTCGCTGCAACGTCAGCGGCTTGATGCGGATTACGGGTATTTTGCCCTTGGGGCAGGTTACGCAGTAATACGGCTTTGTCTAGCTCTACGCCAGCTGGCACATCTAAAAAGACAAAGTGACCAGAACCTAGGCCGGCTTCAACACTCTCGCCTTTACGATTAACCAATGAATCAATATTGAGGGTTAAATTGCCCTGTGGCGTCATGATTTCAACGCTGTCGCCCACACTAAATTTGTTCTTTACATCAATCTCAGCTTGGCCTGCTTCATTGCATTCACCGGTAAATTCACCGACAAATTGCTGAGTATCGCTAATTGAATAACCATAATCATAGTTCTGGTATTCATCATGCACATGACGACGCAAGAAACCTTCGGTGTAACCTCGGTGTGCTAGCCCTTCTAAATTGTGCATAAGGGTTCTATCAAAATCTTTACCTGAGGCGGCATCTTCAATCGCTTGACGGTACAGCTGAGCGGTACGGGCGACATAATAGAAAGACTTAGTACGTCCTTCAATTTTGAGTGAATTGATCCCCATTTTTGTTAAGCGATCCACATGCTGAATGGCACGAAGATCTTTAGAGTTCATGATATAAGTACCATGTTCATCTTCAAATGCTGGCATGTATTCGCCAGGGCGTCCGGCTTCTTGCAATAATACGACTTGGTCTGAAGGTTCGCCAGCGCCGAGTGTTGGCGTTGCGATTTGCACCTCTGGGTTGACGGCAACTATATCGCCAGTCTCTGTTTGCTTAGCTTCATGTACATCGTATTTCCAACGACAAGAGTTGGTACAAGTCCCTTGGTTGGGATCGCGTTTGTTGATATAGCCAGAGAGCAAGCAACGCCCTGAGTAGGCCATGCATAATGCACCGTGAACAAACACTTCTAATTCGATATCTGGGCAACGCTGACGGATCTCTTCAATTTCATCAAGTGATAATTCACGCGACAAAATAACCCGTTTAATGCCTTGAGACTCCCAAAACTTAACCGACGCCCAGTTAATTGCGTTTGCCTGTACTGATAGATGCACGACTTGATCGGGGAATGCTTCTCGAACCATCATGATTAGCCCTGGATCAGACATGATTAGCGCATCAGGCTGCATTGCTACTACGGGCTCCATATCTTTGATATAGGTTTTTAGCTTGGCGTTATGCGGCGCAATGTTACTGACCACATATAGCTTTTTATTTAGGCTATGGGCTTCCTTAATTCCTGCGGCAAGGTTTTCCATTTTAAAGTCGTTATTACGTACACGAAGACTGTATCTTGGCTGACCAGCGTAAACAGCATCAGCGCCATAGGCAAAGGCGTAACGCATATTTTTAAGGGTTCCGGCTGGGGACAGTAATTCAGGTTTAAACATAATAACTTCTCTGTTAACGGGTAAGGATTAGGCAAACGGCCGCACATTCTACTAAATGCTGAAAGGCTAATGCAAGGCAGTCAGCCGCACATGATAAGGGCTATAGAGGCGTTCTGAGTCGTTTATCTTGGGTTCTTGTGACGCTGGTATCATTTTTGGCTTAATTTAGGTTTTATTAAAGCAATTATCTAAGTATTAACCCTATATTACTATTTTGCACGTGCCCGTATGCATTGAGCTGATATACTCGGCGAGCTGCAAATTAATACGAGTAATATAGGGAGTAAGGATGTCAAAAGAGCATCAAGTATTAGTGGGTTTGTTGAGAAAATTAAAGGCAGATTCATTAGTGCTGCCAACGCTGCCGGAAGTGGCTATGCGCGTTCAAGAAGTCGTTGGCCGAGAAGACACTAGCCTAAAAGATGTCGCTAATATTATTGGCCAAGATCCCGCCATCTCTGCCCGGATCATTCGCGTCGCCAATAGCGCTATTTATAGCCGAGGTGTGCCAGCCTCAAATGTTAATGCTGCCATTAGCCGTATTGGACTCACTCAGATTAAAACAATTGTAACCTCTATTGCGATGGAGCAGCTGTTCATATCAACCAATGAGATGGTATGGGAAGTGATGGATGAAGTATGGCAGTCCTCCATTAATGTGACCTCTGCAGCGGTGGCAATGTTACAAATTTATAATCGCTCTCACCCCAATAGTGGCTTAAATGCCGATACCATGACGCTAGCCGGTCTGGTGCACAATATTGGTGCTTTACCGGTGCTTACCGAAGTTGAATCCGATTCAGAATTAGTCAATGGCATTGACCAATTACGTGCTTTAGTGCGTAAGTTGCAAGGGCCTATCGGTCGGGCAGTGCTTAAAAATTGGGCTTTTTCGCCCAGTGTTATGGAAGTCGTTGAACGTTGGGCTGATCTGTCCTATACCTCAGAGCATGTTGGCTATCTTGATTTCATTCGAGCCGCGGCACTGTATAGCGGTGAGTTGCGCTCAGGTAATGAGTTACAAGAAAGGCTGGCTGCATTCAGCGCGAGGGGATTACCAGTATCACCAGAGGTATTGGCCAGTGATGGCTTTTTGGATACCTATCACTCGATTAAAGATAGTTATGAATAACCTTTGCGATAGAGATTAGGCTATAGTCAAAGAGGTTGAGTATTGGGAAGCAAATTGCTTTTTATTGCCTCCCAATGAACTCACTATATACAGTTTGCTACAACAGCTTAAAACACCTCAGATTGAAACGGTAAAAGTCATCATTAATGGATAGATTTGGATTGCTCTCGATAACGTGTATTGTGCTTATACTGCTGCTAGCTGCAGTATTTTGGCGTTTTTTAATTTGCCGTCGCCAATTAATTAAATTGCGTTTATCGACTAATCATAAACCCGAACAACCCAATGAAAGTGGTTTAATCGTATCCAGCATGTCCCAAGCGTTGCTGCAAAGTGAGCAAATGGTGTCGCAGTTACAACAGCAGTTACATCAAGCAGGACACGATAAATTAACGGGATTGGGTAACCGCTTAAGCATGAAGCGAAAGCTGGCTGAACAGATGCCATTGGAAAAAGGCAGTTTAGTGCTGGTGGACATCTATCGCTTTCGCTATGTAAACGATCTTTTCGGCTTTAGCTTTGGTGATGAACTGCTCAAACAAATCTCGAGCAGGATTGAAGCTAATTTTCTCGAATCCGCGACTATCGCAAGAATGAATGAAGATGAATTTATCATCTATTCCCCCTCAGGTTTTGTAGACGCAGATTTAACAACGCTAACTGCGTATTTACAACAACCTTACAGCGTGTTCGACAGTCCAATTAGTGTGCGTATTCAGCTAGGACACCTCGAACTTGAACGTTTTCATGCTGACATTAGTACCATGCTACGTCGCCTCGATTTGGCGCTTAAAAAAGCGAAAGCATTGGATATTGGCATTGCACATTACTCCGCCGGCGATGACGCCGTGCAGCTAAGGGATGTGTCGATTATTAATAGCTTGGCTAAAGCGTTACAAGACGGTGAGCTTTATATGGTGTATCAGCCTAAGCAAAATTGTGTCGCTAATAGTTGTACTCAAGTCGAAGCGTTAATGCGCTGGAAGCATAAAACATTAGGCGTTATTTCCCCAGCAGAGTTTATCCCGCTCGCGGAGTATGCCGGTATGATTGATATGGTGAGCCAGTGGGTGTTAGATCAAGTGGTGCTACAACAATCAAAATGGCGACAAATGGGCATCGTTGTGCAAGTGGCGGTCAACCTATCAACCCAAGACTTAAAGAATCAATCGTTGCTTGAAGAGATAGAAGCGAGGCTGACCAAGTATCAATTACCTGCCAATGCATTATCTATCGAGCTAACTGAAAGCAAATTAATGGAAGATATCGATAACGCAGTGATTGCAATCAATAAGTTGCGTAATATTGGTGTTGATATTGCGATTGACGACTTTGGCACTGGTCACTCTTCTTTAGCGTACCTCAAGTACTTACCTGTCGATGAGGTCAAGATAGATAAAGCCTTTATTGAAGGCTTAGATACCGATGAGCATGCCAGACATATCATGGATACCAGTATCCGATTAGCCAAAGGCTTAGGCTTTAAAGTCACGGTTGAAGGCGTGGAAACTGAATCGGTACGGCAGATCATTATTCCGATGGGGGTCGATAAAATTCAGGGCGATATATTTGCTAAACCATTGACTTCGACTGACCTTGAAATGAGGTGGCCACAGCTTAGTGGGATATCGCCCGGAGCCACTCGCTAGAAAGTGACCGGCTGAGAAAAAGCTTCTCCAAGTCGGTTTATCAATATTTGTGGCATTGGGCTCAGCTGACGGTTTTTATTCATACACACCATCTCAATTAACGCTGTTACCGCTGCTTTTTTAGCATTTGGACGCCAAATCTCCTGTAACCAGACTGTGCGATACTTACTTTCGAAGTAGAAACGCGTCCTAATATCGATAATATCAGCAAATTCAACGCCATCGTGGCACAACATATCGCTACGATAAACGGCAAAACCTAAATCGTGCTCATCCCATAAGCTTGCCAGGTTTTTTGCACCAATTACATGTTCACGAGCCCGTTCAAAATATTTTAAAAAATTAGGATGGTACACAACACCGGAAAAATCGGTGTCTTCATAGTAAATTTGTACCGGAAAATTAAAGGTTTTACTGTGTTGTACTGACTTAGTCGAGGGCATATTGGTTGTGGTCTAGTCATGAATCGTATCAAAGTGACACTAGCTTAGCATAGGAAGCGTTAACGGCTTAAATCCTATGCCAGAGCGATATTTTAATTAATGCCAAAAAGTGTGAGATTAATTTGAGTTTTCACCTATATATTCATTAGAATGTTCTCATTGAAATAAATCTAATGGAGTTGGATAGATATGGCGGACAAAATTGTAGCAGTAAACACTCAAATGGGAGAGGGCTGGAAAGTCAGCGCGCAGATCCGAGAGCATCTACTGGTGATTGATCAACCTACCGCTGGAAATGAAGGTGCTAACCCACTGGAAACTTTTGTTTTCTCGCTGGCCGGATGTATCTCCACCATTGCAAAAATGGTGGCGAGAGAGCAAAAAATTGATCTGCAGCAGTTTGATATGTCGATGAAAGCTCAACTTAATAGTGCTGGACTACTGGGCAAACCTTCAGATGATCCGGTCGGTTTCAAAGTGATCGATATTATCGCCACAATGGATGCGATGAAAGATGATATTCAACTCACTGATGAGCAAAAAAGTACTTTTTTAGACACTGTTTGCCACCGCTGTCCGGTTCACGATAATTTGCTGAATCCAACCTTGGTAACACACGCAGTTGCTTAGCTATAGCCTATGTTAGTTTAGACCGCCCTGTTGTCGAAAGCGCGACGGGGCAGCTTACTAGCGTAAAGCTATGTCATATAAAAACTAATGCCACGTAAATAAGTTATTCCCCCTCATTCAAATCGGCGTTAATGCCCAATCTTCAGTGACCCTAATTTCATAATATATTTATCGATTAAATATGCCTGAATGATTGGGTGATTTGATGCTGTTTGTCATCAAAACCCTGTGCTTTAAGCCTTTATAAAAATGTGTAAAAACAAATAGTATATTGAATAACTGGGGCTGAATGGCTTGAATGAAAAATGGACAGGCGCTGGGGGATATTATTTCACCTCTATTCTGCTAGAATCTTAGTAACCCCTATTAAATTTTTTGCATGGATGAATCGTACTTTATGGATCAAAGTTTAATTTTTTCGCTTATTCAAAATGCGGCATTGTTGTTAGCAATGGTGTTTGTTTACGACGCGTTTCCTCGCAGTCATAAACGAGAACTTGATGTGCTCTGGAGAATTGGGATCGGCGCCCTGGTTGGGGTTATTGCTGTTTCAGTTATGTTGAGTCCTTGGCAATATAGTGAAGGCGCTTTCTTCGATTCAAGAACGGTTATTCTCGGTATTTCTGGCATGTTTTTTGGTGGTATACCGACATTGGTTGCCGTACTTATTAGTGGTCTGTTCCGTTTAAGCGAGGGCGGGGTTGGCGTATGGTCTGGTATTGGGTCGATAATGACATCGGCATTAGTGGGCTACTTGTGGGGGAAATATCGTAAAGGCGATATCAGTGACATTCGCTTTAGAGAGCTACTCATATTCGGTTTTAGCCTTAATACATTAGTGCTGTTGTGGGGGCTAGTGATGCCGTTAGATGCGGCTATTTCAATGCTTAGACAGATAACGTTACCTGTTTTAATAATCTTTCCAATCACTACTGCGTTCTTGGGAATGTTGTTATCCCGACGGATTGAAATAGAAAGAGACCAAAAAATAAAATTGCAAGATCACCTGTTGTTTAAGTCTCATTTTCAAGCGGGCAGCATGGGCATTGCGATTACCGATAATCAGCATCAGTGGATAAAAGTAAACCCAAATTTATGCCATATGTTGCAATACAGCGAACCCGAGCTACTTGAACTCTTGTGGTCAGACTTGATCCATCACAATGACTTTAACCTTTATCAGCATTACTTCTCAGAGATGTTGGCGGGGGATAACAACGAGTTCGAGCTTGATATTCGATTTATCGCTAACGATGATTCTATTGTGTATACCCACATGACAGTGGCTTGCCAAAGAAATCAAGGCAAAGTCGAATTAGTCATTATTGGTTTATTAAATCGAAGTTCGCAAAAACAAGCCGAAATGGCAATGTTAGCCAGCCAAGAGCAATTGGGTTTGGTGTTAGATAGCAGTGAGCTAGGTTTTTGGGACTGGGATATTGTTAATGATAAGGTCGAGCGCAACGAACATAGTGCCAACTTGCTTGGCTGCGATGTCACTACGCTCAATAATAACCCCAAGCTTTGGATGCGGGCAATTCACCCGAAAGACAGAGTAGGAGTGCTTAGCTCGATAGATGAACATATTAGTGGTGTGAGTGAACAGCATAAAATTGAATATCGAATGTACTCTCATACTGGCGAGATCCGCTGGATCTTGGATTCAGGAAAAATAGTGAGTCGAGACGAAAATAATAAACCGTTACGTATGTGCGGTGTGCATACGGATATTACCGACCGTAAGCGGGTTGAAGAGTCATTAAAGTTAGCGGCATCGGTTTATAACAACAGTAGCGAAGCGATGAGTGTGCAAGATGAAGCTGGCACTATCATCAATATAAATGCCGCGTTTACTGATATTACCGGCTATAGCGACGTTGAAATTAAGCAGCAGAATATTCAGATTTTGCAATGTAATCGAAATAATCGCAGTACATATGAGCAGATGGAATTGTCAGTAGAAGAAACAGGTCGCTGGCAGGGGGAGACATGGTTAAGGCGCAAAAATGGTGAAGAGTTTGTGGTGTGGTTAACCCTTAACACACTGTTTGATGCTGAAGCACAAACTGAACGTCGAGTGGCGCTGTTTTCCGATATTACCGATAAAAAACAGGCTGAACAGATAATCTGGAAGCAAGCTAATTATGATCCTCTGACCGGATTGCCCAATCGTCGAATGTTGCTCGACTATCTTGGCGCTGAGATTTTAAAGTCAGATAGGCGAGAAAAACACTTTGCATTGATGTTTCTTGATCTTGATTACTTTAAAGAGGTTAACGATACATTAGGGCATGACATGGGGGACTTACTGTTAACCGAAGCCGCAAAGCGCTTGAAGAGCTGTATTCGAGATAGCGATGTTGTTGCACGACTAGGCGGTGATGAATTCACGGTGGTACTTTCTGGCATCACTGATATAAAAGGGGTGGATAAAGTCGCTCAAAACATTCTTAACCGTATTGCAGAGCCCTTTAACCTTGGCGAAGAGAGCGCGTATATAAGTGCCAGTATTGGTATTACCCTTTATCCTGATGATGCCGCAAGTATCGAAGGGTTATTGAAACACGCCGATCAAGCGATGTACGCCGCTAAAGATCAAGGTCGGAACCGATTCCATTACTTCACCCCGTCAATGCAACGGAACGCTAAATACCGTATGCGCTTAATTCAAGATCTCAGGTTGGCGATTTCAAACCAAGAGTTTGAATTATATTATCAACCGATAGTCGGTTTAGCTGATAATCATGCGATCAAAGCGGAAGCGCTCATTCGTTGGAATCACCCGAAGCGTGGATTAGTGTCACCGATAGAGTTTATCTCTGTCGCCGAAGAGACAGGACTGATTATTGAGATTGGTGATTGGGTCTTTCAACAAGCCGCGCGTCAATGTGCTCTGTGGCGCGATCGATTTGGAATTGAAGTACAGATCAGTATCAACAAATCGCCAGTACAATTTAGGGATGAAGGTGAGAGCTTTGAATCTTGGATTGCACTGCTTAAAACTCTTAATCTTAGCCGGAACTCTATTTGCATCGAGATTACCGAAGGCTTGTTACTTGATAGTAATGAGACGATATACCATAAACTCGCACAGTACCGTGCTGCTGGGATGCAGATCTCACTTGATGATTTTGGCACTGGCTACTCCTCTTTAGCCTATCTTAAAAAATTCGACATTGATTTTTTAAAAATCGATCAGTCTTTCACCCAGAATTTGGACAGCAACAGTGATGACTCTACCTTGTGTGAAGCGATTATTGTGATGGCACATAAGCTAGGAATGAAAGTGATTGCAGAAGGTGTTGAGACAGATTACCAACGACAAGTGTTATTGGATGCGGGTTGTGACTATGGTCAAGGATACTTGTTCTCAAGGCCTGTGCCTGCGGAGCAATTTGAAACGAACTGTATTATTCCCGCGACCCAAAAGGTGACCGTTGAGGAACCACAAGAGCGTAAGCAAAGTGCAGTTGAAGCTTATACTAAAAATAAGTGATGTTAGCTTACTGTTATCGTTTTTCCTTGAGTCGTTAATAACAGCATAGAGAAAATGTGCCTTGTCGTGGCTTCACTACGTTTGGCTATATTAACTGCGCTGGGTTTTTGGTAGACTCCGCGCTCACTTTTATTCCCTGTACTGAGCCAACCATGAACTTTGATGCATTCGATTTACATCCCCACATTTTAGATGCTGTCTCTGCGCGCGGTTACCAAGCGTTAACGGAAGTACAGGTACAAGTATTACCTGTGGCAATGCAGGGTAAAGATATCATGGCATGTGCCCAAACTGGCACCGGCAAAACGGCAGCATTTGCGCTACCGTTACTGAATACCTTATCGAAGCAAATGGAGCTTCAGCAAAGCAATGAAGCAGAAACGGCTACCCCAAGTGAGTATAAGGCTGAGTTGAGAGTCTTAGTGTTAACGCCGACTCGCGAACTCGCTATCCAGGTTGCTGAAAATATTCAAGCCTATTCAAAGTTTTTGCCTTTTAAAACCGCGGCGGTTTATGGCGGCGCCAATATGAATCCGCAACGTAAAGCGGTGCAAGGTGGCGTTGATATTCTAGTGGCTACTCCTGGTCGCCTGTTTGATCTTATCGGTCAGTTTGGCTTGGACCTGTCCAATGTCAGTCATTTAGTGGTTGATGAAGCAGACCGTATGTTAGACATGGGGTTTGTTAGAGATATTGAAAAAGTCAAAAAGCTGGTGGCCCGTGAGCATCAGACACTCTTTTTCTCGGCAACGTACAGCGAAGATATTAAAACGTTAGCGCAGAAGATGCTTATAGCCCCTGAGTGGATTAATGTTGCCACTGCGCCAACAGCGAGTAGCATCACTCAAGAGGTTTACTTAGTCGATAAGCGCCGTAAATCTGAGTTATTGTCTGAGCTTGTGGGTCGTAATAACTGGCAGCAGGTTTTGGTGTTTGTCAGCACCAAAGAAGGCGCTGAACATTTACACACAGAGCTTAAACTCGATGGCGTAAAAAGTGCTGTATTTCACGGTGATAAAACTCAAGGTTCTAGAAACCGAGCGTTAGAAGAGTTTAAAACGGGCAAACTAAGAGTCATGGTAGCAACTGACGTTGCAGCCCGTGGTTTGGACATTGAAGCACTGCCATTAGTGATTAACTTTGAGCTGCCTTTTGCCGCTGAAGATTACGTGCATCGAGTGGGTCGTACTGGTCGAGCGGGTTTATCTGGCCGTGCAATATCATTTGTATCTCCACAAGACAAAGAGATGTTGCAAGAGATTGAGCAAATCATTGAGCTGACACTGCCGTGTATTACACTTCCCGGTTATGAAGAGGGCGCGCCTTTACCTGCACGCTATCGCGATGTCACCACAAAGGCTGTGAAAGAGAAGAGTCATAATAAGCGTAAATACCAAGAAAAAAGACGCAATGATGCAAAGCCACGACAAGGTGATAGCGAAAAAAATCGTTATGGTCGCACCAATACCAAAGTGAGCAAATAAACGTTTATTAAAGCGCGAATAATATCGTTTTTAGAATAAAAAAAAGTGAACGCTAAGTTCACTTTTTTTATGTCTGACTTTTAACTTTAACGATAAAGCGCAGTGATGTTTAACTGCGCTTATCATCTTTATTCATCGTTAATTACAGTTCAACGTTGATCCATACTAAACGGTGATCTGAAGAGACTGACTTTCCGCCGCCGCCATACTTGCCAACACGAGCGTCGTTCATCATTAGGCGACCATCTTCAAAAGTCGCTGGCCAGAATACACCTGAGTCAGTCACATTTAAGTCACTTGATGGAATGACGTGGTCTAAACGTAGTCCTGAGGTACTGGTCACCATGTCTGGGTACTTAGTGCCCCAGTTTTCAGCGCGACATTCGCCAGTGGCTAAACATTCAGGGCCGCCTAAACTCGTTGGTGCATAAACACCATGAGTTGCTAACTGGTTAACTTGGTCACTGTATATTAAGCCTTTGATGCTATCTAAATAACCGTCACCACTTTCTGGATCGGCATTTAAGTCGCCTAAAATAACGAATGATGCATCAGCAGTAATGCCACCTTTGTTGCCAGCATCATCATAGATGTAGCTGCCTTCACCAGAGATGTAGTCATCCCAGAATTTAATTTCAGCGCGGTTAAGCAGCTTATTATTTTCGGTTATGGTATCGAAAATAGGCGGTGTTGGGTGTGATAACAATAAGTGAACCACTTTGTCGCCATTTTCAGTTGGGATGATGATAGGGGCATCAACGTGGTTTTTAGAAGACAATGGCTTTGCTGCCCATGCTTCTTTACTGTACCACTCGTCACCACATGCCATGCCGGCTGGAATTGGGTTATTAGCATCTTCACAATTGGTGATTGTTGGGTTTGCTCCACCTGGCATATCTTTCCACTTAAAGTTTTGGAAAGTACGTACGTTGTCAGTATCAATTGGGTATTGTGATAATAGACCGAATGCATATTGACCGTGGTAGAAACCAAAGCCCCAAGCATCGCCAGGTAGGGCAACGCTGCCGTTACGGTCTAAATCGAAATCACTGAGTAAACCTGTATTAGTGGCAAAGCTCTCAGCGTAACCAAATTGGATTGGCTCAAGTAATGTGACGTCGTCGGAAGTAGACCCTAACGCATTCTGTGGTACTGCAAGGTAGTTTAAACGAAAACCTTGAATGGCTTGTTGATCTTCACCGGTGCCATCGTTGTTGAATTCAGCCATTAACAGTACAGCTGGACGTTCAGTTTGGATAATGGCAGCGATGTTACGAATTTGAATCACTTTCTCAGCGACCGCTTTTTCAGCATCGGTTAGTGAACCATCAAACCATTTGTCCATTAAGTCTTGTTGCTCAGTTTGAGTGAGCTTCATTTCGGTAACGAGATCGGCGTAGGTATTTCTGTCGAAAGATAAGTTATAAGTAGCTATACGAACATTCGTTGTGTCTGGAGTTGGATCTGTTGGATAGTAGTTGTTGGTTTCATCGCTACATCCAGCTAGCAGTGCGACAGTAATTGCAGCGGCAGCTGCTGTTTTTAGTAATTTCATGTTTTGACCCATCAATAATAGTTATTATAAAACGCTCAATTTTTTGAGCTTCGCAGGTATTCTATACAGCTGTAGATTTGATGAAAATGAATCTCGGTTAACTTGGTGTTTAAGTGTTGTTTTAATGAGCTTTTGTTGTTTGTTGGTAACTGGGTTTGGTTGTTAATGTTGCACTTGAGTGTGTGATGTTGGGCTCCGTATTGGTGGCCATGAGAGGGCTGTGCGATGAGCCGGTGGGATTGGAACGTGTGGATCACAGTTTCTTTTACTCATGGCTCAGATCATAATGCTGTTTTGTTAATGTGTGGATGGAGATGATAATGAGTGTGCGTTTAGCAATGGCTATAGGGAGCGCTATATTGTTGTTTTGTGGTTGCAGCTCAACGAGCGAGCCGCAATTGAGCCAAGTTTCGCAACTACAGCAAGCACAAGACTGTGATCTAACTTGGTTTAAAAAAGTTGAAATGCAGATATTAACAGGCGATGACAATGGCCATGGGCCAGATTTAGGCTCGCTTGAGTGGCGTTCTGTGGTGGAGTTTAAGTTAGGCGTACGAGGAGATGAGTGGTTGCCGGAAATAAGCTCTGATTTGTGGTGTCACTATATCGATGAGCATTTTATCAAAAAGGCCGGTGTTGAATAGAGTCATCAGTATTTAGCGTTTTAATCAGTTTTGTACTCAACTCGAAACACTTATTCATCGAGAATGTTAGTGACAGTAAAGTATAGCGCTATGCAAGGTTAGCGAGAGAGCTTAGTGCTCTGCATAATAGTGGGAGGGCAAATCTGTTGTTTTTTAAATTCTTGCATCACTTTAAGTGTAATATCAGTTTCAAACAGCTTTTCGTATTTAGTGTCGAGAACGTAGGCTTTTAGTGTCAGTTTGATAGCAAAGTAACTGTCACTAATATCTTGTTTGACCAAAACGACAATCGGTTTAGGTAAGTGGATATAGCGACTCGATGCAGCGGCTTCTCTGATGATGTCGGTCGCGAGTGACAAGTCTTGATCCAGCGCGACATAGAAGGGGATAACCACTTGCATGTCTAATGCGCCATAGTTACCACTGACCACCACATCGCTTAGAAACTTACTGTTAGGAATGGTAATAATGTCATCAGTTAAGGTGCACATTCTGACCGAGCGAAGCCCAATCGTGATGATATCGCCATAATGTCCCTCAAACGTGACTCTATCACCGACTTGAAATGGCCTGTCTATCATTACGGTTAACCCTGCAATAAAGGAGGCTGCGAGGTCTTTCATCGCAAAGCCGACTGACACTGCTAGTGTGCCGCCAATAAGCGTGAGTACTCTGTCATCGACTCTAAAGCTGAGCATGAACACCGAGATCCCAGCGGTCATGTAGACAAAAAACTGGAAAAATGACTGTAGCTTTTGCGCTAACATACGCCTTTGTGCAAATTGACTACTTATTGAGTTGACAATGTTCTGGGTGAATTTCAACATCAACCAAGCAACAAAAAGCACTAATCCTGAAATGAAAACACCGCTCCATCGAATAAGACTGGCAATGTCAGTTAGGCTATCCAGATTGGGCGATAGATCTTCTGCTAATGGTTGAAAGCTTATGAATAGCGTCAGCAGAAGCAGCTTTGAGTATCGTTTTAGCATCATCTACTTTACCAGCAAGTGTTGGTTATGCAGTGTATTTGTGATGTACCTAAACCAATGTGAGGATATTTTGGCTTTATCGTCAATTAGCTCGATAAAGCCCCGATTTTGAAAATAGCGCAGGGTATTTAGCACTTCTGCAAAACCTAGCTGGGTACAAGCGGACAGCTCTTCCGCTGACGCTACCTCTAGCTGGACTATCGCTCGCAGCACTGCCAACATAGGTTTTGGCATATTCTCAAGCTCCTTGGCATCGGGTGCTTTAAAGATCCTCACAAAGACTTCACCACTGATCTTATCTTGGTGCAGAGATTGTCTAAAAAAGCGCAATGCAACACTTGGATTACCGTCTGAGTAGTCCCATAGAATACGATAAAACCCCTGTTCTGCTCGTTGCTTTTCTGTTAGCTCGTGTTCATCCCACTGCTTAGGCAGTTTTAATCCAGCAAAGCTGAGCGCATGCTCGCCATCCATATCAATACGGCTGCTTAATAGCGCTGCAATTTGAGTTTCACTCCAGCGGGGCATTGCTACCACTTTATCAAACAACAGCCTTTCCCCTCTTGCTCGGTCAACAAAGCGCCAAGCTGATTGTTCTACTCCTAGGAGTACACCGTGTTGATTACGGCCTCGACGTAATAACTTAGATAGCTTCATTAAGTCAATTAAGCCACCGACCTTAGGGCTAATAATTCGCTGGCAATCATCGATGCAGAACACAAATCGTTTCTCTGTACTTCTTAGCAGTTGCAGCAGTTCAGTCTCATCGGCGTCTTTAGCTAAACCCAGTGCAGTATTGATTTGTTGCACGAGTGGTTGATAACCACCATAAGGGCAGCTTATGTAAATAGCATTTTCGGAGTTTGCTCGGTAGATTACTCTTTTTAGTAGTGTTGTTAGGCCTAAGCCTCGCTCACTATAAATTAGCGCCATGGCGGGAGTGGGGGCAAGTACATAGCGAGCAATCTCATTGAGCTCAGTGCTGGCGTAATTTTCGATAAGTTCGCTATCTTCGTGCCCTGGCTTTACGTAGGAAAAAGTCTCTTCACCTTTTATTCGCACCATATTGGCATTCTGTTTATCAGCTTGGCTCTGCTTCGCCACTTCAACTCGAAAAAAATAGGCGATAGCATGCTTAAATGTTTGGTACTTAGATAGCTTATTAAAGAGTTCTTGAAATAGGCGCTGCGAAAAGAGTCTATATACGCCAATGAGCGTAGCTATAGGGGCTAAAAGAGTCACGGCTTGTCTTTTTATTGCCCAGTCAATATAAGCGGGGTGCTCGTCAGAATGGCTTAACTGTTTAAACACCACACTACGCCAATTGGTTAATGTTTTAATTAATAGTATGAGTAATACCAGCAGCATTAAGGTTTTGACCCAAGTGTATATCGTTCCTTGATAGACACTCATCTCGGTTGCTTTAAGAATAATACCGGCTGCCATTAGTGTCCAAACCCAATGTTTTACGGTACTAACGCGCAGCTCTACTATCTCAGATTGATTGTTGTAATGGCTGTGGTGTGAGGTGAATTCAGTGAGCAGTCGAATGATAATGGCTGCCGCAAAACTCCAATTAATGACCACACTCAAATAGTTAATACTATCGAGGCCGGGCAAGGTCATTAAGGTGTTAATCATAATGCTTAGGGCTGTAAACCAAGCTAAAGGTGCTTGTACTTTATTGAGGTAACGCCAAATTACGTGGCTAATAGGCTCGCCAGATAGTGGCTTTCTCTTAGTGTTTTTTAATTGAGAAACAATGAGTTTTGGTGCTGTTTTAAGCCACCAAGATAACAGTATGCCGATTAAACTGAGTTTGAAAATAAGCACTAATAAAGGAAAGGGTGAGACCTTTAGATCTGTGGTGAATCTGACTAGATGTCTAAACTGGGAGATCAGCTGATAATTGATGATCGCTTCGGTGACTTGTGCCTCGAGCAAAAGCTGCCTAACGCCGTCTGGGCCAAAACCTGTAAACTGCTCATTAATATTGACCGATACGTAGGTTAATAGTTTTGCTTTGTTCTGGCTTAGGCTATCGAGCGATAACTTGGTTTGCTCAATTGCAGGCCAGTCATTAGGGTCTTTGGAGGTTCGAAACTGACGTAACTGTTGATTCAGTTGCTTGGCATGAGATTGCTGCTGTTCAAATGTATTGATTAATATATTGGTTGCGCGATTTTGATCGCGATTATCGGCGAGGTGTTGCTCGGGTAGGGCATTGACTTGGGTCGAAATTGCCTTGCTCTTATCTGTCAATTCTGGAGTATCAAAAGTAGACCAATTAGCCAGAAGGTCAAATGGTGCGAGTACTAGGGCGCAAAAAAGCAGTTTATTTAGCATCTGTTTTCGCAACATATAAGAGTCGTACTCCAGCTGCAGTATTCTTATTTCTCATTATTGAAAATAGCATAAGTGACAGATTTTGCCGATATTTTAGCCTCGTATAATGCCGGATTTGATCATCAGCAGTGTGGATTTAGCATTACTATTTATGGGTTAAGCAGTGACATCGACCCAAGATCCCGATTAGAATCTCGAGCAACTAGTGCTTATGAGCCACTTTTATGATCCAAAAAATAATTCCTACTAACGTCATTACCGGCTTTCTTGGCGTTGGTAAAACGTCATTTATTAGGAGCCTGCTAAGCCAAAAGCCTGCAGATGAAGTGTGGGCTGTGTTGGTCAATGAATTTGGCGAGGTCGGTATTGATGCTGGCCTGCTAGGCGGAGAAACGGAGCAGATACAAATTAAAGAGGTGGCGGGTGGCTGTATGTGCTGTGCTGCAGGTTTACCGATGCAAGTGGCTATTAACCAGTTAATCGCTAAAGCTAAACCGGATAGATTACTTATCGAACCCACTGGTTTGGGTCACCCTCAAGAGGTGCTTAAGGTATTAACTCAAGCTCATTATCAGCAAGTGCTAGCGATGAAAACATGTATCACTTTAGTGGATGCAAGAAAGCTCAGCGACAGTCGATATACTCAGCATGATATTTTTAATCAGCAGTTACAAGTGGCGGATCTGGTATTAGCGAGTAAGGCCGATTGTTATGAAACACCTCTTATAGAACAATTATCTGACTATATTACGGCCGTAAATAATGGTGCTGTTACTCGTGGTTCTAATAGCGACTCAAATAGTAACTCAAGTTATACCAACGCGTGGAAACACCGTGCTATTGAACCCTGGAGTACTAAGCAGGTTGAGTTGTTAATGCCATCAATAATCGCACGACTCAATCAGCCACATGAGCAGATAGTTAATCAGTGCGAAATACAACAATTAAACGGTTCATCTTTTGTGATACAGCAACCAGCACGGCTTTTAGATGTTAATTACAGCCCGTTGTTCTCTAAAGAAGCTAAACCACAAGATGTTGAGTTTGACGGACAAGGCATCATGTGTAAAACCAAACATGCTGATGGGTTTTACAGTTGTGGCTGGGTATTCGATTTAAGTTATGAATTTGATTTTGATAAGTTATTGCACTTAATTAAAAGCCTAGAGGTTATTCGTCTTAAAGCCGTGATGATCACCGAAGAGGGGATTGCTGGGTTTAATAGTGTGGACTCTGAGTTATCTATCGTTGAACTTGACGATGCGATGGACTCGAGAATTGAGTTGCTGTCTATGTCAAAAATAGACCGTGAGCTTATCGAAGGTGCACTCTTATCGGTTTGTTCGCGACTCGGATAATAAACGTCTATTTGAGGACTGTTGATATACATTTTCACTGAGTACAACAGTTTAAGGTAAAGTCGTCCGCGTAGACGTTATGATTAGCGAGGGCTAAACAGGGATTAACTTATTAACTTATTAATAATTAGCTGTGAAAGTAAGCGGTAAAAAAGTAGAGTGTTATAAAGGAATCGTTATTATCGATAGGCTGCTGACTTTTTTAAGCAATGGCAAGTTTATGATATGAAGTTTTATAAAACAGGATGTTAGAAATGAAATTATTCTCTAAAACGATATTGGCCACAGCATTATCCGTGACAATGTTTGCCGCTAGCCCACTATCAGCCTCAGAGTTTGGCGATACCTATAAGGCCTACAATGAGGCAGTGGCAGCAGAGAACAGTGCTGATATTGAGACCTATGCGCTTAAGGCTTATCAACTTGGTAAACAAAAGTTTGCATCAGATAGCCTTGATATTGCCATGCTTGCCCTCAATGCTGCGGATGCATTAATCCTAAATGTACCGAAAAGTACTTATGCCGAAGAAAATGCCGCAAAGGCCAAGAAGCTCAAGCAGCAGGCATTTGAGCTTTATAAGGTTGCACTGGTTAACTACACCAAAAGCTACGGTGATGAAGCGGTTGAACTTATAGATCCTTTGATGGGATTAGCTGACTCCAGTAGTAAAAAAGATGCTCGTGAGTATTTAGATGATGCATTGGATATTGCAGAAGATTCTGATGACGTATTGCTGCTAGCCGATACCCAAATGGCCTACTTTAAAGTGCTAAAAAACACTCGCTATTACAGCCGTAAAGTACGTGATTACGCAATAGAGGCCTATGCAGGCTATAAAGAAGTACTTCCTGAAAATTCAATGAAACGAGTTTTAGCCGCTTTTACCGTTGGCTCGATTGAATATGCGGAGAAACATTATGATGCCGCTGAGGTAGCATTACTCTATGTGATTAAGCAGTTTGAAGCTTTGGACTTTGATCATCCGTATGAATTGGCTGCACATGCTAAGTTAGTTGAGATTTATGAAATCCAAGGCGAAAGTGATAAGTCCACTCAGCATTGTATTGCTATTGGCAGTATGAAGCCTTGGAGTACAGAGCAGGAGCAAACACCGCTGTTTAGAGTGCCGCCTAAGTACCCTATGTCATCCTTGAAAAGAAGACAGGAGGGCTGGAGCCAAGTCAGCTTTACTGTTAATGAAATGGGTTTTGTGGTTGATCCGGTTATTATGGATTCTAAAGGGGGTTCAGCTTTTAATAAAAGCACACTTAAGGCATTAAAGAAATGGCGTTATGCGCCTAAATTTGTAGATGGTAAAGCGGTTGCTGCAAATTCGACGGTACAGTTAGATTATAAAATACAGTAATTACAAACTACATTATTAAACGGTATAAAAAGCTGAGGTGACTCAAAAGTGAGCACCTCAGTGTCATTATGTATGACTAGGTTAAATACACGTTTAAACTACAGGCGCCATGCGCGCCCACAACCAGTGCTTGCTCAATATCTGCCGTTTTAGAAGGTCCAGCGATAAACGTGCCAAACTCCCCTGGTGCTAATGTCATTAAACTAGTGGCTTGATGCATATTGGCAACAATGCTTTTAGCTTCTATCACTAGCAATAGATTTTCACAAATGAACGGCGTCACCCGGTGGCCCAGATTCTTGGTATTTACCCAGATAGCACCATTTTCTGCTACACCACAATCCCCAGGGATCACCGCATAGTCGATATCTCTTAGTTCATGAGCCGTAGCGCTGACCTCACGGTTACCACTAATGCCCTCAACCATAGAGATAACTTGCATACCTTGAGCAATGTGCTCATCGACAGTGGTTTGCAAATTAACTAAGCCACCTTCGCGATGAAGAGTACCTGCAACCGTTATTAAGTTAGCTTCGAACTGGCCAACTAAATCGTCAATACGTGGTGCAACATCAATAGTCGGCATAGCGTGTGGTGCCATAGCGGCACTTTTTAATGCATTTAAAATATGTTGTTTGCTAGACATGTTATTAGCCTCTATTTTTCTTAAACCAAGCTTCGAAGCTTGAGTTCGGTGCCACTGGGAGCTCGCGATATTTGCCCCATGCGCCTGAGAAAGGTTTTAGTAAACTGCCGGGGAGTATTTTTAACGCCATACGGGCAATACCCATTGAACAGTTGAGCGCGGTTTCACTGGCCATAAACTTACCGACTAATGGCATGTAATTGGATTTACCGTAAGGCAATTTACCGGCTTCAGCTTTAAGTCTTCGATGGTGGTGAATAATCTTGTCTAACGGCACTTTTGTTGGGCATACATAGGAGCAGCTGCCACACAAGGTACATGCCCACGCGATAGAGTTAGTATCATCATGCTGAGCACCCACAGCGATACCGATAGGACCTGGGATGGTGTAGTTGTAACTGTGTCCACCAGAACGACGATAAACAGGACACGTATTTAGACAACCACCACAGCGAATACATTTTAGCGCTTCCGCGAGGATCTTATCTTTGAGCATATCAGTACGGCCATTATCGACAATAATGACATGCATTTCACCGCCGTCCTGTGGACCACGATAGAAAGAGCTGTAAGTGGTGATTGGTTGACCTGTGGCGTTTCTCGCTAAGGTACGCAGTATTACCGCGGCACTCTCTAGGTTGGGTACAACCTTGTCAATTCCCATAGAGTGTAACTGCAATTTGGGTAAGTTAGCTCCCATATCAGCGTTACCTTCGTTGGTACATACCACCACGGCGCCTTGGTCTGCAATCGCCATATTAACGCCGGTCATTGCGGCATCGGCAGACAGAAATTTCTCACGTAGGTGTTGGCGAGCTGCACGCGTTAAGTAAAGTGGGTCAGAGGCACCAGCATTAGTGCCGAGCTTCTCATGGAATAGATCACCCACTTCCTCTTTTTTCATATGGATAGCCGGTACCACAATATGTGACGGTGGCATTTCAGCTAGCTGAATAATACGTTCACCTAAATCAGTATCGATAACTTCAATGCCACGCTCTTCCAAATATGGATTCATGTGGCACTCTTCGGTGAGCATCGATTTAGATTTGACTACCTTCTTTACGTGATGCTTGGCCAAGATCTCATGCACAATACGGTTGTGTTCTGCGCCATCTTTAGCCCAGTGCACCTTTATATTATTCTTAATACAGTTTTGTTCAAACTCTTCTAAATACTCTGTCAAATGGGTCAGTGTATGCAGTTTCATCTCTGAGCCGATTTGACGTAACTGTTCCCATTCTGGAATGCTTCCGGCAGCACGATCGCGCTTTTCGCGCAGTGTCCACAATGCTTTAGAGTGCCAATCAACGCGAGATTCGTCTTTGCAGAATATCTCCGCTTTATGGGCATGAACGTTAGATTTTGAAGTCGACATGTCTGCTCCTATAGCACTGCGTTAAGAATTTGAGCGATGTGGCGTGTTTCGATAGGCAATTTTTGGCGTCTAACCATACCGTCGATATGAAGGAGGCAAGATGGATCGAATCCAACAGCATATTTGGCTCCGGTTGCCGCGTGCGCTTGCGCCTTATCTTTGCCCATTTTGGCTGATACCGCGCCTTCATCAACGGCAAACGTCCCCCCGAATCCACAGCATTCATCTAGCTTATCTGGATACACAATTTCGATTTCAGGGATCGCGGCAAGTACGGCTTCAAACTTGTTCTTGCGGGGGCCCATTTGCTCGCTTGGGGTGGCCAAATCAAGCATACGAATACCATGGCAACTCATCTGAAGACTAATTTTGTGTGGAAATGATTTACTAAAAGCAGGGATCGGCGCGACGTCGTGTAAAAACTCAGTCAATTCATATAGCTTTGCAATCACGGCTTGTGCTTCTGGGCTATCGTCGAACTCGTGGAAATTTTCTTTAGCAGCCACTAAGCATGAGGCGGCAGGGCAGACGATGGCATCGCATTCAACACCTTTAAAGGCATTGAGTAGTTTTAATGTGGTTTTCTTGGCTTCGTTAAAACAACCTGAGTTAGTCATTGGTTGACCACAGCAGGTTTGACCTGAAGGCAAGATGACTTGATGACCGAGTTTCTCTAGTAGTTCAAGTGTTGCGATCCCGACTTCTGGGACCATCTGATTCACTAGACACGGAATGAAAAGTGCTATCTTCATTTTGCTTTCTCTTCTATTTGCAGACATTGTTAGCAATTTAGAGCCGTAAAAAGTCTGCAAGAAGCGGACTTTAATATAGACCCGGTATTCGCTTTAGGTTTTTATCACCTGTTCAATATAGGCCCATAACCTTGTAAAAAGTAGTGCTAATTTAGCAAATAAGAGTGAGTATTTTTGCAAAAATGAAAATAAGCTAGGTGGTTGTATATTAAAGAAATATCGAGTTAAAACTCTAATTAAAAATGAGCAGTTGTTAAAAGTGGAAAGTTGTTAAAAATGAATTTTTGGGAGTCAGTGAATTCCAACTTGATGAAAGTGAAAAGAATTAAGGGCAAACATCGCCCCTAACTTTCTATAGCCTGATTAAAAGCTGCCGATTAAAAGGACTCGATTAAAACGGCAATTTAGCCGGTTAATGTTCATCACGTTTCAGAGTTCTAACGCGTACACTCTTCGAGCAGGTAGGCAAGGTGACGATATGACATACCACTATGTTGGGTTAAGCCCACTTCACACATGCGGTTAGCGTAATACCCTTCATTGACATCAACTGGAATAAGCTTTTTGATGTTACGCAGTGCACTGGCGTTAATCTCAGGCTTATAAAGCCCTTTCTCACCGGCATAACCACAGCAAGTAATCCCAGCAGGGCGAATGACTTTGTTGCTACACGCATCTACAATCGCTTCCATCTTAGGTTCAATCTTCATCTTACGAGCACTACAGCCTAAGTGAAGTGCTACCGCGGGTTTTTTGCGGTTAATGGTTAACTTTTCGAGTAATTTATCATGGATGAAATCAACCATATCAACAATCTCGACCTTATCAGCTAACGATGTGTCGCCTGCAAGGGTACGGTAGGTGCAAGACAATGCATCAATAATGACTGGCAGCTTACCGCCTTGAGTCATGGCAGAAACGGCCTCAATTAACTCTTTACGTTTTGCGTCTGCATTCTTAAAATCACCTTTAGACTCCCACATTTGACCGCAACATAAGTCGCGTGTTTTCTCTGGAGTAATGACGTTATAGCCTGCACGTTCAAGTAAAGTAACCACCACCTCTGGCAAGGTTCGATTGTCAGGATCTTTCGGTGTTGGACCAAAGGTACGTCCACCACAAGCGGGGAAGTAGACGACGGTTTCTTGTCCTGGTATTGGCGCAGAAAGCTTAGGTAACTTACCGCCTTTAGGGAAATCTGGATTCCAATAAGGGACCTCTTTACTCACCACTCGACCCGCTTTCATAATGGCGCCAGTGATGCCGCTACCAGTAATTTTATGAATGGTGCCAAGGACACTGAATCCAGTGCTGATAACTTGGTTCACAGCGCCAAAGTGCTTGGCTTGGAAATCGAGTACTTTTTGTTCAGTAGTCGTTATGTAGGGGGTTCTAAGCTTACGCACAAGATTCCCCATACTATTGTCTACTGGGCAAGCAATGGTACAAAGCTGACAAGCCGCGCAAGTATCGACTACATCGTATTTTGCTGCAGCACGCATTTCGCTTGCGCCTTGCTTATTACCTGATTGCTCTAGACGTTCAATTTCACGCAGTGTCGCTATACGTTGGCGTGGTGACATCGTTAGCGCAGATGTTGGGCAGGTCTTTTCGCAGAAACCACATTCAATGCATTTGTCGATGAAGTCATCAACTACCGGGCATGGCTTAATGTTCTTAACGTGAACTAGATTGTCGTCGTTCAGAATGACCCCAGGGTTTAACAAGCCTTCAGGGTCAAATATTTGCTTAATGCGCTTCATTAAGGTGTAAGCATCGCTGCCCCATTCCATCTCAACAAACGGTGCTACAGCACGTCCCGTGCCGTGCTCGGCTTTCATTGATCCATCGTACTTGTTGATAACCATCTCAGCGACATCCTGCATAAATGCCTGGAAGCGCTCAATATCAGCCTGAGAGTTGAACGTTGGTGTGATAATGAAGTGGAAGTTACCCGCTAAAGCATGGCCATAAATAACGCCTTCTGGGTAGTTATGCTTATGGAATAACTCCGTCAGATCGTTAGCGGCAGCGGCAAGATGTTCAAGCTCAAAGGCGACATCTTCAATAATAACCGAGGTGCCTTTAGGACGCTCACCACCAATAATGGGGAAGAGTCCCGAGCGCATTGCCCAGTATTGACCAAACACGACGGGGTCGTCGCTGAAAGTAATCGGACGTTCAGTTTCAATATGAGCTAGCTTAGCAATAACGTCTAGAGTATGCCTTTCAAGAGTGTCTTTATCATTAGCGCGAGATTCAATCAGCAGTATTGAAGCGCCTTCAGGAAGCTCTGATAACCATAATGGCATCCCCGTTTTACCCGTTACGGCTTTGATTGATGCCCAATCGAGTAATTCTGCCGCGGCAACACTGTCGCCGACTAAAGGTGGGATGGACTTTGCCGCATCTTCCATATTGAAAAATACCGCCATGGCCGAGGCTTTAAAGAGCGCTTCGTCAACGGTGTTGTAGGTCACTTCTTCAACAAAGGCCAATGTACCTTCTGCGCCTACGATAAGGTGGTTGATAAGCTCAAATGGATCGCTAAAGTCGACCAATGCATTAAGGCTATAGCCAGTGGTGTTTTTGATTGAAAATTTCTTGCGAATTCTATCGGCCAGCGTTTGATTACTCAGTGTCATGTCGACCAAGTCGAGCAACGACTTGATAAGTTCTGGATGAGATTTCGCAAAGGCGGCTTTTGATGTTTCACACCCAGTGTCAAGTTCAGTTCCATCGGCAAACAGCAGTTTGGCTGAGGCAATCGTCTGATAACTGTTTTGCGCAGTACCACAGCACATACCTGAGGCGTTGTTCGACACTATGCCACCAATCATTGCTGATGCTAAGGTGGCTGGATCTGGACCTATTTTCTTATTTAGCGGTTTCAATGCAGCGTTTGCATCAGAACCAATGACGGCTGTACCTAAAGTGATTTGGCTAGCGTCGTCGCTTACGACTAGCGTTCTAAAACCATCATGGCCTAAGATAAGGAGAATGCCTTCACCAATCGCTTGCCCAGAAAGACTGGTGCCAGCGGCTCTGAATGTGACTGGAGCACCGTAGTTGCGCGCGATGGCAAGCGTGCGTTTAGCTTGCTCTAGTGTATCTGCATGAACCACTATTTCTGGCACGATACGAAAATAACTTGCGTCAGTAGACCAAGCGAAGCGGCGCACAGGATCGTTAGTGGCTGCATCTTCACCAATTTGGCTACGTAAATCTGTTAATACAGCTTCATAATTAATCGACATTGATTTATCTCTACACTCGTACTTAAAGTGAATAAAGCCGCAGACAATGCGGCTTTCGATATTATTATTCTATTTTTATAGCGCTGGGATTAAAATCCACCCCAAACCGCGGCGATGGTGCCTGCTACTAAAGCATAGCCCAGTGCCACAGGCATCGTCTTACGGATAATTTCAGACTCTCGTCCAGCCATTCCCACTACGGTTGCAGCAGCAACAACGTTCATTACACACATCATGTTACCGGCGTTAGCACCAATACCCTGCATGGCTAATATAAGCGCATGGTTGGCACCAATATTGTCAGCAACGCTGTACTGAAGACCGGAAAACATCATATTTGAGAAGGTGGCAGAGCCCGATAGGAAGGCGCCAAAAATACCGACGATTGGGGAAACCCAAGCCCATACTGAGCCCATGCTATTTGCCAAAGTATCAGCAAGCGCGACTGGCATAGAGGCTAAGCCAGATGTGTTCTCACCAGAGTTGAGGAAAATTTTCACCATTGGCACTGATGCGCCAAGTGAGATAATCGTGGGTACCATAGACTTACAAGAAACGGTAATAGACTCTTTAATCGCAGGTGATTTCATTTTAAAGAGGAAGAAACCTAAAATACACACCAATATAAAGAATGCACCTGGAGCATAAAATGTGGCAAAGCCCGCTTTCAGTTCAGTCCCCAACAAACCGGTCCAACTGATGTTAAAGCTAGTGAGCCAGACTTTTAACGGAGTCACAATGCGAGATAGAACAAGCAGTGCTGCCATTATTATGTAGGGAGACCATGCGGCAATTTGCGAGAATTGTGCTTTCGTTGCGATCTCTTTACGCTCTTGCCCATCATTTTCGGCAAAATCATTCCAAGGTTCTTTCGGCAACAGGTAGCCTTTCTTTGCGACAGGAATAACAAGTGCCATACCTACGAGTGCACCAATAACGGATGGGAACTCAGGGCCGGCAAAGTAGTTAATTAACCACGCTGGTATAGTGAAAGAAAGACCTGCAAAAAGGGCAAACTTCCAAATGGCTAACCCTTCTCTAAATGATTTATTACGACCGAAGAAACCAGTAAGAATCGCCACCATCGTCAATGGGATTAAGGTACCAGTCACCAGATCGATAGTGATCATGTGCATCGCAATAAATTGCGCGAAATCAGCAAAACTACCACCGTGTTGCGCTATCTGCTCAGCAGCCATATTCACGCCACCGGTAGTCAAACCCTGTTCCATACCGAATAAAACCGGTAAACCAATAGCACCAAACGATACGGACGTTGAGTCAGCAATGAGTGCGACAACAGCCGATGCAATCGGTGGAATACCTAAAAGTACCAGTAACGGTGCACCAATGGCTGCAGGAGTACCAAAGCCTGCTGAGCCTTCGATAAATGAACCAAATAACCAACAAATGATAATGACTTGCACTCGGGCATCTGCACTAATATTAGTGAAGCCAGCACGAATGGTGTCCATGGCACCTGAATACTTCAGTGTGTTGAGTAGGAACACAGCGCCAAAGATAATCGTTAACGGTGTTAGTGCTGAAAGAAGGCCTTCAACGACTGATGCGGCAAGGAAAGTAGTGTCCATTTGCCAGACAAAGACGGCTGCCAATCCGGTGAAAACCATCGAAATAGGCATGGCCCTTGATGCTGGCATCCGTAAAAGTACTAAAAATAGCATTACGCTGATAATCGGCGTTAAGCTTGCGAGTAGTTGAATAAAGGTCATGCTTGCCTCGTGTTATATGGGTTGCTAACTTCAATTGTTGTTACCCGACTAATGGTTAATTATTGATTATGGCGGGCTGAGATGCGTACTAGACGTTAATTAGGCTAACCCTAATATGATCTAGATCAGTTTGTACCTGAATTGTGACTGATAATACTCGTAGCGGGATGTATCGCCGCTTACTTTATTTCCGAGTGTGATCTAGATCGCGAGCATTTGTTTGTTAAATGTAATTAAAGTTATATAAAAAGCTGAATACTGCTAATTATAGGTAACGCAACTGATGTGGGAGCTGATTTTTTGAATAAAATGCCTTGTTTTGATCTGGGTTTTTCGGTTTCGATTGTTAGCTTGAATTGGAGTTACAAACTGGTATTGTGAGCATGATCACGTATTTTTTCATGCTGTGTTTTCTCTCATCGTTAGTTTGCTTGTAATGCTATGTTATTTAAGAGTTTTAGTTTTGATGGTGGCTTTGGAGGTAAAGTTGGTGTGGGTAATCATTCGCATTTAGTCTGTTGCTATAAGACAATTTAGCACTTAAATGACGGCTTAAATTTGCTTTAACGATATTCAACATCCATGAATACTGTTGTATGTCACTTTGATTTTATTGGACGGATAGGAATGAAGCAGAGCAAGGTCAGCGATGTTGCAGACCTTGCTTCTTGGTTTTAAAAGAGCTTGCTGCCCCAGCCTAATTTAGAACGTAACACATGGAAGTAGTTATGCCCCTTAGGGTGTATCAATCTTAAGGTATCTTGGCTGCGTTGGATGATAATCTCATCACCAGGTAGAACGGGTAGGTTGACGTGGCCATCACAACTGACCTCCAAATTATCTCCATTATGAGGAGAGACCACTAACTTGATTATACAACCCGCATCGACAACAATGGGTCTGCAAGACAGTGTGTGTGGAAACATTGGCACTAAGATCATCGCTTCTAAGTTGGGGGTGAGAATAGCCCCGCCTGCTGATAACGAATATGCTGTAGATCCTGTTGGCGTTGATACAATCATTCCATCTGCACGTTGGCTGTACATGAACTTTTCGTCAATATAGACTTCAAATTCTATCATATGAGCGATTTTACCAGGGTGGAGAACCGCTTCATTTACCGCGGTGTTGCTCGATTTTAACTCGCCGTGACGGTGAACTTCCGCTTCAAGTAAAAAACGCTGCTCAGTGTCAAACTCCCCCTCAAGTACTTTGGATAACGCTTCTTCAAAAGAGTCAGGGGGTAAATCGGTAAGGAAACCCAAGTTACCGCGGTTGACGCCGATGACCGCGATATCGAACCTCGCCAGTACTCGTGCTGCGCCCAGCATATTACCGTCACCACCGACCACAATGGCTAAATCACATTGAGCGCCAATTTCTAGTAAATCAACCGAATGAGTATGTGAGCCAACATCGGCGGCAACTCGCTCCTCAACCAAAACGCTATAGCCTTGCATTGTTAACCAGTGATGCAATCTCTTTAGGGTGAGATTGGTTCCTTCATGGTTAGGTTTACCAATAAGTCCGATAGTGTGAAAGGGATTGCTCATATTTGTGTCAGATCCGGCATTAGGGCTTGAAACCTCAGAATTGATCCCCATAATATGCCCAGAGCATGCAGAAACAAAGCATTTTTAGCTGGAGCAAAAATGAGCAACGAAACAAATAAAGCACAAGATAACCAAATTGACGAGCAAGTTGAATCAATTATAGAAGGTGAGTTACTGAACGAAGGTAGCGGTGAAGCTTCTTTAATGGACGAACTGACTCAAGCGAACTTTCGCGTTGAAGAGTTAGAGAAATCTTTGCAAGAAGCACAATCAACTGTGGACTCACAAAAAGATTCTGTGATCCGTGCAGCTGCAGAAGTCGATAATATTCGTCGCCGCGCCGCCATTGATGTAGAGAAGGCACGTAAGTTTGCACTTGAGAAATTTGCTAACGAGCTACTTCCTGTATTAGATAATATGGAGCGCGCGCTTCAAGGTACAGACGCTGAAGCTGAAGCAACTAAAGCTATTTACGAAGGTGTTGAACTCACCGCAAAGAGCTTTGTGAATGCCGTTGAGAAATTTGGACTGACTCAAGTTGATCCACAAGGTGATACCTTTAATCCTGAACTTCATCAGGCTATCGGTATGCAACCTAGCACTGACTTTCCTGCCAATACGGTAATGATGGTAATGCAGAAAGGTTATACCCTTAACGAGCGTCTATTGCGCCCGGCAATGGTAATGGTTTCTCAAGGTTAATTCATTCTGGGTAAATAGCTCAGAGGCAATCGCTCAGTCTCAATGAGTCAGAGCGATTCATTCGACGCTAGTATTTCGACAATAACATTTCGAAATTAACATCTTAAGAGTCATATTTTGAAACTAAAAAGGACTGCAAATGCAGTCCTTTTTTATGCGGTTAAGCTCATCGTCTTAGTGACGTTAATCTTAGGCTAGATAGTCTTCAATTTGCTTTTGAATACCTGCAGCGTCCAATCCAATCTCACTAATAATCTCATCTGGCGCGCCATGCTTAATAAACTCATCGGGCAGACCAATCTGCAATACCGCCTTTGGCAATTTAAGCGTTTGCAGTAACTCGAGCACCGCTGAACCTGCGCCGCCCATAATGGCATTTTCTTCAACGGTCACTAATACATCATGGCTTTCAGCTAACGCTTTGACCAGATCGACATCAAGTGGTTTAACAAAACGCATATCAGCAACAGTGGCATCAAGCGTTTCGGCTGCCTGTAAGCTGTTGGCGAGTGTTGTGCCAAAGTTTAGGATAGCGACTTTCTGGCCACGGCGCTTGATCAAGCCTTTACCGATAGGTACCTCGGTCATGGTTTCAACCTGTTTAGCACCTGTCGCGCTGCCACGAGGGTAACGCACTGCTGTCGGCCCTGCTTTATAGCGATAGCCAGTATAGAGCATTTGTCGACATTCGTTCTCGTCAGACGGCGTCATGATCACCATGTTAGGCACCGTTCGCATAAAGCTTAAGTCGAACGCGCCTTGGTGAGTAGGGCCATCGGCACCCACAATCCCGCCGCGATCAATCGCGAACAACACCGGTAGTTTTTGCAGTGCAACATCATGAATGAGTTGATCGTATCCACGTTGTAAAAACGTTGAATAGATAGCAATAACCGGTGAGTAACCCTCACACGCAAAGCCTGCTGCTAAGGTCACTGCATGTTGCTCGGCGATGGCAGCATCGAAATACTGCCCTGGAAAACGCTGTGAAAACTCAACCATACCAGAGCCTTCACGCATGGCAGGGGTGATAGCGAGTAGCTTTTCATCTTTCTCGGCAACATCACAAAGCCACTTACCGAACACCTGTGAGAAGGTTGGGTTACTCGGTTTACTTACCGGTTTTTCAAATGTAGAGGGATCAAATTTAGGCACTGCATGCCAACCAATAGGATCTTTTTCAGCGGGCTCGTAACCACGACCTTTTTTAGTCATGATATGTAAAATCTGTGGCCCTTTGAGGTTACGCATATTACGCAATGTCTCAACTAACGCATCAACATCATGGCCGTCAATGGGACCAATATAGTTAAAGCCTAGCTCTTCAAACATGGTGCCAGGAACGACCATGCCTTTAAGGTGTTCTTCAGTGCGTTTTGCCATCTCTTTGATAACAGGCATGCCCTTAAGGACTTTCTTGCTGCTTTCACGAATCGTGGTGTAGAAACGCCCCGACATTAGCTGGGCAAGGTGATTATTGAGCGCACCCACATTTTCAGAGATAGACATCTCATTGTCGTTGAGGATCACCAGCATATCGTTGTGAAGATCGCCTGCATGGTTCATGGCTTCAAATACCATGCCGCCAGTCATCGCACCGTCACCGATAACGGAGACTACTTTGCGTCCGGCTTGCTCTTTTTCCGCAGTAATTGCCATCGCGAGCGCAGCACTTACAGAGGTACCAGAATGGCCTACGCTGAAGGTATCGTACTCACTTTCTTCACGCCAAGGAAAAGGGTGGATCCCACCTTTTTGACGGATGGTGTGCATTCTTTCACGACGACCCGTTAAGATTTTATGCGGGTAAGCTTGGTGGCCTACATCCCAAATTAATCGATCGAATGGTGTGTTATAGACGTAATGAATGGCCACAGTCAGTTCAACTGTGCCAAGTCCTGAGGCAAAATGGCCACTTGATTTAGCCACTGACTTCAAAAGGAAACCTCGAAGTTCGTCAGCCAGTTGTGGCAGAACGGCTTGAGGGAGCTGTCTTAGCTCATCAGGGGTGTTTGCCTGTGCAAGCACAGGGAATTGAGAAATATCAAAACTCATAACGAGATTCTTTGTCTTTTATTAAACTCTTCGCTCAATGATATAACGGGCGAATTCGGCAATTAACTGGCTATTGTATGGTAATTTAGCCAGCGCTGATAGTGCGTCCTCAATCAAACTTGTAGCAGTTTTTTGGGCGCCCTCTAAACCAAGCAACTTTGGATAAGTGCTCTTATTTGAATCTGTGTCAGAACCTTGAGGTTTTCCAAGCTCTTCGGTACTGGCAATAATATCTAATACATCGTCTTGTACTTGAAACGCGAGACCAATGGCATCGGCGAAATCAAGTAAAGCTTGTCGCTCTTCATCATTAACTTGAGCGGCAATAATGGCAAATTCGACTGCGCAACGGATCAATGCACCTGTTTTAAGCTGATGCAGCTGAATCAGTGTTGCAAGCTCTATCTGTTTATTTGTCGCCCTTAAATCCATCGCTTGGCCACCACACATGCCATTATACCCAGAGGCATTCGCTAAGGCTTTAACCATCGCTAAATTCTGTGATGGGGTGATGTTTTTGATGGGCTCACTGATGATTTCAAATGCAAGTGCCTGTAAAGCATCACCTGCTAAAATAGCCGTCGCTTCATCATAGGCAATATGCACTGTTGGCTGGCCACGACGAAGTGCATCATTATCCATAGCGGGTAGGTCGTCATGGATGAGAGAGTAGGCGTGAACACATTCGATTGCCGCAGCGCATTCATCCAAGGTCTCAAGCTTAACTTTTAGCATATCGCCAATAGCATAGACGAGAAATGGCCTAATACGTTTCCCGCCAATTAATGCGCCATGTTTCATGGCCGCTTTTAGACGAGGATCGGTATCGGCAAGTGCATCTATACGAGATGACAGCTGAAGATTAATGCGTTGTTGGTATTTACCAAGTGCCTCTGCTAACAATTACTCACCCTCTATTTCATAAGGCTTTAAGGTGTCGACACCTTCATCCGTCATTAACACCGCTACTTTTTGCTGTGCATTTTCAAGCTTACTCTGACTATTTCTTACCAGTTTAATTCCACGTTCGAACTGTTTTAACGCATCATCGAGGGACACATCGCCGTGTTCTAAGTCCGCAACGATTTTTTCTAATTCGGAAAGCGATTCTTCAAAAGAGAGATTTTCAGGTTTTTTTGCCACGATGATGATTCCTAGAATTAAGCGATACACAAAGTATATCAGCAGGGCACAAGGGTCAAACTAAGCCGTTGAGTATTTGCGTGAAAGCACGCTTTCGTGCATAAATTCCGCTATCGGCTTGTTACTGCAATACGTTGTTTATGTAGTTGGGATCTATTTTAACGGAAATAGCGCAACAATTGCGGGAAATATCACTCAAGAGATCTTAACTTCGGTCGCTATATAAGGTGCAATATTGAAAATTTGTACGCTATTTAGCCGTTTGTTTAGTTGGTGCTTGCTGTCACAGTGAAGGCGTAATATTGTCGCTATTGTTTTTGAGTAGACGCTTGCGTGTGAGTTTTGAATGTTGTTAGCATTCGATTGAAGTTGTATAGCGAATAGATTGGTATTTGAGGAGCGGTTTTGGATTTAGCAACCCTAATAGGACTGATTGGCGCGTTTGGGTTTGTTATCATGGCGATGGCAAGTGGCGGCGGGATCGGTATTTTCATCAATGTACCTTCTATCTTAATTGTGATGATTGGTTCGTTATTTGTCGTAATGATGAAATATAACCTCAAGCAATTTTTAGGCTCTGCTAAAATTGCAGCCAAAGCATTTATTTTTAAAATCGATAAACCTGAAGAACTGATTGAACAGTCTATTACGATGGCTGATGCCGCACGAAAAGGTGGTTTTTTAGCGTTGGAAGAGGCTGAGATTAGCAACAGCTTTATGCAAAAAGCAATTGATATGTTAGTCGACGGTCATGATGGCGATGTTGTCAGAGACGCACTTGAAAAAGATATCGCGCTCACCGAAGAACGCCATAAAACCGGGATTGGTATTTTTAAATCGATAGGCGATGTTGCGCCAGCAATGGGCATGATTGGTACGCTAATTGGACTCGTGGGCATGTTGTCAAACATGGATGATCCTAAATCGATTGGTCCAGCAATGGCGGTTGCACTGCTGACGACGCTGTATGGCGCCGTGGTCGCTAACATGGTGGCGATCCCCATTGCCGATAAATTATCGCTTCGAATGAACGAAGAGATGCTAAACCGTAATTTGATTATGGATGCCGTATTGGCTATTCAAGATGGTCAAAACCCTCGAGTCATTGAAGGTTTCCTCAAAAATTATCTCTCTGAAAAGTCTCGTACCATCAATACCATGGACGGAGCATAGCGCGATGGCTAAAAAAGCCAAATGTGAATGTCCACCTGCTGGTGCGCCGCTTTGGTTAGCCACGTTTGCTGATTTAATGTCTCTGCTAATGTGTTTCTTCGTGTTGCTGTTGGCTTTTTCTGAAATGGACGTGATGAAGTTCAAGCAGATTGCGGGTTCAATGAAGTATGCATTTGGGGTACAGAATAAAGTCGAAGTGAAAGATATTCCCAAAGGGACATCGGTGATTGCATTAGAGTTTAGACCGGGCCGCCCAGAATCGACTCCAATTGAAATTATTAATCAGCAAACCAATGAAATGACCGAGCCCATGCTAGAGTTTCAAGCGGGTGAAGATGATAGTGCCGGCGGTGTACAGCAGCAACGCGGTCAACAGCGAGGCGGTGAATCATCGTTGACAGCGCAAGAGCAAGAAGATGCAAAAGCGTTAGCTAAATCAACCGCAGATTCTGAAAGCGAAGCGAAAAAAGCAGAAGCTGCTGCGCAGGATAAAATCAATCAACAAGTTAAGAAGATGGCTCAAGAGCTCAACAAAGAGATTGTTGATGGTGCCATTGAAATTGAGTCGCTAGGCCAACAGATTATTATTCGGATCCGTGAGAAAGGCGCATTTGCGTCAGGCTCAGGCTTTTTGCAGCCACGCTTTAAGCCGATTGTTAGGCGTGTTGGCGAGTTACTAAAAGATGTTCCCGGTATTGTAACGGTGTCAGGACACACAGATGATTTAAATATCTCAAATGAGTTGTATAGCTCAAATTGGGATCTATCCAGTAAACGTGCCGTCGCAGTCACCCATGAAATGATTAAAGTAGCAGGTTTTGATCAGCAGCGGCTAAAAGTGGTGGGGATGGCTTCGACTGCGCCGTTAGTTGAAAACAACTCTCAGGCCAATAGAGCACGTAATCGCCGTGTTGAAATTGCTATCGAACAAGGTAAGCCTAAAGAGTCAGACGAAATCCAAGTTTCCCCGTAATACTCAATCTGATCCTCGATAAATTGTTGCTATTACATCGATGGCAACAATCGTAGTTTTGCCCATTGTTGGATTTTAGCAGGCTGTGAACGTTCGGGCTCTTATCATCAAGAGTGAGCGCTCACTTTATGGCTGTTATTGTTTGCGCTGTACACAGAGTGGCTACTTTCCTACCCCATTAATCGTCAGCTTTATATCCTTATTGAGCATAAGTGCGATATTCATGGTCTCAGTTTGCAATATATCGTGGATAATGTCTGATCTGATATACGCAATTGTGCTTGGATATTGTTATAATCTCGCCATTGCTGTTTAAACTTGTTCCCGCGGAAGACCAATGAAATTTATCGTAAAACTGTTTCCTGAAATCATGATGAAAAGCAAGCCGGTAAGAATGCGCTTTACCAAAATGCTTGAAACCAATATTCGTAATGTACTTAAAAAAGTAGATGAGTCTGCGAAAGTACAGCGCCAATGGGACAAAATCATGGTTATGGTGCCAGATGATAGACCCGATTTGGTTGAAGCCTTTGCTGAACGCCTCGCTTGTATTCCTGGTATTGCGCATGTGCTGCAAGTCGAAGTGAGCACCTTTGAATCTATGGATGATATCTATCAGCAAACATTGGCAGTCTATAAAGAAGAACTCGCAGGTAAGACGTTCTGCGTGCGTGTTAAGCGTGTTGGTAAACATGACTTTAACTCAATTGAAGTTGAACGTTATGTTGGTGGTGGGCTAAACCAATTTACTGAAGCTGCTGGCGTTCGCTTGAAAAATCCAGATATAACGGTAAATCTCGAAATTGATAACGAGCAACTTTACCTTGTTGATAAGCGTATTCCAGGCCTTGGTGGTTACCCCATGGCCACTCAAGAAGATGTGTTGTCATTAATCTCAGGTGGTTTTGACTCTGGTGTGTCGAGTTATCAATTCATAAAGCGTGGTTCTCGTACCCATTATTGTTTCTTTAACTTAGGTGGCGATCAACACGAAATTGGTGTTAAGCAGGTGGCTTACCATTTGTGGCAGAAATACGGTGAATCACATCGAGTTAAGTTTATCTCTGTGCCGTTCGATCCCGTTGTACAAGAAATTTTAGAACGCGTCGATAATGGGCAAATGGGCGTTGTGCTTAAGCGTATGATGATGCGCGCAGCAGCCCGTGTTGCTGATAAAATGGGTATTCAAGCATTAGTGACAGGGGAAGCGATGGGGCAGGTTTCTAGCCAGACGTTGACCAATCTTAATGTTATTGACCGTTGCACAGAGCTATTAATATTGCGTCCGCTTATCGCGATGGATAAACAAGATATTATTGATACCTGTCGCAGAATCGGTACCGAAGACTTTGCTAAAACTATCCCTGAATATTGTGGCGTGATTTCGAAAAAACCGACAGTGAAAGCTGTATTGGCAAAAATTGAAGCTGAAGAAGCTAAGTTTTCAGACGATCTGCTTGATAGAGTGATTGACGACGCAGTTATTATGGACATTAGAGATATTGCCGCTCAAATGGACACTAAAATAACCGCAGCTGAAACGGTTGCTGCAATCAATGCTGATGAAATCATCATTGATGTGCGTGCACCGGAAGAGGAAGAGAAAGATCCGCTTGTAATAGAGGGGATAGAAATTAAAGCGATTCCTTTTTATAAGCTGTCGACACAATTTGCCGATCTTGATAAAGAGAAGACTTATTTATTGTATTGCGACCGTGGAGTAATGAGCAAGCTACAAGCTCTGTATCTACAGGATCAAGGTTACAGTAATGTAAAAGTTTATCGCCCTTAGTCATAGTCATTAGTTTTCCCGATCAAAAAGCGACTTTTAAAGTCGCTTTTTTTATGGAATAAAATCTGAAAGTATTTCGATAGACACAAAAAAACCACCTTAAGCGGTGGTTTTTATATGTGATAACAGCAAGACTGAGACTAGGCTCCATCTATGGCGCTAACTTTAATGTGCAATTAAAGCGCCAGAGAGCCGCATGCTGCGCTTATTACAGTGTAACATCTGACTATATCAAGTCAGATGTTTAGGCGTAATAAGTGTATTAATCAGCTAACTGAATCGAAGCAGTTTCTTTATCTTCTTGCTTTTGCTCATCAGCAACCAGCATAGTGTTTAACTCAGTCGTTAACTGTGTTTGCATTAATTCCATGCTTTCTGCGAGGTTAGCCGTTAATGTAGCTTCAAGGCCAGTGGTATCGATAGTGATCTCATCTGCGCTAACAGTGGCAGAAGCTGACAGAAGAGCGATAACAAATACAGATTTTAGGTTTAACATGTTCGGTAGCCTCCAGGCTTAAAATTTGGGTTGTTAGACATTCCCCAATTACGTCGTAGAGGTTGTCCAACGAGTGTCATTTCGTTGGCGCAGAATTTAACCAAAATCACTGGTCTTTACAAACGATAAAATGTAACAATGAGCATTAGAAAAACTAATCCAAAAATGAGATATTGATCACTATGGCTAGACGACTACCCCCCCTTAATGCTGTCAAAGCATTTGAGGCAGCAGCAAGGCATTTGAGCTTTACACGCGCGGCGGAGGAACTGTTTGTTACTCAGGCGGCAGTAAGTCATCAAATTAAGGCATTAGAAGAATATTTAGGGCTCAAGTTATTTAGACGTAAAAACCGCTCGCTGCTGTTAACAGAAGAGGGGCAAGGATACTTTCTTGATATCAAAGATATCTTTACACAGCTTGCCGATGCGACTGACCGTTTACTTGCCAGAAGTGCCATCGGTTCCTTGACTGTAGCGACTTCGCCGAGTTTTGCCATTCAATGGCTAGTACCTCGTTTAGCAAAATTCACCGAGAAAAATCCTGATATCGATGTGCGAATTAAAGCGGTTGATAATGAAGACGGTTCTTTAACTGATGACGTTGATGTGGCCATCTATTATGGCTTAGGGAACTGGCCCGGAATGCGTGCTGATAAGCTACGTAATGAGGTGCTTATTCCGGTTTGCTCACCGATGTTATTGAATGGTCCTAAGCCGTTAGAAAAGCCCTGCGATCTGAAAAATCATACCTTGTTACACGACTCTAGCCGCGAATCTTGGCAGGCATGGTTTAGACAATGTGGAATTACTGATATTAATGTGAACCAAGGTCCCATATTTAGTCATTCTTCTTTGGTGTTGCAAGCTGCTGCTCATGGTCAAGGTGTAGCGCTAGGCTTCAGTGTACTGGCAAGGCCAGATATTAAAGCCGGTCGTCTAGTATGTCCGTTCCCTGAGGTTCTAGTCAGTAAAAATGCATATTACCTAGTCAGCCAACAGAATCATGCCGAGATAGGTAAGGTTGCTGCTTTTAGAGAGTGGATGTTAGACATGTTTGAAGAGGAGACCCGCAGTGAGCTCCTTACATGATAATTTAAAGCAAGCTTACTTAGATGGCAGACTGACAACCGCGGTGGCTGAGATAGGTATTGAGGAGCTGGCATTTGATGCTAGCCAATATCTGCTTGAGCCTGATTGTAGCACCGAAAAACTAAGTGATTGCGATACGCTAGTGATTTTGATCCACGGTGCTGGCGCCAATATGCATCATGAGTTTATGACCACCATGGCGAACGGTCTAGCGCTTGGTGATGGCGGTAATTTACGTATTGCCCGCTTCAATTTCCCTTATATGCGCGCCAATGCTATTGACGGTAAACGCCGTCCGCCAGATAGAGCTCCGAAACTGATTGCTGACTATGCGTTACAACTGAGCATTTTAAAGCACCAATTTAAGCCTCGAAAAATCTATTTAGTCGGTAAGTCGATGGGAGGCCGCATGTCGGCCATCCTGGCTGAGAGTCTCGCTGTTGATGGCGTTGTTTGCTTAGGTTACCCATTTATTCCGTTAAAAGGCGGTGAGCCCCGTTTAGAGCCCATCGAGAAGTGCAGTGCGCCTATATTAGTTATTCAAGGTGAGCGAGATAAATTTGGTCATAAGGGCTTGGTTGAGACTTGGCCGGTGATGGACAAAGTACAATTGCATTGGTTAACGGATGGCGATCATAGTTTTAAACCAAGGAAGTCGTCAGGCACCACGCTAACCGCTAACCTAGATCAAGCTATCTCACTTATTCAGGCATTCATTAAACCGTAATGCTTTGAGATGGCAGTAAACTTAATCTTTCTCTCGGCTTGTATGCCGATGATATTTAGGAGGCTAAATGCGTAATGGTTTTTTATTGTTGGCAGCGTTGAGTGGTTTTATGTCGGTAGCGCTGGGGGCTTTTGCTGCTCACGGCCTTAAGAATGTGACGACGGCAGAGATGATTGCGATTTTTAACCTTGGTGTGGAGTATCAGTTCTACCATACGTTTGCGTTAATCGCAGTGGCTTTTGCGGGTCATTGGCTTAAATCTCGTTTGCTTGATTGGGCAGGTTACCTATTTATTGTAGGCACCATGCTGTTTTCCGGTTCACTATACCTCTATGCGTTGTTAGGGGCTAAATGGACCGGTCCCATTACCCCATTAGGCGGAGTGTGCTTGCTACTGGGCTGGTTACTTATTGCTGTGGCCGTGTGGCGTAACAGAGTAAAAGAGCTCGACTAAGCGAGGGGGGCTGGTCTTTCGAACCGAGTTCGATTCGATTGTTTTCATAGAGACAATAATGATTTAGTACAAAAATATGAATGCTTCGCTTAGCGGCTTAATCGAAGCATTCATAACGTATTGTGGTTGCAAAATATGAGCAGCATTTAAACCAAGCCTCCGAACCGCATTACTTGACTATTTTTGCTGTGTTGTAGAATTAGTGGGCAGAATCACTAAGCTGTATAGTATCGCCTTACCCAAATAGCCCGTAAACAGTGGCACAAACAGCACTGAAAAATCGACGGCCGTTAAGCATTAGCACACTGGCAGTACACTAGTGGGCCGTAAAAGTGTAAAATAGCGGGCAGCAACTTTGTTGGCCGCTATTTTTATTTGTTATCTTCAGGAAATTCAATGATAAACCTATTTTTATTTTGCCGTGCTGGTTATGAGAAAGATTGCGCGGCAGAGATCCAAGTGCGTGCTGCAGAGCACGATATTGGTGGATTTGTTAAAACCAACACCAATGATGCCTATGTTATTTTTCAGTGCTTCCAAGCGGGCGATGCTGAAATACTGGCGAAGAAGATCAGTTTGGATTCATTGATTTTTGCAAGACAGATGTTTGCCGCCAAAGCACTGTTGAAGGGATTACCAGAGCAAGACCGTATCTCGCCGATTGTTGAGGCCTTAGCTGGCATCCAGTACGCGGGTGAACTACGCGTTGAAACGCCTGATACTAACGAAGCAAAAGAGCTGTCTAATTTCTGCCGTAAGTTTACGGTGCCATTAAGACAGGCGCTGAGAAAGTCGGGTACCTTACTGGACAAAGAAAATCCTAAACGGCCTATAATCCATGTCTGTTTTGTCGGACCAGGACAAGCCTATGTTGGTTTGTCGTTAAGTAATAATAGTTCTCCTTATTTTATGGGGATCCCGCGTCTTAAGGTAGCAGCCGATGCGCCAAGCCGTTCTACCTTAAAGCTAGATGAAGCCTTTATTCACTTTATTCCTAAAGAAGAGCATGAGACTCGTCTTAGTAGTGGTATGAGAGCGGTTGATTTAGGTGCTTGCCCTGGTGGCTGGACTTATCAACTTGTCAGGCGTGGTATGTTCGTTGCTGCTGTTGATAACGGCGCAATGGATGAAAAATTAATGGAAACAGGCCAGGTAAAGCATTATCAAGCCGATGGTTTCCGTTTTGAACCTCCGAGAAAGAACATCTCTTGGTTGGTTTGCGATATGATTGAAAAGCCAGCACGTGTTGCAGAGCTCGTTGAAGCTTGGGCGATTAACGGTTGGTTTAAGGAAGCAATATTTAACTTAAAGTTGCCAATGAAGACGCGTTATAAAGAAGTGTCGACGATATTGGCAACGATGGCAGATATTTTGAAAGAGAATGGTATTAAAGATTTTAGTATTGCAGCTAAGCATCTTTATCATGACCGTGACGAAGTCACCGTGCATTTGTGCCTAAAGCCGGCCCAACCTTCGTAACTAATTTTGTTTAGTTTGCTTAATAAAAAAGGCCCCAAGTGTTTAACACTTGGGGCCTTTTTAGTGCGCGGTGCGCATGAAAAGTCTATTTATGAAAGACGTTCGATAACCGCTTGTGTGAAGTCAGTTGTACCGTGAGTACCACCGAGATCGCGAGTCGTACGGTCGCCTTCTGCAATTACAGCAGTGATTGCGCTACGGATAAGCTCTGCTTTATCTGACATGCCTAAGTACTCAAGCATTTGGATAGACGCTAGGACCACCGATGTTGGGTTTGCTAGGTTCTTACCAGCAATATCCGGCGCACTGCCATGTACAGCTTCAAAGATAGCGGCATCTTTACCAATGTTTGCGCCAGGAGCCATACCTAGACCACCCACAAGACCTGCACAAAGATCTGACAAGATATCACCAAACAAGTTAGTGGTAACAATAACGTCAAAGATCTCTGGGTTCATCACGAGTTTCATGCAAGTTGCATCGACAATCATCTCTTCAGTGGTGATGTCTGGGTAACGCAAGCTAACTTCACGTGCCACTTTCAAGAATAGACCTGAAGTCGATTTCATAATATTAGCTTTATGAACGATAGTGACCTTTTTACGGTTCTCTTTACGTGCGAGTTCATAAGCGAAAGTGCTAATTTGCTCAGCACCTTTACGGGTAATAATACTTGTGGCTTCAGCTGTTGCACCATCATCAGAAACAGTTTGGCCTAAACCTGAATACATACCTTCGGTATTTTCACGAACAGTAATGATATCGATGTTGTCATAACGTGCTTGAGTACCTTTAAAAGACAGTACAGGGCGAACGTTGGCATATAAGCTAAATTGCTTACGTAGGCTGACGTTAATAGAGGTAAAGCCTTCACCCACTGGCGTTGTTAGAGGGCCTTTTAACGTAATACGGTTTTTCTCAATCAAATCTAACGTGCGTTGAGGTAATAGCTCACCGTGCTTTTCGAGAGCAACTAAACCTGCATCAGCAAATTCATACTCAAAGTTACAACCCGCTTTATCGAGAATTTTAATCGCTGCATCGATAATGCTTGGGCCAATCCCATCACCTGGGATTACGGTTATAGTTCTTTTTGTCATGGATAGTCCTACCGCGCTGCGGCGTTACTGCAATTGTCTGACCATGTCGTAAGACACAGTAAGTGAATTAAAGCGTGTTGTTTGTAAATGCTGCACTTGAAGAAATGCTGGCTTTATCAGCGATTGAGGCCCATTTGGACTCAATAACCTCTATATAGCTCCAGCATTTATTCAAGGGCAACAGCTTCCTAAAAAGGAAGAACAACATGCCTTAGTATTATTTTCTTTATGTGCGACGTATTTTAAACACTTTTAAACACTTTTCACAGGATTTAGTGAGCAATCTCACGTTTTTTTCTGTAGGGTAACTTGCATAAATCACTGCTTATGAGGATGATTGATCGTTAAAGGTTAAAAAAGTCTACTTTAGTCTAAGGGCTGTTTACCTTTCATGGTTGTCTTTATCGCTGTTTATTGGCTATTTTGGCAAGGCGAAGGCTAGGTCGTTTCGTCGTTTTCCACAATGGCCCACAACACCACGAAAATTAACAAGAAGTGCGGCCCTACGGGCTCGTTTCAACGCCGTTATTCTTTTATGACAGAAATGGGTAGTGAATGATGTACTAAAACCATTATTTTTTATCATAAAGAGACGAACAAAAACTAAACTCGAAAGAGTAATCGCTCCCAATATCAATATAATAATGAGGAAGACCTTGACGTTATTACCGAGTAAATCATTGCTGTTATTTACAGCGAGTTTATTGCCTGCAAGTTTGCTTGCTGCTGCCTCTCCTATTACTCCCGATGATATAATGCGATTTGAATCGCTTAGTAAACCGGTTATCTCTGATACGGGGAAAACACTGGCAGTAGAAGTCTCTCCGGATAGAGGCGATAGCCGTGGCCTCGTTAAAAACCTCAGCACTAAAAAAGAGTTTAGTGTAAAAGGCGGCACTAAGCCAAAGGTGAGTCATGACGGTCGTTACGTCGCCTTTGTTGATAAAGTGCCTTTACTCGCGTCTGAAATGGCGTCAGCGAAAGAGAAGAAGAAATTAAAGTCAGGAATGGTGTTAGTTGATACTAGCACTGGCGTTGAGCTTCGTTATGAACGTGTTAAATCGTTTAAATTCAACGAAACGGGCTCACATATTGCCATTTGGTATGAAGCGGAAGATAAGAAAAAAGACGCTAAAGCAAAAGATAAGCCTAAAACGAGTAAAAAAGACAGCAAAGTCGATGACTATGATAAAGGCACCACTGTTGAGCTTGTGTCGCTTAGTAATTTGAAATCCATAACGTTTAAAGATGTAACCGCGTTCAATTTTGATAAGTCAGGTAAACACTTTGCATTAGCCATTAATAATTTCGCTGTTGATAAGCACGAACTGAGACTGGTGTCATTGGCTGACAATACCGCCAAAATAGTACACCGTTTGAAACAGCAACAGCTGGGCTCAGTGGCATTGAGTGATGATGGACAGTATTTAGGTTTCACAGCGGGTGATGCTCGACAAGCGCCTTTTGGACGAGAATATCGATTATCTCTATTCAATATCGCGTCTGGAAAAGTCACGCCAACACCAACGTCGAAAGAATGGACTTTGAATCGATACGCAACACTGCGTTTCTCGGATGATAGTCAGCGCTTGTTTTTTGGCCGCGTGCCACAAGTTAGTCAACAAATTGAATTGGCAAAAGTTGAAAAAGAAGCTGACCTGTATAATCAAGATATCATTACTGGCGAGAGAGAATTACGTGTTTGGCACGGTGATGACCCACGTATAAAACCTCATGAAGTAAAACAGTATAAGAAAGAGCTGAAACGCACGTATCTTGCCGTGTTACACGTGGCTGGGAACAATTTGGTTCAGCTTGCCGATCTTCAAGTACCCGACATGGAAGTTGAACAACAGACTCGTTTTGTACTCGCAAGCTCAGACCTGCCATATCGAAAGATGATCACCTGGGCGGGATTTTATCGAGACTTTTATCTGGTAGATTTAAATACGGGGCATAAAATCCCGGTGTTAACCCAGCAAAGCAGCGATGCGGAACCTGAATTATCACCAAACGAAAAGTTTGTTGCTTACTACCAGCAAGGAAATGTTTTCCTGTATGAAGTCGCCAATGACAGACGCATCAATATCACTAAAAACTTAGACGTTTCTTTTGCTGATGAAGATCACGATTATCCATCTAATGCACCCGGTTATGGTTTTGGTCCTTGGATTGCAGATGATTCAGGCCTGTTAATCTATGATAAATATGATATCTGGCAGTTGAACACGCTCTCTTATGAGGCCTTTAATTTAACGGCGGGCAAAGGGCGTAAAGCGGGGATCCAATATCGTCTAGAGGGCTTAGTTGATGATAAAGGTTACCCAAGCGTTCTAGCTAATAATGCACAAGTGCTGCTGCAAGGTTACAGTGAAATCAGTAAAGGTGATGGCTTTTATCAAGCTCAGGTTGGCACTGCGGGTGTGACGAAGCTGATCGCTGGCGATTATAAGTTGAAGGTGCTTGCACGCAGTGAAGATGCCAAGACGATTGTATTCTCTAAAGAGAGATATGATCTGTTCCCTGATCTTTATACTGCACAGTACGAATCGCCACAAAAGGCGACTCGTCAAACTGATCTTGATAAACAGAAGCGTGCATTTAACTGGGGTAAATCGGAGTTGGTTCATTGGACCAATGGCGATGGAAAACCGTTAGATGGTGTGCTGATTAAGCCAACCAACTATGTCGAAGGGCAACGTTATCCTGTGCTCGTTTATTTCTATCGCTTTATGAGTGATAGATTGCATGCGTTCCCACAAATGAAAATTAACCATCGCCCTAACTTTGCTTGGTTTGCTGATAATGGTTATGCCATTTTCCTACCTGATATCCGTTTTGAAGTGGGTTATCCAGGTGATTCTTCAGTGCAAGCATTAACCTCAGGCGTACAGCATCTGATTGATATGGGCGTTGCGGATCCGCAAGCTGTCGGGATCCAAGGTCACTCATGGGGGGGGTATCAAACCGCATTTGCAGTGACTAAAACCAATATCTTTAAAGCGGCGGTAGCCGGTGCTCCAGTGACGAATATGACAAGTGCTTATAGTGGTATTCGTCATGGTAGTGGTTTAGCGAGACAGTTCCAGTATGAAACTGGCCAAAGCCGAATTGGTGAGAGTTTATTTAAGTCGCCACAGAAGTATATTGAAAATTCACCGGTATTTTACGTTGAGCGCATTAAAACGCCGATGATGATTATGTTTGGTGATAAAGATGATGCGGTACCTTGGGAGCAAGGGATTGAAATGTATCTGGCGATGCGCCGTGCCGGAAAAGATGTGGTGTTGCTTCAATACCAAGATGAACCACATCATCTTAAAAAATACCCAAATAAGCTCGATTATAGTATTCGCATGATGGAATATTTTGATCACTACCTAAAGGGTAAGCCCGCGCCAAAATGGTTAACCGAAGGTGAAGCTTATACTGAGTATAAAAAAGCTGGCTAGTGATTAACCCTGAATAATAATGCCGAGATAGTTAACTATCTCGGCATTTTTTATGCCTTATCGAGTCTACATCAACCATAGGCGATAAATCGAATGCACGATAAGAAATGGTGTAGTTGGAGTTATTGATTTTCTTGCAAAGCCTGATATGTTTATAAGGCAAGTCAGAATAAAGAGCTTCAGGACGTCGCTCTAAACTACAGGGAAGTAATAATGAAAAATGTCATATTCTTGAGTCATGTTATCAGCGCCTCATGTCTGTTAGTCCTGTCTATGTCTGTTAATGCCAAAGCACCATTGGAAGGGGAGCCAGAGTGGGAAAATAAAGTAACTCAGGAACAGATAAAGGCGCAGCAGGAAAAAGAAAAGCTTGAGTTGTTGCTGAAGCAGCAAGAAGAGAGCCAAAAAGACAAAGAACCTAACACAAAAGAGTAACTGTAATGTGTGTTTAATACCGGTTATCCCATGAAAAAAGCAGCTAATGAGCTGCTTTTTACTTTGATTAATTTGAGTTTGATGACTGTTAATTCGGTGGCTAGCGATGAATGACTCTAGCCATGCTGGTTCTCAAAATAACTTTCGATAATGAGCACAGCAGACATCGCATCGACTTGTCCTTTAGTTAACGCTTTATAGCCACCCATCTCGAACAGCCTTGCTTTGGCATCGGCTGTTGTTAATCGCTCATCTTGAGTCACTACTTTTATACCGAAACGACCATTGAGTCGATTGCCAAATTTCTTGGCTCTAAGTGTGATTTCTTGCTCTGTACCGTCCATATTGAGTGGCAAGCCTACGACGATAAGGTCTGGTTGCCATTCGGTGATAATCTTGCCAATTTCTTCCCACTTAGGAATACCGTCAACGGCTTTTATTGACATTAACGGACGTGCGCTTGCTGTGATCTCTTGCCCAATAGCAATGCCGATACTTTTTGTACCGTAATCAAACCCTAATACACTCTGATAACTCATATTACATTCCATTACTGTGGTTACAGCTTAAGCGTGTCCTGCTAAATTAGACAGTTGCCAGATATCAAAACCTAAAGATTCTGCTGCTTGCTGCCAGCGGAGTTCATGTTCAACATCAAACAAAAGAGCGGGTGTTGCAGGAACCGATAACCACACGTTGTCGGCGAGCTCTTGCTCTAATTGACCTCGTGTCCAGCCGGCATAACCCAGTGCGATAACAAACTTTTCAGGTGCTTTATCGGAACCTAAACAGCTGAGAACATCTTGTGAGGTCGTTAACATCAACGAATCCGTAATTTGCTCACTGTTGCTCCAACAATCTTGATGGGTATGCAAAACAAAGCCGCGTTCAGGGTTAACGGGCCCACCGACGAGAACCTCTTTCCCTAGCGATGTCACAGGCTGTGGCTCTTCGGTTAATTCCATCTGCAGCAGAAGTTCATCGACGACAATGCCGCTCGGTCGATTAATCATAATGCCCATGGCACCTTTTTCATCATGCTCGCAGATGTAGATCAGTGAGCGCTCGAAAAAAGTGTCAGTTAAAGAAGGCATCGCGATAAGTAAATTGTTTTGTAAGCTATCCATAAAACATCCTTTGTACAGAAGCGACTAGCCGCCAGCTAGCTTGACTGTGTAACCTAGCTTTTCGATAAGTGTTTTAAGTTGTTCTCTATTATCAGTTTGAACTTCAACACAAAAGTCTTTAACCGTGCCGCCACAACCGCATTGCTTCTTTAATTTTTGTGCGAGTGCTTTAAGATCTTTCTCTGACAGGCCTAGCCCTTTAATCACTGAAACGCCTTTGCCTTTTCGGCCCTTACTGTCTTTATGGATCCTGACAATACCGTCACCCTGAGGTGCGCTTTGAGGGGCTTTATCTGCAGTGATTCTACCGCAATCGGTGCTATAAACTAATGAGACATTAGGATCGGATTTCATAAGTATGATTAGTGATTTACTGATTGAGCTAGTTTAACAAAGATGACGTTGAAGCGGGAGTGATAAAAAGAGGATATCTATCTCAGCGGATAACGAGTACAAAAAACGCGTTATCGACTAAGAGAGTTTACTTACTGACAGCTACAAATATAACGCCAGTTCTATCAGTAATGCGCCAAAGGTTAAACTGGCAATGACGGCCAGATATTTATGCAGTTGTGGTAGCGCTACGGCGCATGAGGTCAGTACAAAGCCGATGGCTGTTCCTGCAAAAGGTGTCACAGGAGCACTCATTATGGCCACTACCATCCAGGTTAATATGGTGACGGGCAAAACGAGCAGTGAATGCTGACTGAACTTATCCAAGAATGAGGTGGTGCTTTCAGTCCGCTCAACCACTTTTTCTGGGGTTAACAGAAACATAATACTCGCAACCGTGAGTGCAACAATAAACCAAAGCATAATAAAACCCAAGAAAGTAATTGATAATCATTATCATTAAGTTGAAGGCTTAAGTCAAGCTGAACAAGCGGAGTATTTTCTAAAATTGAGTTGTAGATTAATAGATTGCTATGTAAGCTTCTTTAAACAATGTTGAACGCCTTTAAGCGTGGATGGAGAAAACATGAACAAGTTATTGGTAATTATCGTTGCATTAGCACTGAGTGCTTGTAGCTCCCTTAAAACGAGCTCTGACTATGATCCAGCCGTAAATTTTACTGATGTTAAAACTTATGCTTGGGTTGAGAAAAAGACCGCTGATGCGACATATCACCTCGATGGGTTAATGGATCAGCGTGTGCGCGCTGCGGTTAATGATCAGCTGCAGCTAAAAGGGCTGAGCATGGTTAGTGCTGATAAAGCGGATGTGTTGGTGAACTACCTCACTAAAGTCGACAAGAAGATTAATGTCGACACCTTCAATACTAATTATGGCTACAACCCTTATTATGGCGCTGGTTGGGGTCGGGGTGGAATGGGCGGAGTTGGGCATACTCAAACTACGGTCCGTGAATATGAAGTCGGAACCCTGATTCTAGACTTCGTTGATACAAAATCAGGCAAGTTGGTGTGGCGTGGTTCAGTGGCTGACACTATGCGCGATAAAGATACGCCAGAAGAGAGAGTGGAAGTCGTTAATATCGCCATTGGTGCGTTATTGCAAAACTATCCACCTCAACCTGAGAAATAAAAGACTCAATAACAAACGGCCGCAAGGCCGTTTTTTTTGGTCTTTTTTGGGATAGCAGTGGATAGGTTAATCGTCAAAGTTGCATTTAGTGGTCAGTGTTACTGGTTTGTTGCGGGTTGCTATTGTTATCAAGTTGAAACGTGTTAGGTTTGGTATTAAGCGCCTTTTTTAGAGGAGCCATTTGTTAAAGCACTTTATCTCGCCTGAGAGTCGATGTATCTATAGTCTAGAATTTGAATGTTTGTTGGGAGGAAACCTGTTTTATGGAACCACAACTAGTTGAAATAAAGGACTTTGTGTCTTTCACATTAGCGATTATTGCTTTATTTATTGGTAAGGCAATTATCTCTCGTTATGAATTATTACGTAAGTACAGTATTCCTGAGCCTGTCGTTGGCGGCTTTGCTTGTGCTGCTACGGTGGGGATACTGTATTACGCATTTGATATTCAGATTGAATTTAACCTAGCCGTTAGAGATACCTTATTGCTCTACTTCTTTGCCGGAATTGGTCTGAAAGCCGATTTTGCGACGCTGTTAAAGGGCGGAAAACCCTTACTCATCTTAATCGTCTTAGCTAGCGTGTTTATATTTCTGCAGAACTTTACCGGTGTTGGTGTTGCGACCTTGTTTGGTTTAGATCCTAAAGCGGGCTTGATGTCAGGTTCTATCGCATTGATAGGGGGTGTCGGTACCGCTATGGCTTGGACGCCGACGTTTGTTGAAGAATTAGGGATTGTTAACGCCAGTGAACTCGGTATTGCATCAAATACATTAGGGCTTATTTCAGCGTGTGTTATTGGTGGTCCGATTGCTGCTTACTTAATGAAGCGCCATCAAGTTAAAGCTAATAATAACGATGAACTCGATATTGGTGCCAGCCATCAAAATAATACTGCACATATGAAGGTCGATTATTTTGGTGTGTTACGTGCTTGGTTATGGCTAAACGTGACGCTTATTATCGGTTACTTTATTGATCTTGCGATGCAAGAAGCGGGTCTGAAACTGCCGATGTTCGTCGCTTGTCTTCTTGCAGGTATTATCATCGGTAATTTAGGTCGAGTGATATTGAATCGACGTAAGAACAAAGACATAACTTATATTGAAGATGCTTCGCGAGGGTTATCGTTAATTCAAGATATTTGTCTTGGTATGTTTTTAACCATGGCGCTGATGAGTCTGAAGATCTGGGAACTTGAGGGAAGTTTATTATACATTTCGGTGATTATGACGCTGCAAGTGTTCCTCTCGGTGGTGTTTACTATCTTTGTAGTGTTTCGTTTTATGGGCAAAGACTACGAGGCCGCAGTGATCTGCTCTGGTTTTGGCGGGGTGACTTTGGGTTCAACCGCGACCGCAATTGTGAATATGACGGCGGTAACGCAACAGTACGGCGCGGCGCACAGGGCATTTATTATTGTACCGTTGGTGTGTGGTTTCTTTATCGACATTATTAACGCAATGATTATTAATCTATTTGTCTATTTCTAAGCTGATGCTATGTGATTAGGGAGCTTTTGCTCCCTTTTTTATTTTCAGACCTACAGCTTCTTATTCACTGGCTGGTTATCAAAGAACCAGCCCTGTCATACCTTTTCATCTTGTTCAGCTAGAAAGACTATTCTCAACTTCTAAATGAACCTTTTATCAATATCTATCGTCTTTAATACAAATGGGCTAATGGAGAGATGATCACACGATGCAGCAAGCGCAAATTGAGTTGTGGGTACTTGAAACTCAAGCGGGTAGTCAGCAGTCATTCTCTGCCTTATGTCATCACTTCTATCCGAGCGCGATAGGCTTTGCAGTCAAAGTGGCAGGGGATGTTAATTTGGCTGAAGATGCGGTGCAGGAGGCTCTGTTAAAGCTGTCGAGAACTATCCATAAACTTCAGGACCCAGCCACGATTAATGCTTGGGTGTTCAAGTTAGTACGTTGGCAAGTTCTGGATTTAATTAAACAGCAAAAGCATTATCAAAACATTGAAAATATTGAGGTCGTAGCGCCGATTTCGAATGATAGCGATGAGGTTAACGCTAATAATAGTACCGATGGCTTTAAAGCATTATTAGCACAGATCCCACAGGTAGAAGGTCAGGTGCTATACCTGTTTTATTTACAGGAATTTAGCATCACTGATATTGCAAGAATACTAGAGGTCCCAATAGGCACCGTTAAGTCTCGTTTATTTCGGGCTAGAAAAATGCTCAAACAACAGATAGAGCAGGAGAACTAATATGAATATCGACAAAAAAATTCGTCAAGAATTGGCAAGAGAACAACAGCAAGTTAATGCAACACGCAGCCAGGACCCAACACTGTTTGGGATGCTAGGAGATGCTTACAAGGGACGGCTCGGCGGCTGGATGATATTAATGAGTTTTATCGCCGTGTTACTCAGTGGGTTAATGTTGTGGTCGGGCTATCAATTCTTTTTCGTTGTAGAGAGCGAAGCTGCGTTAATTAAGTGGGGCGTGACACTGTTATTGAGCAGTATGATGCAGATAGCGATAAAGATGTGGACCTTCAATGAAATGAACCGTAACGCCATTCAGCGGGAAATAAAGCGCCTTGAAGTGGCGATTGAAAAATGGGATCAAGGCTAAATTGACTTAAGTTAAGCGCTTACTGTTAAGGTGACGGTTCTTCATTGCTATTTAGAACCGTTATTCAAAGCCTAAAGCAATTCTTCTACAATGAGTTTTAACAGGTATGTCTCACGTTCTATCGACATGCCTTTTTTAGGACTGTTGGCAATGGTATGTTCATTGTGAGCTATGGCTTGGTGAATATTAATCCATAGAGGGCGCATGCCATTTTGGATCTCATGCTGCTCAAGTCGAGTTTCACCCAGTTCTGGATGAATGGTGCAAACATAGCAATATGACTCCATATGCACTAAATCAAAGTCATCTTTGTACCAAGGTCGAAACTCTTCATAGCAGCCAAATTCACTTAAAATATCGATATGTTGTGCACCGGTCTCCTCTTCAAGCTCTCTCACTAGCCCTTGGCGCAGATCTTCACCCTCATCGACACCACCCCCAGGGATGCTGTAATCATGATAGCGCTCGGTGTATAGCATGAGAATATTTTCGCCATCAAGAATAATGCCGCGTGCAGCCTGGCGATGGAATCGCTTGCCCTCAAGTGAGGCGAGTTCGGGGTGAATGGTGGATTTTAATAGGCGCATAGTTCACTTAGGGTTAGGTTGCTAATACCGATAATATTAATTATCAGGTCATGCTTAATGGTTAAGATGTACAGCTACTGTGTTGTGAGTCTTACCATTACAAAAGAGTGCAGATGATAGCCTAATGCACTATCAATTATGACCTTAATGATGGTCGTTATATTGCTCATTTCAGCTTTGAGGTTGTAATGCTTGATAAGCGTTGATGATCTGCGTTATCTCATTTTTTTGGACTTCATCTAGGCTTGGTTTTTTTAATAAGCCCACTTGAGTACGTTGATAATGGGCTAAAGTTTTTTGTAAATAACGTTGATCAATTAGGCGAGTTAAATCCCACATTTTATTGCCAACCAGCGAAACCGCTTGTTGAGATTGCGTCGATACATGCAAAATTTCGTAGAAGCGTTGGTTCTCTTCAATAAGATGTTCGTCGATTAACCCAAGGTTAAGTTTGGCTAATGCCTTGCGAACCTCAAAGATGTGATGCACAGGGCAAAGGATAAACTCAAGCGAATGCTGCGGATACTTTGCCAAAATGGCCTGTACTAGCTCAATTAAAAGCTGGCCACCTACGCCGGCAATAATGATCAGTTGGGATTGCTTTTTATCAGCTATTGGCAACAAAGCGACATCGATGCAGTGAACTTGCCAGCGCTTTTCTTTGCCGTCAGTTACTGGATAGAAGCGCTCTAACTTTGCTGAAACCTCCTGCATTAAATCAGGCACCACATCGACAAAATGGACGGTGTCAGCACAGTTGTTATCCAATAATTTAGCGCCTAACAAGCCATGATCGCAGCAACAATCCCAGATGTGGTCATAGTGCTTGTGCACCATGGTGGCTATCTTTCTAAGTCGCTGGCTTATTTTCATTTGCATGTGTGATGTTAGGTTTGAGAATGGGAAAGCATTCTAATCTATCTTGTACTGATTTAAACCCTATCAGCTCCATAAAATCTGTAAATATAGATATTCACAGCATGGTTTCGTTGTGAACTCTTATCACCTGTCGTTCAGCCATCGTTGAATTAGTTGAATTAACTGGATATAACTTTTTAGGGTTGAGCGCCATCGTTAACATGGCACTTGCCACACTGTTGGCAGAGATGGGTTGATAACGTTTTAAAGGCCCGATAAACAGCGGAGAAACGAGGTTGAAAACAGATTGCCCCAATGATTCAAGCGGTCGGTGTTGAGAGCGCTCCCCTAAAAGTAGGCTCGGTTGAAATAAAATAAGCTTGGCGATAGCGCCTTTGGCTTGCTCGTTAGTGGCTAGCGTAGACGCTAAGGCTAATTCGGTTTCACCTTTAATTCTGTTATAAAAGGTACTTGATTGGGCGTCAGCACCCAGTGCCGTCACTACGAGGTTAGTGCTGCCATGGCATAATTGCACAAAGTCGATAACAGCCGTTTTATCTACGGCGATAAATGCTTGCTGGCTTCCTGCTTGTTTGATCGTGGTGCCTAAACAGCAAAAAGCATGGTCTATTTTTTCGCCGACAGTGACAGTGGGTAATTGTGATAATTGGCAGGAGATGAATATGACTTCAGTTGCTAATGATGCTGCAAACGTAGCTTCACGGCGACCAAAGACTAAAATTTTGTTGTAGGCCGCTGAATCGATCAGCTTTTGCAGAAGTAGCCGACCAATTAAACCTGTTGCGCCAATGATTGCAGCATTCATTAAATAACGTCTCTATCGTAAATGGTTAGCTTGCAGTCTAAGGGCAAACGAGCTGGATTTGAATCCCTTAATCTTGTCTGCATGATTACGCTTATGCATCAGTCACTACAACCATACAAAACTCATTAAATTAATAACGAGTTTTGTATTGGAATAGACCTGATGAGATCACTGCACTTTGAGTGTTGTAGAATTTAGGCTAGCCTTCAAACAACCAACCTTGCCAGCTTTGCATACGCAAAATGACTTTCGGATAATTGAAAATGCTTTCCAGTTAGGCGAGTAGACAGCCACATGTGCATCGGTACCAGCAGATAAAGGCATATCAGCAATTAACTCTGGCTGATTTAGCTCGACTTTAACTAGCTATGCCCTGCTTGAGCATTTTGTTCCGGCTTTATTAGATGCCCGATGGCATGACTGCACCTTGGGCAAAGATATCATTGACTTGCACTACGGTAGCGCTAAATGCGTGTCCAGGAGTAGTTGCCTGACTTATTGTCAATGGCTTATTCCCTTTTAAGTGAGTGCAACAACGAAGTGGGCTTGCACAACGCCTTCTCCGATGGGTATGCTTTTTATATTAAGAGTGGGGTTTACTCTACATTAATGATTTTACCAATGGAGCGACCATTCCTTGTAATCAATGCTTTGATTAAACCCCCACTGAATTCTGCATCTTCAGGTAGAACGGGTATAGATAGCGATCGTGAGGTTTGATAATACAGCACCTAAATGTGGATTAAGCTTGAGTTAATCCACATTTAGGTTTTGATCGTGACAGTGTTAAATCACCTTGCAGGTGTTTTAATTTAGCATTTGCTCTAGTGCCGTCAATCTCGCTATTTCAATGAGCGTTCGACTGGCTTTTTCCATTGATTCGAGACAGACATATTCATGCTTGCCGTGGAAGTTGTGCCCGCCGGTAAAAATATTGGGGCAGGGTAATCCCATATATGAAAGGCGAGCACCATCGGTACCGCCGCGAATGGGCTTAATGATGGGCTCAATATCAAGGTTGTTCATTGCTTGTTTAGCAATATCGATAATATGTGGATGAGGTAAGATCTGCTGCTTCATGTTGAGATAAGAGTCTTGTAACTCAATAGATAGCTGGCCAATGGAGAGGTTTTGGTTATATTTCTCAACTAAGTCGACCAACCAGCGTTTTCTCTGCTCAAAAAGGGCTAAATCAAAGTCTCGGATGATATACGTAAGTGTTGCTTTTTCGGTGACACCTTCCATGCCGATAAGGTGGAAAAAACCATCGTAATCGCAACTATATTCAGGCGTGTCTTTTAATGGCATTTTAGCATGGAAGCGAGCGGCCATCGTTTGGGCATTGATCATTACACCAAATGCGGTGCCTGGGTGACAATTGTTACCTGTAGCGGTAATGACTGCGGTTGCGGCATTAAAGTTTTCATATTCTAGTTCGCCAACTTGACCGCCATCTACGGTATAGGCCCATTCAGCGCCAAAACCTTCGACGTCAAAATGGTCTGCACCACGCCCAATCTCTTCATCTGGGGTAAAACAAAGTCTTATTCTGCCGTGAGGGATGTCAGGGTGAGTGATGAGGTGATGTAGCGCAGTGATAATTTCGGCAATTCCGGCTTTATCATCAGCGCCGAGCAATGTTGTGCCATCGGTCGTAATGAGTGTCTGGCCAACATATTGATTAAGACTATCAAACTGGCTTGGAGAAAGAACTTCCTCTAAGCCTAGATCAATGTCTTTACCATTATAGTTTTCGATGATTTGTGGAGAAACTGCATCACCAGAGTAATCTGGTGCGGTATCTAAATGAGCGATAAACCCAATACAGGGGACGTTATCAATCGTTGCCGGTACCGTGGCCGTTAAGTATCCCTTATCTGAAAGTTGCACTTCATCAAAGCCTAAACTGACTAACTCCTGACGTAGAAATTGGGCAAATACAAATTGGTTATGAGTACTTGGAACACTATAGTGTTGGCCGTCAGATTGAGTGTTAAAACTGACATATTTGAGGAAACGCTCACGTAGATGTTGTTTCATATTCAAGTTTTTTAATATCGAAAAGTGGCCAGAGTCTACCAAGGCGCAAAACGAATTCATTAGATATTGATCAAGTTTTTTTGAATTCAAAACTAATTATACAAATTGACGATGTTAAAAATGTGACTGGGATGGTGTTAATGCGTGTTTAATTTGCCGCTAGTTTGTTGTTTTTGTTAGTGAGTATAGCGTTGAAGCGTCGCCATTATCCCATATTAAACCTAGTCATTATTTTTAGATGATTTTATCGAATTAGTTACCTATAACTGTCCATTGCGATTATATTGCCTTATTGCTGTTTCAAAACTTAATAGAAGAGCTGTATGGATATTAGCTGGTGGCAATTGGCAAGTTTTATGATTATTTTGGTCGTCCCTGTTGGTATCGAACGTTATTTCAAGCTGGGGCTAAGCAAAGAAATGCTAAGTGCAGTGGCGCGTATGCTGGTGCAACTCGTCCTAGTGGGGGTTTATCTGCAATACCTGTTTGAACTTAATAGTTTGTCGGTCAATCTATTATGGTTATTATTGATGCTACTCATTGGTGCCAGTGCCATCGTGAGCAAGGCAAAGTTGTCGCGTAAGTTACTCTATCTCCCTGTTCTAGCCGGTTTATCATTAGGCTTATTTCCAGTGCTTTGGTTGATGATTGTTTATTTGCTAGCACCTGAACCTCTTTATAGCGCGCAATACCTGATCCCGGCAGCGGGTATGCTGTTAGGTAACTGCTTGAGCGGCAATATCGTTGCTTTGCAGCGTTTGTTTGGTGCTTTTGAAGATAGAAAAACTGAATATGAGGGAGCATTAGCATTAGGGGCTACGGCCTACCAAGCCGCGCTACCTTTTATCCAATCAGCAATGCAACAATCTTTTGCGCCGATACTTGCGTCAATGGCAACTACAGGCTTAGTGACACTACCAGGGATGATGACTGGGCAGATTTTAGGTGGCGTAGATCCTCTTATTGCCATTAAGTACCAAATCGTTATTTTAGTGGCTATCTTTGTCACCTTGACGGTATCGGTATCGAGCTCACTATTATTGAGTATTAAAACCGCCATCACCATTAATGGGCGAGTAAGGCAGTCTTGAATGCTAATACTTAAGATCTTTAACAACGATTGGCAATAGGAAAACATGGGCAACGACATTTTTTCGTAAATAAATGCTGGCGATATGGGTAATATCTAAAAATTCTACTAGGCTTGTTACTAGCTAATACAGCGTTAATTCATAATCTTAAGAATAGTAGGTTAGGCTATTCATAAACCGTTATTGACTTAGTGATATTGGCTATCTTTGATTACAGACTGAATGGAAATGGAATGTCTATGTTTAAGTCGCTTATATTTAAATCACTCATGTCATGCCTATTAATGTCACTTTTGTTAGCGAGTCATAATGCAAAAGCCGAAACTTGGGCATTTGAAGTTACCCCCTATTTATGGCTTGTTAATCAGCAAGGTCAAACCGGTTATGTCGATGAAAATGGCATCCCTATCATCGTTGATATGGATATGTCATTTAGTGAGATATTTGAAAATCTAGACGGTGCAGTGTTATTGAATTTTCAAGCGAACAAAGGTAATTGGCAGTTTGGGATTGACTTGGTTTACATGAAACTTAAATATGATACCAAGACTGATTTTGCTTCAGCTGAACTGACAGCGAAGCAAAAAATGCTCGATATAGTGGTTGCTTACCGTTTTTCAAAGCAAGCTAATATCGAGTGGTATGCTTTTGCTGGTGCTCGGGTTATCGATATCAGTAATAAGTTGGAAGTCAGTTTTTTTGAACAGCGTCGTGAGCCAAGTTTTGGTGATGATTGGTATGATCCGCTTATTGGTATTAAAAATAAGTGGAGCTTTAGTGACGGATTCTATCTTATAAGCCGTGCAGATGTAGCAGGTTTTGGCGTTGGTTCTGATTTCTCTTGGTCATTAAACTTAACCATGAATCAAGATTTATCAGAAAATTGGGCGCTGAAATATAGCTTTAGGTATATAGACGTTGATTATGATGATAACGATTTTATATTTGATATGGCATCTAGTGGTTTTGGCTTGGGGATCACTTACCAGTTTTAGAGCTTTAAGAGATAGAAACCTAAACCAAATGTTGGTTTAACTAGGCTGCTTAATAATCCAAATTGAACCGTGGATCAGAGCAGCCTAACTATTTATTCATTCAGCCGATGTTGACCCTTTATAGAATGATTTCCATATCAAGTTCGATATCAGTACAACCCTTCTTGCAACGGATCCCTGAAACGGTTTTGTCTTGGCCTTTAACCGGTAACTTCATCTCTAGTACTTGCTTGCAAGTCTGACAAAGTACGGTATTTCCCTTGAACACTCGCTTAATAAGATTCTTTTGCTCATTAAAAGATTTAGCTGTGGTGTCATTTATTACTGAGAAATCCATCTTTGCCATCGGGCGTCACCTTAAGTATTTTGTTGGTATTGTTGATTGATAGTGCTTATTAGTAATGAGTATATCTAGGCAACAAGTAATGTGGAAGCGAAAGATACTATCTCTGTGCGCGCTCGGTGCCTATATTTATGAGCGATTAATCTTTTACACGATTAAACAGAAATTTAGCTGTTAATTTTACGTTTTAGGTCGTGGAGTTTAGTCTTTGTACAAAATAGCGGCTGCCATCGCCCCTGAAATTGGGCCGCTTGATTATGCTTTTTATTGCAGTCAACATACTAAAGCCTTATTTGAATGTTCTAGGGCGCTGGATGCTCATGCTGGCAAGAATGAATGCCTTACAAGCATGATAATATCCGCTAAGCGTGCAGGCAGCTTTGCTGCTATCTTAGAGATGTTACTTGTCTTGTCTGGAATAAAAAGGCTTTCTAATCCATCTAGCTTCGTTCATCTAGTTTTGGGATGATGAATGTCTGCAAGATGTAACTGTCAGCGTGATTTATATTACGTATTTCATTTTCATCAAATCTGTTTTTTGATCTTAATCACGATAGAATAGAACACCTTAAGCTAGGTATAGAATGACAGAGGCTAACGTGTGAGTGATGGTAATAATGAATCAGGGTTGGCAGCTGCGCCAGCTGAAGTTAAATTGGCGGTGGACCTTATTTTCCTTTTAGAATCAAATAATATTGCACCTGAAGTTGCACTTGCAGCGCTAAAAATAGTGAGTGCAGATCTAGAAAGTAAGCTAACGGCTTAATCTTGCTGCTACGCATGTCTCTGTTTAGTGAGGGGCGTTCTCTATTTTTCATTCAGTGCTCATGAGAGTGTTATGACTATTTCTGTATTAGATGTTATTGCAATTATGACCTTTATTTTTAGTTGGGTCGGCTATGCCCACTTTGCTAAAAGTAAGGCTAAAACCACTAATTGTATTGCCCGTTGTTTGCATCAACATCGTATTCATTGGATGTATGAGTTGATCAGTCGAGAGATCCGAGTCGGTGAGGCTGCACTGCTAGCCAACCTAGAGCGTAATATCTCTTTTTTTGCTTCTACGACGATGTTAGTGCTTGCGGGTGTATTAACCCTCTTTGCTCAGGTTGAGCGGTTGGAAGTGATTATTGCAACGATCCCTTATGCAGCAGATCCTAATCATGCACTGGTGCAAGTCAAGTTGGGGGTGTTAACCTTTATCTTTATCATGGCCTTTTTCCAATTTACTTGGTCGATGCGCCAATATGGATTTCTCAATGTGATGATTGGCGCCGCGCCTTATGATAAAGAGGGGCGTAATGAAAACCTACGTCGCTATGCAAAACAGATGGCAGTGGTGCAAGACCAAGCCGCTCACTCATATAATTACGGCTTACGCTGTTACTATTTTTCAATGGCAGCGCTGTGCTGGTTTTTTCACCCGTTACTGTTTATTGCCGCTAGCATATTTGTGGTGGTGACTTTGTACCGACGTGAATTCAAATCAAAAGCCGTATTGGCGATTACCGAAGGCCAAGAGTTGCTCAAAGCGGAGCGTCAGATTAAGTATCAATCGTAAAAGGGGATGCCTGTAACTGTGCTTCGAACAACTGCTTTACGTTGACCTTAGCGCCTATTTTTGATGCTAGTAAATACAAGCCTGCTAGCTTTCTGTGAATAAATATCGCATCTGCTGGTGGGCTATGCCATTCGTTACGATCCATGCTCATTGCCATGCCTGCCTGCTTTATTCTTTTCGCTAATGTATTGTCACTAAAATCATAATCCCCTTCAAAGCGTAATGGCTCACAAGCTAGATAGAAGATATCTAACACCAGAGACTTTTGCTCTTTAGTTATCGCGTCTTGGAAAAAACCGATATTTTGAGCCGCATTTTCCATCGTTTTTCTGTCGTTAATAATACTGGCAGCCATAAGCTGCTTATATTGATCAGATAGCGCGCTTGGAATTGCACGGGTAGCACCAAAATCAAGCAGTACTAATTTGTCAGACTCAGCTTGGTATTGGTAGTTGGCAAAATTGGGATCTGTTTGCATGAGCTTGAAAGCAAATAGCTCTTTAAAGAATAGTTTCAGTAGTCTTGTGGCGATATTGTTTCTGGTCACTTGCTCTAGCGTATTGATGGACTCAATACTTTGTCCATCGATAAACTCCATCACTAAAATATTTTGATTACAAAGTACTGGATAGGTAGTAGGAACAATAAATTCATCCGCATTTATCTCATTGTTGGCAATATGAGATTGAAAACGCTGCAACATGGAGAGTTCATTTTGATAGTCGGCTTCGACATGAAGTTGTTTTTTTGCTTCAGCTAACAGTTGGTCAAACTGAACGTTACTCGGGATAAGCTTAGACAATTTAAGTATCGCAGCAACATTGTCGATATCACTGTCAATACTATTACGGATCCCTGGATATTGCAGTTTGACTGCCAGTTTTTCGCCTGATGCTAACGTGGCTAAATGCACTTGACCAATTGATGCCGCTGCAAAAGGGTTAAGTTCAAAATGGGCGAAAGGGTCTAGCCAATCGTTCCCCCAGTTTGTTTTTAATAAAGTGACCAATTGTTTGTGCGGCATCGCCTTAGCGTCAGAGCGCAGTCGTGACAGAATATCACTCAACTCTTTTGGTAATAGCTCACCAGAGTCCATCGACAGCATTTGACCTACCTTCATCGCAGCGCCACGAAGTTCGGCAAGTTTGTCTGCCATATGAGTAATGTTACTGGGGGTCATCACTAATTCATTTAACGACGGCTTCTGACCTTGGCTAAGCCTTTTAGCCCCCTCTACTAATACGTTACCAGCAAGGCGAGATGCTAGCCCTCCTAAGGAGGATAATCGGGATAAGCGACTGGTAGGGACTTTAGCTGTTTGTTTATGCTTCATTGTACTTAACCTTAGTCTCTGACAGTAAGCAGATAGTAGTGATAGCGTTAGTGAGGTCGTTAATATTATTTGATGCTAAAGCAATACGTTAGAAAGTAAATATGGATCAGCTCGAGAGGGGGTAATTTATAATCCTGTTAATCGTCGCTTTCTCATTTTTCTCGGATGTATTACCATTGCCGCCATTTTGGACATTCGGTAGGGCAGTAGATTTTGCAGACATTGGCACAGTTAACATCAGGCGAGTTAAAAGGCATTAAACGATTAACCCTTTCAGAGAATTTGACCGTATTTCCTGAGGCTATTTTTTCGCTCGCAGATACCTTAGAGGTGTTAGATCTCTCTGATAATCAGTTAACTGAACTTCCCAATGATTTTGCTCGATTACAGCAATTGAAACGGTTGTTCCTCACCAATAATAAGTTTGAACAGATCCCTACAGTGATAGCGGCTTGTCCTCGTTTAGAGATGATAAGCTTTAAATCTAATAAACTAAGAGCCGTAGCGCAAGGTGCATTGCCTTTGCAAACTCGCTGGTTGATATTGACTGACAATCAAATAACATCGTTACCTGACGATATGGGGTCGTTACATCAATTACAAAAATTAGCACTTGCGGGCAATAAGTTAAGTGCTTTACCGGCCAGTATGGCTAATTGCAGCCATTTAGCGTTAGCGCGAATATCTGCGAATCATTTCACGCAGTTTCCTGATTGGTTGTTTCAATTACCAAAGCTTGCTTGGTTAGCGTTATCAGGAAATCCGCTGACCAAAGAGGGTGAGGGTGCACCTATAAGCGCTAAGCTGCAATCGCAGCCGATGCAAACCGTCGCATTAACCGATATCCAATTGGGTCAAGTGATTGGTCAAGGAGCCTCAGGTGTCATTTATAGTGCCAAATGGTTAAAGCAACCAGAGTCACTCTATGGTTGCGATCTCAATATTGCAGTGAAGCTCTTTAAAGGTGAGGTAACAAGCGATGGTTACCCAAGTGATGAGCTTGCGTGTTGTTTACAATCTGGGACCCATCACAATCTTATTAAGGTTGTCGCTCAAATCAATCAAGCTGACCAACTTGGACTGGTGATGGAACTCATTCCGAGCTCATTTGCTAACTTAGGTTTACCGCCATCGCTAGATACGTGCACCAGAGACACTTTTGTTAACGGCGAAGAGCTTGGATTGCAGCAGGTGTTATTAGTGCTGACTCAAATGGCTGACACCATGACCCATCTACATCAAAATGGCGTAAGTCATGGTGATGTGTATGCGCATAATACGATGATTAATCTTGAAGGCTCAATGCTATTTGGTGATTTCGGTGCATCGTCAAATTTGAATTTGTTGCCAGAATTACAAAAAGAAGCGATGGAGAGTATCGAAATTAGAGCGTTGGGATGTTTAATCGATGATCTCGTTGAAAACAGACTACAACCAAGAGCGGAACAACTTGATTTAGTTGCCGGATTGAAGCAAATGAGTGAAGATTGTCTACAGATGGATTTGGCATTACGCCCACGTTTTAGTGATATGCTAGCATCGCTTAACGCCCTCCAAAATAAGCTCACTGCAGCAATGGTTAGCTAAAGTCAAAATCTCTACTCCATAGACGGGTGATGGTCTATGGAGTTGTTTCGGTCTTAATTCCTATCTCTTTTCTGCTGATGATGATTCGCCTTTGAGTTGTTATTACCCTGTTTGTGGTGGCCGCTTCGCTGGTTTGTTGCTGGCTGACGGCTCTTAGCTTGTTGATGACTTTTAACAGGCTGACGGCTCTTAACTTGTTGATGACTTTTAACAGGCTGATGGCTCTTAGTTTGTTGATGGCTCTTAACCTGTTGATGGCTTTTAACCGGTCTGCCATTTGCATAGTGAGTATTACGCTGAGTGGGTTGCTGTTTTAATTTGTTAGCAAACTGCATCTCACGGCTTTTGTTCACATGATGCGTTTTTTGACCTCTAATTACCTTACTGTGTGCACGGCTCGGACTATGCCTGTTGTACTTGTGTTTCAATGCATTATTACTATAGGCGACGCCGCGTCGATGTTGCGGCTTATGTGCCCAACGCTTTGCACCGTGACTGGTTACAATACGACCATGATGGCGGTAGTGGCGTGAGTTCTTATGATGCACCACTACGACCTGGTGTCTGCTCCATTGAAACGCACTGAAATAGTAGTTGAAACTAATATGCACGCCACTATGCCAGTAGAAATGGCCATAGCTAGGCCTTATATAACCAGGATACATTGCCCAATAAACGGGTGGATAGTTATACCAAGACCAAGCGCCATAGACGACTCTTGGATCATAATAGGGGACGTAAACAACTTCCTTTCTAACCGGCTCAATAACGATTTGGTTATTGACGCGAGTCACCTGCATATTTTGCATATCATCAAGGTTATTGGCATTATCCGCTTGCAGGCGTAAGGCTTGAATACTGGCCAGCACTTGGGCTTCATTCTGTAAAAACGCTTCGCCTAGTGATTGAGTCCACTGCAGATCATCACTCAACTTTTGTAACACGGTAGGGAAAGCGACTAAGGCTGTCACACTCGGATCCCATTGCATTGCTTCTGCGTTGTTTACTTGATTTTCAGTACTGAGTTGTTGATTTTTCTGCTGCCATCGCTGCGCTTCTACCACTTCTAAAGGGTAGGTTGCCGCAATCAAAATATGGGTCAGTAAACTGTCTGGATAGAGTGCAATGGGGGCTAGCATTTGTGCCAACTCGCCCTCGCTCAGTTGAGTCTGTATCGTACTATCATAATCTTGTGCGCAGACGCTCGTCGGCGTTATCCATTGCAACAGGATAACCAGAGACAAGCCACAGCATTGTTTGAAAATGTTCATATGCTTTCCTATCGATAATTGACGATGTGGTTATTATAGGAAGGCTAAGATGAACATAAGCTGAAAGTAGAAAAACAGCGGTTATAGGCTGGTGTTGTTATATTTAGTGTTTGAAAATAATGGTAAAAGAGGCGCCTCCTAACCGTTGAGATTGACTAATGGATAGCTGACCATGGTAGCTATCGACCAAATCACGCACTATGGCTAATCCGATCCCGTGGCCCATTTTGTAAGAGTCGGCCCGAATCCCGCGCTCAAATATTTGCGCTTGTAGGGTTTCATTTACGCCACTTCCGTCATCTTCCACTTGCAGCACTAGCGCCGCCCCATTCTGAGTGATGCTGAGCAGTACAGTGCTCGCCGCTGCTTTACAGGCATTGTCCAGTACATTACCCAAAATCTCAGAAAGATCAGCTTCATCACCCTTAAAAATGGCCTCACGGTCAACGTTTTGCTTAATGGTGATGAGTGGTTGGCAGTATATTTTGGGTAGGTTTCGGACCAGTTTATCTGAAATGTTAACCACGGGGATTCCAAGATGCCAAGCACTGCCGGCAGCCGATTGAGCACGTTTCAGTTGGTGGCCAATAATACGGTTTATGTGAGTGACTTGCTCAAATGACTCAGGGCTTAAATCGGTCTGACTTTGAATAACGGCTAGCGGCGTTTTAAGGCTATGAGCAAGGTCTGCTAATGCATTTCGGTAACGTTTACGTTGATTTTGTTCGGTGCTTAGCAAGGTGTTTAATTGCAGTGCAACAGCTTGAAGTTCCGTTGGGTAACGATCAGAAAGCTGATTTGCTTTGCCATTTTCGATGGCACTGAGCTCGGTTTCTAAACTTGAAAGCGGCTTTAACGTCCACCATAGCCAAGTCATCTGTATGGCAAGCAATAAGCCCATAAGGATCATTAACCAGCGCCAAAGTTGCTGAGTAAATTGATCTACCTGTTGTTGAAACTCTGTTTGATCTTTAATGATATGAATGGTGATCGGGAATCGACTATTTAAGTGCTGACTTTCACTGTTTATTGCAGTTGGTAGTTCGAAACTGACACTAAAGCTGTATATCAGGTGTGGTTGGCCATTGAGCTCTATTTCACTGAATTGGCCTTGCCCTTTATTCGGTATAGGCAGCTGATTTGGCAGTTCTATACCCAGTAATGAGTCTGAGCGCCAAGCGATTGTTTGAGTGTCTTTTGAAGTGATATTGGTGCCGTTTAATGGTGTTGCTGATGGCGATGTTTCAATAATTTTTGCATTAAAGGCTGTACGACTCTTGCTCTTAAGCACTGATGTATTTGGAGTGCTAATGGCGGCATATAGGCCTGATTGAATAACGTTGAATTGGTTTTCGAGTAGTACTTCAGGCATCAATACGCCGTCACTGCTCACTTCTGTAACGGCTAAAATAGCGTAAACATAGGCTTTCAGCTCATTCATTGATGCGCTTTTTACTTGTTGTTTAAAGGCATCATTGAGGGTGAAACCAATCAAGGGCATCAATATTAAAATAAGCAGCAGCGCACTCACAATTAGCCTAGCTTTGAGCGAGTGCATGACTTTGGGTAACCGCCTTACTGAGAGCATGGTTATGATGACTTCTTAGGCTCAGGGAGCGGTTCTAGTTTTGTTAGTCGGTATCCTTGCCCCCGTAAAGTTTCGATCATTCCAAGTTGATTGTCAGGATCGAGCTTTTTCCGTAGACGCCGAATAAACACCTCAATAACATTGGAGTCGAGATCAAAGTCTTGGTCATAAATATGCTCGGTGAGTACCGTTTTAGATTTAACTTCACCAATATGCAGCATAAAGTATTCAAATAGCTTGTATTCCGAGCCACTAAGATTAATCAGTTCACCATTTTTAGTGAGTTCTAAGCTACTGGTATTGAGAGATAAAGGGCCGTTGTTAATCACTGGACTGGCTTTTCCTGCGCAGCGACGTATCAAAGCTTTTAGTCTTGCTATCAACTCCTGCGGGTGAAAAGGTTTAGTGAGGTAATCGTCCGCTCCGGCGTCTAAACCTTCGACTTTATCTTGCCAGCTATCACGAGCCGTTAAAATTAAAATAGGAAATTCAATCGCTAGCGCTCTGAGTTGAGTGATAAGCGCAATACCGTCAAGTTTGGGAAGTCCTACGTCAATAATCGCGGCATCGTAGTTGTACTCCTGCCCTTGAAAAAGACCTATCTCGCCATCATCGGCTGTATCGACAGTATAGTTAGCGGCTATCAAGTGCTGCTTAAGATTGCTCTGCAGTGCGAGATCATCTTCAACGAGTAACAGTCTCATATTTGTTCCTTTTGGTTGCAGTTAGTTACGGCGCACGCGGCCTGTTTTGGCATCAACAGTGACGTAAAAAACCACCCCATCTTTTGAAAGTAATTTGACTCGATAACCTGGATTACCATTAACACGAGCAGACTGAACTTTGAGGATCTTTCCTGGATACTGGCTTTTAACTAATTGGGCTGCTTGTTGTGAACTTTTCACTTTAAGTGACTTGGCATCACTATTCGTTGCCATCGCCATGGAGGCTAACGAAATAGTGGCGTAATGCCCGCCAGCATAGGCTGGTAAGGAGCCTAGCGTCAGTAGCGGTATTAATATCAACAGTAGAACAGCTTTCATTAAGAGCACCAAAGGGTTGAGATGTTACCAGTTTAAAAGATCCCGCTAGATTAGTCATCATTCCTGCATCGAGAGCGTGTTTAGCTTGTTAGATATACCGTTTTTAAGATGAACCCAACCTGAATTGCCCAATGGGGATCCGTTAAGTCGCTGATTTTGACGTTCAGCTTGTGTTCATTTGAGTTGGCCTCTAATGATCTCAACCAAATGAATCGCTAGAGGTGATGATGAAACAATTAAAAACCCTAACCAAGCTATTGCCATTTTTTCTGAGTACGTGTTTATTGCCGATGGGCGCAGTAGCACAAGAACATAACCAAGCTAGTAGTATCTCTGCGGGATATATGCAGGATAAGGCATTCACAATCTCCTCAGGTCAGAGCCATCAATTATCAGCAGCTCAGCGAGAGTTATTATCAGCGCAACGCTTGCAGGTGAGCCCAAGTTTACTAAGCCCAATGAGCAGGGAGCAAGTGATCCAAACGCATATCGATAAAGCGCAGAAGGCTATCATCAAGCGCCAAGCCACAGCATCACCCGTTTTATTTGCCAATGGTATCTATCGAGATTTCTATATTTACGATGCTTACAGCCGCTTGTTTGTTGATAATGACGTTGATGGTTTTTATCAGACCTTTAGTGTGACCTTTGATGCGGACGTTAGTGGGGTATACCTCAATGAAAGAGCGGATGTGTTTGCGGAGCTTTATCTTAGCCGCAATGGAGGTCCTTGGGAGCATTATTACACCACTGACATATTCAGTATTGTTGGTGATGTCACCGATGATGACTTTGAGGTCTTAACCACGTTGGATGTGGGATTTACTCCAGATCATTACGACGTGCTTATCGATCTCTATGAAGTCGGCTACGGTGATATTGTGGCGACAGTAAGCTCAAATGATTTTGATAGTCTCTACGCCTTACCGCTGGAAAGTACCGATTGGGATAATGACTATATTGAGGATGATAGCGATTATGCGGGAAGCACATCTTGGTGGGCACTGCTTGTTATATCGTTAGTTGTTCTTATGCGCAGGACGCGATACGACAATAACGATAAATAGTGTGTTTGGAGATAGGCCCTCTAACCATAAACATTGATAGTTGATTTGTGGACTGACTATCAATGTTATAACCGAAATAATGAGCTGTTAACCGAACATTTAGCGAGGTTTTCTAGCAATATGAGGCAGTGATGTTGACTATTTAAGTCTGTTAATACTCTATCTATCTATTTATTTGTAATAGCTAATGCAAGAGTTCATCACGCCGCAAAACCTGACATATCTCCTTCCGCTACAAGGCAATGAAATACATACTTTTAAGTGGCTTAGGTATCAAATGCTTGTTAATTTTTTTACTAAACTATGCAGGTGTTTCCTTATTAATCACTAACTGCTGCATTGAACATAAGCATTATATGTTCGCGGCAACTAACTATTCTGCTTGATTATTGTTCATTCTACTTATGTGGAGTGAAAATAGTTTTGACTGGTTACATTTTAAATGTGTGACTCAAGTCACCTATCTTATTGCTGTATAAAGATTTTTTTGCAATTTACATTGTAAGCTTTTTATATAAAGTCGAGTAAAAACAATTACAAACAAATCTCCTTTGTATTAGTTGTTTAAATGCTGGTTGCAATGTTAATGATAATGGTTATCATCTCGGCGCATAATACTTAAGTAGGGTTTGAGATGAAAGGTTTTCATTATTCCATATTAGCAATTGCGTGTGCATCGACATTTTTACCGACAACAATTTATGCAGCAGAAACCGCTGAAGCGAAAAGTAACATTGAGCGGATAACGGTTTATGGTAGACAAAACCAAGTGGTGATGAACTCGGGATTAGCAACCAAGTCTAATATGTCACTCATGGAAACGCCTGCGGCAGTGGTTATTGTTGATGAAGAACTGATTCAAGCACAAGGTGTCGATAATCTACAGGATTTGATACGTAATATTAGTGGTGTTACTCAAGCAGGTAATAACTATGGCATCGGTGATAATTTAGTTATTCGTGGTCTAGGTGCTAATTACACCTATGATGGTATGTATGGTGGTGCTGGATTGGGTAATTCATTTAACCCTACTCGCTCATTGACCAATGTTGAATCTGTAGAGGTCTTAAAAGGGCCTGCGACTGGGCTTTATGGCATGGGCAGCGCGGGTGGTGTGATTAACCTTATAGAGAAAAAGCCACAATTTGAGTCTTCAAATGAGTTTACTGCTGAAATCGGTCAATGGGACACCTATTCATTTTCTGTCGATAGCACGGGCGGGATCACAGACAATCTAGCTTACCGAGTTGTAGCGAAAAGTGCTCGTAGTGATGGTTTCCGTGAGATTGGTACTGATAGAGATGAGGTTTACACTTCTTTAAAATATATCATGAGTGATAGCCAAGATCTTATGTTATCAGCAACTTATATTAAAGATGCTATTGCCGTTGATTCAATTGGTCATCCTATCCGGATTTTTAATTCTGATTCTGTAGGCGGCAAAGGAGCTGGAGACGTTAGTTGGGAAGATCTAATTAATGACCCGAATAACGCAGGGCTTCAATTAACTGATGCGCAGCGGCAACAGCTAGCAGGATCGCTTTCAAGTAGTGACGGCCAAACACCATATGCTTTTGGTCATGCGGGGATTATCTCTCCAATGGCAAAAGATAATGAAGGCGAAGAGCTACGCTTTAAGTTAACCCATAATATCTATTTAAACGATAATCTCTTTCTAAATCAACAATTACAATACCGTGACTATACCTCAGGCTTTGCTCGTCAAACAGGTGCTTATAACTATGTTTATTGGGACCGACGCGGCAAGATAAATGAAGATCCACGGGCACCATTAGTCGAAAATGGCGTGTTATATCCATTTGCAGGGCGTCGCCAGGAATATCGTAAAGTAGAAGCCGATGAAACGTCATGGCAGTATTTTGCCGATCTTCGTTATGATTTTGAAATTGGCAACATGGAAAATGAATTATTAGTCAATGCTAACTTTGAAGATAGAGATATCAGAGTTAAGCAATATTCAATATATGATGCTGATAAAGTGATTAAGAACAAAGCAGGTGACACTATTTATCAGGGTGCTCTGCCTTATATTTATGATATTCGTAATCCCAATTGGGCGAAAGGGAGCTTTGAAGATCATGACCCGTTGTTGACGAGTAACTATACTAAAAAGGTTAATGCTTGGGGCGTAGGTCTGCAACATGTAGGATATTTTGATTATGGCTTTACCACTCGTATTGGTGTGGCATTTAATGATATTAAGCAAACTTATCAGCATTTAGGAGTTGATTCTAGATATTCATCAAGTAGAGCTGAACCGAAAGATAAAGCTGATACTAATGATGACGGAATTACTTATAACCTGGGTGTGACTTACATGCCTACAGATGATATCTCTTTTTTCTATAATCATTCAAAAGGTCGTACTGCATATAGCATATTAGGAAGCCTTACTGGTGAGGTTACTGATCGAAAAGATTCTGAATCTGTTAGTGATGACTTAGGTATTAGGTATAAAGCCTTTGAAGATCAAATGTTAGCGTCATTAGTTTTCTTTAAGAGTGCGCGTACTAATTTACAGTACAGTAATCCTGACTATGAAGCTGGTATTTCAGCCCCTAATGTTGTCGAAAACTTCTATGACGGTAAAGAGGAAACAACCGGTGTAGAACTTGATTTAAATGCGCATATCAATGAGCAATGGATGGTTAACGTTAACGGTGTTTATCAAGATGCACGTGATAAAAAAGATCCTTACAGAAGTAGCTATGATACACGCCAGAAAGGTGTTCCTTATGTCACTGCAAGTGCATGGGTGACCTATGGTGCAGATTGGTTCACACTCGAAAGCCCAGTCAACATCAGTTTAGGTGCTAAATACGTCGATGATCGCAGTACTAACTCCGATTCATTTGGGATCCCTGATGGTTATGTGCCGAGCTACACCGTACTTGATTCTGCAATTAGCTATGATGTAGAACAATGGAAAATACAGCTCAATGTTAACAACCTCTTTAACGAAGAGTATTACAATAAAGCGATGTTCCTAGGCGGTATGCCCGGAGAAGAACGTAACGCCAAGTTGTCGTTAACTTACCGTTTGTAGCCGTAAATTAACCCTATAAAAATGCAGCCTTATGGCTGCATTTTTATTAATTAAAAGGCTACGAGCGTTATTATTTTAGTCAAATTCCTTACCCTTTTGTTTTCATCTGCCTAAATGAGTTGTGCGGTGTGTTTTATATTGGGATTAGTATTCGCTCTGTTTTGATTTCGCACTTTAATAATTCCTATGTTAGCTTAACCTTTAAATAACCGTTTGAAATGGATAGCATCGTTATGACAATCTCTTCGAAAACACCCATTGCACTTAGCTTATGCTTTTTGTTCACAGTGGCATTAAGTGGTAACGCCGTAGCTGCCAGCTTGAGTGACTCTGTTGATAAAGCGATGCCGAAACTTGAGGCGTTGTATCTGCATCTACATCAACATCCAGAGCTGTCCTTCCAAGAAAAAGCCACAAGTGCCCGCATGGCAAAAGAACTCGCCACGCTGGGGTTTGAAGTGACTGAGCAATTCGGTGGATATGGCGTTGTTGGGATATATAGAAATGGCGATGGGCCGACGGTCATGATAAGGGCTGATACCGACGGACTGCCCATCATTGAAGAGACGGGTAAACCATACGCTTCTACAGTGACGACTAAAGATGCGAGTAATAACATGGTAGGCATTATGCACGGCTGTGGGCACGATATTCATATGACCAGTCTGATTGGCACCGCGGAGCAGCTAGTGGCCAATAAAGCTGACTGGAAAGGCACCTTAATGATGGTGGCACAACCCGCAGAAGAGGTGGGTGGTGGCGCAAAAGCGATGCTTAAACAGGGCCTTTTTACTCAATTTCCCACACCTGATTACATCATCGGTTTGCATGTTAGCGCGGGGATCCCTGCCGGAAAGGTGGGTATTGCTCCAGGGTATGCTTTGGCTAATGTTGATTCAGTGGATATAAAAGTAAAAGGCAAGGGTGGACACGGCGCTTATCCGCATGCAACCAAAGATCCTGTTGTGTTAGCCTCTCGAATGGTGCTGGCACTGCAAACCATTTCGAGTCGAGAGATCTCACCGCTTGAGCCCAATGTGATCACCGTGGGTTCTATTCATGGTGGCTCGAAACACAATATTATTTCAGACGAAGTGAAGCTGCAGTTAACACTGCGGTCATATAATCCAGATGTGCGCTTGCAACAAATTGAAGCGCTTAAACGCCTTACTAGAGGGATTGCTATCAGTGCGGGCTTACCAGATGAGCTAATGCCTGAAGTGTATGTCCATGAAGAGGAAAGAATTCCCTCTACCTATAATGACCCCACACTGGCTGCCAATGTACAGGCGAGTATTGAGCAAGAACTTGGCGTTGAAAATGTGCTCAAGTCTGAGCCTGTAATGGCCGGAGAAGATTTTGGCTTATATGGTCTTACCGCTGAAAAGCGCCCCATCACCATCTTCTGGCTAGGCGCTGTGGATCCAGACTCGTACCAAATAAGTTTGGACAATGGATCCACATTACCTTCATTGCATTCGAGTCAATTTGCACCCGATTACCCACTTACGATCAATACCGGCGTTCGCGCCATGAGCCGCAGTGCGATGAACCTTTTTAATCATCATTGAGCTAAAGAGTTACCTAGTACCTTGTCGTTTGTTCTCTACTTTAGTCAGTAATGCCATTGTTTCAGGTTTTAAATCAATAAGGTCTTTTTGAGTCACAATCGCTACTGAACGTTGAATACTTTTATAGGCTTGTGAGTAGTTATGCTGTAGCAGTGCCAGTTGGGCCAAGTTATTCAAACCAATAACTTGGCCTGGTTGATAACCGACCATTTGATGGTAATCAACTGACAGCTGATATTGCTGTTTAGCGGCGGCATAGCGGCCCAGTCGTTGATTTACATGCCCGGCCCAAGCAGCGACATAAGCAAGGTAAAGCCAGTCTTGTGAATTTGCCGCACTCCTCCGGCTCTGAGATAGGGTGGATAGTGCGCGGGCTAGCTCCCCTTGCTCAATATAGCCTTTTGCCAATGTTAACCCTAATCGAGCTGACTCACGGCGGTTATCGGTTGATTCAGCATGTGTTAACGCTGCCGATACGATGTTGTTTGCGGCTACAAATTCTTGCTGCTTGAGCAGTATTTCTGCTATTTGTCTTTGGGCGATGAGATTGCCAGGATCCGAACTTAATAAAGTATAAAGAGTTTCACTCGCAGCAGTAGTTTCACTGTATTGCAGTTGTTTAAGGGCTAAAATAAGCAGCGGATTATTAAAATATGCTCGGCTTTTAATGCTGTTTGTATTGGCTTTAGCCTGGGTTTTATTATTAATAAGCTTAGCTAAATCAAGATACAGCGATTCAATATCGTCGGCTTGTATGTTGCCATTCTGATGCTGGCTAGGACCATATAAATTGAACTCTAGCTGGTAACGGTTATTGTGTTCAGTAATGGTGGATTCCACCACTAAAGAGGCACCCGATAAGGTGAGTAACTTGGTTACCTGCAAAGGGCGGCTGTCTTCAATAAAGCTTGAGCTTTGAAGTACAAAGTTGATGACATCTTCAACTTGTAGAACAGGAAAGGCATTAGAATTATGGAGTTGAGCAATGAGACTTTCTTGATGGGCATATTGTTGCCAAAGAGGGTTGGTGGCACTCTGAGTTATTTTTACTGGGAGTATAATAATGGCGCCATTGTCTAAAGCCACTTGCTCATCGTGTGGATAATAAATGAAGCTTAAAAGTACTATAATTGCCAAAGCCGCCATTAATAATGGGATAGCTAACTTGCGTTGTTTTAGTGGTTCTGGATTTACAATCATAAATGCCTTTTATTGATTTTATCACTTAAGTATAACGTGTCAGTTGTTAAAACAATGACTTTAATAAAGGGAGCTAACTTGATCCTATCAAGAGCCTTCTCTTTAAGTTGAACTCGTTAATGGATTGATTCATTAACTTATTGATAACTAGCGTAACAATATTAGTGGGATGAGTCTTTCTATTTTATTTGAGTGAATACTATTAGCGCAATGGGGCCTGTAACGCAGCAGTTAAAGTATTAAGGCAATCTGAGCTAAATAAACTCGAAAGACTGTGTATCTATTTTATTATTTAATAATGGTTATATTTTAAGTGTAGTAAGCAACCCGTTAGCTGCGTTTAAGATACAGCAGGATAGTCAACCTTTTAAAGATCAACTATCCCGATAGTAAATTTTAAACGTTCCAAGGGTTCAGCGGTAACTTATTAGCGTCTTTATTCGCTTTGCTTTTTGAATCCTGTTGGCCGTTACGCTTTTTATCTGCTGCAGTATTTGCACTACGTTTAGGTTCTCGTTTTGCCATATCTTGACTTTTTTCTGTCATTGTTTTGAACTTCGGTTTGAAATTCAATACCGATATTGGCACGTCTTTTTGAGGAGTAAAGCCGTCAATCTCTCTGCGCTCTATTAGTTTACCCAGTCGACTTTCAATCATGCATAAGTTTTTGAAATCATCTCTTGAAACCAAAGATACTGCTTGGCCATTGGCCCCAGCACGACCTGTACGACCAATACGGTGAATGTAGTCATCGGCTGGATAGGGCAGGTCATAGTTAATCACCAAAGGTAATTCATCAATGTCCAGACCACGGGCTGCAACGCCAGTGGCGACCAGTAATCCAATGTTGCCGGCTTTAAAGTCGGCCAATATTTTTTCTCGAACCTCTTGGCTTCTGCCGCCATGAATACACTCGGCAGTAATGCCTCGCTTTTCGAGTTGGCTAACGAGTTTTGCAGCGCCTTGCTTGGTTTCGATAAAGATCAGCGCTTGCTGCCAATCATTTTCTTTAATTAAGTGGCTTAATAATGCTGATTTTTTATCTTTATCAACAGTGATGAGCCATTGTTCTATTTTGGGCTTGGAATCTGTATTGGCGATGACAGATATTTCAACGGGTCTGTCGACAGTGGTTTTTGCCAGTGCCTTAACTTGATGCGACAGCGTGGCTGAGAACAGCAGACTTTGTCTGTCTGTTGGCAACTTATCCATGATCTTGTCGATGTCTTCGATAAAGCCCATATCGAGCATTCTATCGGCTTCATCGAGTACTAAAATTTCTAGTTCATCAAAATGAATTGCCCGTTGGGTATACATATCAAGTAAGCGACCAGGTGTAGCGACCAGTATGTCCACGCCTTCTAGCAGGCCCTGTCGTTGTGGTTCGGCATCTACGCCGCCATACATAGCCATTGAAGTAAGGTCTAAGTGTTTACCGTACTGAGCTATATTCGCTTCAACCTGCACTGCCAGCTCGCGGGTCGGAGTGAGGATTAACGCTCTAATACGTTTTTTGCGCTGAGTTTGCGATTGGCTGAGTATTTGCAATATCGGCAGTACGAAGCTTGCGGTTTTACCGGTACCAGTTTGCGCGGCTGCAATCAGATTTCGGCCGCTTAAGATCACCGGAATACTCTTAGCTTGGATTGGGGTTGGGGTGGTGTAACCTTGTTCGGCTACAGCGGTAACGATTGGATTGCTTAATCCAAGCTTTGAAAACGGCATGGTGAGTCTCAGTTATCTATTGTGATGTTGCTTATTGCAGTTAAAGGCGGCGTGATGGCACTGCCACCATCTTTTATTATAACAGCATGTCGCGACTATCGGGTGATATTGTTATCTCAACATCGGCTATTTCATGGTGACCTTACCGCCAACAAATTTATAGGCCGGGGCGCCGCGGACGAGGGTGTCTCTGGCAAACACTTGCCCGCATTGAGGGCATGTACAGGGTGCGTTGGTATAATCGGTCACAATACGCTCTTTGAAGCATTTGACTAATGCACCTTTGCCCCCTTTTCGGTACTTATATAGTAGCACTCGACACTTAGCGCAGAATATCTCAACGGTTTGTGTCGGTCCTTTTTTATTTGGTTTTGCCATTAGTCATCTTTACAGTTTGCCCTTGTAGACAATTCTGCCATATCGAGCGATAAATGCAGCTACTTATTCGGTTTTTAATAGAAGGTTAGACTAATTTCAAATGGGTGTTTAACAAATCTGTAACCCAGTTTATGATGATCCATATACAGGAGTGCTATCACTACAGGAACGTAATGAAAAAAATAATAAAAATAACAGCAGTTAGTTTGCTTTCTATCGTGTTTATCGCCGCCGTAGGCGTTTATCTATTACTCTTTATGAGCTTACCAAAGCTGGATGCATCCATAGAAAGTGATGCCGTAAGTGATAATGTCAGTATTGAAAGAGACCGGTTAGGCACCGCAGTGGTCACGGCCAGCCATCGCCAAGATGCAGCCTACGGCTTAGGATATGCTCATGGGCAAGATCGCTTTTTTCAAATGGACCTCTTAAGACGTAATTCTGCTGGAGAACTATCAGAAATCTTTGGGGAAAAGGCACTTGAGTTAGACAAACGTCACCGTTTTCACCAATTAAGAAAGCGCGCCAATAACATTTTAAAAACGTTGCCAGAAGCGCACATCAAGACCTTAACCACTTATGCTCGAGGCGTGAATGACGCCGTTGCTGCTCAATCTATGAATGCTTTCGAGTATCTTGTGACAGGCGCGAATCCTCGTCCATGGGAACCTGCGGATAGTTTACTGGTGATCTACAGTATGTACCTTGATTTGCAAGGAAATACGATTAAACGAGATTTGACGCTTACTCATATACAGTCGATGTTTGGCGCTGAAATGGTGGCGTTTATTATTCAACCCAGCCAATATCAGGCGCCACTAGATGGCAGCTTAATCAGCTTAGCACCACCGTCTATCCCTCAGCTTTCGCCATTATATATCAGTCAGGCACTGCCAAAAGAGATTGCTGAACCGCTGGATATCGGCAGTAACAACTGGGCAGTAACAGGTGAGTTGACCCAAAATGGCAATGCCATGTTATCCGATGATATGCACCTGTCTTTTGCTGTGCCTATCATTTGGTATCGTGCTCAGCTTAATTATCAGCATAACGGTGAAGATATTAGTATTACCGGTGTTTCACTTCCAGGCGCTCCAGCGATTGTGGTTGGCAGTAATGGCCATGTGGCATGGGGTTTTACCAATGCCTATATTGATACCGCAGACTGGATTGAAATTGATGATGATACCGAACTGACCTTTGAAGATGAAGAGATAAGACTGCCTGATTCAGCGGTTGATTATAAGATCCCTATGTCTCGATTTGGCCCGGTAAAGCAGGTGTCTGAAAAGCGTTATGCACTCTCTTGGGTAGGGCATCAGGATTACGCTGTCGATATGTCACTCGTCGAGCTCGATAGCATCAAAGATGTGCAACAAGGCATCGCCATTGCTAGTAATATGGGCATTCCAGTGCAAAATATGATGCTAGTTGATACCGCTGGTAACGCAGCATGGAAGCCAGCTGGCGCTTTTCCATCAAGAACTAATCCCAGTGAGGTTGCAATAGCCGAGTCTGACTATCAAGCTGATAACTGGCTTATCGATCAAGTGGCTTTACCTGAGGTTATTAATCCTGATACTCATCGGTTGTGGTCTGGAAACTCGCGTGTGGTGTCGACCAAGCAACACAAAGAGTTAGGCAATGGAGGTTACGCTCTTGGTGCTCGTAGTACGCAAATTCGAGACCGACTTTTTGCTGGAAAAGATTTTACTGTCGATGATTTTTACCAACTACAATTGGATAATGAAGCACGATTCTTACAGCCTTGGCAGCAACAGCTAATCACGGTGTTAAGTACTAAGCCCCAGCGTTTCGCTAAAGATATTGTTTATCTAAACAATTGGAAAGCATGTGCTTGTAGTGACTCAGTGGGTTACACCTTAGTCAGGCAATATAGACAACAGCTTATAGATACTACCTTTGCCCCTCTCGAAACTCAGTTGGCGCTTTCTTCGCTAAGTTTATCGCCAGTTAAACGCGACCTAGAGCCTGCCATGTGGCAATTAATCAACGCACAACCAAAATTTTGGTTGCCGACAAAATACACAAGTTGGTCAGAGTATATGCTCAATGTATATCAAGAGAGTAAACAACAACTGTTGGCCAAACATAGTCAAGACGACAATATGGATGACTTAGCATGGGGAAGTGTTAACGAGCTAAAGATACAGCACCCATTTTCGAAACAGATCCCGATATTAAGCACGCTGTTAGATATGCCTACCGTCACCGGATTTGGTGATAGCTATATGCCGGCTGTTCAAGGAGCCTCATTCGGTGCATCTCAGCGTTTTATTGTTCAGCCAGGTGATGAAGCTAATGGAGTATTAGCGATTCCAGGGGGGCAGTCTGGCCACCCATTATCAGATTTTTATAGGGCTGGTTTTACCGAGTATGCTGCTCAGCAACAGACGCCTTTATTGCCAAGCAGGCGACTGCATCGAATAGAGATTAATGCAAAAGAGGTAAGTATTAATTGATGCATTAGGCTCATTCAATAAAGGTACTTTGGTGCCTTTATCTTCTGCTCAGCGGTTATCAATATGAGTTCGATAAATTGGTGATAAATAAAAGGTGAAGATATAACGCTGACTATTTACTCGCTAACAGCACATGTGGTGGCATATATGCTCTTAGTTGTATCATTGTGCCAAAATAAACATCTATTTCATTGCGTTATATCTAATCTCTTATTTTTGACGTCAGGTTTAATACTAAACATAATGTTTGGTATTTGTTAATATGCGATACAAATAATTACATCTGAATGAAAACTCAATGATTACGGCTAAATATATTGGTGTTGTCTTAGGGCTACTCAGTTTATCAGCATGTCAAAAAGGCCTGACTTTTGAGATCGCCCTCGCAGCTGAAACAACCCGTTATAGTGAAGATACACAACAAGAGTCTGTTGCATGTGATATTGGTATCTATGCCATTAATGAAATGGACTTTGGGGTTAAAATTGCCCCAGAGTTGACTATTTTTACCGACAATGAACAGTACACCATGAAGATAAAGTCATGGGGAGATGACTGGGATTACTTAATAGGCAAAGATGGCGATCAAGCCAGCAGGCAAGGTTTGTGTTTTAAAGAAATTAATCAAAAGTCATTTGGTTGCGATGAAGTACTTTCGGCACTGAGAAATAAACAGTACAAATTAACACTCAATCGGTGTGAAAAACTGGACCAATCGCCGCTTGATTGCGAGATTGATGTTGAGCTTGCAAATGGAGGCATTCGATTTAAAAAAGATGAGGAATTGACTCTACTCTAATTTGCCTCTCAATATATCTATTTATAAATATATCAACTTTTCCATTTTTGAGATTAATAACATGCAATGCTGTTTTATTCATTTCCAGCTTTAACCATCGTCATCTATAATCCTTTTACGTCCCCATTCAATCTGTAAAGTGTGTGCTAAAACCTATTATCTCATTTATTGTTCTGACTCTTTCCTTTTTTACCTGTTCAGCTATGGCTGCAGAAGATGACCTTCGTCAAAACAGCTGGGGACAATTCATCTTTGAAAATGATGCTTTCGGTGTGCTAGAACCCACTGATGATGGCTACAGCAATGGTGTTGGTTATGCATGGGGAAAGGCGCCTATCGCTAACTTTGACGATATTGATATGCCAGATTGGGTGCGATGGGCTAGCGATTGGACCTATATTAACCAAGCTGATAGAGGTCAATACACTTTAAGCTATGCCATTTTACAGGGGATGTTTACCCCATCAGACTTAGAAGATCGCCAACTCATCCCTGATGATAGACCGTACGCTGGAGTACTACTTTGGCAGGTCAAATTACGCCAATTTGAGGATGATATTGCAACCAGTTTAATACTTGATGTCGGTGTGGTTGGCCCCGCTTCATTCGCGGAACAAACGCAAAGTATCATCCACGGTATGATTGGTGCTAAAGATCCACAAGGGTGGGACTATCAAATTGATAATGAGCCTGTTTTTCGTGTCCAATCTGAGTATTTATATCGTTTTGCTCAATTAGCACTATCACACCGTGTGGCAACTGACGTGAGCTTTTACACTCAGGCCGGAATCGGTAATTTACTTAGCGATGCGGGCTTTGGATTAACGTTTAGAGTCGGCAGTGGGCTTGATGAAACCTATGCCAGTATTAACCCGACCGCATCTCATAGCGCCAATCCTTATGCCTATATGTCTGATCGAGGGTTTAACTGGATGTTATTTATGTCAGCTTACGGTCGTTACGTGCTGAATGACATCACTATGGATGGTAATACTTTTAAAGATAGCCACTCTGTGGAACTCATTCATGAACAAGGTCAGCTTAGTATGGGGTTTGCCATGCGCTGGGGAAGTTGGGGGATTTTATTCTCTACGCTTCGAGGGAGTCAGCAATATGAAGGGCAGATACCCAATACTAACTATGGCGCGGCCAGTATTAGTTATCATTATTAGCCGTAATGGTCACTTTATAATACTGGTTCCTTCCACTTTTCTTGGCTTGGTAAAGCGCTTTATCCGCGATTTCAGTGATCTGTTTTCCGCTAATAAAGGTCTCTGCACAGTATGTCTCTACTGGCGCAGGTAAGACTTGGCATACCCCAAAACTCACAGTGACAAAATCTGCCACATCAGAGCTTGGATGAGGTAAGGCTAAGGTTTGCAGTGATTCTAAAATGCTTGCTAGCTTACGTTCAAGCGGAGCGAATGGAATATCACTGTAGAGCATTATAAATTCTTCCCCGCCAAAGCGTGCACACATATCCTCAGCACGTTGAAAATGTTGGTCCAATAAAGCGGCCACGGTTTTAAGTGCTTCATCGCCCGCAATGTGTCCTAATGTGTCGTTATATCTTTTAAAATAATCGATATCAGCCAATATCAGTGTGAAGCCAATGTTCTGCCGCCTTAATAATTGAATTTGAGCTTCTAAGTGCAATTCAAATGCACGGCGATTAGAAATTTGGGTTAACTCATCGACATAGACTTGCTGACTCAATAATGTATTTTGCCTCTGCACTGTGCTCATAAGTGCGTTGAAGTGAAATGATATCTTTCTTAACTCGGTAATAATGTAGTTTTTTGGCAGTTCTTTGTAACGTTGCTTTTTGTCCATGGCTTTAACATGTTTTGCAAGGCGTTGAATTGGGCCAATAATGAACCCAGCAAGCAGCAGATAGACGGTGATGACCAGCACTATCATCGCAAGTACCAAGCTGAGCATACCAAGGCCCCAAATGGAGGGAGTCTGGCTATTGGTATGATATAAGGTGATTTTGAGGATCGGTTCTCCGTTAGTATTGCGGATTAACCTGCGGGTGAAAGGGGTTATTTGGGTCAGTTTCACTGCAGCGTTCCAATCTTTGAGCCCGTCAATATCTATATTACTGTTGACTGGCGTTATAAGTACTGGCGTTGCTGTAAACAGTGATAGCTCATCGATTAGCTCTTGGTTAATGAGGCGGATAAATACCAGAAAACCATTAGAGGCTAAACTTTTGTCAGAAAGTAAAATAGGGGTAGAACTGTAGAATGCCGCCCCTGATTGGGTGGAGATAACGCCCGTTTTAGGGATGACTTTTTTGCCATTATAGGGAGTGTCGATTAACACCCTATTTTCAGGAGAATCCTCAAAGTTATGCAAGTTAAAACTGAGATCGTGTTTGTTTTTATGGTGGTAACCTTTTGAGTATAAGAGCTTGGATTGGTTGTTGAAAATAAATACACCGTCAATTTCTAATCTGATGAATGTATCATTGAGATAGTTTTCAATTAAGTAACGCTGGCTGTGCGGCGAATTAGGTTGCTGTACAAATTCATAGGTCTCATCCCAAACGGCATAATCGTAATTTAGGGTAACCATGGGTTTATTAATTCGATTAATAGCAAAAACCAAGCTATTTAACTCTCGTTCAGACAGCTTGAGCATGGTGGCTTCAAGTTGTGGGATCTGAATGAAAATGCGATAGCTGAGGATCACCGCAGTGAATAACACGACGATGAGCGTAAATACCCTAACTTGAAGTTGGTTGAAACTTAGAGTTCTCAAAATCTCTTAGGTGCCTCTATAAACAGTACTTTTAGTGGCGTGTACTGGCGAGAATTTGAGTTAATTGTAGCAGTGGCTAGATAATTCGCTTGGTCTTTGGTGAGGTAAGTTGTTGTAAATGTATTGCCATTAATCAGCCTTTTGGAAAGAGGCTTTAACTATGCGAGTCGTGAAATTGCGTAAAGAGCGTTCTCGTTTGAGTATAGATAACCATTAAGCTAATTTGAAATACAAGGTGCTTATCACTAGCACCTGCACCACATAAACCAAAAGTTGCATTCGAGCTTGACGATGTTTTTTGGCTTTCAGATAAATGGTTTTATGGGTAATTTTTTGTAGTAAAATCAAGATTTTGGTGGATAAAAGCAAAAGTAATGCTTAAGTGTTTGGGAGTTCCAAGCTCCTGTCAGACCTGCGGTTCAAGAGTTTTAACTGCATTATAATATTGATACTCTGCAATGACAGAACACATCATCAACAATCCCCAGGTTGAAACGAGAATAGTAAACACAATGACTCCAAATGAATTTAATATTACCTGACCGAGAGCATAGTAAAGCTGCTTTATACTTTTTTACTTACAAGCATTTATACTCTGCTCAACCTAATAAGCCAACTCTGTTCCAACAACCTTAATATCATCTAGGTTTGAACGGAATACCTGTTGTTTTTAAGCTTGCACTCTCATCAGTTGGAATCGCTTTGATAGAGTCATAAAGGGTGACAGTTTGTTTGCACTAATCGGGTCAATATACAACTTTAAGTCGTTCTCGGTGGCTATGCCGTTCGTATCACGAGTGACTACTCTTACCGTTGCTGGTTGCTGAATGAAAGTGGGGTTCGTGTTCAGGGAGTGCAGATGGGTTATTTTCTGAAAGGTGAAGGGGGAAATACCAGCTAGTACTTTTATACTAAGCAGTGTTTATTACTGTTTTACCTCCTTTTTAAGTTAACTATTATCAATGAGACTAGTTACCTAATCTGACTTTTTTTTATACACTTCCTGTGTATACTCTATGTTAAATGACCGCTTCGATGTTCCCAAAGGTGCAACGCAATGCTTACAATTCTTAAGAGATGCTCTCACTGTTTGTTGACACTCTTTGTGTCTGTGGCGCTTTTTGTTAGCAGTTTCGCCGCGGCTTCTGAAGATCGCAGCGTACATTCATCAGTCGAAAACAACCCCTCACTTAAAACTGAGTTATCTCCTGCATATTTTTATCTAGGTGCAGAGTTAGGGGTTAACTATTATCAGCATGGTTGTGAATCTTGGAGCCTAGATTGTGATAGAAACAGCAACGCGGCTGGTTTTTTTGCGGGTTACCAGATAAATAACCATTTTGCTTTTGAAGCTGCTTATCTTGATTTAGGAGAAGCAAATGCCACTTATTTAGAGGGGGGTATAGCACAAAAGTATCAAGGAACCATGCAAGGGTTGAATTTGTCAGTACTGGGATCTATTGAACTGAACGAGGACTTATCTATTTTTGCGAAGGTGGGTGCGTTTAACTGGCATGGTGAAAACTCAGGGCCATTCTCAACCGTATCTGAAAATGACTGGGCGCCTAGCTTAGGTGCAGGAATGAGTTATCAGCTAACGGATTCATGGCAAGCCCGGTTTGAATATCAATATTTTCATCAGTTAGGTAATGACATCTTAGGTGGCACCAATGCCCATGTTACGGCTATCGGAATAAGTTATCAGTTTGGCCGAACGAGAGCGGCACCAATGACAGAGTCCCCAGTGACTGAAATCAGCATCAATGAAACAAAAGTCACAGCCGCCGTGGTAGCCACGCCTCCGATAGTATTGGAACAGATAACGTTCCCTTATCTGTTTGACTTTGATAGCAGTGAATTACACTCGAGCGAACCATTGCAAGTCATCGTTGAGCGTTTAACAAGATATTCACAAGCACAGGTTATTTTACGCGGATACTCTGATTCCAGAGGAAGTAGTGCATATAACTTAGCTCTCTCGAAGCGACGAACCACGAGTGTTTATCAATATTTGATTGCTCAAGGCGTCAATGATAAACAGATTGTTAGTGAGTATTTTGGTGATCAAAACCCCGTCACAGATAACTTGACCGAAGAGCATAGGCATTTGAATCGCCACGTTCAAATATTGCTACCACAACTCACTCTTCCAGAAGTCATGCCACAGCAGGAGCAATAATAATGAAACGATTATCTGTGACTAAATTATATATTGCATCACTGTTACTTATCTTGCTATCGGCTTGTGGTGACGGTAGTAACTCAGGCTTTCCTACCGCTGATTGCGGCGGTAGCGATGACCCGTGTGTTAGTGCTTTTACCATTACCCCAAACAAATCCGCCATACTCCTTGGTGATACACAAACATATCAGGCGTTAGCGACGTTAACTGATGGCAGTGAAACAGATATCACAGAGCTCGTCTCATGGAGTGTTGAAGACACTGCTATTGCGGTTATTGATCAAGATGATAGCTTAGTTGTCGCCACTGGATTAGCTAACGGCGTAACGATTATAGCTGCAACTTATCGAGGGCTTAATGATACCGCTGCGCTCTCTGTTGGTGCTGTCACTTTTGGTATTAGCCCGAGTCAAGCCAGTATTCTTACCGGAATGGTGCAGCCCTACCAAGCGTTTGCCATATTACCCAATGGCGTTCAGTTGAATATCACTGAGCGTGTTAACTGGACATCAGACAGTCCCAGTATTGCGACTATGAGTGTCGATGGTGCTAATGTTGTTGCCACTGGGCTTACTCATGGCCTTGCTGTTATTTCTGCGGAGTATAATGGCGCCAGTATTGTCGCCCAGCTCACCGTTATCAATTCAGTCCCAGAAACATTAGTCATTACTCCTGCCAGTTTGGTGATGTCGGTTGGAGCGGCAACGCAATATAGTGCCTATTTGACCACGGTAAACAATGAAGTGATTGATGTTACCTCCTGGGCAACTTGGCTTGTATCTGATACGGATATTGCCAGTATAGATGCGAGTGCTTGGCTAACCGCTGTGGCTATAGGGGATACGCAAGTTCAAGCAACAATAGTGCATGATGGCGTAACGCTCAGTGATAGTGCTGCATTAACCGTTAACCAAGCGACTCTTAGCAATTTAGTCATCAGTCCCAATAATGGCAAATTCCCCGTGGGTAAAATGGGTGTTTACCATGCAGAGGCTTACTTTTCCGATGGTAATGTTATCAATGTTACTCGTGAAGTCTCATGGAGTATTGCCGACAGTAAAATTGGAAGTATCGTCGGTTCAGGGGTTTTTGGTGGCGATAGCATTGCGCTCACTCCTGGTAAAACCACTGTGAGTGCGACATTTTTATCGGTGACTGCGAGTACTAATGTTGAAGTCACCGCGGCGGAAATCAGAGCGATTAGCCTTAGCCCACATGATGAAAAAACGCCAGTTGGTACGGTTATTAACTACCAAGCATATGCCTTTTATTCTGATGGTAGTAAGCGAAATATTACCGAACTTAGCGCGTGGTCAAGTAGTGATCCGAGTATTGCCGCTGTCGGGTTTCGTGGAGGTAAGTCGGGTCAAGCGAATGCATTTAATGTTGGCGTTACTGACATATCTGTCACTTATCAGGATATAACCCAATCGACCTCACTTACTGTTAGTGATGCTGTGGTTACTAAGCTACAAATATCACCGCTATCACCAGAGGTGCCGGTGGGTATAGAAGGGCAATTTCGTGCCATAGCCTATTATTCTGATCATACCACTTCAGATGTCACCGATACGGCATATTGGGTCGTTGACGACTATTCTGTGGTGACTGTAGTGCCTACTGGCGAATTAGGAGGTTACGCTGAAGCGCTAGCTCAAGGTTCAGCTCTACTTACGGCGAGCTTTGATGGCCAAAGTGTCACTACCAGAGTGACTGTCACAGCGGCTGTACTTGAGTCATTATCGTTAAGCCCACCTCAAGTATCTGTACCTGCAGGCACTACGCAGCAGTATCAAGTGTTTGGTGTGTTCACTGATGGTACAAACCACGATTTAACCACATTTGCTAGTTATCAGAGTAGCGAACCCCATGTGGCATCTATTGATAGCTCAGCATTGGCAAGTGCCCATATTAAGTCTGAAAATTTGGTGACCATTACAGCATCATATATCGGCATGCAAGCAACGGCATCTCTATCGGTGTCTGATGGTGTACTTGAATTTATTACGGTGATACCGGCTAAGCAAAACATATCAGTTGGTCATAAGGGGCAGTTACAAGCATTTGCATTTTATACCGATGGCTTAAGTAATGATGTAAGCCAGCAGGCAGCTTGGAGTGTTGAAAATGGCGATATTGCCTCGGTAGATAATACCAATGAAAATGCAGGGGTCGTGCTGGGAATTAGTGAAGGTGTTGATACTGTCACAGCCAGCTTTAAAGGTGAAATCGCGACTAATATCACTACCGTTACGGCAGCTGTATTAGAAAGTGTAAGCATCACACCAGTATCTAAAACCGTCGCAGCAGGTTTGACCCAACAGTATCGGTTATTCGCCCTATTTTCTGACCGTACTAGTCGTGAAGTGACTAATATAAGTGATTGGCTGTCAGGAGATCCCGTAGCGGCTACGATAGATCCACAAGGACTTGCGACGACCTATCAAGAGTGGCAAACCGTTATCACGGGAACTTATCAAGGGTTAAGTGCTAGTGCGTCACTAACCATCACAGATGCCACGCCAAGCCGTTTACAGGTCACCCCGGTTAATCCAAGTAAGCCGCTAGGCACAGTGAGTCAATTTGTTGCTACGGTTTATTACACCGATGGCTATGCTGCAAATGTGACTCAGAGTGCAACTTGGACCTCAAGCAATACTGATATCGTACAGATAACCGCTAGTGGAGCGAGCGGAGGTACTGCTAGTGCTGATAAGGTTGGGGTGAGTGAAATAACCGCAACAATTGATGGGTTATCAGCCAAAACGAATGCTAGGGTAACGGCAGCCGTATTGAGCAATATTTATATAAACCCTGTTATTAGCTCAACAGATATAGGTGATAGGATTAACTACCAAGCCATCTGTAAATTTAGCGATGGTTCATTTCATAATTTGCCAAGTAATGGATTGTGGCAAAGTTCAAATATAGATGTTGCCACCATTCAGGTTACAGGGGTTACCAATGCCTTAGCGACTGCGATTGGTGAAGGTACAACAATTATAACTGCTCGTGTTGGCGATATTGTGAGTAATGAAGCTGTACTAAATGTTACACCGCTAACACTAACCGCTATTCAAGTCACACCCGCAATAGCAAATGTTGCGATTGACGCTCAACAACAGTTTATTGCAACGGCCTATTATTCAAACGGATCAAGTGGAGATGTTACCACGCAGGCTACTTGGCTTTCTGATAACACTGATATCGTGAATATTACTCCCATTGGTGATAATGGTGGCTTTGCTCATGCTATAAGCGCCGGCATAGCGAATATTACTGCTGTATTGAATACTGTTATTAGCAATCGTGCTCAAATTACAGTGGCCAGTAAAACTCTCGATAATGTCCAAATTACGCCTAATAATAAAAGTTATAAAATGGGCCAAACTGAGCAGTATAAAGTCAGTGCTGTCTATGATGATTTGTCCCTTAAAGATGTCACCGCTTATTCTCAAATACAGAGCTTAAGTCCAAATGTTGCCACTTTCGATGCAAATAACATGATGACGGCGGTAGGGAGTGGGACTGCTGAGCTTACGACCGTTTATCAAGGGGTGACCAGTGAAAGAGAGTTCTTACATGTTTCAGCTCCCTCACCAATCTCGCCAACCATTGAGATTACTCCTGTAAGTATTGATGTGCCGCAAGGAACATTAGGTCGCTATACTGCCACCTTGTATTATGCGGATAATACGATCAAAAACATCACTCAGCTAGTGGCTTGGTCTTCTGCAGATACAAGTATTATTAATATCCTGCCCACGGGCGAAAATGCTGGTTTTGCTAGGGCTGTTGGTATCGGTATGACGACGATTAGTGCTGATTTTGAGGGGTTAACAAGTAATACTGCGACCATTAGCGTTAAAGAGAAAGAGTTGGTTTCAATCGAAATCGTGGTCGAAGATGATGCGATATTTCCGAAAGGAACGACCAAACACTTTACGGCCTTCGCGACCTATAATGATGAAAGTGTTGTCGATATTACTCGAGATGCTACATGGAAAATCGATGATACTGCGGTAGCCGTCGTGATCAAAGGCTTAGTATATGGTGTGAATATCGGCACTACTAATGTGAATATCTATTTCGGAGGCAAAGAGAATAGCCAAGGACTCACCGTCACTAATGCAGTCGCTACCGCGTTAGCAATTACTCCTAGTTACTATGAAATGGCTGTACATACGACCTTAGATTTTACCGTTATAGCTCGTCTGTCAGACGGCACAACCGAGAACGTAACTAATGATGTCATTAAGAGCAGTTCTGGGACTGCCGACATTGAAATTATTGACCAAGAAGAGCTGTTTGTTACTGTTGAGGGGATCACAACAGGTAATGCCATCGTCAAAGCGGATTATGATAATCTCAGCGCTAATGCCAACTTGGTGATAATCCCAGCGACTTTGGACTCTATTAGTATCACACCGTTAGACGAAACCATTTCGTTGGGTTCGACTCTACAGTATCAAGCCAAGGCTCTATATAGCGATGGTAGTGAAGTTAATATCACCAAAGATACCAGCTGGAAAAGCATGAATACTAGCATCGCCTCAATACAAAATTACAGCAACGCCGGTATCGCAACTGGAGTATCGACAGGGAGCACAACAATCCAGGCAACATTTAAAGGTGTCAGTACCTCTACTAGCCTTACCGTTGGTGCAAGTTGTGGTAATAAGAAGCCAGATACCATCTATATTCGACCAGAGAATGCAATAATCAGCTTAAATACCGAAATGCAGTACACCCTTTTCGGGCTCTGGTTTAATGGCTGCACCGCAGAGCTTACACAAAACAATGCGGGTAATTGGTCAAGTAGTGATAACAAGCTTGTTGCTATCGGGAAAAAGAATGGTATCGCTTTAGCTAAAAAAGTGGGAGCGACTAAAATAAATGCCAATTACCAAAGCTTAACGGCGACGTCGGTCAATGTCACTGTGACTAATGAGGAAGTGTTGTCAGTCAGTATCCAGCCTGCTCCATCGGCAATATTGGCTAAAGGCGGGTCACTTAGCTATCTCTGCTCTGCAAGAACTGCAATTAATGGGATTGAACAAGCTGAAAAGTTTGTTACGGGCCTCGCAAGTTATAGTTCAAGCGATACTAGATTAGCGGTTATTGGTAGCAATAACGGTACGTATCAAACAATTACTGCCTTGAGCATTGCAGGGAATACGACGATTACTTGCAGTTATGGTGGTAAAGATAGCCAGTCTAAACTGACGATTCAGTAGTAACGTAAGGGTTAAAGACACTAAATTGTCATCAAAGCAATGTGCTACTCAGCATTTCTATCTTAAATGTCGATAGTTCTTAGCTGAAACTGTTGTTTAGCAAGCCAAACCCCCAAGGTGGCCCACATCACTTATTACCGATACTGCAACGACGATAGTATGGGAGTTTCGCTCGTTTGTATTGGCATTAGGATTCTAGTTTTGGTCTATTGATGAGACCCCTTAAAGCTTAAGTTTTAAGGGGTCGAAGTTCTGTAGCGCTTTCTAGTAATGTCCTTAAGCTCCTAAGCCATGCGCTGTGTTGGTTTCCAGCGTAGTAACTGAGTCGGTAACTTAACGCCTTGTGAGGTTAAGCTATTAACGCGGTTAAGGTACGCTGCGCCATACATCAGGTGCTTAGCCACATCGACGGCATTTCGGTGTTGGTAGTTATCTAAATAGCTGCCTTTAGCCCATTGGTTGAAAGCGCCTAATGCAGGACCCGCCCATATTTGGTAGTCCATTTCACGGCCGACTTCACCTGAATTTGACCAGCGGCTAGAAAGCCCCAAGTACCAGCGGAAGATGAGTGCCATTTTACGTTTAGGGTTGCCTTCAGCGCGTTCAATTTGCTTAGGGTCACGTTCATTAAAGTGTGCAACAGTACCGGCCCAGATCTCATCTAAGCTTGAGCGGAAAACTTGCTTTTCAAGCTTCTCACGCTCAGCGGCTGGAATTGCTTCGATAGAGTCATAACGGGTGTAGAGCTCATACAGCTTGTTGGCTCGCATTGGGAACAAGGTACCGCGCTTAACCACTTGCAGTTTTACGCCCATCTCGAACATATCTGCAGCAGGTGCCATAGTCACATCGGCCATTTCGGTGGTCGAAAGCAACTTACGCGTATGCTCACTGGCGCCTGCTTCAACGCAAGCTTGGTTGACTGAACCAGTAACAATGTACGCCGCGCCCATGTTAAAGGTTGCGAGTGCCGCATCGGGTGTTCCAACGCCGCCGCCACAGCCGACGCGAATGGGTATTGGGTACTGGTACTTATCTTGAATTTCTTCTTTAAGCGCCAAAATAGTAGGTAACAGTGTCACTAATGGACGGTTATCGGTATGACCGCCGGAGTCAGCTTCGGCAGTGATGTCATCTGCCATAGGCACAGTGAGTGCCAGTTCCATCTGCTCACGAGTGATTGAACCATCATCGACCAATTTTTGCAGCATTTTAGCTGGCGCTGGCATCATGAATTTTTCAGCCACTTCAGTACGGCTCACTTTGGCAATTACCTTGTTAGCGATAACCACATTGCCTTGTGCATCACGGCTGAGACCCGCAGCGCGGTAATAGACGATTTGTGGTGTCAGGCCTAAAAAGGCCGACGCTTCAACGGTGCGCACTTTATGCTTTAAAAATAGCTCAACGCTGCCACGCTCTAACGCTGGCTCACTTGGGCTATGAATAAGGTTAAACATGTAAGGGCCGTTCGGCAGTGCTTTTTGAATGCGGTTAATGGCCGCTTCTACGCGGTTCGGGATCAGGCCTGCTGCGCCAAATGAGCAAAGAATACCCGCTTGACCGAGTGCGATAACGAGCTCTTCAGACGAAATGCCATTAGCCATTGCACCGGCGTAATAAGCATACTTTACCCCGTGAACGCGGCGGAAATTGCTATCACCTAAGCTTTCAGTGCCAAGGGCGGGAGTGAATGCTGCGACAGGCAGGGCGTTGTTGTTAGCCGCTTGCTCAGAGACTAGATCGGCAGTCTGCGCTATACCAAAGCCTTTATCACTATGATTGACCACGTAGCAGCCACGGCTGAAGTCTTTTAGCTGTTGCTCCATCACGGTGGCATCAAAGCTGATGTTGGACTCATTTACAGCCCAAGGCCACGGAGATAGCATTTCGTTTGTTGTCGTAGGATTCATTATATTTAAGACCCTTAATTATTTGTTTTGAGCTACTTGTTCTATTTAAGCTCTTTCTAAATTTTTTCTTATCGCGCGATATTTTAATGGCTGAGGGCGATGCTAGTTCGTCTTGCTTCTAGGAGAAGGCGCGCAGCCTATATTTATAGGTGAGCACCTTCGACAAGGAAGCATGGCGACAATAGCAAGCTAATCAGCCATTAAAGGGCTTCTTCGATACTGATGGCAATATCAAACACTTCATAAATACGCAGACCATCTTTACTTAGGCTGGCATTACCAGTGATGACCTTCTTGCCATCTTTGTCATCTTCGACTGAAGTGATGCTGACATCCATAGACATCTGCTTGTTTAATGGGTTGATCTGACCACGATACTTCCATTTGATGTTCGACAAAATTTGGCCGAACTTTGGATTTTTAAAGCCCGCACCCAAATCCTTGCTAATCGCATAAGTTTGCATGGTTTCGATAATTGCTTCAACACCTAGTGAGCCAGGCATCACTGGATCTTGATGGAAGTGGAACTGGAAGAACCAATCGCTTGGGTCAATCGTACGTTCAGCATACAGATAACCTAAACCTGCAGTGCCGCCGTTATCAACAATCTCAACACTGTCGATAAAGTTAAGCTGGCCACCGGCCAAACGGTAATGCGGTTGGCTTGCTGGTGCATTAAAGTGACGAGCACCTTTGTCCAGTAAGTTGACTGTGATGTCTGCAGCAATGCCTTTAGCAACATGCCAAGGTTGAGTCACTTTACCGTTATCCAGACCGAGCTGATCTTTCAGTGCTTCACCTTTAAAGTAACCAAATACCGCGGTGCCGCGATAGAAAGGTTCACCGTCGGTACTGAGTTCGAAGCTGAAGCTTTGGATAATGTTGGTGCCGGCCATTACCGTAGAAAGTAAGCGTGAGTCATTGCGAATAGTTTTACCGCGTAAATCCACTTCTCGTAGCAATTCACCTGCGCCATCGAGGTTACGGAAAAACAGTTCAAGTCCTGGAAAACCTAATGTGGTGCCCATGTAACCTGAAATAAAGCCGTTAGGTTGCAGTGAAATTTCCATCAATATCGAGTATGGCATGGTGGATGCGTGGTTATTCTTGTCGAAATACCACGCGTCGCTTGGCACTTCATACTCAGCGATACACGATGAAGGCTTTTTAAATTCGCCGCGTTTACCGTTAACTTCAATAACACGCGTGGTGACTTGCAAATCGCCACACGGAGTACGTGGTGGGATCATGCCGCGGTAGATTGAAAACTCTGGGCCGAAGCAGTTTTCAATGTTACCCGTAGCAAACTCAAACATGTGATACGGCGTAAACGGCACGGTATCAGGCACTCGATTTGGATAGTCTGGCGTGATAGGCGCTTCGACGTGTGAAATTGGGATAACGCCTTTGTTCGGTGCTTTGCTCAAATCAGGGATTTGCGCCATTAGCGGGGCGTTAACTGATGCTGGTTGGTAGCCTTGCTTAGTTGATGCACTCGGTGCTTGTTTCTCTGCTGTGCGCTCTAAAAGAGGATAGCGAACACATTCGTCTTCCTCTTTTATCATCACGCCTAGGTTTTGGAAATCAACCACGGCTTTGCCGTTAAGCAAGATGTCGATATTGGCTTTGGCATACGGGCGAGGACTAAAACCGATTTCAGTGATTTCCATGCGGTAAGTCAGTACGCCAGATTGTGGCAATACCTGTCCGCGACAACGCACTTGTTGCGATGCATTTTCAAGCGGTTGGAAACGACCGTTTTGCGTTTGAGTGTGCATACCTAGGTGCAGCATATAGAACTGCAATAGTTGACCACAACCTTCAGCCATAAGAGAGCCTGCCATCACTTGGTCACCTTGGAAGTGACAAGGGAAGTACCAATGGTTTGCCTCTAGTTGCTTATGGCCTTCAATAAGCCCTAAACCCCAAGTGCCGCCATTGCGGTCAATCTTGCTCACTTGTTCGATCATCAAGAACTTCTCTGATGCGAAGCAAAGTGACGGTTGAGCTGCCCCTTGATGACTAGGACCAAAACAGCCTTCGATATCTGCGCTGAGAAGTTTATGGATCTCAGGGTAGCTAAAGCTGGTTTTAGGACAATCTAGCAGTGGGTTAAAGGTTTTCTTTACCACTAAGCTACGGGCTTTAACTTCGTCTTCAGTGCGAATAACACCTTTGCCGTCAGCCAGCTCTTCATCAGTGAAGAAACCAGCACAACCGCCGTCCATTTTAAGGATCATGGTGTCGCCAACAAAACACTCGTAAGAGAAGAAGAACAACAGTGTTTCGCCGTTACGGGCATAGTTGTTGATCTTAATATCATAACGCAAGGTGTCGCCGCCACGTGGCAAATCGCCAAGGAAGGTCAGGGTACAATCGAGTAGGCGATAAACACGCTCACCTTTGTTCTCAAAGTCGATACCCAAATAGCTGATCAACATTAAGTCACATTGACCAGACTCTACCGCAACCGCCCATGGGATCTGGCCATCAACTAAGTAAGGTGCATCCACAGGGATGTCGTATTCAGTGGTCATTGAACAAGGCTTGTACTCGTTCATAGTGGCGTCAAGTTTGGTGACACGTGATACCAATAGGTAATCTGTGGTGGGTAGGCGAACGCGACGCGAATAACTGTCGATGATGGCGTAATCACTACCAAATACATTGCCAATATCACCTTCTGCATATTCCACAAGGTCGGCGTAGTTCCAGATACAAGGTTTAAGCGCAGGATTCGGTGCAATATAAGGCGCGACGTTGGCATGATCCGGCGTAATGACAGCGACGTTAGCAGCGCTTGCTGGCACAGCCTGTATAGTGGCCGGTGCAGTTAACACGGGTGCCGGTGCTGATACGATTGCTTGGCCGGTAACTTGTGCCAATTGTTGCTTTAATAGTGCATCGGCAACCTGCATTCCTGCAGAGCGGCTTTTTAGAAAAGCATGATGAGCTTGCTGCGCTAATTGCTGATTCTGTTGGAACGCAGCTAAGTCACCTGCTGATACATCAATCGCAGTGGCTGTATTGCTTACTTGAGTCGGTTTAACTTGAGTCGTCATAGATAAAGTGCCTAATGCTTGAGCCGAAACTGCAGCCGTTACTGGAACGGGGGCAGTTGCTGTACTCATAGGTAAGGTAGATTGCTGAGCTGTCTGTTGCGCTCTGGCAATAATAGGTTTGCTTGGCAGCGGGCGTACGCTAGAAGCGCTACCATTGGCAAATTTGTTCTGAATCGAGCTTAGAGCAGCTAACGGCGCATCATAAATATGCTGATAAATGTCACGACCCCCCAAGGTCACTTGTTTTATTAGCTGATGTTTGGCGTCAGATTTTAGCTCGCTGGCTAAACGTGCACGCAGCGCTTGTTGCTCGATATCGCTCTGGCTTAGCAGCAGCTGAGAAACTTGATTCTCGCTCACGTTGGTCACTATCGCTTTGCTATTAGACACTTTCGTGCGCGAAACCGTTAATAACCCGTGCAGCAAACTTGCCATACCGGCGGCGGCAAAGCAGTGGCCAACACGGCTATCTGCGCTGGTGGTCATCGCGTTAGGAAACGCTGCGCTAAGCGAGTGGCTTGCTGTTGTGGTCGTTAAGCTGCCTGGCGCGATGTTGGTTTCTAGCACACTAACACAGGCGCTATTGGTTGCAGCTTGGCTTAAAAGGGTAGCGGTAACACTTGATAGTTGCTGCGTATGACCAAATGCCAGTGCATCAATTTGACCGTAGGCACGGCCAGAGGTACTTTCATCTTTAACCAAGACAACCGCACCTGCACCTTCACCCACATTCCAACTGTTACCAGTATTAGTACTTGTATTAGTATTAGGCGTCATGGCCACTGGAGCAATACTGTTCTTTAAGATCACCTGCTCAAAACTGCCAGACAAGTCCACTGCAGCAATAACGACGGCATCAAGGTTGTCTTCAGTCATCAGGTTTTGCGCCACATCAATACAGCGGCTGACTGACTGCTCTGCTGCAGAGATGGTAAAGGCTGGACCATTAAAGTCCCACAGCGATGACACGCGAGACGCCATGATGTTACCAATAAAACTGGTGTACTGATTCAGTTTTGCGGCATCAAGGACGCTGTCCATTGCAATCGCTTCGAGTGCTTGATATTCATCTGCCGTTAAGTTCACGCCAATCGCCGCAAGGCTTTGCTGCAACTGAGTGTGCAAGTTAACGCGGCCACGGAACTGATGCAGTTCTAGCTCGGTTTCCATCGCCACTAACACAGCCACCTTCTGGCCCGGTTGTAGCTTGGCATCACGAATGGCTTCATCGGTGACTCGCATCAACATCAGTTGCTGTGAGATCAAGCGATCGTCTTCATTCGGTGGCAGTTTAAAGCGTAAGAAATCCAGTTCGAAATTATCAACATAAGCGCCTTTTGGCGCGCCGTTGAGGCCAAACTGAGCCAATAATTCAGGATGCTTTTCTAAGCCCTTCCAACGCTTGGTTGGCAGGGCAATAAAGGCATCGCTATTAGTTGCAATGGCGGTATCCAGCTGATTAATATTGCTCAGTGGACCAAAGTGCGAGCTTAGCCCGACAATTTTAAGCGGCGCTGGTGCCGCAGGTGCAACAACCGCTTTTAGCTTGGGAGCATCAGCGGAGGTTGGCGTATAAGATTCAAGTAACAGGTGCGCGTTGCAACCACCAAAACCAAATACCGACACACCAGCATGACGGGTTTTAACCCCTGCTATCGTATTGCTGGCTTTATCTGGCCAACCTTGGACTAAGCTTGGCAGTGTGGCTTTACCAAATAACTTATTAGGTGATGCAATCGCATCGCTAATGTTAATGCTTGGCGGCAATAAACCCTCTTTCATGGCAAAGATCATCTTCATGATCCCTGGCATTCCTGCCGCGGTGAGCAAATGGCCTAGGTTGGATTTTGCTGAACCGATAAGCGGCGCGCTCGACCCTTGCAGCTTGTCTCCAAAAAAGGTCTCCATTGAGGTGAGCTCTATTTTGTCCCCAAGCGGCGTTCCGGTGGCATGACATTCAATCACTTCAATGTCTTTTGGTTCTATATCACTGGCAGCAAAGGCACGCTCGAACGCTTTTACCTGACCTTTAGGGTTCGGGCTCAGTACAAACTGGCCTTTACCGTCATTCGATAAACCGACACCACTGACTACGGCGTAGATTTTATCGTTGTCACGCTCGGCATCTTCAAGACGCTTAAGCACTAATACGCCAGCACCTTCACCGGCGAACAAGCCTTTACTATCACCGTCAAATGGCACTGATACGCCATGATCTGGGTAAGCATGGAAGATTGAGAATCCCATATTGATGAAGAAGGGATCTGCGCCGGAAACTGCGCCCGCGAGCATCACATCTGCTTTGCCCGTGCTTAAGTAATCACAGGCAAGTTTGAGTGAGTAAACTGAGCTGGCACAAGCGGCATCAAGACTGAGCTGGGTGCTGCCAAGGCCTAATGCATCGGCAACCACTTTAGAAGTGTTGTGGGCAATTGCGCCGTTAGCACTTTCAAGGGTTGCTTCGTTATTGGCTCTGGCAGTGTCTGCATTGGTCGGGCTGAGCTTAAAGTTGTTGCTGGCTAATTTATCTTGTAGCGCTTTTTCTACTGCGCTGTGATAAATCGGCAAAAACAGGTCGTTTGAGCGCTCTGTCGGAAATGACAATGCGCCCATGATAACGCCAGTGCGGCTGAGTAATTCATTGTTATCAAGTGAAATACCAGCATCTTCAAGGGCTTTACGACTGGTGTCGAGTGCCCATAAAAAGCTATGGTCTAAACCGTCTAAGCTATCAGCAGAGAGTTTGTAGCCGGCTGAGTCAAAGCTGAAGTTCTCAATGTAGCCGCCTTTATCACAATAAAAACGGTCTGACTGGCCTTGCACACCTTGGTAGTCAGCGCTGTTTGCACCTAACTTTTTATCGGTCAAGGTGCTGCGAGAATCTCGCTTATCGAGTAAGTTCTGCCAAAACTGCTGCGGGCTATTAGCATCTGGGTACAGAGTGGCTAAACCGACGATGGCAATCTTGCTTTGCTTGCTCGAAACGTGGTTAGAAGTGTTGTCTGTTACAGACATTAGACTTCCCCTTTGAGTGATGTAGTGTCATAGGACGAAGCGACAGCATTGCTGCTATCTTGTTGGCCTTGGCCAGTGCTATTCGGTCGTTGCTTGCTCAATAAGGTGGTGCGGGCTATCTCGCGCACAAGTCCATCAATAAGCGGTGTGACTGACATGGGCACACCATGGCTAATGAGCTGGCCTAGCGCTTTAATTAAATTGACGGCATCGCTGCTGCCTTTTGCATTCATTGGCACAGTGCAGCAAGGTGCGTTTTCAAGTAGCGCGGCTGCGTTTGCATCCTGACTATCTTGCTTCGCAATCTTGTCGATTAAGGTGCAGTTTTGTCTGTCAGCCCCAAGCTCAACAAATAGCTTCGCGCCTTGACGTTGGGCGCTATGGATAAGCGCGGTAAAGTCCAAGGTATGACAAAAGGTGTCGGCAATCGATTGGGCGACAAGCTGGCTATTGAGTTGACTCGCTTGGTTAATTGCTTGATGGCGTGGCTCACTACCACAGAGGTTTGCTGCGCTAATGAATTTAATCTCATTGGGCAGTTCGTCTCGAAGCGGTTGCTGATAAAAGCTAACCACATTGTGATGCTCCACCATTGCTGGGGGAGTATGCATGGCGGTGACTCGATTAGCCGCAATGCCACGTTTACCCAGTGCAGACAGTAACGCTCTACATTGGCTTTCGCAGCCTGCGATGACGCAAGTATCGCCTTGGATGATCGCAATATAGGCGCGCGGGTAATCGACTAGCAAAGCTTTGATAGGCGCTGCTGGGCTGCGAACCACAAAACTATTCCAGACAATATCGGGCTCATTATTGCCCAGTTGCCACGCTTGTCTAACGGCGGTCAATTTTCCTGAAATCACCGAGGTAAAGAGAGCATCTGTTTGGGTTTTGCTAATCAACTCATGGGGATTTTTCCACACCCCAAGACTGGCCCACATCGACGCTTCACCCATAGAGTAACCCAATGCAAAGTCTGGACGAACCTTAAATTCATCGGTTAATAACTGCGTCAGGATATAACTGCTGCCAACACCCGCAATGGCTAAGTCACCTAAGTCCATCGCGGCTGCATGCTTGGGATCTAAGTGATAGATCTGCTCAGCTTGCAGCATAGATTTTAGATCGCCTTCACGTTCAAGTTTGGCATATAGCGCTGGAAAGTATTGATGCAGTTCACTTAACATGTCGGCGTAAACCGTACCAACACCAGGATAGACAAAGGCAAGGCCTGCCTCAGCTTGATTACCCAGCGCATGAGCGGTGAAGTAGCTGCCGCTTGGGGTTTTGTACTGTGTCTGCTCGGCAATGGTTTTAGCCACTGCTGCCTTTAATGCACTTAGTTCAAGCTGCATAGCGGCAACTGAAGTAGCATTGAGTACGGCACAAAGCTGAGCTTTTGTCTCTGTTTTAGCGCTATTTGCTTTGTACTGCTTTAAATTATTGACCATGGCTTGCAACACGCTGGTATCACTGTGAGCAGTGTGCCCAGAGTGTTCAGTCGTTAGGGCTTCAAGTTCTGCCGCTAACGTGGTAATCGCAAGGCTAAGCTCTGCTTGGTTGTCACCGCACACGATAAACTGTAAACGCTGATGATTAAGTAAAGATTTAGCCGCGATAAAACCAGTGCCTTGAGCTATCACAAAGCTCACCGATTGCGGACCATTGTTAAAGCTAATAGCTGCAACGCGGGCTTGATGATACTCGGTAAACCAATAATGGCTTCTGGCTTGCTTTGGGCTTAATGCTACGCCGTTATTAAGCTCATCTCGATAGTGAGTGCGACTGGCAAGTTGGCTAATAAGTTGATGCACGGCAGCGAACTGCGCTTTGCTATCAAGGTCATTATGTTGCTCAAGCTTACTTAAATGTGCACCGTCACGCTTTGCCTGCGCGAGTGCACTCGTCAAGCTACTATCTGCACTGTTGCTGCTGTTGGTATTAGCTCGCTGCATGGCAGTAAGCTGTGCGTGTGGATGTATTCTAAGCTGGGCCGCTTTCAACGCAGGCATCATTAATAACGCATGCTCGGTTGTGTTTAGCTGTACTAATTTACCATCTTCAATGGCGCTAATTGTGCGGTCTAACTGTTTTTCAAAACTAGCGTCTTTAAAGTCATCGACAGTGATTTTCACAATGCTGTCGACTAACGATAGATTTTGTGCGGAAGCCTGCTCCCCGCTAAAGTCAGGGCGGTTAAGTTCTGGCAGCAATGCTGCCAGTTCGTCACTGTTTAACTCTATTGATGGCAACACCAAAAGTGCGATGCGCAGTGGCATCGCAATTTTGTTTGAGGCTGGCTCAGTCGCTGGGCTTAGTGGTTTAGTGGTCACTCTTTAGCCTCGCCTAGCGTGCTGTCATGAGCCACAGCTGAGTGAGCGATAAACGCATCATTCAAACTCTTACTAATAGTCACTTTGGCTGCGGTCATCTTGGCGCTTAGCTCACCATTTTCATGGTACAGAGCCACGTTAGCCGCTAGCGAACGCGCGCTGGTTTTAACCACGTCTAACTTAATAAAGCCGCGCTCACCAAATGCCATTGGGCTGTTGACCACAAACTCACCAATTGATGAGGGCAGGCTAGCCGCGCCATGTTTAAGTCTGGCCCAGACTAACATCGCTTGCAGTAACAAATCTTCAGCAAAGGGCTGACAACCACCGACATGTGATTGTGCAACAAACTGAGCGCAGTCATTAGCATCAACCTCAGCGAGTTTCACTGTGGTGATTAAACTGTGGTCATCAAATTGCGTCACTGTGTCAATGCCCTGCAAACGTGGACCATGAAACAAGGTTCCGTTGGCATACAGGGTTGCTGCAGTGGTTACCGCTTGGCTTGCATCTAGCGCATACATCGCCGGTGTTAGCGGTTGTGTACGGACAGATGCATTGTCAAAGTCGCTATCACTGCTGGCGATTAATGTCGCTTTATATTGCGGGCGACCTTGGCTACTGATGAGTGCGCTAAGCGTTTTGCCATCATCTGATGGGGTTAACGCTAGCGTCATCTCTTGCGGCGCTAAGTCGTCAAATACAATGCCTTTCAGTAATTTGTAATCAATCACTTTTACGCAAGTACCTAACATTTTACTTGCCGCTTCGCGCATCCATTGGATAGCACACACTGTGGGAAGCACAGGGTTACCGCCAATGCGGTGGTCTTGAATAAAGACCAATGCATTGGGGTTAAGGCGGCGAGTGAGTGTGACTGCGGTTAGCTGACCGTGGCCGATTTTTTTTGCATCATGCTGCGAGCGCGATGCAGTTTGCACCTCACCCGCATTAAGCTTTTTTACAGATGCTGCTCCAGTCGAAGCGTCAGCGCCTTGCATAGAGGTACCAACTAACAACTGTGCCCCCGTCTCACTGAGTAGCTGAGTCGCAAATAGTTCAGCGCCGGCTTGCAAAGGAATGACGTATACACCGCGGTCGGTGAACATCTTCTTCAATGCCGCGGTAACCATGCCGCCATCCCAAGGGCCCCAGTTAAAGCTCATGACTTTAGCTTGTGGGTTGCGAGCAGTGAACTGCAGCGCCGCCTTGTTAAGGATGTCGTTAGACATGGCGTAATCACTTTGGCCAGTGTTGCCGTAAAAACCTGCAGCCGATGAGAACATCGCTAGCAGTTTGATGTTACTTGGCTCAAGTGCAGCAAGCAGCGCTTTAAGGCCATTAACCTTAGTGCCGTAAACTCGTGCTAGCTCTGCCAGTGTTTTGTCTTGAATATGCTTATCAGCAAGTACGCCAGCACCATGTATTAGGCCGGTTATTTCGCTTGAACGACCTTGTAGTGCAGCGCTAATAGCAGTGGTATCGGTGACATCCATGCTGACGTATTCAGCTGATGCGCCGACGCTAGCAAAGGCGTTTAATGCAGTATTGATTTCAATGCTGCTCTGCACTGGCCACACTAGGGCATCAACTTGCTTTGGCGTTGGCTTTTGACCCGTTGCGATAATATGCGCAATAGCGGCAGATTTAAGCTCGCTGGTTTGCTTACCCGCAGCCCAACTTGGCAATGCTTGTAATTCACTACGACCCGCTAAGATAAAGTGAGACTGAGTGCGACGGGCTAGGGCTAGTGCACATTCGAACGTGACGCCTTTAGCTCCCCCGGTCACCAGTATTTTATCTGAACTGTTTAGCTCTGCTTTCGCCGATTTATTGCTCGCTTCGCCTGCAATTAAGGTTACGCGGCTAATATCGCCGTGCTTATCGGTTGCAATACCCACTTCAGGTAATTGGGTATTGGCATCAAAAAGCTCGTTGGTAATAGCATCTGCGAAGTGCGTTGCATCAACATCGGTGGCGATATCTAATGCGCGGCAAAAAACAGTTGGCCATTCGTGACCGAGTGTTTTAGTTAATCCTGCTAACGCCGCTTGGTTAAGCTCTGCAGTTTGTAATGCTTGAGTATTGAGGTAGCCAAAGCCGCCATCAATACGACTGACTGTCACGAAACAACGACGTGCATTGTTATCGACAGTCAACTTTGGTTGCAGCAGTTTAGCCCATAAGAACGCTTGGCTCAGGTGGTTAAAGCTTTGCTCATTTAAGTTTACTGCGTCGCCTTGATTACTATCACTGCCTTCTGGCTGTAGGTGAATGAATCCACCGATTGCACCGAGCTGTTGCTCGATTTGTGCAATGACAGCGTTAATACCAGCTTCGTCTGCTGATGTTGCTTGAAAGCTTGCTACATCGCTTGAAAGCGGTGAATGAGCATTGCCTTCAGGTAGTCGAACAACAGCCACTTTTAGCCCTTGTTTAACCAGTTTCTCTGCTAGTACACCTGCGTTGTGGCCATCATCTGTGATCACAACGTTTGTGTCTGCGGCGAAACAGTTTTCTAATTTGTCCGCCGCACTAAGCTTTTTTAGCGCCACCTCGCTATGAGGTGGTAGTTCAACACTTGGCTCTGCAGAGACTGCAATTGTTTGAGTTGCTGTTGCACTTGAAGAACCATCAGCCAGCTTAGAGTTCATATAGCTAACGATTTCGCCTAAGGTGCGACACTCGGCTAGATCTTCAGGATTGAGTTCAGGCAAGCTCGGAAGCTCATCTTGTACAGTCCCTAAAATCTCAACGCGCTTGATAGAGTCGATACCAAGGTCAGCTTCCATATCCATGCTCAATTCAAGCATTTCAGTTGGGTAGCCAGTCTTGTCGGCAACTACTGACATCATGGTGGCTTGTACTTTCTCTGCAGAGAGCGAGCCCTCAGCGGCTTGTAAAGGTAAAGTGTCTGCAACGCTTGTGCTTGGTGCTGTAGAATTTTCAGCAGACAGCTTAGAGTTCATGTAGCTAACGATTTCGCCAAGAGTACGACACTCTGCTAGATCTTCAGGGTTGAGTTCAGGTAAACCTGGAAGCTCATCTTGTACCGTTCCGAGAATTTCAACACGTTTGATAGAGTCGATACCAAGATCAGCTTCCATATCCATGCTCAGTTCAAGCATTTCAGTTGGGTAACCGGTCTTGTCTGCAACCACTGACATCATGGTGGCTTGTACTTTCTCTGCGCTCAAACCGCTAGTTGCTGTTGAAGCAGCAGGTGCTTCATTAATAACGGGTGTTGCAGATGTAGAAAGCTTGCTGTTCATGTAGCTAACAATTTCGCCAAGAGTACGACACTCTGCTAAATCTTCAGGGTTAAGCTCAGGCAGACCAGGAAGCTCATCTTGTACCGTACCGAGAATTTCAACGCGTTTGATAGAGTCGATACCAAGATCAGCTTCCATATCCATGCTCAGTTCAAGCATTTCAGTTGGGTAACCGGTCTTGTCTGCAACCACTGACATCATGGTCGCTTGTACTTTCTCAGCAGATAGGTCGTTAGATGAAACTGCAGTCACTGGCGCTTCGTTAACACTTGCTGCTGGTGAAAGCTTGCTGTTCATGTAGCTAACGATTTCGCCAAGAGTACGACACTCAGCTAAATCTTCAGGGTTAAGCTCAGGCAGAGCTGGTAGCTCATCCTGCACTGTACCTAGAATTTCTACACGCTTGATAGAGTCGATACCTAAATCGGCTTCCATATCCATTTCAAGTTCGAGCATTTCGGTAGGGTAACCGGTCTTTTCAGCGACAACAGACATCATGGTCGCCTGTACTTTTTCTGCAGAGAGTGAGCCCTCAGCGGCTTGTAAAGGTAAAGAGTCTGCAGCGCTTGTGCTTGGTGCTTTAGAGTTTCCTGCAGGCAACTTGCTGTTCATGTAGCTAACGATTTCGCCAAGTGTACGACACTCAGCTAAATCTTCAGGGTTAAGCTCAGGCAGACCAGGTAGCTCATCTTGCACTGTGCCCAAGATCTCAACGCGCTTGATAGAATCGATACCTAAATCGGCTTCCATATCCATTTCAAGCTCGAGCATCTCGGTAGGGTAACCGGTCTTTTCAGCAACAACAGACATCATGGTCGCCTGTACTTTTTCTGCTGATAGGCCATTAGTTACTGGAGCTACGTTTACTTGAGGAGCAACATTTGAAGAAAGTTGAGAGCCTTCAGCGGCACTTGTTGAGAGTTTGCTGTTCATGTAGCTAACGATTTCACCCAGTGTACGACACTCGGCTAAATCTTCTGGGCTTAGCTCTGGTAAGCCTGGTAGCTCATCCTGCACAGTACCTAAAATCTCAACACGTTTGATAGAGTCGATACCTAAATCGGCTTCCATATCCATTTCAAGTTCAAGCATCTCGGTTGGGTAACCAGTCTTTTCTGCCACAACTTCAAGCATGGTCGCTTGTACCTTCTCTGCAGACAGAGTCGCGCTGACTGTAGGAGATACTGGTGCAGCGACAACTGGCGCGGCAACAGGTTCGATACGCGCTGCGGGTGCAGCTTGGCGCTGAACTTGCGTCGCTGTAACGTGTGGCGCATTCACTACTGGAGCAACTACTCTTGGCGCAACGATTGTTGCAACAACAGGTGCTGCTAGTGCAGGTGCAAGATTTTGAGTAACAGGCGCATAAACTGGGCTGACAATCGCAGTGCCGTTAAGCATGTTAAGCGCGGCATTATTGTTGCCTGCTTGCATCTCTAAGAATTGAGTATGGCTTTGTACTGTTTGTGCTTGTAGCTGATGGAACTGCTCCATCGAACGTTGCAAGCTTTCAGGTAAAGCAACACCTGCGCCAGCCAGTTTAGTTTGCTCAGTCATTAAGGTGGTAAACGTCTCACCATATTGCTGTGGAATACTAAGGAATTGCTGATGCAGCTCCGCTGCTTGTTGCTGCGCGGCAAAGAACTGCGACAATGCATCAGTGCTAACACTGACGGTTGCTGGCTGAACTCTTGCTGCCTGAACTTTGGCAGGTTGTGCGGCTGCACTTGGAACGATTTGGCCATTAGGCGCTACATGCTCATTAGACATTGGTACTGCAATCTCCACGATCTTCTCTACTTCTTTTTCAATAACAGTTTGCACTTCGACGATTTTTTCAACTTCAACAATCTTTTCGACGATTTTCTCTTCGATGATGATTGTGCTTGTCACTGTTCCAGTCTCAAGCGACTTAGCCATTTTAGCGCGAGTCGCTGGGCTAATATGGTTAGCAGCGTTCAGTGTGATATTCATCGGTGAGCGTTTAGCTGGCGCGGCAATATCAGCCTGGTATGGATCAATATTATCAAGTTGCACACCCGCAACGGCAAGTTGCACTGCAGCTTGTTTAAGCTGTAGGTCACTGTCGCCCTTAGGGCTTGGGTTAACAGAGATGATGCAAAGTTCGTTTAACTTGTCGCTCAACGTACCCTGTACTAGCTTTTGCAAAATGTTCTTCGGACCAAACTCAACAAATACTCGCGCGCCAGCATCATACATAGCTTCTAGTTGCGTAGTGAAACGCACTGATTGAAGCATATGTTTCTTGAACGACGCCTTAACCTTGGGAGCTGTATTGTCGTAGAGTGCACCCGTTGCGTTTGAATATAACGCGCGGCTTGGCTTGGTAAACTTGGCAGTATCAATTGCTTTAGCGAAAGGCGCTTGAGCGTGACCGACAAGCTCGGTGTGGAAAGCACCTGACACTGGCAAGTTAATCGCTTTGTAACCTAACTCACTTAGTGCTTTTGCAGCGTCGCCTGTTGTGGCTGTAGGGCCGGCAATGACTGATTGTGTCGGCGCGTTATAGTTAGCCACTTTAACACCATCGAACTTAGCGATAGTACTTTCAAGCGTGGCTAAATCATCCGCTTTATGAATGATGGCAAACATGGCACCAGTGTCAGCTTCAACACCGTCTTTAGCCGCGGCTTTAGTTGCCATGGCATCGCCACGGGCAAAGGCCAGTTTGTAATAGTCGTCAGCTGAAATAACGCCAGCAGCACATAATGCGCTTAGCTCTCCAAAGCTGTGACCCGCAACCATATCGGCATTAAAACCAGCTGCAGTAAATAGTGCGTATTGACCCATTGAAACAGCGCCGATAGCGCTTTGCGCATTAGCGGTATTAGTCAATACCGCTTCTTGTGTCTTCACATCATCTTTATTAAAGACAGGTTTTGGATACAAGATTTGCGATAGAGGTGTTTTGTCGTTGGCGGCAAACACTTTATCTGCAGTGACTAATTGCTGACGCATCTCTGGGTAGTAACAAGCAAGGTCGCGTCCCATGTTGAGGTACTGCGAACCTTGACCAGCGAACAATGCAGCGACTTTGCCTGAGGCTTTGTTTGCAGCATCGACAATGGCGCTAGCACGGTAGCTGATGCCACCCGGTAGTTGCCATTGAGTGTCATCACTATTTGATAGCTTAGCGACGGTTTGCTTAATAAAGGTGGTTAATTCTGCAGCGTTATTGGCGACAAGGCCGATACGCGGTGCGTTGGCGGCGAGCTCACGTACTGTGAAGTTTTCAGCAGCATCTTTAAGGTTAAAGGCAGATTCAGCGCTTGAGGCTGCTAATGCATTCAGTTCTTTGATGAGTGCATCTTTGCTTTGAGCACTGACTAGGAAGCTTTGCGCCACTTGGCGTTGGCGATATTTTGCTTTTTCGCTGTCGATACGGCTATGTTCTGGTTTGTACTCTTCTAATACAAAGTGGAAGTTAGTACCACCAAAACCAAATGAGCTAATACCCGCACGGCGCGGCGTACCATCGACACGTGGTAACCAAGGGCGTGTTTCAGTATTGAGATAGAAAGGCGAGTTTTCGATATCAAGCTTTGGACTCGGCTGGCTAACGTTAATCGTTGCTGGCAATACTTTATGGTGTAGTGCTAAAGCCGCTTTAATCAGTCCAGCGGTACCCGCGGTTGATTTAGTGTGGCCAATCTGTGATTTCACTGAGCCAAGAGCAATGTGCTGCTTGGTGTCATCGCCTTCACTGAAGACTGAACACAGACCGGCAAATTCTGCGGCGTCACCTGCGGCAGTACCTGTTCCGTGCGCTTCGATAAGCCCTAACGTGTGCGGTGCAAAACCAGCATCGTCATAAGCGCGGTTAAGCGCTTTTGCTTGACCTTCAGGGCGTGGTGCATAGATAGATTTAAACTTACCATCTGATGAAGACCCCATGCCTTTAATGACCGAGTAAATTCGGTCGCCATCGCGCTCAGCATCTTCAAGACGCTTCAACGCGATCATGCCGATACCTTCACCAATCATCATCCCTTTTGAATCAATATCAAATGGCTGAATCGTTTCGTTAGTGGTGAATGCAGGCGTCTTTGAAAAACTCATGTACATAGAAGGCGAGTTGTCGGTACAGACGCCGCCAGTGATCATCATCTCTGAGCGACCTTCAACAAGTTCACTAAGCGCCATACGCATAGCGGCTAAAGAGCCTGCACATGCAGCGTCAACCACGCAGTTCATGCCGCCAAAATCAAAGCGGTTAGCAATACGACCGGCAATTACGTTACCGAGTGAACCCGGGAATGAATTCTCTTCCCAATGTACATATTGGTCTTGGAACTTTTTGATCAGCATTTCGCTGTCTTCGTCGCTAATGCCACTGTTGGCAAATACTTTCTTAAGCACAGGATATTGCAGACGCGCTGTTAAGCTGTGGCTGATTTTTTGTCCGCCACCCACGCCTAGCGTAATACCTATTTTGTCTCTGTCGTAACCTTCAGGCAGGTTAGCATCGGCAAGGACCTCTTTTGCGACAATCAAAGACAGTAGCTGTGATGAGTCAGTCAGTTCTAGGATATTTGGCGGCAGGCCAAACTCCATAGGGTTGAAGTCGACATCGGGTAAAAAGCCACCGCGCTTACAGTAGCTTTTATCTGGCGTGCTTTTATTGCTATCGAAGTAATCTTCTTTCTTCCAGTGGGTGTCTGGCAACTCGGTGATAGCATCAATTTTTTCGCTGATAAGATCCCAAAACTTGTTGAGATAACGCGAGTTAGCAAAAATGCTCGCCATACCAACAATTGCCACTGGCATGTCTTTTAAACGTTTATTTAAGCGAATATCAGCTTGCGAGTCTTGTGCTTGCTCTGGTGTAGCTGATGATTGTTCAGGTTTAGAGGTCTGGCTCATTATGAGTCTCCAGTGGATGCTTGTTTTTCAGGCATCTTATTGTTTGTTTTGGGCTTGTCTTTTGAGGTGCGGCGATTTGGCGTCGCACCAGGAAAGCGCTGTATAAAACTTTGATAGTTACTGACAAGTAACTTTCGTAAATGGAACGGCCCATGTTTAAGCACATAGGCCATGTATCTGTTGGTTGCTTGGGTATTACCATCTTGGTAGATGTCGAGGTAGATCCAGTCACTATGAGGATCGACGCCAAGCAAGATTGAGCTGGGTTGTTGTTCGGTTAATTGTGGTGGGATAGTCAAAGAGACCACTTGCACCACATTATCTGCATCAGGGCTTGGCAACGCTAAAGTCTGCGCTAGCGTTTCATAATGCAAGGTATAGGTTTTTACATCACTGCCTTGGGTGATCGGCAGCTGATTAAAATAGCGCATCGGTACATGCGGGCTTTTTATATCGCCCACACGGGAGACCCCGTAGCGCTTTAAGCAGCGCGCCAGTCCTGAGCGAGAAACATTAGGGTTAATAAATTTCTGCGTGGCTGTCAGTAATCTATCGAGTGGCATTTTCAGCTGATATCTTAATCCAACAACAACATATTCCTGTAGCGGCGTTAGCGTCGTGTTGAGATGGTGCGGTGTATTAGGCGTGTTTTCTATTGAATCACGCTTACGCCACTTTCGAACTGTAGCTTCACTGATATTCAACACTTTTGAAAGTTGACTGACACTGAGGTCTGACTCTTGGATGAATCGACGCATCTCTGGTGTCGTGGTGGCATTGCTGTGCCGAGTTTCAGTGGTACTTTGCGTACGCTTATTCGAATTAGTGCTTTCCGAACTTACACTTTCATTAACTTGCTCAGCCATCAATTTAGCGGTATCCGTTAATAATCTACTGGGACTTGATTACGTTTTTGTGACGAGTAAACTTCGCGAGAGTTCACCGTACATCGTAATTTAATCGGTATAATTTGACTACTGGATGAGCAGACTACATCAGGTTTCAGGGCAATACAATCACCTGGGACTTAATAATTACAGATACGACCAGATTCAGCGAACACTTGTAAGTTAAAGTGTTATTTTGTGTACCAAGTAACGTAAATGGGTTAAAGAGTGACCTAGGTCAAATATTGTACTTTGTTACACGTTTATACTTGGTGTTAACAACTCCGGAATATTGTCTTATTGAAAACACCTAAGTTTAATAATGTGACAAAGGAGGCCGTTATGGCTGAGTTCAACACTGAGCAGATCCGCAATTTGGCTGTGCTCGGACACACAGGATCAGGAAAGTCCTCGTTATTAGAAGCATTGCTGTTTCGTGCGAATGCGATAACCTTAAAAGGCAGGGTCGATAAGGGCACAAATCATGCTGATTTCACTGCCCAAGAAAAATCCCATCGCCACAGCTTAGAACCTTCATTTCTCAATCTTGATTACGCCAACCACCACATCAACCTTATCGATACTCCCGGTTTACCCGACTTTTTCGGCCGTGCACTGTTGCCGCTACCGGGTGTTGAGTCGGTGCTATTGGTGATCCATGCGGGTGTTGGTATTGAAACCGTTACAAAACGTGCATTTGAAGCAGCGCGTAGCCAAGGCAAAGTCGTACTCATTGCGATTAACCATATTGATGGTAATGAAGCTGGATTAGCGGAGTTATTGGGTAATATTCAGCAACAATTTGGCCATCGTTGTCTGCCCATTAACTTGCCCAATGCCGCAGCCGACCAAGTCGTTGATTGCTATCTTCATTGTGATGAACAAGCTGAAACCGCCTTTATCGGGGCACAGGCCGCCCATGATGAGTTAGTCGATACAGTGCTTGAAGAAGATGAGCAGCTTATGGAGCTGTATTTGGATCAGGGCGAGTCGTTAACGCCAGAGCAGCTGCATGCTCCGCTTGAGACTGCATTGCGTATGGGGCATCTAGTGCCCGTTTGTTTTACCAGTGCAGAACAAGATATCGGCATAGGTTCGTTGTTAGAACTGTTAGTGAAATTACTGCCAAATCCACTTGAAGCCAATCCGCCGCTATTTGTTAAAGGGTTTGGCAAAGATGCTGTGCCGATCGATGTCAGCCAAAGTCCAAATGATCACGTATTAGCACATGTTTTTAGGGTGTCAATTGATCCATTCTTCGGCCGAATGGGTGTATTTAGGCTTTACCAAGGCACGTTAAATATTGGAATGAAATTGTTTGTTGGTCACGGACGCAAGCCCTTTAAAGTGAGCCATTTGGCTAAGCTACAGGGGGATAAACTGATTGATGTTAGCCAAGCCATTCCAGGTGATATCTGCGTGATAGCCAAAATTGATGAACTAGAAGTGGGCGCAGTGTTACATGATAGCCACGATGAAGACGAGTTTCATTTACCTGAAATTAAGCTGCCTCAGCCCATTTTTGGTTTAGCCGTATCACCAAAGCGGCGCGGGGATGAGCAAAAAATCTCCGAAGTGCTGCATAAATTAGTGGCGGAAGATCCCAGCCTTCAGATTAGACGCAGTGAAGCACTGGGACAAACTATTTTACAAGGGCTGGGGGATCTCCATCTGCAAATAGCATTAGAAAAAGCGCAAACCTTGTTTAATGTCGATATGGACACAGATACACCAGCCGTCGCTTATCGAGAAACGATATTGGCAGAGGCTGCAGCCCGTTTTAGGCATAAAAAACAATCAGGTGGTTCGGGGCAGTTTGGCGAAGTTGAACTTAAGGTTGAACCACTGCCGCGGGGGCAAGGGTTTGAATTTGTCAGTAAGGTGGTGGGAGGGACTGTACCGAGTCAATATATACCCGCAGTTGAAAAAGGCGTTCGCGAAGCCATGTTAGCTGGCGCGCTTGGCGGGTTCCCTATGCAGGATATCAAAGTCACGGTATTAGACGGCAAACATCATAATGTTGATTCGAAAGAGATAGCGTTTGTTATGGCGGGTAAGAAAGCCTTCATTGATGCAGTTGCACTGGCACAACCTGTGATTTTAGAGCCTATTGTTGATATGCAGATCTCGGTAGAGCAAAGTCATGTCGGTGAAATCACGGGTGACATGAACGCTTCTAGGGGCATTATTTGTGGCACTCAAGCCAAGGCTAGTGGCATTGTTGTCGTGAGCGTTGAAGCACCACTGGCGAATGTTGGCGATTACTCCACCAGGCTCAAATCGATGACGGGTGGCGATGGTGTCTTTTCGATGAGTTTTAGTCGCTATGGCATTATTCCTGATAAAGCATTTAAGGCTTTGGCGTTAATTGAATAATCAGTATGTTATGTAACATCTTGTGGGGCTGCACGCTATTTTGCGGTATGCCCCTCTGTTGTTTTGCGGTAAAAGAGGCCACAATGATCCTATAAATCACCGTTATTGAGCTGTCGTTGTCTAACTCTAATCCTCCCTGCGTAAACTTGTATTTCTGCCCGTTATCATCTTCATTGATTAAGAGTGAAATAGCGGCGACGGTCCGCTCGTGGTTACCACAAGATGAAATTGACAAGGTCGATCGTTATATTCAGCAAACCGCCAAAGTACAAGGTTTGATGGTTCGCGGATATTTACGCGCATTGTTGTCTCACCATGGAAAATTACAGCCTGATGAGTGGCAATTTGAATATGGTGAAAAAGGTAAACCGCGGTTAACGCAAGCTCAGTTTGAGCGAACAGGAATAGATTTTAATCTTAGCCATAGTGGCGATTGGTTGCTGTTAGCTATCCATCAACAGCCTGTAGAGGACAAGGTTCCATCGACACTGGAGCTGGGAGTCGATATTGAGCGCTGCCGCACAAGTACCAATATCCATTCAATATTAAATCACTACTTCTCTGAGCCAGAAACCGCCGCGTTACTTGCTTTACCCAATGAGTTACAGCGTGATCGCTTCTTTGATTTATGGGCATTGAAAGAGTCTTATATTAAGGCTAAAGGGTTGGGTTTAGCGTTGTCGCTTAAATCGTTTGGCTTTGATTTAAGCACAATGGAGCAGCGTATATTGGCACTTAAATCGAGCGAACACACTAAATTTGGACAGTTAAAATCGGGATTTAGTCAGCAGATGGTGTTCAAGCAGGGGGTTGCTTTACAGCTCTTTAGCAGCAAAACAGAGGTGATGGTTGCTGCTACAAATGACACGCTGGTGGAGGAAGCGGCCAATTGGCATTGTGCTTTGGGACATTTGGATGACGATTATCGCTTTGCTATTAGTGTTAAAGGGCTAAGTTGCCAACACAAACCCATCGAGTATGACGCAGAAATAGCCTCAATTAATGATGTCGTTAAAGCGATGGCTTAGCGCTGGGGAAGCGGTGTCAATATGGCTGATAGAGAAGGGACGCGATATGCGTCCCTTGTGATGTGTTAGCTTTCTTGGCTTGTTATTTCTTAGGTGTTGGCACAATTTCAAATTCTGGATTGAATTCCACCATGCTGCCCGCTATTTTACTAAAGGCTGTTTTGTCGCCTGTAATTTTAGCATCACCCGATGCCAGTAGTGCTTTGAGGGTTGTCTTGCCAAGTAGGATTTGGGTCACGTCTGATTTATTGACGATGAGGTTAGCATCTGCTGTTTGTTCATCATCCACCACATTGTTACTCAAGTTACCGTTGCTAAGCTCAATGTAGAGAATACTTTTGGTATCTGGCGTGATGATGTTCATCTTCACTAGACCGTGTTTCGCTGCTTTTTGGCTATCGATTTTCACGGCTAAAAAATCGAATAAGGTTGGCATATCCATCTCACTAATCACATCTGCTGATGCTGTTTTAGGAGCCCCTTTTTGAATGCCTACACGCAGCTCTTGGGCGCCAGTTAAGTAGATGTTTCTCCAGCCTGCACCTTCAGATTGATAACCTAATTGCTCATAGGTATCGGCTAAAAGTTGTCTTGCTGTATCATTATTAGGATCGGCCATAATGACTTTGTTTAATGCTGTAGCAACAAAGCGATACTCCCCTTGGATGTAGTCACTTTGGGCTCGTTTAACCGTTGCTTCCGCGCCCCCCATATACTCTACAAACTTGGCAGATTCTAACTTTGTTGTTAATGGGTTTAAGTTGGCAGGGTTCATATCAAAGTAACCTAAGTACTTATTGTAAACCGCTTTGGCATTATGGCTATAGGTGCCGTGATAACCGTTGGTGTGCCAGGTTTTATAGACAGTCTCAGGAATAGTCGCTTGTATTGCATCGCCAATATCTTGAATGCCTACGCCATTATTGGCCAGCCTTAAAGTTTGGTTATGTACCAGACCATAATTATCACGTTGTAGGCGCAAGAATTGATTGACCTCTTCATTGCCCCAAACTGGCGCCGAATGTGCAGAAAACAGTACCTCAACTTTGCTGCCAAAGGCAGTGATCATTTCGTTGATATCTTTTGACCATTTTAGTGCGTCACGCACTTTTGCCCCGCGTAAGGTGTAGATGTTATGCATACCTTGGTAGGTCAGTTCGCCGCTCCAAAGTGCATTCTTTGAAGGAATAAAAGTTATCATCTCAGATTCTGCTTCAGTACCTGATGCATCCATAAACACCATTTCAAGCCCATCTATCTTAAGCGTTTCCCATTTGCCTTTGCCATTTAAGGTGTAGTCTGGTGCGACATAGGTGATTTCACCTTTTGATAAACCTTTGCCCAACGCGGCATCGACAATACCGTGGTTATCCTTACCTAAAGTGGCCCCATATTGATAAGCTGCGCGGCGACTCATCGCGTTTCCAGCCAGTACGTTTTCATCAACAATCTCTTTGGTGATGTTGTGTGATCCATAGACTTTCACGTCAGGAAACATCTCTTGAACGCCGCGAGCACCACCAAAGTGGTCAGCATGACTATGAGAATAGATCATGGCTACCACAGGAAGATCACTGCCTTCTGGCAAGTGTTTTAGTGCGAAGGTCAGTGACGCCTTAGCCGCTTCTTTAGTCAGTAATACATCGTAAGCAATCCAACCAGAATCGCCCTTAATGAGAGTTAGGTTTGATAAGTCTGTCCCGCGTACTTGATAGATCCCGTCGCTCACTTTATATAAGCCATTAGGCACCATATTAAGTTGAGCTTGACGATAAAGTGATGGGTTGACCGAATCGGGGGTTTGCTCACCAATAAAGGCAAATTCAGCGCGCAGAATGTCTGCAGTCGCTTTATCAAATTTTGCGATAAGATTCTTAGATGATTGCTCAAATGCGGTGGTATCTGCAAAGTTGAGCGTTTGGGCAATGGCTTGGTTATGCTTAATCGTATCTGCAGTCGCGGCCTTGCCCTCATAGTGCACGGTTATATGGTCGTGTTCATGTTGTGCAGCATTTGCAGTTGAAGACAGGCCCAGTGTTACGCTACTGATGATCGCGATTGTAAGCGGAGATATTTTCATTGTGATTCCTCAAAGGTCGTTCATAGAAGGTTCATAGCAGGCTCTTAGCAGAGTAGGGGAGCCTGAACCGAGTCAATACAAATTGAATTGAGGCTAGTGTAGAGTGCTTGTGTTATTTAGTAATTATCGCTAGATTGCTAATTAATATTCACAGTGTAAATAGTATTGAGTCATATGCCGCAGACAAAACAGTTTGACCTTAATCTATTTCCGGTATTTCTTGCCGTGTATCGCTGCCGCTCATTTAGCCGCGCCGCAGAACAACTTGATTTAACCCAATCTTCAGTCAGTAATGCGATTAACCGCCTTAAAAAACAGGTAGATGAAGAGTTGTTTAATCGTGTTGGACGCGGTGTTGAACCTACAGCTGCCGGACATGATTTATATCAACAGTTGGAGCAGCATTTCAATGCTATTGATGGTGTTGTTGCGGGTTTGGAGAAGTTTGACCCTAAAATACATCAGCGTGAATTCTACGTGTATGCCAATGAAGTGATAATGCAACTATTGCAAGCGCCAATAGATAAGCTGACGGCTGACTTGGCGGTTGATATTATCTTTAAGGAGCCGCCATCCAATGAGGAGCAGTTACAGTCTGACTTGCAGTTTGAGCGTATAGATCTTGCCGTTGACATAATGAGCCAAATACCAGTGGCATTAAATGCAGCCCTGTTGATGCGCGATAAGTTGGTCTGTGTGGCGAGAAAAGATCATCCAAGGATCCAAGATACACTTAACGTTAATGCCTATTTTGCTGAAAAGCATGTCATCTTCAAAATGCGGCGCTCAAATCTAGCCATCGCGGAACTTTATAGCGAAGCCGTCATGCCGCAACGTAAAACCTATAGTGAGCAATCGTCGCTACTGACCATGTTAGCCACAGCATCAAAAAGCGATGCTATTGCCATCGCTTCCACTCATTATCTTAAAGAGTATGCTGAGCTGTTTAATCTGACGCAATACCCATTGCCTTTTGATACAAGGCCAATTGAGTACCATATGATTTGGAGTAAAAAGTTGCAGAGCAATAGCGCCAATGCTTGGCTAAGAGAGATGATAGCTTTACAAATGCAGGCGCTAGAGACTTAAAAAATAAAACCGAGCATTAATACTCGGTTTCGTTATGTCTTATTGTCTTGCTAAGCGTTGGTTCTCAGCTGGGTTTTCAAAATCGCTACGATAGGGGTTGATATCTAACCCGCCACGTCGAGTGTAACGCGCATAAACCGTTAATTTTGCACATTGGCAGAAACGTTTTAAGTCGACAAAAATACGCTCGACACATTGCTCGTGAAACTCATTGTGCTGTCTAAATGAGATCAAGTATCTAAGCAGTTTTTCGCGATCAATTTTAGGGCCTTGATAGCGGATCATTACCGTACCCCAATCAGGCTGAGAGGTAATTAAGCAATTTGATTTAAGTAGATTAGAGGTTAGCGTCTCGGCAACCATCACTTTGTCATCAACACTGTCGACAAGGTAGTCTGGGTTAAAGTTGTAGTCGCTGACTTCAATATCCAAATCATCGATACAAGTGCCTGGTAGTTCTACAATACGTTGATGGCTAAAGTTTTTCGGTTCAATTACTTTAACGCTAACATCACCTTGTGCACATTGGCATAGATCTTTGGTCAAGGTAGATTGAACCGCTTCAACATCATCAAATTGAGTTTGGTTAAAGCTGTTCAAATATAACTTAAACGACTTAGACTCAATTAGGTTGGCACTTTGAAAGTCTAGGCTAAACTCCGCGATGGCGACCATTGGCTTACCTTTGGCATTTAGCCATGAAAGCTCATATCCGGTCCAAATATCACAGCCGTGAAACGGCAGTTCGGTAGTAAGGCCTATTGCGTCACGGTTCAACTTACGCGGCACGCCCTGCAGTAAAGACGCATCATAATGTTCTTGGTAGCCTGTGGACTTTCCTAATGTAAGCTCTGAAAGTTCGGGTGCGTCACTATAGGGATCATGATGTTGTGTCATCAATACGGTTTCCATGTCAAAATAGACTCTTATTATAACTGATTTTGGGATCGGCTTAAGTGTCTTCTTTACCTGCTCTGGATATTTTTTTAAACGACTACCAACAAGCCTACTTAGATGCGTTGGGAGAGTACCCTCGATATTATGCGCAGCAACAAGCGTCAGAGTGTATTTTGGGCGATGTTGACGTTGGTTCTGAAGAAGCATTGCAATGGAAATCAGTCTCGCGTGACGTGCCGGGTGTTTTTGATAATGTCGAACATGCACTAGAGCTATCTTTACATGCCGATCTTAGTGCATTTTATGGGGCACATTTTGCAGCGCCATTGATGTTTGACTCACCTTGGGGAACGGGAGAGTTATTGCAGGCGTGGAGCCAGACTGATTTTGAGTATCTACAGCAGAATATCATCGGACATTTGATGATGAAAAAGAAGCTCAAACAAGAGCCTACCTGGTTTATTGGTGTGTTTGATGATGAAGATAAGATGATCACTATTAACAATACCGATGGCAGCGTTTGGATTGAAATCCCTGGGGAAAATCAGAGTAAAAAGTTAGCAGATTCGTTAAATGGTTTTATCGCTGAGCTTACGGCGCGAGTGACGCCACCGGTTAAGCTGGTGGAAGAAGATATGCCAGTACTCGATCACCCAGGTATTTGGCAGCGTATGAAAATAATGTGGCAGAACTTACGTGGGAAATAGCGGGTAAAATTTAACGCTAGAAGCTTAAACTATTAGCTTGAAAGAAGAGGTCTAAATTGCACTGCAATTTAGACCTTTTTTGTCTCTTTTAGAGATGATCCCAAGAGATATTCGACACGATACGGCATGGTTCGCAGCGGAAGTGAAACATATCCAATAGCGGCTCATCTAATAGCCAGTGGTCACTACCACATTTTGGACAGCAACGTTTTTTCTCATTGGCTAGGCTTTCTCCACCAACGCGATAAAGATAGTAATAGGTTGGGATTTTTGTCAGGAATTCAACTCGGCCACGCAAGTCCCAGCCGCGTCTAAAGAGGTCACTTTTGTGGCTGGTTAGCTGCTCAAGTGCTGCAAACTCGGCTTTAGTCCCCGCGGCCATTTGTATTTCATCACAAGCTTGCCATTCGGTTTGCCAGCGGATCAGCCGTTTATGATCGCCATTGGCTGTCGCTGGTACTTGGTAAAGTGGAATTGGCTGCAGCGTATCACCATTTCTTAGTGGCGAGCACATATGCACATAACTGGTATAAAGCAGCTGCCAACTTGGTGTCTCTTGGCTAGACACTTCTGAATTGATATCTTGGCCAATATACTTCTCGCGAGGAGCAAGTAGTTTAGCGTCTGTTAATTCAATTAAGGTTTTCTCGACCCAAGGGCTATTAAATCGCTTGGCAAGGCTACTTTTTTCTGGCATCAACAAGCGAGCTCTAAACTCACCGTCATTGAAAGCGACAGCAAATTCTCGACCGAGTATTTGACCATTGGCGCGATAAGCTTCTAACAAGCCATTAATGGCTTTTTCGGCGGCAGTGATTGTCGTGTTATCGAAGCATTCAAATCTTAATTCAACAACATGCATTATTTCTTGGCTCCACTAGCATTAAGCGATGCTGATTCAAGCGCTGTTAATCTGTTGATTACGGCTTGATAGTTGGTTTTAAGGGTTAACAGCTCCTGCTCAAGTTGCGTAATTCTTTGCTGTTGTTGAGTGTTGGTTGGAAGTTGCAGAGGTGCTTGCGCTGATGCGGTTAACTGCGCCTTAGTCGGGATTGCGGCTTTGTCTACAGCATTCATCGATTTGTACTGTTGTAAGCCTTGGATCAAAGTCAGCATTGCAACACTGACACCTAGCTTAGTTTTAATTAATGCAAGAGTGGGTTTTTTACCTTCATCGCTGAGCTGTTTGGCGGCGCAGAGTACTTGGTCTAGAGGGCTCATCGTTGGTTAAATTCCTTACTCATTAGTATATTTAGTTCATTAACAGTAATTAATTAAGATTAAATCATTATTAAACAATGCTTTAACATGTGGCATGTAGTTTGCTTTAATGATATTTATAAAATCAATATAAATACAGGAAGTTAATGTGAAGAATAATCTACTAAGTTTAGCGTTTTTTGGGATAGCAAGCATAGGGTTAACTGGTTGCGTTATCAATGTAGGTGATGGTGAATCTGATTGGGATAACAATGGAGCTTGGGAGAAAATCCAAGAAAGTAACCGTGACGGCCTATCGAGGATCTCACTGGGGATGTCAAAAGAGCAGGTGACAACGCTAATGGGTACTGCTGATTTTAATGAAGCCTATATCCAACAAGATAAAGAAGTGCATGTGCTGTTTTATCGCACACAACGAGTTAAGGGCGACGGCAAGACAACCAAAGATGAGTGTACTCCCGTAGTTATTAGCAATAATGCCGTTGTTGGATGGGGCGAAAAGGCCTACACCAAAATATAATTATCTTTCTATATTTCTTTAATATGGTGAAGTTACTTTCTTAATAGGGTGTCTAAATGGTCAATTAAATCCGACCATTGGGCATCTTCCGCTAATGCCTCTGCTAGAAAATGTTGCTGTGATATTGTCCAAAATCCCGCTTGATGAATAAGCAGCCCTTTAGTAATCGTATGTTTTCGTATAAACAGTTCAATTGCTTTAGCATCACTTGGTAAACCGAGCTGTTGAAATAGATGTTCTAGATCCAAAGGGGTGGTGTCCATGATTAACGCTCCGTTGCTATCGTGTTGCTTCCAGTATGGTAGAAAACGACCTAATCCTCCAAGTTTAGTATCGATACTTTTTGACACCCAATGACTCATCAGATGCTCGTTTTATAACAACATTAAATTTCTGACAAAGTGAATGTTGATTATTAATTGCACTTTTCTATGGGCTTGTTACATTGGTATTTATGTGATCTAGGTCAAGGAAAATAACAATGGAAAATCAAATCATGGAAGAGTGTCGAGCGGTCTATCTAACGGCTGAAGATTTACGTATTGCCGCCTCAATTCTTTACAATGCTTATCACGATGATCCATTTTTTATGGATGCACTCTATGATGATGACAAGGTGCAATATGAGCAAAAACTGCGTGGCGCTATTCGTGAAGAGTTAAATGCGCTGTGGCAACAGGAACAAGGGTTAATCGGCATGTTTTCTGGAGAACGACTGATAGGGGTTGCCTGTATTGCCACTCAACAAGTCCCGCTTGGTGAAGCCCGTTACTGGCATTGGCGTTTGAAAATGTTGATAAGTGCTGGCTGGCAATCGACCCAAGCTTGGATCAAAAAAGAACACCAAATTATAGAAAACCTGCCCAATAGTCGTTGCGGTATTTTGCAGTTCATTGCTATATCAACAAATGAGCAAGGCAAAGGTTACGGTAGTCAATTAGTTAAAACAGTATTGAGTTGGTGTGATGAACAGTTGCAGCTTGATGGCGTTGGTGTGTTTGTTAGCGATCCAGCACATATTGCATTATTTTCGAATCATGGTTTCGACAAATTGGAGGATCTAGAAATAGGCAAGGTGACGGGGGAATTGATGTTTTATCGAGGCCAGACTAATGACTAAACGTTTTAATAATTTCGCTGAATTCTATCCCTTTTACCTGTCGCAACATCAAAATATAACGTGCAGAGCGCTACACTATATTGGTAGCTCTCTGGTGATCTTAGTGACTATTTTCGCGCTCTATTCAGGGCAATGGTTACTGTTATGTTTGTTACCCGTCATTGGTTATAGTTTTGCTTGGATTGGGCACTTTGTATTTGAAAAGAACAAACCGGCGACATTTAAATATCCCATTTATAGTTTAATGGCTGATTGGGTGATGTTATTTGAAGCCTTTTCAGGCAAGAAGAGATAAAAATATCGGATTCGGATGTCCTTGGCGTAAGAGATCTCTTACTTTTATGTGGGACATCAAATGGTAATACTGTTGATATAGTCACTATAGATAGTCTTAGTTGTTTATAATCAGTACGTTATGAAAACCTCTATAAGTTGCGTAAATGTTACGATCTTGAGTGTTTGCTAAAAGACCGTCGCACTGGACTGATAAGCGTATAAAGTTAACTCAAGCAATCAATTGGTAAGCCTTGTTAGCGATAGAGTTCGCTGTAAATCATCATTACCATTTTGATTCTCAAGTTTAAATATTTAGTGAGTGGATAGGCCAGCTGCTAGTTTAAGGATAAGTTAGCAGCCATTGGATATAGATATTTTAGTCATATCTAAAATTATGTTTAGTAGTTAAGGCTAACCTTATTAAATAGTTAGGTATTTGCAGGATGCAACTAGGACAACCTCAGGATGAGGATTTTGGCTTAGGACAAGCTAATAAATGGATTTACAAGGAAGATGCAGGATGCACGTTAAGCAAGGATGATGCAGGGAGCACATATATAGCGGGAAAGCTAAAAAGAAGCTAGATCAGGGCGTACCGAAAGGTACGCCCTTTCTTTTATCTTTGATAAATTGCTCGGATTTATGTGAGAGATCTCTTACAGCTTCGTGCGAAATAAGGCTGATCACTTGCTGGTAACGAGTAGGTTTTTATTTAAACTAGTTTTTAAACAGTGGCTTATGTGATTATTGTTGTATGGCTAAAATGTGACTGCATGTTAAATGTTACTTATTGAGCCAATTTTTATGGGATTTTAGTTTATTATTTGATTGTGCAAGGAAGCATGACAGAAAGGATTTACAGATTAGGATGATCTAAGAGTGACGGAAGGATCCGCACTTAATATGGATAACTATCAAGGACGAGGCTTTCAAGGAATGATTGCCAGAGCGACCAAGGAGTGGTTAAACATTCCAGGATGGAAAGTTTTACTGCCTAGGAAGGTAGGATGCTACGGATAGTGAATGAATGGATTCTCAAGGATGATATTGGACACGCTTAGGATGAGCAAGCTTAGTAAAAGGATTACTGAGTAACAGGGATGAGTATCGAAAGATACAAGGAAAGAAAAGGAACATGGACGACGCAGGGAGCACAGTTACGCATGGATGGTGCAAGGAGCATTAAAATAGCAGGATGAGCTTACAAAGAAATAGCGAAAGCGCGTCTCCTATGGAGCCGCGCTTTTTCTTTGCCCCCAATTTGTGCTTTAGCGCAAATTGGGGGCAATGGGTCCTGTTTAACCTAGACTGGGAATACTCTCAGCCTAGTTACTTACACCCACCAGAACTACAATTGCTTTTAGAGCGACCACCACAGCTTCCGCCGACAGACCCACGAGATTCTGGTGCATCATGCCATTCAGGTTCCGGAAAAATAGGCCACTGTACTTTGTGGATTTTTTTACCGTGCATCCACAAGCTTCCGCTATATTGATTAATGCCATCGGTACTAAATTCAAATAGGTATTTTACTTTCCAAGTGAAACCAGTACTGCCACCGAAGCTTGGCTTTGCTGTTTCCTGAGCGATGGCAAGCAGTTGTACCTTTTGTTTTTGGCACTCTTTGGTTGCAAAAGTACGGCTCATTTCCGCCATTTGCCTTAATTGCCAAAAAAAGGCGGCGATAACAACTACCGCTACGATTAATAAGAAATCTGTCATCATGCTTTAATTACCTTAAATAAGCCGCCAATAGCTGCAGAAAGCGCTGCACTTCGGTTAGGGTTTCGTAATTGAGTTAACAGTTGTGTGCGAATTAATGGAATAGCCACAATATCAGCAAAAATCTGGTTAAAGAAGTGTTGTTCTTGTTTGGCAAGTGCTTCTAAGTAGATACTGAGAGTTGGTTCATCTTTTAACGCTGACCAATTTCGAGCAGCAATGGTAATCAACATATCTGCGGATAAACCATTACAGCTGGCTAAATAAGCGATCGCTTGCTGACTTTGCTCAGGGTGAGATGCTAATGCCCTTAAAAGGTAAGCTTGGCTTTCTGTGGAAGCTGCAGCAAACTTTTCGAAAAGTTGTGTTGCGAGTGCATCGTCGATAGTTAGGTGCTCTAGGCACTGGCACATAGCAATTTGTACTTCTACTGCCGCGCGATCGAAACTGGCATTAATATGCTGTTGATGATCAAGTTCAGCCGCTCTAACACAAACATCTGCAATGCCCTGCATTCCGATGCTTTGCCAGTTTTCAGCTGGATGTTGTCCAGATAAATATTGATGAGCAAATTCATACTGGCTAGAGGCTTTTTCACCGAGTTGTTTTCGCACTAACGCGTTAAATACGGCTAACTTTTCTTGAGAAGGCTTAAAGTTAAAAGGGTGGTTAGCGAGTTGCTCTTGCTGCTGATCGGTTAAAGGTTGGGTCGGGTCTCTGCCTAAAGCTTCAATTATCATCTTGATGAATTGAGTGCGCGGCGCTGGCGAAAGCAAGCCACGTTCATCGAGCGCTAATTTTATAAACCAAATATAGTGTTGTTGGCTTACATCCCAAAAGACAATCGCAAACTGAGCATGTCCCTGAATTGGAGAGGGATAAGGCGTGAGTAACGCTTCAATTTGCTGAAACGCCACCATATCGATATGTTGAACTCTACGGCCCATATCATAAACTTGGAATTGGGTTTTGGCCGTTTTAAGAAATTGGCTAAGGGTCGTTATTTCAGTCATATCGCTATCGAGTCAGTATTAATTAACCCACATTATAGGGATAACTGCGGCTAGATGGTATGATCTGATGCTAAATTTCATTTAGTAGTTTAAATTCTAGTTGGCAGTCGTTTATTGCACTGGAAGTGAAGGTGCTAAAGACGAGATTACGCTAGCACGGCCTAATAAATGCTCTTTCTAATTGTACTATTCATTCTCAATTCCCCCTGTGAATCTGTACTTATTATAAGCCTAAGTTAACCAGCAGAAAATGTTCTAAAGGAAAGAAAGCTAAGTGGTACAGGCCATTTGGCAGTCCTATTCATGCAACAGGAGTGTTAACCTATTTGACCCGACAACAGCTTATTAAATTGCATGATGAACTCGTCATTGCTGCATTATGGAGTGCCACTCTACCGTCTGAAAGCGCGATGCAAAGTAGCGCGCCGTTTGCCTGTGATACCATGGCATTTGAACAGTGGCTGCAATTTATTCTAATCCCTAAAATGCATTATTTACTCGATAGTGCGATGCCGCTACCAAAAGCGATAGCGATTGCCCCCATGGCGGAACATGTATGGGCTGGCAAACCTGAATTTTGTCGCATAATTAAAACTATTACAGAATTAGATGAGCTATTAAGTGAAACAAACTAAAGCTGAATTAACCCAACCAGATGAGATAGATGAGGCGCAAGAGCTTACTGAGCTTGAAGAGTTAGGCCTAGAAGATGAGCCTGCACCTTATATCGAGATTTTATTTGAAGATGATGATGTTGTCGCTATTCATAAGCCTGCTGGCTTATTGGTTCACCGCAGTTATTTAGCGAGGCGAGAACGGTTTTTTGCTATGCAGCTAACGCGGGATAAAGTGGGGTGTCATGTTTTTCCTGTGCATCGCTTAGACAGGCCCACATCGGGTATATTGTTATTTGCTAAAAGCAGTGAAATGGCTAAGGCATTGTGTGAACAGTTTGCCTCTCATACGATTGATAAAGAATATTTAGCCATTGTTCGCGGTAATATGTATGACGCTGCAACCCTAGACTATGCGCTAAAAGTGGAGTTGGACGATTTAGGTGATAAAGATGTGGACCCCAATAAAGCCGCGCAAAATGCGGTGACTTCATATCGGCCTATACTCAATAGCGAGATCCCTTTTGCCTCAGGTCGTTATGCAACGAGTCGATACGCACTGGTCCATCTTTCTCCACACACTGGGCGTAAACATCAATTGCGCCGTCATATGGCACATTTACGCCACCCTATACTTGGGGATACAACGCATGGTGATGGTAAGCAGAATAAATTTTTTAGAGATCATTTTGGAGTAAATCGATTGTGGCTCATAGCTAAAAAACTCAGTTTTAACCATCCAAGAACGGGCGAGCGAGTTAATATTGAAACCGAGCTCGAGCAGGAATGGCTAGACTTGTTTGAAGGGCTAGGATGGCAAGAAGAGGCATTGTCTAATGCTAACAATGCCATACAAGTCGCAGATAATTAAGAGGTAGGCTTACAGCTGTCTTTTAACTCATTAGTTGAAGTTTGTTCATTATTATACGAGGCTTTCAAATATTCTAGTTGTTTTACGGTATGGAAATAGCACATTCTTCTAATATGTGCTGAACGATTGAGGTGTTTACGGTGTTTTTGTCTGCAAGAGTGTCTCATTACGGCTGGTCCTCGTACACATTCACTTTTAATTGCTGCATTGCTTGCAGCAATGTTCATCGATACAGTATGTTAAGGATATAACTAAATGGCTTTTAGGCGAAGTAAAACATGAAAAAAGTGAATCTAGTTTTTGGAACAGTTTACGGTGGTGCACAATATGTCGCAGAAACTTTACAACAGGCATTAACAGACTTAGGGCGTGAGGCTGTTTTGTATCAAAGCGACGAACTTGTAGGTTTTGTTCCGCCTCAAGATGAATTGCTATTGCTGATATGCTCGACAACAGGCCAGGGCGATCTTCCTGATGAGATCCAGTCATGGTTTTACGATATGCAGTCTAAAGCCCCATATCTGCCGGAACTCAAGTTTGGCGTAATAGGATTAGGGGATTCAAGTTATGAAACCTTTTGCGGTGCAGCTGAGCAACTAGCAGCGCTATTCGAAGAGCTTGGCGCAACACGTTTAGGTGATTTCTTAAAGATTGACGCCGGAGAAACCATGGAGCCAGAAGTCGAGGCGTTAGCATGGTTGCCTAGTTGGAATGAGCTCATTGATAAAGATCTAGCGGCTTAACTTTTTTACCCGTCGCCAAATAGGGACACCCTTTGGCGACGGGTCACTAAAATAATACTTGATCACGCTTCTGTGATCACTGAGCATCAAATACAGATGTCATCAAATGTCAGTTGCATTACATTCTAGATGTATAAATATTCACTTTCACTCAATCGATTATATAGGCCAATTTCACCTCATTTTCTATTATTTAACATTTTCTAGAACAGCTTACTTACCTTATATCTGCCGGGATTATAGCGATATTTTTGGTGCCAATATTGAGTGATTAAACGGCGTAGCAATCGCTGATGAGTCAATTCGCGCTATAGATTGATGGTTATTCATTAAAGTGGCCAAATAACTAATACTTTAATAATCGATTTGCTATTTGTCGGTTTATTATTTAGCCAAGGTTGTTTTCATCAATCAAGCCATTTAAATTAAACTTGGCTCATGTCACTTAAGATATGCGCAATCTGACCGCGAGAAAACCTATGGAACGTAAGGTACTGATTATTGACTGTGCCGATGCGCCAGGACTTATCACTAAGATCACGGGTGTGTGCTTTTCCCATGGCCTCAATATCGTTAAGAACAGTGAATTCGTAGATAACGCTCAGGGGCGTTTTTTTATGCGAACCGAACTAGAAGGGCTGTTTGAACCCGTTAGTTTGGTAGCTGAATTGCAGAGCGTGTTACCAACAATAAATCATACTAAGTTGGTTGATGTCGGCAAAAAACGTATTGTGGTGATGGTGACTAAAGAGGCACATTGCATTGGTGACTTGCTGATTAAATCGTATTCCGGTGCGCTAGATGCTGAGATTGTTGCCGTTGTCGGTAACTACGATCTGTTAGCCCCTTTGACTGAGAAGTTTGATGTGCCATTTCATTATATTAGCCATCAAGATATGAGTCGTAACGAGCATGAGCAAGCGATGTTGGACGTTATCAATGGTTATAAACCCGATTACGTCGTACTCGCTAAATTCATGCGGGTATTGACGCCGGAATTTGTGGGCCAATATCCCGATAAGATTATTAATATTCATCACTCATTTTTGCCCGCTTTTATTGGTGCGTCACCGTATAGACAGGCGTGGGAGCGAGGCGTTAAAATTATCGGTGCTACGGCTCACTTTGTGACGAACTCTTTGGATGAAGGTCCCATTATTAAGCAAGATGTTATCCCTGTTGATCACAGTTATAGCGTGGAGGCACTGTCGAAATGTGGCCGCGATGTCGAAAAAAGTGTACTCAGTAAGGCATTGCAACTGGTCATTAACGAAGATGTGGTGGTATACGGGAATAAAACGGTGGTTTTTTAGTGTTCGTGGTCAATAAAAAAGAGACTTTTGTCTCTTTTTTATGCCGAGAAAATAATTTAAAAATTAACAACGTAAAGATCGTCATCTTGCTCCGTTTGTGCAATATCCTTAATTGTTACAGTACCTCTAGCATAGGGCACAATTTTTGCTGCTGTTTTATCAGCACCTGCATTAAGCGCAAAGTTATAAAATGATTCACCATTACAAACCAGTTTTGGGAATATTCGGCTTTTATTTATGCGGTAACTCTTCATTGTGCTGTTAAATTGATAGTTACTGTTGCTAGCACCTGCTTTACAGACCGATACGAGTGCGGTTTCCATTTGAGGTGTCATTGCTGCATTGGCGCTAAAAGTCATTACTAGCGCGGTGCCTGCTATCGCGAAGAACTTAATCATGTCCTGCTCCTACTCTTCTATTTTTGGGGTATCCATTGAGTAAAGCTCATTGCGTGTAGAATATTGTTACCATTGTGTAGCGAACTGTATCAAGGTGTGGAGTCTGGATCATTGTATGACTCTGGGTAACAAAATGTTTCATTCGAGCAGTGATTTTAGCAATGCATAAAAAAACCCACTAAAAAGTGGGTTTTTTATGGCGTAATCGAACACGTTAATCAACGATGCGTAATAGCTCGTTAATGCCAACTTTACTGCGTGTCTTAGCATCAACTTTTTTTACAATGATAGCGGCATACAAGCTGTATGTGCCACATTTAGAGGGGAGATTACCAGAAACTACGACAGAGCCTGCAGGAACTCGACCATAATGAACTTCACCCGTCTCACGATCAAAAATACGCGTACTCTGGCCGATGTAAACACCCATTGAGATAACGCTGCCTTCTTCAACAACCACGCCTTCTACAATTTCTGAACGTGCGCCAATGAAACAGTTGTCTTCAATAATTGTAGGACCGGCTTGTAGTGGCTCCAAAACGCCGCCAATTCCGACACCACCTGATAGATGTACATTCTTACCAATTTGGGCACAAGAACCTACAGTCGCCCATGTATCTACCATAGAACCTTCATCAACATAGGCGCCTAGGTTTACATAAGAAGGCATCAATACCGTGTTACGACCAATGAACGAGCCTTTACGAACCGCAGCAGGCGGCACTACTCGAATAGCTTCTGCTCTGAAGCGATCTTCATCATAGTCGGCAAATTTCATTGGAACTTTATCGTAGTACTTTGTTTCGCCGCCATCGATAACAGCGTTATCAAAGATACGGAATGAAAGTAACACGGCTTTTTTTAGCCATTGGTGAACATGCCATTCGCCATCAATTTTTTCTGCGACTCTTGCTTCGCCTTTATCTAGCATTGCAATGACTTTCTCAACATCTTCGCGAACACTGGGTTCTACTGATGCTGGGGTTATTTCAGCGCGAGCTTCAAAAGCCGCCTCTATACGTTGGCGTAAAGCCTCCATTTACTTCTCCCGGTATTATTGTTTATCAATATGTTTAAAGTGCACTGGTGAGTGCTTCTCGTAATCTTATCTGCTGCGCTTCATTTAACTGCTCGCCTTCGGCAGTTTGCAATAGAAAAAAATCTTCTGCTCTCTCACCTATGGTAGATATTTTCGCGGCTAATAATCGAGTTTCACAGCGATACAAGACTTCGCCAACTCTTGCCAGTAGGCCTGGTGAATCTAATGCAATGAGTTCCATCATACTTGTACCATGACGACGGGTAGGAGGGAAACTGACTTGAGTCGCAACTTTAAAAGGTTTCATCTTTCTTGACAGATTTCTGAATTTTGGCAACTTTGGTGTATCACTGCTTAAGGCTTTAATTAACGTTTTCTTAATACCTTGGATCCGCGATAGCTGCGAAACTGGCTTGCCATCTTGTTCTAAAATAACAAAAGAGTCTAGTGCATACTTATCTTTTGAGATCATGACTGTAGCGTCATGCACATTAATATTTTTATTGTCCAAAATTGCCATAACAGTGGCGAATAGTTTGGGTTTATCTTTACCATAAACAAACAGTTCAGTGCCGCCTCGGGTAGTATGTTTAGAGATCAATACTAAGGTTTCATCATTTTTGTGCTTAATGATTGATTCGGCGTGCCATGCTATTTGGTTCGGCTGGTGACGCAAGAAGTAATCAGCTTTAAAGCGTTGCCATAATGTATCTAAATCTTTCTCTTTAATACCACGGCGTATTAGGTCCTTTTTAGCTTTAGCTTGGTGTTCACGCACACGCGCCCTGATATCAACGGGTTTTTCTTTGCCTCTTGCTAATACCCGTTGTGTTGAAAAATAGAGATCACGTAATAGTGAACCTTTCCAGCTATTCCAGGTTTTTTCATTAGTGGCACATATATCCGCCACTGTTAGGCAGTAAAGATAGCTGAGGTGAACGGTGTCACGGACTTTTTCGGCAAAATCACCGACGACATCAGGATCTGATATATCGCGTCTTTGTGCGATGAATGACATAACAAGATGGTTCTCTACTAGCCAGCTGACCAGTCGTCCATCATGGTCGTTGAGCCCATGCTGTTTACAAAACTCCAGAGCATCAACGGCGCCTAACTTACTATGGTCGCCACCACGACCTTTACCAATATCATGAAAAATAGCCGCTAATACCAGTAAACCTTTTTTAGGCAGCTGGTTGATGAGTACCGAACCAAGCGGAAACTCTTCTCTCTGCTCTTGTTGAGAAAATCGATCGATATTAAGTAGCAGTCTGTGGGTGTGTTCATCTACGGTATACGCATGAAAAAGATCGAACTGCATCTGTCCTTCGATACGTTTCCAAGCGGGTAGGTAAGCAGACAAAATACCATGATTATGCATGAGTGATAGCGATACAATACCGCGTGGATGACGCAATATTTCCATAAAGAGTTCACGGCATCGTTCATCGCAGATTAGTGGTTGTGTTAGGGTTCTTCTGGCCAGTCTTAGGCTGCGTAAAGTCACCGCGTAAATAGACTTCACGTTAGAATTTTTGGCAACGCATAGGAACAATCGAAGAATGTTTTCTGGCGTATCAAACAAGTCAGGATGAAGACTTTCTATGAATGCTCCTCGTCGCTGGAATTGTTTATCAATCGGTATGACTTCTAATGCTTTAATATGGCCTAACGTTGCGCGTTTAAACAGTTGCAATAGCATTTGGTTAAGTTCCATTACCCGCCTGACGGTGCGGTAATAGCGCTTCATCATCTGCTCTACAGCGAGTTGGGTTTGGTCTTCATATCCCATTAAATCTGCAACTTGTCGTTGCAAGTCAAATAATAGTCGGTTTTCATCTCTGCCTGATATTAAGTGTAAGCAGCAGCGCAGTTGCCACAAAAAATCTTGGCATTCGAGTAACTCTGCTAACTCATGAGGCTCTAGAAAGTCATATACGACAAGATCTTCTAGCTTGTTAGCATTAAAATGCCGCATCGCGACCCAGGCTACGGTTTGAATATCGCGTAACCCGCCTGGGCAACTCTTTAAATTGGGCTCCAAATCAAATGCGTTGGCTTTAGTGTGACGGGCTATTTGTTCGTCACGTTTAGCGACATAAAAGTCGCTACTGGACCAAAAATCATCTTGGCGAATATTATAATAAAGAGTGTTAAATAGTGTTTGCGGACCGCATAGTAGGCGAGATTCAAGTAGATTGGTTGCGATAGTAATATCAGAGCGACCTTGCGAAAGGGTTTCATCTATGGAGCGCACACTGTGACCGACTTCTAGACCCGCATCCCAAAGGAAGGCGATAAAAGCACTCAAGGCTTGTTCAGCATCGACGGTTAACTCACCGTCGGTAAGAAACAGCAAATCGACATCGGATTGAGGGTGTAATTCGCCGCGCCCATAGCCACCAACTGCAATGAGTGAAATAGGAAATGCTTGTAAACCATGCGTAAGCCACTCTTTCTGTAATAGAGCATCGACATGCTGGCTGCGCTCACTCACGATCGCACGAATATCTGATTTATCATTAAACGAATCTAATAATGTGCAGTTTAAATCGATAAGAACACTTTTTGCTGTTTGGGCACTATTCATTATTATTTTCTTTAATGCGTGACTTTATTAGTGTGATTATCTATGCAAAAAAACTAAATTTGAAGGGCTTTATGACTATAAATCATATCGGGATTGTGAAGAGTGAGGTCTTAAGGGCAACTTACTTAGTAGATAGCTTGGCGATGGTGTTCATTAATACAAAAGTAGGCGTGATGAATCACGCCTATTAAACTTATTCTATTCAGTTGCTTAGTGATTAATTATGCGAGGTAAATCTTTTTCTTCTTCGCGTAAAGTAAGCACTTCGACACCGGTTTTAGTGACAAGCAATGTGTGCTCCCACTGTGCAGAGTTTTTGCCATCTGATGTGGTTACTGTCCAGTTGTCACTCTTGTCGAGGACACTGGTGTGACGTCCAGCATTGATCATTGGCTCGATGGTAAAGCACATACCTGGGCGAAGCACAGTTTTGTCATTATTCTTATAATGCATGACTTGTGGTTCTTCATGGAATACTGCACCGATACCGTGACCACAATAATCGGTCACTATGCTGTATTTTTCTAGCCCCGTTTTTTTAGATTTAATGAACTTTTCTATTAAAGTGCCAATCTCACCTAACTTCATACCTGGGCGGACTTTTTTAATACTAGCATAAAGGCTTTCTTGAGCTATACGGCAAAGACGAGCATTTTTAGGGCTAACATCACCGATTAAAAACATCTTTGAAGTATCACCATGGTAACCATCAACTATCACAGTAATGTCGATATTGAGGATGTCACCGTCAGCAAGAGCGGTGTCATTGGGAATACCGTGGCAAATAACACTATTCACTGATGTACATATAGATTTCGGAAAACCATGGTAATCAAGTGGTGCCGAAATAGCGCCGTTATCTTCAGTAAAGGTTGCGCAAATTTCATTTAGTTCGTTGGTTGTCACACCTGCTTTAATATGCGGTGCAATCATTTCGAGTACTTGGGCTGCAAGTTTCCCTGCGACGCGCATTTTGTCAATTTCTTCAGCTGTCTTGATTACTATGCTCATTCTTATGTCTCTTATGTCTTTTGATTGGTCGTCTTGCTTTGGAAGTATTATACCGCAAAAAATCCGCAAATATTTGTGCTTTTTTTCTAAATATGGTATAAAGCGCGCCGTTATGGTTGACTCTTGACGTTCCACTTCATGTGGGAAGCTAAGCGTTAATCTGGCCGCCATTATACATGGCTAATGCTAAATACTAAATCACACACATATCGACACGTTCTTCGGGGTGCCCTTAACCGGGTCGAAGATATGGGATATGTGGAGGTCTAACCCCCAAATTATTTAAAGGTAAATAAAATGACTACAGTTTCAATGCGCGACATGCTTCAAGCCGGTGTTCACTTCGGTCACCAAACACGTTACTGGAACCCAAAGATGAAGCCTTTCATCTTTGGCGCACGTAACGGCGTTCATATCATTAACTTAGAGCACACAGTGCCTATGTTCAATGAAGCATTAGCGTTCATTAGCAACATCGCTTCTAAAAAAGGTAAGGTTCTTTTCGTTGGTACTAAGCGTGCTGCGAGCGAAGCTATCAAAGAATCTGCTGTTTCTTGTGACCAGTTCTACGTCGATCACCGTTGGTTAGGTGGTATGTTGACTAACTGGAAAACAGTTCGTCAATCAATTAAGCGTCTTAAAGATCTTGAAAGCCAGGCTATTGATGGTACTTTCGACAAGCTTACTAAGAAAGAAGCGCTTATGCGTACTCGTGAACTTGAGAAGCTAGAAAAATCTCTTGGTGGTATTAAGAACATGGCTGGTCTTCCAGACGTGATCTTCGTAATCGGTGCTGACCATGAGCATATTGCGATTAAAGAAGCTAACAACTTAGGTATTCCAGTTGTTGCTGTTGTTGATACAAACTCTTCTCCAGACGGTATCAACTACATCATTCCTGGTAATGATGATGCTATGCGTTCGATCCGTTTATACACTGAGTCTGTTGCTACCGCTGCTAAAGCTGGCCGTAACCAAGACCTAGCTGTTCAAGCTGAGCAAGACGGTTTCGTAGAAGCTGAATAATAAGGTCGATGATTTTCATCTCCCCTTATTAACCAAGATACTTGATTGGTAAACAGGGGCCTCTGGCCCCTGTTTTATATCTATTGAATTTGACGAATTATCTGTAGAGGATTTAACAATGGCAATTACTGCTGCCCAAGTTAAAGAACTTCGTGACCGCACTGGCGCTGGCATGATGGACTGTAAGAAAGCATTGACTGAAACTGATGGTGACATCGAGCTTGCGATTGATGCAATGCGTAAGAGCGGTGCTGCAAAGGCTGCTAAAAAAGCGGGTAACATCGCTGCTGAAGGTACAATTCTTATTAAGAATGGCGAAGGTTTCGCTGCACTTTTAGAAGTTAACTGTCAAACTGACTTCGTTGCAAAAGACGCAAGCTTCCTAGCATTTGCTAACGCCGCTCTAGAAGTTGCTGTTGCATCTAAAGTGACTATCGAAGAATTGAAAGCACAGTTTGAAGAAACGCGTGTTGCACTTGTGACTAAGATCGGTGAAAACATCAATGTACGTCGTATCGAGTACATTGATGGTGCAAACCTTGCTACTTACCGTCACGGTGAGCGCATCGGTGTTGTTGTTGCTGGTGAAGCTGACGAAGAGACTCTAAAGCACATTGCAATGCACGTTGCTGCTTCAAAGCCTGAATTCGTTAACCCTGAAGATGTTCCTGCTGCTCTTGTTGCAAAAGAAGAAGCACTTCAGATCGAAATCGCTATGAACGAAGGCAAGCCTGAAGAGATTGCTAAGAAAATGGTTCTAGGTCGTATGAAGAAGTTTACTGGTGAGATATCTCTTACTGGCCAAGCTTACATCATGGAACCTAAGAAAACAGTTGGCACTATTCTTAAAGAGAAAGGCGCTTCTGTTTCAAACTTCGTTCGTTTAGAAGTTGGCGAAGGTATCGCGAAGAAAGTAGAAGATTTTGCTGCTGAAGTAGCTGCAACTCTTGCTTCTACAAAAGGTTAATCTCCTTTTGTAGTCAACATAAGACCGTAGCAACTGCTGCGGTCTTATTGTATTTACTGAAATAACTTTATGATGTAAGAGATGAATACTGCATTGTGAGGCTATTTGAGTATACAATTCCCTAAAGCCATTATCAGGACTAATAAATATGAGTACCAATCCTAAACCTGCTTATCGCCGTGTTCTTTTAAAACTAAGTGGTGAAGCGCTAATGGGTGAAGAAGGCTTCGGCATCGACCCTAAAGTGCTTGATCGCATGGGACAGGAGATTAAAGAACTTGTCGAATTAGGTATTCAAGTCGGTGTTGTCATTGGTGGTGGTAACTTGTTTCGTGGCGAAGGTCTAGCACAAGCTGGAATGAATCGTGTTGTCGGCGACCATATGGGTATGCTGGCTACGGTTATGAATGGTTTGGCGATGCGTGATTCATTGCATCGTGCTTATGTAAATGCACGTTTGATGTCAGCAATTCCATTGAAAGGTGTTTGTGATGATTACAACTGGGCTGAAGCAATTAGTTTGCTAAAGTCAGGTCGAGTCGTTATTTTTGCTGCGGGTACCGGTAATCCATTCTGTACTACAGATTCTGCTGCATGTTTACGCGGTATTGAAATTGAAGCAGAGATTGTGATTAAAGGAACCAAGGTTGATGGCGTTTATTCCGATGACCCAGTGAAAAACCCTGACGCGGTTAAGTATGATCAAATGGTATACAACGAAGTACTCGACAAAGAATTAAAAGTGATGGATTTGGCCGCATTTACATTGGCCAGAGATCACAATATGCCAATACTTGTTTTCAACATGAATAAACCTGGCGCATTGCGTCGCGTGATCATGGGCGAGCAAGAAGGCACACTCATTAACGCTGGTTAATTAGCGCAGTGATTATAGCCCATAGTGGGTATTCAAGCTGTAAGTAAACAGGTTTCGACAATGTGACTCTAGGTTGAGTGCTACTCTGCATTAGCAGATGCTAGCCTAGGTAACATTGTCACACGCGACAAGGCATGTGTAGTAATTTAATCATACACTTGATGTGTTTTGATTATATGCTTTACAGATTTTTACTCGTCTGGCGCAAAGAAACGAGTCTAATAGGCCTCAAAAGGCAATTAGCTCCTAGTGACTAAAAAGGACATATAACGTGATAAATGAAATTAAAACAGATGCAAAAACACGCATGGACAAATGTATCGAGTCTACAATAACTCAAATGGCTAAAGTGCGCACAGGCCGTGCCCACCCAAGCTTACTCGATACTATTAAAGTACCTTATTATGGCTCTCTTACGCCGCTAAAGCAGGTTGCAAGCGTTTCTATTGGTGATGCTCGCACACTCAACGTATCGGTATTTGACCGTACTATGATTGCTGCTGTAGAAAAAGCGATCATGAGCTCAGGTCTTGGTTTGAATCCAATGTCTGCCGGTGCCACTATCCGTATTCCTCTGCCTGCATTGACAGAAGAGCGTCGTAAAGACCTCATTAAAGTTGTTCGCGCAGAAGCTGAGAACAGCCGTATCGCGGTTCGAAATGTACGCCGTGATGCAAACTCTGATGTTAAAGCACTAGAGAAAGATAAAGAATGTACAGAAGACGACGTTCGTCGTTCAGAAGATGAAGTGCAGAAGTTTACTGATGCACATATCAAGAAAATAGATGAAATTCTAGCGGCAAAAGAAAAGGAACTGATGGAGTTCTAATTTTGAGCGCCATCAGAGTTTATAGCGCTTTCTTAAAACGTGTAGTACGTTATCGCTCACGCCTTAGGCTAAAAGCTTAATGGTTGATTGAATATTGAGCGTGAAACAGAAACAGGCTATAGAGTTCAGACGCCGTGTAGAGTTATACTACACGGCGTTTGTCTATTTTAAGGGTTGTAATAGATGTCATTCGATTCCCAATCTGACACTGATTTGTCAGAGGCATTACCAGGAGCGCTTTCTGCTTTGGTAAAACAGTCTATACCTAAGCATGTTGCCATCATAATGGATGGCAATGGGCGTTGGGCACAGGCGCAAGGGAAGCCACGAGTCTTTGGTCATAAGGCGGGTGTTAAGGCGGTTAGACGTGCGGTGAGTACAGCACGAGCCTTAGGAGTTGAGTCATTAACTTTGTTTGCCTTCTCCAGTGAGAACTGGCGTCGACCGGATAAAGAGGTCAGCTTGTTAATGGAGCTGTTTTTTACGGTATTGCAACGAGAGCTGAAGTTACTCGATAACAATGGCGTGCGACTCAATATTATCGGTGACATAAGTCGCTTTTCAGCGCGGCTGCAAAAGCAAATCGCAACAGCCCAAGAAAGAACCGCTGGAAATAGTGATTTAGTGTTAAATGTAGCGGCTAACTATGGTGGTCGCTGGGATATTATGCAAGCAGCACAAAAGCTAGCGATGAAAGTTGAAGCGGGTGAAATGAGCAGTGAGCAGTTCACCGAAGAAGCGTTAAATGAGCAGCTATGCATGCATAACCAATCTGAAGTTGATTTAATGATCCGCACTGGTGGCGATTATCGAATCAGTAATTTTGTCCTTTGGCAGGCAGCATACGCAGAGTTAGTCTTTACTGACACGCTATGGCCAGATTTTGACGAGGATGCTTTCAAAGATGCCGTCGTTAAGTTTGCTAGCCGACAGCGCCGTTTTGGTTTGACTGGAAATCAAATTGATACTATTCGCGCTTTGTAATAATAAAATGAGGGAAGTTTTTTGCTAAAACAACGAATAATAACAGCATTATGGTTAATCCCCTTGGTTTTTGGCGCCATATTTGGTTTGCCAACTGAGTACTTTTCGTGGGCACTATTGGGCGTTTTTCTCATTGCCGGTAAGGAATGGGGCCGCATCATTGATAGTCAGTGTGAAATGACTCAATGGAGCTTTACCATCACCATTGGCGTGTTGCTTATCGCGCTTAATATTATGGTGCCCGCTGACGAAATATGGGTTAGAGGCATGATGCACCCGATATTTTTAGGGGTGATAGCGATGGGCGGCCTATGGTGGCTTATCTCATTTATGATGGTGATTACCTATCCGCGAGGTGCTGGGTTCTGGAAAAAGAGCCACATGCTTAAATCAATGTTCGGTCAGCTTACCTTAATCCCCTGTTTTGTTTCTTTACTGTCTCTTAAAGCGTTAAGCACTGAAGCATCGCCATACTACGGCGGCACGCTTGTGTTTCTGGTGATGTTAGTTGTTTGGGCTACTGATTCTGGTGCTTATTTTGCGGGTAAGGCCTTCGGTAAGCGAAAACTGATGCCCAATGTTAGTCCAGCTAAAACCATTGAAGGGTTATTAGGAGGACTCGCAACAACCATGGTGATTGTGGCAGGCGTAATGTATTTCTCGCCTGAACAAGAGCTAGGCCTATTGATCGCAGTGACTTTATTTACAGCGATTGCCTCAGCCGTTGGTGACCTATCTGAAAGCATGTTTAAGCGAGTCGCTAACATCAAGGACTCAGGTACGATTTTACCGGGTCATGGTGGCATATTAGATCGCATTGATAGCTTAACTGCCGCGTTACCAGTATTCACCTTAATTTATATAGCTTTTTGGATGTAACTGTATGCAAAATATGGTGATTTTAGGCGCGACAGGTTCTATTGGTGCTAGCACGTTAAGCGTTGTAGAGGCGAATCCAGAGCAATATTGTGTATTTGCATTAGTGGCCAATACCAATGTCGAAAAAATGCTCGAGATTTGTATTAAGCATCGCCCTAAGGTTGCCCATATGGTTGATGCCAAAGCGGCTAGTGAGCTTAAACAGCAGCTACCTAGCCATTTAGCCGTTGAAGTGACAACAGGCGAAGATTCACTTTTTTCTCTTGTGAGCAGCGCTGAAGTTGATACTGTCATGGCGGCGATTGTCGGCGCGGCAGGATTGCCGTCAACCCTCGCAGCGGTTAAAGCCGGTAAGCGAGTGTTACTGGCGAATAAAGAGTCACTGGTGATGTCTGGTGAACTCTTTATTAACGCGATGCAAACATCTGGCGCACAAGTCTTACCTGTCGATAGTGAGCACAATGCCATTTTTCAATGTTTATCTGAACGCACTCAGCTTGAGATTGGTCGATGTGATTTAAATGATGCTGGTGTGTCACACATCTTGCTAACAGGGTCCGGTGGACCTTTTTTGACATCTGAACTTTCAACACTCTCATCGATGACTCCGGCGCAAGCTTGTAAACATCCTAATTGGTCGATGGGGCGGAAGATTTCTGTTGACTCAGCGAGCATGATGAATAAAGGCTTGGAATATATAGAAGCACGTTGGCTATTTAATGCTCGTGCTGACCAGATAAAAGTGGTTATTCATCCACAAAGCCTGATTCACTCTATGGTGCAGTACCGTGATGGCTCAGTTATCGCGCAATTGGGTAACCCAGATATGCGTACTCCGATTGCTCATTGTATGTCTTTTCCACAGAGAATTAACTCAGGAGTTGAACCTTTAGACTTTTTCAAAGTCGGACAGTTAAGCTTCTTAGAACCTGATTTTAATCGTTTCCCTTGTTTGGCGTTAGCGATAGAGGCTTGTCACCAAGGACAAGAAGCGACCACAGTGATAAATGCTGCCAATGAAATTGCAGTGCAAGCGTTTTTAGATGGCAAGATACGTTTTACCGATATAGCAATCATCAATGAACAGAGCTTAAAGCAAGTAACAGCTGATTCATTAACCAATATTGACGATATTATGGCGCTCGATAGTCAGTCTCGTCGATATGCATTCGAAGCGGTTAGCAAGCTCAATTAGTTCAAAGGAAGGGAATGATAGATTTTTTTTGGAACCTAGGTTCTTTTATTGTTGCACTCGGTATTTTAATCGCCGCGCATGAGTATGGTCATTTTTGGGTGGCTAGAAAATGTGGTGTTAAGGTAGAGCGCTTTTCAATTGGTTTTGGTAAAGCGATTTTTCGCCGAACGGGTAAAGATGGCACTGAATATGTGTTAGCAATGATCCCTCTTGGTGGCTACGTAAAAATGCTTGATGAGCGTGTCGATGACGTGCCAGAAGCGTTAAAAGATCAAGCCTTTAACCGCAAAAATGTTTGGCAACGCATTGCTATTGTCAGTGCCGGCCCAATAGCAAACTTCATTTTCGCCATTATCGCGCTCTATGCCATGTATCTTATTGGCGTACCAGCAATTAAACCGATTATTGACTCTACGATAGTTGGCTCTCCAGCAGCACAAATAATTGTAAAAGAGCCATTACAAGTGCTGTCTGTCGGCGGACAAAAAGTTAAGGACTGGGAAGAAGTTAATCTCGCACTTGCTGGTCACATAGGTGATAAGCAAGTCAACATTTCTGTTGCACCGCTAAGTCGCCTAGAAGGCACTCTTTCAGGGGAGCAAACATACACTTTAGACACGAGTGAGTGGAAATTCGATCCAGAAAAAGAATTACCGATAACGGCTATTGGTTTGGGGATGTACCGTCCACAAATTTTGCCTACACTGGCGTTAGTCAGTGAAGATGGAGCCGCAGGGCTTGCCGGCATTGAAGTGGGTGATATATTAGTAGCTGTTGATGGTGAGCGGTATACCGAGTGGACACAATTTGTTAACCTAATTCAGCAATCAGCAAATAAAAGTGTCGATCTCACGGTGAGAAGAGATGGCGAGCAGCTAACACTAAAGGTGACACCTAAGTCACGTGAAAACGCTGCTGGTCAAATTGAAGGTGTGATTGGGGTTGCTCCGACATCTGAACCTTGGCCAGAAAACATGAAGTTACAACTAGAATATGGGTTTATAGACTCTTTTCCAATTGCAGTGGATAAAACATGGCAACTTGTCTCCGTCAGCATTAAGATGATCGGCAAGTTATTAACTGGTGATATTTCGGTTAAAAATCTGAGTGGGCCTATTTCTATTGCACAAGGTGCAGGAAATAGTGCTAATGTCGGATTGGTTTACTTTTTAGGTTTTCTTGCTTTGATTAGCGTGAACTTAGGCATTATTAATCTTTTGCCTTTGCCAGTGCTAGATGGAGGACACCTTTTGTATTACTTCGTTGAAGTGATTACAGGCAGGCCTGTACCTGAAAAGGTTCAGGAAATTGGATTCAGAATTGGGGCAGCTATGCTGTTGACGTTGATGAGTGTAGCGCTCTTCAATGACTTTTCCCGACTCTGATCAAGGACAGACAAATAATTAGAAGTGCTCTATGAGATTGAATAAAATTTTTGCCTCGATGTTATTAGTCGGAGCGTCTTTTTCAGGGAACGGTTGGGCAGATACATTCCAACCTTTTGAAGTAACTGATATCCAAGTTGAAGGTTTACAGCGAGTCGCACTGGGTGCAGCTCTGCTAAATCTACCTGTTAAGGTAGGTGACACTGTTGATCAATTAAAATTGCAGCAAGCGATTAAGAGCTTGTACGCGTCAACTAACTTTGAAAAAATTGAAGTGTTACGCGACGGTAATGTTTTGGTGGTGAAAGTCACTGAAAGACCGACAATTAGCTCTGTTACCTTTGAAGGTAACAAAGATATTAAAGATGAACAGTTGCAAGAAAGCCTTGACGGTTCCGGTGTTAAGATTGGTGAGTCACTCGACCGCACCATGCTATCTGGCATCGAAAAAGGTCTACAAGACTTTTATTATGGCGTCGGTAAGTACGGCGCTAAAGTCAAAGCGGAAATTGTAAATCTACCGCGTAATCGCGTCGAACTTAAGTTTACGTTTACCGAAGGGCTTGCCGCCGAAATTCGTCAGATCAACGTTGTTGGTAATAGCGAATTTAGCGATGAAGAGCTTATTGGTATGCTTGAGCTTAAAGATTACGTTGCGTGGTGGGATCTGTTTGGCGAACGTCGCTATCAGAAGCAGAAACTACAAGCCGATTTAGAAACCATTAAAACCTATTATCAGAACCGTGGTTATATTCGATTTGATGTGACTTCAACTCAGGTCGCCATGACGCCAGACCGTAAAGGTCTTTATATCACTATTAATGTTGATGAAGGCGAACAGTATAAAGTTAAAGACGTTAACTTAACTGGTGATTTGATGGGGCGCGAGAAGTTACTTCAAGGCATTTTACCTATCAAAGAAGGCGATATGTATAACGGCGGCGATGTGACATTTACCGAAGAGATGTACGGTAAATATCTTGGCCGTTATGGTTACGCTTATCCAGAAGTGAAGACTTACCCTGAGATTGATGACGAAACAAAAGAAGTGACGTTAAACATCAATGTTAAACCGGGTAAACGTGTTTACGTGCGTAATATAAACTTCTCTGGTAATACTGTTACTAAAGATGAAGTGATGCGTCGTCAATTGCGTCAAATGGAAGGTGCTTGGTTAAACTCCGCTCAGGTAGAGTTATCAAAGTCTAACCTTAACCGTTTGGGCTACTTTGAGACCGTAGATACAGAAACTGTGCAGGTCCCAGGTACTGACGATTTAGTCGATGTCGCATTTAACGTTAAAGAACAGCCATCAGGCTCGTTTAACGCCGGTGTTGGTTACGGTACTGAATCGGGTCTTAGCTTGCAGTTTGGTGTGCAACAGAGCAACTTCTTAGGTACAGGTAATCAAGCGGGTATTAACTTGAATACCAACAAGTATTCTAAGAACGTTAACCTGTCATTTACCGATCCTTACTTTACTAAAGATGGTGTCAGCCTCGGTGGAAGTATTTATTGGAGTGAGTTTGATGCCGATGAAGCTAACCTTGAAGCCTATAAAAACAGCTCCTATGGTATTTCATTAAACTCAGGCTTCCCTATTAATGAATATAACCGCATAAACGGTGGTATTGGTTATCGTCATAACGAAATTTCAGAGATTTCTGCATACGAGCAAGCCATTCGTTTCTATGATATTTACCGGGACTCGGACGATCCAAATGCTGGATTGAGTTTCGATAACTTTGAGATGAACCTAGGTTGGTCACGTAGTAACTTGAACCGTGGTACTTTTCCATCAGACGGTTCATCGCAACGTCTAAATGGTAAAATGACGGTTCCTGGTTCTGATCTACAATATTTTAAAGCCGATTTTGATACTAACTTCTACTTTCCAATTAATCGAAGCCAGAGTTTCGTCGTGTTGGCACGTGGTCGTTTAGGTTATGGTAACGGTTATGGTCAGTTTAATAATAACGACCAAATCCTGCCGTTCTGGGAAAACTATTACTCAGGCGGAAGTAGTTCATTACGTGGCTTTAAATCGAATTCGGTAGGCCCTCGTTCTTTCTACCTTTACCGTGGCAGTGAGCCTTGCTCGCCAGATCCATCTGGTAGTGGTTGCTCATTACCCGGTGATCCAAATCAAATTCAAGTTAGCTCGGGTCGCTCAATCGGTGGTAATGCGATTGCGACAGCCAGTTTAGAATTAATTGTCCCTACGCCATTCTTAGATGAAGCGTATACCAACTCGGTACGCACAAGCTTCTTTGTGGATGCGGGTAACGTATGGGATACTGAGTTTGACTATGAGTCGTATCGTTATCTTCCTGTTGAAGAGTTTGATAAACTTGAAGATTATAGCGATCCGAATCGTATTCGTGCCTCTTGGGGTATGAGTGTGCAATGGTTATCACCGATGGGTCCTATGGTGTTTAGTCTTGCATGGCCAATCAAGGAGTATGAGGATGATGAAACAGAGATCTTCTCATTCAATATTGGTAAAACTTTCTAAAAATAATTTAAATGTAATCGGCAAGTTTTGCTGAGATAAAGGAGTATGTTTTGAATAAGATGTTAAATCGCGCAATGATGGTATTGGTTCTTTTAGGTGCACCACTAGCAGCGCACGCTGAAAAAATTGCAGTAGTTGATATGCAAGCTGTATTTGAGCAGCTACCTCAGCGCGAACAGGTTAACGAGACCTTGAAAGCTGAATTTGGTGACCGTGTTGCCGCAGTACAAAAGATGCAAGAAGAGTTACGTGGTTTGCTTGAAAAGCAACAACGTGATGCAGCATTAATGAGTGACTCTCAGAAGACTGATATGGTTCGTAAAATGGAATCAATAAAAGCTGAGCTACAACTTAAAGGTAAAGCGTTGGACGAAGATATGCGTCGTCGTAACGGTGAAGAGCAAAATAAGTTGTTGCTTGAAGTTCAAAAGACAATCAACACCATTGCTGAAAAAGAACAGTATGACATGGTGTTACAACGTGGCGCAGTTATCTACGTTAAGCCATCTGCTGATATCAGCAACAAGGTTGTTGAAGCACTCGGTAAAGGCAAGTAAATAGATGAAAAGCTATACTTTAAGAGTACTGGCTGACCATTTAAATGCAGATGTTCAAGGTGACGATTCAGTTGAGATTTCAACTGTCGGCACTTTGGCCGGTGCAGGTTTAGGTCAAATCTCTTTTTTGGCGAATGCAAAATATCGCTCGCAGCTGGAAACAACAGCTGCGTCGGCGATCTTGATGACGCCTGCAGATGCCGAAGGTTTTAACGGCAATGCCATCTTACTTAAAGACCCTTATGTTGGTTTTGCGCGCATTGCACAACTGCTCGATACCACTCCAAAGGCGGCTGAAAATATCCATCCTTCAGCACAAATAGCAGCTTCTGCTATGCTAGGAGATAACGTTGCGATTGGTGCTAATGCGGTTATTGGTGACAATGTTGTTCTTGGGAATAATGTGCAAGTTGGCGCCGGAAGCGTGATTGGTCAAGACAGTATTATTGGCTCTAACACCTTATTATGGGCTAACGTAACTGTTTACCATAATGTGCATGTAGGCCAAGACTGCATCATTCATTCGGGGGCTATATTAGGCTCTGATGGATTTGGTTATGCTAATGAGCGAGGCCAGTGGATTAAAATTCCACAAACGGGCGGAGTACGCATTGGCGATCGAGTTGAGATCGGTGCTAATACGACCGTTGACCGTGGTGCAATAGACCATACAGAAATTCACGACGGGGTTATTTTAGATAACCAAGTCCAAATTGCACACAATGATATTATTGGTGCTAATACCGCTATTGCGGGGTGTACCGTTGTTGCAGGTAGTGTCACTATTGGTAAACATTGTATTATTGGTGGTAATTGTGCAATTTCAGGTCATTTGAGTATTTGTGATGGTGTCCATATTACTGGCAGCACCAATATCACCAGTATTATCCGTGAGCGTGGAGTCTATTCTTCAGCGACCGTCGCCATGGATAACAAGGTGTGGCGTAAAAACACAGTTCGCTTTAGACAGCTTGATGGGCTTTTTCAGCGCGTTAAGATGCTAGAGAAAAACGTAAAGTAAATGAATAGCTGCCGTGTGCAGGTTAAGGAATAAGTTTCGTGTCAAATCAATTGAATACAATGGATATCAAAGAGATCCTAAAGTTTTTGCCTCATAGATATCCGTTTTTATTGATTGATAGAGTATTGGATTACACTCCGGGTGAATCCTTGCATGCTATCAAAAACGTCACTATTAATGAGCCATTTTTTCAGGGACATTTCCCGGTTCAGCCAGTGATGCCAGGTGTATTGATTTTAGAAGCCATGGCGCAAGCCACAGGGCTCTTAGCATTCAAGACGATGAGTGATGAACCTTCTTCTAATGCACTATACTATTTTGCGGGTATTGACAAAGCGCGTTTCAAACGTGTTGTTGAGCCAGGCGATCAGCTGCATTTTGAAGTGAAAATGATTAAAGAGCGTCGCGGGATCGGCGTATTTACCGGTGAAGCCAAAGTGGATGGCGTGGTTGTTTGTTCAGCCGAAATTATGTGTGCTCGTAGAGAGATTTCTAAGTGATCGATAAATTAGCTTATATCCATCCAGATGCCAAGATTGGCAACAATGTCACCATAGGTCCTTGGACCTATATTGGCGCAGACGTTGAAGTCGGTGACGACTGTTGGTTTAGTTCGCACGTTGTGGTGAAAGGCCCAACAGTTATTGGCAAAGGTAACAAATTTTATCAATTTGCCTCCGTGGGTGAAGATTGCCAAGATAAGAAATTTGCGGGTGAAGCAACCCGTCTTATCATTGGCGATAACAACGTTATTCGTGAATCAGTAACGATACATCGTGGTACGACTCAAGATAATTGGGAAACACGTATTGGTTCAAATAACCTGTTCATGGCTTATGTGCACATCGCGCACGACTGTGTGGTAGGTAATAATGTAATTATGGCTAATAATGCTTCAATTGCTGGGCATGTACATGTCGGTGACTGGGTTATTCTTGGTGGCATGACGGGTGTGCATCAGTTTGTGCATATTGGTGATCATGCATTTACGGCGGGTTACTCATTGGTTCTTAATGATGTGCCGCCTTTTGTGATGGCTTCAGGTCAACCCGCTGTACCAAGAGGGTTGAATAGTGAAGGGCTTAAACGCCGTGGGTTCGCTAAAGAATCTCAACTTGCTGTTCGCCGTGCATATAAAATGCTGTATCGCAATGGTTTAACCGTTGAAGAAGCGGTAGAACAACTAAAGGAGGCCGCAGTTGACGATGAACAAGTTAAGCTGTTGGTTGACTTTATCGCATCCTCGACACGAGGCATTGTTCGATAGCACTAAATAAGAACCCGTTATCCAACGGGTTTTTTCTTTATCATTAATCATAAAATAGACTCTTCTTTATGAGCATAAACACTCCTCGTATATTTGCCATGGTCGCCGGAGAAATCTCGGGTGATATCCTTGGTGCCGGCTTGATTAAGGCGCTTCAAAAATGCTATCCAGATGCACGATTTGTCGGGATCGGTGGTCCGCGTATGGATGCATTAGGCTTTGAATCTCTTTTTTCTTATGAAGAGTTAGCGGTCATGGGGATTGTTGAAGTGCTGTCACGTCTACCCAGGCTTCTTAAAGTGCGGGCGACGTTAATTGATGAGTTGATGCAGATCCAACCTGACTGTTTTATTGGTATCGATGCCCCGGATTTTAATATCGGCCTTGAGTTAAAGCTTAAACAGCGTGGTCTTAAAACCGTTCATTATGTCAGCCCGTCTGTATGGGCGTGGCGACCAAAACGGATTTTCAAAATCGCCAAGGCCACCGATATGGTGTTGTCATTGCTGCCATTTGAAAAAGCCTTCTATGATCAACATGACGTTCCTTGTACGTTTGTGGGTCATACACTTGCTGATGATATTGCACTAGAAAGCAGTAAAACTGAGGCAAGAACCTTGCTTGGGTTGGATCAGACCGCAGAATACTTAGCGGTATTACCAGGCAGTCGTGGCGGAGAGCTTAAACAACTTGCTGAACCTTTTGTTAAAGCTGCAAATTTAATTAAGCAGCGTTATCCGGATCTTAAATTTGTCACACCTCTTGTCAACCAAAAGCGACGAGAGCAGTTTGAATTAGCATTGAGCATTCATGCGCCGGATCTAGAGATCGATTTAATTGAAGGTCATTCTCGAGAGGTCATGGCAGCAGCAGATTGTATTTTACTGGCTTCTGGCACTGCAACACTCGAAGCTATGTTAGTTAAAAGGCCTATGGTTGTCGCTTATCGTGTCAGCCCTATTACCTATAAAATCGCCAAAGGAATGATGCTAACAAAGCGTTATTCGCTGCCTAATTTACTCGCTGATGAAGATGTCGTTGAAGAGCTTATTCAAGCTGATTGTACTCCCGAAAAAATTGCAGATGCCGTGTCTTTGCAACTTGATAGCGATTTTACCCCATTACATGATCGATTTATGGCGATGCACAAGTCGATAAGACGCGATGCTAGCGCTCGCGCAGCTGATGCGGTGATTAAATTAATTGAGACAGTTGAATTAGTTGAGGAGTCAAAATAATGGCTGTTATAAAAGATATTACCCCTGAGCAGATCACCCAACTCTGTATTGGACAGTACGCTGGGGTCGATGAAGTGGGTCGTGGTCCATTAGTGGGTAATGTTGTGACTGCGGCTGTAATACTCGATCCTAATAACCCAATCACAGGGCTTAACGATTCTAAAAAGTTATCAGAGAAAAAGCGTGAGTTGTTGTTCGTTGAGATCCAGCAAAAAGCGTTAAGTATCTCTATCGGTTCAGCATCACCTGTTGAGATAGATGAGCTTAATATCTTACACGCAACCATGTTGGCAATGCAGCGTGCTGTAGCAGGGCTAACGATTAAACCCTCTTCAGTGTTAGTCGATGGTAATCGTACGCCAGATTTTGGTGTGCAGAGCCACGCCATCATCAAGGGTGATGGCCTTATTGATGCAATAAGTGCAGCATCTATCATTGCAAAAGTTGTGCGCGATCGAGAGATGGAAGTGCTCGCTGCTCAACATCCAGAATATGGCTTTGAAAAGCACAAAGGTTATCCAACGAAGGTGCATTTTGAGGCTTTAGCCAAACATGGCGTGTTAGCGGAACACCGTAAGAGTTTCCGACCTGTTCGTGAAGCAATGTAATAAATAGTTAAAAAGTCGTCCATCTGCTTACTGGGTTGGTAGTTTAACTTGTTTGCTGCTAGCCCTTGTTCTACTCTGTTAGATTCATTATTTGTTGTCATCTACCTAAAAGAAAGATACTCCCACTATGTCTGATCCTCGTTTTGTGCATTTGCGCGTCCACAGTGACTATTCAATGTCTGATGGGCTGTCTAAGGTTAAGCCTATTCTTGCTAAAGCAAGCGAGTTGGGAATGCCTGCGGTCGCGTTAACCGATCAGACCAACATGTGTGGGTTGGTTAAGTTCTATGGCGGTTGTCATGGTGCTGGCATCAAACCCATTATCGGTACCGATTTTTGGGTACAAGTCCCCGGTTTTGATGAACTCTGTTCTATTACCGCGATAGCGATGAATAACGAAGGCTACTCCAGCTTAACCTTGCTGATCAGCGATGCTTATCTTCGCGGCCATATTAAAGATAAAGCCGTTATCGACCAAGAGTGGTTAGCTAAATATAATGATGGCCTTATTTTACTGTCTGGTGGACGTCAGGGGGATGTGGGTCGTGCCCTTTTAAAAGAGAATCCTGGCCAGGTAGCGTCATCAGTTGAGTTTTATCAAACACATTTCCCAGACCGTTATTACCTTGAGTTATTGCGTACTGGACGCCCAGATGAAGAGCGTTACTTGCATCTGGCGGTTCAACTTGCGCAAGAAAAAGACCTGCCAGTGGTTGCCACTAACCAAGTGGTTTTTAATAAACCTGAACAGTTTGAAGCACATGAAATTCGCGTCGCTATTTCTGATGGTTTCACGCTAGCCGATCCTAGACGACCGAAAAAATACAGTGACCAACAGTATTTTAAAAGTAGTGAGGAGATGTGTGAACTGTTCGACGATATCCCTGAAGCGATACAAAATACCGTTGAGATAGCTAAGCGTTGTAGCGTAACGGTACGTTTAAATGAGTACTTTTTGCCTAACTTCCCCACTGGTGATTTGTCGATTGAAGCCTTTTTGGTTGATGTTTCAGAAAAAGGTTTAGAAGCCCGCTTGGCGTTTTTATTTCCAGACCCTGAAGTCAGAGCTGAAAAGCGTCCCGAGTACGATGAACGTTTAGAAATCGAACTTAAAGTGATTAACGAAATGGGCTTTCCGGGTTACTTCCTTATTGTTATGGAGTTTATCCAATGGGGAAAAGATCAGGACATCCCAATTGGTCCTGGCCGTGGTTCTGGTGCCGGGTCATTAGTGGCTTACGCGCTTAAAATTACCGATTTGGATCCGCTTGAATACGATTTGCTGTTTGAGCGATTCCTTAACCCTGAACGTGTCTCAATGCCAGATTTCGACGTCGATTTCTGTATGGATAGACGTGATGAAGTGATAGACCATGTGGCCGAACTTTATGGTCGTGACGCTGTGTCGCAGATTATTACGTTCGGTACTATGGCGGCAAAAGCGGTTATTCGAGATGTGGGTCGTGTATTGGGTCATCCCTATGGATTTGTCGATCGTATTTCTAAAATGGTGCCTGCAGAACCAGGTATGACACTGGCTAAAGCATTTGAAGTTGAACCTGCGTTGCAAGAGTCGTATGACGGCAGTGAAGAGGTCAAAGATCTCATCGATATGTGCCGTATTCTAGAGGGCGTGACACGTAACGCCGGTAAGCACGCCGGTGGTGTGGTTATCGCACCCACCAAAATTACTGATTTCTCGCCTATCTATTGTGATTCAGAAGGCCTTAACCCAGTTACCCAATTCGATAAAAATGATGTTGAAACCGCTGGTCTGGTTAAATTTGATTTCTTGGGTTTAAGAACGCTCACCATTATTGATTGGGCGTTAAAGATGGTGAACAGCGTTAAAGATAAAACCGGTGAAGAACACATTCGCATTGAGTCAATACCGCTCACCGACCCTAAATGTTTTAAGTTACTGCAAAAGTATGAAACCACAGCGGTTTTCCAGTTGGAATCTCGTGGTATGAAAGATTTGATCAAACGTCTTCAACCTGATTGTTTTGAAGACATGATTGCACTGGTAGCGCTGTTTAGACCCGGACCTTTGCAATCAGGCATGGTAGACAACTTTATTGAACGTAAGCACGGCCGAGAAGAGGTTTCTTATCCAGATGCTGAGTATCAGCATGAATCGTTAAGAGAGCTGCTATCGCCAACCTACGGTATTATTTTGTATCAAGAGCAGGTGATGCAGATAGCACAGGTGCTTGCAGGCTACACCCTCGGCGGCGCGGATATGTTGCGTCGTGCGATGGGTAAGAAAAAGCCTGAAGAGATGGCCAAGCAGCGCGGAACATTCGAAGAGGGTTCGATTAATAACGGTGTCGATGGTCCGCTATCGATGAAGATCTTCGACTTGGTGGAAAAGTTCGCCGGTTACGGTTTCAACAAATCACACTCAGCCGCTTACGCATTAGTATCCTATCAAACGCTTTGGCTGAAGACCCATTACCCAGCGCAGTTTTTAGCGGCGGTAATGTCAGCAGATATGGATAACACCGACAAGATTGTGATTTTGGTTGATGAATGTGAGCGAATGGGCATACCGCTTATTCCACCTGATGTGAATAAGGGCTTATTTAAATTTACCGTCGATGATGACCTCAATATTGTTTACGGTATCGGCGCAGTTAAAGGGGTGGGTGAAGGCCCTGTTGATTCTATTTTAGCTGCGCGAAAAGACGGCCCATTTACCGACCTATTTGATTTTTGTGCGCGAATAGATCTCAAAAAACTCAATCGCCGCGTCATCGAAAAGCTGATTTGTGCAGGTGCGCTCGATAATTTAGGGGCGCACAGGGCCTCATTAGTCGCAACGTTGCCAGAGGCAATACGGGCAGCTGACCAACATGCAAAAGCTGAAGCATTAGGCCAGCATGATATGTTTGGATTGCTCAATAGTGAACCTGAAGATGACAAGCAGAAATTTGTTGCATGCACCCCATGGCCTGAAAAAGTGTGGTTGGAGGGTGAGCGCGACACATTGGGCTTGTATTTAACCGGGCACCCGATTAATCAATACCTTAAAGAGCTTAAGCATTACACTTCTGGACGTTTGAAAGACGTACATCCAACGGAACGTGGTAAAACAATGAAGGCCGCAGGTCTGGTCGTTGCAACGCGAGTGATGATGACCAAGCGTGGCTCTAAAATGGGCTTAGTGACCCTCGATGATAAGAGTGCCCGTCTAGAGGTCATGCTGTTTACTGAGGCGTTTGAGAAGTATAATCATCTGCTTGAGAAAGACCGGATTCTGATCATTGAAGGTGAAGTTAGCTTTGATGATTTTGCCGGTGGCAACCGTATGACGGCGCGTAATATTATCGATATCGGTGAAGCTCGTAGTCATTTTGCCAATGCGGTAGAAGTTGACCTACAGTCAGAGGATATTAACGCCGAATGGTTGAACCGTTTCCAATTAGCCGTCGAGCCTTGGAAAAATGGCGCTGTGCCGGTGCTGATTAATTATGCTCAGCCAGAAACTAAAGCGCAGTTTACGCTGGGTGATGAGTGGCGCGTGAATCCAACGGATGATTTGATGCTAGCGCTTGAGTCATTAACAGGCTCAGACAAAGTCAGGATTGTTTTTTAGTCATGAATATTGCTCAGCTCATTGATCATTGTGTAGATGCCTTGCCTGTTATCGCGGCGTCAGCTGCGCCGCGCAAACTGGTACTTGCTTATAGTGGCGGCGTAGATTCAGAAATTTTAGCCCATGGATTAGCTGAGTTTGCCAAGCTGCATCCTCAGTTCGATTGTCAGTTAGTGCATGTGCATCATGGACTGAGTGTCAATGCAGATGAATGGGTTTTACATTGCCAAGCACAAGCTGAGATATATCAACTTCCGTGTACTATAGCGCGCGTAAAGGTCAAGCTTGCGCCAAGAACCAGTGTCGAGGCCGAAGCTCGCTCTGTGCGTTATGAGGCTTTATTAGCGCAGATGTGTGCAGCAGATATCTTGATGACAGCGCATCACCAAGATGACCAACTCGAAACTATTTTATTAGCGTTAAAGCGAGGACTCGGCCCTAAAGGTTTGTCGGCGATGGGGAAAGTACAATCTCTCGATAACGATAAGTGGCTTATTCGGCCGTTGCTCGATTTAAGTAAAAGTGATGTTGAAGCGTATGCTAAAACACGGGACATTCGTCATATTCAAGATGAGAGTAATTTTGATGAAAAGTATGACAGAAACTTTTTGCGTCAATCAATCATTCCCACGTTAAAGCAGCGCTGGAGCGCCATTGCTGCCACAGCGAGCCGTAGTGCTGAACTGTGCGCAATGCAGCAAAGCGTTATTGATGAAGAGCTGGCTGCGCGATTACCGCGAATTCAAACAAAGCTGGGCGGCGAATGTGTTATAAACCTTGCCGCTTTAGCGCAATACTCCAAAGCGTGGCAAGCATTACTGCTGCGTGGTCACATGGGTTTTTTGGGGTTTGCTCCGCCGTCAAAAGTACAAGCCGAGCAAATTATTGCACAGTTACTTGATGCTAAAGTCGACGCAAATATTGAGATAAAATTAACCGATGTGTTGATAAAACGCTTTAAAGGCACTGGATACTTTTTGCCGATGACGGCGTCAGCACACTCGGCCAATATCGCAGTATCTTCACTCGATGAGCTGTTAGAAGTGGGGCTGAACTATGGTCATAATAAGCTTATTCAAGCAACCTTAGCCATTAATGCCGGAGTGCGTTTCCCCCGTGCTGACGAAAAGGTGACTATTGAGTTTTCCTTGCCGGGAAGCACACGTTGCCAACCACAATATCGCAGTAAAGGTAGAGAGCTAAAGAAACTTTGGCAAGAATTTGAAGTGCCACCGTGGACAAGATCTCATGTCCCATTATTGTGTTATAACGGAAAATTGGTCTGTGCGATAGGCTATTGGAATGAGAAAGCTTTTCTTTGTGCTGAAAATGAAACAGGCATCAACTTTAAAGGTTAACTTGCTAAATACTCCCTGAGGTAAGCTAATGCTCATTGTTGCTGTAGTGATGCAATTTATGAGTCTTGGGGCTGAAAAACACTATAACATTGTCTCCCCGCCGCTTTTGCCTGATATAAAGCGCTATCAGACTTTTGATACAAACTCTGCTCTGTATCGTTGTGCCGCCACTGTGCAATACCTAAGCTCGTTTTGACTTGGTAGCCTGCTAAATCAGCATGCTCTTCTAGTGCTATTAGAATTCTCTGACAAAGAATTGCCGCGGCTTGTGCATCCCCTTGAACCAATATAGTAAATTCATCACCGCCAATTCGAAAGGCTTGGTCAGTATCTCTAATGACATTTGTTAGCATTTTTGCAAAGGCAACAAGAGCCTCATCACCAAGTTGATGGCCGTAGCGGTCATTGAGCCGTTTGAAGTTATCAAGGTCCAAGGTCACTAAAGAAAAAGCGCTCTGGGTTCGCTGAGCACGGGCGATCTCTTTCTTTATCTGCTCAAGGTAATAGTGGCGATTACCTAAATTGGTTAGTGCATCAAACATGGCTTGCTTGGATATTTCTTGGAACTGAATAGCATTAAATAACGGCTGTAATACCAAGCCTTGTAGCTGGTTTAAGCGCTGAGCCTGCGACGGCACCAAAGTGGCTTTTAGGTTATAGTTAACTTTCACACTGGTGTCAGCTAGCGTGAGGTGCTGTTCAATTGAATAGCCACCTTGACGTCCCCAATGAAAATGGTATTGCTTATAAGTGAGCTGCACGCCGTGAAGCGGCAAGTATTGCCCCATGATTTTGCCGAAGCAGGCAAAGACTGTCCGCGGATCTAAGTGTTGGTGTAGTTGCTGGATAATATTGACGAGATCAAGATCTAACGCGTAGGCTGATTCAACATCAGCTTGTACACGATATTCGTTAGGAAAAAACTCGGTCGCTAGGCCAAATTCCATGTTCTCGACTCCAAATTAATTAACAGCATCAGCTATTTTAGATAAAGCAATAATTGTGCCGAAACATTCGTTAATAATATTTGTCTTTATTTATCTTTAGTTGTCATTAAGTTACTCTCTTTGTTAGCAGAGCTTTTTTGCAGTGACAGTATTTTGACAAGAGGTTACTCATCCTTCATGGTTGTTTTTGGTGCCGTTTATAGGCTATTTGAGTAAGGCGGTTTAACTATTCAATACTGTTCGCCATGACATCATAAAATAGCCAACAAGCTCGGCCCTCGGGTTGCTTTAATGCTTCTCTTCTTTGACACAAGTGAACTGTTATTAACGCTTTACCTTGTACTACAACTATTATTCTTTATGATAAATAACCGAACAAAAACAAAGCTCGAAAGTATCACAGCCCCCTAGGAGCGAATTACACGTATGGAACACAGCTTTTTGATCCAAATATTGCTTATGCTGGTTGTAGCAATTGTCTCTATCGCCATCCTTAGGCGTGCTGGGTTGCCTGCCATTTTGGCCTATTTGGTGACGGGGATTATTAGTGGTCCAAGCGGGTTTCATTGGTTTTCACAACATCAAATGCAATCAGTGGCAGAACTCGGTGTGGTGTTATTGATGTTTAGTTTAGGTCTGGAGTTTTCAGTCCCTCGACTATGGGCGATGCGTAGAACCGTATTTGGCTTGGGTAGCGCTCAAGTTATAGTGACGGCAGCATTGAGTATAGTCATTGCTTTATTGTGTAATTTGAGTGTGACCGAATCTATAGTCGTAGGCTCTGCTATTGCGTTATCTTCAACTGCGATAGTATTGAAACTGCTCAATGAGCAAGGGTGGCTGCGGCGCCGTCATGGTGAGCTTTCTGTCAGTGTGCTGTTGTTTCAAGATATCGCCGTAGTACCTTTGTTGATTTTATTGCCGCTCTTAGCCAGCGATGGTGCGCCATTACTGTTGACTGATGTCGCCTACGCGTTGTTAAAAGGTATTTTGGCCTTTATTGCTTTAATGGCCTTTGGCAAATGGGCTTTGCCAAGACTATTTGATGAAGTGGCGCGCTCTCGTTCAAACGAATTGTTTGTGTTATCTACTCTTGTAGTGGCATTAGTTACTGGCGCCATTACCCAGTGGTTAGGTTTATCGATGGCACTAGGCGCCTTTATGGCCGGTATGTTGTTGGGTGAAAGCCAGTACCGTCGGCAGCTAGAAGCCGATATTCGCCCTTTTAGAGATCTGCTGATGGGACTGTTTTTTATCTCAATCGGTATGTTACTCGACTTCCAGCTTGTGGCGCAGTTTTGGTGGCAGATCATTTTATTGCTTATTACTGTGATTTTAGGCAAAGCCTTAGTCGTCTTTGCACTGTTAAAGCTCGCTAAAGAGTCATTTCGAGTCTCAGTGTCGACCGCGCTGAGTCTAGCGCAAGTAGGTGAGTTTAGTTTTGTTGTATTGGCATTAGCGGTTAATTATCAGTTACTTGACGTTAAAACGAGTACCACTTTAGTGATGGTGGCCGTGTTATCTATGGCGCTTGCTCCTTGGTTGGTTCGTCACAGTGTCGATATTGCCAGAGTACTGCAAGGGCTTAAACCTAAGCCTGAAAAAAGTGAACCTATTGTGGTTAATGTTGATCCGGCTGACGATCTTGTTTTGATCCTAGGCTATGGGCGTGTTGGGCAAACGATCGCTAGATTTATGAAAACCGAAGCTATCCCTTATATCGTACTAGATTTAGATCCCAAACGAGTCTCGGAGGCCAGAACCGCAGGCGAGCCCGTCTACTTTGGTGATGTCTGTAAGCGCAGTATCCTTAAACAAGCACATGTACGGCACGCCAAACTCATTGTTATTACCTTTAGTAGTGGACGTATTCTAGAAGAGGTATTACCGCTGTGTCGTCAGTTGGCACCAGAGGCCAAAATTCTAGTGCGTACTCGTGATGATTCTGGCATGGAAGAGCTTGAAAAAGCAGGTGCTAGCCAAGTCATTCCTGAGACCTTGGAAGGGAGCTTAATGTTGGTCTCACAGGTACTGTATCAATGTGGCGTGCCGCTAGCCCGAATTTTAAAGCGCTTGGAATCTGAACGTCGTAACCATTATCAATATTTGCATGGCTTTTTCTCAGGAGCAGAAACAGACTTTACACTGGAGTTACTGCATGCTGTGGCATTACCTAAAGGCGCGAATGCCGTTGGGCAAACATTAGCTGATATCCCATGGGAGAAACTACGAGTTGAGCTCCGCGCCGTTAGGCGTGCAGGTGCTGAAGTGGAAAACCCTGAGCTAGACTGGCAGATAAAATCCGGTGATATTCTTATTTTGCTTGGAAAACCAAGACGAATAGAGAAAGCCGAAGCCTATTTACTGCAGGGCTGATTTTAAGGCACCGGTCTGGGAGATGACTTTTGCACAACATTATATTTATTCTGTTATTGCCGCTTATGTTTATTCAAGGTCGGTTAGTTAAAAAAAACACCCCTAAACTACCGGAGGCTGCAGGGACGCGCGTTGGCGAACTTGGCTCTGGACCAGAGGTTTCGTTATTGCTCTTGGGTGATTCTGCAGCTGCCGGCGTTGGTGTTAGCAAGCAGCGGCAAGCGCTCAGTGGCACTGTGACCTCTGGATTATCGGCTCACTTTAAGGTGTCTTGGCAGCTCTTGGCAAAGTCGGGGGCTAACACTGAACAGACGCTAAAAATGCTTAAAAAGAAGCATGATGAACATGCTTTGGATTTTGACATTGTGGTGGTCTCACTCGGGGTGAATGATGTACTTAGTCCTATTTCTGCTCGGCAGTGGCGGCGGAAACAATTAGAACTGGTTGAGTTCCTGACCGTTGCAGTGAAGTGTCGTCAATTAATACTCACGCAGGTTCCGCCTATGGGCGGTTTTCCTGCATTGCCGCAACCTTTACGTTGGTTTTTAGGTAAGCGTTGTGATGAGTTCAATCAACAATTAACTCAGTTGGCAACGACGGCGCCGTTCATATTGCTCGATTTTGGCGCTGAACTTCAACCCGAGTTGATGGCTGTCGACGGGTTTCATCCCGGGGTTCAAATTTACCAACATTGGGGCCAAAGTGTCGTAGACACTATCTTGCTTAAGCATCAAATGTCAGTTTAGTCTCAAAGTTAATATAGCCCCTAGGACCGTTTTGTGAAGCATAGGGGAATGTCGAGCGGTTGGTTGCTAAATCAGATGACAGTGCTAAAGCTATTTAATATCAAAAAACGTTTTGATATCGTCAATTTGGCACATTGCATCTTCATAGCCCAGTTCAATTAGCGCGCTACAATAACTCTGCTCAAATAACAGATAAGATCCAATACTTGAATCTGAGTGCTCATTGATCCCTAACGCCTTCATCATCATCTTGATAGCAAAGGGCATATCGTGAAAATAACGAGAGGCAATTGCGCTTAAGTCCTCACTCGGTTTAATCACTAGCGTTTCGATCTGTTTTAAGGGCAAACCTTTACGGCTTTCCTCCGGAATGAGTGACAAAGTACTATTGATCCGTTCTAACCGCTCCAAATCGCTGTTCAATGTATCTGAAAATATAGTATCAAGCAGGTGGCCGGCAATGGTGGCTGTTTTAGGGTGGTGTTCAAGCTCTCTTGGTTGCACTTTATGTGGGCTTTCTAAGTTGATCACCATAATTTTGTTAGCCCCTAAATGAATCGGACTGCTCAAGGGGGCTAGCTGGTGAACTGAGCCATCGCCATAATATTCTTGGTTGAGCCTTACGGATGGGAAAACTAAGGGAATAGCGGAACTTGCCAATAGATGATCCGTATTTAAACGGGTGCGTTGACCACAGCGGCGTGCCCGCTGCCAATCCTCTATAAGAGGATTACCTTGAAAAAATGTGACCGAACGAGAGGTGTCGTAGCAAGAGGTATCTAAGCTAACGGCATCGAGTGCTCCGCTACTAATATTGCGACCAATACGCTCAAAACTAATCAGGTCGCTAAGCAAGCCACGCAGTGGTTCACTGTTAAACAGGCTGCCAGCACTACGAGAGGCGCCATCACTTTGTACGCCTTTAAGTGCCATTTTACCCAAATGACTTAATACACTGCCGATAGAAGCTTGATAGACTTTCTCTGCATGAATATGACGCCAAACCCATTCGAGTTTGCGAACGCCCAAATGAAAACAGGATGCATGAGTAGCCATGGAGGTGGCATTTATAGCGCCCGCCGATGTACCGCAGATAATTTTAAAGGGGATCCCGTGATTACGAGGGTAAAACTGTACGATAGCTTTGAGGACACCAATTTGATACGCAGCTCTCGCGCCACCACCACCTAATACTAATGCAATTTTATCTGACAAATTGGCGATCCCTATCAATTGAAAAACAAAACTTATTCAAAAACGGTCCCTGAATTTAGAATATGTGAGAGTCGCTTTATGTACAAGCTTTACCCGTAAATTAGTCTGCCAGTTTCTTTTAGTCGTGATGCGTCGGTCCCTCTTAGTCAGGTGTTACGGCGACTTTTTACCTTCTTTTTGGCCGTAAGTTTGATGGGTGTTTCTTAGCATTATCTAGAGGTGAAAGCACCGCCATTGACTTCTCTACGGTGAATTACAGCATTGTTGTTATGTGATTAAGAGTGCATTTAGCTACTTCAATGAGGGTATGAGTCAGCTTTTAAAGGGTATCTAGCATAAATATTTAGCCGTTAACCTAGTTAATAAGTCTATGTTGTTGCGGTGTAATGATGAGATTTAAATATGCTTATCAGACTATCTAATTGTAATTAAAGTGTTAAATCAAGAATTGTTGGTAGCGTAAAGGAATAGTGGCAAGTTGATAATAAAAGGCAATGGAGTAGACTGAAAAAATGAACATATGAGGGATCAAACATGTTACAGCCACTAAAAATAATAATAGCTGATGACCATCCATTATTTAGACAAGCACTGGTCAACATATTAACCACACACTTTGATAATGTAAGATTATTTGAAGCTGAGACGATTGTAGAGCTCGATGAATTATTAAAGCAACAAGATGCAGATCTACTGTTACTCGATCTTAATATTCCAAAAGCTCATGGCTTTAATACCTTAGTCAATATCCGTAATTGTCACTCCCAAATGGGGGTCGTTGTGATTTCCGGGCAAGAAGATAAAGTCACGGTAGGTAAGAGCATGTCATTTGGAGCGGCGGGGTTTATTCCTAAATCGACTTCAGTTGAACAGATGGTCAAAGCCATTAAAGCAGTACTCGCAGGCCAACAATGGATGCCTGCGGGTTGCAGTAACGTTGAAGCAATAGAAGCCGATAGTATGACAAGTAAAATCATCAGCTTATCACCGAGACAACATCGTATATTAATGATGTTTGCTGATGGTCTACTCAATAAACAAATAGCTTATGAATTGGGGCTTTCAGAAGCCACCATTAAAGCTCATGCCAGTGCAATATTTTTAAAATTAGGGGTGCATACACGCACTCAAGCTGTGATTGCCATGAGTCAACTGCAACTCGATAAAACCTCACTAACCGCTTAATAGATTAAGCTGGAAAGATCTTCTATTACAAATTAAGCCGGCATACCTATGTCGGCTTAATTGTCTTCTTCGCTGCTGTAATGAGTGGTTGCGGATGCTGCATAGTTTGTCCGTAAGCTTGTTGCTAACGTGGCACTCATCACTGCACGCAGAGCGATAGGTTTAATTATCTTGCGTAGATAACCATAGCCTTGCTCCTTGGCTCTATTGACCACTGCTTCATCAATCGTCGCTGTGATCAAAATAGCGGCAATAGGTAAGTCTGATTGATGTTGCAACTCGACCATTAAATCTAACCCATTTTGATTATCTTCAAGCTGATAGTCCATCAATACAATGTCAATTTTATGAGCGTGTTTTGAAAATTGTGCTTTTGCTTGTAGCGCTGATGCCGCTTGATAAACGTGGCATTTCCAACCTTGGAGTAACTCCACCATCCCCGCTAATACATTAGGGTCATTATCGACACACAGTACATGAACGCCATTAAGAGTAAGGATATCAGCAGGGGCTTTAACGATGGACTCTGCTTTTGCTAAAACGGTTTTTAACTGAAGACTGAATATGCTACCGCGATTAACTGTCGAAGACAGTGCTAATTGATGCGATAGCAAAGAGGCTAAACCCTGCGCAATATTTAGACCTAAGCCGAGACCATTAACACCTTCATGTCCTGAGTGCTGCAATCGAGTAAACTGTTCAAAAATGACCGCTTGTTTTTCTGCAGGGATCCCCGGCCCATCATCAACGACTTGAATCGAGATACAGTCTCCGATGCGTCGATATCCAAGCAAAATTTTACCTTTACCCGCATACCGAAATGCATTGCTGATGAGGTTCTGCAAAATACGCCTAAGCAGCACCTTGTCACTGCTGACCCAAATCTGGGTGTTAATATGCTTGAATTTTACATCTTCCGTTGCGGCAATAGCACCAAACTCATCGACGAGCGAATCGATCACCTCTTGCAAGGCAAACTCGGTAATTTCGGGGACTATGATGCCACTTTCTATACGGGAAATTTCGTTTAAGTCCAGCAGCAGCTCATTGGCAACCTGTAATGAGTTGTCGATATAACCCATTTGTTGTTTTTGTTTATTCGACAGTTGACCATTCTGAACAAACGCAGAGGAAAATAATCTTGCGGCTGATAATGGTTGCAGTAGATCGTGACTACATGCCTTGAGGTATTGGCTTTTCTTTTGGTGTGCTTGTTCAACCTTTTGCAGTGCGACTGCTAGCTCTTGATTAGAATGCTCAAGACTAAGATTTGCTTGCTCCAGTTTTTTGGTGCGTTCATAGACCCGGGCTTCAAGATCTAAGTTCTTTTCTTTTAGTAATTTCTCCGCTTCTCGATACATGGTGATATCGGAAAATATCATCACAAAGCCGCCGTCAGGTATCGGGTTTCCTTCAATCCTGATGGTTTTACCATCGGGTTGTAGTCGCTCTGTACTGTGGCGGCTCCCTTGACGTAGATAAGCCAAACGACGTTCAACTTGCTGCGTTAAATCATGCTTAAAATGCTGGCCATGACTCAGGTTATATTTAATAAGCTGTTTGACTGGACAGCCGATATAGACGAGATCCTCTGGATAATTAAAGAGCTTTAAATAGTGCTGATTCCAAGCGACTAAGTTGAGCTCTCTGTCTATCACAGAGATCCCTTCACTGGCATTTTCTATTGCGCTGTGCAGCACTGAGCGACTAAATTCTGTGCGGTGACTAGAGGCCTCTTCAACTAGTTGTGCCACATCTTCAATCGCGATCCCGCGACCATTGAGAGCACAGGAGATCACCAAGCGCGCAGAGGCCGATCCCATGACACTGGCGAGCATATTTTCGGTATAGAAGATCAGTGTTTGGTTGTGAGCCGCTTTATCAATTACAGGCTGCTCTTGGCTTGAGTAAAAAGCTTGAAAACCATGGGCGGCTTTATCTTTACCGACAAAGCGGGCGACCAATAACTCTAACTCCGTTGGGTTGATATACTTAGGGACTGCGGATTGCAGCTTACCCAGATCTGGTCGTTCAATAAAGTGAGCTATTTGCATCTGCTCATGAACACTTTGTCGAGTAAACGAAGAAACTATCCATATCATAATGATATTGACAAATAGCCCCACCAACGTGGCCATTGTCGTCATGGAGTATTCACTTGCCGCAAAAGGATGGTTGTAGAGGCCCAGTTGTGGCAATAGATTGAGTGTTAACCAGAGTGAAAAACCACTGATGATGCCTGCAAGTACACCAATAAGGGTCACTCTGCGCCATAAAAAGGCAGCGAAGAGGGCTGGGCCAATCTGTGCGATAGCACCAAATGCAACCTCCCCCAATGATGCTAGCGTATCGGGTGGTGCTAGCAGAAACATGCCATAACTTAAAAATATTACTAATAGAATTAATCCTTTGCGAATGTTAAGCAAGTGGGATCTAAATTTATTAAAATCGGTACTCTGTATATTACTTACTTTAAAAAGTGTCGGAAAAACCACCTCATTACTCAGCATGGTGCTCAACGCAATGGTTGAGATGATAACCATAGAACTTGCTGCTGATATTGCCCCTAGAAAACTAAATAATCCGAGCCATGCTTGGCCACTAAAGGCGGGGAGAAACAATACATAAGCATCACTTTGCAGCGAGTCACCATAGAGGATATTGCCCGCTTGGCCTAACGGAGTGGCAAAGAAAGCAAACACTAAGATATAGAGTGGAAACGTCCAGCGGCTCCAAATGGCATGTTTTTGCTCTTTGAGTTCAACAATCAATACTTGGAATTGTCGCGGAAGACACAGAAAAGCTGACATAACGATAAAGAGTAACCCAAACATCGACACCATATTGGGGTAGGTAAACTCAGTTGATACCGGTGAAGCCTCATTGGCTTGACGCCAAATGTCCAGCGGTGAATCAAATAGAAAGAAAGACACGAAAATACCGATGGTGAGATAGGCGATTAACTTGACGAAAGATTCAAAGGCGATAGCCAGCATCATTCCGGGGTGACGCTCGGTGACATCAATGGCCCTAACGCCAAATATAATGGTAAACCCCGCCAGAATTAAGCTAACAACCAGGCCGAGTTGCCAAGACGATAATAGGTGATCTTGTCTTAAAATTTCATAGGAGTTCACAATCGCTTTTAGCTGTAAGGCGATATAGGGCAAGGTGCCAAATAGGGCGACAAAGGTGACAACTATCGCTAACAGTTGCGACTTACCAAATCGTGCCGCTAATAGATCCGCGATAGAGGTAATATTTAATTTGAGACACACTCTGATAATGCGCTGAATGAAAGGCCAAGCGAACATAAACAGTAAAATGGGAGCGATATAAACCGGTAGATATGAGAACGAATTACTCGCGGCTTGACCCGCAGTGCCAAGAAAGCCCCAGGAGGTACAATAGACACCAAGAGAGAGTGAATAAATGATGGTATGTTGCTGCTTAAAAAGTTTTTCTCGGTACCTATCGCCCAGAAATGCCATCAAAAAAAGCAAACCAATATAGCTAATACTAATCGTAACCAATAGCCAATTAGGAAACATGCTGTAGCCACACCTTCTTATTGGGAAATGTTAGCTTTATAGCTATTTAATCCCTTAATTGTTATGGGAATTAACATATCATATTTTGACTCTATTAGGTCGGCAAAGACTATCGACTTAAGTCTTAATCTATCGGTATTAATCCCCACGGGTTAATCCGCCCGTATTACAGCTAACGTATTAAGACTCCTGCACTAATACCATTTCACAATTGAGCAAACCCTTTTATTTCTTCATCTTAAGTGCAGACATTAAAGGGGATAAAAGATGCTTATTTCAAAAATAAAAAAAATTACGTTAGCCGGTTCACTGTGTTTATTGGCGGGTTCTGCCGCAGCAAGTTATGAATTTGACGTCGGTGACGATGGCAAATTAACCTTCGGTGGCTACATCAAAGTTGATGCTCGTTATGTCAGTGGTGATGTTGCTTATCGTGACTTTTGGATTGGTACCGGTGCCCCACTTGAAGAGAGTGCATCTCAATTTCGCATCTTTGCCAACGAAACACGTTTTAACACCAAATATGTTCATGGCGACGTGATGGGCTTTATTGAAATGGACTTTCTCGGTGGTGGTGGTAATCAGGTGGTATCTAACTCCGCAAACCCAAGAATACGTCACGCATTTATTAAATATGAAGGGATAACAGCGGGCCAGACTTGGACCACCTTTATGAACACCAGTGCCATTCCTGAGTCTGCCGATTTTGCCGGTGCAACTGTGGGCCTAGCCTTTATTCGTCAAGGGCAGATCCGTTACGACATTGGTAATTTCCAATTTTCTATAGAAAACCCAGAAAGCGTTGGTGGCGATACCACTAATGATGATCTACCCGATGTTGTTGCGCGTTATAACCTTAAAGGTGATTGGGGGGACATCTCGATATCGGCCCTCGGCCGCAGTCTCAATACCGACTTAGGAAATAGTGAAACAGCCCTCGGTGGCTCTATCGCCGGGCGGATCAAAACATTCGGTAAAGATGACCTGCGTTTTCAATTCCATCAAGGTGAAGTTGGTCGTTATGTAGGTATTGGTGTTGCCAGAGATTTAGTCGGAGAAGAGGTTGAAAATACCACCTCTTATTTGGCGGCATACCGCCATTACTGGACCGATACCTTAAGAAGTACTGCGCTATATGGCCGTGTTGAAACTGACATAGGCAATGCGGAGCGCAGTCAGTGGAGCATCAATTTATTCCAAAACTTGACTCCTCATTTGGCCATTGGTTTTGAAGTCGGTAATTTTGAAATTGGCGACCAAGATGTCGACTCTGACTACGCTCAGCTTTCATTCCGCTACGCACTTTAACCTTTGATGGCAGTAGAGATAACGCTTCTGCCGTCGTTTTTTTGCATAGCATCGCTTGTAAATCCCGTGATTGGTTACCCATGACAGTCGTTTAACGCTAATGCTCAACCTGGTTTGAGCATAGCTAAAAAGCGATATGTGCAGTTTAAAGGAGTATGGGTGTGACAGATAAAATATTAAAAGTTGATCAAATCTCTCTGGCGTTTGGTGGTGTTAAAGCATTAACCGACGTTAGCTTCGAAGTTGAGAAAGGGGCTGTATTCTCAATTATTGGTCCTAATGGTGCTGGCAAGACCTCAATGCTTAACTGCATCTCAGGTCGATACCGTCCTTATCAGGGCAGCATTCAATTTGATCACCAAGAAGTGACCCATTTACGCCCAAATGATCGCGCCGATTTGGGAATAGGCCGTACCTTTCAAAATCTCGCGCTATTTGGCCATATGTCGGTACTCGATAACATTATGGTTGGCCGACATCACCAGATGAAAAATAACTGGTTAACTGGGCCACTTTATTGGGCTTCACCCGCTCAAAAAGAGGAACTCAAACATCGCCGTCAAGTGGAAGAAATAATTGATTTTCTTGATATCTCCCACGTGCGTAAATCCGTTGCTGGAACCTTGTCTTATGGCCTGCGCAAGCGCGTCGAATTAGCTCGTGCAATAGCCCTTAATCCCAAGCTTATTTTATTAGACGAGCCCATGGCGGGCATGAACCTAGAAGAGAAAGAGGATATGGCGCGCTATATCTTGGATCTCAACGAGGAGTTCGGCATTACCGTTGTGATGATTGAGCATGACATGGGGGTGGTTATGGATATTTCACATCAAGTGATGGTACTCGACTTTGGTAAGAAACTCGTGAGTGGTTTACCCGATGAAGTGATGGCTAATGAGCACGTTAGACAGGCTTATTTAGGCTTAGATGATAACGAGCAATTACAAGAGGTGGGCTAATGAAAACGGACAATAAATCATCGGCAAATCGCTTCGATATGGGGGATATGGATACCTTTCCAAAGATATTACGCCATAACGCCACTTTGTGGGGTGATGATATTGCCATGCGCGAGAAAGAGTTTGGTATTTGGAGCGAATTTAGCTGGCTCGATTATCACAACCGCGTGAAGTGGCTGTCACTGACCATTCGCCATTTAGGTATTGAAGCTGAAGCGACGATTGCGTTACTCGGTGATAACAGACCTGAATGGGTATGGGGAGAAGTTGCAGCCCATGCACTGAGTTGTTATTCGCTGGGGATCTATCAAGACTCAATGCATGAAGAGGTGGCATACCTACTTAATCGCAGCAATGCGCAAGTCGTGATCGCTGAAGATGAAGAGCAATGCGACAAATTACTTGAGCTTGGCGATCAAATTCCGACGGTAAAATATATTGTTTATTGCGACCCAAGAGGGATGCGCAAATATAACGACCCACGATTAATCAGCATCGAAGACATATATAAGACAGGGCGAAAGCTAGATAAGCAAAACCCACAAGGTTACGACAAGCTAGTCGATGCTGGGAAACCTGAGAATATTGCTATCTATTGCACCACATCAGGTACCACTTCAAAGCCCAAAATAGTATTGCTGCAAGGCAGTAAGTTTATCGAGCATTGCTGCTCATATTTACGCGCTGATCCTAGAAAACCAGGTGATAACTATGTGTCGGTACTGCCTCTGCCTTGGATCATGGAGCAGGTTTATGCGGTTGGGCAGGCGTTAATTGCACGACAAATCGTTAATTTTGTCGAAGAGCAGGAAACCATGATGGCAGATCTACGCGAGATAGGTCCCAGCTTTGTGCTGCTAGCACCGCGAGTTTGGGAAGGGATCTTAGCCGACGTTCAAGCGCGGATGATGGATTCCACTCCGCTGAAAAAGAAGCTATTTGAATTTGCGCTCAAACGCGCCGAAGCGGCACTTGCTAAGGGGAAGCGCTCGACCTTCGCTGATCTTATTTTAATGAAAGCATTGCGCGATAGATTAGGCTTCTCATTTCTAAAGTCTGCGGCAACGGGTGGCGCAGCAATGGGACCCGATACCTTTAAATTCTTCCAGAGTATTGGCGTGCCACTGCGCCAGCTATATGGCCAAACTGAGATGTGCGGTGCATATACCATTCATCATCAGGATGATGTCGATTATGACAGCGTAGGCGTAGCATTCGATACCGCGCAATTGCAGGTGATCAATACCGATAGCGAAGGTGTGGGTGAAGTTATCGCCAAGACGGTGGGTATGTTCAATGGCTATTTGGGCGACCAAGCCGCCTATGACGAAGATGTTAAAGAGGGTTGGATGCACACCGGAGACGCTGGTTATTTCAAACCTTCTGGGCATTTGGTGGTGATTGACCGGATCAAAGATTTGGCCAAAACCAGTCAAGGGATCCAGTACTCCCCGCAATACATTGAAAACAAATTAAAATTCTCTTCATTTATCGGTGAAGCGGTCATTCTTGGTAAAGACAAACCCTTCCTTTCTGCCATCTTGTGTATCCGATTTAGCATCGTTTCAAAATGGGCAGAACAGCAAGGGCTGGCATTTACCAACTATACCAATTTATCGAGTTTACCTGAGGTGTATGAGCAGCTCACTAAAGAGATTGAAATTGTTAACCAGTCGCTGCCAGATGCACAAAAAATCAATAAATTCATATTACTGTATAAAGAACTTGATGCCGATGATGGCGAACTTACTCGTACTCGTAAAGTTCGTCGTGGCGTTATTGCTGAAAAATACGCTGACATTATCGAGTCCATCTATAGCGATAAGTCCCATGTCGATATTGATACTGTGATTACCTTCCAAGATGGCAGCAAATCTCGTATTCAAACGCAGCTAAAGGTAGCTACCGTTATTGAAGCTGGTGCGACGTTAGACACTGATCTTTCTCAAAGGAGAGCCTCATGAATTTTGAACTGTTACTGCAGCTAATCATCAATGGACTGATTGTCGGTTTGTTATACGGTGTGGTGGGGATGTGTTTTGTGCTGGTGTATAAATCGACGCAGATAGTTAACTTCGCTCAAGGCGAGTTCTTGCTGATAGGGGCGTGGGTATGTTGGGCATTATTAGTCTATTTGGAACTGCCTTTCTTTTTAGGCTTTTTCCTCACGCTCTGCTTTATGGGGGTGTTCGGTGTGTTTTTGCAGATGATTGTCCTGCGTCCGATGATTGGTGAACCTATTATCTCGGTGATCATGGTGACCATAGGTTTATCCATCTTCTTCCAGTCGCTAACTAAGTGGATCTTTGGTGTGTCACCACAGAGTTATCCAAAAGTTTTTGATACCCAATCTATTGCTATATTTGGGCTTAATGTCGAGCTGGCTTACCTAATGAGTACCGTGATTGCACTCATTATCATGGTCAGTTTTTTCTTGTTTTTTAAATATTCTAAGCACGGTTTAGCCATGCGGGCTACGGCGTTTGACCAGCAAGTGGCCCAGAGCTTAGGTATATCCGTTAAACAAGTCTTTGCCATGAGTTGGGGAATAGCAGCCACGGTGTCTGCTACCGCAGGTGTTGTGATCGGCATGGTCAACGGTGTCTCAGATTCACTCTCCTCTATTGGTATCAAAGTATTTCCAGCCGTCATTTTGGGCGGTCTCGATTCGATTGTTGGGGCCATTGTGGGGGGGATCATGATTGGCGTACTTGAGAACGTGGCCGAGTTTTTCGACAGTCAGTATCTGCATATCGGCAATATGTATGACATTGCTCCATTTTATGTGCTGTTGATCATTCTCTGGTTTAAACCCTACGGCCTGTTTGGTACCCGTAATATCGAGCGCATTTAGATTATTCACTAAGTTATGTTTATCAGATTTTTTAAGGAGTTTTTATGTCTAGCTTAGCGATGCGACCGTGTGGTGATTTCCGCACAAGCTATAAAGCCGACAATACAATATTTGAAACCAAAACCGTTCGGCTGCTGATGATTGCAGTCATCGCCATTGCCTGTGGTGCCCCCTTGGTGCTTGATGGTTACTTTTTAACCCTGTTTATCCAAATATCTTATCTTGGTATTGCGGCGTTAGGGCTCAATATACTGGTCGGTTTTACTGGGCAGATCTCACTGGGCCATGGCGCATTTTTTGGCTTTGGTGCATTTGCCTCAGCCTGGTTAAATACCAGTTTTCAAATCCCAGTGGTGCTTTGTATCCCTTTAGCGGGCTTTCTGACCATGGCCGTTGGCATGATGTTTGGTATGCCAGCTGCGCGGATTAAGGGGCTGTATTTGGCGATAGCCACCTTAGCGGCTCAGTTTATCATTGAAGACTTTTTTGCTCGAGCAGATTGGTTCTCTGGCGGTTCTTCAGGCTCGATGGCTGCACCGGTCAATCTGTTTGGGTTTGAGTTTGATACCGATCAGAGCTTTTTCTACATCGCACTATTTGCCTTGGTGTTTATGTACACCTGGGGCTGCAATCTGATGCGTAGCCGAGACGGGCGCGCTTTTGTTGCGGTACGTGATCACTACCTTTCAGCCGAAATAATGGGGGTTAAGCTCAACAAGTATCGCTTGTTATCTTTTGGTATTTCCTCGTTTTATGCCGGTATTGGCGGCGCATTATACGGGCACTACTTGGGCTATGTGTCTGCAGAGGGCTTCACTATCTTAATGTCGATTCAGTTTCTAGCCATGGTGATTATTGGTGGGCTGGGCTCGATAAAGGGCACCTTAATGGGCGTGGTATTTATGGTGTTACTGCCTGAAGTGCTTGAAACCATGGTCAGTCTGATGAAGTACACCGACTGGGGCAATATTCCCATGGTGACCGACGGCTTAGCGTATATCAAAGAGATGGCGATTGGATTGGTCATCATTCTGTTTTTGATTTTCGAACCAGAGGGGCTTGCTCATCGCTGGGCGCAGATTAAGAACTATTGGAAATTTTACCCGTTTGCTTACTGATTTTTTTCGAGCTGTAACAGCAGCGGTATACAGCTTTCAACTTTGACTGAACATTTGAAGGATCATAACTATGTATAACCATACTAATAATAACGGTTTGAATAAAGTGAAATACTTAAAGTGGGCGCTGGGCTCAAGCCTTGCTTGTTTAGCCACAACAGCCAGTGGTTTAGCTCACGCAGAAGAGGCTATTTTTGTTGGCCACCTAGCTGATATGTCAGGTCCTACCGCGTTTGTGGGTAAGCCCTATGCCGACGGTGTGCGAGATTCACTTGCTTATATTAATGCCCATGGCGGTATTGATGGCACCAAGCTTGAGTATGAAACCATTGATTACGGCTACAAAGTGCCTCAAGCGATAGCCTCTTATAAAAAGTGGCAGTCACGTAAAAATATGGTGGCCATGCAAGGCTGGGGCACGGCAGATACCGAGGCGCTGATCTCTTTTGCGGCGAAAGATAAAACCCCTATTTTTTCAGCATCCTATTCTGGTCACTTAACTGATCCTCAGGGCAAGAACCCCAACACTAAAAAGCCGGCACCTTATAACTTTTTCTATGGTGCATCTTACTCAGATTCTTGTCGTGGACTAGTACAGTGGGCTGCCGATGACTGGAAAACAAAAGGTGGCGAAGGTAAACCCAAGTTCACCCATATTGGGGCTAACCATCCATTTCCTAACGCCCCCAAAGCGGCCTGCGCTGAATATGCAGCAGAGCTAGGTTTTGATGTTCTGCCTTCGGTGGTTATTTCAATGAAACCGGGTGACTTTAAGGCTCAGTGTTTAAGTCTTAAAAGCTCGAAAACAAACTACGGCTATATCGGTAACTTAGGCGGTTCAGTGCAATCACTGATTAAGTCGTGTAACACCGTTGGCACCGATATTCAGTTTATGTCGAATATCTGGGGCGGCGACAAATTGGTCTTTAAGGCGGCTGGTGAGGGCGTTAAAAACTATATATTCCCCACCATGACGCCATTTTGGACTGATGATGTCCCGGGGATGAAACTGGTACGTGAGATCTCAAAGATGTCCGACAGTGAAGGGAATAAAGAGCGACTACATCACTATATCCGCGGAGTCTGTTCAGTTTATTTTATGAAAGAGTCTATGGAGTGGGCTAAAGCCAACGGTGGTGTCACTGGTGAGAATGTTAAAAAGGGCATGTATGTGCGTAATAATTGGGTACCGAAAGGGCTCGAAGGTGTGTGCTTAGCGGCAACATGGACCCCGGAGGATCACCGCGGTGTTAACCAAGTTAACATCTACAAAGGTAACTTTAATGGTGGTGATGTACGAGTTGATAAAGTGGATCAGATAACGCTAGAGCGTCGTGTTGACTGGTTAGGTTACTAAGCCTTACTTGCTCGTTGAAGTCCGTTTATCTGCCTAGTAAGTCAGTATTTTCTTGCTAGGCAATAACATTGAAAGTTGGAGTTGTTATGACACAAGCTGTGCAGTTAAAGCCTGAAAGTCCTCTTTTATCGATTAATAACATTGAAGTGGTTTATGACGATGTTATTCAAGTACTACGTGGCGTTAGCATCGATGTTCCTCAAGGCGAGATTGTGACCCTATTAGGGCCTAATGGTGCGGGGAAATCGACAACCTTGAAAGCGATTTCTGGCCTACTCAAGACCGAAAATGGTGAAGTGTCACGCGGTGATATCCATTTTATGGGTGAGCGTATTGATGTCAAAAATGCTGAGGATGTTGTACGTTCCGGACTTTTCCAAGTGATGGAAGGGCGCCGGATCATCGAGGACATGAGTGTTATTGAAAATCTAAAGCTTGGCGCATATACCCGAAACGATGGTCAGGTGAATCAAGATATAGACATGGTGTATAACTATTTCCCTCGTCTTAAAGAGCGCACTGGGTTAGCGGGATATTTGTCTGGCGGTGAACAGCAAATGTTAGCGATTGGGCGCGCATTAATGGCACGACCTAAGATGATCTGTTTAGACGAACCGTCTATGGGGTTGTCACCGCTACTGGTTAAAGAGGTATTTGGCATTATTGAGAAGATTAACCGTGACCAAGGGATCACCATGTTGCTGGTGGAGCAAAATGCTAACTATGCGCTAAAGGCGGCAAATTATGGCTACATCATGGAGTCAGGAAAAATAGTGCTAGATGGATCCAATGAGCAGCTATTGAATAATGAAGATGTGAAAGAGTTTTATCTTGGTGGCGGCAAAGAAAAGCGTAAGAGTTTTAAAAACTTGAAATCTTATAAGCGCCGTAAACGCTGGTTGTAATAAGGAGCGATACCCATGTCATTTTTTAGTGCACAAGAACAACAAGCTGCGACGCTAAGAGAAGCGACGTTAATGTCTCGCTTGAGCGATTTTTTATGTTTTGCTCAGGAGTCATCTGATTATTACCACCGCGTGTTAGCTAATATCGACCTAAGCCAAATCAACTCTCGCTCAGCACTGGCTGCGCTGCCGATCACTCGAAAGTCAGATTTGATTAAGCTTCAAGCGGCAAATATGCCGTTTGCGGGTATGGTACCGAATATGAGTGGCGTGGGGAGGGTCTTTCAGTCGCCAGGGCCAATCTATGAGCCGGAAGCCGATGGCCACGATTGGTGGCGCATGGGGCAAGCATTTTTTGCTGCAGGGTTTAGGGCGGGTGATTTGGTACAAAACTGTTTGTCTTATCATCTTACACCCGGTGGGTTTATTATGGACTCTGGTGCTAAAGCCTGCGGTTGTAGTGTGATCCCCGCAGGCCCTGGGCAGACCGAAATGCAGCTCGATATCATTCATAATTTACAACCTAACAGTTACTGCGGCACGCCTTCATTTCTTAAAATATTGCTAGATAAAGCTAAGCTTCAGCAGCAAGGACCATTGCCTTTTAGTAAAGCGTTAGTGACTGGGGAGGCGCTGACTCCCGCGCTTAAAGCCGTTTTTGACGAGGCTGATATTGAGGTTAAACAGGCGTATGCCACCGCAGATATTGGCTTAATTGCCTTTGAGAGTGTTGCTGATGCGGGTTTAGTCGTGGCTGAAGATATTATTTTGGAAATTGTCAGGCCGGGCAGTTTAGCGCCAGTCAAACGAGGTGAAGTGGGAGAGGTGGTGATAACCAGTTTTAACCCAAACTATCCATTAATTCGTTTTGCGACTGGCGATCTAAGTGCGCAGTTAGACAGCCCAAGTGACTGTGGTCGCACCAATATGCGGATCAAGGGCTGGCTTGGGCGCGCCGACCAAACCACTAAAGTCAAAGGCTTGTTTATACATCCTGAGCAGGTTGAACGAGTCCGGCTTTATCATAGTGCCATCCAGCGTGTGAGACTGGTGGTCTGCAGTGAAAATGACAATGACAAGATGTGCCTGCTGTGCGAAGTGGATGATAATGTACGGCTTAACATTGACATTGTGGCGATTCAACAATCGATTCGCGCGGTGACACAACTCTCTAGCGACGTTAGCTTAGTCGCTATAGGCAGTATGCTGGACGACGGTATTGTGATTGAAGATCAACGTTAATGGTTTGAAGGCACTGCAGAAACAAAAACGCCGATGAATCATCATCGGCGTTCTACTGTCGCTAGTTTAGCTATTTCAAATTGAGGTAGCTAAATGAACATAAGCTAAATGACCCTAACTTAATGAGAGAAAGCTTAAGCTTGTTGCGCTTTTAAGAACTCAACAATTTGCTCGAATGGCACTTCTTGCTTCTCACCAGTACGACGATTTTTATACTCGAATACACCGTTATCAATGTTACGGTCGCCGATAACAACCACATTTGGCAAGCCAATCAGTTCCATATCAGCAAACATCACACCCGCACGCTCTTTACGGTCATCAAACAAGACTTCTATACCTGCGTCGGTTAAGTCTTGATAAAGCTTTTCAGCGCTATCTTTAACACGGTGAGATTTGTGCATGTTCATTGGTAAAATACCGACGGAGAACGGTGCAATAGCTTCTGGCCAAATAATACCGCGATCATCGTGGTTTTGCTCAATAGCTGCTGCAACCATGCGGCTCACGCCAACACCGTAACAACCCATTAGTAAGGTCTTAGACTTACCATTGTGGTCGAGTACGTTAGCGTGCATCGCTTCAGAGTAGTTGTTGCCCAACTGGAAGATATGGCCGACTTCGATACCACGAAGCAGGGCAATAGTGCCTTTACCACATGGGCTAGGTTCACCTTCGATGATATTACGCAGATCAAATGCTGGTGCCTCTGGTAGATCACGTTCCCAGTTGATACCAAAGTAATGCTTATTATCTTGGTTAGCACCGGCGCCAAAGTCACTCATTACTGCGACGCTGTGGTCGATAAATACTGGAATATTAAGACCTACAGGCCCAATAGAACCAGGACCTGCGCCAATCGCTTTACGGATATCAGCTTCATCGGCAAATTCAAATGGAGCCAGTACCGCATCAATCTTTTCAGCTTTGACTTCGTTTAAATCATGATCGCCACGAACAACAACCGCCACTAACGGCGCTTCTTCTGTTGCGCCTTTAACGATAAGTGTTTTAACTGTTTTCTCAATCGCAATACCGTGTTGTTCAACGAGCTCGGTAATGGTTTTAGCATTCGGAGTGTCTACAAGCGTCATCTCATTGGTGGCTACTTGACGAGTGTCTGTTGGCATTGGTGTTTCACATTTTTCAACGTTGGCTGCGTAATCGCTCTCAGTTGAGTATGCGATTAAGTCTTCACCACTATTAGCCAAAACATGGAACTCATGTGATGTGCTGCCACCGATGGCGCCAGTGTCAGCCATTACAGGGCGGAAAGCTAAGCCTAAGCGGGTCAATATGTTGCTATACGCTTGGAACATAGACTCATAAGTCTCGTCCATGGTTTCTTGATCTAAATGGAAAGAATAAGCGTCTTTCATCAAGAATTCGCGTGAACGCATCACACCAAAGCGTGGACGAACTTCGTCACGGAATTTAGTCTGAATTTGGAACAAGTTCAGGGGCAGTTGCTTGTAAGAGTTAACCTCTTTACGCACGATATCAGTGATCACTTCTTCGTGAGTTGGGCCCAAAACGAAGTCACGGTTATGACGGTCTTGGAAGCGCAGTAGCTCGGGGCCAAACTTTTCTAAGCGACCAGATTCAACCCAAAGATCCGCAGGTTGAACCATAGGCATAAGGATCTCAACCGAACCGGCCTTGTTCATCTCTTCGCGAACGATAGCTTCAATTTTACGCAGTACACGTAAACCTGTCGGCAACCAGCTGTATAAGCCTGATGCATTACGACGGACCATGCCCGCACGTAACATTAACTGGTGACTAACTACTTCTGCATTAGCCGGTGTTTCTTTTTGAGTTGATAGCAGGTACTTGCTTACGCGCATTACCGAGTGTCCGAAATTGAGTTGAATGGGCGCCATTTTATCACTTGTTGAAGTGATGTCACCTACCCATTTCGACATTCGTTAAAATTGTTGAGTTTCACTAATAATACAGTCGATAAACGCAAATGTTTTAACTGAAATAAGCTTTAATATTAGAGATATATAGCATGTGTCACATTTGCTGTGATGAGTACAGTATTGACACAGTGTTAGCGTGAAAATTTTTTTAACTGTAATGGTATTAAATAATATCCAAAGACAGGCTTGATTATTTAGTTTAAGAGCTTGTTAATTAACGTGATTTAATTTAACGTATTTGTAATCTCTAGAGTGAGCATTTGTGGCGTCAGCGTTGTTGCTGATTAAAGTGGAATTAGGCATTTTATTTTTTGCTTATCACCATTAATGGCAGTTCGCGGCAATTCAAGTGTTTTAAAACGGGTGTTGTGGACTGCAAAGAGTCTTACCGTGACCCGTTTGGATGGCTTTGGTCGTTTTATGAGATATTGTGATATACGTATTTGCTCAATATTGAGTGTAGAAATTTATAACAACAAGGAAAGTCCACAATAATGGATTATTTTATTGGAGCTTTAAAGAAGTACGCAGATTTTTCAGGGCGCGCAAGACGAACTGAATTCTGGATGTTTATTTTGTTTTATATGATTTTTAGTTTCCTACTGGGTATTATTGACTCTTTACTGGGTCTTGGCGTGCTAACATTTATCTTCTCGCTTGGATTACTCATCCCTTCGCTAAGTATCGGCGCGAGGCGACTTCATGATACTGGCAGAAGTGGCTGGTGGCAGTTGATTGGGATTATTCCTCTGATTGGTCTTATCGTATTGATAGTTTTCTATGTACAAGACAGTCACGATGAAAACAGCTACGGTGATAACCCTAAAGGTGTTGCTGCAAGCTAAGCGATAGCATTACTGTTTATCTCGTTTTAAAGGCCGAGTTCAGCAATGACTTGGCCTTTTTTTCTCATAAGAATAATGGAATGTTCATTTAAAAATAGAACAAAGTCATCGTCAAAATATTTTAAATCGAATTTATATTGAACCTATAAAGCTTGCTATCAGACTTGCTGCTTTTCTGCTTTTCTGCTTTTCTGCTTTTCTGCTTTTCTGCTTTTCTGCTTTTCTGCTTTTCTGCTTTTCTGCTTTTCTGCTTTTAGTGTTTAGTCTGGACAAGTTAAACAATACCTTTATTTTGCGGCTTTCATGATTTAAATCGATATCACTCTCTGGTTGGGCATTTTTAATATAGGGGAGAATGATTGAGCATGGGTTAAAAATTAATGAACAACGTAGATTATTTTTTGGTTAACTTACAAAGGGGAGTGAATCGGCTCATTTGGTGAATTTGACTTATAAGTGTTGCTGAATTTATTCAACAACCTAGCTTAAATTACAAGATCTAAATAGCTTTGAACTGGTCCGGTATTTATTGAAATAGATAAAAACAGCTGCTAGTTAAAGTCTTTGTCTAGCTGGATGCTGGACTGAAATCAGCTCCACTCATCATACTCTTTGGACCATGGTATTTTACCAGAGCGATTACCATTCAGCGCTTACATCTGCTTACTTGCGGGTTACACTCGGTTACACTACAAAACTAAGCTCAGTGATAGCCTAGCCTCTTTAGCCATTACGGTGTTTTATTTCTGTATGAAGAGTCGAGAAGAACATATTAATCCTTTGTATTATTTACTGAGTAATATTAGCGTTAATCAGCTGGTTTGTATTACTGCATTATATTTTACCTTAGTATTTAACTTTCCATTTTTAAAAGAAGTTTGGGCTGTTGTAACAGCGCTGCCTGAATATAATCTCGGTTTCTTATATAGCATACCTCTACTGGTTTTTTGTCTATGTATACAGGTTATCAATCTGCTTAGCTTAGGCGGTCATCGATACTTGTTAAAGCCAGTGCTTATTACGTTGCTACTGCTATCTTCATTAGCGTTTTATAGCAGGCAAACTTATGGTGTAGTGTTTGATTACGGTATGGTACAAAACTCATTGCAGAGCCATAGCTCAGAAGCCATGATGTACCTCAATCAGTATTCGGTGCTGTTCTTCTTGCTGAGTGGGCTATTACCAGCCATTTTGATTGCTCGTAGTGACGTCCATTATTTGTCGATGGGTAGAAATGTGGCCCATAGTGTAAAGCTGAGCCTCATCAGTCTCGTTACTATAGTGATGATTGCTTACTTGTATTATCCCAATTACGCCTCTGTTGGGCGCAATAATAAATTTCTGCAGAAGTCCTCTATCCCCTTTCAATATCTAGTCGCAACAGGTAAATATGCACGCGACCATTATTTTTCGACCCCACTTGAATTTAAGTTACTAGATAGTGAGCCAAAACTGCATAATCAACATGCTGGAGCTAAGCGGGTTCTTGTGATGCTAGTGGGCGAAACGGCGAGGGCAGATCACTTTTCACATAATGGCTATTCAAAACAAACTAACCCGTACACTCAAGTGCAACCGGTGACCTCATTCAAAAACATGTACTCCTGTGGTACTGCAACTGCGGTGTCAATTCCCTGTATGTTTTCTGCATTAAGCCGAGAGGAATACGATCACAATAAAGCGAACTCACAGCAAAATTTACTCGACTTAGTCTTACTGGCTGGAGTTGATGTGTTGTGGGTGGATAATAATGGCTGTAAAGGGGTATGTGAGCGAGTACCAACAGTGACCATCGACGTTAAATCAGACTCGCCACTGTGTGATGGTGATTACTGTTTCGATGAAGCATTACTGGCTCCACTAGAGAATAAATTGCAAAATCTAACGGCTAATACTACTTTGATAGTGTTGCATATGATGGGGTCTCATGGTCCTACTTATTATAAGCGTTATCCTGATAATCAACGTATATTTAAAGATGATTGCCCACGCAGTGATATCCAAAATTGCAGTACAGCGACGTTAATTAATACTTACGATAATACCATCGCTTATACCGATTGGGTGATCTCAAAGGTGATAGATAAGCTAAGTGGATTACCGATTAACACTGAATCGGCAATGTTATATGTCTCTGATCATGGTGAGTCGCTTGGTGAAAACGGGGCATATTTGCATGGTTTTCCTTATGCATTGGCACCGGAATCGCAAAAACATGTACCCTTGTTAACTTGGTTTGCCGAGCCAATGAAAGTTGATACTAAGTGTCTAACAAAAAACGCAGAGCAAAATGAGTTTAGCCACGATAATATCTTTCATAGCATGTTAGGTCTATTGCAGGTCAGCTCTAGTGTGTATCAGGAGTCACTTGATCTATTTTCATCCTGCAAGGGAAAGAGCATGATGAGAGTTGCAACTGGAGATTCGGCAATTAAGCAATAATTGCCGAGCTGGAATTCTCTGAAAAGCGAGTGCCAACGGCTTAGTTTTTGTCTCGTCTATCTCCAATCACTCTTGCTGGATTACCTGCCACAATGGCGTACTGGGCAACATCTTTAGTTACAACTGCGCCCATACCAATGACAGCGTGATTACCTATAGTGACACCATCAACAATGCCTGCTTGAGCCCCTATCCACACATCATTACCAATCACTACGCCTTTGGAGTTTGAGGCTTGTTGATAAATGGGGGTGTCGGGCGCCATACCGTGATTAAAGGCATAGATAGTGACATTGTTAGCGATACGAGTTTGGTTGCCGATGGTGATACCATGACGGCCGCCATCGAATGAGCAACCGTGATTGATAGCCACTTCATCACCCAAGGTTATTGGACCATGTAAAAAGCTGTCGGCGGCAATCATGCATTGCTTACCCATTTCGATATTGCGGCCAGGTTCGGCAAACAGGTTTGCCTCTGGCGCAATAAAGCAGTTATCAGCTATCGAGATTGTTTCTACGGCGCAAAAATGTGTTTGCACCTCATCTTGCCAAGGTTTAGCCCATAAAAGGTGTTTCTCTTTTAACGAGAAATACAGCCACGGCATATAAGACAGGCGTTTCTTATGTTGTGTTCGATAATCTGGTTTATCAACTGAGTTAGTGGTGGCTAAAAGGCTGCTCATGCTTACAGTCCCACTTGAGAGGGGCGTAACGCTAGCACTTCTATACTATCGTCGATTACTTTCCATAAGATATCTAAATCATATAGCGCGACTTGATACAACTTAGGATCGGCTTTGGCCTTCTTATACGCTGGGCGAGGGTCTTGTGCTAATACGCCTTCAATAAGCTCTGCTAGGCGCGGATATGCGGGATTTTGCTGATATTGCTCAAGTTGTTGTTGGGCTGTTTCGCAAAATGTCACACTTGCCAACTTTGGTGCTTCTTGGGCTATGCCGCCGTGTGCGTCATCAATCGCATCAGAGAAGGGAATATAGGGTTTTATATCGACAATAGGGGTGCCATCGAGCAAGTCCATGCCTGAGATCTCAAGTCTGACTTTACCATTGTCAGTATGTACCGCATGCAGCTTCACCACCGATTGACCGATGCCATTTGGCCTAAAGGTTGATCGCGTGGCAAATACTCCCAGCTTTTCATTACCGCCCAATCTTGGCGGACGAACGGTGGTTTTCCAGCCCTGAGCTAAGTTCTCATGAAAACAAAACAGCAACCACACATGAGAGTACTGCTCTAGCCCTCTAACGGCATCAACTTGATTAAAAGGGGCGGCAAGTTCAACAAAACCACGTGCTGCGGACACTAAGCCTGGTTGGCGTGGGATGCCAAATTTTTGTTTATAAGGCGTTCGGCAATACGCGACAGCTTGGATTTGGTTAGTAAAGGACATTGGTTACTCTTAGTTTGAGGCGCGGCTATTTTGGGACGCTGGTGGTGGTAATTGCTTGGCCAACACAAAGAGCACTGGTGACACAATTTTGTGTCGATGCTTCGATTAATAGGCAATTTTTAATGATCAAACCATTAGCGTGTTTATCGGCAGCTGCGCGGCGAGCTAATGTGCGCGCTTCAGCGATAGACGCGGGGGCATCGTTTTTACCCATTTGGCAGGTTTCACCTTCAACTAGCCCTTTAATTTCATATGGGCCTCTAGGTTGAACACTCCCTTCATAGACGGTGACATCAGAGGCTTTAAAATAGTCATTAATCGCATCACTATCGAGGTTACTGTTGAAGGCATATTCACCCGCACAAGCGCTGAGTAAAAGGATGAGAGATGCAGGAAGTAGGTATTTCATAATGATTGCCTGTTATATGAGTTGCTGGGGCCAGTGAAAGGCATTGATATAAAAGCCTAACATTAAAAATGGTGTTCAAAAAAGTGCCCATAAAGAGCACTTTTCTATCGAACTATCTTGCTAGCGCTATAAGTTTGAAATTCTAGCGCTTTAGGTACTTTTGATAAAGCTGTTGATGACGATTATTTAAATCAATTTTACGACCATCAATGTACACCGACTCTATTGCGGCTTGCATTGGATCTAATATGTCGCCAGTGGCGAGAATAATATTGGCCTTAAACCCGGGAGCAATCGCGCCCATGTCATCGATACCGAGTATTTTTGCGGCATCAAGTGTGATGCTTTGTAGCGCTTCTGACTTGGTTAATCCATAAGCAACAGTCTGGCCTGCTGCAAAAGGTAAGTTACGGCTGTTCCAGTCAGATGAGAAACCCAGTGCGAATGGAATATTGGCTTGCTTAAGCAGCGCAGGGATCTTAAAGGCAAGATCAATCGGCTCATCCTTACGCTTAGGCAAACTTAAGGTCTGGGTGTAAATAACCGAGGCATTAACCTCACTTAACGCATCCGCTAATCGCCACGCATCATATCCGCCAACTATCACTATCTTAAAGCCATAGATTTTGCTTAATGCAATCGCTTCCTCTATCTGTTTTTGTGACTGAGCATGGACAAACAACTGTGCATTACCCTCAAAAAGAGGTGTTAATGCTTGCCAGCGTAGGTCAGTTTTAACAATCTTTCCCGCTTTCAGCGCCAGTTGATAACGGTGAGCATCGCTAAAGGCACTGTGCACCTTGTCGACACGCTTACTGAGATCATCTAGCTGCTCTTGACGCTTGTCAGCATCAGATGAGAGCCAACGAATATGTGGCCAATAGAGGTTGAACTGTTTATTGGTGTCTACCAGCGCATCTTCGATAGTCCAGCTATCCAGAGAAACAAGTGCTGACTGACCAGCAAGCCCATCACCTTGTGGTACAATTTGAGCGTGTGTAATACCGTTAACCCGAACGGTGGGGATGATCTCCGAGTCGGGATTAAACGCCGTTATCGCTTCAAGTTGTGGGTTGATAAAGCCAACTTCATAAGCATCGTTACTTGGGCGCATCATCTCAATTTCAATTAGCCCCATAGTGGTATCAAGCGCAATAAGACCGGGATAGATGTGCTTATTAGTCGCATCAATAACAACCGCATTGGCGGCTAAAACCGCCGTTGCTGACGACGCTTTGCCTGCTTCGGTTGCTGCCTCCGTTGTATTTGTGGTCTCTATTGCTGTTGGCGTGGCCAGTTTTTGACCTACCGCCACAATTTTTCCGTCGGCGACAAGTACGTCTGTGTGCTCGAGTGAGCCATGAATAACCGAATGAACGGTGGCATTAGTAAAAAGCATCGCGCCACTTTCCTTTGGGGCAGGAAGCATATCGTGGGCATAAACCGCGCTGCTAAGGATACACGCGCTGACAACACTAAGCAGTGAATAAGCGTGCTTAGTGGATTGAGTAAACATCATTACAGTGTTCCTTGTGCAGTTTGTTGCCAAGCATTGAAATGGGTATCGCAGTGCCATTCTGGTTCTGTTTGCTCAGTACTGGGTTCACCCTGTTTGTGGGCGTCATCGCTAAGCAATACTTTTTGAATTAAGGCGGCGCGCTCTTTTTCAACTGCAATTTGAGCCAGTTTATCTTGCTCACGGCTAAAGTAACGACGACCTTCAATCCAAGTTGATTCCACTTTGGCGTAAACCGACAACGGTGAATCGCTCCAAAGTACGATATCAGCTTGCTTACCTTCGACGAGTGAACCGACTTTTTCATCAATGCCAAGCTGTATTGCAGGATTAATGGTGACCATTTTCCAGGCATCTTCTGCTGCCATACCGCAATACATCATCGATTTAGCGGCTTCTTGGTTAAGTCGACGCTGCATCTCATAATCATCAGAGTTGATGCTAGTGAGTACGCCTTTGTTTTGCATTAAACAGGTATTTTGTGGAATGGCGTCATAAACCTCAAATTTATAAGCCCACCAATCAGAAAAGGTCGATGCATAAGCGCCATGTTTAGCCATTTCGTCAGCGACTTTGTAGCCTTCAAGAATATGAGTGAAGGTACCGACTTTAAAATTGTAAGCCTCAGCGAGCCTGATAAACATCAAGATCTCAGATTGCACATAAGAGTGAATATGTACGCTACGCTTCTGCTCTAGCACTTCCGCTATAGCTTCTAAGCGGTAGTTGTATTGCGGCGCAACAGTACGTCTGCGTTCGCTAGAACGCATATTTTTATAATCTTTTTGTGCTTTTCGGTAGGCTAAAGCTTCGTTAAAGGCTTCACTAAAGAGTGATTTAACCCCGATGCGGCTTTGTGGGAAGCGACGATTAAATTTATCTCCCCAGTTACTCTGCTTTACGTTTTCACCTAACGCGAACTTAATACTGGCTGGGGCACCGGCAAATTTTAGCTGGTCAGCGTTATCGCCCCACTTAAGTTGAATAACCTGTGCTTGGCCACCAATAGGGTTGGCGCTACCGTGTAAAATTTGTGCTGTGGTCACGCCGCCAGCAAGACCACGGTAGATGGCTATATCGTCGGGGTTGATGACATCGCCAATCCTCACTTCAGAGGTGATAGCATCGGTGCCTTCATTAGTGCCGCCATTAAGCGCAATATGCGAGTGCTCATCAATGATCCCTGCTGTTAAGTGCATACCGGTGGCATCAATCACTTGGTAACCCGACGGTGTACGCAGTTGGCTACCTATCTCTTCGATACGGCCTTTGGAGATAATTAAGTCGGTATTTTGTAGCACACCGCTTTTATCGGATGTCCAAATCGTGGCATTCTTTATATGAAGTTTGTCTTGAATTGGCTGTTGTTGTAGACCGTAAGCTACATTAGGTGATGTTTGCTTGGCTATTTGACTCAGCGCAGTTTGTTGCTCTTTTTGCGGTTCTGCGTCATCGATAACGGGCTCAAGTTTGCTTCCACCAAAGGGGATAGTTTGGCCATGACTGTCCAGTAGGCGACCACGCAGACCTGCTTCATCAAACCACAATGTAAAGCGGCTAATACCACTTATTCCGGCGTCAGTTAAATCTGCGCTGAAAGTCATTCTACCTTGATTAAAGTTAACATCGCCGAGGGTTATTTCTTTTTCGCCGCTTGATAACGTGCCGCTTAAACTGGGATCTTGTCCAATGTTAAGATCAAAGGTGAGTTCGTTGATTTGCAATTGGTAAGGCTGAGCAAGCATGGCAAGATCACGATTGATAAGTTGACGCTCTTCACCTTGTAACCAGATACTGGTTATTTTACCATTTTCAAATACGTTGCCATTACTAATCACCAAGTCCGCCATGAACCCGGATTTTAATTGCCCCACCATATTGCTAATGCCCGCAATTTCAGCCGCTTCTGTTGTGAGTGCTGCAAGGGCGGTTTCTTCATCTAAGCCGCGCTCTATTGCTTGTTTTAGTCGTGGCCAGAACGTGTCTGACTCAATCCCATACTGCGTTAATGCAAAAGGCACATCCGCTTTTGCAACTATCGCAAGGTTACTTGGTGCGCTTTCCCAATGTCTTAATGCCGCTAAACTGACATCTCGCGAGCTGTCACTGTCACCGATTGTCGGAGCGGCTGGGTAATTTAACGGCAGCACCAAACTATATGGATAAGATTTTAGTTCATCAATTCTGGCATATTCATGACCATTACCAAGTAGGCTACCTTTTACATTTTGTTCATTTAATAACCGGGCCGCTCTTATTTGACTATTTAGATTTTTGGTCTGAAATATAAAGCTTTGTTCTTCAAGACCCGCCAGACGCTCTAATGCAATGTTAAACTCAATGTTGTTAGTGGTATTGGAACTCTTACCTATATTGTCGTTATACCAACGAGCATCTGAAAACGTTTGTCTAATAAGGGCCATACTTCCCATTAATGACTGAGGGTAGTCTTGAATAGAGGTTCCCTTATCAAATGCCATAAATTGGTTTGTTTTAGCCTTGTATATAATATCGTTTGCTTTTTTGTCTGCTAAAGATAAGCTGACTCCACGGCCTCTAAAAATGCCATCTAAATAGCTAGATTGGACACTTGTAAAGCCATTGTTAATCCATTTCCCCGCTTGCTCTTTATCTGGATACACATAATTGAACCATTCTTTTTCTGAATGAATCGCGCCATTCTCTGCGTTACCCCCAATGCGTTTTATTTCATAAACCGGATCACTGCTATCTCCACTTTCTGCTTCATACTCGATGGCATATTCAGTAAATGGGTCAATGAAACCTGGATAGATAATATGACCTGCTAAGTTAATTTCGAGCGCACCTTCGGGAATGTCATTATCTTTGATAATCGACTTGATTCGATTATTTTCAATTAACAGTGTGGCATCTTTCAGTATTTCACCGGGTTTAAGCATAAGGGTTGCATGACTTAATGCGGTGATTTTTGGTGTGTTATCGGTCAATTGGTCATTGGCTAGTGCGCCATGACTGGTTAACGCACTAAGTAGAGCGACAAGGGCTTTTATTTTATGATTATGCATTATCGTACTTATGTTTGTTAGAAGAGTAGGGGGAAGTGTGAGAATACCTTAACTTAATAGCAATTACTAAGCGGTAATTGTAACGTCGAATGTAATTACGTGATGAGTATTAACAAAAAAACCCAGCAAGCGCTGGGTTTTTATAGGAAGTAAATGGAAACTTATATAAGAAAGTCTTCCATTGTGCGACCTTTTTCTAATTCATTCTTGAATACGGTTGGCATACGCCCTTGGCCAGTCCACTGAACCATTTCACCATTGACTTCAATTTGGTATTTAGCTGGACGTGGAGCACGTTTCTTAGGTGCTGCTTTAATGCCTACACCACCAATATCGTCAACTGATAAGCCAATCGCTTCCATTTGCTGACGAATTTCTTCAATTTTAGCATTACGTTCAGCCATTGCTTCACTTTCTGCTTCAGCTTGAGATGCTTTTTCTTCGATAATTTTTTCGAGCTTTACACCAAGATCTTTTAACTCTTCAAGAGATAACTCTTTAACCGCAGCTTTAAAACGACGACCGTGGGTCAATATATCTAAAAATTCGTTCATAGTGATAGATGTCCAATTAAGATAGAAAAGTATTTTTATATTCTGTCACAAATAATAGGAACTATTTCGATAAGGATCAAATAAAATTTCAATTTAATTGAGAATAAAAAATATTAATTAAGATTAATTTGTATTAACAGTGATTATATTTCTCAAATGTTATCAATATCGGTCAATTACTGCTTATCTAATTAGATTAATGTGAACAGTCGTTCGGCTGCATGTTGACGTTAACGTCAACAGCACGTAAAGTAACTCTAATTTCTGTAATAGTTGCTTTGATATATAAGTAGCTATTCGCATAATCCCGTTCATTAAGCGACGTAAGAAGGAAGCCCTATGAAAGTATTGGTGCCAGTAAAACGTGTCGTCGATGCCAATGTAAAGGTCAGGGTTAATGCTGACAATACGAGTATCGATACCGCAAACCTAAAAATGGCGATTAACCCGTTTTGTGAGATTGCAGTAGAAGAAGCCGTTCGTTTAAAAGAAGCGGGAAGTGCTTCTGAAGTGATCGTCATGAGTATTGGCCCAAAAGCTTCGCAGGAGCAATTGAGAACCGCGCTAGCATTAGGTGCTGACCGCGCTATTCATATTCTGACTGATGAAGACCTTGTGCCTTTGTCTGTGGCTAAGCTTATACATGCGGTACAGAAAAAAGAGCAAGTCGACTTAGTTATTTTGGGTAAGCAATCCATCGATAGCGATAACAATCAAACAGGTCAAATGTTAGCGGCTATTGGCAAAATGCCACAAGCAACGTTTGCCTCTGAAATCAAGATGAATGCAGACCAGCTTACGGTCACTCGCGAAGTTGACGGTGGCCTGCAAACATTGATGCTACCTTTACCAGCAGTGGTTACCGCCGACCTACGTTTAAATGAACCTCGTTACGCAAAATTGCCTAACATCATGAAAGCTAAACGTAAGCCACTTGAAACACTGACTCCTGCAGATTTCGATGTGACCTTAAAGTCTCACCAGACAGTCCTTAAAGTGACTCCGCCCGCTGAGCGTAGCGCGGGTGTGATGGTGTCTTCTGTAGAAGAGTTGGTTGAAAAGTTAAAGAATGAAGCGAAGGTGATCTAATGGCAATTTTAGTATTAGCAGAACACGATAACGCCAGTTTAAAACTGGATACCGCTAAAGTGGTTGCTTGCGGTCAAGCGATTGGTGGCGACATTGATGTATTAGTCATCGGTCACAACTGTAATGATGCGGTGAGCAGTGCACAACAGCTCAATGGCGTACGCAAAGTCTTAGTTGCCGATGCTGCCGTTTATGCCAACGGCCTGGCAGAAAATACTGCCGATGTAGTCACTGACGTTGCAGCTGACTATGAGCATATTCTTGCTGCGGCATCAAGCCATGGTAAAGATGTATTGCCGCGCGTTGCAGCTTTACTCGACGTTAACCAGCTTTCAGAAGTGATCGCAGTGGTGAGTAGCGATACGTTTGTCCGCCCTATCTATGCGGGTAGCGCGTTAGCCACAGTCCAGAGCTTGGATGACAAAAAAGTGATGACGGTACGCTCAAGTGCATTTGATGCGGTTGCAAGCGATGGTAGTGCAGAGCTTGTGACACTGACACAAGAGGTTGCACCTCAAGTTGAGTTTATCTCTCAAAGCCTAACGGTATCAGAGCGCCCAGAATTGGGTAATGCTTCTGTTATCGTGTCTGGCGGCCGAGCAATGGGCAACAGTGAGAACTTCGGCATCCTAGAGCAACTTGCTGATAAATTAGGGGGTGCACTGGGTGCATCACGCGCTGCAGTCGATGCAGGCTTTGTACCTAACGATCTGCAAGTGGGTCAAACAGGTAAAATTGTTGCGCCAGACTTGTACATTGCTGTCGGTATTTCGGGTGCTATCCAGCATCTAGCTGGCATGAAAGATTCAAAAGTGATTGTGGCTATCAACAAAGATCCAGAAGCGCCTATTTTTCAGGTTGCTGATTATGGATTAGAAGCGGATCTATTTGAAGCGGTTCCACAGCTGTTAGAACTGCTGTAACTCATTAGCCATTATAGCCGTGACAAACTAATAACCGCCAAGTTGTTTTCAATAGGTTACTAGGCTGTTATCGGCCATGTGTTCGAGTTGGTAATATTTGCGATCTGTGTCACGATAAGCGGCTTTAGGGTAGCATCCCTAAAGCCGCTTATGTTTTTATGTCACTCACGTTAATTAGCTCAGTCTATTTAACGTCCTTAGAAGTAGAGGTGCATTCAATATTAGTACCAATAAGTAGGGTGATGCCTATGACTTGTTGAGAAAGGATTTGATGCCGAAGTGACATAGCATATCGAGGCTTGTTGCTGGGGCTGTTACCAAATAGGAACAGCACTGCCATAGTATTTCTTATCGGGAAGATAAGAAGATTTTATATTGATGTCGAACATTAATATTACTGTGGAGCGCTACTGATAGGACAGGTGTAATCAGCTCTCAATGCTATATCCCACCAGTTCAGTCGGCCTCCATTCGTACTTAACGAAGATAATAATTAAATGACAATTTTAAGTTATGCCGATTCGGCACTTTCGTTGCTGCCTCCGGTAGTGGCAATCGTACTGGCGATGTTAACCCGTCGTGTTTTACTTTCTCTTGGGGTGGGGATCCTACTGGGTGCGCTACTGCTGACAGATTTCTCTGCCGCAAACACTGCCCAATACGTGGGCACAAAAGTCATGTCGCTGGTGTGGGATGATGGCGCACTCAACAGCTGGAACCTATATATTATTGGCTTCCTGATTGTGCTTGGAATGATCACCGCACTCATTACCGTGAGCGGTTCGGCTCGGGCGTTTGCCGAGTGGGCACGCAAGCATATCCGTAATAAGCGTGATGCCAAGCTATTAACCATGTTCCTTGGTTGTGTGGTGTTTATTGATGACTACTTTAATAGCTTAGTGGTGGGTAGCGTCGCAAGACCGCTAACAGACCGTTACTATATCTCGCGTAGTAAGCTTGCTTATCTACTGGATTCAACGGCTGCACCTATCTGTGTGATATCTCCAGTATCGAGCTGGGGCGCGTACATTATTGCCTTGATTGGTGGCATATTAACAGCACATGGATTTACTGATACAGGACATTTGAGCACGTTTGTACAGATGATCCCGATGAACTTCTACGCTATTTTCGCGTTATTACTGCTACTGTGTGTCGCACTAATGGGACTTGATATCGGTCCTATGCGTCAACATGAGCTTAATGCACAAAAAGGTAGCCTTTATGATGAATCTAAAGGATTACCACCTGGTGCTAGCTCTGGATTACCAGAAGCTGATACGGGTAAAATCATCGGTTTGTTTTTGCCTATTACGGTACTGGTGTTTGCCACATTCTACTTTATGGTCAGTAGTGGTGGTGATGCGCTTGCCGCTAAAAACGAAACTTTCAGCCTGATTGGCGCGTTTGAAAATACTGACGTTGGCTCATCACTATTCTTTGGTGCTTTAATTGGTTTAGCCGTGACGCTAGCGCTTATTATTTACCAAGGTGTAGATAAGAAGATGATCGTTAAAGGCTTGGTCGAAGGCATTAAGTCTATGCTGCCAGCAATCTATATATTGGTATTTGCCTGGACGATTTCAGGCGTTATTGGTCAGCTTGAGACTGGCAAGTATATGGCAAGTTTAGCGACCGGTAATATTCCGTTTGCGATGTTGCCAGCTGTCCTCTTTATCTTGGCAGGCTTAACAGCGTTCTCGACTGGAACGAGCTGGGGCACATTCGGTATTATGTTACCCATTGCCGCTGATATGGCGATGGGCAGTCATACGAGTATGATGTTGCCAATGCTTGCAGCTGTGCTCGCGGGCGCTGTGTTTGGTGACCATTGTTCACCTATTTCTGATACCACGATTTTGTCGTCAACCGGTGCAAACTGTCATCATATCGACCATGTGATGACGCAGTTACCTTATGCACTGATTGTCGCAGGTATTAGCCTAGGGGGTTACATCGTACTCGGTTTCACTGAATCAGTGTATGCCGGCTTATTGACCTGTAGTGTGCTGTTTGTGATTAGCGTGATAATACTGCGGATTAAATCTCGTCAGGGGATCACGGCTTAGCTAAGTGATAAGCCGTTAGTTTGTTGATTGCGCTTATCGTAAGGCATTAAAAAGCCGTTCTCAGTTGAGAACGGCTTTTTTGTGAGGACGATTTAAGCCTTAGTCGTTTAGGCCACGACGCTTAAGCAATGCTTCTGTGGTTGGCTCTTGACCTCTAAAGGCTTTGTAGGCATCCATTGGTGCAACAGTATTGCCGACCTCTCGAATAGTTTTTCTAAATTTCATGCCTATTTCACGATTCAATCCACCTTGGGTTTGCACGTAAGCAAAGGCATCTGCAGCTAGAATTTCACTCCACATGTAAGCGTAATAACTGGCTGAATAGCCGCCAGGAAACGCATGAGCAAAGTAGGTCGACTTATATCTTGGTGGTACCGCAGGCAAGTCGACGCCGTGCTTTTTAAGTGCCGCAGCTTCAAAACTGGCGACATCTTGCAGTGGCGCATCAGCTTTAAGTGAGTGCCACTCTAAATCGAGCAGGGCGGCTGACATATATTCAAGTGTATCGAAGCCTTGGTTGAAGCTACGCGATTTAAGCAACTTATTAAGTAGCTCTTCAGGAATAGGCTCGCCGGTTTCATAATGCTTGGCGTAGTTGGCTAACACCTTAGGGTGCGCAGCCCAATCTTCTTCGAAAGTTGATGGAAACTCAACAAAGTCACGTGAAACCGCAGTGCCCGAAAGCGTCGGGTAGGTGACTTTAGAGAACATGCCATGAGTGCCGTGACCCATTTCGTGGAACATGGTGGTGACTTCATCATAGCTAACAAAGGTCGGCTCGCCCGCGGGGGCTTTTTTAATGTTCATTACGTTAACCACAACAGGCTTGCTATTTAGCAGCTCCGATTGGGTCACAAACGAGCTCATCCAAGCGCCGCCACGTTTGCCATCACGGGCAAAATAGTCGGCGTAGAAAATCGCTAAGCTAGTGCCATCTTCATCAAACATCTCATAGGCTTTAACATCTGGGTGGTATACCGGTAAGTCTGGACGCGGGGTTAAACTCACACCATAAAGCGCGTTAAGGGTGAAGAACACGCCGTCTTCTAACACGCGGTCAAACTCAAAATAGGGGCGAATAGCACTAGCGTCTAAGTCATACTTATCTTTACGCACAAGCTCGGCATAATAGGCCCAGTCCCATGGGGCAAGTTCAAAATCAGCGCCTGTTTTGCCTATCATGGCTTGAATGTCGGCAGCTTCTTTATTGGTGTTGGCAACAACGGCTGGCACCATAGAGCCGAACATCTTGTAAACGGCTTCTGGCGTTTTGGCCATTTGTGGCGCAAGGCGGTAATCAGCCCAGCTATCAAATCCAAGCAGTTCAGCGCGCTCTGCTCGCAGTTGCGCTAAACGAGCCACAAAAGAGGCCGTTTCGTTTTCGCCTTCAAGACCACGATTAGCTGAGGCTTGCCACACTTGCTGACGCAGTTCGCGATTGTCTAACTGGGTCAGCACAGGCTGACGCGTAGTGTTAGTGATATTGAGTTGATATTTACCGTCGTGGCCGTTAGCTTTAGCATCTGCCGCCGCGGCGCGAATCGCGCTATCAGATAAACCCGTAAGTTCAGCTTTATTGTCTACAACAATCGCAATCTCTTTGGTCAGTCTCATTAAGCGCTGAGCAAATTCATTGGTGAGCGTTGATTGTTCTTCGTTTAATGCGCGGATCTGCTGTTTTTGATTATCGTTGAGCTTAGCGCCCGCACGAACAAAACGCTGATAGTAAACCTCAACTAAGCGGTTAGCCTCTGCTGACAAGTTAAGATCAGCTCGGCTGTTATAGATACTCTCTACGCGAGTAAATAACGCTGGATTGAGATTGATATTATCTGAATGCGCTGCCATTTTCGGCGCCATGTTACCTTGTACTTGGCGTAACGTTGGGTTGCTGTTTGAGCCCGTCAGGTTATAGAACACTTTAGAGGTTCGGTTTAGCAGCTCGCCACTTTTCTCCATCGCAACGATGGTATTTTCAAATGTTGCAGCATCTGGGTTATTCGCTATTTCGAGGATCTCTTGATAATGCTCACTGATCCCTAGTTCGAGTGCTGGCGCAAAGTGCTCATCTTTAATCAAGCTAAAATCAGGTGCTTGGTATTGTAAGGCACTGGCTTGTAAGAAAGGATTCTGAGTTTGAATCATAGTCGCTGCCGTTGGATCATTTTTAGTCGTTGAACAGGCGCTTAATGCGAGCGTTGCAGTAATAGCGGCTGCGATGAGTGTTTTATGCATCGAGTAATAATTCCCTAATTATAGTTATTTTTTCTGATGAGTCTGTAAGTGACATTAGCAATTGTTTGTTAACTGATGCTTAAGAATGGGGGAATTGATTTTGTGTTTGGTGTCTTTCATGACGATAGATATGGATTTGAAAGGGTCATTTTGTATGGCAAACGCAGACTGGGGGGATGTGGTTAATCTTGCCCAAAATTATGTTGAGATAAGCGGGCTTTAAAATTGGTGTTAACTCGCTAGCTTGCCGCTATTGTCTAGACGGTTACGCTGCGTAGAGTGATAAAACCAGTGATAAACATAACGGATGATCAGCCTCACTATATCGTGGGTTGTGGATGATTTCTGTTAGCGAACAATGCTAGACTAACAACGAATTCATCCTTAAGGACTCTTGGTTTGGCGCAACTCTATTTTTATTATTCGGCAATGAATGCCGGTAAGTCGACTTCACTATTACAGTCTTCATATAATTACCGTGAACGCGGTATGAATACTTTAGTCATGACAGCGTCAATCGATAATCGATATGGTGTAGGTAAAGTGTCCTCGCGTATTGGCATTGAGACCGAAGCGCAAGTATTTGGCAGTGGTGATGATTTAACCAGTATGATCAACACGGCTCACGATGAGCAAACGCTGCACTGTATTTTAATCGATGAATCTCAGTTCTTAAGTAAAGAGCAGGTCAAGCAGCTTACTTATGTGGTTGATATTCTGGATATCCCAGTGCTGTGTTATGGCCTTAAAACCGATTTCCAAGGTGAGTTATTTACGGGTAGCCAATACTTACTTGCATGGGCTGATAAGTTAGTCGAGCTGAAAACGATTTGTCACTGCGGTCGTAAAGCCAATATGGTGGTGCGTCTAGATGATGATGGCAAGCCAATGCGAGAGGGTGAACAGGTCGCTATTGGTGGTAATGAAAGCTACGAGTCGGTTTGCCGTAAACACTTCAGAGAGTTTATCTGGGATTAACCTCTTGTTGTTCTAACATCAATTGAGACCCTTTAGAAGCCAGTCGCTAACCGCCACTGGCTTTTTTGTTGTGTCTGTTTAAACATTTGTTAGCCATAAAAAAGCGGCAAGCTTTAAGGTTGCCGCTTATTGTTAGACTCACAAGGATTGAATCGCTATTCAATGTTCGCCGACGTCAGGATAACCAGCAAGGTTAGTCTACTAATCCACGATGCTTGAGTAGAGCATCTACGCTAGGTTTTCTGCCGGTAAATTTGATGTAGTCTTGCATCAAATCTTCACTGTTACCTTTAGAAAGTACATTATCGCGGAATTTGTTACCGTTCTCCAATGACAAACCGCCGTTATGGCTCATGTAATCGAATGCATCAGCGGCAAAGACTTCGGTCCATAGATAGGCGTAGTAACCCGCAGAATATCCACCAGCAAAAGCGTGGCTAAAGTACGCTGATTTATAACGCGAAGGCACCGGTGAAAAGTCGATACCGTGTTTAGCTAGCGCTTGGTGTTCAAACTTTTCTACATCATCAATTTTAGTATCCACTGAAATTGAGTGCCATTCCATATCCAAAATAGCAGCAGCGAGGTATTCAGTGGTATCAAAACCCTTTCCAAACTTACTTGCCGCTAATACCTTAGACAACAGCGCGTCTGGAATAGGTTCACCGGTTTGATAATTCTTGGCATAGTTGGCGATAACCTGTGGATTGATAGCCCAGTCTTCATTGGCTTGAGATGGAAACTCGACAAAGTCGCGTGGGGTGGCTGTACCAGCCAAACTAGGGTATTTCACATCAGAGAATAAACCGTGAACGGCATGACCAAACTCATGGAACATGGTGGTCACTTCATCGAAGGTCATCAGGGTTGGGCCCGATGCGGGCTTTGGAATGTTGAGCGCGTTATAGACAACGGGTTTAGTGCCTAATAAACCGCTTTGCGTTACAAATTCATCCATCCATGCGCCGCCACTCTTTCCTTCTCGAGCATAGGGATCGAGATAGAAGATACCGATGGATGAATTATCTTTATTGAAAATCTCGTAAGCTGACACATCTTCATTCCACACGGGTAGATCTGTACGCGGTTTAACCGTAATGCCGTACAGCTTCTTCATCGCAAAGAACAAGCCATCGTTTAGTACACGGTTAAACTCGAAATAGGGAGTGACTAGGCTCTGGTCCAAGTCATACTTTTCTTTACGTACTTTTTCGGCAAAATAAGCCCAATCCCAGGGAGCAAGCTCAAATTCTGCACCGGTTTTAGCTATTTCGGCCTGAATATCGGCAGCTTCCTGCTTCGCTTTTGCAACTGCTTTAGGGGCTAAATCATCTAAGATGTTATACACGGCGGCAGGAGTCTTAGCCATTTGATCGGCAACGGTATAGGCCGCCCATGAGTCATAGCCTAACAGCGCCGCTTTCTCGGCATGCAGGTGCGATTGTTTAATAATATTGGGACCGTTGGTATCCATTGCACGATTTGAAGAGGTCTCCCATATACGCTGGCGCAATGCACGGTTATTGAGGCTAGAAAGAATAGGCTGGCGAGTGGTGTTGACTAGGGTGATTAAATACCCTTCTTTGCCTGCGTCTTTAGCTGCTTGTGCTAAGGTCGCGATTTCTGCGTTAGACAAACCATCGAGCTCGGCTTTATCGGTGACGATAACCACTTCATTTTTAAATGCGTTCATCACGTTTTTTGAAAACGCGGTAGTCAGGCTGGCCAGCTGGCCATTGAGGTCGCGCATTGTGGTTTTATCTGCATCTGATAACTTGGCACCAGCACGATCAAAATTCTGGTAGTAGAATTCCACTAAACGCTTATCCGTAGCGGATAATGTATTACGTGACTGATACACAGCTTCAACACGAGCAAACAGTTCGGGGTTTAGATAGATATTGTCCCAATGTGCCGATAACTTCGGGGCCAACTCTGCTTCTAAAGCTTGTACTTTATCGGAAGAGTTAACACTGGCAAGATTAAAGAACGTTTTAGAAACTCGAGTTAGTAAGCTGCCTGCTTTTTCCATCGCCACTATGGTGTTGTCAAATCCTGGCGCTTGCTTATTGTTCATTATTTTAGCAATGTCGGCATCATGGTCAGCGATCCCTTGGGTAAAGGCGGGAGCATAATCAGCGAAGGAGATTTGATCGAACTCTGGTGCTTGATACTGCAAACGACTCTGACGCATTAATACATTGCTCACTTCTACCTGTGTGTTACTGACTTCTGTTGCGTTCATAGCTGGTGGAGTAATATCTTTGCTTCCAGAGACTTCTGAACAACCTGTGATCGTTAAACTGGCCAAAATAGCCGTAGTGAGGATAGACTTACGCATGGAGATTCCCTTTGTGATAACGCACTGCATTTTATTGACTAATTGTTATGAGTAGCGAATACCACCATACCAAGTGGATCTAACTAACATCAAACTCAAATTTTAAGTTTCAATTAATATTGTGCTGTAATAATAGGAATAACTGTATTATTTTTTCAAACTAAGCAGTTTGAGACAGTTAGTTTAACAGGGCTTTAATTGTTAACGTTTTGCGTCACTTCGCTACCCTTGATATCGCATTGGATACAAGATGTTGATACACATCATATTAGCGACTCTCATTGAATTATCACTTTGGCAACATGTCGCCATAAATTATCTGATATACAAATAGTGGACTTTTGTTGTGACTCGTCATTCTTATTGCGGCGATAGCGACATTAAATTTTGTTCATTTTAAGAAGGGGTTAGGGGCTGTAGATCTTTCACGGTTGTTTTTGCCGCTGTTTATTGGCTATTTCGACAAGGTGGAGGCTATGTCGTTTAGTCATTCTCCACAAATAGCCAACAACACCGTAAAAATAGCCAAGAAGCGCGGCCCTTAGGGTTCGTTTCAATACTTTTAGTCTTTTATGACTAGAATGCGTTACGAGCTTTTCACTTCGGTTGCTAAATCATGGCTCAAGCCTTGACCTAAAATCATTATTCTTTACGGGAAAGAGTCGAACAAAAACTAAGCTCGAAAGATCGACTGCCGCTAGCTATTGATGTTGGTTGTTTAGATTTCTTATTCTCATCGTTAGTTTAAAACAGCCTCACGCTGGGTAAAAGCGTCTTTGCTCGTCAGTTTTGGTGTTGTTATGCCCCAGATTGGCGCATTACTGACGACTAAATTTGGACTGACTAGGCTGCTGGGCTTAAATTAGGGAAAGGTCATTGTGCTTGTGACTTTGGGAGCCGGAGATACAACAAGTGCCAAGTAATACCAAGCAGGTTGAAACAGTTAAATCAGTGGGATTGTATTTACTGAGGATGATTAGTTTGCAGTTGGCTGTAGACTTAAAGAAGGAAGGTAAAGTTAGGGCAATTCATTACTAAGAGTAAATGAACTGCCCTCTACAACATACTCCAGCAGCTGGGCTGCAGGGTGTTGTGGCGGCTGGAGGTTAGATACTCCCAGCTACCCGATCAAGTGTCATCGATTAAACGGCAACAACTTTATTAGCACATGGACCTTTCTGTCCTTCGCCAACTTCGAACTCAACCGCTTGGCCATCATTCAATGTAGCGTATTGACCGCCAGCTTGAATTTCTGAATGATGAACAAACAAATCTTTGCTTCCGTCTTCTGGAGTAATAAAACCGAAACCTTTATCGGCGTTAAACCACTTGACTATACCTTTACTCATAATATTCTCTTTATCTTCGGTGAAAAATATAATTCTGATGTGCTATCACCATTACAAAATCAGAACGTTAAACTAGTTTAGCTTATAACACTTTTATACGCGCCTTGCGCGGCTATTAAGCTCGACCGCTCAAAGCGTGTACTAATAATCAATTAATTAAGGATTATCTCACACACCTTCTAGAAAGGCGAGTATACAGGCTTTGCTTGCCTCATATTAGCTGAAAATTGAGAATATATGCTTTTAGTCACCAGAATTTGTGTTTTTTTTATTGTTAACTCAATAACGAGTGGTGAACTTAGCCATGTTACTGAGAGGATATTGGCAAAATATAAGCATCCTGTATCAAAATATCACTAAGGGTTAACTAAACGTTATCGCACAATCGATATGGTTATCTTTCCATGCAGTGAGAAAAAGTATGGCAAACAGCTGGATGCTGTATTGAACGATGAAGTGGCTTCTATGGTTAACGCTGATCAATGTTGATGAGTCCCTGCTTATAGTCGGTGAGCATCTGTTGTGATCCGTTCAAATATTAGCACTTTAAGCTATAACTTAAGGGGTATTACTGTCTTTGCGCTGAATAGTTAGAAATATATTAGTGATCTAGCGCTAATAAATACGCCCCACAAATTCAACTTATTTACATTCCATTGTTATATTAATAACTGCTAAAGATAACAACCATTCTCAGTTAAATCATATCATTTTGAAATTTATAACTATTTTGTTTTAACCGCTTTTGAACGAGTATTTCAACTGCATCTTTATATTGTGACCTTGCAAACAATTTACCCAAAAGTATGGCGTAAGCCTCAACTCGGATACCAGCTTGTATGCGGTTGAATCAACAGATGTTCAAGCTCTAGAATACCCCTATCGATATACAACAGGTCTGAAATTAATGTCCTTCATCAATACCATAAAGTCAGTGAATTTTATGGCCAAGTTAGTGGCTACGAGTTTACTCACATTAATCATTATTATTTTACCAGCTCAAGCAACTCCTTGGAGTTCTCTTGATTCCGACCAATTAGAACAAAAATTAACCGAAAAATTTGCTGAGGGTAAGTACTCTTCTAAAGGCGCTGATTCTTGCCTGATGTGCCATAAGAAGAACGCTAAGGTCATGGCTATTTTTGACGGCGTTCATGGCGACATGAATAGCAGTAAGTCTCCAATGGCTGGCATGCAATGCGAAGCTTGTCATGGTCCTTTAGGCAAACATAATCGTGGCGGTAAAGAGCCAATGATTGGTTTTGGTGCTGACAGCAAGTTATCAGCAGAAACGCAGAACAGTGTGTGTCAAGGATGTCATAACGATCCTAAGCAGATGGCGTGGCATAACAGTACTCACAACCTTGAAGAAGTCGCTTGTGCTGATTGCCATAGCGTTCACGCTGCTAAAGACCCAGCGCTTGACCGACTCATGGTTAACGATACGTGTACCTCATGTCATACCCGCGCTAAGGCAGATATGAACAAGCGCTCATCACACCCAATGAAATGGGACCAGATGACCTGTATTGATTGTCATAGCCCACATGGTTCTATGTCCGAAAGTGCGTTAAACAAGCCAAGCCTTAATGAAACCTGTGCTAGCTGTCACGCTGACAAACGTGGTCCATTCTTGTGGGAGCATGCGCCAGTAATGGAAGATTGCTCTAGCTGTCACACAGCGCACGGCAGTGTTAATGACGCCTTGCTCAAAGCGCGAGTTCCTCAGTTATGCCAGCAATGTCATGCCGATGACGGACATGCAAGTCGTATGACTTCACAAGCGGGTGTTGATGCCTTTAGCGCAGGTAAAAGCTGCCTTAACTGTCACAGCAAGATCCATGGTTCTAACCATCCTGCTGGTAGCAACTTTGCCCGTTAAGACTTGGAGTGAGTATTATGCGTTCAACTAAATTATTTTCTTTAAATTTGATTACTCTTGCCTTGTTGGGAACCGCGACAGGTGCGATGGCTGCAGATTTTGGTGTTCAGCAAGCCAATACTGAGCACTTAAAAACAGCAAACTACCAATGTAAACGTTGTGTTGCTAATGATGGCTATTCAGGCACCGTCGGTGCAAGTGTTGGCGTTATTGATGCTGATGATGAACATGCGATTAATCAGCTCGGTACTGGCTCTGATGGCGCAATAGCGGGCATTAATGCCGATATCGCATACCAGAAAAGTGGTTACCGCGCTAAGGTTCAGGCTCACCAGCTGGGTATGGATAATGGTTTTATCAACGTCGAAGCTGGTAAGAGCGAACAGTATAAGCTTGATGTCGATTTCCAAACGATTACCACTAATCAGTACAGCAATGCGCAAACTAACCTTTGGCAAAACAACGGTATGCTCACCCCGAGTGATCAAACTCGTGTGCTTGATCTTAATTTGCAACGCCAGCGAAGCGGCATTGGTTTTGAGTATGACTTTTCTAAACTAACCGATCTTGGCCTTAACAGTTATGCCCGTTATGACCGTGAAGATAAAACCGGTAACCGTTCTGCAAGTTTGATGGACCCAAGCCCAGTTAACTTTGCTGAACCCGTTGATGAAACGACCGATAATTTTAGTGCGGGTGTTGTGCTTGATGGCGAAAACTGGTTATCAGAACTGAGCTACTCCGGTTCTCGCTACGAAAACAACATTGACAACTTAAGTCTGCCAAATAACTACGACGTATACAGTGCAACGCCAGATAACCAAGCACATCAAGTGTCGTTATCGGGTCAGTACCGTCTTGCGTCAAGTGTCTTTAGTGGCCGCGTGGTGTCGGGTCGTATGATCCAAGATCAAGACCTGGTGCAGATGAGTGGTAATCCGGTTCAAAACTGGGATGGCCAAGTAGACACCTTTACCAGCAATCTGGCGGCGAGTACGCGAGTGAGTAATCGCTTACGTCTTGGGGCTAGTTATGACTATAGCAAGCGTGATAATCGCTCTTCGGTATTTGATTTTGCCCAGTATGAATATAACGCCATGTCGGGTGCATATAAGCAAAACACCCCAATGGACATTGAGCGCGAGACCTTTAAGGCCAACGCTAGTTACCGAATTGCCAGTGGTTACCGTCTGCAAGCTGGTTACAACTATAAGCAAGTCGATCGCAGTTATGGTGAGCGTGAAGAAACTCAAGACAATGAGCTTTGGAGCAAACTCAGCATTCGTGCTATCGACAAGTTAACCCTTAATTTTGGGTTGAGTTATGGCGAGCGTGGTGGCAGTGATTACCAAGCTGACGAACTCACATCAGAGGAAACCGAGTCGCTGATGCGTAAGTATCACTTAGCGGATCGTAATCGCACTGAGCTAAATGCTAGAGCAAGCTACACGCCGCTTGAGTGGTTAAGCTTTGATGTTAGTACTCACTATGCCAACGATGACTATGATGCAACAGAAATTGGCTTAACTCAGGCTAAAGACTATGGCTATGACGCCAACGTTCAAGTGCAGTTAACTGAGCCATTATCACTTTACGCTTTTGCAGGCCAGCAGTGGATTGATTCAGACCAAAGTGGCGATCAAACCGCTATTTGGCACTCTGAAATTCGCGACGAGTTTATTAACTTAGGTCTAGGCGCGACTTATTCAGGCCTTATGGAAGACAGACTGACGTTAGGCATGGATTACCTGTTTGCCAACTCAGAAAGCAACACCGGCGTGAACCCATCAAGTGACGGTGCTTACGGTGCTTACTATTCATATAACCACAGCGTGAACCTTTATGGGCAATATCTGATTTCACCTCAAATGGCACTAAAACTGGCTTATCAGTTTGAGCGCTATTTCGATACAGACAGTGCAATGGTCAGCGCTAATAGCAATTCAAGTTTAATCACCCTTGGTGAACTAAATCACAATTATAACGCCCATCAACTGATGTTGACCTTCAGCTACAAGCTGATTTAAGTCGAGTCAGTCACATTTTAAGTTTGAGGAAAACGAGATTATGGAACGTAGAAGTTTCTTAAAAATGAGTGCTGCGCTGGGCTGTGCAGCAACGGTTACAGGCTGTAATTCCAGCTCTGATGATGCCAATGTTATTCCGCCTAAACCCCCTGTTGGTGATGAGCAAATTACCTGGTCTGCGTGCCTAGTAAACTGTGGTTCAAACTGCCCCGTTAAAGTCTTCAGCCGTGACGGTGTTATTACCCGTGTTGAAACGGATCATGACATTGTCGATGGTGATGATATTTACCAAGTGCGTGCCTGTGCCCGTGGTCGTTCGTTACGCCAACGTACCTATGCCGTTGACCGTCTAAAGTCGCCAATGAAACGTGTTGGTAAGCGTGGCGAAGGCAAGTTTGTGCCAATCACTTGGGACGAAGCCGCAAAGACCATTGGTACTAAGTTATCTTCGGTTATTAATGAGCATGGTAACAAAGCTATTTTCCGTAGCTACGGTTCTGGTGCTTATTATGGTTTTGCATCAAACGCGTGTTTTAACCGTTTATTCAACCTAAACGGCGGTTGCCTGAATGCTTACGGTAACTACTCTTGGGCACAGCAAATGGAAGCGGCGAAGCACACTTTTGGTACTGGCAGTACTGAAGGTTCTTCAACGGTAACATTGGCCGAAAGTGACTTTCTATTGGGCGTGGCATACAACCCAAGTGAAGTTCGTCAGTCTGGTAGCGGTGAAGGTTACGATTACTTAAAAGCACTGCAAAAGTCTAACGGCTTAAAAGTCGTGATGATTGACCCTCGTTACACTGACTCAATGTTAGGTAAAGAGTCTAAGTGGCTGCCTATTCGTCCCGGTACCGATGCTGCATTTGCTGAAGCGATTGCTTACCAAATGATAAGCTCTGGCTGGGTTGATACAAACTCATTGGATTTCATCAATAAGTTTGCCGTGGGTTTTGACGCTGCGTCTATTCAAACGCAAATCGATATCTTTGCAGCCAGCGGTGATGCGACTAAGCAAGAATATGCCAACGTCATGAACCCAGAAGAGAACTACCGTGATTACATCTTAAGTGAAGGCATGTATGCCAATGAACCTAAGAAAACCCCTGAATGGGCTGAAAAAATCACTGGTATTCCGACTGCGCAAATTATACAGATTGCTGATGATCTAATGGCATCTGAAAGACCTTATATCGTTGTCGGCGCGGGTGTTAACCGTCAAGCTAACGGTGAGCAAACCATGCGTGCGCTTTACATGTTGTCAGTGCTAACCGGTAAGCTAGGTACGCTAGGTGCATCAAGCGGTGAGTTGCCATCCATGAGCGGTATGTACCGTGCAGGCATCCCAACGGGTAGCAACCCAGTAAAAGAAAGTATCTCTTTCTTCACTTGGTCTGAAGCGATTCTCAACGGTGAAACCATGACGGCTCGTAGCCATGGTATTCGTGGTACCGAGGGATTAGATACGCCACTTGGTACTAACATCAAAGTGATCATTTCTGCCTCTGATAGCACATTGCTAAACCAGCATGCAGAGATCAACAACACCGCTAAAATCTTAGAAGATGAATCGGGTGTTGAGCTCATCGTTAGCTGTGATTGCTGGATGACCCCAGGCGCTAAGTTTGCCGACATTATCCTCCCAGACACCAGCTGGTTAGAATCAAACGATTTGGTTAACGACTCTTACGCATCTGGCGCACTGGGTTACATCACGGCAATGAAGTCGGCGATTGAACCTATGTGGGATTGTAAGTCTATGTACGAAGCGGCTGCTTTAATCGCTAAATACATGGGTTGTGAAGCTGCGTTCACTGAAGGTAAGACTGAAGAGCAGTGGCTTGAAGAGCTTTACCAAAAAACCAGAGACAGCAGCACCAACGTCGGTGTCGTCCCTGCGTTTCCTGCGACTTACAAAGAAGCACAAGAGATTGGTTTCTTCCGTAAGCACATGAACGACAAGCACGTTGCACTTGAAAGTTACATTAAAGGTGGCAAAGCACTATCAACGCCAAGTGGCAAGATTGAGATCTACTCTGCTGAACTTGCATGGCGTGCAGCGAACTGGGATCAAGAAAACAGTGCGCAAAACCCGACGGGTATAAAGGGTGACACCATCACGGCGATTCCAAAGTACACAGTGACGTGGGACGGCTATGAAGATGAAGAGACCAAAGTAGACTACCCCATTCAGTTAGCGGGTTACCACACTAAAGGCCGTACTCACTCGAGCTACCATAACGTACCTTGGTTGCGTGAAGCGGTAGAAGATGCCGTTTGGGTTAACCCAATGGACGGTGCTAAGCATGGCTTAAGCTCTGGCGACAAGATTGAGATGTACAACGAACGTGGCTCAATCGAAGTCAAGGTGCGTATTACTCCACGTGTAGCGCCGGGTGTATTTGCACTGGGTCAAGGTGCTTGGTTCAACCCAGGTACAACCGTTGGTAGCACAGGGCACATTATTGATGAAGGCGGCGCGATTAACTCGCTAACTCGCTATCAGCCAAGCCCCGTTGCTAAAGGTAATCCACAGCACACCATCCGTGTTGCCATCAAAAAGATTTAAGAGAGTAGTTAATTATGACTGAACCAACTCAATACGGTTTTTATGTAGACAGCACTAAGTGCAGTGGTTGTAAAGCGTGTCACGTGTCTTGTAAAGATCGTCAAAGCAATGAAATTCGTAACAATAGTAATCCAGAAGGCAATACCTTGCCTGCGCTAGACGGCGTAACTTGGCGTCGTGTGTATGAATACGGCGGCGGAGAATGGACTGAAGGTAACAACGGTTGTTTTGAGCAAAATGTATTTGCTTACTATATGTCTATTGGTTGTAACCATTGTTCTGAGCCTGTGTGTGTTAAAGCCTGTCCAACAGGTGCAATGCACAAGCGTCGTGAAGACGGTCTCGTCCACGTGGCACAAGACATCTGTATCGGTTGTGAAAGCTGTGCTCGTGCCTGTCCGTATGATGCGCCGCAAATTGACCGCGAACGCAAAGTCATGACTAAGTGTGATGGTTGTTATGAGCGTATCGCTGATGGTCGTAAGCCTGTGTGTGTTGAGTCTTGCCCACTGCGTGCACTCGACTTCGATACTATGGATAACTTACGTGCCAAATATGGCGAAGGCGATGGTCATATTGCACCACTGCCATCACCATCAATCACTTCTCCCAACCTGATCATCAAGGCTAACGTCAACGGTAGTCCGGCAGGTAGCGGTGAAGGCAGAATTTTAAACACGTCAGAAGTGTAAAATGGCCAGCGATTGGCGCCGAACTTTGGCGCTAATCGTTATGATTAAAGTCGAGTGAAATCAAAGCGACGGCCAATATGGGCGTTTAGTTTTAAAGGTGAACCATGTCTTCAAATACAGCGTCTATCAACACGGTTGATTTTATCGAGTACCAAGGCCTAGCGCGCATTTTGCACCACTGCCTTATTCGTTATCCAGAAGCCGAGCTAGTGCAGGGGCTAAAGGATTGTGATGTAGCAGGTAGCTGGCCAGTATTTGCTAACAATAAGCAAAATAGCCAAGGTCGCGAGGCTCTGACTACGTTTTTACAACAGTGGCAAAGTGATGACCATAGCGAACAGTTGATTGAGCTTAAGCTTGATTATGGACGGCTATTTTTTGGTCCTGGTGAGCCTAAAGCCGTACCGCAAGGTTCGGTATATCTCAGTGAAGCGCAGTTACTCAATGATCGTTCGACCACGGCGCTTATGGATTTCTATCGCGCACATGGCGTTGAGGTTGCGGTGGATTACCCACAACCAGTTGATCATATTGGGTTGTTCTTTGCCGTACTGGATCAAACCTTTGGTCGTCTTGAGCTTGAAGCCGATAACCAAGCCTTAATACGCTTTACCCAAGTCTTGCTACAACAGCATTTTCTACCTTGGGCTTATCGTTGTTTTGAGTTGGCTTTGGCGGATGCAAATACTGATTTTTATCGTGGTATTGCACTGCTCGGGAATGACTTCTTACTGCAGATGCAGCAAGATTTTCAACTGCTGCCAAAAGAGACACGCCTTTATCGTTAAATTGATCAAGACAAAAATAAAGCCCGCAGCTGAATAAGTTGCGGGCTTTTTTATGGATTAAAACCGGAGGGGGCAGATCACAACTTAACTGCCCATGTTGCGGTTAGATACACGTTTATCTGTACGCACTTGCTCTAACTGGCGATGAATGGTTTGCAGTAAGTTGCACAGCTGTTTGCTGTCAGCGGTTAATGTCGCATCAGTATCTTTGTTGATTAACGATTGGCTCCATTGGAATCCTATGGCGAGTACCAAGTGTTCTGACTGATTTAGTTCGCCTTGCTCAAGCTCTTTAATAAACAACAAACGACAAGCAGCGAATAAACAGTTGAGTGTGACCGAATCTGTCAGTGGCGTGTCATCACCACTTTCAAGCGCTGGTAACCATAGCGGCGCTCCCTCAGAAAAGGTCAATGCCGCAATCGTGTTGGTCACAGTGGTGAGTGACGTAGCACCACCAAAAAGTTGTTGTACAACCTCATTATGTTGCAATGTTAACCCTAAGCGATGCGCTAGAATTGATTTACTCCATTGCTGGCCAATAGAACGTATTAGAGTCATTTATTTCCTTTGCTACTTTTACACATCTCTGAGCTTATATCTGCCTGCACTCGCGAGGGTTACAGGTTGATGTAAGGGCAACACTGCCCATCATTAAGTGCTATTTAATGGGAGTGCAGTTTAATCAGCGTCGTGTTTAATGTTAGTCGGTTATTGTATCAATAAAGAGCGCTACTCAATGTGCTCGGCACTGCAAAAGCAGCGTGAAAGCGGCGCGATAACATCGTATTTCAGTATCACATTACACTGCTTTTTACGCCGAAGTGCTCATTCTAACGCACTCAATAACTGCCACGCTTCGAGGGTGGCATCATCAATTTCTAATAAATTATTTAGCTTGCTAAGTTTCTCCTAAGATTGCCGCTCTATTCTGCACTTTAACGGCATCCGACACGCGAGCATTCGTAATGAAGCAACCATTGTCCCCTTTTAGAACACTGTTCTTCTGTACTCTAATTTTTACAATATCTGGCTGTGCAACTTATCAAGCAAAGCCGCTCAATTTATCCCCTAAGCAACCCTTAAATATTAATGAACTTGTTTCATTGGCTCCAGCTGGTGCAGTTTCAATCGATGATGGTTTGAACCTTACCGAAATAGCCACCCTTGCGATATACGCGAATCCAATTCTTGAAATAAAGCGAGCGCAGTTAAAGGTATCGCAAGCACAGGTTTTTTCCGCTGGACTATTACCTGATCCACAATTATCAATGAGTTTAGATAAGCCCAATAGCAGTACCGCTGTCAATGCGTGGTCTGCAGGTCTCAATTTTGATACTACCTGGTTATTTACTCGCACAAGTGCATTAGATGCAGAAAAGTACTTCATGACACAAAATAAACTCAATCTACTGTGGGCAGAGTGGCAAGTTGTGCAACGCGTTCAAACCTTAACCATCCAATATAAATTGGAGCTGCAACAACTTGCCCTATTAAATAAAATACACGACTTGTATCAAGTACGATTTAATCAGTCTCAGCATGAATTAGCAGCGGGTAATCTTACTTTAGAAACCTATGGGCCGGATCTAACGGCGTTACTCGACATCAATGTACAGTTGAGCCAACTCGCGCAGAAACACAGTCAAACTCACCATGATTTCTGTCTAGAAATGGGTATCGACTCGAGTACCACGCTTAACATTAGTGATTTACCTAGCTTGAAAGTCGTGCCTAAAAATGTTGCAGATTCACTGCTCACAAACTTAGCTGGTAATCGCCCCGATCTTCTCGCCTTATCTGCAGGATATCAAGCACAAGAAAGTCGTTATCACCAAGCTATTTTAAAGCAATTCCCAGCACTGACAGCGGGGATCACTCACGCAAAAGATACCGGTGGTTTAGTCACTAATGGTATCGGCGTTGGGCTGAGCTTGCCGTTATTTAATGCTAACAAAGGCAATATCGCGATAGAAGAAGCGACTCGAGAGCAGTTAAGAATGGAGTTTAATGAGCGCATGACTCAATCACGTAATCAAGTCGAACAATTATTAGCATTGCAAAGCTTACTGGCAGAAGAACAGCAGTATCTGGATCAGCACATTCCCCCATTACAAGACATGGTTACTCAAGCACAAAAAGCGTTAAAAAATGGCGAAATCAGCTCTTTGACCATGCTCACAATAGAAACCAGTTTACTCAATAAACAGCTTGAACAACTGAGATTAAAACAAAGCATCTGGAATACCAGCATCTCACTTAATGCATTACTGGCGATACCGGCAGAAGTGACTTATTCAACACCTCAAAAATCAATGGAATCAATATAATGACGTTACTTTCTCCTTGGTCATCTTTTACCTGTCGATTAGCGATGGCAGCCGCACTTCTGCTCTGTGCTACGTCAAGTTATGCGCAAACTTCGGCAGCCGTGATCACCACTCCGGTTGCTGAGCAGAGTATCAGTGAGGTGATCACCGCTTATGGTTTGCTTATTCCTGATCCCGCTTATCTGATAAACATGTCTTTATCTCATGCGGGACAAGTCAATCAAGTTTGGGTCCGCAGTGGGCAGCGGGTTCAAAAAGGACAGAAACTGATTGAGTTGATTACGGCACCGGAAGCGAGAATGCAATATATTCAGGCTCAAAGTGCAGTTGAATTGGCTAAAAAGCAATTAGCCCGTAGCCAAAGATTATTAAAGTCTCAACTGGTCACTCAGGGAAACCTTGATTCGGCCTACAGTAACCTTAACGATGCTAAGGCGTCACTGAACGCTTTGAAACAAAAAAACGTTGATAAATCATTAGAAATACTAAGAGCACCAGTCGATGGGGTGATAACACAGCTCAGTGTTTCTCAAGGACAAAGAGTCTCAATAAATACCAATGCAGTACTCATCGCTGCGAATAATCGATTAATTGCCCAACTGGGTATTGAACCTAAACAGGTTAATCAACTGACGGTTAAGTTACCTGTGACCATCACAGCCGTTTTTGATAGTAAGAGTGAATCCGATAGTGAGATAAGTAATATTAACTCGATGCTAAACGTAAACACTCACCTAGTAGATATATTTAGTCACATACCAGAAGAACAATCTCATTTATTTGTATTGGGAGAGAACGTTAAAGCAAGCATTAGAGCTGAGACCCATGTCGGCTTAGTTGTGCCTAGAAGTGCGGTGTTAACGACAAATGGTAAAGCTTATGTGTTCAAAAACGTCAATAATATTGCGGTTAAAATAGGGGTGGAGGTTGGAGTTGAGCAGGAAAAACTAACCGAAGTTATTGGGGATTTAACCGTCGGGGATAACGTTGTTAGTACCGGAAATTACGTATTAACCGATGGTATGGCATTAAGAGGGGCTCTGTAATGACGGCAGCATCATGGGCAGCTTCACATAAGCGTTCGATTTTATTTTTTGTGTCATTTCTAACATTAGCCGGTCTTGCAACTTCGTTTATATCACCCGTGTCATTATTTCCTCATGTGGTATTCCCGCGGATTGTGGTGGCGATTGATGCCGGCGATCAGCCCGCTGACAAAATGTCTATTGCGGTCACGCGTCCTATAGAACAAGCGATTAGAGCCGTGCCAGGCGTGGTGAATTTACGCTCTACCTCGAGTCGAGGCAGTGCTGAGGTTTCGGTTAATTTCGAATGGGGGCAGGATATGGTATCTGCTCTTTTACAGGTAGATGCAGCCCTTAACCAAAGTCTTGCCACGCTGCCTGCAGGGGTTAAATTTAGTGTTAGGCGTATGGACCCGACTGTTTTTCCTATCGCGGCCTACAGTTTAACGTCTGACTCACTATCTTTAGTACAGCTTAAAGATATCGCTGACTTACAGTTAGTTCCTCTGCTGAGCTCCGTTTCCGGTATTGCTAAAATCGGCGTATTAGGTGGCCAGGAATCGGAATACCATATCGATGTTAATCCCGATAAATTAGCCGCTTACCAACTTAACTTTAATGATATTGCTCAAGCTGTATCCACTAATAATACTTTACAAGCGATAGGACGTTTAGAAGACCACTATAAGCTGTATTTACTGATGTCGGACTCCCGCTTAAAGGGCGAGCAAGCGATCAATAATATTGTTGTTAAGAGTCAAACTACGGGAAATATTTATCTAAAGGATGTCGCTAAAGTCAGTTTAGCGACTGCACCACAGTGGATTAAAGTGAATGCGGATGGTCATGAAGCCGTATTAGTGCAGGTTTACCAACAACCTCAGGGTAATTCTGTTCAGATAACGAAAGATATTAATCAAAAGTTGGCAGATTTTTCGGCGACGAATGCAAGCAGTTTAAAAATTGCCAATTGGTATGATCAAAGTCAGTTGGTCACGGAATCAGCCACCAGTGTTCGCGATGCTATTATCATTGGCGTACTGTTGGCTGGACTGGTACTGCTGATATTTCTTCGAAGCATCAAAATAACCCTTATTGCTATGATTATCGTGCCTGCCGTTCTGGCCAGTACGGTGCTATTGCTATGGTTGTTTGGTATGAGCTTTAACATCATGACATTAGGCGGTATGGCGGCGGCTGTAGGATTAATTGTCGATGATGCTATCGTGATGATTGAGCATATTATTCGACGACTCAGAGATGCTAAACCAGGCACCAACAAACTAGAAAACATTCAAAAAGCAGCCGTTGAGTTTACCAAACCATTGGTGGGCTCATCTTCGGCGACCATTGTTATTTTTATTCCTTTAGCTTTTCTTAGCGGTGTTACCGGCTCTTTCTTTAAAGCACTGTCACTGACAATGGCAAGTAGTCTACTGATATCATTTTTATTCACTTGGTTAATAGTGCCACTACTAGCAGAGTATTTTCTTACGGATAAAGATGTTGATAAAGAAGATATAGGGCCTATTTTTGCTCGGATCCAGCAAGCATATCGTCAACTAATGTCCCGTTTGATAAAGCGACCTTGGTTAATTAGCCTCGGTTTAGTTCCTTTGCTTTTCTGCGGCTTTCTGAGTTATCAAAATGTAGGCACTGGATTTATGCCTGCAATGGATGAAGGGGGCTTTGTACTCGACTATGTCTCTGCACCGGGAACCTCATTAACGGAATCTAATCGTTTGTTATTGCAAGTTGAAGATATCTTGCAAAAAAATCCAGCGGTAGAAACATACTCTAGACGAACAGGATTAGCACTCAGTGGCGGTTTAGTTGAAGCAAATGAAGGTGATTTCTTTGTCAGGTTAACGCCTTTCCCAAGACCGCCTATCGATCAGATTATGAGTGAGATCCGTCATCAGATTGATGATCAAGTGCCGGGGCTAGAGATCGAGATGGCGCTGTTAATGGAAGACGTTATTGGTGATTTAACCGCGGTTCCTCAACCGATTGAAATTAAATTGTATGGTAATAAACCTGAAGAATTAATGGCTTTAGCACCTAAAGTTGCAGATGCCATCAGCAATATCTCAGGAGTGGTCGATGTTAAAGATGGTATTGTACTTGCGGGTAATGCCGTCAATGTGATTGTTAATCGAGATAAGGCCATATTACAGGGGTTAACACCGGCAGAGGTTACCAGCCAATTGGATTCTTGGTTTAATGGACAAGTCGTAACCACCATCCAGCAAGGCATTAAACTTGTCGATGTGAGAGTTTGGGTGCCAGAAGGAGATAGAACTAATATTCTCAGCTTGGAGCAGTTTTGGTTAACCGCCCCTGACGGCCATCGATTGCAGCTCAAGCAAATTGCTAATGTAGTGATAGAGTCTGGACAGCCTCAGATCGTACGCGATAATCTAAAGAATATGGTGGCAGTAACGGGTCGTATTGATGGCAGAGATATGGGGTCAACGGTTGCAGAAATTAAGCTGTTACTCAATAATTCCCCGTTACTGCCAAAAGATGTTTATTTTGAGTTAGGGGGGTTATATCAGCAACAGCAAATTGCATTTAAAGGCTTAATCGCCGTTTTTGTTGCCGCTATAGCCTTAATATTTATACTGCTTCTTTATATGTATGAAACATTTTCTGCGGCGGTTGCCATTATTCTTACTCCGTTGTTGTCCATCTCGGCTGTATTTATTGGCCTATGGGTAACCAATACTGAGCTAAACATTACTGCAATGATGGGCATGACGATGATTGCGGGTATTGTTACGGAGATCTCTATATTCTACTTCTCTGAATATAAAGAATTAATAGCGAATGGTGTCGGCTCTGATCAAGCTATTATTCAAGCGGGTAGTAATAGACTTAGACCTATTTCAATGACGACTCTGGCAACTATTTTGGCCCTTATGCCACTCGCCTTAGCGATAGGACAAGGCTCTGCAATGCAGCAACCTTTAGCGATTGCTATTATTTCAGGCTTATTAGTGCAGATCCCGTTAGCGATAATTATTATGCCGATAACCTATCGAGCATTGTCATCTAAGTCTTATAAGTTATCTAAATCACCGAAGAAAATATAAGAAGGTAAAGCAGTGCGGATCTTACTTGTTGAAGACGATATTATGATTGGTGAAGCGATGCAGCAATCACTAATCGATGCGAGTTATGCTATAGACTGGGTAAACAATGGGCAAAGTGCATTAGATAGCCTAGCAACACATAATTATGACTGTGTGTTGCTAGACCTTGGCTTGCCCGGCCTCGATGGTTTAGTTGTTCTGGCTAAGATCCGCGAAAAATATAACCTCGCAGTGATCGTCATCACCGCGAGAGACACCTTAAAAAGTCGTATTGACGGGCTCGACTCTGGGGCTGATGATTACGTGATTAAACCTTTTGACATGAGTGAACTGTTAGCAAGGATGAGAGCGGTTATTCGACGTCGAAGTGGCAATTCAGTACCGACCTTAGAAAGTAGCCAGCTTATACTTAATCCTGCCACTAATGAGGTGAGTTTTACGCAGACGTACGCAGACAAAATGGATCTGCAATCCACTAGTATTCTTTTATCTAATCGAGAGTTTTCCCTACTTAGAGCATTATTGATGAGACCTGGCGCTATTTTATCTAAAGCTGATCTAGAGGAGAAAATTTATGGTTGGGGCAATGAAGTTGAGAGTAACGCGATTGAATATTTAATTCATTCACTGCGTAAAAAATTAGGTGCGATAACGATTAAAAATATTCGTGGTGTAGGATGGATGGTCTTAAAATAATGGCGATAGGTTCTTTAAAATATCAACTTTCCCTATGGCTGACAGTGAGCCTTATTACAGCGGCTGCGGGCATTGCGGGCTATACTTTTTTTAATACTTATCAAGAAGCTATTGAGTGGCAAGATGCAACATTAAAACAAGTATCAAAGCTATTTGATGCCGAGCATAAACCTAAACCCAACACCATCATCAAAACAAAGAGTGAAAAGGGCATGCCTGAGATCCTTGTTGCGATACGAGATATGCATCAAACCCAAGCGCTTACACTGCCTTTTAAAGATGTTTCTAAGCAACTCAATGACGGTTTGTATAATCTAACACTCGCTGAAAATGACTATCGAGTGCTAATTAGCTCATCGCTTGAAAGGCAGCAACTACTGGTTCTTCAAAAAACATCGGAGCGAGATGAGCTCGCATGGGAGATGGCTAGAGCCACCTTGTTACCCTTTATTGCTGTCATTCCTTTATTAATTTTAATCATGAACCTAATACTGCATAGCCGACTTAAACCCATTCAGTTAGCGGCGAAAGCGGTAGAGTCTAGCTACCGACACAATATTAAACCTATTTCACTTGAGGATCTGCCCACGGAGATTACCCCTTTCGTATCTGAAATTAATCACCTCATTGGCCGGTTGAAATCTTCGATAGAAGAGCAAGAAATATTCATTGCGAATGCGGCCCATGAGTTACGCTCACCGCTAACCGCATTATCACTCCAAGCTGAATGTATCGGAGATGAGAACCTTCCCGTAAAAGAGCTGCAACGTGTCAAAGCACTCAGGTTAGGTATTGCGCGTAGTCGCAAGCTACTAGAGCAGCTGCTAACACTTGCTAGAGTTCAAGGCAGTCATATTGTCGAACATCAGACCGCTAATATTGAAGCGGTGCTGAAGAGTGTTATCGAAGATCTTTACCCTATAGTCGATGAAAAAAATCTAGACTTGGGTATAGAAGGGGATCTAAACATCGACTGCCCACTCGATAAATTAGATCTATACACTTTATTCAAAAATCTACTCGATAATGCCATTCGCTATTCTCCTGAAGATGGCGTAATTGATATTCAAATAAGCCAACAGTCGGGTCAAACACAAATAACCGTCAGTGATAGTGGTATTGGTGTCACTCCTGAGCATCATGACAAGCTTCTTTCGCCATTTTATCGAGTTCAGGATAGTCAAAATACCAATATAGGCTCAGGGCTTGGCTTATCTATCGTTAATAGTATTGTTGAGAAACAAGGGGGGAGGATCAGCTTCGGTTATACCGACGAAGTTCAAGCCAAAGGATTTAAAATAAAAGTGTTATTAACATAACTCATGCTGTAACAAAACGGCCAAACGGCTCAGATGGCAGGGTACCTGACGATATTGAAGTGTATTGTGAGCGGATGAAAAGAGGATGTACTCAAACGCATCTTAAGGCGCATTGTTAGTGACTTACTTCAGCGTTAATAACTGAATAAGGGAGCTTAATCCCCTTATTCAGTTACCTTGAATTCAATGGCCAAAAAAGCGCTGATTAGATCACTTAATTATCGCTATTGGTATAACATCAAAAATGATTTTCCATAAATGCTTTGATGAGATTGATAAAGTCATCCTGCGCTAACTTAGCACACTTAAGTGTTTGTTCATGGGATAGAGCTACATCGCCAAGTCCTTCAGCCATATTAGTGATTGCACAGATAGCCAATACGGGAAGGCTACAGTGAGCTGCAGATATAACCTCAGGTACCACAGACATTCCGACGACGTCTCCGCCAATGATCTGCATCATGCGTATTTCGGCAGCGGTTTCGAAATTTGGTCCACTGTAAGAGACAAATACTCCTTCAGTGGCATTAATACCCTCTCTTTTTGCTACCGCCAATGCTTCCAGTCGTAAGGATTTGTCATAAGCATTCGCTAAGCTAAAAAAGCGTGGACCATAGGCATCATCATTACGTCCCGTCATAGGGGTGCCTGGCATGGTATTGATGTGGTCATTGAAAATAACGAGGGAGCCGACGTCGATAGTGTCGGGGCGTAAAGACCCTGCGGCATTCGTCACGATTAGCAATTCACAGCCTAAACGTTTAAAAGTACGCACCGGATTTGTCATGACTTTCATACTTTGGTGTTCGTAGTAATGGCCGCGGCCTTTCATGCAAACAACGTCTATACCATTCATTCGCCCTAAAACTAACTCGCCAGAGTGACCTTCGACAGTGCTGACAGGGAAACCATCAAGATCTTCATAGGCAATACAGACTCTGTCTTCCAGTTCGTCGGCAAAGCTCCCCAAGCCGGAGCCTAATATGAATGCAGCCTTGGGACTGAAATTTGGTTTAAGGGCTGAAATGGTGGCGAGTGCATTATCTACTGGATCTATCTTCATGGTTTGTTCCTTGCTGATTAATGATCTTAGGGGTAATTTACCCCAAGCTTTATTCTGAATTAATCACTAAATTCAGCGCTATTATCCTGATTTTGCGTATAATCTAAGCGGTCAAACATTGAGGTGTGGATAATGAACATTAATGAAAATGTATTAAGTGGGCGTATAACATTAAAAATGCTCCGCTATTTTTATGCGGTGTCTCAATGTATGCATTTTGGACAAGCGGCAGCACAGCTTAATATTTCAAAATCGCCCTTGAGTGCTCAAATTAAAGAGTTAGAGTCTGTGCTTGATGTGACCTTGTTTGAGCGTACAACCCGCCATGTTCAGCTCACGGATGTGGGTTTATTGCTGAAACAGGAATGCGGACTGTTATTCGAACTGTTTGGTGATTCGATAAACAAGGTGGCAAAGGCGGGACGAGCGTTAGATAACACGATTAATATAGGGTTAATGAGCTCGATATTCTGGGCTGGTTTCGGCACTGTTCTAAGAGAGTTCAAAAAGAGTTATCCGCAATATACCTTTAATTTTATTGAGTTATCACCGGAGAAGCAGAAGCAAGCGCTAATAAAGCATCGTATCGATATTGGATTGGCCCGATTTGCTGATACCCGTAACATTTATCCGTTGAGTGAAAGGCTGTTATACGCAGAACCAATGTGTGTTTTGGTCTCTGATGAGCATCCATTGAAAATGAACCAAAGTCTCAGTATGGATGATCTAATTAATGAAGAGTTTGTGTTTATGAATCGTACTAACTCTGCATCCACCGATATGATTATTGAGCGCCTTGTTGACAGTGGGTTTTACCCTAAGGTGACTCAGGAGGTCATTGAACCTACGACGTTAATGGCAGTGGTGGCGACGAGTACTATGGTGTCGATTGTTCCTCAAAGTTATCGTCAACATCAATGGCACAATGTGTGCTTTATTCCGTTGAAAGAGATGATTTTAGCTGATATTTACGCGATTTATGACAGCCGGAGTGAAAGAGAGTCCGTTAATGCATTTCTAGCCGAAGTTCCCGCTTTACTGAGCCTGCAAAATATCAATTAGCGAATGAATTCGAATGAGTGTTCAGAGCCATTAAGCCACAAGGGGTTGTAGCAAATACCTCATCGGTAAAAGTGGCTTTATGCATTCACAGAGACAGCGCCTCTCGCGTGTGTGGCTTACGTCAGAGTTTTCCAGTAACTGATTCCAAGCTAATTACTGGCTGTATTTAATGGGGTGTCTGCGAATAGGCTTATTAGTATAGCGGTGTACTTAATATCATTCTAACGTGCTCAGTAATTGGCGCACTTGGAGGCGGGTATCATCAATTTTTTCGACGACCTGCATAGCGCTGTTTTCATCGCTGGCGACACTCTCCCAGTTGAGTTGCCAATTGGCTTTTAACCTTTCTGTTGCCGCTTGAATTTCAGGTTCAGTAACAACACTCAGATCGGCAATTAAATTGACTTTTACCCAGCCTTTTCGCGGACTACCTTGAATGATATCTTGGTCATAATGGGCGGCGTAAATGATAGATTCAAGTTCTGAAAGCTGCAGTAACAGCTCGAAGCTGGCTGAGCGCACGTTGTTATTGTATTCAGTAATTTCCATGCGCCAAACGTTATAGCTAAAACCAACCAACGCAAACAACATACTAAACACTGCAGTGAGTTGAAAAATACTAATGGTCTCAGTGCCCGAGATAGATACTTTCATTTATTCATTCCAGCCAATGGTCTTAAGTTAACTTTAGACAAAGACACTGACAAACCACCATAAATTTCAACGTTGTTACTACACTGTAGTGATTTTCATCACAAATTGTATTTAAAAGACGTTAGCTTGAATGATTAACAGCAGTGGCTCGGTCTATGTATAAGCTGACTGAAAGCCATCAGCAGAGTCGCGTCTAACATGGCATATTGGAAAAGTAGGATTTAACGTGATTTTTTAACGCAGGGGCTAAAGAGGGTTATATGCATTTAATCACTAAAAACGTAGCGCAGCGATTCAGCCAGCTTGTCAATATTAGCGTGCTGTTGGTCAGTATGGTGTTGGCAGGCTTTGTATTATCTGCAGCGGTTCTAGCGGAAGAAGTAAAGCCGATGGCAGCCGATTTTTCGCTTAAAGATGCCAGCGGCCAGCTACATTCGTTAGCCGATTATAAAGGCAAACCACTAATCCTGCATTTTTGGGCGACTTGGTGTCCTTACTGCAAAAAGCTGCAACCGGGACTTGAGAAGATCAGGCAAAACAATCAACAGAGCGATCTGCAAGTGTTAGCCATTAGCTTTAACGAAGACGATGGCGCCAAACCTGCCGAGATGCTATTGGCCCGTGGTATTCAAATTCCTACACTGGTTGATGGTGAAAAAGCCGCTGCTGATTACGCGGTGGCGGGTACGCCCACAACCTTCTTTATCAATCGCTTAGGCGAAGTGGTATGGAAGACCAATATATCCGATCCCAATGATCGCAAACTGGTCGACGCGACTGAGTATATTCTGGCTAACTAGGGTTTTAGCAACGATTTAAAAGCTGGACACTTGGTATTTAGAAGTAAGAATAGTGGGCTTGTTCTTGAGCGTTAGAGTGAGAACAAAGCTGATAAGAAAAGGCGAGCACTAATGACAGTGCTCGCCTTTTTTGTATCAGTCAGTACTTTCAACAGGAACATTTGATACTGACTTTATTTTTACAGCCTTAGTTCGCTAACGATTAGATGATCATTAGTGTATTTGGCCGTGCACTTTATCAACGCCTGATGCGCTACCGATAGAGTGACAGGTTGAGCAAGACTCAGTGCCAGTAGCTTGCGCTGCTGACGTTGCTCCAAATACTGCGCCGCCAGATAAGATCATGTGGTTCAGCATGCTTTGCTCTGCCGCGGTAATCGTGACCGGGACTTGTGGAAACTCGCCATTATCATAACCAGGGCCATTGCTGCTCAAATCTCGCGTTAGCAGAGTGGTACCATCGGCATCGAGTACCACTTTACCGTCTGAACCGATAAGTCCTGGACCGACACTTAGATGACAAGAGGTACATACAAGAGCGATAGGGCTGGTGTATACCGCACCGTCGCGCACTAGGTTGTTACCGTCACTGAGTGAGGTTGTTGGTGCTCGTGTGATTGAAGCTCTGCTGTTTTGTGTCAAAGGTAAATCAATTTGATTATCATCATGGCACTGAGCACAATCGCTGATAGGTGCAGAGTAGAACTCGTTACGTCCTACCATATCAAAGTCATTCTCGGCATTAACAAAGCGAAAGTTTGAGTGGATTTTGTGTACTTCAAACTTCAAATCACTAGAACCACCAGTCCGTGGAGAATCTGCTGGTGAACGAGTGAATCGATTTGAGTTATGGCAAGCTTTACATTGCGACGGGTCATCTGAACGACGGCTGTCATGCTGAATAACTTGTTCATGGCACGAATCACACTTGTTAAAGTTAGCACCAAATTTAACTTCAAAATCAGGATTATAAGTTAATGTTGCGGCATCAAAGAAATTATTGATCACCGTCGAAGGTGTTGAGATTTTCTCTAGTGCTCTATTGTCTTCACAGTTGACCAATTCATTACGACTATCGACACACACTCCAGAAGAGATGAACGTCGTGAGAATATCGCCGCTAGTGAGTGCTTCACCCTGGTTAATATTCGAGTCTAGTGCAGTATCCCACTGGCAAATAATGTCGCCAGTCGTTGCGCCTGCTTGGCAAAGTGGGTTTTTATCTAATTCAAAAGAGTTGGGCGTGTTCTTCGCAACATGAGTTTCAAAACCAGCGCCGTTGTCCCAGTTTAGTAGCAGACGAACGCTATTTTTATACTGCAGGAACTCATCCGTTAGCGAAATACCATTGCCGTCTTTAGTGACGCGAACATGCACATCGTAGGCGGTTGCGCTACTTGCGGTTAGATGGGTGACTTCAAACTTCACCCCATAATCAATACCCGCTGCTTTCTTACCTAGCGCTGCTAACGTATGAACATTCTCAACAGACATCCCAGCGCCTTCACCATGACAAGATAAACAAGTGTCATTTTCAGCTGGGAACATGATGTGTTTTTCGCTGTTTGGCTTAGCCGTTAACATCGCTTCATTAAAGGCAATGTTATCGTGGCAAGATGAACAGGTTGCAACGGTAGGAATACTCTTCCAGTTACCGCCTTCAGAGGTAATGACACCTTGAAGATCAGGGTTCGACACTAAATCAGCATCATCTGCATGGCAGCCTGTACAGTTACGGATGTCTTGTGGGTAGTTAATACCGTCAATAGTCCCTTTGTTATTTAACACCCAGAGACCATCGTTTTCTGCAAAAATGGTTTCTTTGTCGCCGTTGCGAGTAAATAGGCTGTACTTGTTACCCACTTCAGCTAGCGTCGGCAGATCAATACCTTGGTGTATTTTATGCGCCATGACTTTTAAATCTAAACTTTCACCGCTGATAGGGTCGTTCGCGTCTGGGTTGTGACAAGTCACGCAGTTGTCGGTATCAATTCTATTACCACCGTGGAATGCAAGCTCAGTGTGGCAGCTATTACAGCTTTCAATGGCCACAATCTGGCGAGACTCACTGATGTCTCCACCTGCTGGTACCCAGTCAAATGTAGTGTTAGCCACTGGATAATTGTCAGACTTTCGAACTTCTAAACCGATTCGATGAGTCAGCGCTTCTTGCCACGCTATAGCTTCACCAGATATTGGGTCGGTTGTGCTCAATACATCGGCTGCGAACGTGTATTGATAACTACCATCCATTTTGTCTATCAATTCACCCTTGTCAGCTGTTGGTAAGCTGACATTACTCACATCAGGATACTGTGCACTATCAATATCGGTAGCCTTGCGCAGATAGCTGCTCCAGTCTGTTGTGTAACCGTCTTCATCTGGAATGAGTTTAGCGAGGGTGGTGCGGACATCAGTTATGCCAACCAATGCTCTGCCGTTTTGGTCTTCAGCTGTAAAAGTGAAAGTCAGTTTATCTGCTTCGAAGGTTGGTTGTGACATAGTCACGGTTAAACTTGCTGCAGTAGATACGGTATTACCACTACTGGGTGGCCCATCTTCTCCTGGCGCACCATCATTACCATCATTACAACCCACTAAAATGACTGCGGCGACGATAGCCGCAAGTACATTATATTTTCTTATTTTTTTAGACATTTAATCAATCCCACTATATTACCAATTATATGCTGCATCTATTTGGGTACCGCCTGCTTATGAGTGCTGGCATCTACTCAAATAGAATCAAGATAAAGTTACGGCTAATATTTTCCAGCATGGGTCGACTAATTTATAGATAACTAAAGTTCACCAGAATATAGGTTCTGATGATTATAATTATCTTTACTAATGTAACTTATTGATAGTGTTGGCTAATTCTTCTGCCCAAAGGGTGTAAATAAGAAGAGTTGCATGTAATGAATGTTCATTATTGTTAACTAGTTAACACTTAATCGTCGTGAATGTTGCTAGGTGAGCGGGTTGAGCGAGTTCAAGGCTCTCTATCCACGGCGATATGGCCGGACTGTTAACGCGGCTGAAGCGCATTTTTCGGTGAGATCCAGTGGTGAATCAGTGGGTTGAAATTATCAGTTTGAACGTTTTAATCTTGCTTTTTAACCGCCCATCGAACATTGAGGTTATTGTGTTTACCTAGTGAAAAAGACTAAAAAATAAACGTCAGCTATTCTAAAAGAATTACAAAGGAGTGTAATGAAGTGTAAAACGCCAAGACATGAATACAAACCTTATTTAGACTTTCGCGTCGACCTTTGCTGACGGGTCATTTAAAACATCATTATCATGGATTTAAATTTTATGAAAAAAGCATCGTTAACCTTAATATTGTTAATGCTCGCTGTAGGTTGTGATAGCGCCAAAGTCGATAAGGCTAAAGATAAATCAATATTTGTATCGAGCGCGTTGGTCGAAGTTCAAAGTATGAGTACACCTATAAAACTTGTGGGCACGCTGGTGGCAAAAGAGTCAGTGATTATCGCTTCAGAGGTTGATGGCCGTGTTGCCGAGATAAAGGTGACCGATAGCCAGCAAGTACAAAAAGGAGACCTGCTATTTACATTGATTGATCGTCAAGCTAAAGCCGAATTAGAAGAGGCGCAGGCTTATCTTAAAGATGAAAACCGTAAGCTAAAAGAGTTTAAACAACTTGGTGCAAAAGGCGGTGTTAGTGCCACGATTAGAGAAAGTCAGCAGGTAAGCGTTGATATTGCTCAAGCAAGGATGAATGCCGCAAAAGTGAATTACGATTATCATCGTATATTGGCGCCAATATCAGGGGTTTTGGGTTTGGTTAATATTACTCAAGGGCAAAGGCTCATCAAAGATACCCCGGTTATGACGTTGGACAATACCGCGTTAATGCAGCTTGATTTGAATATTCCTGAAAAGTACATTTCAAAACTGGCCAAAGGGCAAACTATCACCACCAAAGTCAGTGCTTGGGGGGAAGATGTTTTTGAAGGGAAAGTAGCAGCCATTGACTCTCGAGTGCAACCACAAAGCCTTGATATAAAAATACGCGTCGGCATTACCAATGTGGACCGTAAACTCAAACCCGGCATGTTGGCACATGCGAAGCTTAAATTCCCAGCATCGAGTTATACCGTTGTGCCCTTGCAAGCAATTGAATATGCCGGTGAGAAAACATTTGTCTATGTTATCGATGAAAACTGGCGAGCCCATCAAACTGAAGTAGTACTCGGGGAACAGATAGCCGAGCAAGTGGTGGTGAGTGAAGGGTTAGCATCTGGGCAACGCATTGTTATTGAGGGGCTGGTGAATATTAGTGATAAAGATGTCGTCAAAGAAGCGCCTGCTTTTAGTCGTGAGGCTGCCCAATAATGTTGATTTCAGATACCAGTGTAGAGCGTCCTGTTATCGCAATAGTGTTAAGTATTTTATTAACACTCTTTGGCATAGTGGCTTTTTTTAAGCTTCCAGTCACTGAAATGCCCAATATGGTGAGTCCCATAGCAACGATAAGCACTAAATACAAAGGGGCATCAGCGGTCATTATTGAAAGCCAAGTGACCGCTAAAATAGAGGCTCAGTTAACCGGGATTAGCGGTGTTAAAGACATCACTTCGGTCAGTAAAAATGGTGCATCCAGCATCACCGTCGAATTTGAAACGGGTGCTAATATTAATGACAGCGTCAGTGACATTCGAGATGCTATTTCCAGAGCGAAAGGATCATTACCCGATGACGCCGATGAGCCAACGGTATCGAAAGACGATGGCACCGGGGAGCCAGCGTTATATATTAATGTGAGTTCATCAGCGATGAATCGCACTCAGCTTACCGATTATGTCAGCCAAAACATTGAAGATAGATTCAACATTATTAGTGGCGTAAGTGCCGTTGATGTTGCTGGTGGCTTATATAAAGTCATGTTTATAAAGCTTAACTCTGAGAAAATGGCTGGCCATAAAGTCACGACTACCGATATTCTTAGCGCGTTACGGGCTGAAAACTTAGAGAGTCCCGCTGGCGAGATAAGAAACAATTCGATTGTTATGCCAGTGCGCACAGAGCGGCGCTACGATGCCGAAAGGGATTTTAGGTATTTAGTGATTGGGAAATCGGCAACGGGAGTGGCCATTTATCTGAATCAAGTGGCAGAGGTTAAGCTACAAGCTGAAAGTGAAAACTCAAGTTACAGGAGTAATGGCGTCTCCAGTGTCAGTTTAGCGATTGTTCCACAGGCCGATGCAAATCCACTCGATCTCTCTAGCCGCATTCATGCTGAAGTGGATAAAATCCAACAGTTTCTGCCCAAAGGCACGCAAGTGGTGGTGGATTATGATGCCACCGTCTTTATCGACCGCTCAATAAGTGAGGTCTATAAAACCCTGTTCATGACCTGCGCTCTGGTTATCTTGGTGCTGTATCTCTTTATTGGTCAAGCAAGAGCAACATTAATCCCCGCTGTAACAGTACCGGTTTCCCTTATCGCAACGTTTATCTTCGCAAGTTACTTAGGCTTTACCATCAACCTGTTAACCTTGCTGGCACTTATCTTGGCTATTGGGCTGGTGGTCGATGATGCGATTGTGGTGGTTGAGAATATTTATCATCATATTCAACGAGGGAAGCCACCGCTGCTAGCAGCCTTTGAAGGTACTCGGGAAGTGGGCTTTGCAGTACTGGCGACCACGTTTGTACTGGTGATGGTGTTTCTGCCCATCGCGATGATGGACGGCATGATAGGGCGTTTGTTTACCGAATTTTCGGTGATGATAGCGGTCTCGGTGATGTTCTCGACGCTCATCGCATTGACGTTGACCCCGGTGCTCGGAGCCAAATTACTCACTAAAAAGCAAAAACACAACGCCATTAATACCTACGTTGAACGCTTACTCGGTGCACTCGAAACTCGCTATCGACAACTGCTAACACTGAGCCTTAAGTACCGTTTTGTTGCGCCAGCGATTATCATCGCTTGTTTAGCTGGCAGTTACTTTGTCGTGACTCAGCTTTCTTCTCAGCTTATGCCACAAGAAGATCGAGGCGTCATAATGGTTAAGGTTAATGGCGCGGAAGGGACCAGTTTTTCGCGTATGTCAGAGAATATGCAAAAAGTTGAAACGCGGCTTATGGCGATGTTGAAAAATGGCAGCCTGAAGTCCTTAAGCATACAAACCCCGATCTCTGGCGGTAAAAATGGTGACCAATATGGTTTAGCCATTCTGCAATTGAAAGATTGGGATCTGCGTGATGAAAATGCACAAACCATTTTGAAAAAAGTGAAGCTGCAACTGGCTGGTATTCCAGACGTCAGAATTAGACCTAAACTTCCAGGCTTTAAAGGCGGTTCAAAAGAGCCTGTGCAAATAGCCCTTAGCGGTAGCGATTACAGCGAGCTTAATAAGTGGGCTAAAGTGATGCAATCTAAGATGGATGAAAGTCCATTGATGACGGGGTCTTTAGTCGACTATTCAGAGAAAACTCCCGAAATGGTGGTAAAAGTTGACCGCAGACGTGCTGCTGAACTCGGAATCAGCGTGTCTGAAGTGTCTGATACGCTTAATGTAATGTTAGGTGGCAAGACAGAAACGACCTATGTAGAAAACGGTGAAGAGTACGATGTTTTTGTACGAGGTGATGAAGCGCAGTTTAACTCGAGCAGTGACTTAACCAGTATTTTTATGCGCACCGCCTCGGGCGATCTCGTGTCGGTAGATACATTCTGCAAGGTTAATCGAGTCGCCTCGGCGCAAAAACTGACCCACATCAGCAAGCGCAAATCCGTTGTCGTCAGAGCTAACTTAGTCGAAGGGGCAACGCTAGGAGAAGCGTTAAGCAGTCTTGAACAAGTTGCTATCACGGTATTGCCGCAAAATATTAGCTTTAGTTACGCAGGTGAATCTAAAGAGTTTATCGACAATCAAAGCAGTACCTTTATTATCTTTGTATTAGCACTGCTAGTCGCATATTTAGTGATGGCAGCACAGTTTGAGAGTTTTATTAATCCCTTCGTGGTGATGTTGACGGTGCCGACGGGATTATTTGGTGCAGTGTTAGGTATTTGGTTAATGGGAGAAAGCATTAATATTTACAGCCAGATTGGCATCATCATGCTAATTGGTATGGTAACCAAAAACGGTATTCTTATTGTCGAATTTATTGGTCAATTAAGGGATAAAGGAGTGTCATTCGATGATGCTATTATCGACGGTGCTAGCCGACGACTACGACCTATCATGATGACCGCCTTTACCACGTTAGCGGGGGCTTTACCGTTATTGCTATCCAGTGGTGCAGGCGCTGAAAGTCGAGTCTCTGTCGGAGTGGTGGTCTTTTTCGGCATGGGATTCTCAACGCTGGTGACTTTAGTGGTGATACCGACGATGTATAAACTGCTTTGCCGTTCAACTCAGTCTCCTGGAACCATTAAAAAGCAGCTGCAACAGCTAAGGAACAGTGCTGCTTAGTGGGTTTTAATATAAATAGTACCGTTGGGCAAAACTATTAGATCTGAGCTCGTATAATAAGCTTTGCAACTCATCAACTGCAGAGTCAACAATAGAACTGAGCGGTATTAGCCAGCGGTTGGATATTAAAGCTCATCCATTGAGCGAGTTGTCTCTGCATAATGTAGTCCTAAAAAAGGGGGGATAAGCTCCCCCTCTTCGCTATATTTTCTCGTCAGCATGGCTTGTTGGCTTTTTATCGGATAAATAATCGATATTTGGCGTTAGTTAGATATTGACTTGATGAATTGGTTTTCCATTAACGCGAATGAATACTCTTAAAATTAAGTCATTTAATGATGCAAACTACGAGATAGAAATAACAATAGATGTCTTAGTTGTTTTTTGATCCGCGACTATACTTATACCCGTTCTACTTGAAAATGCTCGTTTCAGAGGTGTTGTGCCAATTCAATTCTAGGCGCATTAACGTAGAAATGGTGATTTCCTTTTAAGTTAATGCAACAACGAAGTGGGCTTGCACAACGCCTTCTTTGATGGGTTTTAATGGCCTTTACTCTGTGTTATTGATTTTACCAAGGGAGCGACCATTAGTGGCAATTAATGCAAGCACCAAGGATGGTGTGAATGTCAGTTATGCAGGAGCAATAACTGACATTGATCAAAGCCCATTAAATGCCCACTGAATCCTGCAGTTTCAGGAGAACGGGGATATAGACTAAAGAAGAGAAAATATTGATGATTCTATATTAACAATGAATTAAGACTACACATTAAGGGATTAAATGATGCTAGGCCACACTAACAACTTCAGGCTCTTGGGTAGCTTATTAGTGTTAACTGTATTGAGTTGTTACTTTTACTATTTAATGGAATGGTTATTCTTCCTCTCTAGACCCTCCATGTTGAGTTATTTGACGGTCCCTGAAAACTTAGCCTTACTCTTCAATGCTCCTTTGACAATGATATTTATTGCTTTACCCGCTGTCAGCATTATGAGCTTATTACCTGCTGTATTACCTATCAAAAAGGGAGTTATTAAGGTTATTATAGACAAGTTCCCCTATGTTACCCCAGCAGTTATCCTGACCTGTACAGCATTTTTAATGCTAGAAAACTTCTCCTATACCATGTTTGGTATCGCCTCTCATTCTGCCTCTACATTAGCGTCTCAGGGATACTATTGGATTATTATTACGTTATTTTTAATTTACGCTATTGGTAAACTCGCTAATGGAAACTCCAATGGCGGAATAATCACTCGACATATAAGGTCGCTATTTACGTTAATGGCAGTACTGCTAGGTATCTCATCTGTGTCGCTAGCAGTATCTTATCATCAACCATTATCAACAGAATATGAAGTGCACCTTCCTCCAATAAAGGATGATTTACCCAATATTATCTTCTTTGCTGCCGACGGCGTAAATAGCACGAATATGTCCATTTATGGTTATGAACGGGTAACGACACCCTTCATGGACAGTATCGCTCATGAGAGTCTTGTCTATATGAATCATTGGACTAACTCAGCCAAAACAACGGGTGCTGTAGGTTCGCTATTAAGTGGTAAATATCCAACTCGTACCAAGGTTATTTTTAGACCAGATACTTTTTCCGGGAAAGATATGTTTCAGCACTTTCCAAGGGTACTGAGAGGGTTAGGTTATTATAATATTGATATCAGCTTGAGGCATTATATTGATCCTGAAGATCTCAAAATGCGTAACGCGTTTGATTACGCTAATAATAGGTTACTGGATAATAGAGACTCTGTGGTTAAAAATTTCTTTCTTTCACGTTGGCCTACTTCGGTTCAGTTTTTCGAAGACAACTGGCAGCGGCTTTATCAACGCTTGGCACATTTAAGTGGCTATACGTCTATGGTTAATCCACATAAACTGGTTAATCAAGGCGAAAAAGTGCCAGACCATAGATCAGATATTGATCGTATGGACCAATTAAAGTATCAGATATTACATGCTCCAAAACCATTTTTCGCCAACGTTCACTTACTCGGTCCACATGGGAAAAAGTTTGATTATGAGAAGCCTGTTTTTACCAAAACGAAGGAACAACCTAACCGTTGGATGGTTGACCATTATGACAATGCGATCTATCAATGGGATGCTTATAGCCGAGAAATATACCAACTGTTAGATGAGCTGGGTGAGCTGGATAATACTTTGCTGATATTCAGCAGCGATCATGGTAAACGGCATAAAGTAAATGAAACTTTACCCTTAATCATACGTTTCCCAAATCAAGAACATACCGGTTCAGTGAAACAAGCATCGCAAAGAATGGATATAGCACCAACGGTCTTATCTTTTCTAGGTGTCACGCCGCCAGAGTGGATGGACGGCCATAGCCTGTTATCACGGAGTAAAGAAGTCTATCCAATATTTATCGTGAATTCTTCTAAGCAGCAATTAATCAATGCGGGGGAGTGGAAGGTTTCAGCTAATTTAGTGCCACCTTTTTACTCTCTGGGGACTATGTCTATGGCATATTGTGGAATGTTGTACTCTATGGATATTAACAATATTAACCACATTTTACTTTCCCAAGAAAGGGTTCACGCCAAAACTGCCACATGTCCTGCAACCGATCTTGAACCAGAGTTAGCGTATGACATGATATTCACGCATCTCAAGGATATGGGTTACGATGTAGGTCAACTTAATTTTTAATTTCGCTTAAGGCAATACAGCATGCGATTTGAATCAGGCACTTTGTCTTTACTCGTGACGGTAAAGTAGCCCTGCAACGCTTGCTCAAAACCTTGCTCATGATAGTCTGGGAAAATGTCCTCTCGGGTTGATAGCAGATGCTCGACCTGAGAGTCAGTCTTGGGGACAAATTCGATAATCAAACAATCAGTGACTAAGTTGTGTAGTAAGGTAATAATTTTATTAAGTGGTACGTTATTGCTTATCGCTAGGTGATGTATCAAGGCTAAAGCGATAATTACGTCGAATTTTTCACGGTACACAAACGAGCTTCGCTCCTCATTACCCCAACCAATCGAGGGGGACGGGTTAAACAGATCTAACACCACCGGCAGTAGTTTAGTGTCGCCTTCAGCCCTTGCCTTGAGATAATTCCGTTCAACTGCTAGTTCATCAAAGTCGAACGACACAACCCTGTGTGAATATTGACTCGCCAGGCGGCTAAAATGCCCATTGTTGGCACCAAGGTCGCCTAATAAGGATACCTTTTTTCCGAGATTTTTAAGGTAGCTTTCAATAAGGTCCTGCTTACCTTGCATTGACGTTTTGGAGTAGTTGGTATGGTCATAATAGTCACCCCATTCGGTATTAGCCGATGACCATCGCAAGCCTTCGACATAAGACTTCAAATTAGTGATGAGTGCCCCAAGTTTGGTGATGTCCATTTTCGAATTCACTTTCGCCATACGCTGGCTACCATCGTCTCCACTCGCGCTATAGTGAGATTGCATTTTTGAATGCAGATGAATATGTGACAAAGTATTGAAGCTAAACCAAGTGCACAATGGCAGTAAGCGGCTGGCCAAATCGAGTGGTATTCCGTCGATGAAGAGTTCAGCCATACGGCCCAATCGATGATCACAGTATTTCTTCAACAACAAAGGCGCCAAAAAATGTTGGCAAAACTGACGGTATGCGGCCCAAGGCCCTTGCTTGTACTGGGTAAATGAAAGAGTGTCGATAAGAATCGGTCTACCTTCGTAAAACTGAATGTTAAACGCACTGGCATCTTTGAGTGTAAAACCAAAATCTAAGGCTAATAATTGAATATTTAAGGTCAACTTAGCAGCATCCTGGAGCTGACTAAAACTCCACTCATATGGGTAGGTAAGATAAGGGATCAGAACAGGTTTAATGACTTTATGCACGTTATCCCTGCAATGCTCATCAAGGTTCACCTCTTCATGGTCAACGATATACCCTTTATTGACGAGTGCTTGATGCAGGCCACTGTCAACATAAGCATCAAACTCCTCTTTATATGATGAGTTAACTTGTCGATACAAACTACCTTGCTTGCTGAAGATAAAACCACTGTTATCTCGGAACGAAGCGCTATGTACCTCTATACCATCCATAAAAAGTAACTCACTATTTAATAAGATAAATAATCTGATACCCACAACTATAGTTCATTTGCAATTTGCTCAATGGTAAATGTCTGACTATATTCAGTGAGAACCCCATTTAACTTACTTGCAGCTCTGGAGAGTTCAAAATGGAACACAACCAGATAGGGAAAAAAATTATTTATTTAGCCTTATTGGCTACGATAAGTACCCCCGCTTACGCTTATTTGGACCCAGGCACTGGGAGTATAATTTTTCAAGCTATTATAGCGTCTGTCGTCATGGGGTTTGCCACTATAAGACTCTGGTGGGATAAATTTCTCAGCCTATTCAGTTCGCGTAAAAGTGACAAAGAATCTAATCAAAAAAATACCGAAAGTGAAGAGATCGTAGTAACCGATAAAGAAAATAAAAGCTAAATGGAAGATATCAAAAAAAAGAGGTCTATAGACGCGTTTATTGACTTTGTGACATTTATTAAGCCACAACACCATAGCCATTATGGAAGATATTCTAAGGCAAACTCACTAAAAATTGGTGAATCCTAATATGAGTAACGTTATATTAGGATTGAATACTGTTTACCCGTTTCGCACTAGCAACACCGCTAATGAGAAAGCTTACATTTTAACAAGAAAATAAAAATAACTAAGTCCCTCAACATTGTTAGAGATAGCTCCCTTGAGAAAGTTTAAGTCATGGTTGTTGATGAGAATTGATTATTATGTGGACAGCAAGGAAAGTGTTAGTGAGTTTGGAGGGGGGCTCCATGTTATCACAGTATATTTCGTTGTATTATTCAGGCTTGAATGATGGCTTCAATGTTTGGTTTACCAATGCGCACTTGTTGCGGTGGTCATAAAAAGAACAGCCCTATGTGACTTTGCTGTTCTCTTTATCCAAGGCCAGATTAACTGTTTGTCAGCTCTTTTAGCATGTCTAATGCAACGGCTTCAGCAATACTGATGCCGTCGATACCCGCCGATAAAATCCCGCCAGCATAACCAGCGCCTTCACCTGCAGGGTACAAACCTTTGGTATTAATACTCTGGTAATCTGCACCACGTTTTATTTGCACTGGTGAAGAGGTACGCGTTTCAACGCCGGTTAACATGGCATCTTTACTATCAAACCCACGAATTTTCTTACCGAACGCCGGCAGTGCTTCACGGATTGCATCAATAGCGAATTGTGGTAACGCATCGCTTAAATCGGTCATTTTTACATTAGGCTTATAAGAGGGCACTACGTTTTCAAACGGCTTACCACTACCTGCCGCTAAAAAGTCACCGACCATTTGTGCAGGGGCATCGTAATTGCTGCCACCCATAACATAGGCATTGCGCTCTAATTGACGCTGCAGTGCAATACCTTGCAATGGATCGTTATCAAAATCACTTGGATTAATCCCCACCACAATGGCGCTGTTGGCATTACGTTCGCTACGCGAGTATTGACTCATACCATTGGTAACAACAGCGTGTTCTTCTGACGTTGCTGCCACAACCACACCACCAGGACACATACAAAAGCTGTATACACTGCGACCACTTTTACAATGATGCACTAACTTGTAATCTGCAGCGCCTAACATTGGGTGGCCTGCGTTAGTGCCAAAGCGGTCTTTATCGATCATCTCTTGTTTGTGTTCAATACGGAAACCAATTGAAAATGACTGCGCTTGCATATACACGCCTTTGTCATGCAACATTTGGAACGTATCGCGAGCACTGTGACCAATTGCAGCAATGACATGCTTAGAATGCAATACTTCGCCATTTCTAAGCGTGACACCGGTGACTTGACGATCGCTAACATTGATTTCGTCAACACGAGTCTCAAAACGAACTTCACCGCCTAATCGAATGATTTCTCTGCGCATTTTTTCCACCATAGTGACCAACTTAAAGGTACCTATGTGGGGTTTGCTGACATAAATAATTTCAGCAGGTGCGCCAGCGGCAACAAATTCTTGTTTTACTTTTAAGCCTTTAAAACCAGGATCTTTGACTTGGCTGTATAACTTACCGTCAGAGAACGTGCCTGCGCCACCTTCTCCAAATTGCACATTTGATTCGGTGTTTAGCTCACTGGTACGCCAAAAACGGAAAGTATCTTTAGCACGTTCGTGTACTGACTTACCGCGCTCTAAAATAATCGGCTTAAAGCCCATTTGCGCCAACATAAGTCCGACAAACAAGCCACATGGGCCCATGCCAATCACCAATGGTCGTTCCGTTAATCCTTCTGGCGCACTGGCAACATATTTATAATCGGTATCTGGCGAAACTCGGATGTTATGATCATCCTCAAGCGAGGCCAATAATGCCGTTTCGTCTACATCGGTTAATGTCACATCCAATGTATAAATTAAGGAAATTAAATTCTTTTTTCGGGCATCGTAGCCACGCTTAAACACATGTATGTCAACCAGCTGCTCCGCTGAGATAGAGAGCTTTTGCAATACGGTATCTTGCAGCGCATCTTCATTATGGTCGAGAGGCAATTTTACTTGGTTTAAACGAATCATGATTTACCTAAAAAGAGACTTAAAAAACAGCGCGTAGTTTACGTGATTTAGCACTAAAATGAAATTATCTATTGATGGTGTATGCCATGCAGTCAGTACTAGCTTATCGCTTGAATATAATAAATATTTTCCGATGCTCATCACTTCCCCTTATCTGATCATGTTGAAATAACTAACAAGGCATAACTAAACTGCTCCCCATAGTGAGACACAACGCCCTTGAATCAGCTTAGGTCAAAGTGGTTGAGGCAATCATTTTTATTGATACAGTAGCCCCCTTTATCAAGTCGACCGCCCTTTGTTGTGGTTGGCAAGAAAGAGGGTGGTATATTGACAGCGACTCTGTGCCAATGGGGAATCGTTGCCGCTGAGTATATCGGTTGTGACTATTGTTCTTGTTGTGCTCTTGCTGGTATTTATGGAGAATATAGCGCAACACTATGATTGAGTAAAAGCTAGAGCTTCTGTCAGCAGCTAAGCAGGCAATGTTGTGCCACAAATAAAGCTGAACAAGTAAAGGGGCTATCCTCCTGAAAAGAGTGGTTTGCTTGCTCGCAGCCTTTATGCCTGTGCTTTGGGCGTTAAGGCAAATGATTAAAATCTATATCTAGAGTGACACCTGTGCCGATAGTGCTTTATTTTACCGAACCGTTTTACTTAACCCTATTGAATGAATATTTGGAAGCCTTGTACAAGATATGATCGAGATTGAATATACTATTGCTGAATTAAAAACGTCGATGTTTGTGGTAGAAAATCACCGTTTTTACCTTGTTGCACAGGAGTGGGTTGAGGCTGGCAATCTTAAGATGGCTGACCAAATCTTAGCCTGCAGTGGCGCGGTAGCAGAGATAACGCACATCAATAAAATCGAAGGGTCACACCATTACTGCGATCTGAAAATTAGCCACAACCATCATTATTTTGTGACAACAGGGCGCCCGTTAAGTCGTGACACCCTCTGCGATAGAGCCCCTGTAGATCCGCTTGAACTTGTCTCGTATCAGTTGGCTAATAAGCCATCCAATTTCCCCGATGGTACGCCTACGGGAGATCACAGTGGTCCCTGGGTCGCGGCTAGATATGCAAGCAGTGATGTTATCGGTTGGGGCTGTGCCAGCGACAACATGTGCGCTGAAGATGCAGCCGTCAGTGATTTGAGGCATAAGCTGGACGATGCCATCGGATTACATCGCGGTAATGTCAAAATTTCACATGCTTATATAAGAAAGTACACTCGAAAAGGCCGCTTCGTGAACAAGATGAGTCCCTGCGTTCATTGTCGAGATAATTATGGCAACGCGCTTAATGACAGCACGTTGGGAAAGAGTGATTTAGTTAAAGACGCTCGTGGGTATTTACCTCCAGCGCCCCTCGATTAGTACGGCGGCTTACTTAGTAATGACTGCAAGATATTGTTTGTAAAATTAAAAAATATTGTTCGTGCTACACTGGCCCATCGCTTTTCTGTGATGGTGATTAAAGCCCGCCCCGTCTCTTTCAATGCATCGCTATGTTTTGCTCATTCTCATTCGGTATGAAGAGAATAGGCAAAAGTCAGGCGGTAGGTGTACGGGCAGGTATTAAGACGATTAGCCCAAAAAGGCAATGTAAATCCAGTTTCTAACAATCACGATGAAAAGGCTATTGAGTGAGTATTCTAACGGTTGAACATATCAGTAAAAGCTTCGGTGCCCTGCAAGCGCTAGATGATGTTAGCTTTGAAATTAATCAAGGTGATATCGTCGGCTTTTTAGGAAAGAATGGCGCAGGAAAAACAACCTTGATGCGTATTATTACTTCTTTTCTTGCACCATCCTCAGGCCGAATTTTTATTGATGGCGATAATATTACTAAGCATTCTCTAACGATCAGACAGAAAATTGGCTACCTCCCTGAAACCCCGCCTTTGTACACCAGCATGACCGTGTTGCAATATTTAAAGTTTGCCGCTGAGATAAAAGATGTCCCGTCCAAAAAACAAGCGGTTAAGATTGCTAAAGTGCTAGAAGAGTGTGATTTAGAACAGGTAAAACAAAAAACGATTTCAACATTATCTAAAGGCTATAAGCAAAGGGTAGGGATTGCGCAAGCGATTATTCATGAGCCTAAACTGCTTATTCTAGATGAACCCACAAGTGGCCTAGATCCTATGCAAATTCAGCAAGTATTAGCACTTATAAGCAACCAACGAGAACAAAGAACGGTATTGTTGAGCACGCACACTTTGCCTGAAATGGAAAAAATAGCACAGCGTATTTTGATGATTAAATCAGGTCAACTAGTGGTTGATGAATCCTTGGATACATTGCTTAAAAACGGGATAGGCAGAGATAGAGTGGATACAGGCAATAACAATATATCGGCATCACAAGATTGCCCGTCTAAATCATCGACCTTGGAACAAATTTTTATTGATTATCATCAACAGCCGCAAATGCACAATGGTGGTGATTACTGATGCATAAAGTCCTCGCATTAACCAAAAAAGAGCTGCATGGCTATTTTAGTAGCCCTATTGCTTATCTCGTTCTAATCGCTTCGTTATCTTTGTTTAATATGCTTTTCTTTATGATCATTGATCAAAATAGGGAAGTATCATTACGTGATATTTTTCAAGTGATGGAGTTTATGTTTATTTTCATAATTCCATTACTCACGATGAAGCTATTTGCAGAAGAGAAGTCCAACGGCACGATGGAGTTTTTACTAACATCCCCCCTAACACCGACCATGATAGTGTTAGGTAAGTATTTAAGTATGCTTGTTTTTTACTCGCTATTAATTGCTCTAACAAGCGTTTACTATTTTATTGTTGAATATTATGGTGATCCCGACGTTTACAGTATTTTGTCAGGCTATATTGGTATCTGGTTAGAGGGAGCACTCTTCATTGCCATCGGCTTACTGACCTCTTCATGGACACGCAACCAAATAATTGCCGCAATGACCTCTTACTTAATTCTATTTATACTTTACTTTTCAAGCACCTTTACTAAATATGTCACCGGCTTTGCTGAAACGTTTGTTACCCAGTTTAGTACGCGTACTCACCTCGAAAACTTTGCCATCGGCATGATCACTGCCAGTGATATTATCTATTACTTAGCGGGAATTTTACTTTGCTTAGTACTTACCCGTATAAGTATTGACCATAGGGTGTGGCAATAAATGACGCTTAAAAATAAAATTAGCATGATGCTTAATAAATTATTCCCAGCCTTGGTGGGGATAACCGTGTTTGTCTTCACCGTAGGATTATCGTTATTTTATATTGAAGGCCAATTTGCCCTATTAAGCTTGAGTCTCGCCAGTTTCTTAACGCTCAGTGGCGCAATTTCATTTATTGGCTTGCTGCTTTTAAGCAAGAGTCTAAGAAACACTGACGCTAACTCAACGAAAGTGGCATCCGTTGCCAATCGTGGACGATGGAAAAAAGTCTTCATTATTTTATCTATGGTCATGGGGAGCTTAGCGTTTCTTGGTATCAGTCATTATGCTGCTAACAGCATTCCTATGCGCTGGGATGTGACAAAAGCCAAGCAACACACCTTATCTAAAAACACTGTCGATTTTATCAGTTCGTTAACCCAGAAAGTCGAATTAACCGCATTTTATGTGGGGATGCCGCCAAAATATTTACAGGATCTGTTTAACGAATACGAACGACTATCTGCAGGTCTAATTAGCACGAAAATAATCGACCCGATTGAGAATATTTCTTTTGCGGCTAAATTTGGTAATGTGGTCAGCGGCAAGGAAAGGAAAGTTATCGTACAGTCGGGTGATGTGCGTAAAGATATTGATTTCACTGATGAACCGCTGACGGAAGAAAAACTGACTAATACCATTGCCCGTGCTAGTCGTTCACCAAGGCAAGTTTACTTTCTCAGTGGCCATGGTGAATACTCGATTTCAAATGAAGATAATCTTGGCTTATCCACCTTTAAGCAATTGTTAGCCGATAACAATATGCAAAGTAAACCGCTGATGTTAGGCATCACACAGTCGATCCCTGAGGATTGTGATGTGTTAATTATTGCGGGGCCGCGTACGGAACTCACGCAGCAGGAAGAAACGTTAATCGTTGATTACTTGTCGTCTGGTGGAAATGCATTATTTTTGATTGAGCAAACACTGGTCACCACACCCGATAAGCCACTGACAGCAGAGCAACAACAGCTAAACCCGTCATTAAACGGCATTATCAATCAATGGGGGCTTAACGTTCAGTCAGATGTTGTGGTCGATTTAACCAATCATATTGGTAATGATGTTGGCAGCCCAGCGACCAAGAATTATCAAAAGCACAAAGCCATTACCCAAGGTTTAGATTACACCTTTTACGTTCGGCCGCGTTCTATCCGAGTATTAGAACAGCGTCGCCCCAACATTAAGCTTGCTGCTATCGCTTTGACTACATCGAAAGATCAAAGCTGGGCGGAAACGAATCGACACTTAGATATTCAATTTGATCCGGGTATCGACACTCCAGGCCCTGTGCCCATCTCTTATGTTGTTCTTGAAGAGCATCCCGCTAAGCCTAGCGCGCAGGATAAAGAGCTCAGCAAGCCATCAAACACGCGGATGATTGTTTTCACTGATGCTGACTTTTTAACAAATGTCTATATTAATCAGTATAGTAATGCACAGATGGGGCTTAATGTTGTTAATTGGCTAGCAGAATTAGACTATCAGGTTTTTCTTAGCTCAAAAGCAGTAAAGGTAGAACGGTTAGATTTAACCAGCAAACAAAAACGCCAAGTAGTGGTGATATTATTCTTGTTGCCATTTCTCTTTGGTATTGCAGGCTTGGTTGTTTGGCTAAGGTCTAGAAACAACTAAAAGTATCAGTATCATTAACAGCCCCTAATCTGTTTGATAATTTTATGTCGCTTCCAACATCAACTTGAGTGAGTTGATGTTGGACCTATTTTGACTTGGAGCTGCACTTGAAGTTGGAATGAATTGAGCTAATACGTTATCGATGGCTAATTGATATCTTGTATATCACAAAGCAAATTGGCATAACGTTCCATCGCAATGTTCATTTTCTCTTGCAAGGATTGGCCTTTAGCCAGTAGCGCTTCTCTTGTCATCGAGGGAATGTCATTTTTGAATGCGAGTATGATAGTGTTCCCACCTGCAACTTCAAAACTGAGTCGTCGGTTTTCAAATTCATGCGCGAGTAATTCATCTAACTCTTGTCGTAATTCAAGCCCTGTATGGCAGATATTGAGCACCAGAACACCTTGTTCGTTAAGTGCATTTTTACAATCACGCAAGTAGCTTGATTGTACTTGCTTCGGCTCCATCCCATCTGAGTTGTATAGATCTGAAAAGATAATATCGCTCTTCATCTCGGTGTTTTTCATATAGTTCACCGCGTCGTCTATATGAATTAAAAGACGCTTGGTGTCGGGCAAGTAGAAATATTCTTTGGCCGTCTGCGCCACAGCTTCACGGTATTCAATCGCGTGCACGTTTATCTCGGCAAAACTACTGAGCAAATTCTTTGCCATTGAGCCTGCACCCAGCCCCATAATGGTGGCTATTTTGACGGTGGGGATAAACAATAACCCCGCCATCATGGCCTGAGTGTAGCCAAGTGTTAACCCATTAATGTCTTTGATTTTCATAGAGCTTTGATAGATTTTTCCATCGAAGCTGAGGATGCGGCTGGTTCTTGTTTGATAAACATAAATAGGGCCGTGATCATCCATTGTTGATGAGATACAGGTTCCATTGATATCCATGGTGTTCAATACCTCTTCAATACGCGTATATAACTGATAGAGCATCATAACGGAAAAGCGAGTCAGTAAAAGCGACATGGCCGAATATGGCTAAATGAGATGGCTCTTCAACGTATTACTTACGCCTATATTTCCGAGTTTGATGGGGCTGGGATTTGTGTTCTTTCAATTATCAATTCAGATGTTGGAAGATGGTGCTTTCTAATCCAGTGCTGATGCGACCAGGAGTGTTCATGGAAGTCAGATGTGCTTACGGCAAGTCTCAGTTGCGTCTGCACATGCGCTGACCGTAGGTCATTGGAACTATTATGGGCAGAAGCTAACTCACTTATGCCCAGTTTACCCCACCAAAAGTTATCTGAAGGTGAGTGTAGTGGTTTTGCGTTGTTTAATTAACGTTGAGTTCCGAATGTGGCCAATTACCGTACCTTCCCTGTAGTAGTCTCCAATTTGAAATACATAAATTCAAAACTGCGAAAGGGATACAAAGTTATGTTTAAAGATCTACATAGAAAAGAGCTGCCCCTACTTATCTGCAATGTCTGGGATGTCTCTAGTTCTCTCATTGCCGAACGGAACGGCTTCTCAGCGATTGGAACTTCTAGCGCAGCGATAGCAAAAATGTTAGGAAAAGAAGATGGTGAACATGTTTTATTCGAGGAGTTGTTGTCGATTGTGACTGCGATTTCTAACCTATCTAGTTTGCCTCTAACAGTAGATATTGAATCTGGTTATGGAGATTCTTCAGAAGTAATCGCTGAAAACATAATTGAATTAGCGAAGGTCGGGGTTGTAGGTGTGAACATAGAAGACAGTACCGTTGTTCAAGGTGAAAGGCTATTATGTGATGAAATTGAGTTCGCCAACAAACTAAAATCGGTTAAAGCTATACTAAACCAAATGAATATTACAATGTTTGTTAATGTAAGGAGCGATACTTATTTACTCAATATTGAAGACGCTCTCGAAGTGAGTATAGACAGAATAGCGTTGTACCAACGTGCAGGTGCAGATGGTATTTTCTTGCCATGCCTTAAATTTCCTAATGATATCAGGGCTGTCGTAGCAAGCACTGAACTACCGATTAACGTTATGTGTGTGCCCGACCTTCCGGACTTTGAGATGTTAGAAAGATTAGGTGTAAAACGTATTAGTATGGGTAACTTTTTACATGAAGCGATGCTGGATTCTTTCTCTTCTATGTTATCTTCGATCGTTTCGGAAAAGTCTTTTGGACAATTGTTCAAATAGGATTTGGAATTTGTGTGAGCAATTACATACACGCGTTTAAGGCATCAAAATACTTTCCATTATCTAATCATAGTGCGTTAGAGCTAAAAATCTAACGCATTTATGCCCCAAAATGAGTTTACGCCAGCAATTAGTCCAATACAGCACGAACCTCTTTGCAATATTTTTTCTCATCAGTTGGAAAGAGCTGTTTTTGTGTTTTTATACAGTATTATTGGTTTTGTGTGGATAATCACCAAATTATGCGCAATCAGTTCGCGGTTTGCTATTGAGCTAAAATAAAAAGAAGAGTAAATTCAAGTAACTAAAAACGCGCTTGCTCGGTTTGCAGGAGATACGAGGCAAACAAAGTGTGCATTCTCGTTTTTCCAGAAGGTGTGTTTGGACTAATCGTTGTAAATGATTATAAATTAGACGATTAAGTACATACACTTTGACTGGTCTAACCTGGTAAACGCGCAAGGCGTGTATACAAATGTTAGGTGAATCAAAACTATGGCGATAGAATCTGCTCAATCTTATTTATCTAACCCCAATGAATTTTTAACTCTTGGGATAGCTGCGTATGCTGCAATTATTGCCACATTTGTTTTAGGATGGGATGCATATAAGTGGTTAGCATCGGGAGCTAAAATTGATTTATCAACTTCATCCGAGATGAAAATGATTGGTGGTATGGTCGAAGACCCAAATACATATTTCTCACTTACTGCATATAACGTTGGCGATAGACCTACAACGATTACAAACGTGGGAGGTATGTATTTTGATTCTTGGTGGGGTGCATACATAACACGAAGGAAACCTAAAGAAGCTTTTATTATAACTGAACCATCTCAAGCTCAACGAATTCCATACCGTTTTGATATTGGCGATCAATGGATTGGTATGGCTATACAAACTGAAGATATGGTTGAAAAAGCAAAAAATGGATATTTATTTTTAATTTTGTATACGTCAGGTGGCGGTCGTGGTCATAGGGTTAGAGTTAAAATCCAAGAAGATAACAATAAAGAATAGCTCGGTATCTATTCACCTAACAAGGGTTTTCAAGACGGACAAATTACAGTTGGCTTTTTGTTCGTGCCTCACTTATTTTAGCCAACTGCAGTTTGCCGCTTAAAACGGCGTTATACGAATAGGTGTTCCAAATGGATTTAGTCGCAATAATTAGCACTTCAGCTCTTGTTACTGCTGTAATCAATGTTATTGGCGTTTTTTGGATCAAGGAACGGTTGAAACAGTCAATTAAGCATGAGTACGACCAAGATTTAGCAAAGCTAAAAAGTGAACTTGAATTCGACTTAGACAAACAAAAGAAGCTGTACGAAGGTAAATTATCTATTTATAAGAAATATTATACTTTGATGGACTCTTATACTGCTAAATCTCGTAAAGCACTCTTTGATGGTTTCCAAACTGGAATTATTGATCTTATAAATGATCCATCGGATGGTAATACCGCCGATTACATTCGGAACATGCTTGCACTTCAAGGTGACGTATCAGAGGTATTTCTCACTTTTAAAAATGAAATCAACGGTTTAAGACTTGAGGCTGGAGAAAACCTCCTACATCTATTAGATGAATATGTTGTTTCTTTAGAGATAACTCAAGAAAAGACAGTTGAGTTCCTACAATGGATGAACGCAAATGCAACTAAATTCATTACAGATCCCGAAGAGACTAATAGAATTTCCCAAGAATATATGGCTACAGAATTGAATGGGGAAGGAAAGAAACTTATTGATTTACAAAATAAAATATTTTTAGAAATGCGCAACGAATTAGGTATCGTATAACAAGTTGCTCAAGCAGGACTCGTAACAGTTGGCTCGGTTTCGCTTCGCTTCACATTTTAGCCAACAATTACTCGCCTCTTAGCAAGGCGTTATATGCCTAAGGAAGCCGATGAGTAGTCAGCAATATATTTGCACTAAATTTGATGCGGATTATTCACCTTGTAGTGATTATGACAAACTAGGTATTGCTATTGAAACTATCGGTAAATTTCCCATAAATGGTTTAAGGCATGTCGCTGAAAATGGAACTTGTGGTTGGTATATTTGGTGCGGTGAAGAGTGGAGTGACGATCCTGACTTCTTCAAACCCCTACACGTAAGTCATATAGATAAATACCTACCCGAAGTTCAGCCATACCTCGCGTTGCCACCGGGATATAGATTTTTAGTAGCTGAAAGTTACGAAGATGTTTGGCAAGATTTAGAGTTAATCGACATATAACAAGGCGCTAAAGTAGAACGTAAAACGCATGGTGATCGTTCGTGCCTCACTAATTATAACCATGCATTTTTAGCCTCTTAGCGGGGCGTTATGTAGCTATACAATTATCTCCACCATCATATAAGGAATTATTATGTTTGATAAAAATATAGAGTATACACGAGCTGACATACAAGGATTAGTGGGTGGTGAATTACAAACTTACTTACCACAAAAAGATAAACGTATACTTGCAGGGTGCTTTAACGAAGAGCTAAACCCTGAATGTCCAAATGAAGTACAGGCTGGAAATAAACCACAAGTAAAAATAAAAGCCGAGTTGTTATTAACACAACAAGAAAATGTATTTCCTGTATTTACTAAGCCAGCCATGAACAGTAAGCATTACCGTTATAAAGGTCAATTCCGTTGCATTGGTGGGAGTAATGATCGTGATGTATTAAATATCGCTGAACAGAAATCAGGACGTCATGGGCAACTTACATACGTTTTAACTTTACAGCAAGCTACATAACGAATAAGGATAGGCCGCGCGTAGCCGCGTCCTTATCCCGATTGTTGAACAAGCCCGAGTGATACCTTTATTGTGTAAATATCGGCGTAAGATCTTACGCTTTTTCGATGTGTGCTGAGCAGTAGCATTTTTTACTAGCCGCATCTATCCCTTAGCATCGCCAGCTAATTTCGTTACCTCAACATATCAATGCCTTAGCACCTCCTTATACTTTTCTTGTTCCGCATCTTAAGTGTTAACTTTTTTATCCTTCCGCTTAAACAGTGGCGTTAGGTGTCGTTGGTTTTTGCCTAAGAAAGCTTGTCAGTCGTGCGTGCACTCCCATAAATGTCATCGGCTGCTGGCAGCAGGGACAAGGTCGTATAGCTTTGGTTTTGGTAGCTTTTTCGAACGGCGCAAACATCGTTCCCGCAACCGCTAGCATGAGCTGTATTTGCAGTCTTAGTTTTCGGCAACTTCCTTGCAGTAATCCATAGTCTCTCACTCGACGTAATCCCTTCGGTAGCACATGCTGAAGCACTAACCATAGGAACTCCACCGTAGGTAAAGTGCGTATTTCAGTGGCTTTGGTTTGGCTATTTTGATACTCGAAGGACACTTGATCTTCGGTTGCACTAATGATGCTTTTGTCAGACAAAACGCCGCGATAGAGGTATCTCGACAGGTACTTTAGCGCAGGTAGCCCTTTGCCAACATGCTGGCAGTCGACAACCCACTGTTTCGGGATGGCTGCTGGCAGCTTGATGTTGAGCTTGTCTGTCAATTGCTCAAGCAAGCGTGCTCGCCATACTTTGGCGAGGTTAAAACTGTTAAACAGGTACTTGCCTTTGTTCTTGTGCCACTGTTGTTTGGCTTTGTTGAAACTCCCCGCGGGAATGATGAAGTGAATATGAGGATGGTAGTCGCGTCGCCGATTATGGGTATGTAGCACGCCCGTAAAACCGATGTCACCACCGAGTTTTTTTGCGTTTTTAGCAAATTCCTTGAGCACGCTAGCAGCGACGGTGAACATGGCTTGATAGACAAGTTCAGGCTGATGTTTGGCGGTAACTCTAAGCTCATAAGGCAGAGTGAAAGTGACCATGTAATACTCCACGGGCAACAGTTTAGCCTGCTGTTTTGCCAGCCAGTCGCTCGTGGTGTTGTGCTGACATTGCGGGCAACTGCGATGACCACAAGACAACGGAAAGTCAGCATGATGAGGGCAACTCTGACACGCCCACTGACTCGTTCTCTCAGTATTGGTGCGACAACTGAGCATGGCGAAAATAGCTTGCCGCATCGAGGTTGTGATTTGTTGATCAAAAGCCTGATTAAAGGTATCAAGATGGTCGCGTAAAATATCGATGAACTTCATACGTCGCACTCCCACTTCAAGATTAAATCATCAGCAAGTTTGTTAATTGCCTCAGCGGTATTTTTACGGGTGATGTGGGTCAGTTTGGTGTAACGAGCGGTGGTGTTGAGGCTGTTATGACCGAGCAGGCTTTGCACTGAGCGCAGGTCTAGTCCTTGCTCTAGCAGATGGGTTGCGTAGCTATGTCGCAGATTATGCGGACTGATGGATTTATGAATATTGCACTCAGCAATGACTCGTTTTAAGGCTTTCTGAATGCCGCCTTTATCTATCATCGAATCCGGTTTACCGTCTTTACCAGGAAACATCAGGCGTGGATGGCGATGAGTTTGCCAGTAATATCGCAGCGCTAATAAGGTGCGTTGTGGTAGAGGAACCAATCTATCCTTACCGCCTTTAGCATTGCGAATATGCACCTGCATCATCTGTGAATCCACATCACCTATTTGCAATGAAATGGCCTCGCCGAGGCGCAACCCCATACTGTATAGGGTCAGAAAGCAGACCTGATATCGCAACTTATGTGTGAGACTTATAACGATGGCAACTTCAGTTGGGGTTAGGATATCGGGCAGTCGGTTGACCTGTGGAGGCTTAACGATGTTGAGCCACTCCCAGTGTTGGTTGAGCACATGGCGATAGAAAAACTGTAAGCCGTTACGGTCAAGCTTAACGGTGCTCCACGAGTGTGATGCTATCAGTTGAGCAAAGTAACGCTTTAAATCATCGGTGGTAAGGTTGTCGGGACAACGGTCAAAGAAGGCGGCAATACGCCGTACTGCACGGCTATATGCATCGATGGTGGCGGGTCGCTTGCCTTGTAGGGTTAAGTTGGTAAGATGTTGTTCATAAAGAGAATCAAAGCGGTGTTGTTCGAATGTGTCCATGATAATACTCCTAGTAGTAAAGACCTAACAGGGTCTGTACTAATAAGTATTTAGGATGGGAGATAGAGAGGGCTTTTATCTTTTCTGCCGCAGAGCGGCTTCGTTCAACAAGACCTTCAAACGGACAAAAAACAGCTGGCTTTTGCACGTTCCTCGCTAATTTTAGCCAGCTATTTTATTGCCGCTTAAGGTGGCGTTAGCTGTACTGGAGTACACGTAAATGAACGAAGTTTTTAAAAATCCTCTTTTCTATATTCTGATATTAAATATTATAGGTTTTATATGGGGTATTAGATCATGGAAGAACAATGTTCGTGAAAGGTGGATGGATAATTTGAGGGGGCTGGCGCAGAGTTGATAGGTGCTGCAGAGTTAATATATGCAGAAGCATCAAGTGATGTTCAAAGACTTGCCCCTAAAACCATGTCAAATTTTATAACGAAAGAGCATAAATTACTCTTTTTATTTGCCCATGATGAGTCTGAAAAAAATATATTTACAGAAAAATCTGAAAGCCTTAGAAAGGCCGCGGAATCGACCAATACTAAGAATTACAGGGATGAACTAAATAGCTTCTCTAAAGTAATTAATGATCGAGTTCTTAAAGAATGGAATGTAATTAAATAAGCACAGCTAACAAGTTGCTTAAACGGAATAAAAACAGCTGGCCATCGCTTCGCGATTATAGCCAACCATTTTTTATCCGCTTAGCTAAGCGTTAAATGCCAGAACCAATTTATCCAGTTAGCCTCGAGAAGAAAATGAATCAAAAGCAATCAGACAAAATTAAACGTTTATATAAAGAACTATCTGAAGAGCAACGTTGGGATAGAGCTGAAAAAGCAGCAAAACACTTATTAACGGCTGTAGCCTTTAGAGTGACATCAAGAGTTAGCTTTGAAAAAACTAATAGCGCCTTACTTCCTCCTATTGGTTATTACTACTCTATTTTCCATATGTCAGTTGCTTTATGTTGGCTTCATCCTGAAATTGAAGAGATTAAGCTTAAAAAGCTAAAGCACAGCACACTGCAAGGATTGATAACAACTTATTTTATTACCCCTAATTTGTTATCTGAATATTACTCATCATTAATGCAAGGTTTAAAAGAAGAACGAGAGTATTTAAACTACACATTTGGTGAGTTTAAATGCGATTTTTTTGAAGAAGTTGAAAAGAATGAAAAATATGTTGGCGATGCATTTAAGTTGAGTATTGAATTAATCGATGAAATTTGTGAGCTTTTGAGCCCACAGTTTAATATTAGATCGAGAATTAGCACTTACATAGCTGATAGTAAGGGTGATGATTTCATTCAAACTTATTTATCAAACGATGAACAAGACCTAGTTATGGACTATCTTGTTCAAGTAAATTACTCAAACTAGGCATTTAACAAGGCAATTAAACGGAACTAAAACAGTGAGTTAGGTTTCGCTTCGCTAAACATTATAACCCACAGTTTTAGTCCGCTTATTGCGGCGTTAGCCCTACAGTTGAATGGAGTTAGTAATGCCTTTAGAAAAATTACAAGTTCAGTTAAACGAATCTAAAAACCAAATGAAAAAATACGTCGACACTTTAAAGTTTGGTAAACAAAGCTTTTATGAAGATTTCCTAACTAGAACAGATATTTCTGTCCCAGGTATTTATAAAATAGAAATTAGAGCATCATCATTCACTCAACAAAAAGACAGTTGGAAGATAGATTTTGTTAAACACTGGGATATGTATAAAGGCAAAGGATGTCGTACCCCTAGTAGTAAAAAAATTCGCTTTCAGAGGCATAATGATATTTTAGCAGGTGAATGGGTTCCATTGTATATTGGACGTAGTCTTGACGTTAGATCTAGACTTGACTTGCATAAAAATACTCCTTTTAAGGAGGCTTATCAGGCACTTAAGTTAATAGATCGAGGGATTTATGAATCTGAAAATTTCAGAGTATCTTTTTTCGAGTTACCGAAAATGAATTATGAATTTATTTCATTGTATGTAGAAGATGCTTTTAGAGAGCAAATAAATCCGATTGTCGGTATTAAGGGCTAACAAGGCACTTAAACGGAATTAAAACAGTTGGTTCCGTTCGTTCCTCACAAATTATAACCAACTGTTTTAATCCGCTTAGTGCGGCGTTAGAATTTTAAAGAGATAGTATGGACGACAGTAAATTAATATACATAAATGATTGCTACGAAGATGGTGATTCTTTTGTGGTTCGCTATGAAGATGTCACTAGGGAAGTGGTAGACAATATTCTCAATGTTGAGGATGTTGAGGATGTTGAGGATGTTGAGGATATTGAGGAGCTAGAAGCTCGAATACCATTGAGCCGAATGTACGCAAGTCCGAAAGTGTATGTAGATAGGTTTATGCTCTTCGAAGAACAGTTCGACATTAGTCAGAATGGCTTCCTAAATGCTGTTAAAGGTGGCAATGATCCTCGTGCTCGGTCATTGAGGAGTTCTCTTCAGTACCTTAATCAAAAAAATAAGGCAAACTTGCTTGAATTATCTGAAGAAAACAACGCAAATACTGGTTTAGGAAAAGATTGGTATGTGTGTATATTCAACGTTGGAAATGGTGAAAGTAACCTTTTAGTCGCTCCCGATGGAAAGCTATATCTTTTTGACGGAGGACGTTTAAATCAGGATGTTTGTTCAAAGATAAAAAAAGCTATAAATTATTTTGAAAACCAGAATATAAATGTCTCCAAAGAAATTAGCGGTTTTTTCATATCTCATTGTGATGGAGACCATTTTAGAGGTGTGATTGAGGCTATTGATAAGATAGATACAACTCAAGATTGTTTCTTGTACTACAACTATCTATCTTCATTTTCTAAACCGTCTTGGGTTAATGGTCTAGCTAGAATCGATAATCTAGCATGTGATGGTAAAATATCAAAATATGTTCTAATCCCAGAAAAGAGTAACTTAAGAGACATGTCTTGTTTAATACCGTCATTACGCATTACTTGGATGTGGCCTTATAATGATTACCGAACTCAGTGTGTAACAAATAATATAAGTAGCAATGACTCTAGCCATTGTTTATATATTTCTGGTGAAGATGGAAAGTACTCTGTTAACTTCTTTGGTGATGCGGAAAATGTTGCAGGAAGTAACATTGATTTTGATGCAGCTAAGTTAGATGAAGAATTTTTATTTAAGCCATCACATCATGGTAGAAATTCGGGAAATATTAACATTGGAGGTTATCCATCTATAGATATGCATCACCATTTTGATCAATGTTCAAAAGTGAAATTTTTCGTATCATCAACTAATAATAACAAGCACTTGTCGCCAATAGCCAGTAAAAATTCACTCACAGAATCAGCTCAAACAGCTATGATTTTTAAGTTCTCTAGCTCTGGTTTGTCGAAAACTGCAATATAAAATTCTAACGAATAAGGATAGGCCGCGCGTAGCCGCGTCCTTATCCCGATTGTTGAACAAGCCCGAGTGATACCTTTATTGTGTAAATATCGGCGTAAGATCTTACGCTTTTTCGATGTGTGCTGAGCAGTAGCATTTTTTACTAGCCGCATCTATCCCTTAGCATCGCCAGCTAATTTCGTTACCTCAACATATCAATGCCTTAGCACCTCCTTATACTTTTCTTGTTCCGCATCTTAAGTGTTAACTTTTTTATCCTTCCGCTTAAACAGTGGCGTTAGGTGTCGTTGGTTTTTGCCTAAGAAAGCTTGTCAGTCGTGCGTGCACTCCCATAAATGTCATCGGCTGCTGGCAGCAGGGACAAGGTCGTATAGCTTTGGTTTTGGTAGCTTTTTCGAACGGCGCAAACATCGTTCCCGCAACCGCTAGCATGAGCTGTATTTGCAGTCTTAGTTTTCGGCAACTTCCTTGCAGTAATCCATAGTCTCTCACTCGACGTAATCCCTTCGGTAGCACATGCTGAAGCACTAACCATAGGAACTCCACCGTAGGTAAAGTGCGTATTTCAGTGGCTTTGGTTTGGCTATTTTGATACTCGAAGGACACTTGATCTTCGGTTGCACTAATGATGCTTTTGTCAGACAAAACGCCGCGATAGAGGTATCTCGACAGGTACTTTAGCGCAGGTAGCCCTTTGCCAACATGCTGGCAGTCGACAACCCACTGTTTCGGGATGGCTGCTGGCAGCTTGATGTTGAGCTTGTCTGTCAATTGCTCAAGCAAGCGTGCTCGCCATACTTTGGCGAGGTTAAAACTGTTAAACAGGTACTTGCCTTTGTTCTTGTGCCACTGTTGTTTGGCTTTGTTGAAACTCCCCGCGGGAATGATGAAGTGAATATGAGGATGGTAGTCGCGTCGCCGATTATGGGTATGTAGCACGCCCGTAAAACCGATGTCACCACCGAGTTTTTTTGCGTTTTTAGCAAATTCCTTGAGCACGCTAGCAGCGACGGTGAACATGGCTTGATAGACAAGTTCAGGCTGATGTTTGGCGGTAACTCTAAGCTCATAAGGCAGAGTGAAAGTGACCATGTAATACTCCACGGGCAACAGTTTAGCCTGCTGTTTTGCCAGCCAGTCGCTCGTGGTGTTGTGCTGACATTGCGGGCAACTGCGATGACCACAAGACAACGGAAAGTCAGCATGATGAGGGCAACTCTGACACGCCCACTGACTCGTTCTCTCAGTATTGGTGCGACAACTGAGCATGGCGAAAATAGCTTGCCGCATCGAGGTTGTGATTTGTTGATCAAAAGCCTGATTAAAGGTATCAAGATGGTCGCGTAAAATATCGATGAACTTCATACGTCGCACTCCCACTTCAAGATTAAATCATCAGCAAGTTTGTTAATTGCCTCAGCGGTATTTTTACGGGTGATGTGGGTCAGTTTGGTGTAACGAGCGGTGGTGTTGAGGCTGTTATGACCGAGCAGGCTTTGCACTGAGCGCAGGTCTAGTCCTTGCTCTAGCAGATGGGTTGCGTAGCTATGTCGCAGATTATGCGGACTGATGGATTTATGAATATTGCACTCAGCAATGACTCGTTTTAAGGCTTTCTGAATGCCGCCTTTATCTATCATCGAATCCGGTTTACCGTCTTTACCAGGAAACATCAGGCGTGGATGGCGATGAGTTTGCCAGTAATATCGCAGCGCTAATAAGGTGCGTTGTGGTAGAGGAACCAATCTATCCTTACCGCCTTTAGCATTGCGAATATGCACCTGCATCATCTGTGAATCCACATCACCTATTTGCAATGAAATGGCCTCGCCGAGGCGCAACCCCATACTGTATAGGGTCAGAAAGCAGACCTGATATCGCAACTTATGTGTGAGACTTATAACGATGGCAACTTCAGTTGGGGTTAGGATATCGGGCAGTCGGTTGACCTGTGGAGGCTTAACGATGTTGAGCCACTCCCAGTGTTGGTTGAGCACATGGCGATAGAAAAACTGTAAGCCGTTACGGTCAAGCTTAACGGTGCTCCACGAGTGTGATGCTATCAGTTGAGCAAAGTAACGCTTTAAATCATCGGTGGTAAGGTTGTCGGGACAACGGTCAAAGAAGGCGGCAATACGCCGTACTGCACGGCTATATGCATCGATGGTGGCGGGTCGCTTGCCTTGTAGGGTTAAGTTGGTAAGATGTTGTTCATAAAGAGAATCAAAGCGGTGTTGTTCGAATGTGTCCATGATAATACTCCTAGTAGTAAAGACCTAACAGGGTCTGTACTAATAAGTATTTAGGATGGGAGATAGAGAGGGCTTTTATCTTTTCTGCCGCAGAGCGGCTTCGTTCAACAAGAAATTTAAGAGTGATTCACAACGCTTGGCGCCTTCATTTCAAGTCAGTTTGGTGTTTATGGCACAATGGTTTGGGTAAGGTGGTAGCGTTGTTCACACCTTAATTTGGCGTTAGATTAATTCGGAGATTATATGTTCGCGTATATAAAATATCGAAAAGAGCTACATTTTTTAAAAAAGAGACTTGCTAAACTTGAACAAGGGTATGTTGAAGTTGAAAAAAGTTATGATGGTAAAGATGATCAAGGGCACCTTTCTCATTTAGCTTCACAGCAACACGATTTAGATATGTGGATTGAATATAGAAAAACATCATATTTCAAAAATAAAGCTGATTCTTTGCTTATCCCTATGCCAAGTGAAACAGATACATCAATGTACACTAATCATGATTTTGGTGATAAAAGTGGGGATGTGAAAATATTAACTTTAAATGGCATTCATTATTTGAGTACAAAAATAAGAGAAGAACAAAAAGCAACTCGTGAGGTTATAGCTTTCTACTTTACTATATTTACAGGGTTAATTGGTGCAACAATTGGTCTTGTCTCTGTACTTAAAACATAAATCTAACAAGGCGCTTAAAACGGAACTAAAACAGTAGGTTAAACTTAACTTCGCTACTAATTACAACCCACAATTTTAGTCTGCTTAGCGCGGCGATAAATTGCTTTCGATGGAAGAAGTACTTATGAACAGCATCCCTGTTTACGAAGATAAAGTGATAGCTGTTCTTAATGATATGCGCAGTGAAGGTGTTACTGAGGCTAGTACTATAAATATTCTAGAGCTATATCAAGGTGGCTTTCACAGCAATAAAGGAATACCAGCTAGTATTTCTTTTAATGCTAATTTTGGAAAGTGGCTACAAAGAAACTCATCAGTGTTAGAAATTAAAGAGCAAGATGCTAATCAAGCTGCGGTTGATAACAATGGCCGTAAAACTACTTGTTCAATATGGGCAATTTAACAAGAACTTTAAACGGAACATAAACAGTTGGCTATGTTCCGTTTAAGTGGGCGTTACCCAATACTTTCCCTAATGGCAAAAGTCATTTTCAGAGCTTTAGCACTAACTCGCTTTTGTCCAATTTTGAGTTGTCTAGATTGCGATAGACTCACTTATAGCAAAGTGTGGTCAGTGCCCTGTCAATTTTACAGATGATTTATTTGAAGCGAAAAAGCCAATAAAACTTCGAGTGAATTATTGAACTAAAACTACAAGTTAGATTAAAGTATCACAACTTAAGGTCAGAGTTAGGTGATTTCGAACACAATCATCGAGTACGCCATTTAGGGAAGAAGTCATTCAATCATATGTGCCTATCAATCTCTCTATAAAAGTTTACTTTGCCCCCACTTGTTTATGTGTGAGAGGATTTAATGGGGAAATTAATAGACGTACCTTATTTTCAGCAACCTAAGAACTCTGCAAAATGTGGTGCAGCGTGTGCAGTTATGCTCATTAAACATTATTTAGGGAAAAAATCTGACATTGATGACGTTTGGAAGAATGTTTCAGCAATTAGTCCAGAATTACATCGTGAGTATTGTAGAACTTATAGAATAGGAGCTTACCTTTCTAAGGTTGGACTTCGTTCTTGTACTGTTAGGTACTCTTCATTACAGCCGTTTCTGTTATTCTGTAATGAAAAAGGAATAGCACCAATTATCAATCATAAGTCTTTTGAAGATCGTATTGCTGGACATTTTTCAGTAGTTAAAAACATTTCTAACAATCTTGTTATTATTAATGATCCTGAAAACAAAAAAAGAAAGAGTGTACCTCTTTCTGAGCTTGAATTAATGGGATCTAAAAGTGGAGAGAATGATGAGGTTGGTGGTAATACCGCCATTCTACCAATATCAACTTTTGATTTTGAATCAAGGCCTTGCCCATCATGTGGTGAGGACATCGATATTTCATTCACTAAATTAGCAAATAGAAATAATAGACTTGTTATTGAAGACTTATGTCAAACTTGTGACCGCTTCAGTTCATCTCAATAACACATGACGCGATAAAGTGTCGCGCTATTGAGCATACGTTTCCTAATGAAACCTCACGAGCTAGATTCGAATCTCTAAAACGTTTCTGTCCAGAAATGAGCTAGACGCTACTCTAAACTCGCTGGCAGATCATCTGCTGTGGAACGTGCAAGCTTCTGAAAAAGGGATTTTTCAGCAGAGCCTACATGGAGGTATTCACGGCGGCTTGCAAAGGAACATAGTGGATGAGCTGCTTTCCATCATAAGTAGATGTTTTAGGTAATGGCACTAGAACCCGGCCCAGAAGCCTTGCCGGGATGACTCCCAATTATTCCCAAGTTGTTCTGCTAAGCTATCTCATCTCTGTCCAGATATGAATTGAAGAGCCGCTGCTTAGTGGTATTTAGGTGCTCGAACAGCAGCCTGATCCAATGTGCCGATATTCAATTCTGCTCGAAACAAAAAACGCAGCTAATGAGCTGCGTTTTTTATTGCTGAGATCCTGTAAAGCACCGCTGCAATCTACTTTACTTAAAGACAAAATTACTAAATAAACAAGCCACCTAGTAAACAAATCACTAAGTTACCTCATAAAATGTCTAGAAGCTCATTTCAGGCACGTGCTCTGGCACAACGAGCTTACCTGCTGTTTTAGAGACGATCTCTTCAACCGATACCCCTGGAGCGCGTTCAAGCAGATGGAAAGCGCCGTCTTTTATTTCCATAAAGGCCAAATCCGTCAGTACCCGTTTGATACAGCCAAAACCGGTGAGTGGCAGTTCGCATTTAGGGAGCAGCTTAGAGTTACCTTTTTTATCAGCGTGCATCATGGTGACGATGATATTGTCAGCGCCTGCGACTAAATCCATCGCGCCGCCCATGCCTTTAATCAACTTACCTGGGATCATCCAAGAGGCGATAGAGCCTTGCTCGTCGACTTCAAATGCACCCAGTACCGTTAAATCAACATGGCCGCCGCGGATCATAGCGAAGCTCTCTGCGGATGAGAAGAATGAGGCGCCATCAACAGCGGTTACCGTTTGCTTACCGGCATTGATTAAGTCGGCATCTATGGTGTCTTCGGTTGGGAATTCGCCCATACCGAGTAAACCATTTTCAGATTGCAGCATCACCTCTATTCCTTCAGGAATGTAGTTGGCGACTAATGTTGGAATGCCTATGCCTAGATTGACGTAAAATCCGTCTTGGAGTTCTTTTGCTACACGTTGCGCGAGTTGCTCTCTTGATAATGCCATAGTGTAGCCTCCTTATCTTTTAGCGTCAGTGACGGCTTTAACGGTACGTTGCTCGATACGTTTCTCGAACGTGCCTTGGATAATACGGTTTACATAGATCCCAGGGGTATGAACATGGTCTGGATCGAGTTCACCAGGCTCAACAATGTGCTCCGCTTCTACCACGGTAATTTTACCGGCCGTAGCCATCATTGGATTAAAGTTGGCGGCAGTTTTACGAAACACCAAGTTACCCATAGTATCGGCTTTCCATGCGCGAACTAAGGCAAAGTCGGCTTTAAGTGCAGGCTCTAATACATAGTGACGACCGTCTATTTCGCGGGTTTCTTTACCTTCAGCGACGGGCGTACCGTATCCTGTAGCGGTAAAAAACGCGGGAATACCGGCACCGCCAGCTCGAATTTTTTCTGCGAGAGTGCCTTGAGGCGTTAAGATCACGTTCAGTTCTCCCGAGAGCATTTGCTGCTCAAAGGTGGCATTTTCGCCAACGTAAGAGGCGATCATGGTATCAATTTGGCGACTCTTCAATAGCAGCCCTAGACCAAAGTCATCGACGCCTGCGTTGTTAGAGATAGCCGTTAGGCCTGTTACGCCCATTTTTACCATCTCGGCGATTAAGCCTTCGGGAATACCGCATAAGCCAAATCCACCGACCATGACGGTCATGTCATTACTGAGGCCTTTTAATGCCTCTTCATAACTACCGACAACCTTGTTTAGTCCTGCCATTGTTATAATCTCCTTATTAAAAGAGCCACTTTTAAAACTTGTAGGGTAGGCGGCTCTCTAAAAACTAATTCTTTAAAATCTAGTTCTTTAAAATATGTAAGCAACTCTGCGTTAAACGGCGAGTGCTTGTGCGACCTTGGCGCCATTCGTGCGTCCAAGTGCTTGGCTAATTTTGTTACCTGCAAGTGCAAGTTTGTTTAGATCGATACCGGTTTCAATACCGAGACCATGGAGCATATAGACGAGGTCTTCGGTGGCTAAATTACCCGATGCCCCTTTGGCATAAGGACAACCGCCAAGACCTGCCACCGATGAGTCAATGACGCTGACGCCAGTCTCTAAACAGGCCAATATATTAGCGAGTGCTTGACCGTAGGTGTCATGGAAATGCAGCGCCAGTTGCGAAACGGGCACAACAGTGGCGACAGCTTCCACCATCTTCCGGGCATTATGCGCAGTACCAACACCTATGGTGTCGCCGAGCGAAATTTCATAACAGCCCATTTTGTAAAGTAATTCAGACACCCGAGCCACTTCACTAACGGCGATATGACCTTCGTAAGGGCAACCCAGCACGCACGATACATAACCGCGCACCCTGATATTATTGGCTTTAGCCAGCTCCATTACTGGGATAAAGCGCTCAATTGATTCCTCTATCGAGCAGTTAATATTGCGCTGGCTAAAGCTTTCTGACGCCGCGCCAAAAATGGCAACTTCGTCGGCGCCGGCGGCAAGTGCAAGTTCCAAGCCTTTAAGATTAGGGGTGAGGGCACTGTAGGTCACGCCAGTGTTACGGGTAATTCCTTTAAGCACATCAGCCGAGTCGGCCATTTGCGGTACCCATTTAGGCGACACAAAACTTGCGGCCTCGATGCGTTTTACACCCGCTGCGGCTAAACCTTCAATCAAGACAATCTTATCTGCCGTGGTGACGGGCTTTTCGTTTTGCAAACCGTCACGGGCGCCGACTTCAAATATGCTGACTTGTTTAGCGTATGAATTAGAGGCCATTTACGCTGGCTCCTCTGCTAAAGACGATTCAACAAAGGTGGGCTCAACTTCGGCGAGTAACATGCCGTCACTGACCAGCTCTCCGGCTTTAAAGAAGAACGCACTGACGGTGCCATCAAATGGCGCTTCAATCGTATATTCCATCTTCATCGCTTCCATCACCATAATGCCTTGTCCGGCAACCACGCTATCACCCATTTCAACTAGGTGGGTCACGATAGTGCCGTTCATTGGTGCTTTGAGCTTATCTTCTAAGTTGTCTTGCTCTTCGACCACTTCAGACTGAATGGCGCGGTAGTGATAACTGCTTGAGTTGATAAATAGGGTAAAGTCTTCACTTACTTGGCTGACGGGCACTTTTATCTTATGCCCTGTGCGCTTAATGGCTTGAGCGCAGTTGCTGCTCAGGGCTATTTCAGCATGCAGGGTTTCGCCGATGAGCTCACCAGATAGCGTTAACTGGCTATCATTCAAATTGAGCTGGTAGACCGATTGACCGCCGAGCTGAGTTTCAGTGAGCTCAAGGTGATTAACTTGTTGCTCATCATCGAGCAAGGCGACTTGATGCACACTGGCACTATTGAGTCTAAAGCCACTGACGGCTCCCCAAGGTGAATAAGGGTCGTGACTATTGATAGCACAGCGTTTAGCGTCCTCTTTACGGGCGCATAACTGATAAAGCGCGGCTAATGCCAAGGCTGTTTGGCGTTCATTGGTTTTAGTGTTGCTAAGACCATGACCAATTAATGCATCGCCATAACGCGCAATAAAGTCGGTGCTAAAATTGGCGTCACTAAAGGCGTCATGCTCAGCAATGTTGGCCAGAAACTCGATATTGTGTTTTAAGCCGCTAATTTGATATGAGGCAAGGGCATGAACAAGGCGCTGTAGTGCACGCGGGCGCGATTCATCCCAAGTGATAAGCTTTGAGATCATCGGGTCGTAAAAGTTACTGATCACATCATTTTCACGTACACCTGAGTCAATACGGACAAACTTGCTCTGCTCTGGCTCACGTAAAAAGTTGAGTTTGCCACTGGCTGGCAAAAAGTCATTTTGTGGATCTTCGGCGTAAATACGCACTTCAAACGCGTGGCCGTGAATACGCACTTCATCTTGTGTTAACGGCAGCTTACTGCCACTGGCGACCATCAACTGCCATTTGACGAGGTCTTGGCCGGTGACCATTTCGGTGACTGGGTGCTCTACTTGCAGACGAGTGTTCATCTCCATAAAGTAGAAGCTGCCGTCGGTATCCAGTAGGAACTCGACCGTGCCTGCACCCTCGTAATTAATGGCTTTTGCTGCAGCAACGGCGGCTTCGCCCATGCTGACGCGCAGTGCATCGCTAAGGCCTGGTGCGGGCGCTTCTTCGACGACTTTTTGATGGCGACGCTGAATGGAGCAGTCGCGATCGGATAAGTAGATACAGTCACCTTGGCTGTCGGCAAACACTTGCACTTCAACATGGCGAGGTTGGCGTAAATAACGCTCCATTAATAGCTTGTCGTTGCCAAATGAGCTTATGGCTTCGCGCCTTGCTGATTGAATTGCTTCAAGCACTTCACCACTGTTTTCAACAATGCGCATGCCTTTACCGCCCCCCCCATAGGCCGCTTTGATAAGCAGCGGAAATCCCATTTTGTTGGCTTCGGCGATCAGTAAGGCATCATCTTGTGCATCGCCATGATAACCCGGCACTAACGGCACATTTGCGGCACCCATAATCTCTTTTGCCGCGCTTTTACTGCCCATAGAATCAATGGCTGCGGCACTTGGGCCCACAAAGGCAATACCACTTTGTTCACATTTTAAAGCGAACTCGGCGTTTTCAGATAGAAAACCATAACCTGGGTGGATAGCTTGAGCGCCAGATTTCTTGGCAATCTCGATAATCAGATCTGCTTTTAAGTACGAATCCGCTGGCGCACTGCCACCGAGATAAAATGACTCATCGGCCATGGCAACATGACGAGCGTCAATGTCGGCATCTGAATACAGCGCCACAGTGCGTACGCCCATTGCTTGAGCTGTTTTAATGATACGGCAAGCAATTTCACCACGGTTGGCAATTAGCAATTTGGTAAACATATTATTTGGCTCCTGGCGCGGTAGCAGCGTTATCGAGTACATCTTTTTGACTGATAGACCAGTCGGGACTGCGCTTTTCAAAGAATGCATTGAGGCCTTCTTGAGCCTCAATGGAAACTCGAATGCTAGCAATACGCTCACTGGTGTAATCGAGTGTGGTTTGATCTATTACGCCGTCTTCAAGTGTTGACAGTAAGCGCTTAGCCCATGCCATCCCCTGGGGGCTATTACTGAGCAGCGCAGCAATGATAGGGGCTGCTGCAGCATCTAAGTCATCTTCCACTTCGTGGATCACTTGCAGCTCAATGGCTTTTTGTACGTTGAATCGCTCGGCGGTCAGCATATAGCGACGCGCTGCACGTTGACCCATGGCGCGAGTGACATAAGGGCTGATCACTGCAGGCATGAGTCCAAGCTTCACTTCGCTTAAGCAAAAACTGGCTCGTGGATTGGCAATGGCGATATCGCAGCAACAAATGAGGCCAAGTGCGCCACCAAAAGCGACGCCTTGTACTTTAGCGATAGTCGGCTTAGGGAATTTGTCGAGTACTGACATTAACTTGGCGAGCTCGTTGGCATCGCTAAGGTTCTGCGCGAAATCCATTTTTGCTTGTTTGCGCATCCAATTTAGATCGGCGCCAGCACTGAAGTTTTTACCATTGGCTTTAACGACAAGCACTTGGCATTGCGGAGTGTGAGCGAAGTATTCAAGCACTTGGATCATCTCGCTTATCATCACTTCGTCAAACGCATTATGTTTGTCGGGGCGATCAAGGATAAGCTCAGCGACGCCATTATCGAGTGTGCAGCTGACATACTGACATTGCTGCGCAAGTCTTTCAGTGGTCATTTGTAGGGTTTCATTAGTCATTGTGTTGTTCCCAGTTTAGGTCCAAGGTTTAGCTTCTGCTTTCTGTCGCAGCAATGGCCGAGCCATTACATACGGAACACCCCAAATTTAGTGTCTTCTACTGGCGCATTTAATGCGGCAGAAAGGGCTAAACCAACAACATCTCGAGTTTGTGCTGGGTCAATAATACCGTCGTCCCATAAACGCGCGCTGGCATGATATGGGTGACCCTCTTTATCGTATTGCTCAACGATGGGCTTGCGGAAGTTTTGCTCATCTTCAGCTGACCAATCCATGCCTTTCCGTTTAAGGCCATCACGTTTAACGGTGGCTAGCACCCCGGCAGCTTGTTCGCCGCCCATGACCGATATGCGCGCATTGGGCCACATCCACATCATGGTTGGATCAAACGCTCTGCCGCACATGCCGTAGTTACCGGCGCCATAGCTGCCGCCGATGATGACAGTGAACTTAGGCACATTGGCACATGACACTGCGGTCACCATCTTGGCACCATGCTTGGCGATACCTTCATGTTCGTACTTTTTACCGACCATAAAGCCAGTAATATTCTGTAGAAACAACAGGGGTATTTTGCGTTGACAGCAAAGCTCAATAAAGTGGGCGCCTTTTTGTGCAGACTCAGAGAACAAGATGCCATTGTTAGCGATGATGCCGACGGGGTAGCCATGAATACGCGCGAAACCACACACCAAGGTGGCGCCGTAATTGGCCTTAAATTCGTCAAAGTCAGAATCATCGACGACGCGAGCAATGACCTCTTTAACATCGAATGGCTTTTTAAGATCAGTCCCGACGATGCCATAAAGTTCGTTAATATCGAATTTTGGTGGTTTGGTTGGCGTCAGTAGTGCTTCAATCCGTTTTTGATGATTGAGTCGAGTGACGGCTTTGCGAGCAAGCTCTAAAGCATGGTCATCGTTTTGGGCCAGATGATCGGCAACGCCGGATATTTTAGTGTGTACTTCAGCGCCGCCAAGTTCTTCAGCAGTGACCTCTTCGCCGGTGGCGGCCTTTACCAGTGGAGGACCTGCAAGGAAGATGGTGCCTTGCTCTTTAACGATAATTGACTCGTCTGCCATCGCGGGAACATACGCACCACCTGCAGTACAAAGCCCCATCACCACGGCAATTTGCGGAATACCTTTAGCCGACATTTTCGCTTGGTTATAAAAAATGCGCCCGAAATGCTCTCGGTCTGGAAACACTTCATCTTGACGGGGTAAGTTTGCGCCGCCTGAATCGACAAGGTAAATACAGGGTAGGTGACAACGGCTGGCAATCTCTTGCGCTCGCAGATGCTTTTTCACCGTCACAGGGTAGTAAGTACCGCCTTTAACTGTGGCATCGTTGGCGATAATCATGCATTCAACACCACTCACTCGGCCTATACCGGCAATAATACCGGCAGCAGGGACGAGGTCTTCATAGAGTTCGAAAGCGGCAAACTGTGATATTTCTAAAAAAGGAGAACCAGGATCGAGTAGTTTCTCAACACGTTGACGCGGCAGTAGCTTTCCACGTGAAAGGTGACGTTCACGAGCAACGTCGCCGCCACCTTGTTCAATTTGATGTAGTTTTGATTTTAGGTCTTGAACGACGGCGGCCATGTCATCAAATTTGGCTTTGAATTCATCGCTGCGGGAATTAATACGACTGCTGAGTTGAGTCACAATTTCAATCCTTTTTAAGTTGGAACCAGAGCGACGTTGTGGCTGTCGCCCTTATTCCAAATTAGGGCTCTAATGACTCGCTAAACGAGTCTTATTATTGGTTTATTTTGACTCGTTAAACAGTTCGCGGCCAATGAGCATACGGCGAATTTCTGATGTACCTGCGCCAATTTCATAAAGCTTAGCGTCACGCAGCAAGCGGCCAGTGGCGTAGTCATTGACGTAACCGTTACCGCCGAGCAGTTGAATCGCATCGAGTGCCATTTTGGTCGCCAGTTCCGCAGAATACAAAATAGCGCCGGCGGCATCTTTACGGGTTGTTTCACCGCGGTCACATGATTTAGCGACGTTGTAGATGTAAGATTTTGCGGCGTTCATGCCAGTGTACATATCGGCAAGTTTGCCTTGTACTAGCTGGAACTGACCAATAGATTTACCAAACTGCTCACGCTCGTGAACGTAAGGTATGACGATATCCATACACGCCGTCATGATCCCAAGTGGGCCACCAGACAACACCACACGCTCATAATCAAGCCCACTCATTAACACTTTAACGCCATTGTTTAGGCCGCCAAGAATGTTTTCTGCTGGGACTTCACAATCTTCAAAAACAAGCTCACAAGTGTTTGAACCACGCATGCCGAGCTTGTCGAGTTTTTGTGCTTGGCTAAAGCCTTTAGAGCCGCGTTCGACAATAAAAGCGGTAATTCCGTGTGCACCTTTATCGAGGTCCGTTTTTGCGTAGATAACATAGGTGTGGGCATCTGGGCCGTTAGTGATCCACATCTTGTTGCCGTTGAGAATGTATCTGTCACCCTCTTTACGTGCATGCAGTTTCATTGAAACCACATCTGAACCGGCATTGGGCTCACTCATGGCTAAGGCGCCAATGTGTTCACCTGTCACCAGTTTTGGTAGGTACTTGTCTTTTTGCTCTTTACTACCGTTACGGTTTATCTGGTTAACACAAAGATTTGAGTGAGCGCCGTAGCTGAGCCCGATAGAAGCTGATGCGCGTGAAATCTCTTCCATGGCAACGACATGTGCGAGGTAGCCCATGTTAGCACCACCGTACTCTTCTGCAACGGTGACCCCTAACAGACCCATATCACCGAGTACTGGCCAAAGCTCGTTAGGAAACGCGTTATCGATATCCGTTTTGGCGGCTATTGGTGCTATTTCGTTAGCAGCAAAATTTTGTACCGCGTCGCGTAGCATGTCGACGTCTTCGCCAAGGTCGAAATTTAGAGATGAGTAGAGTTGAGTCATGTGCTTGTGTCCTGTCAATGTGTCCATTTATTCAAGTTCACTGATCTATGTCGTGATACTCGTAGGCTTGTTATTTTGTTGGTGTTATCAAGTGCTGTTTTTACTGACTATTGTTCACGAGTGCATCACGGCATTGCTGTTCTGCCGAGTTGAGCTCCATCAATACCACTTTTATATCGTCCATTTGCTGCTGTAGGGCGACTTTTTTGTCTTCCACTAATTCGAGCATGGTGTGCAGCTGTGTGCTGCTGTTTTTGTCTGCATCGTATAGTTCGAATAAGCGTCTTGTTTCTGCTAATGAAAAACCTAAACGCTTACCTCGTAAAATGAGTTTGAGTCTGACCCGTTCGGTCAAATTGTAGATCCGAGTTTGACCACGACGTTTAGGTTTTAGAAGACCTTGATCTTCGTAAAAACGAATACTACGAGTCGTGATATCAAACTCTTTTGATAGATCACTAATTGAGTACGTCGTTTGGGGTAACTGTTTTTCAGTCATTAATAACACCATATTTATTAACTTTTCTTGCACGATATAGGAAGTTTACGTAAAGGTAAAGTTTGCGGTGCGGTGTAACCGCTGTTTTCATGTCAATTGTGCGTGCCATAACAGTCACATTCGATAAACATACGTTTGATTTTAAGAGGGTTTATCGCTCGGTAAATCCTTAGTTAACATGTTGTTAACTATTTTTATATTTGCTTTAAATTGCTGTGGATGACTCTTTTACCCACTCATTCTAAGGTCTAATGGGGATTTTATGAGCGGCGGAGCATAATGTTTCAAAGGCAATAAAAGGACAAGGCTCATCGCGATGTGGCAACGTTTACGCTGCGGTGACGTTAACTGGAGTATGCATAGTGAAAGATAAAAACACGCAATTACATGCAAGTTCAATCTCAAATCCACAACAGTTTTGGGGGCAAGCTGCACAAGCAATTGATTGGATATCACCTTGGGATAAAGTCCTTGATGACAGCGAAGCACCTTTTTACCATTGGTTTAAAGGCGGCAAGATGAATACTTGCTTCAATGCGGTTGATAGACACGTGATTGCCGGGCGCGGATCTCAAATTGCTATTCAGTACGTCAGCCCTGTGACAGAGACTGAATATGGGATTACTTATCTAGAGCTACAAGCTCAAGTCAGCCGCTTAGCAGGCTATATGGATTCTATCGGCGTTAAAAAGGGCGACCGAGTGCTGATTTATATGCCGATGGTGCCTGAAACGGCCTATGCGATGCTGGCGTGTGCGCGCATTGGTGCTATTCACTCAGTGGTGTTTGGGGGCTTTGCTGCCAATGAACTGGCGACGCGGATAAACGACGCCAAACCTAAACTGATTTTGTCAGCGTCGTGCGGTATTGAGCCGTCAGGCGTTGTTGCTTATAAACCGCTACTGGATAACGCGCTTGAGCAGGCGACTCATAAAGTAGGGCACTGCTTAATCTTAAACCGCAGCCAGTTAGAAGCTTCATTACAGCAAGGCCGAGATGTTGACTGGCAGCTAGGCGTTGCTGCAGCGCCAAACATCGACTGCGTGGTGTTAGAGGCCACCGATCCACTCTACATCCTCTATACCTCGGGGACGACGGGGCAACCTAAAGGTGTTGTTCGCGACAATGGCGGCCACAGTGTAGCGCTTGCTTGGTCGATGAAAAATATTTATGACATTGGCGTTGGTGATAGCTTTTGGGCGGCATCAGATGTGGGCTGGGTAGTGGGTCACTCTTATATTGTTTATGGGCCATTGCTGGTAGGCGCTACGACCTTAATGTATGAAGGTAAGCCGATTGGTACGCCCGATCCTGGAGCATTTTGGCGCACGATTGCAAAGTACAATGTGAAAAGCTTTTTTACAGCGCCGACCGCAATAAGAGCCATTAAGCGAGACGACCCTGATGGCGAGTACCTTGAAGGTATTGATTTATCCTGTCTGAAATATGTGTTTCTGGCCGGTGAGCGCTGCGATCCAGACACTCTGCATTGGTCAGAAGAAAAGCTTAAAAAACCGATTATCGATCATTGGTGGCAAACAGAAACGGGTTGGCCTGTTGCGGCAAACCTGATGGGATATGCGCCTGTTGAGGTAAAAGCGGGTTCACCTGCACTGGCCGTACCTGGCTATCAAATTGAAGTGGTTGATATGATGGGTGACCAAGTCGCCTCGAACGAGTCTGGTAATGTGGTGATTAAGCTGCCATTGCCCCCAGGTACTTTAACCACGCTTTGGCAAAACGAGCAGCGCTATAAAGACAGTTATTTGTCGATGTATCCGGGTTATTACCTCACTGGAGATGCAGGATATAAAGATGAGGATGGTTATCTTTATATCATGAGTCGCATTGACGACATCATTAATGTGGCTGGACATCGTTTATCGACGGGTCGATTTGAAGAGGTGTTATGCCAGCATGAGGCGGTTGCCGAGGCTGCAGTGATTGGCGTCGCTGATGAGCTTAAAGGCCAGGTGCCGTTAGGATTAGTGGTACTAAAAAAAGGTGTCACCCTAAATGAAGCTGAACTGAATCAACAATTAAGGGCGCTAGTACGGCAAGAAATTGGCCCCGTTGCCGCCTTTAGGTTAGTCAGCGCGGTACAAAAGTTACCTAAAACACGCTCAGGTAAAATTTTGCGAGGTACAATGCGAAATATTGCCGACAACAAAAAATACAATGTGCCTGCCACAATTGAAGATCCAGCCACATTAGATATTGTTCGTAACACCTTGACCCGTATGGGGTATGCCGACGCGCACATATAAGCGGATGGGTATTTAAATAGTAAACTCTATGGCAAAGTCGTTAAACGGCTTTGCCATTTTTTATGTTCATGCTTGTACTTATTCCCAGAACCCACTTCTGTAAATTTTAAATTTTATCAATAGAACGTTTTTGTTGTGTTATCAGACGGAGAATGCGAAGGAACAGTATCTTATTGCGGTAATTTTTTACTCGTGAACAATAAGGTATGACTGCGGTTTGTACAAAGTTGATAGCGTCAACATCGTAAATTTCTCGTGACTAAGATTAAGGTTGCTAGTAATTTACTTACCAAAGTCTGTATAATCTACAACAAAACAAACCCTATCAAGTGAGTAAAATAGTTTGAATTTACGACTAAAATAGATAGGAAAATCCTCTGTGACCTGCGGAATAAAACTTAAATGAATAACCAAAACGAGCTTTACGATATTGGTGTGATTGGCTTAGGTGTTATGGGTAAGAACCTAGCGCTCAATATAGCGGATAACCAATACCGAGTTGCAGCATTCGACCTTGATACTGCCAAAGTACAAGACGTTGTAGGGCAAGAAGAATTAGAACGCGTTAAATATTTAGACAGTACAGTCAAGGCACGTATCGATGGCTGTAATAATCTTTCTGAAATGTTGTCTAAATTAGAAAAGCCACGGATTGTTTTACTCTCTGTTCCCGCAGGCGCTCCAGTCGACGGCGTGTGTAAATCATTAATCGAAGCGGGCATAGAGTCCGATGATATCGTTATCGATACAGGTAATAGTCTTTGGACTGATACGGTCGAGCGTGAAAAGCGTTACGCAGACGACTTTCTCTTTTTTAGCTGCGCCGTGTCTGGCGGTGAAGTCGGTGCACGTTTTGGCCCCTCATTAATGCCAAGCGGCAGTTTAAAGGCATGGGACCGTATCGAGCCTATTTGGCAAGCAATCGCGGCCAAAGTCGATGCTGAAACGGGTTTACCTATAGAGCGTTTTGAACCCGGCAACCCTGTTAAAGAGGGTGAACCTTGTACTACTTACATCGGTCCTGCTGGCGCCGGTCATTATGTGAAAATGGTTCATAACGGCATTGAATACGCCGACATGCAGTTGATCTGTGAAGCTTACCAGTTACTTCGAGATGGACTTGGCTTCACCCCCGCTGAAGTGGGTGAGGTGTTTGAACGCTGGAATAAAGGCGAGCTTAATAGCTATCTAATGGAAATTAGCGCCGATGTGCTAAAGCAAGCCGATCCATTAACCGGGGCACCGTTAGTGGATATGATTTTAGATAAAGCGGGCCAGAAAGGCACCGGGCTTTGGACGGCGGTTAGTAGCCTACAAATAGGCTGCCCAGCGCCAACAATCGCAGAAGCGGTTTACGCCCGCGCGGTGAGCACTCAAAAAACACAGCGCGTTGCACTGAGTAAAATACTTGCAGGGCCGAGCAAGACACAGTTACAAGCGGTTGATAAGCAGACCTTCATCGACCAACTTGAAAGTGCACTCTACTGCGCCAAAATATCGAGTTATGCGCAAGGTTTCCAACTGATGACGATGATGGCAAAAGAGCAAAATTGGACGTTAGATTTTGCTGCCATCGCTAAGATTTGGCGTGCCGGTTGTATTATTCGAGCGACCTTCTTACAGTCAATCACTAAAGCCTATGAGCAAGAATCTGATCTTGAAAACTTACTGATGGCAGATGTGTTTGCTGAGGCTCTTTCGCGTAAGCAAGGCGAATGGCGCATTGCAGTATCTCACGCGGTATTAAGTGGTATTCCAACGCCTTGCATAAGTTCTGCATTGGGTTATTACGATAGCTATCGCTGTGCGACCCTGCCGGCGAGTCTGCTTCAAGGTCAACGCGATTTTTTCGGTGCACACACCTTTGAGCGTACCGATAAACCCGTCGGTGAGAAATATCATCTTAACTGGAGCAGTGAAGAGCGGACATTGAGCAAGCTTTAAGTCGCGACGATTAATCACTAGTGATAGGTGCCGTCAAGGCTGTATTGCCCCTTAACAACGTGTCTATATAAACACATAAACGCCGCAGATAGAGCGGCGTTTATGTGTTGGAAGCGCTTAGTTGCGACTGGGGTAAATACCCGTTATCGACATAATGTACTGAAGCCCTAAGGTGGGCTGCCAAACCGGGAATGGCACACTGCTGCCATTATTCTCGACGGTAACAGTTCCACCTGTTATACCTGCTCCAGAGCCTGTGATCTGTACGTCAACCTCAACGGCATCACTCGCCATTCGGGTGGTTTTTGTGCCAGCATAACTATCGGTAGCAGGCCTAGACCCGTTTTGAGGCGTCGCCCAGTAGGCGCCTTCTGCATCATCTTGGCTGCCCTTGCCATTTGCGGCATTGACAGTGGTAGTTGCCGTAGCGGAGAGCTTTGATCCTGGTGAGGTTTGAGGATTAAACGATGCGCTATGGTTGTGGGTAGGCATATGCTGTAGGTCGAGCGCAATGGTGTCGCGGCCTAGTTTGTCACCTAAATTAACCGTTACTTGTGCGCCTGGTCCTCGTCCCGTACCCACAGGGGCTCGGCCACGAAGATCCGGAATGCCAAATGTGGTGCGGGCATCGCCACCATAGGTGTTACTCAGTACTGAGAATATCGCTTGGTTATCGGAAATGGACAGCATTTGTCCATTACATCCAACCCAGCCCCTTGGGACAAAATTGCCAGCGAAGATCATACTGGTGCCTAACATGATTTCCATAAACGTTCCTTGTTTAAAAGTGCCTAAGGCACTGTGGGGGAGATTGTCTTTGACCCATCGAGTTGACGTTGCAACCAAGGAGACATCAAACAATCGATAACTAAATTAATGCGTGGTTCTGAACCTCTGTGGTCGACCCAATGAGGTCTATTCGTATCGAGGTACCACAATTCATTGGTGCGCATGGGGACTAACTCCCCCTCTAACCAAAACTCTACTCCCAGTTGTCCGCTAATCGGCACATGTAATCGTGCAGCACCAAATTGAGCACCTAACTCAGAGTCACAATGAGGCAAAATACTGCTGTTAGGCGCTAATTTCATCAGTCGAACGCTTCGAATAGGCGCTGTAATAGCGTTAAGAAGCGCTAAGACATTGGGACTATTTTTTAAAGCTGGCAAGTTGACCCAGTTTTCGTTATCAGCCTCGATCGAAAAGTTTTGCAACAATGGGTGTGCTTGCTGATGTTGCTGTTGGCACCGCAGAGCGATGGCCTGCCATTGGCCTTGATATTGCCTTTTATTAACATGACAGTGCCAATGCTCATGGGTTATGCGGGCAATATCTGTTGCCAACCCATTTGGAAAACTTTCTAGGAACAGTCGCTTAAAGGGCAGGCTCGTTTGAACTTTATAATAATTCAGTTTGATTCCCCGCTGGCTAATGATGAATTCTTAGACGATAATGTTGTCAGTTCGTTAAATTTGGCACTAAAAATCGTTTTATACAAGGTCGTTTAAATTTCGCTTGCTGTTTAAGCCGTGAAGCAATTTAAAAATGGATCTTCAAGTCAAGGATGACAATCAAAGATGATGGAAAAAGATACACGGCAGAATGGTGAGTTGATATTGGCTCAAAGTGGACCTGCTACGTTATTGAGTCCAATGGACTCCATGGCTGAACTCAATCGTTTACTGCGTGAGCAGCTCGCTCAAGATGATGCCTCCCCGACACCGTCTTCGGTTGTCGTTACGGAGCCCAGCCAAACCACGGTATCTGTAAGCGATTGCGCGACAGAGGTCGTCACTTCAATGTTGTTGGCCAATGACGATAAAAAAGTGCAAATCCAGCTTCAGCAACTGTTTGAAAAATTATTAGTCATATATCAACAAGCCAATATAAGCATCGCCGATCGCAAACGACAGTATATTGCAGCCCACGGTTTGGTCATGGCGCCGGATCAATGTGTCACCACCCAAACTGATACTCACCGAGTGCAGGCATTTATTCGCGGTATTGATGCTGCATTGACCAAACTGGATCGAGAACAACCAGAAGGTTCATTGCGGTTGTTGTACCCTGCGTGTGGTCCATTTGCACCATTACTGCTGCCATTGTTAACTTACTATCGAGTTAACGAGCGTTTTGGGCGGCAGCGATTGCAGGTTACCCTTATCGATATGCAACCTGGGGCTGTGGCTAGCTTACAAACTTTGGTGCAAGAACTGCAAATTGAGTCATTTATCGAGTCCATATTGTGTATGGATGGATGTGATTATTACAGTGAACGACCTTTTGACCTGCTCGTGGTAGAGGCTATGCAACACGGCTTTAGCCGAGAAGGTCACTTGCCACTCGTTCAACACCTTGTCTCGCAATTATCTCCTCATGGTTTGATGATCCCTGCGAGGGTGTTGATCACAGCGCAGTTGGCTGTGGGGCAATATGAGTTCATCGAGCGCTGGCGTAATCGCAGTGCTAATGAACTGCCTTTGTCGGTGGAGCGGATTGAGCTGGGGGAGATCTTGAGTCTCACTAAAGAGAGTGTCTCACAGCTGCAAACCTTGAATTTGGGCGTTGATTCGTCGCTAGTGACTTGTAACCAAGTGACCATTCCCATAATCGCCGCGGATCTTGGCCCGCAACTGCTGCTTGTGTGTACCCAAGTATTTACCTTTGGTTTAGACAAAGTTGATGAATATCAATCTGGGATCACCCATCCACTGCCAGACTCTCAGGTCTGCATTAACTTTACGCCCAGCGACCCCAAGGCGGGAGATTTACTTTTAGAAAGCGGTGATCAGATTAAGTTTTACTACCGTTTAAATGGCTTACCTGGCTTTCTTGCAACAAAAGGTAATGCTTAGCAATGACTATCTCTCCTCGCTATCGTATCGCCTTGTTTGCTTCAAGTTGCGCCAGTCTTCCCTTGATAGAACAATTACATCAGCTAGAAATGTTAGTCGGTGTTGTGGTGTCTAATCGTGAGGACGGCGATGCCCAGCAGTTATTGGCCACATTAAGTGAGGCCAATATTCAGACGCTCGCCTACGTACAGGGCTCAAATCCCACAGTGGCAAAGTCAATACAGAGCTGGCAAGCCAATATAGGTCTCATTTTTTCATTTCCCCACAGACTGCCTCCATCAATAATAGCACTGTTTTCAGGGGCATTATTTAATGTTCATGCGTCCTTGTTGCCTGATTATCGGGGATCGGCCCCCCTATTTTGGCAACTAAAAAATCAGCAAACTAACAGTGGTATAAGCATCATTAAGGTGGAGGAAAAGTTAGATGAGGGGCCGATTGTTTGGCAACAGCCGCTAGTGATAACCCCTTTAGATACCTTAAACAGTTTGACCAGCCGGGTGATGTCGATAGTGCCAAGTGTGGTGGTTAGCTTTTTACAGCAACTGGCCAACGGCGCAATTGATGCAAGGTTGCAGCAGGGGCGGGGTTGCCACGCGCCGCGGCCTCAGACTGAAGATGTGCAGGTCAATTGGGCGACTATGAGCAGTGCACAAATATGTGCGTTAGCTAGAGCTTGTAATCCCACGTATGGCGGGGCGCTTTTATGTTTTAACGGTGTCACGGTAGGGCTATATCAAGCCACTGAGATTGCATTGCCGACGTTCGGTGTCAATGCCGGAACGGTAGTGTATGTCGGTGAACCTCATGGGTTAGTTATCGCCACATTCGATGGGGCTATTCGGTTAGATGTAATGAATTTGAAAGAGGGAGTGTTTAGCGGGCTAAATTTTGCTGAGCACTTTTGCTTTGATGCTGGGATGAGTTTTGATTGAACTAATGTAAAAATAAATGGATTTAAACGGGTTCAAATTGCTCAACGGAATGTAACTCTATTTTCAACGGAATGAATTATGAAACTTATTATTGCTCACTGCGCGTTATTATTATCGTTAATGTTAATGACACAGGCTCATGCAGTAACGGAGGCTATCAGTTTTGATGGTGGTGATTATGTCGAAATGACTGGTATTGTTCCGGAGTTAACAGAGGTAACGAGTTTATCGATAGTGACTTGGGTTAAGTTTGATAATGTCAGCCAATCACAGTGTTTCTTCTCTAGTTCGGATGCCGGTTTGGAGTTGTGTGTCGATTTTAACGGTGAAGATGATTTAGCCAATGCGATCGTAGTTTCTGAACCAGGAGTTCTCAGTAAGAGCCCTGCTCTAAGCTGGGCAGTAGGAACTTGGTACCAATTTGCGATAACTTTCGAAGTAGCTGGAAACGGAGATTTTAAAATCTATCGTAACGGAGGATTATTAAGTGATGACGGCCAGTATTCTCGAGCGACGTTCATAGACATTTTAGCGAGTGAAATTGTACATCTTGGTAAGCCGTCAAGCTATAGCGTTACAGCGGGGTATTCTAGTTTTTCCGGTGATATTGATGACTTCCAAATATACAACACCACTTTATCAGCTGCGGATATTAGCTCGCTCTATAATGGCGCTAATCCACAAGAAATTGCTGCAGATACCGCAGGGTTAATTTCCTATTGGAAAATGAATGATGTCGTTGCTCCTTTGGTTGATAGCGATGATACGGGGGGGCATGGCGGCACATTTCCTGGTGGTAGTAGCAATCCAACTCTGTCTCAAACCGGTATAGTCTCTGCTGTGGTGAGTAATACCCCTCCTACCATTTCTCTTGCAAGCTCAACGCTGAGTTACACTGAAAATGACTCTGTAACCCAAATCGATCCTGCGGCCACAGTGTTAGACAGTGACGGTGACGCGGATTGGGATGGCGGTACGCTCAAAATACAGCTTACCGCTGAGTCAGCAGATGAGTTTAGTGTGAGTGATTTAGATGGCGATGGCAGCGTAATAACCATTAATGACTATGACATACTGGGTAATGGTACAAACATTGGTAGTTTGAGTGTGTCTGGAGGGGTCGTGAATAATGGCGCCGCTTTGACCATCACCTTCAACAGTAATGCTACCAACACACTGGTACAGGAAGTACTGCAATCACTGCATTACCGTAATGTTTCTGATAATCCGAGTACCAATAATCGGACTATTACGGTAACCGCCACCGATACCAATGCTGGCACCGCAAGTGCTACCCGCACTATTAGCGTCTCAGCACAAAATGATGACCCGCTGCAAACAGGTTCTTTACCGACTGATCTTAGCGTGACAGAGGATGTGCCCAGTAATCTGGATTTAAGCGCTGTGAATGTAAGCGATGCCGATGGCACTAGTCTGACGTTAATTTTTACTACAGACGCTGGCACTCTATTAGTGGCCGATGGGGCTGCAGGCAGTGTTACTGAAACCGGCAGTGGTACAAATATCATAACGTTAACCGGTACGCCGACCAACGTTAATACTTACCTCGATACAGCCAGCAACCTAAAGTATTTAGGGATATTGAATGCGGCAGGGAATGATGTTGCGGTATTAACCCTCGAGGTAAACGATGGCGGTAATACTGGCAGCGGCGGTGGTGGCAATATCACTATTGGCAGCATTAATATAGACATCACTGCGGTAAACGATGCACCGACTCATATCAGCTTGACGGGCACTAGCATCAACCAAAGTGATACCGCTGCAGGTGCAGATATTGGCACCATCAATGCTGTCGACGTTGATGATGTCAGTTTTATTTACAGTTTGGTTGCTCAGGGAGTATCGGATTCGGGCAGTTGTGGTACGGGTAATGATGTCAATAACGTTTTGTTCCAAGTTACGGGTACGGCTCTTGAAACTGCAGCTGTTGTAGATTCAGGCAGTTATAAATTGTGCCTGCAAGTGAGTGATGCTCTTTCTACTTACCAAATCGCATTTTCTATTGATGTTAATGATGATGGCGCACCAAGTCTCAGTATTACGGGGGCAAGTGGTAATATCAACGCCGCCTTCACTGCAAGTTTCACATTCAATGAGTCAGTCACAGGGTTTGACGCGGCAGATATCGCAGTGAGTAATGCTTCAGTGACGAACTTCTCTGGCAGTGGCGCAAGTTATAGTGCGCTCATTACGCCAACGGCCGCAGGCAGTGTCACAGTTGATGTGGCAGCTAATGCCGCTATCGATGGTGCCAGTAACGGCAATACCGCAGCGGTGCAATTAACCGCGACTTACGATGCCAGCAAGCCAAGTGTTTTGATTAGTGGCGCTTCAGGTAATATCAACGCCGCCTTTACCGCGACATTCGCTTTTAGTGAATCCGTCACCGGTTTTGATGCTGCAGATATTTCTGTTAGCAATGCAGGTGTATCAAACTTCAGTGGTTCGGGTGACAGTTATAGTGCGCTGATCACACCCACCGCAGCAGGCAGTGTCACAGTCGATGTGGCAGCCAATGCCGCTATCGATGGTGCCAGTAACGGCAATACCGCAGCGGTGCAATTAACCGCCACCTATGACGCCAGCAAGCCAAGCCTTACGATTACGGGGGCAAGCGGTAATATCAACGCCGCCTTTACCGCGACATTCGCTTTTAGTGAATCCGTCACCGGTTTTGATGCTGCAGATATTTCTGTTAGCAATGCAGGTGTTTCAAACTTCAGTGGTTCGGGTGACAGTTACAGTGCGCTTATCACACCCACCGCAGCAGGCAGTGTTACGGTCGATGTGGCTGCTAATGCCGCAATCGATTTAGCCAGTAACGGCAATACTGCAGCAGTGCAGTTAACCGCCACCTATGACGCCAGCAAGCCAAGCCTGACGATTGCGGGGGCAAGCGGTAATATCAACGCCGCCTTTACCGCAACATTCGCCTTTAGTGAATCAGTGACCGGTTTTGATGCAGCAGATATTTCTGTTAGCAATGCAGGTGTTTCAAACTTCAGTGGTTCGGGTAGCAGTTATAGTGCGCTTATCACACCCACCGCGGCAGGCAGTTTTACGGTTGATGTGGCTGCTAATATAGCCGTCGATTCTGCCAGTAATGGCAATACTGCAGCAGTGCAGTTAACCGCCACCTATGACGCCAGTAAGCCAAGCCTGACGATTGCGGGGGCAAGCGGTAATATCAATGCCGCCTTTACCGCAACCTTTGCTTTTAGTGAGTCTGTCACTGGTTTTGATGCTGCAGATATTTCTGTTAGCAATGCAGGTGTATCAAACTTCAGTGGTTCGGGTGACAGTTACAGTGCGCTTATCACGCCTACCGCGGCAGGCAGTGTCACGGTCGATGTGGCTGCTAATGCCGCAATCGATTTAGCCAGTAACGGCAGTACTGCAGCAGTGCAGTTAACTGCCACTTATGATGCCAGCAAGCCAAGCCTGACGATTGCGGGGGCAAGCGGTAATATCAATGCCGCCTTTACCGCGACATTCGCTTTTAGTGAATCAGTGACTGGTTTTGATACTGCAGATATTTCTGTTAGCAATGCAGGTGTATCAAACTTCAGTGGTTCGGGTGACAGTTATAGTGCGCTGATCACGCCCACCGCAGCAGGCAGTGTCACGGTCGATGTTGCAGCAGATGCCGCTATCGATGGTGCCAGTAACGGCAATACCGCAGCGGTGCAGTTAACCGCCACTTATGACGCCAGCAAGCCAAGCCTGACGATTGGGGGGGCAAGCGGTAATATCAACGCCGCCTTTACCGCAACATTCACCTTTAGTGAATCCGTCACTGGTTTTGATGCTGCAGATATTTCTGTTAGCAATGCAGGTGTTTCAAACTTCAGTGGTTCGGGTGACAGTTACAGTGCGCTTATCACGCCCACCGCAGCAGGCAGTATCATGGTCGATGTGGCAGCCAATGCCGCAATGGATTTAGCCAGTAACGGCAATACTGCAGCAGTGCAGTTAACTGCCACCTATGACGCCAGCAAGCCAAGCCTGACGATTGCGGGGGCAAGCGGTAATATCAACGCCGCCTTTACCGCAACCTTTGCTTTTAGTGAATCCGTAACTGGTTTTGATGCTGCAGATATTTCTGTTAGTAATGCAGGTGTATCAAACTTCAGTGGTTCGGGTGACAGTTACAGTGCGCTGATCACACCCACCGCAGCAGGCAGTGTCACGGTCGATGTGGCAGCCAATGCCGCAATGGATTTAGCCAGTAACGGCAATACCGCAGCGGTGCAATTAACCGCCACCTATGACGCCAGCAAGCCAAGCCTGACGATTGGGGGGGCAAGCGGTAATATCAACGCCGCCTTTACCGCAACATTCACCTTTAGTGAATCCGTCACTGGTTTTGATGCTGCAGATATTTCTGTTAGCAATGCAGGTGTTTCAAACTTCAGTGGTTCGGGTGGCAGTTATAGTGCGCTTATCACGCCCACCGCAGCAGGCAGTGTCACGGTCGATGTGGCAGCCAATGCCGCAATGGATTTAGCCAGTAACGGCAATACTGCAGCAGTGCAGTTCACCGCCACCTATGATGCCAGTAAGCCGAGTGTTTTGATTAGTGGTACTTCAGGTAATATCAACGCAGAGTTTACTGCGAGCTTCACTTTCAGTGAATCTGTCACTGGTTTTGATGCTGCTGATATTGCGCTGAGCAATGCAACAATTTCAAGCTTTACTGGAAGTGGTAAAACGTATTCAGCGCTTATCACACCCACCGCAGCAGGCAGTGTCACGGTCGATGTTGCAGCAGATGCCGCTATCGATGGTGCCAGTAACGGCAATACCGCAGCGGTGCAATTCACCGCCACCTATGACGCCAGCCAGCCAAGCCTTACGATTGCGGGGGCAAGCGGTAATATCAACGCCGCCTTTACCGCAACATTCACCTTTAGTGAATCAGTGACCGGTTTTGATGCTGCTGATATTGCGCTGAGCAATGCAACAATTTCAAGCTTTACTGGAAGTGGTAAAACGTATTCAGCGCTTATCACACCCACTGCTGCAGGCAGTGTCACGGTCGATGTGGCAGCTAATGCCGCTATCGATGGTGCCAGTAATGGCAATACTGCAGCGGCGCAGTTCACCGCCACCTATGATGCCAGCCAGCCAAGCCTCACTATTAGTGGTGCTTCGGGTTATATCAACGCAGAGTTTACTGCGAGCTTCACTTTCAGTGAATCCGTGACCGGTTTTGATGCTACTGATATTGCGCTGAGCAATGCAACAGTTTCAAGCTTTACTGGAAGTGGTAAAACGTATTCGGCGCTGATCACACCAAGTGCGGCAGGCAGTGTCACGGTCGATGTCGCAGCAGATGCCGCTATCGATGGTGCCAGTAACGGCAATACCGCAGCGGTACAATTAACGGCAACGTATGATGCCAGTCAACCTAGTGTCACGATTAGTGGCGCTTCGGGTTATATCAATGCCGCCTTTACCGCAACTTTCACTTTCAGTGACTCGGTCACTGGTTTTGATGCTATCGATATCGCTGCCAGCAATGCTGGCGTGTCAAACTTCAGTGGTTCGGGTAAAGCTTATAGCGCGCTGATCACACCCACTGCAGCAGGCAGTGTCACAGTCGATGTGGCAGCTAATATAGCTGTCGATTCAGCCAGTAATGGCAATACCGCAGCTGTGCAGTTAACCGCCATCTATGATGCCAGCCAGCCAAGCCTCACTATTAGTGGTGCTTCGGGTTATATCAATGCGGCGTTTATCGCGACCTTTAGCTTTAGCGAGGACGTTGAAGATTTTGATATTACCGATATTGAACTTACCAATGCGACATTATCTCAGTGGAGTGCTGAGCGATTAAACTTTACCGTTCTAGTGACTCCGATAGAGCAAGGTGAGGTGTCATTGCAAGTCAAAGAGAGTGTTGCAACAGATAAGAGCGGCAGAACCAATTTAGCCTCAGATATTTTTAAAGTTAATTTTGATAGTGTTCAACCTGAAGTGACATTAGCAATACTTGAAATGGAGGTGCGTGAAGAGTTTGCTTTAGAGCTGCACTTTAGTGAGCCAGTTACAGGGTTGACACTAGAGGACCTACAAATAGAAAACGGTACGGCAGTGAGTTTGACGGGTGATGAACAGGAATATGTACTGAAAGGCTCTGTACTGACTGTTGGTCGTGATGTACTGGTCCAGTTACCTGCTGATGCTGTTCAAGATAGTGCTGAGAACGGTAATCTGGCATCAACTAACTTTGCCTACGCAACCAACAGCCCTGGTAGTGTCCGTATTGACGGTTATCTGGTTGAAGAGCAAACGATAACTGCTGTGATTGACGACATTGATGGAACGACAGCAACAGAACATAGCTATCAATGGTTTAGACATTCAGATGAACAGACATCATTGATAGGCACCGATGATGATTTCTATGTGTTATCGATTGAAGATGTTGGTAGTAGCCTATCTGTCGAGGCTAATTATGTTGATGATGCTGGTAGGGCTGAAATTGTTATGTCGGAGGCATCCACAATTGTGCAAACGATACCTGAGTATGCATTGTCATTGATTAGTGAATATGCCGAGCTTGGCGGTGAAACCGTAGATCTCATTGCGCAAGTTTATATTGATGCAGGTGTAAGCAGTGTTTCACTAGAACAATTGAATGCAATCTTGGCATTGCTAAATAATGCAGTAGCACACTATGCAACAGCAGATATTGACGAAGTGGCTGAAGTCGAGGCACTGATTATGCTTATTATGCTTGGGCAAGATAGTGATGGTGACGGTATGCCTAACTTGGTGGAAACAGATGTCGATACCGATGGTGATGGAATCGATGATGCTAATGATGAGGATTCAGATAATGATGGTGTGAGTGATGGGGTTGAATTTTCGATTGTAATGGTACTTGAGCAAAGCAGTGCGAGTTCTGTATCGATAGCAAAAGTGCAGCAGTCCAGTACAAGGGCAGCAGAAAGTAATAGTGGAACATCTGATAGCGATCAAGATGGTATTGTTGATTTCTTCGATGCGGATGTCGATGGCGATAATGTCATTGATCAAGGGCGAGTGGATATTAACTTTGATGGCGTCGATGACGGGTTAAACTCACTTGATGCTGTCATTAAAAAGTTGGCTAAGTTGGATATGGACATAGACTTAAGCCCAAATCATCTTGATCTGGACTCTGATAATGATGGTGTTGCAGATGTATTAGAAGCAGGGCTAGAAGATGCTGACAGTGATGGTTTCAATGACTATTCTGATCAGCTGATAAAAACAATAGGCGAGCTGATTGATACTAATAGCGATAGTCATCCGGATCTATTGCAGTTGAGTAGCGACGGTGAGCAATTTGATTTAATTAATGCGGGTTTGCCGGAATCATTAGATACAAATCAAGATGGTATCCTTGATGACACCATCGATATGGATAACGATGGCTTAGTGGATGTGATTGATGGCGCCGTTGGGGCATTTGGTAGCTTACCGGATCTCGATGGCGATGGTTACGCAAACCATGCTGATGATGATGATGACGGAGATGGAATCCCTGATATTGAAGAGAATCCACAACAGCAGTACTTCACTGGGTTTGATGCAGATGCTGACGGGATTGACGATGGGGTAGATTATGATGTCAACGGTGTTATTTCAGGCACTGATAATGATGGTAATGGAGTCAGGGATGATAGAGAAATGTTAGATACTGATAATGATGGCTTGGCCGATCATTTAGATATTGACTCAGATGGCGACGGTATCAAGGATACTAATGATCTGGCTAATAATAATGGGATCGATGGTAAAACAATTACCGGTGGTGGTTCTATGGGGTACTCGGGTCTTATGGTACTTGTTCTGCTTGCGATGCTACGTCAACGAAAAGTATATGTTTTAAAAATAGTGCCGATTTTTGTGCTTATTACAATGGGTGTGGCTTTACCTGCCCAGGCTGAGTACTCGATAGGTGCTGGACTTGGGGCTGTTAATCTTGAACCTACATTTTACACTGAGATAGACAAAGATAATGATTACGACTTCTCTTACAATCTTGAGCTTGGCTATGGTTTTTCAAAAAACTGGTGGCTTAAATTAAGAGGTGTCGATCTTGGCCAAGTGGATTTGAGTCAAAATAGCCGTGTTAGTGCTGAGATTGATTATAAAGGTGTAGCGCTATTTGCTCAGTACCAGATGCCTATCTTTACTGACTCAGGCTTTGAAATTTATGGTTTGGCTGGAGTTAGCTGGTTAGAGACTAAAAGTAGTGGGCCGATCAATATTGATGATAATAGTGATCAGCAGTTTGCTGCCGGTGCTGGGCTATATTATGGATTTAATCAAGATAATGGTTTGGCACTTGAATGGGTATCTTACGCTGAAGATGTATGGGTAATAGGACTGCAATATACTAGCCGTTTTGGCGGCTAACTTCTGGTTAATGAGATGTTTGTGTCGGTGCTTATTTGTACGTATAGCGAGTCACTTAGATAACGGATATAAAAAAGCGGTTGTTTGCTACATGAGCAATACAACCGCTTTTTTGATTTTTTTAGATTTAGTTAGCGATTTTTAGGTCGGCTTTTTCTGTGATTAAGTTCATATCAAAATCAAACTCATCAACACGGATAGCACGTTCACGCTTCAAGTTATAGTCTTGCAGCTGCTTGTGCTCGCTGTCATTAATCACCTTAGCGGTTAACGCTGCATCAAGTGTTAACGAGAACTTGATACCAGGCTTAAAGGTACGTGCTCTAATGGCTTTCTTTACCTTAGCTAACATTGGCAAACATTCCATCTTAGCCAGATAGGCTTGTTCATTGATGTAGTTACCGTCGCCCGCAACAGGTTTAACCAAGTGGGTTAGGTTTTTCTTAAACGCTGTATTTAGCTGTGCTTGTTCAGCAAGTTCGCGCACTAAGTTATCGTTTATTTTCTGCATCTTAGGTGAATAAGTTACAGTGATCAGGCGCATAAACTTACGTGTCGATGATGATGGGAAGTTGTCCAAAAAGTCCAATAGCGCTTTTTCGGCTTGGCATAGTGACCAGCGAGTGGCGTAGTGGAAGTATGGCGCCGCTTCAGCACGCTGCTCTGCAGGTAGCTTTTGCTCGTAATAACGGATAGAAGCCATTGCAGCATAAAGATAGCTCATCACATCGCCTAAACGGGCTGACAGCATCTCTGCTTGCTTTAACTTTCCGCCAAGCACCAGTAGTGAAAAGTCTGCATAAACGGCGAGTTTTGATGCCAGTTTATGAACAGATTGCTCATAGGGTTTAACTTCTGCAAGTTGAGAACTCGCGCCAGCAGTGAAAGGCAGTAAACCTAATTTGAATGCACGTAGGCTGTTGCCAACACTGTAACCAACGGTTTTGCGTAAAATACTGTTGAACTCTTTATCTGCATGCTTTTCGTTTGAGTGAATAGACTCAACCATGCTTTGCAAATAAGGATGACAACGCATAACGCCTTGACCGAAAATCATCAGGTTACGGGTAAGAATGTTGGCGCCTTCCACGGTAATGGCAATTGGCTGGGCGATATAACCAGAAGCCAATGTATTTTGTGGGCCATTTTGAATCGCTTTACCGGCTTGAATATCCATTGCTGAATCAAGTACGTCGCGGCCAAGCTCTGTCATGTGATATTTTGCAATTGCAGTCACAACCGATGGCTTCAGGCCTAAACCTAATCCTTCGGTGGTTAATACACGCATTGATTCTAGTAAGTAAGTCTTGCCAGCAATGTCAGCAAGCTTTTCTTGAATACCTTCAAATTTACCAATCGATAAACCAAATTGCTCACGCACTGCTGCGTACTCAGTCGATGATTTAAATGAGCACTGGCCAACAGAGACACCCAGTGCAGGCAGTGAAATACCGCGACCAGCACCTAGACATGCTACGAGCATTGCCCAGCCGCGACCGATATTTTTCTGGCCACCAATGATGAAATCCATTGGGATAAAGACATTTTCGCCACGCGTAGTACCGTTGTAGAAACTCATCCCCATTGGGTCATGACGATTACCTAGTTGCACACCTGGGTGAGACTTAGGGATTAAGGCACAGGTAATACCAAGGTTTTCTTTACCGCCGAGTATTCCGTTTGGATCTTCGACTTTAAAGGCGAGGCCTAACACACTCGCGATAGGGGCTAGCGTGATATAGCGCTTGTCCCATGTAACACTCAAACCGAGTACTTGCTCGCCATCATATTCACCCATAGTCACAGTGCCGACATCTGGAATACCGCCAGCGTCTGAGCCCGCTTCTGGGCTCGTTAGGGCAAAACATGGGATCTCTTGGCCTTTAGCAAGGCGGGGTAACCAATAATCTTGTTGTTGTGATGTACCGTAATGCATCAACAATTCGCCAGGGCCTAATGAGTTAGGCACCATAACGGTAACGGCTACGGCCGAGCTTTTAGCAGCAATGGTGCCAACAATGGTTGAGTTGGCATAAGGACTAAATTCAAGACCACCAAATGATTTTGGGATAATAAGAGAGAAAAATTTATTCTCTTTTAAAAAGTTAAGAATATTTTCTGGTAGATGTTTACTGCGCTGAATTTCAAAGTCGTCGACCATTTCAATTAAGGTCTGCACTGGGCCATCGAGAAAGGCTTGCTCATCAGCGGATAGTGTTGCAACCGGAATGTCACGTAGCGCAGCAAAATCAGGAACACCTTGATAGATAGAACCCTCTAGCCATACATCACCAGCGTCGAGTGCTTCTTGCTCAGTGGTAGAAATGCTTGGTAGTACTTTTTTTAGTTTAGTTCTTATGCTCATTTTGATGCTCATCCGACCAGAAGTATGAGTCACATTACGTCACAAAATGCGCCATAGATCAAATTTTCAAACGATAAATTTAAACACTTGTTTGGATTTTTATTTAAATAATAAAATTAACTATAAAAATTTCATAAGCTTACGCGTGTACGCTGGAATTAAATTATTTTCATAGTGATATGAATTAATTGATTTAAATCAATATTATTCGATGATTAGTGATCGTTTCCTGACAGGAAAGGGTATAACAATATTGCCAATTAAGCCTGTGATTAGACATTTTTATCAAGGGAGGTGATGAGTGTTGTGCTGAGTTTTACAACATGGAATGGGTTTAATTAGCTTAAATTATTAACCGTCAAAGTTGATGTTGAGTTGGAAATAACAAATTGAATGAGTGCTATATCCGCAACAGTAAACGGGGGATATCAAAGTGTCGATTATGTCATTTTCTGCTGGAAAGTAGCGATGATGAATCACCGCGAGCTGCTACTAACGCGATAATCTGTTCGTTAGCAGCTTAATAATATCAGTCATAGTCATTGAGTGTTTTTGAGGGAATTGTGGGGTCTGTGTATGACTCAAGACTCGTTATCTTCACTCGTTATCGGTACTTGCGGTATTGTCGGTCGTGATCTCTACAAGGGTTTCGTTGTTAAGGCTATTGGCAATAAAGCAATTGGCATGAGATTTCTCATGGATTTTTTTAATGACCTCATCACTGACTTCAATGCCCGCAGCAAATACGATTTTGGGGTTTAGCGTCATTTTATTTACAAATAACTTCCCCTGTGCATTTTTACCTAACTCAGCTTTAGCGTGGTCACTATAAGAGACAACAGCCAAACGTTTTAAGTGAGCAATCGTTAAAAACGTCAACATATGGCAGGAAGATAATGCCGCCAGTAGACTCTCTTCAGGATTAATAAATTGGCTATTACCACTGTACTCAGGTGCTGATGATGCATTAACTTGTTGGCCACTACCAAAGTTAATTGTATGGTCACGGCAAAATGCAGTTGGCTCGTTTACAGCAGCTTCGCTGCTCCAGTTTAAGTGTATATTAAAGCTCATACTGATTGCTCGCTTATAAAAAATGAAAATAATGCTGCGTTCTTGTTGGGTCAATAAGCATTATTGAAAGATGATGTTTTTTCTCGATTAAGCTTCGGTATTGGCTCTTCTGCTAGAGCCTGGGCCATAGCCGAAATAGCGTTTAAATGCTTTAGCAAAAGTGATATCACTTTGATAACCCACATCAAGCGCTGTTTTATACACACTGTCCCCAGCGCGTAGTTGTTTTTGTGCTTGTGATAAACGTAAACGAGTGATGTACTCTATCGGTGTCATATCGAGATAGGCTTTGAAATAGCTGGCAAAGCTGGCTCGTGAGTAACCACCCAGTTCGGCTAAGGTATTTACACTCCATGATTGACACAAGTCTTGGCTAATAGCATTGAGTACTTTACTCATTTTTGGATCTTGTAGTGCTTTAAATAAGCCAATATTACTATGTTCATCATTCGATAACTTCCGTAATAAACTTAGAAAGAATACCTCACTAAGACGAGACAAAATCACATCATTAGCGAGTGAACCTAGCTTGGCTTCTTCAATTAAACTCTGCGTAATTCCAGTGAGTGCACCGCTTTGTTCCTGTTTACGGATCACCATACATGCGGGTAGCTGGCAAATAAGCGGGTGATTTTTGTCTTCACTAAAATCAAAATAACCACAGATTAACCCCGTCGAATCTGATGGCTCATCAACCATAGGATATGCCACAAAACGGCTAATGGTTGCAGCGGCCTGCTCACTATTACTGCTGCTGATAATGTGCGGTGCATCATGGGGAAATACCACTAAGTCACCAGCGGTAAGCTCTAGCGCTTTAATATCACCGCAATAGAGAAATGCTTGCCCTTGACTGACCAAATGAAAACTCGCCAGACCGCTTCCTGAGGTGTCAGTACTCCATGTTTTACACAGTAACGAACGATGAAATATCGTGGCGTGAAGATGAAAATTTGAAAGTAAGCTATTAATGTTAAACATGGTTCCCCATCTATTGTGGCAATTCATCTTGTTATTTGGTGCTGTTAACTCACCCACTAACGAATGACTGTTCCATTGATACAGACGTTAGCACTATGCCAGAAGACCTTAATGATAAGATTAGACGATGAGACATAAAGCGCAGACGCTAAGGCATACAAAGCTGACGTTAATTTACCTATTCTGTTAGTTCAAACACATCATTAAGGAATATAAAATGAATAAGTTCATCACTCAGATAATGCTAATGACGGCACTCGTGTTTAGCTTTGCAACTTCAGCCGCAACTCCGACTCAAAATGCAGATGGGGTTGTCGAGATCTATCTCGACCAGCATGGCGGCTATTTCAGTGCTAAAGATACACTCGCATCACTAAAGCCCGGAAAGTATCAATTTATTATCACCAATAAGGCTGGCAAGCTGGTGGGTTTTCAACTGCAAAACTTCACCACTCATGAAGCGTTAGATATGTTTCCAATTGAACCAGGAAAAACGCTTCGTAGCGACGTGGTTGAAGTCAGCGCTGAAGGTGTTCGATTTAGATGTCCAATTAACCCAACGCCATGGTATGACATGGATAGTATTAAAGCGGGCTAACCCTTAAATGATTAGCAGCTATTAAGCTCACAAAGTCGGTAATATAGAGAAGACCGATTAAGAGTAGATTAAATTTCTAGGTTATTGATAGACTGTTTAAATCTGTATTGCTTGTCATATTGTCCAGCTTAAATTATAGATAGCAAAAAAGCCGCTTAATGCGGCTTCTTTGCTATCTATAAATAAAATGTTAGCTGTAAACGTTAATACTTTGCGATGTTTCTACATAGGTCTGCATAACCGCTGCTTGCTGCTGTTGGGCTTTATTATTGACGACAGCGGCTCGTGCATCATCATTGTTTGATAGATAATAAGCTGACGCTGGGGTTAGATTGCTGCTGCCTGTAGCCACTCCTGCTATATCTGCATAAAACTGATACTGAGCTTTGGCCTTTCTATAGTCAACGTAGTCGTCAACTTTCTCACCTTCATTGGGTAACTTTGGTGTTACAGGTAATATTTCTGCTTCATTGGCGACTGAACTCGTTTTTTCAGCAGAACGACCTTGAGCGGCTAGCTCAATGGCACTGGCAGATAATGTCACTGTATCGCTTGATGCGACAGGGGAAATTGGTTGATCGCTGCTGGTATTGGCAAGTTGAGAATGACTGTCCGCAGTACTTTGCTGTAGGTTTTGACTGTTTAGTGTTTTGGACTGAGCCGCAGTATTGGAGAGCGCTTGTGAAACTTGCATAAAACCTCAATCATCAAAAACATGTCTTAATAGACAAGATTTTAAGCGATTAAAGCTGAATGTGAACTGAACCAGTTAGAAGATAGGCAATTTTTTGATCCCATAACAAGGCATTAGTTTAACTCGCGGTGAAACTTTAAGGCCGATTGTTCAGTGATTATGCGAACAGAGACGATGTGTTTAGGGCTCAAGAATTTGTCTTAGAGGTAAAACCCAGCCAATTATCTTGGCTGGGAGTATGGATCTTAAGCTGGCGGGGAAATTAGCGGATCACAAACAGTGTCGTGCTAAATATCGCGCTTAACGCCATAGCATAGGGCATAAATTTCGCGCGGTAACTCAGTGTCATAATCACTAGTAGCCCCGATGCGGCTAGTAAACCAAAATAGATGATGCTGCCATAAGCAACACCTTGGTCAAGAGTACAACCCCAATAAGTGAGCGCCAGTCCAAGCCAACCTGTGATAGACAATCTGCGGCTTTGCTTATCGCTTGGTGCTTTGCCTAAGACTTCTCGATGGTGAGAGAACATGGCTAACGCTAATAAGCCAAATGCGATGTAACTAAATCCCAATAAACTTAACATCATCTATTAAGCCTCTTTGCCTGTAGTGGCTGTTGTTTGTATTACAATAGGGTCTTTCAAACGAGTCGCTGCGCGGCGACCAGTAGGCAGTTTAAGTTGCTGACTCAAAAGCTTACGTCGAGCAAACAAAATGCTAACTCCTATCACTACGCACATGATGTCGAAACCCACTAAAGACCATTGTGCTTGATTAATATTTCTTAGCAGATCACTATTTGAGGTCATTGCATTGAGCAGCGGGATCGCAATCAAGCTAGAGCCCGATAAGGCCAACACATAACGCCATACCGCTAATGTCCGCTTAAAGCAGGCGACTAAAGCAATTATAGTTAAGGCGATGAAAAAGCTATTAGCTTCCCATTGAGCACGGTTGATCATATCGATGGGTAACAGCCTGTTAGCATAGAAAAACACACTTGCTGCAAGCGGTAAACCTGCAATGAAAGTCAGGTTTAACCCTTCGACTAATCGCAGACCAAAACTGGCTTTCTCGCCTTGGTTTATCTGTTTATGCTGTTTTTGGCGAATTTTATTTGCCCAAAGCAGTGTCCCAGTCGCAATCATTGCGCAGCCCATCACACCACAGATGAAGAAAAAGAAACGTAATACAGGCCCTGAAAAACGTCCGGTATGCAGCGCTATTAAAGTGTCATGGGTATTTTGAGCGGCAGAATCAGGTTCAATCCCTTTATTCAAAAGAGTACCATCTACCGCGTTAAATATTGTGGCGACTCTTCTGTCGGTCACCGTCTCACCGGTATCTTTATAGACGCTGACTCGACTGTTTTTATCACCGGGGTTCGTCACAACAATCTGTCTAATAGGCTTGTTGTCAAATAACTGATTAATTTGCGGTAGTAGGGTGGTTAACTGAATAGTTTTTGCGGATTCGCCCAGTGGTATTACTTGTGCAGGACGGTTTTTTAACTCCTGACGAAAAGCCTTAGTATCACCGTCGTAAGCTGTGATAGCCGCCCAAGGCATGTACATTGCCATAAGCGTCACTAGCCCGGTATAAGTGATCATTAAGTGATAAGGCAGTGCGAGTACAGAACTGACATTATGAGCATCGAGCCAAGAGCGACTGCCTTTGTTACGTCTAAAGCTAAAGAAGTCTTTGAAGATCCGTTTATGAATGACAATGCCGCTGATTAACGCAATCAGCATAAACATGCTACAAAACCCGACAATCCAGCGAGCAATTTTTGCTGGCATGTAATGCAGATCAAAATGCAATCGATAGAAAAAGTTGCCGCCTTTTGACTGACGAACATCGGTTATGACTTCATCTTGTCCTTGCATCACCACATGTTCAATGAATTTGCCGCGACGCTGTCCCGCTTCAGGCTGAGTCTGCCAACTGTAACTTAGGTAAGGTTTACGATCTGTCGGAAAGCTGATGCGCCAATCGCGAGCATTGTTCGCGTGCTGACTGAGATAGCGTTGTGCCTTACTCAGCTCAGACTGAACTTTGCTGGCATTATAATCTTGAATCACGTTTTGATGTAGCTCAGGCTTAGTCCACAGGCTAATGTCATGTCGATAATAGCTCATCGTACCCGCGAAAAATATTAGCAATAGCACCCAACATACAAGCAAGCCAACCCAAGTATGTAGCCAAGTCATGCTGCGGAAAAAATTCTCTTTCATTGTTAGCTTACCAGTAAAATAATCAGATAGAAAAGGCTGCTCAACCCGAGTAGATCTCGCCATGCTAATAGGTGATGCTTAACGCTAAAAACCCAAATGATTGCAGTAGCATAAACAGCAAATGACAGCATCATAGCGGTTAATGCGCTCTGAACTGCTACCAATGGAATGATAATGGCAAATAGCCCACATGCAGTTGCAGCGACGAGGTAACCACCGAATATCGCGGCTAGAGCACGCGAAGTAATATTGAATAGCTGCAAGCTAATCAAATGCTTGAAATTAGAGTTAACTGAGATCACAGAGACAGACACCTAAATGTTAGGCGTCATTAACGGTGCGCCTAATCTTCATAAAATAGGGCTGTATTTTACATTAATAAACTTAATTGATAACTATTTTTATTCGTATTTAACTGCGAAAGTGACAATCTTGGGATATGTGTCGCAAAAAATGCTGCATCATCTGCCTATAGCTAACCATCAAATTTCATTGTGAAAGACTATTTACGATAAAAATTAAGTGATTATAGTGAGTGATGCCACCTTACCTCCGTAGTCAATATATCGGTGACAATAAGTGTAAAGTTGCCACAGGAGAGTGGTCTACGATCGACTTAGCGGTGACGGAAAATAAAGAGGATGTAGCGCCCGATATGGTACAAACTCTCGCCTCAAAAGGCGCTGATTTACGCTATTGCGCCCAGAGCCTAAAGCACCAGTGTTTAATGTGAACAAGGTAAAATAATGCGCAGATGTCGCGCTAAGTGATTGATGTCATAACAACCAGAAAATATATTTTAATTTTTTTGCTAAAAGCGTGATAAAAACCCAGCTAAAGCTGGTTTTTTTGTCTAAATTTGTAGAAGGTAATCAAGTACGCGATTTATTGCTTTTTGGCGCGCGAGTCACTTATTACCCAGTTAGTATATGTTTTAACCATAGCTAGATGACGAATTTATTAAAAACTGAAAATATTATTTTTTTGACTTTACTGATGGATACTGGGCTACAGCGGTTTATGTGTTTTTTATGAGCAATTAATGAGATAAATTTTTATTAATAAAGCTTGTAATTTAAAGCGCTAACCCCAAGTGTATTAGGTAGAAGTCATTGTAAAAAGGAAAACCTATGAAAATAAATCTTTCTGGTCACCACGTTGATGTTACTGATGTTGTTAAGCAGCATGTCCAAGAGAAGTTTTCGAAGATAGAGAGTCATTTTCCAACCCTGATCGCACTCGATATTATTATTTCTAAAGAGCATAGCGAATTCCAGGTTGAAATTAGAACCAATTATGAGGGAAGTCGAATATCATCGTCGGGTAGCGATACCATTATGTACCCAGCGATAACCAGCGCAGCTAGAAAACTCGATGCGGCACTAAAGCATCGTAAAGGCCAACTAAAGGCTGATCTACATTCAAAGCCTGTTGTTACTACTCCTGAGATTGCTCATGAAAAAGTTCAAGAGATGAACTTAACGTAACTTAGCCGATTTAAAGTATAACGCCCCCGCTGCTAAAAATGATTAGCGCGGGGGCTTTTTTATGTCTTACACTTTTGATTAAAAACTGAAAAAAACGACATAAGATAGGGTGTTGCTTAGTTGCAAAAATGCCTAAGCAGCGCTATGTCTAATCGGTTTCTGATTTTGAAAAAGCAGTATCATTTTCTTTTGGCGGTGGGGTCCAGCCTCGCTCCATTCTCGAAAAGCTACGGTAGCGCTCATCTTTCATCGCAGCGCTTAATGTCTCTTCCAATTGAATAAACATGTCTCGGTAATGGACTAGGTGTTTATCATCACCAGTGACCTGCTTCCATGATTCGTAAAGGGTGTCTTTGTGGGCCATTTCAGTTTCAAAAAATATCGCGCGTTGTTGCTCAGCTTTAAAAGGGTGAACCCCAAGGTGAGTTAATGCGTGTTTACCCAGTTGTAGGGCTGAATGGAAGGTCTCACTCACCATAAAGTCGGCACCCGCTTTACGCAGTCGATAGAGGTTACTTCTATCAAACGCCCTGGCAAGGATAATTACGTTAGGGTAGGTATGTTTGATGTATTCGGTGAGTTCAACCGCTCGGTCTGGATTATCAATGGCAATCACCAACATCTTGGCTTCTGCTATACCCGCGGTATGCAACAAGTCGGGTTGAGTTGCATCACCATAAAAACTCTTGGTATTAATCTTTCTGAGGTTTTCAACTTGTTGAGCCTCATGATCAAGCACCACGGTTTTAAAGCCATTAGTCACTAAAAGGCGATTCACTATCTGACCAAATCGACCAACCCCCGCAATGATGACCGTCCCTTTCTCATCGATAACATCAGGCTCTCGCATGTTTTCCGTTTGCTCGTAGCGAGGCAAAATGACTTTATCAAACAAAATAAAGAGTCCAGGCGTGAGGAACATCGATATAGCTACCACTAGAGACAGTATTTGGGCTAAATCAACCGGAATGACATGGTTTTGTACGGTATAGCTCAGAAGTACGAAACCAAATTCACCAGCTTGTGCAAGGCTTAATGCAAATAACCAGCGGTCGCTATTTTTGATCTTAAAGATCATTGCCAGTAACAGTAATACCGTTGCTTTAATGAGAATAACACCTAAAGTCATCGCCATTACTGGGCCAATATTGCTGGCCAGTACATCAAAGTCGATACCCGCCCCTACAGTGATAAAAAACAGGCCGAGCAATAAACCTTTAAAAGGTTCGATGACGGACTCAAGTTCATGTCTAAATTCACTGTTGGCCAATACGACGCCGGCCAAGAAGGTACCTAAAGCGGGAGATAATCCAACAAGGCTCATTAACGCCGCAATACCGATGACCAACATTAATGCTGTCGCAGTAAAAATCTCCCGCAAGTTAGAACTGGCAACGTATCGAAACAATGGCCGGCTTAAGTAATTGCCGCCGACAACCACAATAGCGATAGCGCTTAAAACAACAATGCCATACGCCCAACCCGGTAGGCCAGCGACCAAAGACATCTGTTCATGATGTTCTGCCGCGGTGGCTGCGGCTGACTGTGCCTTTTCTATGAGTTCTGGCAGCGCTAGCAGTGGAATTAGCGCCAACATAGGAATGACAGCGATATCTTGAAATAGCAGTACAGAGAATGCGTTTTTACCGCCTTCTGTTTTGGTTAGGTTCTTTTCATTAAAGGTTTGCAGCACGATCGCGGTTGATGACAGTGAAAAAATCATACCGATAGTAAGTGCAATACTCCAATTAAAGCCGAAAGCAAATGCAATGCCCATAACCACCAATGTAGATAGTCCAACTTGAAGACCGCCTAAGCCGATGAGTTTATGACGCATATTCCACAACATGCGAGGTTCAAGCTCTAAACCGACTAAAAATAGCATCATCACCACGCCAAACTCAGCAAAGTGTTGCAAGGTACTTGTTTCATTGCCCACTAAACCCGCTATGGGTCCAATGACGACTCCGGCAATTAAATATCCTAATACCGACCCCAAACCTAACCGCTTAGCCAGCGGGACGGCAATAACGGCGGCCGCTAGGTAGATAAAAGCTTGTATAAAATAAGCGGTCATTATCAGTCCCTTATCAAAATATTGAGATTTTCATTTAGTTTTTCGAGTGACTTTCCGAGCGCTATATCTAAGGTATTATTGCTTAATGCGGATAAGATTCTCAGCCAATCTTCGATATGTGAATGTACGCGGTTTTCGTCAAAAGCACTGCGGGCACAAAAAAGGGCAAAAGGGGCGAGGTAAGTCATCCCTGTGAGGCTCGCTGTTTGTTCTAGCGGATGGAGTAATTCCCTTAAGGTAAAATGGTTATAACCATCTGCCTGATAAGCAGTTTCACTACCTCCCGCGCTAATGGCACACAAAAATGTTTTCCCCTCAAGGGCATTACCGTTTGCACCATAAGCAAAGTTGTATTCAAGTACGAGATCTTGCCACTCTTTCAAAATCGCGGGCGTAGAGTACCAATACAGTGGAAACATGAATACGATAACATCGTGATCTCGGAGTCGTTGTTGCTCTTTGTCGATGTTAATCCTAAATGTGGGATATTCGGCATATAGATCAACTGCGGTGACATGTTCCTGTTGTTGAGTGGCACGAAATAGTGGTTTATTTATCTCAGAACGCTCTTGAGAGGGGTGGGCGTAAAGTACGAGGATCTTTTTTGCAGCATCAACCATTATTTGTCCAATTTAATCATCCTAACTATCTGTTATTTAATTTAGCACAGAGAACTAGAAGCATTAACAAACTTTGAATGTAGATTGATACTTAGGTCATTTTTATTACGCCTGTCCGTGGATAAGCGTGCTATTGAATTGAGCTTTATTAGAGATGGCTATATGCCTAAGTTTCGTTCTGTTTCTAGGGTTTCGGCACGAATGATATCAATTGATTTATCTGCTTTAACACCTATGCGGTTATCTTTAAAAATATTGATCTCTATTTCGCCTAAAGAGTTGCCATATTCATCGTAGATATTGCTGAGAATAATCGCACTGTTCACTGAGCGGGTTAGAATTAACATAATACATCCTTGTATATGAACTGCTGCTCCTAGTTTAGACTAATATTTGCAGGAGGGTGGCTCAACAGAAAGGCTGATTTGGTCTTTTACGCTGCATTATCGAGTTTTACTCGTCGATATTTTAATAAAAATCAAAAGTTACAGAGGATCACTTGTTAGTGGTTCTCGGGTAAAGCAAGGTTAAGTCTGGTAGTTATTCATTTAATGTTTATTAACATCCAATGAATACCTCTAAAGGAATAATAAGATCAGAGGGATAACTACAGAGTTCACAGAAGTAAAAAACAACATGGATATCAATTGTTATCGAATTTGTTGGTCGATACACTAAAGGTATTACATAAGGTATATATAAAATGCATTTTTAAGGTAAAGCAAAACGATGTTAAATATTGACGACCCAGCAGCGACAGAAAAAATTCCCGCCTTGTTTAGGCTAGGTTTTAGACCTTTTTTTCTAGGCGGCGCTTTGGTTGCCATGTTGTTTGTACCGCTTTGGCTACTGACATGGTTTTTCCCAGAACATAGCCTATTCCAAACAGACTTTTGGGTTAAAGTTGTACCGCTTTGGTGGCATCCGCATGAGATGTTGTTTGGCTTTGCACTTGCCATTGTGTGTGGCTTTTTGTTGACGTCAGTACAGACGTGGACTAACCAACCGGGGATGAAAGGTTGGGCGTTGGCGTTGACCTTTGGCTGTTGGTTGATAGCAAGAATCATGTTGCTGTTGCCGGTTTCTATTCCACTTTGGCTGCCGGCAATATTTGACTCATTATTTTTAGGGCTCACAGCGTTAAAACTTTGGCGCTGCATCTATAAAGTGAAACAATGGCAAAATATTGGCTTTCCAATCATGCTGGTGGCCGCTTTATCGATAAACCTACTTAGTTATTATGCGCTAAGCACGAGAGATTTTTCACTTAGCCTACAGATCTGGCAAGCGATGATATGGTGGTTAGGGCTACTGATCACTATTGTTGGCGGTCGGGTTATTCCGTTCTTTACGGCAATAAGAATTAAGCAAACTAAACCCACGCCAATCGCCTTGATTGAAAAAAGCCTTATTGTGGCTATGGTTATATTAGTTATTCAAGCGATGAGTAAAGTGCTACCAGTGGCTGTTGAACAAGCGCTTTTACTTATCGCTGGAGTGTTACACCTTATTCGTTGGTTACGTTGGTTTCCACATAAAACCCTTAAAGAACCGATGTTGTGGTCATTACACATTGCGTACCTCTTTTTGCCGATAGCCTTGTTGGCGCTTGCAGCAAAAATTCACGACACCATGGCGTACCATCATTTGATACACCTATTTGGTATCGGTACATTAGCGGGCATTTGCCTGTCGATGATTTCAAGAGTTTCGCTTGGCCACACTAGCCGAAATATCTACCAAGGCCCAAATATGACGGTTGCCTTTTTATGTATCCCAATTGCTGCGGTATTAAGATCTTTAATGCCAATCATTTCACCTGAGCATTATCAACTATGGTTGTGGTTGGCTGGCGCATTTTGGTCTTTAGCGTTTGCAATGTTTGTCGTCAATTATGCTTCGATACTATCAAAACCAAGAGTTGATGGTCGTCCAGGCTAGGCGTTGTTATTTTTAGTGTTATTTATAAATGTAATTTCAAATATTAATTAAGGTAAGTAGAGAATTAGATGAGTGTAAAAATGTTAGGTAAAGTGGTCTGTGCTTTTTTGTTTATATCCTTGACCAGCGTTGCGAGTTTAGCACAGGCGTCAGAGCCCAGTGTTGCAGCAAAAGAGCAAGCTGCGCGCGATATAAGCTTAAAAGAAAAGTTTCCTGTCCAATATAAAAGCTGGCTAGAAACTTCAGAGCAAACAGAGCGTGAAGATATGTTGGCCAGCTATCCAGCCGCTATTATTTTGTGGGCCGGTTCATCGTTTGCTAAAGAGTACCATAGCCCGCGAGGTCACCATTTTGCGGTGGCAGATATAACTCATACTCTGCGTACGGGTGTACCACCCAAAGCCGGTGATAAAGGTTTGTCTGCTAGTTGTTGGACTTGTAAAACACCAGATGCACCGCGGTTAATGAATGAACTCGGTATCGAAGGCTTTTCTGCTAAGAACTTTACAGATCTTGGCACTGAAATAAACAGCGTTGTGTATTGCACCGATTGTCATGTCGACGGTAAAGCAGAGCTGGCGTTACCGCGCCCGCATGCTCAAGACGCTATGGCGAAAGTTCATCTTCCTTTTGATAAACAAAATGAAAATATGAAAGGTGCTCAAGTGTGTGGCCAGTGCCATGTGACTTATTACTTTCAGCCAGAACGCAGCAACAAAGTTAATATCCCCTGGATTTTTGGCAATAGTGCCGATGATATAGAGAAATATTACGATACTCGCCGTTTCTATGAATGGATCCATCCTATTTCTCAAACACCCATCTTAAAAGCTCGTCATCCAGAGTTTGAACACTGGAGTCGCAGTAAACATGCTGAGGCGGGTGTGACATGCATTACTTGTCATATGCCTGAAACAAAAGATGAGCACGGCAATACCTTTACCAGCCATAAAGTGGGTAAGGCATTGGAACATTTTGACCAAGTTTGTCAAAACTGCCATAAGAGTGAGCAAAAAATCATTAGTTCACTGGCAAAGAACAAGGCAACGATTAATGCTAAAGCGCGTGAAGTTGAAGGGTTATTGGTAAAAGCGCACTACGAAGCTGGTGCGGCGTGGGATGCTGGCGCAACTTGGCCTCTAATGAATGACGCCATCATGGCCATTCGTCACTCTCAATGGCGCTGGGATTTTGCTATGGCATCTCATGGTTTATATGCCCATAACCCAGAAGAGGGCAATGCACTGCTTGATACAGCCCTTAAACAAGTTAAATATGCGCGTACTTCGTTAGCTGAAATTCTCAACAAGTTTGATGTAAAGAGTGTTAACTACCCTGATATTAGCTCGAAAGCATCGGCCCATGCAGCGGTCGGCATTGAGCTTGACAAGCTGACTGAAGCGAAGAAGATATTTATCAAAGAGGAAGTGGATGAGAATTGGTCTGAAGTGAGTCGTCATGGCTACGAGTAATTAGATATCAATTACTGATTAACTTGAGATTGTGTTCGTTAAAAAAGCCAGCTTAGATAAGCTGGCTTTTTTACGACGAGACAGTGGCTAGAAGAGCAAATCAATAATGAGGCCTATGCTAAACAAACCACTAAAAATCATGGTGAGTTTAGCTGTGCGCCCTAGTAAAGGGTTTAGCGCAGCGCCAGTGACTTCATTAAAATCACGGCACAGGTTACGCGCCAAGATAAATCCAAGACCGGCAAGCAGCACGGGTAAACCCGCGAGTGCTCCCATCAAATACCCTGTAATAATAATGGCAAAAGGTAAGTAGACTAAACTTTGATAAAAAATCCGTGCTTGCGCTAAGCCGATGCGCACAGCGAGTGTTTTCTTACCCGCTTTTATATCGGTATCCATGTCTCGGGTGTTGTTGACCAGCATAATCGCTGCATTAAGAAAACCGATAGCCGAGCCGAGTAACCATGCACTAGTACTGGTTGTATTAGCTTGCAGAAAGTAGCTACCGACCACTGCAACAAGTCCAAAAAAGACAAATGCAGCGATTTCGCCTAGTCCATGTGAGGCTAGCGGGTAAGGGCCGCCGCTATAGCCTAATGCACCTAAAACCGCTGCCGCCGCGAGCAGGGCAATAGGCCATCCACCGTGGGCGATTAAAAATGAGCCCACAATGAGGGCTAACGCAAGGGATAAGAGCATGGCATTACGCACCGCTGTGGGGCTTAACAACCCGCTTTGTGTCACTCGAATAGGCCCTACACGTTCTGCTGTATCGACACCACTTTTGAAGTCAAAATAGTCATTGGCTAGGTTAACAGCAACTTGCAATAACACGGCACAGATCATCGAAGTGACAGCGATGAACCCACTGAATTGTTCAAGTTGCAGTGCTAAAACATTACCGACCAATAATGGCCCAATCGCCGCAGGTAAGGTACGAGGGCGTATTGCTAGGATCCATGGATTCATTATTTATAATTACTTTACAGAGATATATATCGCAGGATTACGACGTAACAAAGGAGTGCTGGCCTCATAGCATAGCAAAATTAACAGCGTCTAAAAAGTGGATTTTCTGTCGCTAATGGCGGCGAAGTTAACATTATCGTTAACTTGAGGCTTAGGTGAGCAGAGCGGTTTAAAATTTTAGATCTAGCGCACACCCTCCGATGAGTATTGTATGCAATATTGAGCTTCGAGCTTGAATAGCAGTATCGATATATAGGTTGTGAGTACTTGGAGCTGTTGATTGTGTTACAGGGAAGTCACCACCTAAAACTTAAATATAACGTTTGAGGGTCTAGGGATATGCGTTTTGAAGACCAAGTTGCCATTGTTACTGGTGCAGCTTCAGGCTTAGGGCGAGCTTATGCTATAGCGTTAGCAGAGCGTGGCGCGCGGGTTGTGATTATAGACAATGAAGCATTAACGAATAAAGACTCAGGGCTGCGCAGTTGCGCTGCCGCTATTACAGCGCTGGGGGGCGAGGCGCAAGTGTTTTGCTTAGACGTCAGTGACTCTTCAGCGGTGCAACAGATGGTTGATGAAGTGCTGTTAACTTGGGGGCGAGTTGATATTTTAATCAACAATGCAGGCATACATCACTCATGTCCGTTTGAACACTTAAGCGAAGCGACATGGAAACGTCAGTTTGATGTTGATGTACATGGCAGTTTTAATATGACTAAAGCAGTATGGCCGAGTATGAAGCGCAGCGGTTATGGCCGAGTGATTATGACGTGTGCCAGTTCAATATTTGGCGATATGTATGAGTCGAGCTTTAGTGCCAGCAAAATGGCGTTGATTGGGCTGGTCAATAGCCTGCACCTAGAAGGTGAAGAGTTCGGGATTGCCGTTAACACGATTACACCACATGCTGTCACTCAAATGACAGCAGAGCACCTTGCTCCGGCGGTTAGACCGCTTTTTTCCAAGACCACAGTTCTATCTGCAATGCTCTATCTATGCAGCTCCGCATGCCATTCAGGAAAGCATATTTTTGCCGCAGCGGGGGGGATAAGTCACGCGGAAGTTGTTGAATTTGCAGCAAGCCGGTTTACAGCTGAAGAGTGTACACCGGAAATTATTCATAGCCGCTGGAGTGATATCTACCGTTCTAAGCCTTATAGAGGCCGTTCTTCGGGTGAAGCACAGGTGTTAGCATGGGCAAAAGCCTCGGCAGAGCAACGTAATATCGACATAGAGTAATAGCTGGCGAGCGTTGGGGTCTTGGGTTAAGCTAGCCAATAATGGTAGCAATATTTTAGGTTCCAATGAGTCAAGTATTAGATGATTTACTCGCCTTACTTTCTTTAGAGAAAATCGAAGAGGGGTTATTCCGCGGACAAAGCCAAGATATAGGCTTTGGTCATGTGTTTGGTGGGCAAGTGATGGGCCAAGCTCTAAGTGCCGCTAAACAAACCGTCTCTCCCGATCGTAAAGTGCATTCATTGCACTCCTATTTCTTACGTGCTGGTGATGAGACATTACCCATTGTCTATGACGTAGAGAATATGCGTGATGGTGGCAGTTTCAGTGCTCGACGTGTCAAAGCGATTCAAAAAGGCCGGCCGATATTTTATATGACATGCTCATTTCAGGCCCATGAAGAGGGTTATGAGCATCAAGCCGTTATGCCTGATGTGCCAGGACCAGAAGGCTTGCTTAATCAGCAAGAACTGGCCATGACGCTGCAAGATAAAGTACCTGCTAATGTGTTAGAGAAGTTTATGGCAGATACTCCTATAGAGATGCGCTTAGTTAATCCTAGCAATCCGTTAGCAGGCAAAGCCTCTAAGCCTGTGCGCTACGTTTGGATCCGTGCAAATGGTGAAGTACCAGAGAATCTGTGCGTACATGATTATCTGCTGGCTTATGCATCTGACTTTAATTTCTTAGTCACGGCAGCTCAACCCCACGGCGTGTCATTTCTCACCCCAGGTATGCGTATGGCAACCATCGATCATGCGATGTGGTTCCACCGTCCGTTCGATTTAAGCCAGTGGTTGCTTTATAGTATTGAGAGTCCCAATGCCAGTGGTGGACGTGGTTTTGTAACGGGTCAGTTTTTTAATCAACAAGGGCAATTGGTGGCCTCTGCAACTCAAGAAGGCCTGATCCGCATGACCACTAAAAAAGCGTAATTTAGGCTATTTTAAAGATAAATATTCAGGATAAAAAGATGATTTCAGCATTAAAGAAATGGACCGTTTTACTGTGTTTATTAACACTAACCGCATGTGTAACAGTAACAGAAGCGCCCCCTGTGATGGTTAATGGTGCCGCAGGATATCTGGAAAAAATAGCGTTGCCAGAGGGATGCTCTATTACGATCGCTATCATCGATTTAGACACTCCAGGGGTTATTGTTGCACAGAAGAGCTTTAACATTGTAAGGGCGCCAGTCCCGTTTAAGTTCTTGTTACCCGAGGAGTCTATTGATGATTCAATTCATTATGGGGTGGTAGCAATGATCCAATTCAATAACCAAGTTATTTTCCAAACCTATGATCGCTTCCCTGTCATTAGCAATGATAAGTTCACCACTGAAGTACTGATGAAAGCTGTGCCCGCGCCTAAGTCATAATACTGATTATTTAATAAAAGGAGCTTAGGCTCCTTTTATTATGATGATAGTTGAACAGCTAGCGTGTTAAGTGGATTCACTCTGAATGATAAAAGGCTTTTGCCATGATTGAGCCGAGCCAACAAATTGCTCAATGGCTTAGAGAGGATAAATACCGCTACCAAGCCCTATTGATGGCGGAAAAGCTGCAATTACCGCAATGGATGTTGGCTGCAGGCTTTGTGCGTAATCTTGTATGGGATAAGTTGCATGAGACAGCGCCTAGACCGCTTAACGATATTGACCTTATCTATTTTGATGCCAGCAATCTCTGTGCGAGCCAAGACCGTGATTATGAAGAGCAGTTACGTGCACTTGCACCCGACTACCCTTGGTCGGTTAAGAATCAAGCTCGAATGCACCTTAAGAATAATGACCAAGCTTATACTTCTTGTTTAGATGCGATGAGTTTTTGGCCAGAAAAAGAAACGGCTATTGCTGTGACTATCAATCAGACAATGACGGAAAGTAGAGTCGTATCAATAGCGTCTTTACCATTAGCGCTGCAAGTCGTGACACCTTTTTGTAGCCAAAGATTATTTCAATTGACGTTAACCCATAACCCTAAAAAATCTAAGCAACTCTTCCAACATCGAGTGGATAACAAACAGTGGTTACAAGATTATCCTCTACTGCAAGTGGTCAGTGAATGAATGCGAATGTTGAACTCAAGCCATAATTGCAACAGTTGCTTACCTATAACGACTAACACTAATGGCTACCGCTAATATCTACCGCTAATATCTACCCCTAATTATCTGCATAAAATTAATGAAAAACAGTGTCATCATTAAGTACCTATTCACTGCCTAATACCTTTATCAATGGTTCAATATCTATCACTTATTATAATATTAAAAAGTTAATTAATTGTTAATCCAAACGGTTGCGTTAGTTCGTGCGATATACGGTCTAAGTGGTCTTTTGTCACACAACTATAAGCTGCAACTTCAATATACCTTATGGAAGTGTGATCTTAGTCACTTGTAGGTACCACTAATTGGGTATTTCACGTCAGCGTTGATCTAGATCAAATTCGCGGCTCGATTATTCTGGCAGGGTACACGCAAATGTATGGATATTGATAATAAAAACAGCAGCTCATGTTGTATTGATGGAGTAATATGATGAACAAAAATATCGTTTCTGGATTGATTGCTACAGCCCTATTGACTACCGGTTTTACCTCTTCTGCACTAGCACATCAAGCTGGTGATATTATTATACGAGCAGGTGTTGCAGTCGTAGCGCCAAATGAATCAAGCCAAAATATCATAACGCCAGATCTTGGAGATCTAGGTCAGTTTTCTGTAAGCAACAATACCCAGTTAGGTTTAAACTTTGGTTACATGCTCACGGATAACATTGGTATTGAGCTGCTAGCGGCATCGCCATTTACACATGACATCTCTCTAGCTGGCGTGGGTAAAGTCGCTGAAACTAAGCAGTTACCGCCAACCTTAGTTGCGCAATATTATTTTGGTTCAGCGGATTCAAAATTACGTCCTTACATCGGCCTCGGTGTTAACTTTACCAATTTTTACGATAATGAAATTACTAATGATGTAGGCGGGCGCCTATCTGATTTGAGTTTATCTAACTCTTGGGGAATAGCGGGTCAAGTTGGTTTAGATTATCAAATCAACGATAGCTGGCTTGTAAATGCATCGGTTTGGTATGCAAAAATTAGCACTGATGCTAACTTCAACTATAAGGTACTTGAGTCAAGCACTGTTGTGCCAGTGACCATTGAAACTGACATCGATCCATGGGTTTACATGGTCAGCATAGGTTATACCTTCTAGTCAGCAGATTGACTTGGATTTCCCCCTTAAAAAAAGGAGCCTTAAGGCTCCTTTTTTTATCGATTAACGGAACTTCCCGTGACTCGGCTATTCTTTTTTAGCGGCTTTTTCTGCTTGCTTTTGTTCTTTGGTTTTCCAATGGCGCGTATTGTAAACGAACTCAGGTAGCAATTTGGTCAGCCATGCTACGAGACGCCAGCGCTTAGTGACATAGACTTTACGTTTACCGGCTTTCATCGCTTTAATGACCTGGCTGGCAACTTCAGCCGGAGGAGAAAGCCAAATACGGCTTTGCTGTAAGGCAGCTTTATCGAGCAGACCCAGTTGGATGTCGGTAAGGGTTATGGGCAGCTTTAGTCGCTGAGCATGCATACACAGCCCTTCGAAGTAGTTTTCGGCGTAACTTTTAGACGCATGATAGGCAACGTTTGGTCCGCCTCTTAGGCCTGCAATCGAGTTAATTGCCGCTAGTTGGCCATAACCTTGATCACGAAATAGCCTAAAAGCTGTATTGCATATGGCTGAAAACCCTTGCACATTAACGGTGATGATATCTTGCTCTGGCTGCCAAGGCAGTTCAGGGTCATAGCTATTTAAGCCTGTATTGACCAGTACAAGATGAGCACCGCCTAGAGAGTGCCAAACTGCGGTAAGAGTTGAAATAATAGCTTGAGGATCATCTATTTGCAGTGGAAATACTTCAGACTTAGTCGGAAGCGATTGGCTAAACTCAATAAGAGATTGTGGATCTTGTGCTAATAAGGCGAGCTCTACACCATCGTCAGCAAGCTGTTTTGCTATTTCACGGCTGAGCAATGAGCTTGCGCCCACAATTATTGCAGTTGCTTGTGTCATATAAATATTCGACTTCAAATAGGTTACTTATCATAGGAACATAAGTGTATTAGAACAAGATTAATTGTTTGTTGCTGTGACAAGGATGCTGAGTTCAGCCAAACAGAATAGAGGATCACGAGCTAATCAGAGTGATATTCATGGTAAAGTTATATAAATTTCAAGTTCGGACATATAGACTTCTAGAAGTCTTGATGTATTATTAGGAGTGTTAACATGAAAAACTACTTTAAGCCTTTATTATCTTTTGTTATCGCAGCGGGTTTATTATCGGGCTGTGCGACCTCAAATGCCGTGGTAGAGATCCAGGGAGAGGTTTGGTACAAAGAGCGTATAGCATTACCACCTGAAGCTGTTATCAGCATTAAAGTGCAAGACGTGTCGTTAATGGATGCACCTGCAGTTGTTATAGCAGAATTTGAACGCAGTGATATCAGTACGCCTACGCCTTTTCAGTTTTTGATCAACCGAGATCAGTTTGAGGCAGGGCACACTTATACGGTTGGGGCTCGTATTAGCCTTAACGACAAGCTTATGTTTATCAACGAACAAGCTTATAGAATTGATTTGGACTCTGCCGAGCCTATGTCAGTTTTGCTACAGAAAGTAGCGCGCTAAATTAACTAGCATAGCTAGTATTACAAGCGCCTCTTTCTGTTATTACTCTCATTGAATAAGAGGCGCTGTATGCCGGTTAAAATCCCTGACAATCTGCCCGCGGCAGAGATCTTGGAGTCTGAAAATATATTCGTTATGTCTGAAACGCGCGCTGCGAATCAGGACATACGACCAATGAAAGTGCTTATTCTCAATCTCATGCCAAACAAGATTGAAACTGAAACCCAATTACTGCGTTTATTGGGCAATACGCCACTGCAAGTTGATGTTGATCTGCTGCGTATTCATGACAAGGAGTCAAAGCATACCTCAATTGATCACATGAATAATTTCTACCGTGATTTTGAACAGGTACGAAATAAAAATTATGATGGTCTAATCATTACGGGGGCGCCGTTAGGTCAGGTTGAATTTGAAGACGTCTCATATTGGGATCACATTCGAGAGATTATTGACTGGTCACAGCAGCATGTCACATCAGTGTTGTTTTTATGCTGGGCGGCTCATGCTGCACTTTATCACCTGTTTGGACTCAATCGCACACTGTTAAAATCTAAGCGTGCAGGGGTCTTTGTCCATAAACGTACCAGTGAACATTTTCCATTATTGCGTGGCTTTGATGACGAATTTTACGCGCCACATTCTCGATTTGCTGAAATGAATATAGAACAACTGCGTGAGCATCCTGAGTTGCAGGTATTAACAGAGTCAGAGCAAGCGGGCGCGTATATGGTACTCAGCAAAAATAGCCGTAATTTGTTTGTCATGGGTCACCCAGAGTATCAAAAATCGACATTAAAAGATGAGTACGCTAGAGACTTGTCGCAAGGATTATCACCTGAGGTGCCGCAGAACTACTTTCGCAATGACGATCCGAGTCAACAGCCTATCGCGCGCTGGCATAGCCATGGCAGTTTGTTAGTCAGTAACTGGCTAAACTATTATGTTTATCAGTTAACACCTTACAATTTGGACGATATGATCGGTATTACCCCTTTGGAGTCTAAAGACTAAAGGCGCGGCTTATATTGCTGGGTATTAACTGCCATCGACCACTAAGGTGCAATCCACTTTTAACTGTTGGCAAATTCTAAATACACCGTCTAATACCAATCGAGTGCTTCGGTCTGCATTTATTTCTGAGGTGATAAGCAACTGCGATACTTGTGGATCAACCCTGAAAACTTTAAGGCTGGCGCTAAGGTCACCTTTGGTTAACTCAATTAAATGATTTTTCTCGTCTTGAGACACCACCTTCAACAACGAATTACTCTTGATAGTTTGTAATGCGACTCGGTAAATATTGTCCGGTGTCGCATTAATATTAACCGTGGCAACTTCATGTTTTGCGCTTTTATAATAGGTAACAGCGCCTAATGTTGCAGCGCCTACAGCGATACAAGCACACAATGATAACGCGATAAAACTCATCAAAAATACATTTCTCATAGGAATACCTCTCTTTTTTGATTGAGCTGTCGTTACTCTTAATCGATTGTTATTTTTAGTCATTAAGGTCGTATCACGTTTGATTGCATAATAAAATGACCTAATAATAGGCTAGCGTAGAGAGGTCATAAGGCAAGTTTAAGTCTTAATTTTTACGACTTTGATAAACATCATCACCGACTATTATCCGCCGTTACGCTTTGTCGCCAGTATTAATCCCTTTGCTCCCTACCTCGCTCTGCTTTGTGTAAATTTTAAGTGACATCTCAACCTTATACTTTGGTAGATGTTTGGCTAACTTGGCTTGCTTTACGTTCGCGTAAACGTCACAGTGTGAAAATGTTGAGCGAGATCACATTTAATGGGTTAGCGGTTTTACGGCAATGCGGTATTTATACCGAGCGAATCACCTTAAGGTAAGTCGCTGTAATAGCGTAGATAAAGTCTCCTTATACCATTGAAGTACATCGCTGACCGAGCACAAAAAACAAGCCTTAAAGTATTACTGGAGTATATATGAGTTCAGAACTGTCAAACCAAGACATCGTTATTGTTGCCGCTAAGCGCACCCCTATGGGTGGATTTCAAGGTGCACTTTCAAGCGTCGCTTCTCCAAAACTTGCAGCGACTGCGATTAAAGGGTTAATACAGCACAGTGGCTTAAATGCTGATCTGGTAGATGAAGTACTCATGGGCTGCGTATTGCCTGCAGGTCTTGGTCAAGCGCCTGCACGTCAAGCCACTTTGGGAGCTGACTTGCCGCTTTCTGTCGCCGCAACAACAGTCAATAAAGTCTGTGGTTCAGGTATGAAAACCGTAATGCTTGCTCACGACTTAATTAAAGCCGGCAGTGCCAACATCGTCATTGCGGGCGGTATGGAAAATATGAGCCAAGCGCCATATCTACTCGACAAAGCCCGTAGCGGTATGCGAATGGGCCATGGCAAAGTGTTAGACCACATGTTCCTTGATGGTTTAGAAGACGCTTATACCGGTGGCGCTATGGGCACGTTTGCTCAAAATACCGCTGATGATTTCAAATTGACCCGCGAGCAGATGGATGACTTTGCACTGAGTTCACTGGAAAAAGCGAATGTCGCCATTAATGCCGGTGCTTTTGAAGCGGAAATCACCCCCGTGACTGTGGAAAACCGTCGCGGCGATATCGTGGTAGATACTGATGAACAGCCAGGTAATGCCCGTCCAGACAAAATACCGACACTACGCCCTGCATTTGCTAAAGACGGCACTATCACTGCCGCAAACTCGAGTTCAATTTCAGATGGTGCAGCCGCATTGATGCTAATGACACGTGCACAGGCAACTGAACTCGGGCTTGACGTGATGGCAACGATCAAAGGCCATACAACCCATGCTCAAGAGCCTTCAATGTTTACTACGGCGCCAGTAGGTGCGATGAATAAGCTGCTAGAAAAAGTAAGCTGGAGTAAGGAAGAGGTTGATCTATTCGAGATAAACGAAGCGTTTGCCATGGTCACCATGTTGGCAGTGTCTGAGCTTGGACTTGATATTGAAAAGGTCAACGTCAACGGCGGTGCATGCGCTTTAGGTCACCCTATCGGCTGCTCAGGAGCACGTTTGCTGGTAACGCTAATCCATGCACTTAGAGCGCGCGGCCTTAACAAAGGTGTTGCGTCTTTATGTATTGGCGGCGGCGAAGCTACTGCGATGGCAATTGAGTTATAAATTATTCATTAAGTGATAGATAGACTGTAATCAACAAGACTCGATTTAAGTGTGAGCCAGCGGTATACATCAGTGATGCTCCGCAACATAAAATAATAATGGCCGCGCTTAAATCATCATTTTGCTCATCACTATCAATGATAGTTGATGAAAATTTAGGAAGCGATATGACTATTCAAGTTAAGCACTACATCGATGGCGAATGGATCTTAGGTAATGGCGAGCAACAGATCGCCGTCACAAACCCCGCTAATAACGAAACCATTGCCGTCGTTAACGCCGCGCTACCAAGCGAAGTTGAAACGGCAATTGCCAGCGCAAAAAAAGCATTCAAAACTTGGAAAGAGGTGCCTGTTTCTGAGCGTGCACGGGTGATGCTTAGGTATCAGCATTTGCTAAAAGAGCATCATGATGAGATCGCTACCATTCTGGCACAAGAGACGGGTAAGACATTTGATGATGCCAAGGGTGACGTTTGGCGTGGTATCGAAGTGGCAGAACATGCATGTACTATTGCGTCGATGATGATGGGCGAAACGGTTGAAAACGTGGCGCGTTCAATCGACACTTATAGCTACATCCAACCTCTTGGGGTTTGTGCGGGCATTACACCGTTTAACTTCCCTGCGATGATCCCGTTATGGATGTTCCCACTTGCCGTTGCTTGCGGTAACACCTTTGTGCTTAAGCCGTCAGAGCAAGATCCAATGACACCACAACGCCTTATTGAGTTGTTTGTCGAAGCCGGTGCGCCAAAAGGCGTTATACAGCTAGTTCATGGTGACAAAACGGCAGTGGATATTGTCTTGCGTCATCCAGACATTAAAGCCATCTCTTTTGTCGGTTCCGTTAATGTGGGTCAATACATCTATAAGACAGGTACCGATAACCTTAAGCGTGTACAAGCTTTTGCAGGCGCTAAAAACCACTGCGTTATTATGCCTGATGCCAATAAGCAGCAAGTGATCAATAACTTGGTGGGCGCATCGGTTGGCGCTGCAGGTCAACGTTGCATGGCGTTGTCTGTCGCGATTTTTGTTGGCGCCGCGAAAGAGTGGATCCCTGAACTTAAAGCAGCGATTGCCAAGGTTAAACCGGGTCTTTGGGATGACAAAGAGGCGGCATACGGACCAGTCATTAGCCCTGCGGCTAAGCAACGCGTGGTGAGCCTCATTGCACAAGGTATTAAAGAGGGCGCTGACTGCTTACTCGATGGTACAGACTTTACGGTTGAGGGCTATGAGTCGGGTAACTGGGTTGGCCCAACCATGTTCGACAAAGTCACCACAGAAATGAGCGTCTATAAAGAAGAGATTTTTGGTCCGGTACTGTGTTGTATGAATGCCGAATCATTGGAACAAGCTATTGAGATTGTTAACGGTAGCCCCTACGGAAATGGTACCGCAATCTTCACTGCCAGTGGCGCCGCAGCCCGTAAATACCAGCATGAAATTGAAGTGGGTCAGGTCGGTATTAACGTGCCAATTCCAGTGCCGCTACCTTTCTTCTCATTTACCGGCTGGAAGGGCAGTTTCTATGGTGACCAACATGCATACGGTAAGCAAGCAGTGCGTTTCTACACTGAAACTAAAACCATTACAGCACGTTGGTTTGAATCTGATATTGCGGTTGCATCAGCACCCAATATGACGATTGACCTTAAGTAATGCCAGAGATGCCATCTAATTCCGTTAGATGGCAATTAGCGTTAATGAGGGTGGGGCTTACACCGCACCCGGTCAAATAACGAATAGAGGTCGGCAGCGATAAACGCATGCAAAGACCCACAGCCTTGTTAGCGCTGACCACCCTAGAGTGACTAGCTAGCGCTAAAATATTGAGGCACTCGACAGTACAACAGGAGCACCCGATGGATTTCAATCTGAATGACGATCAACGCCAATTCGCCGACTTAGCCGCTCAATTTTCAAAAGAAGAGCTTGCGCCTTTTGCGGCTCAATGGGATGCCGAACACCACTTTCCAAAAGATGTTATTCAAAAAGCCGGTGAGCTGGGTTTTTGCTCTTTGTATTCACCTGAATCTGAAGGGGGCATGGGCTTATCTCGTTTAGACTCTTCCATTATTTTTGAACAACTCTCCATGGGATGTACCGCTACGACGGCCATGTTGACGATTCACAATATGGCCACTTGGATGGTCACCAGCTTTGGCTCAGAAGCGCTGCGCAGCGAATGGTCTGAATCATTGACTACCGGTCAAAATCTAGCGTCATACTGTTTAACAGAGCCTGGCGCAGGCAGCGACGCTGCTTCACTGCAAACCAAAGCGGTGCGTGATGGTGATGACTATCTTATTTCCGGCTCTAAAGTGTTTATTTCAGGCGCGGGCGCAACAGAGCTGCTAATCGTGATGTGCCGTACAGGCGAAGCGGGTCCAAAAGGGATCTCTGCTATCGCTATTCCTGCGGACGCTGAGGGTGTTATCTACGGTAAAGCGGAAGATAAAATGGGCTGGAACGCGCAGCCCACACGTCAAATTACTTTTGACAATGTTCGCGTACCCATGAGCAATTTGCTCGGTGAAGAGGGCCAAGGCTTTACGTTCGCAATGAAAGGACTTGATGGCGGCCGTATTAATATTGCCACTTGTTCGATTGGTACTGCACAAGCGGCGCTTGAACGTGCCACCCAATATATGAATGAGCGCAAACAGTTTGGTAAGCCTTTAGCGACCTTTCAAGCACTGCAGTTTAAATTAGCCGATATGGCAACAGAGTTAGTGGCGGCCAGACAATTAGTGCGTTTGGCGGCATTTAAACTGGATCAGCAAGATCCTGAAGCAACCGCGTATTGCGCGATGGCGAAACGTTTTGCTACCGATATCGGTTTTCAGGTGTGTGATGCGGCACTGCAGATCCACGGTGGTTATGGTTATATCCGTGAATACCCGCTAGAGCGTTATGTCCGAGATGTTCGTGTGCATCAGATCTTAGAGGGCACCAACGAAATTATGCGTTTGATTATTTCTCGTCGTTTATTGGATGAAAACGCCGGCGCGATTTTATAAGCCGCTTATTTGAAAACCTTTGTATCACAGATTTAAGATAATTTAACAGGAGTTTCCATGTCACTACTATTAGAGAAAATCGTCGGCCATACCGCGGTTATTAGCATGAACAACCCGCCAGCGAATACATGGACTGCAGAAAGCTTACAAGAACTTAAAGCAAAAGTGCTCAAACTCAATGATAACAAAGCTGTTTACGCACTGGTGATTACTGGTGAAGGAGACAAGTTCTTTTCCGCGGGTGCAGATTTAAAGTTATTTGCCGATGGTAATAAAAATAATGCAGCAGATATGGCACGTTATTTTGGTGAAGCATTTGAGGCGTTAAGTGCCTTTCGCGGCGTATCAATAGCAGCCATCAATGGCTACGCGATGGGTGGCGGTCTTGAAGTGGCGTTAGCCTGTGATCTTCGTATTTGCGAAGAGCAAGCGCAATTGGCATTACCAGAAGCAACGGTGGGTCTACTTCCTTGTGCGGGTGGCACCCAAAACTTAACCGCATTAGTGGGTGAAGGCTGGACTAAGAGAATGATCCTATGCGGTGAGCGTATTAAATCGGCTAAAGCTGAAGCGATAGGTCTGGTAGAAGAGGTGGTTGCCACAGGCACGAGCTTTAATGCCGCAATGGCGCTGGCAGAGCGAGTGGCGAACCAAAGCCCTAGCAGTGTTGCCGCTTGTAAACGCTTGATCCAAGCGGGCCGCACTATGCCAAGAACGCAAGCATTACCGCTAGAGCGTGAAGAGTTTGCTAACCTGTTTGATACAGAAGATCAAACCGAGGGCGTAAGTGCCTTTTTAAATAAGCGTAAAGCTGTTTGGAAGAACGGCTAATGGCAACGACAAACGCAAACAGCAACAGTGTGGTGTTCCAAACGTTGGGCACCGCATCAGGCAAACATATTGGCGTAGCAACACTTAATATCGAAAAAGCGCTTAACGCGCTTAATATTGAGATGGTGCAGGCGTTAACTAGCCAGTTAACAGCATGGCGCAATGACAACAATATCGTCGCTGTGGTGTTAGATGGCGCAGGCGAAAAAGCGTTCTGTGCCGGTGGCGATGTACGCGCTATTTATCATGCCGCGTTGGCAACGCCAGGTGAAGTGACTGCCCAAGCCACGGATTTTTTTAAGCAAGAGTACCAGTTAGATTATCTGTTACATACTTTTGCTAAACCAGTATTGGTATGGGGCGATGGCATTGTTATGGGCGGTGGACTTGGCCTAATGGCGGGCGCAAGCCACCGAGTCGTGACTGAGCATTCGCGTATTGCGATGCCAGAAGTCACTATTGGTTTATACCCTGATGTTGGCGGCAGTTATTTCCTCAATCGTATGCCAGGTAAAGCAGGCCTATTTTTGGGGATGACCGCCTACAATATGAATGGTGCTGATGCACACTATGTTGGCATCGGCAATCACTACTTAAATCGCGATGATAAAGAGTTACTGTTTGATGCAATGGCAACGCTTGCATGGGCAGACGATAAAGCGTTTAACCATGAAATGCTGCATGCGCTTATCGATGACATGCAACTCGACTGCGAGACGCCGCTGGCACCAAGTCAGCTTGAAATACATCAAGTACTGATTGATGACTTAATGGACGGCGAGTTAACTGCCATCGTTGAGCGGGTAAGTGCATTAGATGACACACTTAAACAAGCGCAGCCTTGGTTAGCTAAAGCCTGCAAAGTGATGTTGGCCGGTAGCCCTATCAGCCTGGCGTTGGTGCACAAACAATCACAACTTGGCACTCAGATGAGTTTAGCTGAGGTGTTTAAGTTCGAATTAGGTTTGAGTGTTAATTGCTGTGCTCGCGCTGATTTTGCTGAAGGTGTGCGCGCGTTGCTGATTGATAAAGATAGAAGCCCGAAGTGGTTATATAAGGATGTGGCTTCAATACCGAGCGATTTTGTGTCATCACTGATGATCTCCCCTTGGGCTGAAAGTCGCCATCCTTTAAGCGATATGCTTTAAATAATACGACTGGTTTACACGGATACGTTATTGCACTTGTCAAAGTGCACAGGAGCAAAAGATGAGTACTGTTGCATTTATTGGTTTAGGAAACATGGGCGGCCCAATGGCCGTTAATCTGATTAAAGCGGGCTTCACCGTTAAAGTGTTTGATTTGGTTCCCGCTGCAATGCAAGCGCTAGCCGAACAAGGCGCACTAACGGCAACCAGCGCGTGTGGCGCAGCCGCTAGCGCAGACATTGTGGTGACTATGTTGCCAGCGGGCAAACATGTTCGTAGCCTCTACATTGGCGATGCCGATAATAAAGGTATCGTGGATGTGGTTGCAAAAGGGACATTACTCATTGATTGCTCGACCATCGATGCCGACAGTGCACGTTTTGTGGCAAAGCATGCTGCAGACAAGGGTCTAGAGTTTATCGATGCGCCAGTCTCGGGCGGCACCGCAGGCGCAGCAGCAGGCACGCTGACCTTTATTTGTGGCGGCAGTGATAACGCATTTTCGCGCGCGCAGGATGCACTGAATGCTATGGGAGGCAATATATTCCATGCTGGTGGCCCAGGTGCTGGGCAAGTCGCTAAGATTTGTAATAATATGCTGCTCTCAGTGTTGATGGTGGCCACATCTGAATCTTTACAGATGGGCGTTGACCATGGACTCGACCCTAAAGTGCTTTCAGATATAATGAAAGTCAGTAGTGGTGGTAATTGGACATTAGATAAATATAATCCTTGCCCGGGTGTTATGGAATCGGTACCGTCTTCAAACGATTATCAAGGCGGCTTTATGGTCGACTTGATGGTGAAGGATTTGGGACTTTCTCAAGAAGCGGCTTTGTTATCAAATTCAAGCACGCCAATGGGAGCTTTAGCGCGCAGTCTTTATGTGAACCATGCACGTCAGGGTCACGGTAAACGCGATTTTTCGAGTATTTTTGAGCAGTTTGCTAATTCTCAACAGATAAAAAACAAAGGGTAATTCGATGGATTTAAAAGATAAGGTTGTTGTTATTACTGGTGGTGCGGGCGGACTAGGCTACGCGATGGCGGAGAATTTTGCGGCAGCAGGTGCCAAGTTAGCACTTATCGATGTTGACCAAGAGAAGTTGGAAAAAGCCTGTGCAAACCTTGGTGACACAACTGAAGTACAAGGTTACGCATTAGACATTACAGATGAAGAAGATGTCGTAGCGGGTTTTCAGTTTATTAAAGAAGACTTCGGCCAAGTTAACGTACTGATAAATAACGCGGGTATTCTACGTGATGGTTTAATGGTAAAAGCCAAAGATGGCCAAGTCACAGACCGTATGTCTTATGAGCAGTTTCAATCTGTTATTAACGTCAACTTAACCGGCACATTTCTGTGTGGCCGCGAAGCGGCAGCAGCAATGATTGAAACCAAGCAACAAGGTGTGATTATCAACATCTCTAGTGTTGCTCGGGCAGGCAACATGGGTCAGTCAAATTACTCAGCGTCTAAAGCGGGTGTGGCGGCGATGAGTGTAGGCTGGGCTAAAGAGCTTGCACGTCACAATATTCGTAGCGCAGCGGTAGCACCGGGCGTGATTGAAACTGAAATGACGGCTGCAATGAAGCCTGAAGCGCTTGAACGTCTTGAAAAAATGGTGCCAGTCGGACGTTTAGGTCAAGCGGAAGAGATAGCGTCTACCGTGCGTTTTATTATTGAAAACGATTATGTCAACGGCCGCGTGTTTGAGATCGATGGCGGTATCCGTTTGTAATATCGACTCACTCAATAACAACTAACGGGCTTTTGCCCGTTTTTTTATGAGAGTGACTAAGCGTTTGAATTTGAACAATAGCTAGGATTTACGTCATAATAGAAGTACATCAAATTGCGTTTATTTTAAAAGAGGAGTCAAGGTTACAATGGACTGGTTAGAGAAAATAACCAAGGTGATGATGCTCGTGGTCGGCTGTTGTGGAGTGTTAGTGATCTATTTAGGCTTTTTTTATTTGATGTTTAGCGGCAAAAGTACCGCTATTATTCCCTGGTACATATTATTATCACCTTGGGTTTGCATCTATTTTGGATTAAACAAACGTATTCAATTTGAGATCATGCAGTGGTTTATCAAAAAGTTTACGCGTAAGTAATGCCGCTCTTACACAGCGCTTAGTGCAGCCTATACGGAAAGTGTTATATCAATTTTCCCATCCTCTGCGGACCTAAGTGACTGTATTTGAGATAGCCGCAGATATGCCTTGGATTAAGCGCATTTAACGTAAGGGGGATTCACCAATACGTAATGGAGTTGATATCATAGTCACGTTAGCTTTATCATTGCTATTAGCGCTTTAAAACATCATGGCATTCGATTACTTATATTTTACTCTGACAATACTTAGGCAGCTAATGAGATTTTTAATTGCATCGATACTGACGTTTGCAACGTTATTGATAACCGTTGGCTGCGATGTATCTAAGCCAAAGGATACGGACGCAGTCGTCTCAGAATCATTACCTGCAGGCGTAAAAATAGCGGATTTCGGTAGTTGGAATTCTCCCGTTACCGCTGAGCATGTTTATGATTTATCAGACAGTATAGGTGAAATCCAAGTCACTGCTGGCAGCCTCTATTTTACCATTCTTGATGCGAGCAATGAAGGGCGACGTGGGGTCAAACGAATAGAAACAGCGGGTACTGTTGTTGATGCCATTCCTTCCAGTTTTGATATTGGCAGTCGTGTACATGAATATGGTGGAGCCCCTTTTGTGGCGATAGGAAACAGCCTCTTTGCCACCAAGCGATCAGATCAGCTGTTGTACCGCATTGCACCCAATCAAGTACCGTTTCCATTAACCCCCGCAGGCACCCGACATGCTGACTGTATATCCAATTCCAAAGCTTCGCGTTTAATCTGTGTCAGGGAAGATCATCGAGATGCAGACAAAGTGGTTAATCAGCTGGTGGGTATTAACTTAAGTTATGCAGACGAAGGTACCGTACTCGCTACCGGCGCGGATTTTTACTCAACTCCAGTGATCTCTCCAGACCAAACTAAATTGGCATGGATAACATGGGATCACCCAAACATGCCGTGGGATAATACCAAACTATGGCTTGCAGAACTGGATAACAAAGGCGCGGTAGTCAATGTCAAACAAGTCGCTACAGAGCAAAAGGGTTCAATCACGCAACCTCTTTTTAGCCCTAATGGACAGCTTTATTTTGTCGCGGATTACACTAACTGGTGGAATATCTATCGCCTAAACGAGTTTGAGCAAACTGAGGTGGTGCTAGCGCAAGAGGCTGAGTTTGCCGTTGCTGATTGGCAACTAGGCCATCACAATTACGCATTCGAAAATGAACATACGTTAATCGCAAGCTATAACCACGAAGGCGAAGCTGGGCTTATTCGTATTGATACTGAAAGTGGTGTGACCGATCCTATCGCGGTTGACTTTGCAGAGATTACCTATGTGACTAAAAGTGACGATGGCGTGGTTTTCGTTGGGGCTAAAGAGACGCCTGAAAAAGGCATTTATAAAGTTCAAGGCCGCTCTGCTCAGCTGATCTATGCGCCAGAACTGACCGTGATGGACCCTAATTTTATCTCTAGAGCCGAGAGTGTCAGCTTTACAACGGGCAACAGTGATACGGCCCATGGTTATTTATATAAACCCGTAAATCCAGATTTTAAAGCGCCAGCAGGGCAAGAGCCACCGCTGGTGATGTTTCTGCATCCTGGCCCAACTGCACAGGCAAGCCGAGCATTTAGACGAGATATTCAGTATTGGACCAGCCGTGGTTTTGCCGTCTTTGACCTCAATTATCGTGGTAGTACAGGTTTTGGTCGGGACTATCGCAATCGCCTTTACGGTAATTGGGGGAAGTCAGATGTAGAAGATGCGGTCAGAGCCGCAGGATACTTAGTCAATAATGGCGATGTAGATGGCCGAAAACTGGCAATAAGAGGGACTCGTGCTAGTGGCTTTACTGCGCTGTCAGCCGTTGCTTATTACAGCACCTTTGGTGCAGCGGTAAGTTACTCAGGTATTAGCGACGTTGAGTTATTTAGGCGTGACTCTCATAAGTTTGAGAGTCATTATTTAGAGACGCTCATTGGTGGATTTGATAACTATAAGCGCCGCTCTGCAATGAATAACCTCTCAGGGGTCAATGAACCTTTGCTGCTTATTCAAGGGGGCAACGATTCACTCATCCCTGCAGAGCAAACGTTGCAGCTTTATAATGCTGTGAAAAAAAAGGGCAGGCCGGTAGCCTATCTTGAGCTTAATGACAATGCTGTTAATCGGGTCACCCCACAAAGCAAGAAGCGCGCTTTAGAGTCTGAACTTTCATTCTACGGCCAAGTTTTTGGCTTTACTCCCGCAGGAGATATTCCAGTGCTTACGATTGAAAATATAGAGAACTTAAGGCGTAGGTAAGCTGCAGTCTATAGCATAGTGCTAATTGCTGAGACCGTTAAGAATTGCACAGTTGGGCTGGCTGCCACCTTTACAGTCCTTAATTAAATGCTGTAGTTGGTTCCTTAAATTACTCAGTTGATCAATTCTTTGTTTAATATCATCGAGGTGATGCTGCGCGAGCGCTTTTACATCGGCGGCATTACGGCGGGTATTTTGTTGTAAGTCGAGTAATGCTTTACAATCTTCTAGCGTAAAACCAAGTGCTCTACAGTGCTGTATAAAACTCAAGGCATCCACCTCTTTTTGGCTATACTCTCGATAGCCGTTATCACTCTTTCGGCCTTCGACTAAACCAATGTCATGATAATAACGTATGCTTTTTACTGACAACTCGGTCAGTTTTGCTACTTCACCAATTTTCATAATCTCTCCGGTGCAAAATAATTTTAATTGACGTTTGACTCTCCCCCTATAGGAGACATTACCCTTGGTACATCAAAGATACAATATAATTAAAGCGGGAGCGTTTTTTATGAAAAGTATTAATCTATATGTCCCTAACATGAGCTGTGCAAGTTGTGTGGCAAAAATTGAGTCAGCTTTCTCCAAAGTGAATCTTAAAGGGGGCAACGGTAATGCGATTAGCGCCAGGGTGAACCTTGCGGACAAGCAAGTGCAGGTGTTCGGTGATATTACGCCTGAAATAGCGATTGAACTCATCAAAGGTGTGGGATACGACAGCGAACAGATGCTCGACGCTCGAAAAGGCGCGGCGAAGAAAGAAGCTGATGAGGTTAAAGAGTATCGAACGCGCGTGATACAAGCCTCAATTGGCTTAGGTCTGGGTGTTCCCCTAATGCTGTGGGGCTTACTCGGTGGTGAAATGATGGTCAACAACGCCAACCAGCAACTCGCTTGGGGTGTTGTTGGTTTGGTGACCTTTATCGTGATGGCCACAACTGGGCGTCACTTTTTTCAGGGCATGTTGCGTGCAATAAAAGCCCGTAGCGCCAATATGGACACTCTCATCGCATTAGGGACTTCTGCTGCATGGATCTATTCGATGCTGGTAGTCATCGCGCCTCAGTGGTTCCCTGCTGATACGCGTCATGTCTACTTTGAAGCCAGCGTGATGATTTTGGGTTTGATTAACTTAGGCCATGCATTGGAGCTTAGAGCGAGAGGTAAAACCAGTGAAGCGGTGCAGCGTTTACTGGGCCTACAAGCTAATACCGCAATACGCGTTACCGATACCGGCGATGAAGAGGTCGAAATTGATCAGATTAGCTTAGGTGATCATCTGCGCTTGCGACCGGGTGACAAAGTGGCGCTTGATGGTGAGATCGTCAGTGGGCAAACACTGATCAATGAATCCATGTTAACCGGCGAGCCGGTGCCAGTTCACAAAGCGCCTGCAGATAGCGTCAGTGCGGGCACTGTTAACGGTAATGGCAGTATCATCTATCAAGTGACCGCGGGGGCAACAGAGAGCAAACTGGCAAAAATTATTGAGCTCGTGCAGCAAGCGCAAACATCCAAAATGCCAATAGGGCGCTTAACAGATAAAATATCAGCTTACTTCGTTCCAGTGGTTATCGTTATTGCGCTGTTAAGTTCAGCCATTTGGTATCTATTCGGGCCAGAGCCTGCGCTATCACATGCATTAGTGGTGTTGACCAGTGTGCTGATTATTGCCTGCCCTTGTGCTTTGGGGCTCGCGACGCCAATGTCGATTATGGTGTCAGTGGGCCGCGCAGCGAAAATGGGCGTCTTAGTGAGAAATGGCGAAGCGCTGCAAACGGCAAGCAAGGTCACCACTGTGGTGCTTGATAAAACGGGCACCATTACCCAAGGTGCACCTGAGGTGACTGAGTTTATCGTGTTGCAATCGGATGTGGACAAGCATGACTTACTCAGTGATATCGCTGCGTTAGAGCAACACTCTGAACATCCGCTTGCCAGTGCGATTATTGCCAAGGCTAAGCTGTCATCTATCTTGCTTAAAGAGCCGGAACAGTTTACCAATGTGCAAGGCCGAGGAATAACCGGGATTGTGGCTGGTATCGAATATACCATTGGTAACATGAGCCTGATGCAACAGATTGGGCTAGATGATTTTTCTGCTTATCAAGCGCAAGTGTCGTTACTTGCAAGCCAAGGGCAAACTCCTGTCTTTGTGGCAAGAGATCAAAAGCTCATTGCCATCATAGGGATAAGCGATCCGATAAAAGAGGATGCTGTTGCAGCAGTAGCCGCCATGAAAAAGAATGGCCTAAAGGTGGTGCTACTCACGGGGGATAACGAGCAAACGGCGCAAGCGGTTGCCAATGTTGTTGGTATTACCAGCGTATTTGCCAATGTTTTACCACAGCAGAAGCAGCAAAAAGTGATTGAGTTGCAACAAGCGGGTGAAGTGGTTGCTATGGTCGGTGACGGCATTAACGATGCGCCAGCACTCATGAGCGCCGATATTGGCCTTGCGATGGGCAGTGGCACTGATATCGCCATCGAAAGTGCAGACTTTACTTTGTTATCTGCAAGGCTCATGGTAGTAGCTGAAACACTATTACTGGCAAAAGCCAGTATGAAAAATATCAAGCAAAATCTATTTGGTGCCTTTATCTATAACAGTTTAGGGATCCCATTAGCGGCAGGAGTATTGTTCCCCTTTACGGGGATGTTACTCAGCCCAGTAATCGCGGGCGCAGCCATGGCCATGTCATCACTAACCGTGGTGAGTAATGCCAATCGATTGCGTAAAACTAAGCTTGTTTGATTATCATCTTGTATTAGCATCGCGTAGAACGCACTTTTTTAATAAGATCGTCATCTGACATAACTAATCACAGTTGATAATTTAGGCTAAAATGCTATAATATCGCGCTTAATTTTATAGGCTGTGCGCGGACTTGCGCGAGTCTTCGACCAGTAAGTTGATTTAGGGTTAATGGCTCTTTTTTAATTTACTGGTTTTTGTTTTATCTATGATCTCTATAAGTCATATAACCAAAAGCGGAATGCCACTTTGATTACTACAGCTAACATCACCATGCAGTTTGGCGCTAAGCCACTGTTTGAAAACCTCTCAATAAAGTTTGGCGGCGGGAACCGTTACGGTCTTATCGGCGCTAACGGTTGTGGTAAATCAACCTTTATGAAGATCCTTGCGGGCGATCTTGAGCCAACGTCTGGTAACGTTTCACTGGATGTTAATGAGCGCTTAGGTAAGTTGAGCCAGAACCAATTTGGTTATGAAGAGTTCAACGTCATTGATACCGTTATCATGGGGCACGCCGAGCTTTGGGAAGTGAAGAAAGAGCGAGATCGTATCTACTCTTTGCCTGAAATGACTGAAGAAGACGGCATCAAAGTTGCCGATCTTGAAATGGAATTTGCTGAGATGGACGGTTATACCGCCGAATCTCGTGCTGGTGAACTGTTAATGGGCGTCGGTATCGGTGTCGAACAGCATTTTGGTCTTATGGGCGCAATCGCACCTGGTTTTAAGTTGCGTGTGCTATTGGCTCAAGCCTTGTTCTCAGATCCAGATGTACTGCTACTTGACGAACCCACCAACAACTTGGATATCGACACCATTCGTTGGTTGCAAGATATGCTGAACCAACGTAACAGCACTATGATTATCATCTCGCACGATAGATATTTCTTGAACTCTGTTTGTACTCACATGGCTGATTTGGATTACGGCGAAATGCGCGTATTCCCAGGTAACTACGATGAGTACATGATGGCTGCACAGCAGTCACGTGAACGTTTGATCTCAGATAATGCTAAGAAGAAGGCACAAATATCTGAGCTTCAAGGCTTCGTTGCTCGTTTCTCTGCTAACGCGTCTAAAGCAAAGCAGGCAACCTCACGTGCTAAGCTAATCGATAAGATTAAGCTTGATGATATTAAAGCCTCAAGCCGTGTGAATCCCTTTATTCGTTTCGAACAAGAAAAGAAATTGTTCCGTAATGCATTGATTGTTGAAGATCTAACGAAAGGCTTTGACGTTCAACTGTTTAAAGATCTTAATCTGATTGTTGAAGTCGGTGAACGTATTGCTGTTTTGGGTCATAACGGCGTGGGTAAAACCACATTGTTACGCACGTTAGTACACGATATCCCACAAGATTCAGGGACGATTCAATGGTCTGAAAACTCAGCGATTGGTTATTACGCGCAGGATCATGAATCAGATTTTGAGAACGAGATGACATTATTTGACTGGATGAGCCAATGGCGCAAACCAGAAGATGATGATCAATCTGTACGCGGCTACTTAGGCCGTATGCTGTTTGGTTCTGACGATATTAAGAAGTCAGTCAAAGTGCTTTCTGGTGGTGAGAAAGGTCGTATGTTGTTTGGTAAGCTCATTATGCAAAAGCCAAACATCTTGCTACTTGATGAGCCCACTAACCACATGGATATGGAATCAATCGAGTCGTTGAACAACGCGCTTGAAATGTACGAAGGTACATTAATGTTCGTCAGCCATGACCGTGCGTTTGTATCATCAATTGCTAACCGTATTCTTGAAGTGACGCCAAACGGCGTGAATGACTTCAGAGGAACTTATGATGAGTTCCTTGCGAGTAAAGGTATTGAAGGGTAACTTTCTGCAATAAAAAAAGCCCGATTCGTCGGGCTTTTTTGTGTCTTGAGATTAAGGGCTGTTCAAGAAATTGTTCATATAATAGTGTGACTTATTCGCGATAAAAAAAACGGCAGATTAACTGCCATTTTTTGTTTTAGCGATGAATGTCGTTCAACACTCTATGCCAATATCTATTTAGCTTTTTATGATATGACTGGAAGATAGGTCAACACTCGCTCATCTCTGGCAATAAGAGGGTCAACAATAAGCTCTTTGAAAGTCGCACCATCTGCGTTCATAACATGGTTCATCAAGCCTGGGCTATCAGTGATCAAAGCATTCAATTTAGTCAGTTGCTCAATCAACTCAAGTGCTAAGGTATTTTCAGCCGTTGCAGCATAATTTTTGCCCTGTAACGAAATTGTCGCCACCGAACTTACTGCATCATTGGCTAAGTGAATACCTGCAAACTCGCGCCACACCCGTGCTTTTTCTTCGCCGCGGTAGTCATTGTCATGAGAAGCAAGTACAACCTGCTTTAACATCATTTGCAGTAAATTACTCTTACCCTTCATCTCTCCTGAACGATGAGTAAATCCAAAATATCGACCTAACGAGGTCGCATAGCTGGGTAATGCTTCAATCTGTTGGTCAGCGTAATCAATATCTTGAGTGTAATACTCAGGGTTTACGTCACCGCAGGATTCGGTTAACACTGGCTTAGTTAAGTAGCGGTTGATTGAGTTTACAGTATCTCCCATTGTCATCTGACACAGCATATTCTCAAGTTGGTCATGTACTTTTGCGGTATCTGCCAATGCATAGTATGTGCGCCCGGTGGTGCTTCTTGGCGACGTACGTGTCAATAGTTGGCGAACCGCTAATAGCTTGTCAGGCCACATTCCTAATACATCTCTTTCATTTACATAAGGATGATTTGGGTTTGACTGTGGTGCTTTAAGACCATTAAGCAGGTGGCCTTTATTGACCGTTACTTCAGCAATGACTTTATCTTGGTAGGCAGGAGTTAAATCCGCTTTAATGAGTAACTCTTTTAGCTTCTGTGGATCTTGGTCAAAATGGGTAATGATTTTGCCAATATCGATACCTTCCGCTAGCTTACTCCCATTGAGGCGGTAAATACGTGATAGCACATCTTCTAGTGAATGAACCTTGGTTAAGCCAACACTGTTGTCGCTTTTCATTCTATAGGTGACATGTAGATTAATGTCATTCAAGCCTGCAACTTTTAAAAATGTATCAGCTGCTTTATTGACTGCGCGCTGTGACGCACAGAACCAATAAGCTTGATGAGACGGACAGAAATCGGCTAAACCATTTTGGTCAAACGAGAATAACTCTTCAGCTGTGGCCGTGTCTTCGACGAACTGGCGAATATCATTAAAGCCTTGCAAACGATTAATGGTGTAGGGCAGTACATTATCTTCAAATAGTGTTTGACGGTTGTGGCGTACATTCATTGTGTCGTAACTATCATTGTATCTATCGACATAATATTGCGCGATGTCGTCATTATTTGTCCCTGCGTCAAAACGATTACAGTTACTGTTTAATGAGACATGGCCATCAGTACAAAAGGCAAAGTAACGCAGGTCATTTTCTGCGGCAACATTATGCAGTGCACCATATTGTGTTATGCCAGTAAGATTGCCATTTGCTAACTCTTCACGACGTTTCGCATCTTGCTCTTTTAGTGAGACTAAAGACCCATCGGCAGTTTCTACATTACGTGCATAACCAAAGCGTAGTGCAGCAAGATCGTACTTTTGATATGTGGTCGCAAAACGATCGGCGTTATAATCCATTTGGCTGGAAAAGTCAGCTTTTGCGGTTAAATTGGGGTAACCAGCAGCGGCAAAGGCAGTTTGAAAATCAGTAATCTCTTGTTCGTTAAAAAAGTTAGCTTGATCTCGGCTACCTGCAAAGTTATGACGTAAGCCAAAGTTGTGCCCAAGTTCATGGGTTAAGGTGCCAGCGAAGGCTTGCGCCGCAAGCTTAGTCACAAGCTCTGATTGAAATGCAGTGGGCATTTTTTCTATGTCTTTCAACTGATCACCGACATTACCATCGACCCAGAACTGGCTGTCTGTCCAGTCAATTTCATGACCTTTAATGCCTCTTGGCAGCTCTCGCAGTGCACCGCCACCTAAACCAAAGGCTTCGTTGACACTCATTAGGTTATGTTCAGCCCAAAAGTCTTCCGTTTTACTTTGTTGGCTAACAAGTTCTTCAAATGATGCGGTATTGGCATCAGTGGTGGAAAGTGCAGGTATTAACGCTTGTGGCTGCTCTTTTTGCGATGGCTGTTGCGCCATTGAGTTGTCACTTGTCGCAGTTTGTTCAGCCACTAGCTTGTTGGCTGCAACTGCAGTTGCACGCGCTAGCGCTTCTGGTGACGACGTATAGTCAACACCCGTTAATGCTTTTACCGAATTAGCATCGAGCATACCGCGGTTATAATCGAGTTGAACACGACGATAGTAACGAGTAGATCCTTGCTCTAAGTTGGCACTGTACTGATCGACTCGACCGCTAACGATTTCACCGGTCAGTGGGTTGGCAGCAGATGGGCCATAACCCGCTAAACCATTATCTAGTGGCTCATCAAATAGGGTGATGTTGCTATAACGCAGATCGCCATGACGATGCTGACTCGCTTGCGCTAGTTTGATTGGGGGCAAACCGGTGTTGAACATTTTATTTTGGATATTCATCGCCGTGATGCTTTCATTGGCAGCATCTAAGAATGGCTTGTTTTTATCTTCAAAAAAGTTATTACTGAGGTAATAGGTAATAGCTTCTTTTTTAGGATTGTAGTGATTTAAGTATTGACGTACATAGCCGTCGGTACCGTCAGAGTGGTTGCCATCGCGGTAATTATGTTGGGTTCTAAAGAAACCATAGCTACCGTTTTCATCTTCACTGTAGGGCACAACGTCAAAGTCTTTGCTCGCGAGTTGATCAAGTGCAACGATAGAAATATATTCTGTGGTCGTAAAAGATAAGTTGTCAAAGTTGCCTTTGAAAAATTGACCAAAACAGGCAGGGTTAGCTTGATAGGTGTGTTCAATTTCAAAATTGATCACTCCGGTGCTCAAGTCCATCTCATAACCTTGCCAGTTACCGTCTTTCACTAAATGTGCAGATTCGGTCTCAGTGGTGCATTGTTTGAATGTCACAAGATCTGTGTAGTTCTCTTCAGCAATTTTTGCGGCTTCAAAGTGAGGAATGAAGTACTTCTTTTGATCCCATGTGACGTTTCGGTCATTGATCTCCTCCTCTTTGTTGGTGCAATCATCCCAGTTGTCTTTCTCACATTGGAAATCGACATAATTTCCTGGAATAGTTAATACTGGTGCCTTGTTATACTCATTATCATAGCGAGATTCATGGCCTAAGCCTATGTTGTCTCTATCTATTTGTCTGACCTGTATGCCATTCTCTGTCATACGTAAGGTTACGAGTTTTTCATCGCCTTGAGAAAACCCATGAATTGGAGCTGAATATCTTGGCGCATCGCCTAAGCTACGAGTATACAAAAACAGGCGTTCTGGCTGCTTTACCGCTAACTCAGATAATGAAGTTGCTGTTGTTTGTTGACCTGTCGTGACGGTATTGTCAGTCGCAGCATTTTTGAGATCTTGGACTGAAACCATTTTCTCGTCTTTTTTTACTTCTTGATACGGTTCATCTGCCCCGCAGCCGCTCAGTGCAAACGCACTTAGTACGGCCAACGTTATGGTCGATTTATTCATGAAAACCTCTCCTCAAATTACTGTTATAGATATTTTGTCATCGACAAATAAAAAACTGAGCTTCGCTTGTCATAAAGCTCGAAGCTATGTGATTGACCTCTTTCTGGGTCATAGAATCCGCCACTGTTGTTATGGCCTACTGCGACGATCCAACTGGGAGAAAACTCCCAGCCTATCTCTTCGCTCGCGGTAAATAAGTTGTCATATCGATTAGTATTGAAGCTTTTTGCCATGCGATATGAGCCACTGACATCCACATACCAGTTGTCTATAAACTGCCAAGTTGCATCGGCTAATATGTCAATCTGGTGCTCTACAAAGTGTTCGCCTTGGCGTCCGGTTTCATATTTATATGCGTTGTATTTAAACCTGGGAGATAGGTAAAAATTCCAATCTTTACTCGGTCTATAAAATAGGTAACCCGCGACTCTTGGCGCCGCTTGCAGTTTGTTTTCTTGGCTGGTGTGGCTGGTGGGTAGAAATACACCGGCACTGCCTAGCAGAGTCCAATCATTAGCGAGTTCCTTACTCGGTGTACGATATTCAAGAAAGGTGTCGTAGTAATAGGATTGGTCGTGGTGCGTTTCTACTTCACCACCGACAGATACACGTAGGCTTCCCCAGTCGTCACGGTAAGCAATGCGACCATTTCCGCTAATTGATTGGTATGAACTTGGTGCAGATTGTTCAAAGATATTGCTAGTTGCCGTAGCGCTGATGTAACCGGACCAATGGGATTTGCTGGACGTATTCGCAGCGGATACATTTTCATTATCAGCAAATGCTGTAGACGTAAATGCCAGTGAAAGTCCGATAGCTGTACTGTAAATTAACGTGTTTTTATGTTTTGAACGGGACTTATTCGAAAATAAGGCACAGTTATTCAGTGACGGCATTATTCCATCCTATGAGAGTTCAGTTGTTGATGGCATAACTTGTTCAGCTAACGGTGCAGCGGCCAAGTTATCGAGAAACTATTTACTTATTATTGATAGGTGTTTAGTCGTGGATTAGAGCAAACACATAATTTGAGGTGAATTAAGTAGGGCAACCTTTAATCGGCTTTATCCAGCTGAGGACAATCGATATCATATTTATAATAATTTTTGGCGTTTTAAATTTTGATTTTTTAACGATGAAATAGCTGCTAAAGAGGAGCAGTAGACAATAAAATGCTGCTTCAATAGATAGTGTATTTAGATCAATATCTTGTATACCAATAACGATGTTAGCGATGGCTTTATCATTAACGGGTATTGTTAATAAACGGCAAAGTGGTGCAAGGATCACCATTTCAGGCAGGCAAAAACCTTTTGTAAACAATAGGTTTTCGTGCTTATGTAGTGACTGTAACGATTGGTTTTTTGAAGATGAAGCAATCTCGACTTCGCTCTTACTCGACATAACTTGACCGACCATGAATATGGCAATCAAGATAATAATGTAAGATAAAGCACTGCTGAATTTCTGCAAAATAGACTCGTTGATGTATTTATTCGCTCTAAATAATGACTGATACGAATTGATACATTTGAATTTAGGACCAAATCCCAGCATAGAAAATAAATAATGTTTTTTCAATGGCTAATTAACAGTCGAATCGAGAGTTAGGTATAGATCACATTATTTTTTTAATACGAGTTTGTTTTGCTTAATATGCCCAACTGACTGTTAACAATTCGCTTTCATTTGAGGTGTTTAATTGATGTCGTTTACGTTTTTACTGCTTAAATTACTTTAAGAAAACGAGTGGGTAAGAGGTGATATTCTTTGTTGCTGTGCGTCGGTGGGTAAAAAGGCTTGTTGTCAGCCAATCGATTGGCTTAATGAAAATTTAGGTGAGTTTACGTTTAGATAAAAGACATTTAAAGAAACACACTGTAAAGGATGATTACTTTACAGTGTGTTATAGCGCTGCTTTAAAGTGGAGTTTAATTCCCTGTATAGGCAGTCGAATGACAAGCATCGTATTATTACAAATCGTTACTTGCAATCAACGGGTGCGAAACGATTTTGCAGGTAATCAAATACAGCTCGAATACCAAAGGCTTCTCCGCCTACTGGGCGACCCGGTAGTTTACGGTTATTCCACGCCATAACATCGAAGTGGCTCCAGCTAATGTCTGTATCAACAAAGGCTTCTAGATAAAGCGCTGCGGTGATTGCGCCGCCAAAGGGTGTTTTACCACAATTGGCTAAATCGGCAATATCACTGCCGGTGAGATCAAAGTAAGGTTTATGCAGAGGCATGCGCCAAACAGGATCATCGACACTTAAACCAGAGGCGGTAATATCGGCAGCCACTTGGTCGTCATTACTAAAGAACCCAGGTAGCTCAGTGCCTAACGCAATGCGCATCGCGCCGGTTAAGGTGGCAAAATCTATCATTAGCTCAGGCTTGTCGTTATTGGCTTCTGCAAGTGCATCACACAAGACTAAGCGGCCTTCGGCATCAGTATTATCAATCTCAACGGTAATACCCTTGCGTGTGGTGATCACGTCACCGGGTCTAAAGGCATTCGCTGAAACAGCGTTTTCAACGGCAGGGACTAATACACGTAAACGAATAGGCAGGTTGTTAGCCATAATAAGCTGCGCTAAACCGATAACATGCGCGGCGCCGCCCATATCTTTTTTCATAAAGCGCATGCCAGCGCCAGGTTTTAAATCGAGTCCACCTGAATCGAAACACACACCTTTACCGACAAGAGTGACTTTAGGCGCGGATTCGTCACCCCAAGTGAGGTCGATTAAACGCGGGGCATTCTCGCTCGCGCGGCCGACCATGTGAATGGTTGGGTAGTTTTGCTCAAGTAGTTCGTCACCCACTATTTGACTGATCTTGCCGCCAAACTCGGTGGCCATTGCTGACATTGTTTCAGCCAAATCTTGTGGCATCATATCGGCTGCTGGCGTATTGACCAAGTCACGTACTAATGACACCGAGCGGATGAATTTATTGGCTTCATCGGCTTGAGCTTGTGTTGGAACCACAAGCTTTGGAAACTGCTTATCGCTCTTTTTATAACGATTAAACTGATAAGCCCCTAAGCCCCAACTAAAGGCTGCGGTTTTAATCTGTTTCTCGTCAGCGGTTAATTGGTATTGCCCCGCGGGTAGTTGGCCGACTAAATCACCACAAAGCCAGTAGGAGTTGTCATTGTTACTGACAAAAATGACCTCAGATAATTCACCCTCAGTATTGGGAATTAAGCATACACCTTTGCCTGAAAACTGGGTTGTGGTTAGCCAGTTGATCACGCTTTTAGCTTGCTTTTCGCGCCACTGTGAAAATGTTTCGCTGTTAAAAATGGAAAGGGGAATGCCTGAAACACCTGAAACGATGATATTACTCATGTAGGGACTCTTTATAGTGACGAGTTTAAAAGATAGCCCCAAGAATATCAGGCTAGTCACTTTCTAGAAAGAAAAGAGATGATTTTACAGTGATTGTTTTAGATTGCTTAAGTCGAACCGAGGTGGCTTGGGCTGAGGTTATTTAGATTGGGTATTGTGGGCTTTAACGCGGTTTTTGGTTGAGGTTCTGCGCGCATTCGCTTTTCGCTCCGACATATTATTGAACGAGCTAGGTAACACATCAACACCAACTACTTTCCCCAGTTTTAACACTAATGGAATGGTAATTGGCGCAAAAGGTAAAACGGCAAATACTCCTAACCCTAGGCCCTTGAGTAGGTCGGCGAATTGCTTATTGGCCTCGACTAACTCTTCTTTACTGGCTTGCTTACGAGTATAGCGTTTGTAAGTCACCAGCATCTCTTTGGTTTCTTGTTTTTCCTGAGATAAGGCTTCTTTAACAACCAGCATATCCAGTTTTATACGCAGCCAAATACGACGCCTTCCAATACGGATAACGCGAATAGGAGCCTTGTGTAAAAGCAGGTAGATATTCATGGGCGCGATTGTCGCATAGCAGCTAGATTAAACCTATTAAAGAAAGGTAAATAACAGTCAGTTTAGTTGGATTTAAACTGACCGCGAACTATATATCCCCATCCTATCTTGAAGATGCTCGTTTCAGAGGCGTTGTGCGAGTTCAATTCTAGGCGCATTAACGTAGAAATGGTTATTCCCTTTTAAGTAAGTGCAACAACGAAGTGGGCTTGCACAACACCTTCTGCGATAGGTATGCTTTTTATACTAAGAGTAGGCTTTACTCTGTGTTGTTGATTTTACTAAGGGAGCGACCATTAGTGGCAATCAATGCCTCGCCTACATGGATGTAGGTGCTTAGGTTCAGCCTGGAGCAATGAACCTGTGATTAAAGCCCATTAAACTCCCACTGAATCCTGAATCTTCAGGTAGGATGGTGATAGGCTAACCAGTGCGCAGACTGAGGATGCTTGATAACACGATCGGCTCTTGATAACGGCAAAATTTGCTGTCTTTTTTATCAATTGCATAAATTGACATACGGTCAGCTAATTCATTACCTTCGATGCCCACATGGGCGGATACATGCTTAATTGACAACTGTTCTTTAAGTTTGTCATACAGTTCATGAGCCTGTTGAATGATATCGAGATTTTTGATATCGCCTGCCTTTTGGCGTTTCCAGCCCTTGGTTTTCCAACCATATGCCCAATTAGTAATGCAATTAATTGAGTATTGAGAGTCACTTAAGATCTGTACCGATTTATCAGCTTTAATTGCTTTGTCCGCTAACAGCAGAGCTTGGTGCAGTGCATTAAGCTCGGCAGAGTTATTGGTGCCATTGGCGTTGAATAGCCCATACCAAAGTTCTGTTAGCTCACCGCTTTGATAGATTGCAATGCCTGAACCTGCTTTACCTGGATTTGGCTCGCAGCCACCATCAGTAAAAATCGATACGTCATGTTGGCTTAGGTCGATTGCTTTACTGGCTTTTTCAGTTTTTGAGCCAGTGTTAGCCGTGGTCGATTTTTTTTGCGCCGCGCCGCCATAGCTGGGAACGCGCTTAAATGCAGCTTCAGCTTCAGCTTGGGTCTTAAACGACTTATATTTGGCTTGCGGGAATTTATCGACCTGTTTTTTGGTGTGATCCCAGCTAGTGAAAATACCGGTTTCACGTCCCGCCCACACTACATAGTACTTTGTTGCCATCTGGTTTCTAATCCTTAACCACCCCCGTAAGGGCTATTGTTGTTAACTTTTTTTGCAGTGTGCTAGCAATTGTACAAAAAACTCGCTGCCCTTACGCTCGGCAAAGGCTATATTGCGCTCGGGTATCGTTTCAGGGTCATCGTAATTGGCTAACGCTAACTCCATGCTGACTTCGCGAATGATGTGTAACGTTGGATAGGGTGAGCGATTAGTGTAGTTTGCAGCTGCATCTTGTGCTTCGCCGTCAAAACAATAATCAGGGTGAAAACTCGCTAATTGGTATTGCCCTTCATATCCCTGTTCAAATAATAGGTCAGTGGCGATATCGACAAGATCTAGATAGGGATAAAAGCCCTCAAACCCGCGCGGTAAGATAAATAGTGTGGTTTCTACCTCTTTATGCTCATCAAGATAAATACACTCTTGGATCAATGCCTGTAGCACTTGATCAAGCTTTGACTCATCGATAACCGCATAGCGAATGCTCGCGCGTTCAACTTCACGACGCGCAAAAGGGCAAATGTTGAACTTCATAATCACTTGCTTAACCCAATTTTCGGTTTGCGTGGCGACTTGTTGCAGCTCTGGGTCGATATTGTTGGTCATTACATACTGCCTATAGCGGGTTATGGCGCGATCATAGGGATGATTGAAAGCACAAGCAAGAGCGCCATGCTGACGTTAAATATTTTTTGCTGTCTTTGATTCTTTAGTATGCGTTTTAATGCCACGCCAAACCCTAGCCAGACAAACGCACTGGGCAGGGCAACACAGAAAAAGACACTGACAATGGTGATAACTTGTGGCGCAAGTGCTTGTTGCATCGTGGTAAAGGTGGCTATAGCGCCAATGCCCATTATCCATGCTTTAGGATTGACCCACTGAAACGCCGCCGCTTGGATAAAAGTGAGTGGGGCGACGGTAACCTTACCGTTCATCTTGGCACTACTATTGGCAATCAGCCAAGCTAAATACAGTAAGTAGCTAATGCCCACATATTTAACAATGACATGCAATATAGGGTAACTTTGAAATACCGCACTTAAGCCCAAACCTATGGCTAAAACCATTGCCGGAAAGCCAATGCAGATGCCGAAGAGATGCGGCAAGCTGCGTTTTACACCAAAGTTAACCCCAGATGACATCAGCATAATATTGTTTGGGCCAGGTGTTATTCCCGATGAGAATGCAAATAATGCAATCGTTAAAATGAGTTCCATAGGTCCGAAAATCAGAATAGAAAGGCGCGTATTCTAACGTGATCGTGTGCACCGATCAAAACCATTATGAGTGGATTAAGGTCGTTTACCATTAATCAACTAAACCATATCTTTTTGTTATATACAAAATACAAAAAAACCAATATTGCATAATAAGTCGATAACATTAATTTATTATGCGAATGTTGGCGGTAAATATTTAGGAGTGATTTTTTTGACATCGGTTATTGGCACCTTGGGGAAGATTTAACCGATGTAGTTTAGTCACTTGATTGAAATGGAACATTGCAAGGGTAAAACACTAAAAAACATCAACTTTCATTTTTCATAAATATTGCGAATTCTTTATTACTTTTGGTTGGTACTCACGATTTTTTTGTGGCCTAAAAGCACACTAACAGCCTGAGTACGAAAGTATGATGTTCTATAAATATACCAGCATTGTCGTAATATAACGGGCTATAAGCGCTGACTATCCATCCTCAAACTCCCACTACCTCAGTCATTTTTTTGACTCTTGACTGTTCATTCAGTGCAGATCGTTAAATGTGACTATCTGTCACTTCTTGTACGTTTTTTACACTTGATTTTGGATACTGTATAAATTATAAACTTAATTATCTTTTTAACAAAAGATTAACAATATGAAAATGATGCAGTAACAATATCAACGTCATGCCCTATAAAAGTCTGCTTATCACTTCCCTGAATCAGGTGGTTTGACGACATAGTCGCGAATAATTGGAGTCAAACATGTCAATAGAATCATCTAAGCCTCAAGCTCAACGAGGCAAGTTTAAAATTCACGTTTTAGCATTAGCTTGCTCAGCCATCATTTTCCCTGGTGCTGCGCTAGCGAACGGAGAAATCGCCCCCACTGCTAAAGAGGCTTCAAAGCCTGCGCATGGAAAAGAGCTCAACAACCGTTTTGAAAAAGGGGCCAATATTCCCGGTCAGAAAAAGGGCATTGAGAAAAGTCAGCGACAGATGCCTGCAAAGAGTAAGCAAGCAAAAAAGATTGAAGGGCCGATGGGTGTATCTGGTCCAACAGCGGAAGCTGAAGATAATGCCTGTAGTAGTGAATTTGCAGATTTAAGTGGCCAAGCACTTTTTGATTTTGTTAGGCAAGCTGAACTTTCTTGTATCTCTGAGCTTTATTCAAGAAATGATGCCGTATCCGTTGCAGCTTACCAACCTGAAAATGTGGTAGCGGTGGCTAATCAAGTAAGCAGTATGGCTGCGACTTATGACAGCCGTAACGGCGATGAAATGCGTAACCTTTTTTACTTCTTACGCGGTGCATTTTACATTGAGTTCTATAACGATGACTTAACTTACAGTGATACTCAAGCGGCTGATGCTATTTACAGTGCGTTGCTTGAGTATTCTAAGAACCCCTATCTGTTTGACCTTAGCCAATCGGCTGGCGATACGCTGTCGGAGTTTTTCACTTCATGGGCAAGTGCCGATCATATCTTAGAAAGTGTGCCTGTTATTACCGATTATTTGCAGAGGTTTAATGCAGACTTTTTGGCAAGTAACCGTCACCGTGCAGCACTGACCAGTGCACTTACTACGCTTTATTACGGTAGCTGGGAAGAAGAATACAACAAGAAGACCATGGATCACGATGAGTTGATTGATGGGCTACTCAACATCGCCACCTCTGAGTATATTTACAGTTCAGCTTATCAATATGAATCGACCGACGCATTTCATGAATTTGGCCGCTTCTATGAATATCAAGAGTACTGGAACTTGCCAGAGAGTCTAAAAACACGCCTCAACGAGGGCGTGCAGTTATACATGAGAAAATTTGAGCGCATGTCGGCTGAGTGGGCCGATGGCGCGGGTTACCTCGATTATTACAATCCTGGTGAGTGTGAGCAGTTTGGTATTTGTGGCTGGGAAAAAGAGTTAGAACAAACAGCGTTACCAATCAACTACAGTTGTAGCGACACGATTTATATTCGCGCGCAGCAGCTCTCAAACGACGAACTGCAAAGCTCTTGTGATCTAATGGGCAGTGAAGAATTGCTATTTCATAATGTGTTAGCCACGGGCTATCAGCCTGTTGCCGATGACTTAAATGAAAGTTTAGAAGTGAACATTTTCGATAGCTATGATGATTATGCACAGTATGCGGGGGTGATTTTTGGTATTAGCACTGACAACGGTGGTATGTACTTGGAAGGCACGCCATCTGAAGTCGGTAACCAAGCTCGATTTATTGCTCACGAGGCAACGTGGACAGATGAAATTCTAGTGTGGAATCTGCGCCATGAATACGTGCACTACCTCGATGGCCGATTTAATCAATATGGTGCATTTAATTACTTCGATATTAATACGGGTAAATCTGTTTGGTGGTCTGAAGGATTAGCTGAATATATTTCTAAGCAAAATCGCAATGACGGTGCTATCGATTTAGGCCGCTCTCAGGCTTACAGCTTAAGTGAAATTTTGTCTAATACTTATGACTCTGGTTCGGAGCGTGTTTATAGCTGGGGCTACTTAGCGGTACGTTTCTTATTTGAAAATCACAGAACGGACGTAGATGCACTGCTGGTGCTTGCTCGTGGCGGTGATGCTGATGGTTGGTTGGCTTATATCGACAATACAGTGGGTCAAAACTATAACAGTGAATGGAATACTTGGTTGGCGTCTGTAGGCAGTAATGACGATTCAATCGATACCGGTATTGTAGCCCCCGTGGATTCAGATGGTGATGGCGTGATTGACAGCCAAGATGCATTCCCATTTGATGCAAGCGAAACCACGGATACTGACGGCGATGGTGTTGGTGATAACGCTGATGTTTTCCCATCAAATCCAAATGAAACTGTAGATAGCGATGGTGACGGTGTCGGTGACAATGGTGACCTGTTCCCAAGTGATCCCACAGAGTGGGCCGATTCTGACGGTGACGGTATTGGTGATAATGCCGACACAGACGGCCCTGTTGAGCCCGTTGAACATTGCGGCGTGGCAACCATTAGTGATGGAAACTTAACCAAAGATAAGATCGAGTGTGTTAGTGGCGGTGGTGTTAACTACTTCTATACCTACATCGAAGAAGACAATACCGCGCTTTATATCTCGACTGCTGGTGGTGAAGGTGATGTCGATGTTTACTTCAACCAAAACATTTGGGCAAAGCCATCGGCTTACACCGCAAAAGCTGACACAGTGGGCAATAATGAACAGCTAAATGTAATTGCTAACCGTGGTTGGGTCTATATCAGCCTCGTTGCCAGCGAAGAGTATCAAGGTGTTAGCCTAAACGTTAGTTTGACTGACGGCGACGTAGGTATAACCCCCGTCGCTGTTGCAGATGCTTGTGCAACTCAATCTCCCTATAGCTATGGCAGTGTGGAGTACGGTGCAGCAATTTGTATTGCCGATGGGCACTCAAGCTATTACTTCTATGTCCCCTCGGGAACAGAAGAGATTAGTGTGGCAAGTGGCCATGGTACGGGCGATGTAAACCTTTACGGAAATAGCCAATCTTGGGCGAATTCAAGCTCGTATGAGGTGAAGTCTGAAAGCCAAGGTAACGTAGAAAGTCTTACGATTACAGCGCCTGTTGAAGGTTGGTACTACATTAGTGCAGATGGCGCACCATCAAGTGACGGTGCAAGCTTAGTTGTGGATATTAAATAGTGACTTAACCCATTATTGATATTCCATGGTTAGATCCAAAAAATAACCGACTCACTATGAGTCGGTTTTTTTATTGTGTTCGACAAAGTATCGCAGCCCGGTCTCTTCAGCGAAATGCTGTTATTGGCTTCGTGATAGAGACAGCTAGAACAGATAATGGGTGCAATTGTTTTTAGGTCAGGTTAGGTTAATGTTTCAAATGTTAATCTGTGACGTAATCTTAGAGATGGATTTTAAAACATGATGATAAAAAACTATGTAGCAGTTATGTTGATGGGGTTAATGGCGTTATCGGGCTGCAGCACTTCTGCAGCAACGGATATCCCCACCACTCGGACCACTATGGTCACTAGCGGGGATCTATCTCTGCTTACTAGTTCTTCAAAAGTATTCGGTTGGCACCCAACGATGTCTGCGGTTCACGCGAGCGACAAAGTTGATGACCAAGTCGTGATTGCACATATGCGCCACGCCATAACTCAAGCATTGCAAGCGAAGGGATACCGTCTTGCGACTCAATATGAAACACCCAGTATTATCGTTGGCTTTGGTTTAGCGCTTGAATCTGAAATGGATGATAAAGAGATCTTAAAAAGAGCGGGTTTAGTGCCAGGATTATCAACCCATGGGGTTGATGATAAATATGAAAAAGGTTCGGTACTGGTGGCTTTCTTTTCGCCGTATAGTCCTATGCCAATTTGGCGAGTATTAGCGCAAGGTTTTACCGAACTCGATAACAAACCCGAAGAGAGAGAGCAACGCTTTGAGCAGCTATTATCGCGAATGCTAAAACCGATCCCGACAGTATAAGATTAACTTTTCATACGGCCTCTGACTAATGCGGCTATGTGCTCGCCTTTAAAGGGTCATGCCTTAACCAAAAGACGAGTGACGTCGCGTGAATTAATTGCCTCAAGTGACTTAATCGATGATCAAATCCATAAAAACGCCCTGCAGTTGCAGGGCGTTTTTAGTTGTGCCGATCATGTAAGTGCGAATGTAAGCCCCCAAGATTCAGCAAGTTAACTTAGTAAGCTACGCTGATTTCATACGAACCAAACTTACGAATATTGATCACTCCAGTATCAAAGATCAGATATTGACCTTTAATACCTTTTAAAACACCCGACACTTCAGGGTTCTTATCAAAGTTATGTGAGGCAATCTTAGTGGGAAACTCGTTCACTGGAAAGTGGATCTGTTGGATGGGCTCATCAAGTTTTGACACTGCAAATTCACCATGTTCAGCGGTGATTTCAGCCAAACGCTCAGTGATTTGTGGGATTAAGATCGCGGCTTGCTGCTTGAGATCTAAATTGTCAGCATTGCCCTTTAACATGGTGCGCCAATTGGTTTTATCTGCAATCATTTCCGCTAAGGCTATTTCGACTAAACCTGAGATGAAACGGGTCTCAACTTTAAAGATCGGTAGACCTTGAGTTGCGCCTTGATCTATCCATCGTGTTGGCAATTGGGTATGGCGAGTGATGCCCACTTTAATGCCCGAAGTGTTAGACAGGTAGACATAATGCGGTACAAAGCAGTTAGCTTCTCCCCAAGATGGCTCGCGACAAGTTCCCGCCGCAAAGTGACACGTTTCTGGCTTCATGATGCACATATCGCAGCTAGCGAGCTTTTGCATACACACATAACAATGGCCCTGCGAGTAGCTCTTTTTCGTTTTCTTGCCGCAGTTACAACAGAGGATCTTCCCTGTATGGGTCAGCGTAAGTTCAGAGCCAATAAGTGGATTTAAATCGAGTAACTCATCGCCGACGGGCAATTGATATTGCACCAACTGATTCTCATCAAGGTGACTGCGCATTTTTCTGAGTGTTCCAAGCATGACATTTCATTTTTTATAAGTATTTGGCTCTAGTCTAACAGAATGTTAAACCCGTCTTGGAATGGTTTTTTCGATTGCTAAAAGAGATAACACGCAGTAAATCGATAACGATTATGTTATTACTCGATCTGTTTGGTAGCGGTCTTGTTCGAAGCAGTTTGTTTGGCACACTAGAGTAAGCTGGTTTTGCAGCCGCGTATTGTGGTGATTTTGTCTGCCAGATAGCTAAAGACTTGATGTTTGATTGACACCATTATCTAGAACAGGCAGAGCTACAGCGAAGGTTATTCGAAATGCTAAGTAAGGAGTGAATAGCGCGCTGGTTTAAAAGACATCCCGCTAACTTAGTCATGTTAGTGGGATGTCACTGGGACTAAAAGCGGCCGTTTATAGAGGCGCCAATCGCAAAACCATCGGGGGTGTTGTCCCCATCTAAACCAAACTGTTTTGCGGCACTGAAATTAGCGGCAAAGAGTTGTGATATCTGCCACCAATATGAAGTTGAAATAGAGTAGGAGCTGTTACTGTCATCAATACTGTATTGATGATAATCACCATCAGTAGAGATGAACTTATTCTCGGCATCATATTGACCCCATAAATAACCAGCGCCAACAGACCATGACTTTGTAATGTACCAATCAGCCGTTAAGTTCACTATGTTGCTATCTACTTGAGAGTTCCGGTTATAGTTGCTAGTACCTTTGTTATCAATTACTTGGCTAATATAATCAGAGCTGCTGTCGATATAACTCCATTTGGCGAGAAAATCCAAGCCTGAAAATGATGCTAATGGAACAAAACTATGCACTTGAGCAGAGTATTTTTTATTGTCGGATTCTGAACTCGCTGAGTGGGAGTAGATATCATTGTCAAAAGAGCTACTGCCAGATGCTGAGCCAGTTTGATAGGACAGTGAGAATTCAGATGTCGGATTGAAATAGTAGCCGACGCTAAATCCATACTCAGAAATATCATCCTCAATAGGAACAATGAATGCATCATCGTCTAAGTCGACCTCGCTATAATTGGCGGCGACAAACCAAGTTGAATCGAATACATAGCTGCCGTCGATACGATAAGATGCACTATTATCGAGTATGCTAATTTGAGCGTATTGAGCCCCAATATTAGATTCTTGTGCCAGAAAACCATTGAGTGCATAGGGACCGTTTTGAGTATCGACTGGATTGAAATAAAAGCGGTAATCTACGCTCCAGAGTCCGTTATCAAAATCATCCGTATGGCTACCAAAAGTAACATTGGCTTCATGCTGATAAGTATTGCTCGAGTTATCGTTTGCGTTGGCAGACGTAGCGACAAGCGCTAATAGTACTGCAAGAGATAGGGTTTTCTTGTTCATGTGACTTCCTTGTTTGAATTATTATCAAGGAAGCTGGATAAAATAAAGTATTAAGAGGTGTTACCTCTTATATGATTAAAATCCTTTAATGAAATGACAGCTTCCTTGTCATGGATAATATACCTGAATAATAACTCTAGTGTAAACGCCTAATATTCAAACTTATTTATAAGTATTTATTAAAATATAGGCGTAAGAGGAGTTTGTTGCCCCCCCCCCCCATTTTAGATGCAGAGTCCCTAATAATGTGAGCTTAAATCTGTTCTATTCAGCTGCTCAACGGCTTGATCCATTTGGGTTGCTTTCATTGTCAGCAACGTTAACCAGAGAGGCGTCTGTTGGAATGTTCACTACAGGTGTCAAAGAACCACGACTCGATAAGCGATGGTTTTTCTGGTTTCAAATACAGATATAGAGACCGCTATTGCTTGTTAAGGCGAGTGTCGAATCAATAAGCTGCAAAAGGTTCTTTTGAATAAGGTAATAAGGCGTTTAGGAATGGTTAGGCTGTAAAGTTTACAGTTTTTGGTTAATAGCAGGAATTAACGACGTAAAACTGAGGTTACTCGACTAATGCCAACACTAATACTGAGAGAGAGGATAAAAAAAGTGCTAAAGCGTGCTGTTGTTATGACGGCACAGGGTGTTGTTGAAACTGGAACTTGTTGAATTGCATATACAGAATCTTATATATATGGTCTCCCCACAGGGACTCGAACCCCGATCGATCGCTTAGGAGGCGACTGCTCTATCCTGTTGAGCTATAGGGAGACGTCAGTGATTATACTGGTTTTACTCCAGATGAACAGAGTACATATAAAGTCTTTGAATTCATTTGCTTGTTTATTGTTCGGTTAGAGTTTTATGGCCAGATCATTGATCTGAATATTTAATGATGCGCTGAGGCCTTTAAGCACTGCCGTGGCACTTTCTTCGGTGACTTGGTCGATAGTGATAGTTGCTTTGCTCTTTCCAGCGACTGCACGCATGTTATCCAGTCTGTCGGGCATATTCTGTTGTAGTACCAATTGCAGTGTATCGCCGACACGAATACCGTTGCGTCGACCTATGTTGAGAATGATCCTATTAGCCTGCTTAGCAATCACTTGGCCTAACAAGGGGCGACAGTTAAGGGCTTGGTCAATATCTTGGCTAGCGTCGAGCAATACAGTGCTAATCATGGCGCCATATTCAGAACGCCAGAATTGGTCACTATTGGAGTTTACGGTTTGCTGCAGTGAAAATTCCCATTCAGCAGATTTCGAGTATTGTTTACTCCAGACCTTTTCCCCGCTAATCGCATGAAACAGCGATAACTTAAACTGAAACACTCGCATGGGGTCGTTTTCCCACAAGCCAAAAGTGCGGGTTGATGGCTCGGGTGATATATCGATGATTTCTGGCAGCAGTATGTATTGGCTGTCGGTGATTTCACCTAACCAGCTTGGCAGCCTATAACCGCGAACATCCACTAACGTCTGGTCGACATCTAAGCGCTCGTTTGCATGCAGGTGGGTAAAGCTGCTGCTTGAGTTTGCTTCAATCACTTGAGCGAGTTGTTCGGACAGGTTTTGCTCGAATAGGCCTAGGTTACCGTATCTGAGTTGTGAACGGTCTTTTATTGAGGCTTGCGGTACCAGAATAGAGGCTTTTAGCTCACTGGCTTGGCAGGCCTGCTCAAACGGTTCAATCATGTCGATGCGAATATTCACTGTTATGTAGCCGTCTTCTACCAGCTCGCTGACCATCTCAACCTGTTGGCTTTGTGCATTGCGGCTTAGGGTGAAGCTGTCATTCACGAGTTGACCATTACTGACGGTCTGTTCACTTGAAAAGTGTGCGCCTGTTTTCAAGGTGGCATAGCTTATTGCTTGCTCTATGGCATCTTCTCGGGCTTTAGCAAGGTTATTGTCTACAATCTTGGCTTGGCCTGTTGCTTGGGTCCACTTTGCTTGCACGGGCGCAGTGAGAACCAAAGAGCAAGCGAGAATAACCTTGATGATGCATGAGCCAAGTTTCATATTATTTTTCCAAGTCTTTACGCCAACATTAAGGCGCAATTATAAAGGTGACTGTTTGCCAAAAAGAGGAGGCAATGGTTTGCCGACAAAATGACAGTCTGAATCGATAAGCTTCTAATAAGCAATATCTATGCCCTTTATTGCTGATGGTGCTAGATTCATGGGCATTAGACTAAATATAATGCGATTGCATTAAACACGTTGTCAATTGGGAAAGGCACAGGCTTTTCAGTTCAAGGTGCATCAACGAGATAATAGCGAGTCTGGTTTTAGTCAGTGTCACTAGAAGTGCAATGCTTGAGTGATTAGAAATGAATGAAGCGATAGCGATGAGTATTAGTCATAAAGTTATTGATGCGAGCGCCGATAACAGCATTAGATAAACATATTCGTTTCGATTGGCCGCCGTTTGAGCAAAGCACGCTGCTACTGACTTAAAGCAAAGCGCTTGGGGTTGAATAGGCCAATCTCTGTGTCTGTATAACAGGAATGAAAAGATGTATAAGACATTAATTTTACTACCGTTACTGCTGTTATTTGGCTGTGAAAATCTGCAACCTGTAGCATCTGATCAGCAGACGCTCGTGAGCGGCAATGGTTTGCCGCATTTGGCATCGATTAACTATCTGTCACAGCAGATGGTGAACGAGTTAGTTAGGCAAAATGACAGTTTAAAGCCTACAGAGCCGTTATTAGTGGCAACGCCAGTGATGTTGTCAGATTTAGCGACCACCAATGAATTGGGTTTACAGTATCAGCAAGGGCTCATTGCGGCATTGCATGATCATCAATTTAATTTGGTCGACATGAATGTGGCTGAAACATTACGAGTGACGCCCGCCGGTGACTTTATCCTGAGCCGAGATTGGCAGCAGTTACCCAGCGATATCGACGTTAGGCATGTTGTGGTTACCACCATGAGCCCAGACAAAGAGGGTGTGGCTATTTATAGCCGCATTGTTGATGTGAGCAATAACCGTGTGGTGTCTGTGGCACAGAGCTTTGTACCCATTGCGGCAATGCCGGGCATGTTAACTCACTCGCAAAAAGTGGTGTCTGAAAACGGTTTGTTGTATCGCTCTGAAAATTCAGGGCAACGTACGGTAACGATTGAAGGAGGCCAGTAGATGAAAGCAATTATGGTATGTGCGGCGTTATTGCTGGTTGTGTTAGGTGGCTGCTCAGCGCAGGATCGTTATGTGCAGTACGAGACCGAAGCGCCTGAGTCTTTTCCGACGTTAACAGCTATTGGTTATGCCACGCTGGCGAATCAACCCTCAAGCGACCCCGCTCAACGGGTGTTGATGGCGATGCAAGCTTCAAAAATTGCGGCGTATCGCGAGTTGGCCGAGCAGGTCTACGGACAACACCTGGCAGCGTCAAGCCAAGTCAGTGATTGGATGTTGTCGAGCGATAACATTAAAGCTTCAGTTTCTGGTGTGATCCGTGGTGCCAGAGTGGTCAATAGTTATCCTGCAGGCGAGCATTATGTCACTGAGTTGGAATTGGACTTTGAACAAGTTTGGGCTTTGTACCAGCAGCAAAACCGCTCGCAGAAGGTAAAAGAGATCACTTATTTTTAAGAGCCGGTTTAAAGTCGGTTCGGGCTGAGACGGTGATAATCGGTTAAGAGCCGACTTAAAGCCGATTCGAGCGGGGACGGTTCGAGCAGGGAAGATCAAAAGAGTGTTAGAAGTAGTTTGAGGGTTTTAGTCACTTAATATTATTAAGGCTATAAAGCTAACGATCTAGGTTTCTACCGTCTTGGCATCTGCCGTCTTAGCTTTTATCGAATTTTACCGGCTTCTAAGCACTTAAATTATTACCTAAGCTAGAAATACTGGATGTGCGGCCTTTTTCATCGTAGGTGAGGCTGGCTGAATTACGACTGACTTGCAGCGCCTGAGAGAAGCGATTTAAGCTGGCTAAGCTCAATTCAATTAAAGACTCGTTTTCAGCGTTGAGCTGTTGGCACTCGGCTAGCAGGGCTTTTGTTTCACTAACTTGCTGAGATAATGTGGCGTCGGTCTTTAATGTACTTTTATCTGGCTGAGTCGCTATCATCTCATCGTTATGCTTTAGGCTGTCAAGTAAGGTCGCTTTAGTACTGGCAAGTGACAACAATGTGTCAGCATCTTGAGACTGTAGCGCTTTTGTTTCTTGGCTAATAACGGCTTTAAGCTCAGTCAACACGGTATGTTGTGAGCTCAATAGATGAGATAAATTAGTCATAATGGCCTTATCTTTTATGCCTTAATCCGCGGTTTGCGGAGACATTAGTTTAAATCGCTAAGTTCATTCTCGAAGTTTGCGATATTAGTTGCAAGTTTTTCTGGATCGATTTTGTAACGACCTTCAGCGATTGCAGCCTTAATTTCATCAACCTTCTTTTGGTCAATATCGGGCATGTCGGCAATCTTAGTTTGCACATTTTGGATCTGTTGTGCCTGCGGTGTAATTGACACCGAGTCAGTTTTTTGTGCCACCGCAGTTTGCACTGGCGCTGCTGTCGCGCTTTGTGATGCAGAGCCTTTGCCGGCATTACTGGTGTTGATGCGCGCTGTAGCAGCGCTATTTACGTGTTTAATATCCATAGCCATTTTGGTATCCAACATTGAATAAAGAGACTTTCTTACACATGCTATCGGCGCGATAACCGTTAACTTTAATGTTATTTTACATTCTTACTTCAACTTGGCCAACCGCAATGACTTTTGCGTTTAAGGTTTTATGTGAATGGCTGTTCTTAATTCGAATCTTGTCGCCTAAATTGCCATCATGTAATGCTTCGCCGACGGTTTTTATTTCGAAGTTTTGAGACCGTGCAATGATAGAGACAGTGTCGCCCTTACAAACAACGCACAGATGGTTATTAAAAATAGGTTGCTGTGGTGCGACTCGACGTTTAAGCCGCGCGCCGACCACTTGGCTTAATTGGTCAAACTGTTGACCTCGCAGCGTGCTTTGCTCGACATAGTCAATGGCTACATCGCTTTGTGAGATTAAATCGCCAGGGCCTAAGGTGGCTTTAGCCACCACTACCGGGTAGAGAATATCGACCCTTACCGATAAAAATATTTGCCATGGGTAACTCAAGTCTGGGCTGTCGCAGCTTATTTTGACCGTATTGTTACGCCTTATTGCTCGATCGCTGGCTATTTCTGCTTTTATCGGCAGAAAGCAATTAGGCAAGCTGACGCGGGTATCTAATTTTTGCGGCGTGATATTGACCTTCGCTTTTTCTGGCGCTTCAATTTTTTCTTCAACTGCCGCTATAGCTAATCGAGAAATGGTCGATAAAGAGGGAACACTAGCAACCTGATTGGCATCTGCAATAGTGATTACAGGGAAATAAAGTACGGTAGAAAGTAACCAAAAATTTATTTTCATAATGAATACATTAGCTTGATTCGCTAGAATGCACCTAAGTCGTGTTAATTGTAGAATGTCGGTAGCGAACTCATTAAATCGTTGGGCGTCATAAAGTTGACTGATGTCGCAACGTTTGAATCAGATAGTGCTAACTAAGCAAGTAGTATGCCTAAATGTAGGGATGAGTTTATATTGATCAGTATTGACAATATGGATGCGAAAGAACAACGAAATAAGCGTTAACTACACCTAAATTTAATCTTTTAGATTTAACCGATAAAAAGTAAGTACAAGGCAAATTTTATGTCGAACATTCTTGATTCAGTAAATAAGCGAACGCAATTGGTTGGGCAAAACCGACTTGAGTTATTGTTATTTAAACTTAATGGACGTCAACGATTCGGCATTAACGTATTTAAGGTAAAAGAGGTGCTGCAATGCCCTCCGTTAACAAGCTTACCTAGACTTAACTCTAGTGTGCGTGGCATTGCCCATGTACGCGGCATGACCATTTCAGTGATTGATTTGAGTGCTGCAACAGGCGGCCGCCCAATTGAGAACATTGAGAACAGCTTTATTATCATTTCTGAGTACAACCGCAGTGTGCAGGGGTTCTTGGTCAGTTCGGTTGAACGTATTATCAATATGAACTGGGAAGCGATCATGCCGCCACCACAAGGCGCCGGACGTGGCTCATATTTGACGGCCGTGACAGAGATTGATAATGAGTTAGTGGAGATTTTGGATGTTGAGAAAATCTTAGATGAGATTTCACCCGTCAATACCAACATCAGTAAAGAGTTAGACGAGAAGCTGACAATCGATAGAAATAAGCATTATCACATTATGGTGATAGATGACTCATCGGTGGCCCGTAAACAGATTATTCGTGCGTTAGCCTCGCTTGATCTGCAAATCGATACTGCCAAAGATGGTAAAGAAGCATTAGAAAAGTTACGTGCAATAGCGGCGGAACTCGACGACGTGTCGACTGAAATTCCGTTGATTATTTCAGATATTGAAATGCCTGAAATGGATGGTTATACCCTCACCGCTGAAATACGTGATGATCCTAAGCTTAGAAACATCAAAGTGGTGTTACATACTTCGCTTAGTGGCGTGTTTAATCAGGCGATGGTGCAAAAAGTGGGCGCTAATGACTTTATTGCTAAGTTTAACCCTGATGAGTTAGCCGCCGCGGTAAACAAACATTTAAGTTTATAACGCGTAGGGCTAAGTTCACAGCAAAGCCAGCGGAAACCAAGTCTTGCTTGTGTTTCCGAGATGGCTAATGTATAACCCAGCGATTGTTGTAAAGTTGCGCCTTTTATGCGACTTGTTTTATTGATATTTAGGATACAGAGTGCCGAATAAATCACTTGCTGAAAACGAGTACCATCAGTTTAGACTGTTTTTAGAGCAGCACAGCGGTATTGTGCTCGGTGACAGCAAGCAATATCTTGTGCGCAGTCGATTGGCGCCGCTAATGGGCAAGTATAATCTTCCCTCTTTATCGGATGTTGTAAAGCATTCAATGAAACCCACAGAGCGTCAACTTCGCACTGAAGTTATCGATGCCATGACAACCAACGAAACTCTTTGGTTTCGCGACCGCTATCCTTTCGAGTTGCTGTTTAATTCCATTTTGCCCAATTACAGCCGACTCGGTCGACCGGTAAAAATATGGTCAGCTGCCTGTTCGTCGGGGCAAGAGCCGTATTCTTTAAGCATGACGATTCTGGAATATCAGCAGCGTAAACCTGGAACACTGCCCGGTGGAGCGAGTATATTGGCGACGGATCTCTCGCCGACGATGCTTGAGCGCTGTAAAAAAGCGGAGTATGACAATTTAGCGTTAGCCCGTGGTTTATCAGATGAACGAAAACGTCATTTTTTTGATGCATTGCCATCGGGTAATATGGTGATTAAGAACAATGTGAAGCAATTGGTTAATTTTCGAGCTCACAACTTGCTCGAAAATTATACCTTGCTCGGCAAGTTCGACATTATCTTTTGCCGCAATGTATTGATCTACTTCTCTCCAGAGGCAAAGCGGAAAATATTGCGGCAATTTGCTGCCGCACTGAACCCTAAAGGTATTCTTTTCTTGGGTGCGTCAGAGTCTATTGCCGGTTTGTCTGATGAGTTTGATATGGTGCGCTGTAATCCTGGCATCTATTACCAAAAACGAACTTAAGCTTATTGTTGTGGGTGTTGAAGTGCAATCAACGCATTTTTGACACCCTGTTTATCCGCATCATCCCGCCGCTATAGCGCTACCCTCTAAGTAAATCGTCTATTTTCATTCTTTTAGACTAATTTGGCACACCAATTGCTTTATTCTAGCTATCGAGCTGAGGAGGCAATTTTATGGCGATTAATTTTGATAGTGCATTAGGCGTTCATCAGTACACTTTGGGCGTACGCTCTCAACGTGCAGAGGTCCTATCTTCAAATATTGCCAATGCCGACACACCAAACTATAAAGCCCGCGATGTTGATTTTGCTAAAGCAATGAATTCAGCGCAGTCACGTCAATCGGGCTTGTCCATGACCAAGAGCGATAGCAAGCACTTCGATTTAGCCGCGTTAACGCAGCAAAATGTCGCTTATCGGGTACCGAATCAGCCAGACACCGGTGACGGTAATACAGTAGACATTCAAGAGGAGCAATCAGCCTTCATGAAAAATGCCCTTGAGTATCAAATGTCACTCGGTTTTCTCGACAGCAAGTTTTCAGGCATGAAAAAAGCGATTAGAGGCGAATAATTATGAGTTTATTTAATATTTTTAACGTCGCAGGTTCAGGTATGTCGGCGCAATCGGTCAGACTCAATACCACGGCCAGTAATATTGCCAACGCAGACTCTGTATCTAGCAGTGTGGGTAAGACCTATCGTGCTCGCCATCCTATTTTTGAAGCTGAAATGAACCAAGCTCAACAGCATCAAAGTGCTTCACAAGCCGTTGCCGTTAAGGGAATTGTTGAAAGTGACTTACCGTTAAATAAAGAATACTCGCCAGGTCATCCAATGGCCGACACTGATGGCTTTATCTATAAGCCCAATGTCAATGTGATGGAGGAGATGGCCGACATGATCTCTGCCTCTCGCTCATATCAGATGAATGTACAAGTGACTGAAGCTGCAAAATCGATGCTTCAGCAAACCCTTAGAATTGGTAAATAAACTCAGTGAAAGCTGGAGGTAAATTTTGAGCCTTATTAATCCGCTCAATAACACGCAATCTGCAACAGGCCAGCCACAAAGTGCTAGCACTGTTACGCCGCAAGCTGCGACGCAGACGACGGTACAAAGTAACGCGGCAGCAACGTCGACTCCGACAACGGGTAATCCGTTTTTAGACAGTTTGCGTTTGCCTGCAGAAAATTCAATACCTGAAGCCAATAGTCAGGACTTATCGCAAGAAGATTTCTTCTCGCTGTTGAGTCAACAGTTGTCGATGCAAGATCCGTTTAAGCCAGTCGACAATGATCAAATGATCCAACAGATGGCATCGTTCTCGACCGTTGACGGTATTAGCAAGCTTAACGAAGAGATTGTTAACCTCAATGCGCTAACGACATCAAGCCAAGCCTTGCAAGCGTCAGGTCTGGTTGGGCAAAAAGTACTTATCCCATCGGATACCGGCTATATCTCAGCTGAAGAGCCGGTCATAAAGGGTGTCGTCAGTACACCTGAAACGATTAAAGACTTAACCGTTCGCGTCGAAGATGAATCTGGTCAGCTGATATCTACTTTTCAAGTGGATGGCAGTGCGGGCGGCAACGTTGAGGTGACTTGGGACGGTATGGGTAAAAATGGCGAGCCTGTTGCTGAAGGGAGTTACACCCTAAAAGTCACGGGTAAAGTTGATGGCAAGAGTGAAGAATTACCCGTTTCAACTTACGCTCACGTCACGAGCGTGTCGTTAGGGACAGCAGCTACCGGCGCTATTTTGAATTTGCGCGGCGTTGGCGGTATTAAGATTAGTGATGTATTAGCGGTGTCAGAATCGTAAACGCACGACAGATATTAATAAGAGAGGCAGATAAACCTCTCCTAAAACGAATTGAACAAGGATAGAGGTGAACTATGTCATTTAACATTGCTCTGAGCGGTATATCTGCTGCGCAAAAAGATCTCAATACAACCGCAAACAATATCGCTAACGTTAACACCACTGGTTTTAAAGAATCACGTGCTGAGTTTGCCGATGTTTACGCGACCTCTATTTTTGCTAATAGCAAAACAACCGTCGGTGGCGGTGTTGCAACCAGCCAGGTGGCGCAGCAGTTCCAGCAAGGTAGCTTACAATTTACCAATAACTCACTTGATATGGCGATTAACGGCGGTGGTTTCTTCGTCACTTCATCAGAAGTGGGATCACAAGATCATTCATTCACTCGTGCGGGTGCGTTTAAGTTTGACTCAAACAACTACATGGTTGATTCAGCAGGTAACTTTCTGCAAACCTTCCCGGTTGATAAAGATGGCAACTCAACATCAGTGAGTTTAACCACCACGCAGCCAGTCAAAATTCCGGATACGGCAGGTAGCCCAGTAAAAACTGAAAATATCGGTATGCAGATGAACTTGAATGCGGGTGATAAGACCTTAGACCCAGCAAATTTCAACCCCGATGACCCTGATACATTTAACAATTCAACGTCTGTCACCATGTATGACTCATTAGGTGAGCCACATATTATGACAAGCTATTTTGTTCGCCCACCCAATGCGGCGCACACAGGCGAAAGTAACTGGGTTGCTTTTTACGCAGTTGACGGCAAAAAAGTGAATGTCGATCCCGCAGCAGGGACTTATAATATCGATACTAGTGGCAACGGTGTGATAGATGGCACGGCAACGGCTGAAACGACCGGTGGCTGGAAAGGCGCAGCAATCTCTTTTAACGATACGGGTGGATATGAGGGGAGTGATCCTGCGACTATTCAGACTGAAGCCTTGGGTGTTGGTGGCGCGAATGTGCTCGGCGCTGGCGCAGATGGTACGCAAACATTAAACCTTAAGTTTAATCAACCAACTCAATATTCATCACCATTTGAAGTCACTGAATTAACCCAAGACGGTACTACAGTAGGTCGTTTAACGAACGTTGAAGTGGGTGCTGATGGCCTTGTTAACGCCAGTTACAGTAATGGTTCAACAGTGCCATTGGCACGGGTAGCATTAGTCCGCTTTGCCAACGAGCAGGGCTTATCACAAGCGGGTAATACCTCTTGGAAAGCGAGCATTGATTCGGGGCCAGCATTAGCGGGTGAGGCAAACAGTGGCACTTTTGGTGGCATTCGTTCTTCAGCGCTAGAGCAATCAAACGTGGATTTGACCACCGAGTTGGTTGACCTTATTTCTGCACAGCGTAACTTCCAAGCTAACTCGAGAACGCTGGAAGTCAACAATACGCTACAACAAACCATACTGCAGATCCGATAATCATTAAGGTCTGTTAACGCGGTTTTTAGCCGCGTTATACGTTTACACGTTGCCGCACGGCAACGTGTTTCCTCTTTTAGTCCCATTGTTTATATTCTTGCTGCAACTCCCTCTTTTTATATCCCATTGCAACACTTACATTTCTGGCACGATGCTTGCTATCTAATACGTTAGACGGAAGTTTGACGGAGCGTTAAGTGGACAAGTTACTCTATGTCGCCATGAGCGGCGCGAAACAGAATATGAATGCGTTGGCTATCAGTGCCAACAATTTGGCAAATGCTAGTACTGACGGATTTAAATCGGATTTCGCTCAGGCGCGTTCGATGCAAGCCTTTGGTGAAGGTTTGCCAACGCGCGTGTTCGCAATGACCGAAAACCCGTCAGCTGACTTTGCCAGTGGTCCGATGAAAACCACCGGTAGAAATCTAGATATTGCCGTAAAAGGTGATGGCTGGATTGCGGTTCAAGCCGCAGATGGTAGCGAAGCATACACTCGTTCAGGTAGCTTAAGCTTCGATACCACAGGCGTTTTACGCAATGATAGAGGCACGGCTGTGATGGGTGACAATGGCCCCATCGTGTTGCCACTGCCTATCGAAAAAATTGAAATATCTCAAGATGGCATTATCTCTGTCCGTCCATCGGGTGCCACAGCTGAGGTTATTGAAGAGGTGGGCCGTATTAAGTTGGTCAAGCCTGGTAATGAAAATATGATGCGTGGCCAAGATGGTTTATTCCGTCAAATATCGGGTCAAGTAGCCGCCGCAGATCCTAGCGTTGGGTTACTTAGCGGTGCTGTTGAAGGCAGTAACGTTAATGCAGTACATGAAATGGTATCGATGATTGACATACAACGTCAGTTTGAGATGCAGGTCAAGATGATGAAGACAGCAGAAGAAATCGATAAAGCTTCCGCCTCATTAATGCGCATAAGCTAGGAGAAAGACTATGCATCCCGCTTTATGGATAAGTAAGACTGGTTTAGACGCTCAGCAAACTGACATTGCTGTAATTTCAAACAACGTGGCTAACGCCAGCACCATTGGTTTTAAAAAGAGCCGTGCCGTTTTTGAAGATCTGCTCTATCAAAACGTGAATCAAGCGGGTGGTATTAGTGCGTCAAATACCAAATTACCCAATGGTTTGAACATCGGCGCCGGTACTAAAGTGGTGGCGACTCAAAAAGTCTTTACCCAAGGCAACATGCTGACGACCGATAACTCGTTAGACTTGATGGTCGAAGGTCCTGGTTTTTTCGAAGTGCAGATGCCAGACGGCACTGCGGCTTATACTCGCACCGGTCAATTTAGCTTGGATGACACAGGACAAATTGTAACGCCAGGTTCGGGTTATGTGGTGCAACCTGCCATTACCATCCCTGATGATGCCAGCAGTATTACGGTATCGGCTGAAGGCGAAGTGTCGGTTAAAACCCCTGGTAATGCTGAAAACCAAGTGGTTGGCCAGCTTTCAATGTCTGACTTTATTAACCCTGCAGGCCTGGATCCTATGGGGCAAAACCTTTATATGGAAACCGGAGCCAGCGGCACGCCTATCCAAGGTACGGCATCCCTTGATGGGATGGGCGCTATTCGCCAAGGCGCATTAGAAACCTCAAACGTTAACGTAACAGAAGAGCTGGTGAACCTGATTGAAAGTCAGCGGATCTACGAGATGAACTCCAAGGTTATCTCTGCGGTTGATCAGATGTTGTCGTACGTGAACCAGAATTTGTAAGCGTAAAATCAGTTTAAGTGGCTTATTCGCCACTGTTAATTTCAACGTATATGGCACTCAATATGCCTTAAATGTGAAGAGAGTTTTTGTATGAGTCGTTACTGGATGTTAATCGTTATTGCTGCGCTTTCAGGTTGTAGTTCAACCAATGGAAAGCCGATTGCTGACGATCCGTATTACGCACCGGTTTACCCTGAAGCGCCGCCAACAAAAATTGCCGCAACCGGGTCTATGTATCAAGACAGCCAAGCCTCAAGCCTTTATTCAGACATTAAGGCATTGAAAGTGGGCGATATTATTACCGTAATACTGATGGAATCGACTCAAGCTAAAAAGAGTGCCAATAACGAAATTAAAAAAGGTACTGATCTGTCTCTTGACCCGATTTATGCAGGTGGCGGTAACGTTACCATCGGGGGTAAACCCATCGATTTACGTTATAAAGACAGCATGAACACTAAGCGAGAATCAGACGCAGACCAAAGCAACAGCTTGTCGGGCAGTATTTCTGCAAACGTGATGAAAGTACTCAATAACGGCAACTTAGTTATTCGTGGTGAGAAGTGGATAAGCATTAATAACGGCGATGAGTTTGTGCGTATTACTGGCATTGTGCGTGCCCAAGACATTCGTCCTGATAACACCATCGACTCGCCGCGAGTGGCAAATGCTCGTATCCAATACAGCGGAACGGGTACGTTTGCCGAAGTACAAAAAGTGGGATGGCTCAGTTCATTCTTTATGGGGAGCTGGTGGCCATTTTAGGTCGTCATTGATAACTCATAACAACAATAATAAGCCAAGGTGCCGCGCGGACTGCGACATTTAACCGCCTGTGAGGGCAGCTGTGGAGCGGCAATAAGCTCGCTTACATTAGCTAAGGACTTTTCATGATGAAAATAAAACTGGCATTACTTTGTGCGATATTAGTGATTGCCTCACCGGTACAGGCGCAGCGCATTAAAGATATAGCCAATGTCCAAGGGGTACGAAGTAACCAATTGATTGGTTATGGCTTAGTGGTTGGCCTACCTGGCACCGGCGAAAAGACACGCTATACCGAGCAAACATTTAAAACCATGTTGAAGAACTTTGGTATTAATTTGCCGGATAATTTCAGACCTAAAATTAAAAACATCGCCGTGGTTGCGGTGAGTGCCAACATGCCACCCTTTATCAAACCTGGGCAGACCTTAGACATTGCAGTGTCAAGTTTAGGTGAAGCTAAGAGTTTACGTGGCGGCATGCTACTACAGACCTTCCTTAGAGGGATCGATGGTAATGTGTATGCGATTGCGCAGGGCAGCATGGTCGTGAGTGGCTTTAGTGCTGAGGGGCTCGATGGCTCTAAAGTTATCCAAAATACCCCCACCGTTGGCCGTATTCCTAATGGCGCGATTATCGAACGTACGGTTGCTACGCCATTTTCGACAGGTGATTACCTCACCTTTAACCTCCGTCGTGCTGATTTTTCAACGGCTAAAAGATTGTCAGACGCAATCAATGACTTATTAGGCCCTGGTATGGCAAGACCGCTCGATGCTGCGTCTGTGCAAGTGAGTGCGCCACGTGATGTATCACAACGAGTGTCATTTCTAGCCACGCTTGAAAATATCGAAATCGAACCTGCTGAAGAGTCAGCCAAAGTGATTGTTAATTCAAGGACGGGCACCATTGTCGTCGGGCAAAACGTCAAATTATTGCCAGCAGCGGTCACTCATGGTGGCTTGACAGTGACGATTGCCGAAGCAACTCAAGTTTCTCAACCTAATCCTTTCGGCAATGGTCAAACCGTAGTCACTTCCGATAGCACCATTGATGTTTCTGAAGATGATAGTCGCATGTTTATGTTTAACCCTGGCACCACGCTAGATGAGTTAGTACGGGCGGTTAACCTCGTTGGGGCAGCACCTTCAGATGTACTGGCAATACTTGAAGCGTTAAAGATGGCAGGCGCTTTGCATGGTGAACTGATAATAATCTAAAAATTGTCGGTTTGAGTGGGAATGAGTCATGGATAAGTTGTCGAATGCATCGCAATTTTTGGATCTGGGGGGATTAGACTCACTCAGATCCAAAGCCCAGAAAGGTGAAAACAGTGCGCTAAAAGAAGTGGCGCAACAGTTTGAAGGTATTTTTGTACAGATGCTAATGAAGAGCATGCGAGATGCTAATGCTGTGTTTGAATCCGACAGCCCGATGAACAGCCAATACACCAAATTTTACGAGCAGATGCATGATCAGCAGATGTCTTTGAACCTCTCAGGCCAAGGCATGCTCGGATTAGCTGACTTGATGGTACAACAACTCGACCCCACTAACAGTCCAATGACACCGGCCTCAGTATTAAGAGGTGACAGTGACAGTTCCGCTAGATCCAATGGTTTTACACTCGATAACGGCCATGCGATGCAGATGCCAACCTCACGCACGACCGCAAGTTCACCCTTGGGTCTTGGCACTAGTGTTAGCGTCGCGCCGCAAACATTAGATTCTCTTTTAAGTGGCAATATTTTGCCGTCGGCAGCACTGAATGTCGACAAGTCACAAGCAGACTTTACCAGTCAAGATGAATTCGTGAGTCGTTTATACCCCCATGCTGAAAAAGCCGCTAAACAATTAGGCACCACACCTGAAGTGCTCATCGCACAATCAGCACTGGAAACCGGTTGGGGCCAGAAAATGGTCAAGGGCGTTGCTGGACAGCAAAGTAATAATTTATTCAATATCAAAGCTGACAACCGCTGGCAGGGCGACAAAGCCCAGGTTAATACACTGGAGTACGAGCAAGGCATAGCGGTCAAGCAAAAGGCAGATTTTAGAGTGTATGACGATATAGGTCAGAGCTTTAACGATTTTGTGTCATTTGTCTCCAATAGCGAACGTTACCAAGACGCGATGAAAAAGGCCGCTAATCCACAAGCCTTTGTGCAGTCACTGCAAGATGCGGGTTACGCCACTGATCCAAAGTATACCGATAAAGTCATGCAGGTAATGAAAACAATCACTCGAGATTTTAAAGAAGTTTTACAAGGGGTTAAGCAATGATAAACCCAATTTTGCAACCGTTTGTAATGGGGAGTTGTAAATAATGTCAATGGACTTGCTGAGCATTGCTCGCACCGGGGTGCTAGCGTCACAATCTCAACTGGCGATTACCAGTAACAATATCGCCAATGCGAATACTGATGGCTACAACCGTCAGGTTGTTTCACAATCGAGCCTAGAGTCACAGAGAATGGGCAGCGAATTTTATGGTGCGGGTACTTATGTCTCTGACGTAAAACGCGTTTATAACGATTACGCCGCGCGTGAGTTGCGTATAGGTCAAACGGCGGTAAGTGAAGCTCAAACCACTTACAGCAAAATGTCTGAGCTCGACCAACTGTTTTCTCAAATCGGCTCGGCTGTCCCGGCATCGCTAAACAGTTTTTTTGCGGGCATAAACAGCTTGGCAGATATTCCTGACGATTTGGGGCTGCGTGACTCTCTACTGACCAATGCCAATCAGTTGGCTAATAACGTTAATCAGATGCAGCAGCATCTTGATGGACAAATGAGTCAAAGCAACGATCAAATCTCGGCTGTCACAGACCGTATCAATGAGATCAGTAATGAACTTGGCAATTTAAACCGTGAGCTAATGAAGTCTCAGGGTCAAGATATGCAGTTGCTTGATAAACAAGACGCACTGATCCTTGAGCTTAGTGAATATGCTGAAGTGAATGTTGTGCCATTAGAATCAGGCGCTAAGAGTGTGATGCTTGGTGGTTCAATCATGCTGGTGTCTGGTGAAGTATCAATGCAAATTGGTACAAAACCGGGGGATCCTCACGGGCAGGAACTGCAAATAACCGCTTCTGCGGGGGGCAAAAGTTTAGTGGTTGATGCGTCAAAAGTCGGCGGGCAGTTGGGGGCGTTGGTTGACTTCCGTGATGACACCTTGATCCCTGCACAGCTTGAGCTGGGTCAATTTGCGCTTGGCGTTGCGGATGCATTTAATCAGGCGCAGTCTCAAGGTTTTGATCTTAATGGCCAAGTAGGCGCTAATATCTTTACCGATATCAACGACCCTTCAATGCAACTCGGCCGGGTCGGCGCGCTATCAACCAATACCGGTAATGCTAATTTGAGTGTCAATATTGATGATGTTGGCTCACTTACCGGCAGCAGCTATGAGCTAAGTCTTTCTGCCACATCTCAATATGAACTTAAAGATAGCAATACTGGCAAAGTCACCACGCTGACCGTTAACGGTAATACGCTTGAAGGTGCAGACGGTTTTAGTATTGATATAGCCAGTGGCGTGATGTCGCCGGGCGACAAATTTGAAATTCGCCCCACCTCAAGTGCAGCCACGGCGTTATCGGTCACCATGACCGACGGCAAAGGTATTGCTGCCGCAGGGACAAGTCCTGCCGCAGACGGCGATAACAGTAACCTAATCAATATGGCCAAGTTAAACGAAACCAAAATGATGAACGGCGGTAGTACTACACTGACGGATGTTTTTGAAAACACCAAACTTGATATTGGTGGTAAAACCAAGTCAGCCGAAATATCAGTGGGCTCAGCAGGGGCGATTTATAATCAAGCCTATAGCCGTGTTCAAAGCGTGTCAGGGGTCAACCTTGATGAAGAAGCGGCCAATTTAATGCGCTTTCAACAATCCTATCAAGCGTCGGCGCGGATCATGACCACCGCGACGGAAATATTTAACACACTATTTAGCTCGCTGCGCTAATACTGCAAACTGACGTTAGAAACAGGACTTAGGGATTAAAATTATGCGAATTTCTACGGCGCAAATGTTTCATCAAAACCTCAATAGTGTGACGCAAAAGCAGTCTGCAACCAGCCAGATTATTGAACAATTATCAACGGGCAAGAGAGTGAATACCGCCGGAGACGATCCCGTAGCAGCGGTTGGTATCGATAACCTCAAACAACAGAACTCCGTCGTTGATCAGTTTCTAAAAAATATCGATTACGCGACGAATCGCTTATCTGTATCAGAAAGTAAGCTTGGCAGTGCTGAAACGGTGACCAGTAGTATCAGAGAGCAAGTGTTGCGATCGGTAAACGGCACATTGTCGGATTCCGACCGGCAAACAATTGCCGATGAGATGCGTGGCAGCCTAGAAGAGTTGATGGCAATTGCTAACAGCAAAGATGAGTCTGGTAACTATCTATTCGGCGGCTTCAATACTAATAATCAACCGTTTGAATTCGATGCCAGTGGCAATGCCATTTATAACGGTGACAGCGGTGTACGTGGCAGTATTGTGGCTACTGGTGTGACTGTCGGAGCCAATATTCCTGGTGATTTAGCTTTTATGAACGCTGCAAATAGCTTAGGTGATTATGGTGTCAATTATTTGGCCTCACAAACCAATGAGTTTACGGTTCAAAGCGCTAAAGTGACAAATTCTGCAACACATATTGCTGATACATATACCTTCACAATGGTTGGTAATGATTTAGAAGTCAGAGATTCGACAAATGCACTAGTGACAACAGAGACTAATTTCGATCCCAAAAACCCGGTCTCGTTTAATGGTATCGAAGTGAAGATCGACGGTATGCCTGCAACTGGTGATGCTTTCACCATGGAACATAAGCCTGAAGTGAGTCTGCTCGATACCATTAATAGTGCCATCGCACTGATTGAAGATCCTAATAAGGTGAAGTCTCCAGCTGGAAAGTCAGAGTTGGCACAAATGTTGAATAATATCGACAGTGGTATGGATCAACTCAATGTTGCAAGGGGTGTTGCCGGAAATAGCTTAAAGAGTTTAGAAAGCTATGGGGCGTCACATGATGAAGAGAAGATTGTAAACAACTCGGCGTTATCCATGTTGGAAGATTTGGATTATGCGGAGGCGATAACGCAGTTAGAGCTGCAGCAACAAGCTCTTAGTGCAGCATCAAGCGTATTTACTAAAGTGGGCACTGTATCGCTGTTTGATTATATCTAATGGCTAGTAGCACCTAAAGAATTTGAGTATAAATTAACCAAAATTAGCCAAGCCTGAAGTCTTGGCAATCAATTAAGACAGAGGAAATAAAAATGGCTATTACTGTTAATACCAATGTTACATCGATGAAAGCGCAAAAAAACTTGAATGCATCAAGCCAAGGCTTGGCAACATCGATGGAACGTTTATCCAGCGGTCTGCGCATTAACAGCGCAAAAGATGATGCCGCAGGTTTGGCTATTTCTAACCGTTTGGACTCTCAAGTTCGTGGTCTAGATGTGGGTATGCGTAATGCCAATGACGGTATTTCAATCGCACAAATCGCTGAAGGTGCAATGCAAGAGCAAACCAACATGCTGCAACGTATGCGTGACTTATCCGTGCAATCAGTTAACGGCTCGTTATCTGCCAGTGATCAACTAGCGTTAGACGCTGAATTTCTTGCTCTCAAAAGTGAAGTTGCTGCAATTGGTACAAACACTGCGTTTGGTGAGACTAAATTAAGTGGCCTATCTGGTGATTATCAAACGGGGCATACAGCCGCTGAAAAGACCACTGTGACAGTTGCGGATATGAGTACTTTTGTTCCTGCCGCAATTACGGCAGCGACAGGACTTGCCGACGTTGATAGTGCGCTTAAATTGGTAGACACCGCGCGTTCTGCATTGGGTGCGGTGCAAAACCAATTGAGCCACAATATTAGCAACAGTGCTAATACTCAGGCGAACGTGGCTGATGCAAAGAGTCGTATTGTTGATGTGGATTTTGCTAAAGAAACCGCAGAGATGACCAAGAACCAAGTACTACAGCAGACAGGCTCAGCTATGCTGGCTCAGGCAAACCAGTTGCCACAAGTTGCGTTGTCGCTATTGGGCTAATTTCAATCTACGGAGAGTGTATTAACGCTATTTAGTAGGTAAGACTATGTTCGATAGAATTATCCATATCCAATGTGAAAGCAAGGGATATGGATTTTCTGTTTTATAGACATTTACAATCACTACCGCATCGTTATAACTGTTTGATTTATATGTTAATAAAAAATAAGCAATAAATTTTAAAAAAATAACTAAAGAATAAAAAAGCGCTGCCGTTAAAGTTACTGTAACCCAATAGACCCGCCTGGCATAAGTAGACAGGCAAGTTTTTAAGCCAGGCACTCAAGAGGAATCAAATCATGGCTATTACAGTAAACACCAACGTCACTTCAATGAAAGCGCAAAAGAACCTCAATGCTTCTAGCCAAGGTTTGGCTACATCTATGGAACGTTTATCCAGTGGTCTGCGCATTAACAGCGCAAAAGATGATGCCGCTGGTTTGGCTATTTCTAACCGTTTGGACTCTCAAGTTCGTGGTCTAGATGTGGGTATGCGTAATGCCAATGACGGTATTTCAATCGCACAAATCGCTGAAGGTGCGATGCAAGAGCAGACCAACATGTTGCAGCGTATGCGTGACTTATCCGTGCAATCAGTTAACGGCTCGTTATCTGCCAGCGATCAACTAGCGTTAGACGCTGAATTTGTTGCTCTCAAAACTGAAATTGCTGCAATTGGTACAAACACCGCGTTTGGTGAGACTAAATTATCAGGCCAAACTATGGCTTTCCAAACTGGGCATACTGCCGCTGAATCTACGAGTGTCGTAGTTGCGGATATGAGTACTTTTGTTCCTGCCGCTTCTACGGCAGCAGCAGGACTTGGCGACGTTGATACTGCGCTTAAAGCGGTAGACACCGCCCGTTCTGCATTGGGTGCGGTGCAAAACCAATTGAGCCACAATATTAGCAACAGTGCTAATACTCAGGCGAACGTGGCTGATGCAAAGAGTCGTATTGTTGATGTGGATTTTGCTAAAGAAACCGCAGAGATGACCAAGAACCAAGTACTACAGCAGACAGGCTCAGCTATGCTGGCTCAGGCAAACCAACTACCACAAGTTGCGCTATCTCTCCTTTAATATGGCTAGTTAACGTATAGATGGTTTAAGGGGAGATTCGATATGGATCTCCCTTTGTTGTATCTGTAATTCAAAATAAAATGGTAAGTGGAAGAATTCTAAATAACTTTTGCGGAGGTGAAGTATGACAATGGATGTAAGTTTCGCTGGTTCCAATAATGCAGCAACGGCTAGTATCGCGCCCAGTAAGCCTGTTACGGAACCGTCCCAAACGTTGGAAAACGAAAGCGCACTAATGGTGTCTAAGGCTGAAAATGTCGAGGAAGTACAACAAACCGAAAAGGGCGAGCAACACAAAACTGAAGAATTAACAGCTGTTGCAGCCGAACTTACCGATATGATGTCGTTAATGCGAAAAGGACTTGCATTTAAAGTCGATGAACATTCAGGCCGAAATGTGGTGAGTGTGATGGATATTGAGTCAGGTGATGTGCTCCGGCAGATCCCCAATGAGGAGGCGCTACAGTTAGCTAAGAAACTCGCTGAAGTGGCAGGATTCTTGCTTGAAACTGAGGCGTAAATGAAGTGTCAATAAAATTTTATGTTGTCTAGGAGATAAGTATGGCATTAACAGCAACAGGTATTGGTTCAGGGTTAGACATTAACAAGATTGTTAATGTGTTAGTTGATGCCGAAAAAATACCTAAAGAAGCCATATTTGATAAAAAAGAGCAAACGATTGACTCAAAGGTCTCAGCAATAGGGACATTAAAGAGCCAGCTTTCAAGTTTCCAAGACGCGCTTAAAAAGCTCAGCGACCCAGCTGCATTAAATATCAGAAAAGTGTCTACTGGTGACAGCAGCTATTTTACCGCTAAAGCCGACGAGAATGCGCAATCGGGCAGTTATCAAATTGAAGTCGAACAGCTGGCAAAGTTCCATAAAGTTGCAGGAGCTAATGTCGCAGACTCAACATTACCTGTTGGACAAGGCTCTCTTGACCTATCAGTTAATGGTGAATCATTTTCAGTGGCTGTCGAGGCAACTGATTCGTTAGAAACTATCGCAAAAAAAATAAATGACGCATCTGATAACTCTGGTGTTACCGCCACAATTATTACCAGTGACGGGGGCAGTCGACTCATATTTAGCTCTGATGAGTCGGGGCTTGATAATCAAGTCAATATCACAGCAACAGACACCGTCGGCAGCGATCTCAATAATATGTTTGGTGGCGCAAACTTATCAACTTTGCAAGCCGCTCAAAATGCAGTGGTTTATATCGATGGTCAAAAAGTTACCTCTCAAAGTAATGAGGTAAAAAATGCAATCACTGGCGTGACCCTATCCTTAACGGATGCAGACTTAACTAAGACTTCAACTCTTAAAATAGAGCAAGATAATGAAGCGGTAAAAGAGAATGTTGAAGCTTTTGTTGAAGCCTATAACACTTTAATTGACTCTATCGATAAGCTGTCGAATTACGATGTTGATAAAAAAGAAGCTGCTGCGCTTCAAGGTGATTCAATGATCCGTTCGATCGAATCGCAAATGCGTAATATGATCAGCAATCGCGTCGATGTCGATGGTGAAACCGTTGCTCTGTATGATATAGGTGTCGAAGTCGACCGTTTCGGTAAAATGTCGATTGATGATACTAAGCTTGATAAAGTAATTGCTGAAGACATGGACTTAGTGTCAGGACTATTTTCTACCCCAGATACAGGTATTGCCAATAGCTTAGATAAGCTGGTGGATGGTTATGTTAAATCTGGCGGTTCAATCGATAGTCGCAACAACGCATTGACCAGTGATAAACATAGATTAGATGATCAACGAGAATCCTTTTCATTGAAAATGGAAATGCTGCAAGCGCGCCTATTTAAACAGTTTAATGCAATGGATCTCATTGTTGGCCAGCTAAATCAACAGAGTTCTAGTCTTTCTGATCGGTTGAGCTCTCTACCGGGTGTCGTTATCCAATCGTAAGTTGCTTTAGGAGTTTTGCTTGCAGTATTTATCAGAATTAAACTTTAAACTAGCAGAAGTGCTAGCAACTCTTAAGCAAACCCCAGCTGAAGATGAATCAACCGATGAGTTGGTATCATACTTGCAGACGTTAGTCGGGAAGCGTCAACTTTTACTCACGAACATTTTTGCTAACCTAACGGATGAAGATGAACCTGAATTAAGAAAGCAGCTGGCACTCACTCAATCGTTTGAGGCGCAAGCAAAAGTCATCCAGGAACATCGTCAAGCATTATTGTACGCCGGACGTAAAAGCAAACGGCAGCTAAATGTTTACAAAGCTATAGATGAAAATAGGTAGGTTTTAATGAGAAGTTCTCTTCAATCATATCGCAAGGTTTCATTAGACAATGAAATTTCAATCGCTACACCACATCGCATTATTCAGATGATGTTTGACGGGGCGCTGCAGCGTATTGCGCAAAGTCGTTATGCGATTGAAAATAATGATATACAGAATAAAGGTCTTTATATTGGTAAGGCTATAGGTATTATTACAGGCTTAAATAACAGCCTGAACATGGATGCTAGTGCTGATATTTCCAAGAACCTTAGCGACTTATATGACTTCATGTTACGTCGTATTACCGAAGCAAATGTGAATAACGATGTCAATGCTTTGGACGATGTAAGTAACATTATTCGAACGATTAAAGAAGGTTGGGACGCAATTCCCGCCGATAAGCACCATATCGATTCACATGCCGGTGCTATGTAATTTCCACCGAAAAAGGAGTGGCGAGCCACTCCTTTTTGACTTCTGCCAAAAAATTGTCGTGGTTAAATTAACGAGTGCTGAGTTTTTAAGCAAAACAGATCCTGTTTATCATAAACTTCATCAGAGGCTTGCTTATAGCGAGCCGATAATACACTATTCAGTTTGGTAGTGAATTTAAAGGTATTTCTTTGAGAGAAGCTACCGGCTTTAAATAATAAGCAACTAACACTAATAATTAATGCGCTGATACATATAAGCCTAACGGCCTTCGGAATGATGCAAAAAGATCAACGAATTCTACTTGTCGGTAACCAGTCAGAGCGAATTAATCGCTTGTCATGTGTTTTTGAGTTTTTAGGTGAGCAAGTCGAGTTAGTCGGTTTCGACAAACTTGAGTTGTATACAAAACAAGCGCGTTTTCGTGCGATTGTTTTGCCCGCTGAAGCTCAATCAAAAGAACTTATTCAGTCTTTGGCTGGAGCGCTTCCGTGGCAGCCATTTTTGCTGCTGGGTGACGTTGCCGATGTTAAAGCCTCGAATATTCTTGGCTGTATCGAAGAACCACTAAATTATCCTCAGCTCACTGAGTTACTTCACTTCTGCCAAGTTTTTGGCCAAGTGAAGCGAGCTGATGTGCCTACTAGTGCCAATCAAACAAAACTGTTTCGCAGCCTCGTTGGCCGCAGTGAAGGTATCGCCAACGTGCGCCACCTCATTAGCCAAGTTGCCAGTTCTGAAGCCACAGTGTTAATCCTTGGGCAATCAGGTACAGGTAAAGAGGTCGTAGCACGAAATATTCATTATATTTCAGAGCGTCGCGATGGACCGTTTATTCCAGTTAACTGTGGTGCAATACCGGCAGAACTGTTAGAAAGCGAGTTGTTTGGCCACGAGAAAGGCTCATTTACCGGTGCAATTAGTGCCCGTAAAGGTCGATTCGAATTAGCAGAAAAAGGCACTCTGTTTCTGGATGAAATAGGCGACATGCCGCTGCAAATGCAAGTTAAGCTGCTACGTGTATTACAAGAGCGAGTATTTGAACGTGTGGGTGGCAGTAAGTCTATTGCGGCTGACGTTCGAGTTGTTGCGGCGACACATAGAAATCTTGAAAACATGATTGAAGAGGGGAGCTTTAGAGAAGATCTCTATTACCGCTTGAATGTGTTTCCAATAGAAATGCCTGCTTTGTGTGAACGCAAAGAAGATATTCCATTATTACTGCAAGAACTGGTTAGCCGAGTTTATAACGAAGGCCGTGGCCGAGTGCGTTTTACTCAAAGAGGCATCGAGTCGCTTAAAGAGCATGCATGGTCTGGTAACGTTCGTGAGTTATCCAACTTAGTTGAGCGCTTAACCATCTTGTACCCCGGTGGACTGGTTGATGTTAATGACTTACCGATTAAGTATCGTCATATTGATGTACCAGAATATTGTATAGAAGTTAGTGAAGAGGAACTTGAGCGTGATGCCCTAGCCTCTATCTTTAATGATGACGAGCCTATTGATATACCAGAGTCTCGTTTCCCAAGTGAGCTGCCTCCTGAAGGGGTTAACCTAAAAGATCTGCTGGCAGAGCTTGAAATCGACATGATTAGACAAGCATTAGATCAGCAAGATAATGTGGTTGCCCGCGCTGCTGAAATGCTCGGTATTCGCCGTACAACGCTCGTTGAGAAGATGCGTAAATACGGTTTAGGTAAAGATTAAAAGCCGGATAGTGCCGGATAGTGCAGAGATGGTACAAGCTGAGACGGTGAAAATCGGTTAAGAGCCGGTTTAAAGCTGGATAGTGCTGAGATGGTGGAAATCAGTTAAGAGCCGATTTAAAGCTGGATAGTGCTGAGATGGTGATAATCGGTTAAGAGCCGGTTTAGAGCTGGATAGTGCTGAGATGGTGATAATCGGTTAAGAGCCGGTTTAAAGCCGGATAGTGCAGAGATGGTACAAGCGACAGTGAAGCCAAGACGATTAAAGCCACGCTAATTGTATGCACCGATTTAAAATTAGAAAGCCAGAAGCATAGCTTCTGGCTTTTTTTGTTTTTTTGCTTTAATCTTTTCCTGCTGTTCTCGTAAGCGAAGCGTTCGTCTTAGCTTTCTCCCCGCTTTACAGTAAGCGAAGCGTCCGTCTTTGCTTGTTCCGTCTTAGTTCTATTCGTTTTTTAACCGTAAGGCCGAAGGCCGTTCGTCTTAGCTTGTTTCGTCTTAGCTTTATTCTGCTTTCCTCGTTCCTTTCCAAGTTGGCACAAAACCTGCTTCACCCCATCAAATGCAGTTTTTTTGACGGAGTTATAATGTCCGCAGTCCCTCAGCCACAATTTGATGCACTAACAAGCTATCGTCCACAACAGGTCGACGTTCAGCAAGCCGCAAATATGTCCAATCGTATGGATCATATTCTGCAGGCGATGCCATCTGGCGTAGTGATCATCAATGGTGATGGTATTGTGACAGACGCAAATCCGGTAGCCATTGAGTTGCTTGGCGGTCCATTAGAAGGGCTACGCTGGTTTAAAGTGATCAATCAGGCTTTCTCACCTAAAGATGATGATGGTCATGAAGTGTCACTGCGTAATGGGCGCCGCGTTAAACTGGCAATTACGCCATTAACGCCAGAACCAGGTCAGCTTATCGTGTTAACTGATTTGACTGAAACACGTTTATTGCAAAAGAATTTGTCACATCTACAAAGGTTGTCAGCATTAGGCAAAATGGTGGCTACACTGGCACACCAAGTGCGTACGCCATTGAGTGCCGCCTTGTTGTATGCCTCTAATCTTGCCAACCCTAAAATTTCCGATACCGCAAGAAAGCGCTTTCAGGGAAAGCTGGTCGATAGACTCAACGAGTTAGAGCACCAAGTTAACGATATGCTGCTAATGGCAAAAGGCCGCAAGCAGGAGCTGGACGTGATTGTCTCTATTGAAGAGGTGATTGATAGCGTATTGAATAACTGCCAACCGATCTCGGCGCAAAAAGGCTGCCAGCTGGATTTTATCAATCATTCGACACAGGGCATTCGCGCAAATGACTCAGCGTTAAGTTCTGCGATAAATAATCTGGTGGTGAACAGCATTGAAGCTGGCGCGACCAAGATAGAGATAAAGGCCTACGATACGGCCACAGCACTGCATGTTGATGTGATCGATAACGGTAAAGGGTTAGATGCCGATATGCAGCAACAAGTGCTTGAACCCTTCTTTACCACTAAGCCACAAGGCACGGGGCTTGGGTTGGCAGTGGTGCAATCAGTGGTGAATAATCATGGTGGCATGATGCAGTTGAGTTGTCATGTTGGTGAAGGCTGTACCGCCTCGCTTAAATTCCCTTTAGTGGCTAAAGCCAATATCACTGAATCAGTCGTAGGAGCTTAAGGGCATGTCTGAAGGTAAATTACTGTTAGTTGAAGATGATGCTTCATTACGAGAAGCTCTATTAGACACGCTGATGCTAGCGCAATATGAATGCGTCGATGTTGAATCGGCTGAAGCCGGCATTTTGGCATTAAAAAGTGACTCATTTGATATGGTGATAAGCGATGTGCAAATGGAAGGGATTGGCGGCTTAGGCTTGCTTAATTACCTGCAGCATAATCACCCTAAAGTGCCCATGTTATTGATGACGGCTTACGCAACGATTGATAACGCGGTCAATGCGATGAAGTTAGGCGCCGTCGATTATCTGGCTAAACCTTTTTCACCCGAAGTGCTGCTTAACCAAGTATCAAGATACTTGCCCGCTAAATCGACAGAGGGCACACCCGTTGTCGCAGACGAAAAGAGTTTAGCCCTGCTATCTCTGGCTCAGCGAGTGGCAGCATCAGATGCATCAGTGATGATCATGGGCCCAAGTGGCAGTGGTAAAGAGGTCTTGGCGCGTTATATTCATCAGCACAGCAATCGCTCTACAGGGGCTTTTGTCGCGATAAACTGCGCCGCAATTCCTGAGAACATGCTTGAAGCAACGCTTTTTGGTTATGAAAAAGGTGCGTTTACGGGGGCTTATCAAGCCTGCCCAGGTAAATTTGAGCAAGCACAAGGCGGCACGCTACTGCTTGATGAAATTTCAGAGATGGAAGTGGGCTTGCAAGCTAAGTTACTGCGAGTGCTGCAAGAGCGTGAAGTGGAGCGACTCGGTGGCCGTAAGACCATTAAGCTAGACGTACGAGTATTGGCGACCTCAAACCGTGATTTAAAAGCGTTGGCGGCATCGGGAGAGTTTAGAGAAGATCTTTATTATCGGATCAATGTCTTTCCGCTAACTTGGCCAGCGCTAAATCAACGTCCCGCGGATATTTTACCCTTAGCAAGACACCTTATTAATCGTCACTCTTTAGCGATGAATAAAACCGAAGTACCGGTATTGGCTGAATGTGCGTCGCGGAGGTTGTTAACTCATCGTTGGCCAGGCAATGTGCGCGAACTCGACAATGTGGTACAACGTGCGCTGATTTTAAATATTTCTAACGAAATAACCCTCGCTGATATTATTATCGATAATTGCGATATTTCACTTAACGCAGAGTCATTTCCTGTCGAAGAGGAAAAGCCCACTGAGCTTGACGGTTTAGGGACTGAACTTAAAGCACAAGAACATGTGATAATTCTAGAAACCTTGACTCAGTGTAATGGCAGCCGTAAAGCCGTCGCCGAAAAACTGGGGATCAGTGCTCGAACTTTACGTTATAAAATGGCCAAAATGCGCGACTCCGGGATTCAAATACCGGCTTAATAGCGGGTTCAAGCAGAGACGGTGAGAATCGGTTAAGAGCTGGTTAAGAGCCGGATAGAAGCCGGTTTGAAGCCGGATAGGGCTGAGACGATGAGAATCGGTTAAGAGCCGGTTTGAAGCCGGATAGAAGCCGGATAGGGCTGAGACGGTTCAAGCTGAGACGATGAGAATCGGTTAAGAGCCGGATAGAAGCCGGATAGGGCTGAGACGGTTCAAGCTGAGACGATGAGAATCGGTTAAGAGCCGATTTAAAGTCGGGTAGTGCTGAGATGGTTCGAGCTGAGACGATTTAAGCAGAGATGAAGAACTTTGTTGGATACCTAGAGGTATTTCGTTTGAATCTTGGCTGCTTTTTGTTTTAAGCTTTTCCTGCTTTTCCTGCTTTTCCTGCTTTTCCCGTAAGCGAAGCGTCCGTCTTTGCTTGTCCCGTCTTAGCTCTATCCGTTTTTCACCGTTAATTTAAATACTGGCACGATTACTGCTTTATCTAGTTCAATATAAGTTTTTCGTCAAGAAAACGACATTGGGAGATAGTAATGCAAATCGGCGCTAATTCTTTACTGCAAGAGATGCAGTCACTTAACGGCCAAATTGGCTCACCTGGGATCCAAACAGGTATTGCTCGCCAAGTGAATAACACTTCTGGCGCTGATTTTGGGCAACTTCTTTCTCAAGCTGTTGGAAATGTGAGCGAACTTCAATCGAATGCAGGTAATTTGGCCACTCGCCTTGATATGGGCGACACCACAGTGACATTATCTGATACCGTGATTGCGCGTGAGAAATCTAGCGTTGCTTTTGAGGCAACAGTGCAAGTAAGAAATAAGCTGGTACAAGCTTATAAAGACATTATGAGTATGCCTGTTTAGGCCTAAACTAACAGCAGGTAGCAATTGTGAGTACAGAAATGGTCGTAGGAACAGGTTCAAATGTCGCAACCAGTGGACAATCAGGTGGCGTTCAAGAGGAACATAAATCTGGTGTGATGGGCTCTATTGGTAATATCGATATGTTACGCCAAGTGACCATGATCTTGGCATTAGCGATCTGTTTGGCATTGGCTGTTTTTGTGATGATTTGGGCGCAAGAGCCTGAATATCGTCCTTTGGGGCAAATGAATACCCAGGAGATGGTACAAGTACTCGATGAACTTGATAAGAATAAAATCCCATACCAGATCCAAGGTGATGTGGTTAAGATCCCAGAAGACAAATATCAAGATGTGAAGATGATGCTAAGCCGCGCAGGTTTAGATCAAGCCGCTACAAATGACGACTATTTAAGTAAAGACAGTGGGTTTGGCGTGAGCCAGCGAATGGAACAAGCCCGCCTTAAACATAGCCAAGAACAAAACCTTGCAAGAACCATCGAAGAGTTAAAAAGTGTTAGCCGCGCTAAAGTTATCTTAGCCTTACCAAAAGAAAACGTATTTGCTCGCAATCGCTCAAAGCCGAGTGCGACAGTGGTAGTGAGTACCCGACGTGGCGGCCTTGGCCAAGAAGAGGTCGACTCTATTGTCGATATTGTGGCGTCAGCGGTACACAACTTAGAACCGAATAAAGTCACTGTGACAGACGCAAACGGTCGCTTGCTTAATTCCGGCAGTCAAGATGGCGTATCGGCTATTGCGCGCCGCGAACTCGAAATTGTTCAGCAAAAAGAGTCTGAGTATCGTAACAAGGTTGAGTCTATTTTGATGCCAATCTTGGGGCCTGAGAACTTTACTTCTCAAGTGGACGTTAGCATGGACTTTACCGCCGTAGAACAAACCGCTAAGCGCTACAACCCCGATTTACCCGCACTGCGCAGTGAAATGGTGGTGGAAAATAATTCAAATGGTAACACCAGTGGCGGTATTCCAGGGGCGCTGTCTAACCAACCGCCAATGAACGCGGATATCCCACAAGAAGTTGCTAGCGAATCGACCTCGGTTAGATCTGGTAGCAACCATAAAGAAGCCACCAGAAACTATGAACTCAATGAAACGATTAGCCATACCCGCCAACAAGTAGGCACGTTAAGACGTGTGAGTGTGTCGGTTGCCGTTGATTTTAAAAACGCCCCAGTTGCCGAAGACGGCAGTGTGACCAGAGTGCCACGCACCGAGCAAGAATTGGCTAACATTCGTCGCTTGCTTGAAGGTGCTGTAGGGTTTAATACTCAACGTGGCGACATGATTGAAGTGGTTACCGTACCGTTTATGGACCAACTCATTGAAGATGCTCCAGCAGTTGAAGTTTGGGAACAACCTTGGTTCTGGCGTGGAGTGAAGTTGGGCTTGGGTACTTTAGTTGCGCTGGTTATTGTGGTGTTTGTTATCAGCCCGATGCTTAAACGTATTGTTTACCCTGATAGCGCCAAAATGCTTGACGAGCCAAAGGTGGGTGATGAGCTTGCTGAGATTGAAGATCAGTATGCCGCAGACACATTAGGCATGCTCGAGCGACCCGAAGCTGAATACAGTTATGCCGATGATGGGTCGATTTTAATCCCCGATCTGCATAAAGATGATGACATGATTAAAGCCATCCGCGCCATTGTCGCGAATGAACCTGAACTATCGACTCAAGTCGTGAAAAATTGGTTATTAGAAGATGACAAATAATATTGGTGTAGAGGGCAAAACCGTTGCGCCTGCTGCAGGTTTTAAAGCTCAAGATTTAACGGGTGTTGAAAAAACGGCCATATTGCTCCTGAGCCTAAGTGAAAGTGATGCAGCTTCTATTTTGAAACACCTTGAGCCTAAGCAGGTACAAAAGGTGGGTATGGCAATGGCAGCCATGCAAGATTTTGGACAAGAGAAAGTCATTGGCGTGCATAAGCTATTCTTGGATGACATCCAAAAGTACTCTTCTATCGGTTTTAACAGTGAAGAGTTTGTGCGTAAGGCGCTTACTGCTGCGCTTGGCGAAGATAAAGCCGGCAATCTTATCGAACAGATTATTATGGGCAGTGGGGCTAAAGGTCTCGATTCACTTAAGTGGATGGACGCGCGTCAAGTCGCGACCATTATCCAAAATGAGCACCCACAAATTCAAACGATTGTGTTGTCTTATCTTGAGCCCGACCAAGCGGCAGAAATTTTTGCCCAGTTCCCAGAAAATACTCGTTTAGACTTAATGATGCGTATTGCCAACCTCGAAGAGGTGCAACCTGCCGCGCTGCAAGAGCTTAACGATATTATGGAGAAACAGTTTGCTGGCCAAGGTGGCGCACAAGCCGCCAAGATGGGTGGCCTGAAAGCGGCTGCTAACATTATGAACTACCTCGATACTGGCGTTGAAAGTCACTTGATGGAAACCATGCGCGAGTCTGATGAAGAGATGGCACAGCAGATCCAAGACTTAATGTTTGTCTTTGAAAACCTAAGCGATGTGGACGATATGGGCATTCAGGTATTGCTTAGAGAAGTGCAGCAAGATGTGTTGATGAAGGCGCTAAAAGGCACAGATGATCAACTCAAAGAGAAGTTACTGAGTAACATGTCTAAACGTGCCGCTGAACTGCTGCGTGATGATTTAGAGGCGATGGGTCCAATTCGAATTAGTGAAGTGGAAGTTGCTCAAAAAGAGATTTTATCAATTGCACGACGTCTGAGTGAAAGTGGTGAGTTGATGCTCGGTGGCGGCAGTGGTGAAGAGTTCTTATAATGGCTGATCCTAAAGAGCCCAAAGGGGTAACCGTCAATACCACTGATGAGTTTGGTCATTGGGACCTTCCCGATATTACAGAAGAGATTGATAGCTCATCGCTGAATATGTTTGGTCGACATGGCTTGCATGTTGACGTAGACAATGAGACCGAAATTGAAGCGATTTTACCGCCAACGCTGACCGAAATTGAAGATATCCGTGCTCACGCCGAGCAAGAAGGCTTTGTACAGGGTCAAGAAAATGGCCATGCCGAAGGGCTTGAAAAGGGCCGCTTAGAGGGACTGGAGCAAGGCCATACTGAAGGTTTTGAGCAGGGACAAGAGCAAGGTTATGAAGCGGGTCTGCAGGCATCTGCTGAGATACTACAAAGATTCGAAGCATTACTCACCCAATTTGAACAGCCGCTGAGTATATTAGATACTGAAATTGAAAAAGAGCTGTTGTCGACATCAATGAGCTTGGCTAAAGCGGTGATTGGTCATGAGCTTAAAACGCATCCTGAGCATATTTTGAGCGCGCTGCGTCAAGGCGTTGACTCACTGCCGATCAAAGAGCAGAAAGTGAATATTCGATTGTCACCAGACGATGAATCTTTAGTCACCGATTTATACACTGCTGCGCAATTGGAACGCAACCGATGGGACATTGAAGCCGACCCCAGTTTATCGGCAGGTGATTGCATCATCCATAGTCTCCGTAGCCATATTGATATGACCGTGGATACGCGTATTCAGCATGTATTTTTTGAACTAGAGAAAAGCCAACAAGATCTGTTGCAGCGCAAAGAGCAACAAGAAGAGGCGTTACTTAACCAGCGTCTGAGCAGTCAAACCGCAGCGGCTGCAGAAGTCGCCACTGCGACGGTACAGCCCTCACAAGATCAGCCTCCAGTAACCGAAGGTGAACATGCCAACACGCCAACACCGACTGCGCAGTAAACTGGCGCAGCACCACAAAAAAATTAACCCTTTTGTAGCAGAAGCCAGCGGGCAACTCGTGCGAGTGGTGGGTTTGACGCTCGAAGCAACGGGTTGTCGGGCTTCGGTTGGCAGTCTTTGCTCCATCGAAACCATGACGGGTGATTTAGTCGCTGAAGTGATTGGTTTTGACGATGATTTACTTTACCTGATGCCAATCGAAGAACTCAACGGTGTGTTGCCTGGCGCTAAAGTGACGCCATTGGGTCAGCAGTCTGGCCTGAGTGTGGGTTTGGCATTGTTAGGGCGAGTGCTCGATGGCAGTGGCGTACCAATAGATGGTTTAGGCAATCTACAAACCGATCAAAAAGCCCCTACACATACAACCGCAATCAATCCACTAGCAAGGCGAGCGATAAGTGAGCCACTCGATGTTGGTGTTCGCGCGATCAACTCGATGTTGACCGTCGGTAAAGGCCAACGAATGGGCTTGTTTGCCGGTTCTGGTGTGGGTAAAAGTGTGCTGTTAGGCATGATGACGCGAGGCACTAACGCTGACATTATTGTGGTGGGGTTAGTGGGCGAGCGTGGCCGAGAAGTCAAAGAGTTCATCGAAGAGATCTTGGGGCCAGAAGGACGTGCCCGCTCAGTCGTGGTGGCAGCGCCTGCTGATACTTCGCCCCTGATGCGACTTCGTGCTTGTGAAACATCGACTCGAATTGCCGAGTATTTTCGTGATATGGGTTATAGCGTACTGTTACTGATGGATAGCCTAACCCGTTATGCTCAAGCGCAGCGAGAGATCGCGTTAGCGGTGGGTGAACCCCCTGCGACGAAAGGATATCCGCCTTCAGTATTTGCTAAACTCCCCAAACTTGTTGAACGCGCAGGAAACGGCGGCGGCAAGCAAGGCTCAATAACGGCGTTTTACACCGTGCTCACCGAGGGCGATGATCTGCAAGATCCAATCGCTGATGCATCGCGCGCCATTCTTGATGGCCATATTGTGTTGTCACGCTCGCTTGCGGATTCAGGGCATTACCCTGCTATTGATATTGAAGCGTCAATTAGCCGTGTTGCACCTATGGTGATTAGCACCGCGCATTTAGAAGCTATGCGCCGTGTTAAGCAGGTGTATTCGCTTTATCAACAGAATAAAGATCTGATTTCAATTGGTGCTTACACTCAGGGAAGCGATCCTCGTATCGATAACGCTATCCGCTTGCAACCTGCGATGAATGCATTTTTGCGACAAACCATGAAAGATACCATTACCTTCGAAAGTAGTGAGTTAATGTTGAGTCAACTCGGTGCACAATGTCATGTCTAGCGCTGATGAGTAAATACTAAAATGGCTAAAGTGGATCCACTTCTTACCGTACTTAAGCTCACTAAAGATGCGGAAGAGCAAGCATCGCTACAACTGCGTACCGCTCAGTTAGAGCTGCAGCGTAGGCAAACGCAATTAAAAGCGCTGCAGGACTATCGTTTAGATTACATGAAACAGATGGAGCTGCAGCAAGGAAAACAAATTAGCGCGAGCTATTACCATCAGTTCCACCAGTTTGTGCGCCAAATTGATAACGCCATTGTGCAGCAAGTTAACACGGTGCAAGAAGCGCTCACTCAACAACAACACCGTCAAAGCTATTGGCAAGAGAAACAACAAAAACGTAAGGCGGTAGAGTTATTGCTGGCTAAAAAAGCCGATGCAGCACAACTTGCAGAGCAACGTAGAGAACAAAAAATGGTAGACGAGTTTGCATCGCAACAGTTTTACCAAAAATCCCGTCGATAGTTTTTCCTCTGTCACTTTTGTTGGCATTATAATTGCTAAGTATGGTAATGAAAGCCAAGTATCAAGCCGATATTTTGACGCCTAATATCAGACTCATAGCAGAATAAGATAGACACTTTGTGCTTGTTAAGGCAACGCTGACGGAGAAGTTATGCAGCAGATGACCAATATATTACTCAGTAGCGCTGATGCCAGTGCTGCAAAAAAGGTGAGCCCTAACAGTCAGCCTGAACTTAATGCCGATGGCGACAATTTCTCAGCAGCCTTAGAAAAAGCCAGCCAAATGGATCCTGCGCCAAATGCAGAGCACAAAAATGAGCAAGGTAACACTGACACCCCATCAACAAATGCTACCACTCAAAACAGTACGGTAGCAGCGTCAAACGGTAAGGCAGAAGACGCTGAGGTGAGTGATGACGTTAGCCAAGTGCTAGCACAAATTAACCTTGCCAATAACTTCCCCAGCGATGCAGAAAGTCAATCGATGGTTGCCGCTGACGGCGAAACCTTGCCGTTAGTCGATGATATGCAAATAGCGCAAGAAAAGGGCGTTAAAGAGGGGGATTTATCTGCCGATACGAGCACTGACTTACCCGATGAAATGTCTGATGAAATATTGCAAGCGTTAAGCTTTCAAAGTGGTATTTCTGAAGTTGCACTTCGCAATATGCCAGCACAAGATCTCAACGATTTATTAGCACAGAGTCAAATACTGGGTGCTGATGGTGAGCTTTTATCGCAATACGCCATCACATCAGCGCCATTGACTGCAACATCAGCATCAACATCAACATCAACCGATGCCGCAAGAGCCCAAGCGGTCAACGACGATCCTAAACTCGCCAATGCCGTTCAAACGGGCAATGAACTGACAAGCCCAACGAGTAAAGCCGATAGTCGAGATATTTTAGGCAAAGAAGCGGCGATGCAAGCAGCTACAGAGCAGGGCGGAACGCAACGAGCTGAGATAGAAAAAGGGGTGAGCGCTAAATCTGCGCTGGGCGATGCTAACAATATGACTGCCGCGACAGAGCAGTTAAAAGGCGCCGAGCTTTCCGTTAGGTTAACGCCCATTCAGATGGGGCTAGAGGCCAATCTCGCCAGTGGCAGTGCAACGTTATCGACTGAAGAGATTAAAACTGCTGCAGGCTTACAGGCACATAATTTACAAATACAGCAAAGTTTAACCCGTGCTGAGCCACAACAAATACAACTTTCACTTAAACAGCATGCGGACCAAGCCACACAGATGCAGGAGATGATCCAGCGATTTTCGCCGGTAATGAAGCAGCAATTAATCACCATGGTGAGTCAAGGTGTTCAACACGCTGAAATTCGCTTAGATCCGGCGGAGCTTGGCAGCATGATTGTACGCATTCAGGTGCAAGGCGATACTACCCAAGTACAGTTTCAAGTCTCACAACATCAAACACGTGATTTAATTGAGCAAGCAATGCCAAGATTACGTGAAATGCTGGCTGAACAGGGTATGCAATTGACCGATGGTCAGGTGTCTCAAGATAACGGTGGCAATGAACAAGCTTTCCAAGGTGATAGAGACAGCCAAGGCCAAAGTCACTCTGAAATGGACGAAATTTCAGCAGAAGATCGAGTTGTTGGCACAAATCTAGCTTCTAGTGCCGCATCAGGTATAGATTATTATGCATAAGCAGGTACCCTATAGCGCACATTATAATTTTGGTTTTATAGGTTGTCTTTGAACCTGTAAAGTAAGGGCATAAATGCTCGAGTTAGGGAAAGCAGATGGCAGAAGAACAATCATTAGAGCTCGAGGTTAATGACGAGCCCAAAAGTAAGAAAAAGTTAATCTTGTTTGGCAGTATTGCTGTGGCACTTTTCATTGTTATAGCGGTGACGCTATGGATGTTATTGAGCGGTGATGCTGAACAGAGCTCGGAGGGTCAACCTACCGCAGCAGAAGAGACTGCAAATCAGGGGGAAGCCTTTTACGCTGCTATGCCACGACCGTTCTTATTTAACTTGCCAGGCAACGGCCGCACGCGACTTGTTGAAATCAAAGTGCAGTTGATGGTGCGCGGTAAGGACGATGATGTATTGATTAAAAAGCACATTCCACTGATTGAAGACGCACTACTGACCACATTTAGTGGTGCGGATGTGCAAAAACTCAGTACCCAAGCAGGCAAAGATGAGATGCGTTTGTTAGCCCTGCTGAATGTGCAAAACACCTTGCAGCCCATTGTTGGTCGTAAAGTGGTTGAAAAAGTATTATTTACCGGCTTTGTGATGCAGTAAGTTTGCACGGCTTTTTGTAAACCAAACGTTTTTATATAGGCAAAGGCAATATCGTGAGTGATTTATTAAGCCAAGACGAAATTGATGCGCTACTACACGGTGTAGATGACGTTGAAGAGGACATGATTCAGGACGACGAGCTTGATGCACGTTCTTATGATTTCTCTTCGCAAGACCGTATTGTACGTGGCCGAATGCCAACGCTTGAGATTGTTAACGAGCGCTTTGCTCGCCACTTGCGCATTAGCATGTTTAACATGATGCGCCGAGCGGCGGAAGTGTCGATCAATGGTGTGCAAATGCTCAAGTTTGGTGAGTACGTTCATACCCTGTTTGTACCGACCAGTTTAAACATGGTGCGCTTTAGTCCATTAAAAGGCACGGCGTTGATCACCATGGAAGCGAGATTGGTGTTTATCTTGGTCGATAACTTTTTTGGAGGTGATGGACGATTCCACGCCAAAATTGAAGGTCGAGAATTTACCCCAACTGAGCGCCGTATTGTTCAATTGCTGCTAAAAATCATTTTTGAAGATTATAAAGAAGCGTGGGCGCCAGTAATGGATGTTGAGTTTGATTATCTCGACTCTGAAGTTAACCCAGCTATGGCGAACATCGTCAGCCCGACGGAGGTCGTGGTGGTGAGTTCATTCCATATCGAAGTGGATGGCGGCGGCGGAGATTTTCATATCACCATGCCGTATTCCATGATTGAGCCTATCCGCGAGTTACTCGATGCGGGCGTGCAAAGTGATACTCAAGATACGGACATGCGTTGGTCTCAGGCGCTACGAGATGAGATCATGGACGTAGATGTGGGTATTGATGCCACCGTGGTGGAACATCAACTGACCCTGCGTGAAGTGCTTGAGTTCAAAGCGGGCGATGTTATTCCCGTTGAACTGCCTGAATATATTGTTTTAAAAGTTGAAGATCTTCCCACTTATCGTTGTAAGATGGGGAAAACAAAAGAGAATCTTGCATTAAAGATTTGCGAAAAAATTCCTAGACCGGAAACGGCTAAGACAGAGTTGCAGTTGGTTACGCATAAAGGTAAGCCACGCGAACGTTCTGAGATATAAGGTGATACGTCGATGAGTACAGATACAGGTGATGATTGGGCTGCAGCAATGGCTGAGCAAGCAATTGAAGAAGCACAAGCAGTTGAACTTGATGAGTTTAGTAGCGATGCTGCTCATTTCAGTCAAGAGGAAGCGTCAAAACTCGATGCGATAATGGACATTCCGGTGACTATTTCGATGGAAGTAGGCCGCAGTTTTATCAATATTCGTAATTTGCTGCAGTTAAACCAAGGCTCGGTGGTTGAATTAGACCGTATCGCTGGCGAGCCATTGGATGTCATGGTCAATGGTACGTTAATCGCCCACGGTGAGGTGGTTGTGGTCAATGACAAGTTTGGTATTCGTTTAACCGACGTTATTAGCCAAACTGAGCGCATTAAAAAGCTTAAATAGAAAGGATGAGTAATGAGTTTTCAGATGGTATTAGCAAGTCTTGCTAGCGTTGCCGCTACAGCAGAGAAATCGGCAGCGCCCTCAAGTGTTGCTACGCTTGCCAGTATGGTGGGAGGCCTAATTGTTGTTTTATTGCTGATTTTTGCCTTAGCTTATATGGTGAAGCGACTGAATCTAGTGCCTAGTAACCAAGGGGTGCTAAAAACCATCGCCGTTACGCCGCTGGGCCAAAAAGAAAAACTAGTGTTAGTTGAAGTCGATGGCCAGCAATATCTGCTCGGCGTCACACCTCATCAAGTCAATTTGGTCGATAAACTCACCACGCCAGTTGAGCAGCCTAAAGTCTCCTTTGCGGATCGATTACGTCAAGTGAAGTCGTCACAATGATAAAATGGAATATGTTGTTTGTTGGGCTGGCGCTGTCTTTGCTCTCACCGACGGCCCTTGCTGCAACGGGGATTTTACCTGCCGTAACGGTGTCAACAGGGGCTGATGGCTCGACCCAATATTCGGTGACAATGCAGATTTTGCTGTTGATGACAGCGTTAAGCTTTATTCCTGCAGCGGTCATTATGTTGACTTCATTCACTCGTATTATTGTTGTCTTATCTATTTTGCGACAAGCGATTGGTCTACAACAGGCACCGTCGAATCAAATTCTAATCGGCATCAGTATGTTTATGACATTTTTTATTATGTCGCCGGTGTTCGATAAAATTTATGATCAAGCAGTATTGCCCTATATTGAACAGGGAATGCCAATCGATCAGGCGTTCAATACAGGTAAAGGGCCGTTAAAAGACTTTATGTTAGCGCAGGTTCGCTTAACTGATTTAGATACCTTTATTGAAATATCAGGTTATCAAAATATTAACGAGCCTGAAGATGCGCCAATGAGCGTGATTATTCCTGCCTTTATCACCAGTGAGCTGAAGACCGCATTCCAAATTGGTTTTATGTTATTCGTGCCATTCTTGGTATTAGATTTGGTGGTGGCCAGTATTTTGATGGCAATGGGTATGATGATGTTGTCGCCGATGATTGTCTCTTTGCCGTTTAAAATCATGCTGTTCGTATTGGTTGATGGCTGGAGCTTAGTCATGGGTACGTTAGCGAATAGTTTCGGATTATAGGTAGGCTATGACCCCAGAGGCGCTCATTAATATTGTAGATATCTGCCATGAAACATTAGCAGCCATAGTTTCTCGCTTGTTTATTGAAGGTAGCTTATGACTCCAGAAGCCCTGATTGATATCTTTCGAGAAGCCCTTACCGTGATTGTCACCATGGTATCGATGATTATTGTACCAGGATTGATTGTGGGTTTGGTTGTTGCCGTTTTTCAGGCGGCGACCTCAATTAACGAACAAACATTGAGTTTCTTACCTCGTCTACTGACGACGTTATTTGGCTTGATGTTCATGGGCCATTTGCTGGTGCAAACCATGATGGAGTTCTTTTTGCAGATGGTGAATATGATCCCGCAGGTCATAGGCTAATCATGCCTACTATACGACAACATGTTATTCCGATGCTTAATAGGCATTTAGGCGTAGTGTTGTAGCTATGGATATTTTACTCGATACTATTATGGGCGGAATTGCCGGTTACATGTGGCCACTAACACGCATATCCAGTATGTTTATGGTGATGGCTGTTTTCGGCGCCAATACCACGCCCTCGCGAGTGAGATTAATGCTGTCACTGGCCGTTACCGCTGCCGTTGTGCCTGTTTTACCTCCAATGCCAAACATTGACCTGTTTTCATTAAGTGCTGTTTTTGTCACGTTCCAGCAGATCATTATTGGTGTATCAATGGGCTTTGGCTCTTTATTGTTGATGCAGACCTTTGTGTTAACAGGGCAAATCATCGGTATGCAAACCAGTTTGGGTTTTGCTTCGATGATCGATCCCAGCTCAGGTCAACAGACCCCCGTAGTGGCTAACTTCTTCCTGCTGCTGACCACTCTGATATTTCTGGCCGTAGATGGGCACCTTGTCTTAATTAAAATGGTTGTTGCCAGTTTTGACTCCATTCCAGTGTCGATGAACGGCCTCAGCTTAGCCAGTTATCGGCTGTTCACTGAATTTGTCGGTTACATGTTTGGCGCGGCGCTCACGATGTCGCTGTCAGCTATTGTCGCACTGCTCACCATCAACCTCTCATTTGGTGTCATGACCCGTGCATCACCGCAATTAAACATTTTTTCTATTGGTTTCCCGGTCACCATGGTAAGCGGCCTGTTTATTCTATGGCTTACATTGACGCCTATCATGGCTCACTTTGATGAGGTTTGGCGTGAAACGCAGATTTTGCTGTGTAATGTACTAGAGCTGCAGTGTAATTCAGAAGGCACAATCAATTAATGGCTGTATTAATAGCGGGACTTATACAGGGATTAAGCCTTAATGGCTGGCGACCTTGCACTTTGAAGCCTTGTCGCTTCAAAGATAACACTCTGGTCAGTCACAATGGCTGAGAACGACAGCAGCCAAGAAAAAACAGAGGAAGCAACCGCCAGGAAGTTGCAACAGGCCAAAGACAAAGGGCAGGTTGCACGCTCTAAAGACTTAGGCACTTCAGCGGTTCTCATTGCAGCCTCCGTTGGCTTGGTTATGACTGGGCCGAGCATTGCCAAGGCGATGAGTAATATCATGATTAACCTCTTGACTATGACCCGTGAAGAGATTTTTGACACGCGGCAGATGATGAATATCTGGAGCATGGTCGGTAACGAGTTAGTGTCGCCGTTGTTGGGTTTTATTGCATTTCTCGCCCTGATAGCTTTCGTGGGCAACATCGCACTTGGTGGCATGTCTTTCTCTGGTAAAGCGTGCATGCCAAAATCCAGTAAAATGAATCCTGCTAAAGGCTTAAAGCGCATGTTCGGTGTGCAAGCTGTGGTGGAGTTGACTAAAGGTATCGCGAAGTTCTCCGTTGTGGCAATAACGGCTTATTTAGTCCTTAATATTTATCTGAATGATATTTTGATGCTGTCGCAAGATCACTTGCCCGGCAATATTTATCACGCGCTTGATCTCGTCTCATGGATTTTCATCTTACTGTGCGCATCAACATTCTTAATTGTTGCCATTGATGTTCCCTACCAAATTTGGAATCACAGCAAAGAGCTGAAGATGACCAAGCAAGAAGTGAAAGACGAATATAAAGATACCGAAGGTAAGCCGGAAGTTAAGGGACGTATTCGCCAGTTACAACAAGAGATGGCTCAGCGCCGTATGATGGGCGAAGTGCCCAATGCCGATGTTATTGTGGTTAATCCCGAACATTACGCGGTTGCGGTTAAATATGATGCGACTAAATCGACAGCCCCTTTTGTGGTGGCTAAAGGGGTCGATGAAGTGGCATTTAAGATCCGCGAAATAGCCCGAGAGCATAATGTTGCTATTGTCACTGCAGCGCCATTAGCGCGTGCTATCTACCATACGACTAAAATAGATCAAGAGATCCCGGAAGGTCTATTTACCGCGGTTGCTCAGGTGCTTGCGTATGTATTTCAGCTCCGGCAATTCCAAAAAGGTAAAGGGCGTCGCCCTAATGCCGTCCCCACAAAACAGCCTATTCCTGATGAGTTGAAGCACTAGCGGCTATAACTCACATTTCTCAGTTATAAATTGTATAATAAACAGTCAGTTGTTTGGTTGTCCATTCTTTGGTTATTCGTTTCAGGTTATAGTGTGCGCCGCTCTATGGTGTGAGCAGATTGATCTTGTTAATATTGGTACTAATTTTGCAATACAGCTAACAAGCGTCAAAGATTGGACTCAGGGTGAATGGAACTTAAGGCAAGACTAGGGCAATTAAAGCAATTAAAGCCCGCACATTTTAAAGGATTGGGTACCCCTATATTGGTTTTAGCCGCATTGGCTATGATCACGTTACCCATGCCTGCTTTTCTGCTGGATATTCTGTTTGCGTTTAACATAGCACTTGCCTTAGTGGTGTTGCTTGTTGCTATTTATAGTGACCGTCCACTTGATTTTGCCGCATTCCCGACAGTCTTGCTGATCGCAACCTTACTTCGACTCGCACTTAACGTTGCCTCTACCCGAGTGGTATTACTTGAAGGCCACAATGGTGGTGATGCCGCAGGTAAAGTCATTGAAGCCTTTGGCTCTGTGGTGATTGGCGGTAACTATGCCGTGGGTCTAGTGGTGTTTTTAATTCTAATTATCATCAACTTCGCGGTAGTGACCAAAGGTGCTGGCCGTATCTCTGAAGTTAGTGCTCGCTTTACGCTAGATGCCATGCCGGGTAAGCAGATGGCCATTGATGCTGACCTCAATGCCGGGCTGTTAAGCCAAGAGGAAGCCCGTGTCAGACGTGCAGAAGTGACCCGTGAAGCCGATTTCTATGGTGCGATGGACGGTGCGTCAAAATTTGTAAAAGGTGATGCGATTGCAGGAATAATGATTTTAGTGATTAATATTCTTGGCGGTTTTGTCATCGGTATGGCGCAGCACGGGCTTAGTTTTTCCGATGCTATCGAAATTTATACGCTACTCACCATTGGTGATGGTCTCGTCGCTCAGATCCCTGGTCTTTTGTTGTCAATTGCCGCCGCCTTAATGGTGACTCGCCAAAATGAATCGGGCGATATGGGCGAAATGATGATGAGCCAGATGTTTGACAGCCCCAAAGCGCTTGCCATTGCCGCAGCGGTTATGTTTGTAATGGGTATCGTGCCAGGCATGCCGCATTTGGTGTTTATATCGCTTGCTATTGTTGCTGGCGCCTCAGCTTACTTAATTAAGAAAAAGAAAGAGACTGACCGCGAGCGAGCATTGGAGTTGGCGAAAACTGGCCCCGTTGAAAAGCGTGATACCCAACCTAAAGAATTAAGCTGGGATGATGTTCAACACGTTGACACCATTGGTCTTGAGGTCGGTTATCGTTTGATCCCGCTGGTAGACAAAGGCCAGGGCGGCGAACTACTTGGCAGAATTAAAGGCGTGCGTAAAAAGTTGTCGCAAGAGTTAGGTTTTTTAGTGCCAGCGGTACATATTCGCGACAATTTAGACCTGTCGCCTAACGCGTATCGGATCTCATTAATGGGGGTTTCATCTGGTGAAGGCGAAATTCGTCATGATTGCGAGCTAGCGATTAACCCCGGACAAGTTTTTGGCAAGCTCGATGGTATTGAAACCACAGATCCTGCCTTTGGTTTAGAAGCCGTATGGATTGCACCAGAGCTTAGAGAGCATGCACAGACCCTAGGCTATACCGTCGTAGACGCTGCCACGGTAGTGGCCACTCACATCAGCCAGCTGCTTACCAATAATGCCTCTAAGTTATTGGGTTATGAAGAGGTTCAGCAACTACTGGATATGTTGGCTAAAAACGCACCTAAGTTGGTTGATGGCTTTATTCCTGATGTAATGCCTCTGGGAACCGTGGTTAAGGTGATGCAAAACTTATTAAATGAAGGCGTGTCTATTAGAGACATGAAGACCATCGTACAAACATTGTTAGAGTATGGGCCTAAGAGCGCTGACACCGAAGTGCTCACTGCCGCTGTGCGAATTGCGTTAAAGAGAATGATCGTACAAGAGATCAGCGGACCAGAACTGGAAATCCCTGTCATTACTTTGGCGCCAGAGTTGGAACAGATGTTGCATCAGTCTATGCAAGCAACGGGAGGCGACGGTCCTAATATTGAACCCAGCCTTGCAGAGCGTATGCAGAAGTCATTGGTTGATGCCACACAGCGCCAGGAAATGGTCGGTCAACCCGCAATATTATTAACATCTGGCATGCTACGTTCGACGTTATCAAGATTTGTTAAGCATACGATTCCAAACCTGAGGGTGATCTCTTATCAAGAGGTACCTGATGAAAAACAGATACGCATCGTATCCGCTGTTGGGCAGTAGAGGGCGAATAATTGAAGATTAAAAGATTTTTTGCAAAAGATATGCGCTCGGCCCTAGCTCAAGTTAAAGAAACTTTGGGTTCAGACGCTGTGATCATGTCGAATAAGAAAGTGACTGGCGGCATTGAAATTGTCGCGGCGGTAGATTACGACGATCCAAAACCACAGATCCCTGCAGCAGCGCCGTCTCCTGCAGCATTTACCGACCTTAGCGATGAAAAAGTGACCTTAGGTTCGCGGGCGAATATAAAGACGGAAACGCGCATTAAGCCAGCGCTGGCTCCCGATTCACTGCAAGCCCTGCTTGAACGTCAGCAAAGCCGCATGAGCCAGCAAACATCGGCAACGCGCAGCGAAGAGCTCGATATGCCGCAATGGGCTAAGGGATTACAAGCCCAAGTTCCGCAAACTAAGCAACCGCTTAAGGCAGAATTTACGCCGAATAGGGCACCAGACAGCTTTAGTCCTCAAAAGCAAAATAACAGTGCAGAAATGGACGTGATGAAAGAGGAGCTCGCGTCAATTCGTAGCTTATTGACTCATCAAGTTAGCGCGTTAATGTCTGAGCAAAAGAAACGTATCGATCCTGTCGGCGCAATGTTAGAAAGCAAATTGCTTGAAGCTGAGTTTTCACCCGCAATCGCCAAAAAATTGTCAAGTTTGAGTGAACATTACAGTCCAGCAGAATTAGTGGCCTCTTTACCGCGTAGTTTAGCGAATTTACTCGACAACCAAGGCGACGATATTGTGCGTCAAGGTGGTGTTGTGGCATTTGTGGGCCCAACTGGGGTGGGTAAAACGACGACAATTGCCAAATTGGCGGCCAGATTTGCCGCGCATCATGGCTCAGATCAAGTCGGACTGATTACCACGGACCATTATCGCATTGGTGCCTTTGAGCAATTGGCAACCTATGGCAAAATAATGGGCTGTCCAGTTAAGCAGGCTCATGATTCTCATGAGTTAGAACAGATTCTGTATCAATTTAGAAATCGTAAGTTGGTTTTGATTGATACCGCAGGCATGGGGCAGCGAGATCTGCGACTCTTCCAGCAACTCGATAATTTAACTGCAAATAGCAGAATACCTATCCGTAGTTATCTGGTAATGTCTGCCACTGGTCAGCGTCGCGTATTAGAAGATGCTGTAAAACAGTTTACCCGTATCCCGCTTTCCGGCGCGGTACTGACGAAGTTAGATGAATCAGTGTCATTAGCGCCAGCGCTAAGTGTATTGATCCAAAGTGGGTTACCTTTGAGTTATGTGACCGATGGACAACGCGTTCCAGAAGATATGCAAGTGGCTGACACATTAGCTTTAGCCAATCGAGCATTAGCGGTGTTAGATAACGAACAATTAGAACCATTACATAATAGTGAACGGTCACAAGAGATGACCCATGCATTCGAGTAAAAACATGACTCCCGATCAAGCAAGCGGTTTACGTATGATGAATCAGCCAAACAATGCAAAAGTAAAAGTTATCGCCGTATCAGGTGGTAAAGGTGGCGTTGGTAAAACCAGCGTGTCAATTAACACGGCTGTCGCGTTAGCAGAAAAGGGCAAACGTGTCGTGGTTTTGGACGCGGATTTGGGTCTAGCGAACGTCGATGTGATGCTAGGTTTGCGCGCAGATAAAAATTTATCTCATGTTTTGTCTGGAGATGCCGAATTAGATGATGTCATCTTAAGAGGACCAAAAGGCATTGGGATCATTCCAGCGACTTCTGGCACTCAATCTATGGTCGAACTGACTCAGGCACAGCATGCGGGTTTAATTCGTGCCTTTAGTGAGATGAAAACCCAGTTTGACATCTTAATTGTGGATACCGCAGCGGGTATTTCCGACATGGTGCTGAGTTTTTCTCGTGCATCACAAGATGTGTTAATTGTGGTGTGTGATGAACCAACGTCGATTACCGATGCCTATGCATTGATTAAAATTTTGAGCCGCGAACACGGTGTGTTCCGTTTCAAAATTGTCGCCAATATGGTGCGGAGTTTGCGAGAAGGGATGGAGCTATTCGCCAAGTTAAGTAAAGTAACAGACAGATTTCTGGATGTTGCCCTTGAGTTGGTCGCGACTGTACCTTTCGATGAGAATTTACGTAAGTCTGTCAGAAAGCAAAAGTTGATTGTGGAGATGTTTCCTAAGTCTCCAGCAGCGATTGCTTATCATGGACTCGCGAATAAAATATTGAGCTGGCCTATACCTTCTCAACCAGGTGGACACTTAGAGTTCTTTGTTGAACGATTGGTGCAACGTCCTGATTATCAAGAGGATAAGTCTGGTGAATAAAGCGGCCGCGTATACTCGTTTTGATAATAAGACCTCTATCGTTGAACAGTATGCACCGCTAGTAAAAAGAATTGCCCATCATTTATTGGCGCGCTTACCGGCGTCGGTGCAGTTAGATGATTTACTGCAAGCGGGTATGATGGGGCTGTTAGAGGCTTCATCGAAGTTTGATGGTAGTAAAGGCGCGAAATTTGAAACCTTTGCCGGGATCAGAATTCGTGGCTCTATGTTAGATGAAATAAGACGCGGCGATTGGGTACCTAGATCGGTACATCGTAATCAACGTCGCGTTGCACAAGTGATTGATGAATTAGGCCAAGAACTTGGGCGTGATGCACGTGATCCCGAAATCGCCGAGCGACTAGAGATGCCGCTCGAAGATTACTACAGAATTTTGAATGATGTGTCTGTGGGTAAAGTGGTCGGGATAGAAGATTTAGGCGTTGCCGTTGATGTGGTTAACCACGACGATAACCAAGATGATGTAGCCTATGAGTCGTTAGCTAAAGTTGAATTTCATTCAGCATTAGTGGCGGGGATAAAGCTATTACCAGAACGAGATGCGCTGGTATTGTCATTGTATTACGATGAAGCATTAAATTTAAAAGAGATTGGGGCCATTCTTGAGGTCAGTGAGTCTAGAGTTAGCCAGATCCATAGTCAGGCGATGCTAAGACTCAAAGGTAAACTCAAGCACTGGACGCAAACATAACAATAAACGAACATAAAAAATAAGCTCCGCGGAGGAAACCTTGAACAAGAATATGAAGATTCTTGTTGTTGATGATTTTTCAACAATGAGACGTATCATCAAGAACTTGTTGCGAGACTTGGGATTTAATAATACCCAAGAAGCAGATGACGGTTCGACAGCCTTACCTATGTTACAGAAGGGTGATTTCGATTTTGTCGTCACCGACTGGAACATGCCTGGAATGCAAGGTATTGACTTATTAAAGGCGATTCGTGCTGATGATAACTTAAAGCACCTTCCAGTACTGATGGTGACAGCGGAAGCTAAACGCGAGCAGATTATTGCAGCCGCGCAAGCTGGGGTAAATGGGTATGTAGTTAAACCCTTTACTGCAGCAACGCTAAAAGAAAAATTAGAGAAGATTTTTGAGCGCTTAGGTTAAGCAAGGATGAGCAATGCAGCAATATACTTCAGGGCTCATTACTCTCGAGCAAGCTGAGAGTCTCGTCGCGTTACTTCGTGATGGCGAGCAAGCACAAGCCGATGAATTGGTGAGAGAAATAGCTTCACCTATTCAAAAAGAACTCTTCGATGAAGTGGGTCGTTTAACGCGCCAACTTCACAGTGCTATCGTAGACTTTCAAGTGGACAACCGCTTGGTAGAGCTAGCGAATACCGAAATTCCAGATGCCAAAGAGCGTTTGACCTATGTCATCGAGATGACAGAGCAAGCGGCTAATAAGACCATGGATGCGGTTGAAGAGTGTTTACCTTTAGCAAATGCATTAAGTGATAATATTCAGGCAGTGAAACCAGCATGGGACAAACTCATGCGCCGTGAACTGCCATTAAATGAATTTAAAGCTCTGTGCCATGATATTCAACAATTTGTCGATAGAAGTGAATCGGACGCAAGTCGAGTCAGAGAACTGCTTAATCAAATACTACTAGCACAAGACTTCCAAGACCTAACTGGCCAAATGATCCGTCGTGTAATTGAACTCGTCAGAGAAGTGGAAAGTAGCTTGGTTTCTATGTTAACCGTCTTTGGTGAGCAACCTGCGTCAATTGCAGAAAGTACACCCTTGCTCGATGTTGAAGCTGAAGGTCCTATTATGAATGCAGAAAAACGTCAGGATGTTGTGACGGGTCAAGATGAAGTTGACGATCTGCTTTCGAGCTTAGGTTTTTAAAGGAGTCAAAATAATGTCCTTTGATGTTGATGAAGAGATACTGCAGGACTTTTTGATCGAAGCCGGTGAGATTTTAGAGCTTCTACAAGAACAACTAGTCACGTTAGAAAATAACCCTGACGATACCGATCTGCTCAATGCCATTTTTAGAGGGTTCCACACGGTAAAAGGTGGTGCAGGTTTCCTCAGTTTGACTCCAATGGTAGATGTTTGCCATGAAGCTGAAAATACCTTCGATTTATTGCGTACTGGCAAGCGACAAGTCAGTGCTAATTTAATGGACGTTATTTTACAAGCCGTCGATGCCATCAATACTATGTTTGCTGAAACTCAGGCGGATCAGCCTCAGTCTCCAGCGGATCCGAACTTGTTAGCGCAGCTTAAAACACTCAGTGCAGGGCAATTATTGCCTTCAGAGTTAGCGGATGCTCAAGCGGATCAAACAACTGCTGATGTTGAAGAAGCAACGATTATCGAAACCGTAGTTGCCCCTATTACAGCGGCAGTAGACATTACCAGTGGCGGCAGTATTGACGACATCAACGACGCTGAATTTGAAGCTTTGCTCGATGCTTTGCATGGCAATGGTAATAGCCCTAGCGCGAATGCCGCGGCTGATAGCGTTAATGTAGCGAGCGCAAGTACTAGTGACATCACCGACGACGAGTTTGAATCGTTACTCGATGAATTGCATGGCTCGGGTCAGTTTAAAGCCCCCTCAGCGCCAGCCGTTGTAGCAGAACCCGCGCACGTTGTGGATTCTGATGAAATCAGCGACGATGAGTTTGAACGCTTACTTGATGAACTTCATGGTGCTGGCAGTAGTCCAGGAGCGGTGACTGAAGTCACTCAAGCATCACAAGCAAGTTCTGCGCCCGTAGTGCAAGCCATTACCACATCACAACAAGCAGCTGTGGTCGCTCCAGCACCAAAACCCGTGGTTCAAGCCAAAGCTAAGCCTGCGGCTAATACCCCGCAAGCAGAAACGACGGTACGCGTCGATACTTCAAGACTTGATCAGATAATGAACATGGTCGGTGAGTTAGTACTGGTTCGTAATCGCTTGCTGAGCCTTGGAGTCTCCCGTGATGACGAAGAGATGTCGAAGGCACTGGCAAACCTAGATTTGGTTACCGCTGACTTGCAAGGCGCGGTAATGAAAACGCGTATGCAACCGATTAAGAAAGTCTTTGGCCGTTTTCCTCGTGTGGTGAGAGACTTGGCTCGTACCCTCAATAAAGAAATTGACCTTATTATGGTGGGTGAAGATACCGACCTTGATAAAAACTTAGTTGAAGCGTTAGCTGATCCGTTAGTGCATTTGGTCAGAAACTCCGTTGATCATGGTATTGAAATGCCAGATGAACGTGAGGCAAGCGGCAAACCTCGATCAGGCACTATTACGCTCTCTGCTAGCCAAGAAGGCGACCATATCCTACTGAAAATTGAGGATGATGGCGCGGGAATGGATCCGCAAAAGCTTAAAGATATCGCCATTAGCCGCGGTGTGCTTGACGCGGATGCCGCAGCGCGAATGACTGACGAAGAAGCTTATAATCTGATTTTTGCCCCCGGTTTCTCTACTAAAGTAGAAGTCTCGGACATATCCGGTCGTGGCGTTGGCATGGACGTTGTTAAAACTCGTATTACTCAATTGAACGGTACGGTTTACATCGACTCGCTCAAAGGTAAAGGGACACGTTTAGAGATTAAAGTGCCGCTCACCTTGGCTATTATGCCCACGCTTATGGTTGAAGTTGCCGAACAAGTATTTGCATTACCCCTGTCTAGCGTGAGTGAAATATTCCACTTAGATCTCACTAAAACCAATGTAGTTGATGGCCAATTAACGGTTATCGTGCGTAATAAAGCAGTACCGCTGTTTTATTTAGAGCATTGGCTTGCTCACAGTCGCTCAACGTTAGTCCATGGTGACAAACAACATGGACACGTGGTGATAGTGCAGTTGGGAACGATGCAAATAGGGTTTGTAGTTGATGGATTAATAGGACAAGAAGAGGTGGTCATTAAACCACTGGGCACCTTGTTACATGGTACGCCGGGAATGGCGGGGGCAACAATAACCTCCGACGGTGGTATCGCGCTGATTTTGGACGTTCCAGGACTACTAAAGCACTACGCTCGCAATAAAAGCTAGCGTTTCAATAAGGGAATAAGCAGAAAGTCTACTTTCACTTATTCCTTTTTGTATAGTGGCAAAGCAGTAACCCCATGCGTTATAGGAATTTAAATGGGCATTAAAGTACTAGTTGTCGACGATTCGAGTTTTTTTCGACGACGCGTTAGTGAGATAGTCAGTCAAGATCCAGAGCTTGAAGTCGTGGGTACCGCAGTCAATGGCGCAGAAGCCGTTAAACTCGCTGCCGAGCTTAATCCACATGTGATAACAATGGATATTGAGATGCCAGTCATGGATGGGATCACTGCCGTTAAGCAGATTATGGCCAATCGCCCTGTCCCCATTTTGATGTTTTCATCATTAACTCACGACGGCGCTAAAGCGACATTAGATGCACTTGAAGCGGGAGCGCTCGACTTTCTCCCCAAGCGTTTTGAAGACATCGCAACCAATAAAGATGATGCAATTGCATTATTACAGCAGCGGATTAAAACCTTAGGGCGTCGTCGTTTATTCAGACCCGCAGTGAGGCCACAAACTGTTACTACAAGAACACGCACTAGCACGGCGCAACCGCTAGCGCCTATGCGCTCAGGAATTATAGCGAGTGCTTCATCGCCATCACCAGTGGTAGCTGAACGGGCAAGTAGCCGTTCAACGGTCGTTGCGCGTGCCAGTGGCAAGAAATACAAAGCGTTGCTTATCGGCACCTCAACCGGCGGACCCGTTGCACTTCAAAAAGTGTTAATCCAACTGCCGGCAAACTATCCGTACCCGATCATCCTTATTCAACATATGCCCGCGGCGTTTACACCGACTTTTGCAACCCGCCTCAATAGCCTATGTAAGATCGAGGTCAAAGAGGCTCAAAACGGCGATCAACTGCGTGCGGGTTGTGCCTATTTGGCGCCAGGCGGTATGCAGATGATGCTTGAACGTGGTGGCAGTTTTGGCCGCATTAAAGTGCTGGCTGGTAAGCCTGAAATGAATTACAAGCCCAGCGTTGATATAACCTTCGCCTCAGCATCTAAGGTGTTTGGTGGCGATGTGCTAGCAGTGGTATTAACGGGCATGGGCGCAGATGGGCGAGAAGGGGCACGCATGCTGAAAACAGCAGGTGCCAATATCTGGGCGCAAGATGAAGCAAGTTGTGTGGTTTACGGCATGCCTCAGGCTGTGACGAATAGCGGTATCTCAACAAAGTCCATTAGCATCGACCAAATGGCGGAATCGATACTAAGAGAGACGTTCCATGGCTAGTCAATTACAGCATTTACGGGGTAAAAAAAGTATCAAAGGCGCAGTTAATACAGTGTCATTGTTGCTGATCTTTTTACTCAGTATCGCTGTATTTACCTTGGGTTCGCTTTATTTGGAACTCAGATATAAACATCAGTTGCTCGTTGGTGAAGTTACAGAATTAAAAAACAGTCAAATTTTGTTTATGGTGCCAGATGAACAAGCCGAAGTTATGGCTCAATGGATGGCGAATAATCCCGTTTTTGTGCAGTCATATGCTGAGCGAGCCCGCAAGGGCGAGATAACGACCATGCCGCTAGGTGATGGTAGTGCCGAAAGTGTCGCTCGTTTGGAAAGTGTTGCACCAGATAATGGCGCTATCACGATCAATACAGCAACAACAGAACTCGGCGCTGTGAATATTGCTAAACAAATAAGCCAAGAGGTTACCGCTAATACTATCGATGAACGAGCGAGTGATAGCGACAAGATTGCGACAAATATTACCAAAGACCGAGTCGCAGTTGATATTAAGGGGGAAACCCCGCCGTTAGCGATAATAGATGCCGATAGTAAAGGCGCTGAGGTGATACTTGATGAGCCGCAACTGACTCTTCCTGTAAAAGCGAAGAGGGTAACCATCGCTGAAGATGGGGTGAAACTGATAAGTCTCCCTCATGGTGGGATCAGGATCACAACTCGAGCGCTAGAAGAGTAACAGTCGGTTAAGTGCGAGTTAAAGTACCTCTTAAGGCGATGGCTGACCCATCATAAGGATCATTTTGAAAATTTGGACCATAGCAAACCAGAAAGGCGGCGTTGGTAAAACAACGACTGTTGCTAGTTTAGCTGGCGTATTTACCAAAAGAGGTAAGCGCGTATTGATGGTCGACACCGATCCGCATGCCTCTTTAGGTTACTATTTAGGGATTGATAGTGAGGAGATCCCTTGTTCCTTATACGATCTGTTCTTAGCAAATAAAAGTTTAACCAAACAAAATATAGGCAATTATATTGTGCCTACAAATGTTGCTGGACTCGACTTAATTCCGTCAACGATGGCATTAGCGACCTTAGATAGGAGCTTGGGTCATCAAGAGGGCATGGGGCTGATTTTAACGAAGGCTCTCGCGCTGTTAGACGACCAATATGATGTGGTATTAATCGACTGCCCGCCAGTGTTAGGTGTGTTGATGGTGAATGCTTTAGCGGCCAGTCAGCATATTATCGTGCCAGTGCAAACCGAATATCTAGCGATTAAGGGACTTGATCGCATGGTTAAAACCATGATCCTTATGGGGCGATCTAAAAAAGTCCAATATAGCTATTCCATCGTGCCAACCATGTTTGATAAACGCACCCGCGCAAGTACCGCAGCGTTGTTGCAATTGAATCAAGATTACCATGACAATCTTTGGGATGATGTTATTCCCGTAGACACTAAATTTAGAGATGCAAGCTTGAGTCATTTACCTGCTTCACATTATGCACCGCGCAGCCGTGGCGTTAAAGCTTACGAGCGATTACTTGATTATTTGCTCGCGAAGGATTTTTCCCATGTCAAAAATGGTTGATGACGCGGTATGTGATTATTTCGCTTTACTGCTTAATGATGCTCCAACGGTTGATGACGCAGCCACAGACACCAGCAGTGTAGACAGTTCCCATTTGCGTGCTGAGCCAAGTCGGCTGCGACAAAATGACACTGCGGCGCAGAGTAAAGAGTTTGCTCCTGTAGAGGTTGAAGCACGTATCAATCAGCAAGCGCTAGCTCAGTTATTAGCACCAGTGTCGGCATTAGAACTCAAGATAGAGCCAAAACCTGAATTTGAACCAAAGCTTGAACTTAGTCATCAAGATACAATCGTTAATTCAGCTCAAGCAACAATACTTCAGCCGCAAAAGCCTGCGTTACCAGAACAAACAGCCCTCAACCCATTAGCAGAAAGCATTGATCTCAAAAAAGTTAAGCATGCTGCAGCGCCGTCAGTGGCGGCCAGTATCACTACAGACTTGATTGAACAATTAGATGATGAGTTCCAGGTGCTATTTTTTAAAGTTGCCGGGCTGACATTAGCGGTACCGTTAGTGAGTTTAGGCGGGATAGTCAATATTGAACGTATTAATCATTTGATGGGCCGACCTCATTGGTATTTAGGCGTACAGCAATATCGGGAAGCACAACTTAATATAGTGGATACCTGTGTTTGGGTGATGCCTGAAAAGTATGATCAAACATTAGCGCAAAATGTTGCCTATAAATACATCGTGGTACTGCAAGACAGCAACTGGGGCTTAACGTGTGAATCACTGGTCAATACCGTGAAAATTCATAAGTCTCAAGTTAATTGGCGCAGCCAAGCAGGGAAAAGACCTTGGCTTGCGGGCGTGGTTAAAGAGCAAATGTGTGGCATTTTAAATGTAGAAGCTTTGGTCGCGATGCTAGATTCAGGTCTCGGTAGCCAAGGCTAGTTTGAAGATAAATAGCGTAGGCTGGCATTATTTTAAAATGCCAGTTTAGAAATACGACCAAAGGCCGATAAAAGGGTTAGGTCGGTAATATTTCGATATTAAATTGATTGGTTTGAAGTGCATAGAAAGATATGCTTATTCTGAAATTTAAATAGATAGTCATAGTGCTATTGATTGAGGCGATTATGAAAAGTTCAAATAGTGCAGCTGTAGCAGGCAGTAATGACGATGCAGTATTACAATGGGTGACTTTTAAGTTAGATAACGAAACTTATGGCATCAATGTAATGCAGGTACAAGAAGTGCTGCGTTATACCGACATAGCTCCCGTTCCAGGTGCACCGCTCTATGTCCTCGGGATCATTAATCTACGTGGTAATGTAGTGACAGTTATCGATACGCGTTCACGTTTTGGTCTCGCCTCGGCAGACGTTAATGATGCTACTCGTATTGTGATTATCGAAGCTGAAAAGCAAGTTATTGGCATTTTGGTCGATAGCGTTGCAGAAGTTGTTTATCTTCGCCGTTCAGAGATTGATAATGCACCAAATGTGGGTACTGAAGAGAGTACTAAGTTTATCCAAGGCGTGAGCAATCGTGAGAACGAGCTATTAATCTTAGTTGATTTAGATAAGCTACTGTCAGATGAAGAGTGGATGGAATTGACAGAGATTTAATGAAGTAAAAGACGGTTCGGGCTGAGACGGTTCGATCTGAGGCCTGAAAGCCGGTAAAAAGCCGAATAAAAGCCGGTTTAGAGACGGTTCGAGCTGAGACTTGAAAGCCGGTAAAGAGACGGTTGAAAGCCGAATAAAAGCCGGTTTAGAGACGGTTAAAAGCCGATTTAAAGACGGTTCGAGCTGAGACTTGAAAGCCGGTAAAGAGCCGAATAAAAGCCGATAGTGCTGAGACGATGATCGGTTAAGAGCCGGTTTAAAGACGGTTCGGGCTGAGACGGTATAAGCTGAGATGGAAAAGCCAGTACAAACTAAGACGATGAAGTAGAGATGGAAGAAGTTTGCTGGAGCTTAGCTGTATTTTGTTTTAAGCTTTTCTGCTTTTTCCGTAAGCGAAGCGTTACGTAGTGACGCAGTCGCGTTCCGTTATCCGTATGCGAAGCGTTCGTCTTAGATTTTAATCCCTTTTAATAAAAGAGCCATTAATGATCACAACTGAACTGCTTATTGCTGCTGCGATATTATTTGTCGTTACCTGTATCTTGCTCGGCCTGTTTTTACAAAAACAGGCGGAAAAGCTGCGCACAAAAGTCGAGGCGTTAACCTTATTGGTTAAAGATGGCGATAAGCAAAGAGAAGCGGTTAAGCGAGAACTTCAAGAGCTCAGAAGTGGCACTATTGGCGTGGGTCGCAGAGTGCTAGAGCTGGAAAAGAAGCTGCAACAGCAAGATGTCAAACTTGACGAAGCCAATCAACAAGATCCACAAACCCGATTGTATTCCCGGGCGATGAAAATGGTCAGTCTTGGCGCTGGAATTGACGAGCTGATCCAAGAGTGTGAGCTACCAAAAGCGGAAGCCGAATTGCTGATCCATTTGCATGGAAAGAACAGTAAGAGTCGGTAAAAGCTGATTAAAAGCCGGGTTAGAGCTGATTAAAGGTCGATTAAGGGCCGGTAGAGCTAAGACGGTGAGAATCGGTTAAAAGCCGGGTTAGAGCCGAATAAACTGAGACGGTTTAAGCTGATTAAAGCCGGTTAAGAGCCGATTAAGAGCCGATTAAGAGCAGGGGAAAAGCCGAACAATCTGAGAAGGTCGGCATTTATACCGTCGCTTTGCTCTTTTCTAGTTTTTACCGTAAGCGAAGCGTTCCGTAGTGACGAAGTCGCGTGCCGTAAGGCCATCGGCCGTTCATCTAAGACTTTACCGTCTTTGCTCGTTTTTACTGTAAGCGAAGCGTTCCGTAGTGACGGAGTCGCGTGCCGTGAGGCCATAGGCCGTTCATCTAAGACTTTACCGTCTTTGCTAGTTTTTACCGTAAGCGAAGCGTGCCGTAGTGACAAAGTCGCGTGCCGTAAGGCCATCGGCCGTTCGTCTAAGACTTTACCGTCTTAGCTTTAAACCTCTTCCATTATTTTCTGATGCATGTTGTTCCATTTCTCTGGAAATTTGCCATCAAGCACATAAGCAAACGCGATCAGCTCTGCGATAAGCAAGTAGAGCTCTTTAGGGATCGCATCACCCACTTCCAGCTTGTGTAGAAAATCACATAAGTGTTCATCTTGATGAATATAAACGCCAGCTTCTTCAGCCAAAGCAATCATCTCTTGCGCTAATGCATCTTCAGCTATAGCGGATACCGTTGGAGCTGAGCCTTTATCGTATTTTAATGCAACGGCTTTGGTTGGCTGTTCATGGTTACTCATCTAACACCTTTTTAATTTTCTATTGCCATAATTACACTTTCACTTTAACTAGGTAGTGCTCACCTGGAAGTAAAGTGGCAGGTACCGATTGCTTGTGGGTGTTTACGCTGCTAATTGATATTCCTAACTGCTCTACTTTACAGCTAAGACTTGGGCTGAGTAATTTTACTTTGTTTAACAGTGTCTCACTATCACTGGCGAAATCGACCGATAAGCGTAACTGATGGTCTGTTGTTTCAGCAGCATGCGCAGTGGCTGTGATCAATAAGGGGCCGCCAGACAAGTTAAATTTGAGTCTAAGTGTCCATTTATCGCTGCGTTTAGATTGATCCTCTACCTGCTCAAAATGGCCTTCAAACTGCTCTTGATAATGATTGATGGAGTAGGGCAAGGCAAAGTACCAATGGTTAACACCGTCGAGTGTGCCAGATTGCTGCTGATATAGATTTAGGTTGTTGAGTAAACTTGCCAAAGAGGTATGGGTGCTCGTTGCTTCAAGTAATGACAATAGCTGCGGTGAAAGTCCAAGTTGGGCTTGTAATAACGCCAGCCTGTCTTGCAATGCGGGGCTTAACCCTTGGTTTATGGCTGCATGGCCGAGCATAAGCTGGCACAGTAAACTTAAGCTGCTGATATGGGTGGTAGGTGCCGTATTCCATGTGGCAGGGTCAACGTTGAGTTTAGTGAGGCTCAACAGTGCTTGTTGTAGCCTTTTGGGCTCACTTAACAATGGTATTGATTCAGGGGTCAGTTTTGGTATTAATTTAAACAGTGAACTTGCCAAGCTTGTTAGCGGCGAGCAGTGCTTAACGGATGCTCTTGGCAATCCGCCCGCTTTTGCTAATGCTGACGCCAAATAAAGGTTGTGGTTTTGATTGGTGGACGGACTCTGGATATTGGGCTGGTTTTTGCTATGACTCACAGCCAATGAGCTTGCTGAGCTTTTTGACTCTAATGGTGATGAGGCAAGTGTTCTGGGTAATGGGGTATTTTCAAGTTGTTTGAATAGCTGTTGATATTCATAGTTAACATTGGTTTTAGCTTTACCTGTTTGCACTGTGGATTGAGCCAAGTCGTGTGCATTTTGCTGCAGGTTATTATGCTTAAGTTGACCGTCAAAACTGATGGGGAGCTTAGCTTGAATAGGCGACAGTTTGAGTAACAGTTGCTGCTCTTTCGTTTTGATGGCGACGGAGTACTCACCATCGGGTAGCGAGGCTAGCATCAGCAGCGTTAGATTGGGTCCATTATTAAACTGCAGTTCAGTCCCTTGGTTTTTGGCATTCGGTAACAAGTACCCCTCAGCTTTTCTGCCAAGATTGAGTAGCTTTCGTTCAGAAATATTATTTCGGTTTGCGAGTGCTAACATCGCCTTAGGCATAGGAAAATAGAGAGATTGACCTATGGTAAGCAACTGCATCTGGGTCGCATTAGTGGCAAGCGTATTTTGCTGCACTATATTAAGTAGGAAAGAATGCGCTTTAGTCAGCAGTTGTGCAGCATGCGGCGTTTCCAGTATGACGGTATGTGTTTGTCCTGAAAATTGCAGCAGCGTACCATTTTTGCTCATTGTCGCAGTGACAGGAATAAGCGAAGTTGAACTGGCTGATAACGGCACATTTATGGACGCCTTATCCCCTTTTACAGCAGCTGAAACTGAGTTAACAACGTTTTCCAAAAGTCGGTCCTGTTTTAGCCAATAAATCGATATGTATTATCACAATATTATGTTTGACCTCGCGGCTGTACTGAGTATCCTATGCCGTCTTACTCGGGCAATCATAATATTTATCGTTAATAACGTTAGATATAGCTTAATGATGCGGTCTTATCACTGTATCGGCAGCAAACTGAAAAGACTTTAGTCGAACAGTCGCAGTAAGAAATTTAGCCCCTTTTTCAAAGAGACAATTATGAAGTGTAAATGGATTGTGCTTTCTCTGGCGATAGTTGGATTTTCTACCATAGCTGCAGAAGATAACACCACGGAAGGTAATGAAGTAACAGTCACCTACAATGACCCGCGAGACCCTATTGAGGGGTTTAACCGAGCCATGTGGGATCTCAACTATTTGTATCTGGATCGATATTTTTATCGGCCAGTCGCGCATGGTTATAACGACTATGTGCCGCGCCCGGTTAAAAGTGGCATTAATAATTTCGTGCTTAACCTCGAGGAGCCAAGCAGTATTGTCAATAATACGTTGCAAGGCAAGTGGGGCTGGGCCGCAAATGCAGGTGGTCGTTTTACCGTCAACACCACTTTAGGCTTATTAGGCGTGGTAGATGTTGCTGAAATGATGGGCATGACACGTAAGCAAGATAACTTCAACGAAGTGCTAGGTTATTACGGCGTTCCTAACGGTCCCTATTTCATGGCGCCTTTTATAGGTCCCTATGTTACAAGAGAACTCGCATCTGATTGGGTTGATGATCTATACTTTCCTTTATCAGAGCTAACATTTTGGCAGACAGTGCTAAAGTGGGGTCTTAAAAGCCTGCACCAAAGGGCATCTGCAATCGATCAGGAGAGATTGGTTGATAATGCGCTCGATCCATATATTTTTGTCAAGGATGCATATTTTCAGCATATGGATTACAAAGTATATGATGGCGATATTCCTCAAAATGAAGATGACGACGATCTACTTGATGAATACATGCAGGAACTTGAGTAAATAATTATATTGTCGGTCATGAATAGAAAAGTGAGCCGACATAAAGCGGAAACATACAAACAAGGATGTGAGTTTACGCTGTTGTGAGTTAAGGGCAGCAAATGGCGCTAAAAGAACTAACTATTCTGTTCGTGGAGGACGATCCCGTCTTCCGCAAAATTGTTACGGCTTTTTTAGAGAGCCGAGGTGCCATTATTATCGAAGCAGATGATGGCGAACTAGGGTTAAATTGTTTTAAAAAACAAGATTTCGATGTTGTACTCGCTGATTTGAGCATGCCAAACCTTGGCGGCTTAGAAATGCTAAAGGCCATGAATAAATACCGTCCAGGTACCCCCTCTATTATCATTTCTGGCAATCAAGCAATGTCTAATGTGGTTGATGCACTCAGAAACGGCGCCAGTGATTATCTGGTAAAACCTGTAGCGGATCTGTACCTCATCGAAAATGCGATTCAAGAGTGTTTAAATGGCTCATTGGAGGAGTCATTACAAATTGATGAATTGGAATCGCTGTCTTACATGGAGTTAAATCAGAACCTTGAGCTGTTAGAGCAAAGCGAGGAAGCGGCTAAAAGCGTACAGCAACAACTCTTCCCGCCAAGTCGAATCGAGTACAGTAAAGCAGCCATAGATTATAGTCTGTTTAATACTAACGAAGTCAGTGCCCATTTTATCGATACTGCCATGTTAGACGATAGCCATATCATGATGTATATGGCACATTTTCAGCCTCACGATAATCGTGCAGCCTTTGCAAGTGTTTTGCTAAAGAGTTTTGTCAATCATAAGCTTAAGCGCTATCAGAACAAATTGTCGACAGTGATAGCAGAGCCTTTCAATATGCTAAGTTATCTCAATGATCGCATGCTAAAATCCGGTTTAGATATTTACGTTGATATGACTTACGTGGTGATCAATCTCAGTAATTACCGTGTTGCAATAGCCCAAGCTGGCGCAGAGTTTCGTTGTTATCTGCGAAACAGTGAAGGGTTGTCGCCACTGGCATTAGCCGAAACACTGCAACTTGGCATGGTAAACTGGGGAAACCCCTCCATTCAGTTTCGAACCCTGATGCCAGGTGAGCAATTGTGTATATCTACCAACGTCAGTGAACACAAACGACAACTGCTGAACGACCAATTCCACGGCCTTATCCATGACACCAACACCCCCCCAGGCGGTTATATTCAGCTTTCGGCGTCTTGAGGTCGAAAGCTAGGACGGTTAGAAGCCGGATAAATGCCGGATAAATACCGATTAAGAGCCGGTTTAGAGACGGTTCGAGCAGAGACTTGAGAGCCGGTTTGAACCGGATAGGGCTAAGACGATACAGGCTGAGACGATACAGGCTGAGACCATACAGGCTGAGACGATACAGGCTGAGACGATTCAAGCTGAGAAGGTTACGAGCCGGATAAGCTAGGACGGTTAGAAGCCGGATAAATGCCGGTTAAGAGCAGGTTTAAAGACGGTTCGAGCAGAGACTTGAGAGCCGGTTTGGAGCCGGATAGTGCTAAGACGATACAGGCTGAGACGATTCAAGCTGAGACGATACAGGCTGAGACGATACAGGCTGAGACGATACAGGCTGAGACGATACAGGCTGAGACGATACAGGCTGAGACGATACAGGCTGAGACGATACAGGCTGAGACGATACAGGCTGAGAAGGTTACGAGCTGAATAAGCTGAGATTAAAATAAGGAATGGGTATTCAAGGATGAATAATATGAAATTTAAGAAGTTAGAAATTTGGGAGCGATCGTGTGCGCTCAGTTGTTCGATTTATGAGTTAACGAAAGACACACGAGATTTCGGCTTTAAGGATCAAATAACCAGAGCGGGATTATCAATCCCTTCCAATATTGCAGAAGGAATAGAAAGGGAGTCAATAAAAGAGCAGATCCGTTTTCTATACATATCAAAGGCTTCAGCTGCTGAAGTTATCACCCAATTAACAATAGGAATTAAAATCGGCTATCTTGAATCTAATTCAGGTGTTCAATTAATCAGAGAAACAGAAAGTATAATAATGATGACAGCCGCCCTTATTCGCACAAAGAAAAGATTACTCACTTAACCAAAAAACCTCAAATATTTTATCAAACCTTACTTCATCTCAGTTCTATCCAGCTCTAACCGGCTTTTATCTCGGCTTTAACTCGGCTTTTAACCGACTCCAAACCGTCTTTTACCATCTCAGCTCATCCGGCCCTAAACCGGCATTTAATCGATTTTCGACTATAACTCTGCTTCTAACCGTCTCTGCTTACCATCTCAGCACTCTTCGGCTCCCAGGACCTTCGCTCTTTCCGTCTCAGCTTAAATCGGCTTGTCACTTTCTCAGCTCATCCGGCTCTAAACCATCTCTTAATCGATTTTGACTTTAACTCGGCTTCTAACCGTCTCTGCTTACCATCTCAGCTTAAACCGGCACTTATCCGACTCTCAGCTCATCCGGCTCCAAACCGGCTCTAAACCTTCTCAGCTTAAACCGGCACTTATCCGACTCTCAGCTCATTCGGCTCCAAACCGGCTTTTAACCTTCTCTCATCTTACAATCGGATTTTCTTTACCCAAACAAAAAGCCAGAAGATAAACTCTTCTGGCTTTGCTGTTTTCTAGCTTTTCCGGCTCTAGCTCGGCTTTAACCGTCTTAGCTCATCCGGCTTTAACTCGGCTTCTAACCGTCTTAGCTTAAACCGGCACTTATCCGGCTCTCAGCTCATTCGACACTTATCCGGCTTTTAACTATCTCTTGATAGCTTCATGCTCTGCAGTAACGGCAATCTCTTGCTCAAGAATTTCTTCTTCAGTGTCAGCATGGCCTTCAGCGCCGTGCATCCAATTAACAAGTTTATCAGCCATGAAGTAAAGGATGATGCCAGAAACTGTTGCAGTGATTGCTATACCAGCAAAGATCCCCATGGCGTTAGCCAATTGTTCTTCTTTAGTACCATCGTGGCCGATGAATGAACCAACAATACCACCAATCTTATTGGCCGCTGCAATAAAGAGAAACCATGCACCCATAAGTAACGAAGCAATACGCAATGGAGCAAGCTTAGTCACCATAGACAGACCAATAGGAGACAAACATAGTTCACCCATTGTATGGAAGAAGTAAGCACCGACTAACCACCACATGCTTGACTTAACATCAGCACTACCGTCCATTTCCATAACAGCACCCATCATAAATAGGAAACCGACAGCAAGTAGAACTAAGCCAAGGGCAAACTTAACCGGAGAGTTAGGCTCGTTCTTACCCAAGCGGATCCAGATAGAAGCAATTACTGGGGCAAAAACAACGATGAAAATAGCATTCAGAGACTGGAACCAAGTCGTTGGTACTTCAAAGCTACCAATTGATCGGTCGGTAAATTCGTTAGTGAATAGGTTAAGTAGACCACCGGCTTGTTCGAAACCCGCCCAGAAAATGATGGTGAACAGACCCATGACCATAATCACCTTAATGCGATCACGTTCAATTTTGGTTAATGGTTCTTTTCGCACAATACCGCTTGCCGCTGACTTTTCTTTATCAACTTTAGCAGCAGGGTAGCGACCGATATCACCAAGCAGTTTCTGAGCAAATATGTACTGGATAATCAAAGAGAAAATCATACCTACACCAGCGCAGAAGAAACCTGCTTGCCAGTTGTTAATGAAGACTTCTTGTCCTTCAAATATGACTGTTTGACCAAATGAAGTATAAGCCCAAGCAACAACAAAGCCCGCGAGTGCAGCACCCACGTTGATACCCATATAAAAGATAGTGAATGCACCATCACGACGATGATCGCCTTCTTTATAGAGATCGCCAACCATGGTAGAGATATTTGGCTTAAATAGTCCGTTACCTATAATCAGTGTGCCTAGACCTATATAAAAGGCCATAGTTTCTGAACCAGGAATCCAACTATGGGGGAAAGCTAGAGTAAATTGACCGATGGCCATTAAGGCGCCACCAATATAGATAGATTTACGTTGACCAAGCACATTATCCGCTAACCAGCCACCGATAAGAGGAGTGAAATAGACTAAACCAGTAAAAGTACCGTAAAGAGAGAGGGCATCTGCACTCGTCCAACCTAAACCGTGACCGCCTTCGCCTTGTACTTTATCTACAAGATATAACACCAAAATGGCGCGCATCGCGTAATAACTAAATCGTTCCCATAATTCTGTTGTAAACAACAGGAACAGTCCCTTCGGATGCCCAAGCATCGTCCCCTGGGGTTTTATTCCGCTCATTTGTTCTTCCACCTTCAGCTTGTGATTACCTGTGGGTTAATAAAAACCACAGAAATAGTTTTGCTTAAATTAGCTTAACCTAATGCGTGAGATATATTCGCTGTAAATGTTATCTTCAGCATCTATATGTAACGTATTTGATCGCACTGTTACGGGCTTATATTCTAATTTTTATTATTTGAAGCTAAAAATAGCGCCAAATGCGATAAAGCCCACCTTATATACCCTTTTAAGGGGCCTTAAGTCAATTTTAAGGAAGTGACTGCTGAGATAATAACCACTCAAAGCGAATGCATTTATATCTTGCTAGACTTGAGACCAGTATTGGAAAAACAGATAGAATTTACTTTCATTGTGACAGTGGTTTTTGCTAGAATCTCTCGCCGTGAATGGAGTTCACTATTGTTAAGTTTAATATTGGAGAGGTTTTAATGAAAGCTTGGTACCTGTTGTATTGTAAGCCTCGAGGCGAAGTTCGAGCGCAGCAGAATCTAGCACTTCAAGAAATTGAAACCTATATCCCTACCTACCCTGAAGAAAAGTTACATAAAGGAATAGTAACTGTTCGTCGTGTCTCTATGTTCCCTAGTTATCTCTTTGTCCATTTTGATCCTAAAATCACCAGCGTTGCGCGTATACATAGCACCAGAGGCGTTATTCGTATCATCGGCTGTAAAGAATTGATGACAGCTGTTGATGACGGTATCATTCAAGCCATTAAACTGCGCGAACATTGCTGGTTAAACGAGTTACTACCAAACACCGACTCAGAACAGCAAAATACAGCGGAAGCTGCTATTGAATGTGGCGATAAAGTGAAGTTTGTCGATGGGCCTTTCGCTGAACTCGAGGGTGTTTTCGAAGAGAAAAATGGTGAAAAGCGCTGTTTTGTACTCTTCGACATTATGGGCAAGCAACAAAGGGTTGCTGTCGATAAAGCTGATGTTACCCGTCTAGATTGATATCTTTAAGTAAAAAGCATAACAAACTGAATATATTTGTATCATAAGTGGCGGTGTGAACTCTGTGCGTGAAATACGATTTTTTTTGTAGGAGATTGGCTATAGCGCTTCGATAAGTACAACTTATGTGTTACTAGCGACAAAGAAGCCTGCGTTATAGTACGAGACTATATTTTGACCTGTAAAGCAAAGTGGAATGACGCTATGTATCGGTCGAACATGTGCCGCTTATGCGATTCGTCATGTGGTGAGTGATATCTAAGGCAATATCTTTAACGCAAGACCATGGTTGCAGTACATAGCACTGCAAGTTTTAATGGCGTGGGTAGCGGAATGTTTGAGCACTTGGCGAATGCAGGTTCTTAGAGTTGCTGCTCAACTCTTTTCATTGCTGTATAGTATTTACGAAAATTTACAGCTGGTATTGTTGACCTTAGGCAATTCTGAGGTGTTATTCAGCTTTGTGGCCGAGTTGTAAAAAAATATTAAACGCTAGGGTTAGTATTTGTTGTGTAAAAGGGTAGAGAGCAATAAGTTAATTTAGAAAAACGGGAAAACAGATTGAGTAGAGATATTTTACAAAATCCTAACTTTTATTTTTTCTAAATTTATTTAGCGACTTGCTTAAGTGTTAATTTAGTTTTTACGTAAGTTGCTAAGTGTTTTTGTCAGTGAATTGGGAATGTCCGCATCGCGGATGGGCATGTTGGAAGCCGTAATCCATGGGCGGTAGCGTGTCTAAAACCCCTAAAATCCTACATTTCGGTGTTATTTTTTATGCGTTCCCCTAAGAAATTCAACATCGGGTGCGCTCAGTTATTGGCTTGAACACTAAACTTGAACATTAAGAATGAGCAATATGATTTTTCGACTTTAAACACTTTATACGTTAGCTTTGTCAGTTAGCTCAGCCATTGAGTCGCAAGGCCACTTGTTCTATTACATCGGGTTACTATAAATTGGCCTGGCTAGTCAGCGATTGCTGACTTTTTCATTATTTTTGCTTTCTTCGGAGATTAATCGCGGTGTTACATAAAACCAAAAAAATTATTATAGCTGGCGCAAGTGCTTTGCTGCTTTTAAGCGGTCAAGTACAAGCGGCAATGCCATCTCCGCAAATGATAGAGCAATTTAAAACTCTGCCAGCATCAGAACAACAACGTCTTGCTAAGCAATATGGTATTAGTCCATCGATGTTAGGAGGCTCAGCCTCTGCCCAACAACAGTTAGAAAACCCTCAGTTGGTAAATCCGCGTGGTGATGGACGTAGTAAGGGTAATAGAGCTACAGACGAAGAAGATAAAAACAAAGAACTTACTTTTGAAGATGAAGCTGCTAAAAACGAACTAAAACGATTTGGTTATGATCTCTTTGCAGGCGAGCCGACGACTTTTGCGCCAGTATCAGATGTGCCAGTCCCGAGTGAATATCTTGTTGGTCCAGGCGATAACATCAAAGTTCAGCTTTATGGTAAAGATAACAAGGAATATGACCTAGTCATTAACAGAGAAGGGGTAATACAATTCCCTGAACTAGGGCCTATCACTGTAACCGGATTAAACTTTAGCCAGTTACGAAAAACCCTATCCCAACGCATTAAAAAGCAGATGATTGGTATTCAATCAAATATCACCATGGGCGAACTTCGCTCCATTCGCATTTTTGTTGCAGGTGATGCTTATAAGCCGGGTTCGTATACGGTCTCGAGCCTATCGACCATTACTCAAGCCTTATTTGTCGCAGGTGGTGTTAATGAAATCGGTTCGCTACGTAATATTCAAGTAAAACGTGCTGGTAAGCTGGTCGGCAGCATGGATTTGTACGACCTGTTGCTTCGAGGTGATGCCTCTGGTGACATGCGCTTGCGCTCTGGTGATGTGGTATTTATTCCATCGGTAGGCGGATTAGTCAGCGTTACTGGCGAAGTTCGACGTCCGGCTATTTACGAGCTTAAAAAGCACGAAACAATGGCGCAGGTTATTGAGATGTCGGCGGGTATTAAACCTGGCGCTTATCCAAAACGTAGCAGTGTAGAGCGATTTAATACTAATAGCCTTAGAACCATCGTTAATGTCGATCTTACCTCTAAAAAAGGCAAAGCGACTCCAGCTATTGCAGGTGATGTAATACGTGTGAAAAGTGCAGCATCACAATATGAAGACGCACTCACCGTTGTCGGTGCAGTTGTCAGACCTGGAAAGTATCAGTGGTTTGAAGGACAAAAGGTCAGTGACTTAGTCCCATCTATTTGGGGCGATTTAACGGTTTCAGCTGATTTAGAGTACGCTATTATAGTGCGCGAAATGAATAAGCAGGGTGATATTCAAGTCTATCAGTTCTCGCCCTCTAAAGCGATTAACGGCAAGGTCGCATCTCAAGACCTAATGCTTCGACCGCGTGACAAGGTCATCTTTTTTAACTTCAGCGATATGACTCAGAACCGCTATGAACTGAATAAGTTAGTTAAAGAACGGGTTAAGAAAGTACAATCGTTAGCGGGTGACTCACTTATTGGCAACGATTTGTTTAAAGCGGGTTTCTCTCAACTGAATCAACAGAAATTTGCCGACCGTTCAGAGTTAGGCGGTATCGCAATCAACAGTAAAGCTGAAGAAAACGAAAACACCGCAATCAAAGGTGAGGTCAACAAGATGTTGGTCAACCTGTTTGAAGATAGAGATTTAATCAAGCTCAGCAGTGTGATGAATCGCAGTGAATTGCTTTATCCAGTGATCATGAAGCTTAATAACCAAGGTCGAGCCGGTACAGGTGTTCAGGCTGTGGCCATCAACGGTAAAGTGAATAACCCAGGTATTTATCCTCTTGCCATTAATGCGCGAGTTCAAGACTTAGTTAATGCTGCCGGAGGCCTAGAAGAGGGGGCTTATACAATACGCGCTGAACTCACAAGCACGTTCACTACTGCTGATGGTTCCTCTATTAACCACAAGAATATAGCACTTGATCTTGCCCTGCAGGGCGACGCACAACAAAATGTGTTGCTGAAAGGCCGCGATATCTTAACGGTAATGACAACCCCTGATTGGCAAGAAAATAAGTCAGTTGAAATACGTGGAGAAGTTAAGTTCCCAGGCACTTACAATATCCGCCGCGGTGAGACGTTAGCTGATGTACTAAATCGTGCCGGTGGATTTACTTCATATGCATACCTACCTTCATCAGTATTTGTCCGCGAGTCTGTGCGTCAACAAGAGCAATTAGAAATTAAAAAGCTTGCTGACCAATTACGTCGTGATATCGCTACTCGTGGTGTTTCTAAAGACGGTAACGTTGTAAATTACAGCGATGCGCAGTTAATGTTAACCGATCTCGAAACCATTAAAGCAGTGGGTCGTTTAGTGGTTGATCTCTCTGCTGTATCCGTAGGCATTGAGCAAGCAGACCTGCAATTGGAAGATAAAGATGTTCTATACATCCCATCGACTAAGCAGACTGTTTCGGTTATGGGTGAAGTCCAGCACGCAGCTACGCATCGATTCAAAGACGGCCAAACCATCGACCAATATCTTGCTATGTCGGGTGGTGCTAGAGAACGTGCGGATGATGACAGAACGTATGTCATTAAAGCCGACGGTTCAGTAATGCTTCCAAGTCATTCAATGTGGTTCAGCAGCGAATCAAGCCTGCAACCAGGCGATACTATTATCGTACCGTTAGATACTGAATACAAAGACAGCCTAACGCTTTGGACCCAAGTCACCAGCATCATATACAACACAGCAGTAGCATTCGCCACAGTCGCTAATTTATAAAGTCAGGACGAACGCTGACGCTTACTGACTTTTAGGTTCTTTCCGTAAGTGAAGCGTTCCGTGAGTGAGCTTACGAACGTTCTGTTAGCAGTAAGTGTAACGTTCGTTATTTAAAAACCAAGGATGGTTATGAAATTTCAAAAGTTAGAAGTCTGGCAACTTAGCTATCAACTTTCATGTTCTATTTATTTAGAAACAAAAGAACTGCGAGATTGGGGCTTCAAAGATCAAATAACGCGTTCTGGTTTATCTGTTCCTTCGAACATAGCGGAGGGAATAGAGCGACAGGGACTAAAAGAGCAAGTACATTTTTTGTACATTGCTAAAGCATCACTTGCTGAATTGATGACACAGGCCATGATAGGTAAAGATATAGGTTACTTTGAATCGGACTTTGTTGATGAGCTATTAGAAAAATCTGAGAGAGTATCAGCTATGTTAGCGGGATTGATTAAAAGTATAAAAGTACGCAATCAATCATCTTAGCTTGACGCTGTAACCGTAAACGAAGTGTTCTGTGAGCAAAGCGTTCCGTAAACCGTAGCGCAGCGTTCAGATCTTAGCTTAGAACCGTAAACGAAGTGTTCTGTAAGTGAGCTTGCGAACGTTCCGTCAACCGTATTCAAAAACTTAAATAATGAGATAAGTTTTAAATGTCCAATGAAATGAATAAGTACACACAAGATCAACCCTTTTCTCAAACTACAAGCGACGACGAAATCGACCTTCGCGAACTGTTCTCTGTCATCTGGCAAGGCAAATGGTTAATCATCGCCATCACTGCCGTTTTTGCCATTGGCTCAGTAATCTTTGCCCTTATGCAGCCTAATACCTATAAGTCAGAAGCGTTGCTAGCACCAGCAAGTGAAGAACAGGGCGGGGGATTAAGTGCGTTAGCGGGCCAATTTGGCGGCCTTGCAAGTATGGCCGGTATTAATCTTGGCCGTGGAGGCGGAGTTGATAAAACTCAAATGGCGATAGAGGTCATGAAGTCACGCCAATTTACTAGTCAATTTATCCAAAAGCACAATATTTTACCTGCTCTAATGGCCGTTGATAAATGGAACATGCAAGAAAACAGATTAATATACGATGATGAATTATATGACGTCAGTAAAAAGTCATGGGTTCGTGAAGTAAAAGCACCTTTTAAGCCAGAACCTTCAATGCAAGAGGCATATAAAGTCTTCACTAAAGTGATTTCTGTTAACTCTGTAAAAGAGACCGGGATGGTTACGGTCTCAGTAGAGCATTTATCACCCGCTATCGCACAACAGTGGGTGAGCTGGTTAGTTGAAGATATTAATAAAGTGATGAAAGAGCGGGATGTAGCGGAAGCAAATCGGAGTAGTGAGTTTTTAAATAAGCAAATAGCACTCACTAACGTCGCAGATATTCGTTCAATTCTTTATAAACTCATCGAAGAACAAGCAAAAACAATTATGTTTGCAGAAGTCCGTGATGAATATGTATTTAAAACAATCGACCCAGCACTGGTCCCCGAAGAAAAAGCGGGGCCAAAACGCGCGCTGATTTGTGTCTTAGGTACATTGCTCGGGGGCATGCTAGCGGTAATGCTAGTGCTAATAAGACATTTTGTTAAAAAAGAAGATTAGAAAAGAAGAGCCTATTGGGACTGCCTAAAGAAAACAAAGAAGCAGAAAACAGCGAAACCTGGGGTTTATATGAGATAGCGGCAGGTCGCTATCTAAAAAGGGATAAACAGTGTCTGAGCTGGGTTCGATAGGCTAAGATGTAAAAGTAGTAAAGCTCAATTAGGGTTTGCTGTAGTCATAACTAATAAGAATAAAAGTAATGTTACCTTTTAATACCTTCAAAACGATTATCAAAAATACACCATTAGTCTCTATTGATCTCGTTGTTTATAACCCGAAAGGTGAAGTGCTTTTAGGAAAATGCGTTAATCGCCCCGCAAATGGTGCATGATGGTAGAGTATTAAAAGATGTATCTGTTGGTTGCTATGGCCCAGTAATCGGGTTGGCAGCAGAAGTGGCAGTCAAGGATAATGAGTAATTATTACTTATACATTTAGTATATGCGATCGTTTAATTTATATATTAAGGTGTTGAAATGTACTTATCTTTGACGGGCTAGAGCTTTTACAGAGATATAACTCCTTTTAGTATTTCCTCTCCAATATAAAGGAGGGTTGAGTCAGGGGACTAACCATTTAATTTTACAAGGATATAATATTTACACCTAATACATATAGTAGATTAACTAAAAAGCTGGAGTGAATGAGAACTAAATATCTAGAGTCTTTATTTTTCAACGATTTATTCAAAGATATTTAAAATAAAATAAAATAAAATAGAATATAAAATATGAATTTACTCAAAACATCTTTTTTAACATTCATCGCAACTGCAATTAAGGTACTAGCAGGCTTAGTTATAAATAAAGCTGTTTCTATATATATCGGACCATCAGGTATTGCTTTAATCGGTCAATTTCAAAATAGCTCACAAATAGCGATGACAGTAGCTCAGGGCGGGATAAATACAGGTGTAACAAAATACACTGCACAATATGGCGTTAAAAGTGATCTTCTTCCAAAGCTATGGAGTACAGCTGCAAGAATAGTATTGTGTTGCTCTGTGGGTGTTGGTCTTTTTTTGATTTTCGGTTCTAAGTATATTTCTGAATATACATTAAAAACAGATGAATATAGTTATGTGTTCATTACTTTTGGTTTTACGATTATTTTCTTTACAATTAATCAATTGCTGCTATCAATATTGAATGGTTTAAAAGAAATAAGAACTTTCATTGCAATTAACATATCACAAAGTATTTACGCATTAATTTTCACGACACTATTAGTTGCCTTATATGGATTGGACGGGGCATTGATTGCATTGGTAACAAATCAATCAATAATTTTTATTACAGTGCTATGGCGGTTGCGTAAACATAAATTAATTATAATAAAAAACTTTAAGCAAAAGTTCGATAATGAGCAAGGTAAAAAGTTACTTTCATACTCGGCAATCGCATTAACATCTGCATGTACCGTGCCTGTTTCACTCTTATTTATTCGTGATTACATTGGCGAAAACTTATCTTGGGATGCTGCGGGTTATTGGCAGTCTATGTGGTATATATCCTCAATGTACTTGATGGTTGTGACGACTGCTTTATCTACCTACTATTTACCACGCTTATCGGAGATAACGTCAAAAGTTGAGTTGAGAACAGAACTTAAAAATGGATATTTAATTATTATTCCAATTGTGATTGTTTTATCTTTTACTATTTACTTATTACGTGAATTTATTATCTGGTTACTATTCACTGATGATTTCAAACCAATGATTGAGCTTTTTAAATGGCAACTTATTGGTGATGTGGTTAAAGTTGCTTCCTGGTTAAGTGGGTTTCTGCTAATTGCACGGGGGGCTGTTAAGCTTACTATTTTTAGTGAGATTTTCTTTTCTGTTACTTTTTGTTGTTTATCGGTTTACTTTGTTAATAATTATGGCTTAGTTGGTATGTCATATGCTTATGTCGTAAATTATATGGGGCACTTGCTATTTATGTTATATTTCACTCGTAGGAACATTCTTTATTAAAATTATGATATTTAAAATAATTAACCGATTATCTCTTTATAAACGAAAATTATTTACGTTTTATTTTCTCTACATTCGCACAAGATTAATGCCAGTTAGGCTTACCTTTCAAACGTTACCTTTATTGACACAAAAAACGAGAATAGCTGGTTTTGGGAGAATTGAACTTGGGAAATCTGTAATGTTAGGAATACGCACATCCCCATTTCTCAATACAGGTGAGTTTTATATGGCTGCGAATAAACACTGTTCAGCTATAAAAATAGGCTCTGATGTAAGTATTAATAACAATGCAGCTATTATTGCTAATACTAGTACAATTACGATAGGTGATAACACCTTAATTGGACCCAACTTTATGTGCTTTGATAGTAACTTTCATTCATTAGATCCTACTAAAAGACTTATACCAGCCGAAGCTAAAAGCAAGGCGGTTCTTATTGGTAATAATGTATTTATAGGGGCGAATGTGACTGTTTTAAAAGGCAGTATAATAGGTGATAATTCAGTTATTGGGGCCGGGTGTGTTATTTCAGGAGAAATCCCTAGAGATAGCGTGGTTTCATGTGCCACAAATAATACTATTACAATGCTTAAATATTGAGATAAGTTAGATATATGAAAATATTAATTACAGGTGGTGCGGGTTTTATTGGTTCTGCAGTTATTCGTCATCTCATAAAGTATACAAAATGCTCAGTGGTCAATGTAGACAAACTGACATATGCAGGCAATTTGGAATCATTATTAGACATATCTAATTCAGCTCGTTATTCTTTCGAAGAAGTTGATATTTGCAATCGTTCTGAGCTTGACAGGGTTTTAAAAGACCATAAACCTGATGCAATAATGCATTTAGCTGCAGAGTCTCATGTTGATCGCTCGATTGATGGCCCAGCAGCGTTTATCGAAACTAATATTGTCGGCACATACACTTTACTTGAAGCAACTCGTCAATATTGGCTGGTATTAGGTGAGGAAGCAAAATTAGCTTTCCGTTTTCATCATATCTCAACAGATGAGGTGTATGGTGATTTAAAGGGAACAACAGACCTATTTACAGAAACAACATCTTATGCGCCAAGTAGCCCCTATTCAGCCTCTAAGGCGTCGAGTGACCATTTGGTCAGAGCTTGGCTGCGAACTTATGGTTTGCCAACCATTATAACAAATTGTTCAAACAATTACGGACCCTACCATTTTCCTGAAAAATTGATCCCATTAGTTATCTTAAATGCATTAGAAGGCAAGCCTTTACCAATATATGGCAAAGGTGATCAAATTCGAGATTGGTTATACGTAGAAGATCATGCTCGCGCATTATATAAAGTTGTGACAGAAGGAAAAGTTGGTGAAACCTATAATATAGGTGGTCATAACGAAAAGCAGAATATCGAGGTTGTTGAAACACTTTGTAATATTTTAAATGAGTTGGTACCCAAAGAAACAGATTACAAAGAGTTAATTACTTTTGTGACTGATAGACCTGGTCATGATATTCGTTATGCTATCGATGCAAGTAAAATTGAGCGAGAGCTTGGTTGGGTACCTACTGAAACATTTGAAACAGGTTTAAGAAAAACAGTGGAATGGTATTTAGAAAACAGTCAGTGGTGCCATCGGGTGCAAGATGGCTCTTATCAACGTGAACGTTTAGGAGCTTAATATGAAAGGTATTGTTTTGGCTGGTGGTTCAGGAACTCGACTGTATCCAATTACAAAAGGTGTATCAAAACAGCTATTACCTGTTTATGACAAACCGATGATCTATTATCCATTATCGGTACTTATGCTTGCAGGTATTAAAGATATATTAATCATTACTACAACTGATGACTTAGATGGATTTATTCGTCTATTAGGTGATGGGAGTGATTTTGGAATAAGCCTAAGTTATAAGATTCAAGCAAGTCCAGATGGTTTAGCGCAAGCCTTTATTATTGGTGAAGAGTTTATTGGTAATGATTCTGTTTGCTTAGTATTAGGTGATAATTTGTTTTGGGGGCAAGGTTTTTCTCCTATGTTACAAAATGCTGCATCTAAAAAAAGTGGTGCCACGGTTTTTGGTTATCAAGTACAAGATCCTGAAAGATTTGGAGTGGTAGATTTTGATGAAAATATGAAAGCTCTTTCAATCGAAGAAAAACCAGTAAAGCCCAAATCAAATTATGCAGTAACAGGGCTTTATTTCTACGATAATGATGTTGTTGAAATTGCCAAACAGGTTAAACCATCTGAACGTGGTGAATTAGAAATTACGAGTATCAATCAAGCCTATTTGGATAAAGGCTTGCTTAATGTGGAGTTGCTCGGTCGTGGCTTTGCTTGGTTAGATACAGGAACTCATGAAACACTATTAGATTCTGCAATGTTTGTGGAAACCATAGAACGTCGTCAAGGTTATAAAATTGCCTGTTTAGAAGAAATTGCATTCAATAATGGTTGGTTAACAGCTTCTAAAATAAGAGAGTTGGCAAAGCCTATGATGAAAAATAGCTATGGCTGTTACTTAGCTGAAATGGTTAAGGAGAATGTATGAGTCTAATTAATATTATTGACTTTAAATCGCTTGGTGATAAACGTGGTGGGTTGGTAGCTTTGGAAGCTCATAAAGATATCCCCTTTGATATCAAGCGAGTGTATTATATATCGGGAACAGATTCTGGTGTTGCTAGAGGGTTTCATGCTCATAAACAATTAAAACAGGTTGCTATTTGTATTACTGGTCGCTGCAAGTTTATTATGGATGACGGTGTTCAAAAGCAAGAAGTCGTAATGAATAATCAGACTAAAGGAATACTCATAGATAAGATGCAATGGCATGAAATGCATGACTTCAGTCATGATTGTGTTTTACTTGTATTAGCAAGTGACTGCTACGAAGAGAGTGATTACATTCGTAACTACGACGAGTTTATTCAACTAGCAAAATAGTCATTTAGACTCAATATAGCTAATTTATAAAAAATTTAAGGATAATTATGATTTATATCACCGGCGCGGCTCGTGGCATAGGTAAGTTTCTATTTGAACATTTTTCTAATGAAGGTTTAAATGTTGTTGGTACATATAATAACTCAGTGCCAGATTCAAAATTTACTGATCAGTTATCAAAAGTTGATATCACCAACCCTGAAAGTGTTGGAAATTGGCTCGCTAATAATCATGATGAGACAGGCACTAATATCTTAATTAATTGTGCAGGTATAAATTATTCAGCTTTAGCACATAAAGCTGATTTAGACGCATGGAAAAATGTGATTAATGTCAATCTAATTGGGACATTTAATGCTATTCACTGTGCTTTACCCTTAATGAGAGAAAACGGTTACGGTAGAATTATCAATTTTTCATCCGTAGTTGGTCAAAAAGGGGTAGCAGGAACAAGTGCATATGCAGCCTCAAAATCTGCACTGTCGGGCTTGGCTAAAAGTATTGCCATTGAAAATGCTACCAAAGGCATAACTATCAATAATATCAATTTAGGATATTTTGATATTGGTATGATCAGTGAAGTACCGGAAAAATTTCATCCTGCAATTCTAAATTCAATTCCAAGTAAAAGTTTCGGTCAACCAAAAGATATTTTAAGTACAGTTAAATACATAATTGATACAGATTATTTAAATGGTACTTCGATTGATTTGTCTGCAGGTCTTGTATAATGAATGTTAACAATAAAGTAGAAGACATTAGCAACGCAAAAGCTATTTTTGAAAAACGTAAAGATAAAATGTTTTTTTATTCTCAGTGTAATTTTTTGAGAAATGTGGATGCATCGACACTTTTGAATAAAACAGTCTTTGAACCTTTGTTCTCTGAGTTGGAAAGTAACGAAAGTTTACTTTTAAAAATAATTGTGGAAGATGAGATACATTACTTTATCGTTAAAGAGCTAAAGTGGGATAGTGAATATTTTCAACTGCCCACTTTTAAACTGCAAGCTATATTATTTGACCATGGTGATGTTAATTTATTAGCAGCAGCTATTATTTTTTTTCAAAAATCTTTCTTTAAAGAACATGGGCAATACTGCTTTACGTTCATACCTAGCGAAGACATCCTAGTATTACAGGCATTAACCTTAGCAAAATTTAAATTAATTGAAACTAGGTTAACTTACTATGGTGCCAATATATCTAACTTTACAAGTGAGCGTTTTGACGTTCGCGAAGCGACTCAAAATGACATCCCTAACTTAAAGCGTGTAGCTAGCATGATGGTTAATGAATATGACCGTGTACATGCTGATCCCGCCATTGATAATAATTTAGCAGATAAGTTTTTAGCGACTTATGTAGAAGAATCAATTAAAGGTTTTGCTGATGTTGTATTAGTTCCAAATGAAAAAAGCACTCAACCGGATGCTTTTGTTAGTGCAAATTATTTGAAAGGTAGTTGGGAAGATTTAGGTTGCAATGCATCTCAAATGGTACTGTCTGCTGTTTCTAATACAACTTGTAAAGGTTGGTACAAGAAACTAATTATTGAAATGACCCATCACCTGAAAGAACAAGGCACAGATTACGTATATTTTCATCCGGCATCGACAAACAGAGCTGTTATTCATACCTATGAGACATTAGGTTTTAAATTTGGGCAAGCTGGGCATATATTATCATTTTCTAATTAGCATAAAGAAAAAACAGTGTTCCCTTTATGTTAGAAATATATTCCAAATAACTTTCAGAGTCATATGATGTCGAAAAGAACAAATACAACACTTGCTGATTGGCAGGAGTTAATTAAGTCTAAATCAAAAACAAGCCCCTACAAAGAGTTTATCTGGAGAACACCAGAAGAAATTGATATTAAGGCTCTTTATACTAAAGCTGATACAAGCGATTTGAAATATTCAAACACTTTGCCTGGTTATCCTCCTTATGTACGTGGAACGCAGCCTAGCATGTATACAGGAAGACCTTGGACAATTCGGCAGTACGCAGGTTTTTCATCAGCTGAAGAATCAAATAAATTTTATAAGAAGAATCTAGCAGAAGGTCAACAAGGCATTTCAGTTGCTTTCGATTTAGCTACGCATCGAGGGTATGACTCTGACCATGAACGAGTTAAGGGCGATGTTGGTAAAGCAGGGGTTGCAATCGATCATGTAGAGGATATGAAAACTCTTTTCGATGGGATTGAATTAGATAAAGTTTCTACCTCAATGACAATGAACGGAGCGGTCTTACCAATATTAGCAAACTTTATAGTTGCAGCAGAAGAGCAAGGGGTTTCTAAAGAACATTTATCGGGGACTATTCAGAACGATATTTTGAAAGAGTTCATGGTTCGTAATACTTATATTTACCCACCTAAACAGTCAATGAAAATTGTAGGTGATATTATTGAGTATTGCACAGTTAATATGCCAAAATTTAATACTATTTCTATTTCTGGTTATCATATGCAAGAAGCAGGGGCTGATGGTGCATTAGAGTTAGCTTTTACTTTAGCTGATGGTAAAGATTATATTAGAACCGCTTTGTCTTCAGGACTAGATATCGACTCTTTCGCTCCAAGGTTATCATTCTTTTTTGGAATCGGAATGAATTTCTATATGGAAATTGCAAAGTTGAGAGCTGCACGTTTGCTCTGGTGTAAAATAGTAGATGAATTCAGTCCTAAAAACCCTAAATCAAGTATGTTGAGAACACATTGCCAAACTTCTGGATGGTCACTGACTGAGCAGTCTCCTTATAATAATGTGACTAGAACTACTATAGAAGCCATGGCTGCTGTTTTTGGTGGTACTCAATCATTGCATACTAATGCGCTTGATGAGGCTATCGGGTTACCAACTGAATTTACGGCAAAAATTGCTAGAGATACACAAATTATTTTACAAGAAGAAACTGGCATAACAAATGTAATTGACCCTTGGGGGGGCTCTTACTTTATGGAAACTCTAACTCAAGAATTGGCAGATAAAGCTTGGGGAATAATTCAAGAGGTTGAAGGTTTAGGGGGAATGGCAAAGGCAATTGAAACCGGTATGCCTAAACTTAGAATAGAACAAGCTGCAGCAAAAAAACAGGCTAAGATTGATAAAGTTGAAGATGTTATCGTTGGTGTTAATAAGCATATTTCCGATATTCCTACTGAAGTGAATGCGCTGGAAATAGATAATCACCAAGTAAGAAATATGCAAATTGAAGGCTTAAAAGAATTAAGAAATAAAAGAAATGAGCAAGAGGCATTAAAATCCTTAGATAATATTTCGCAATGCGCACAAACAGGTGAAGGAAATTTATTAGCATTGTCTATTGAAGCTGCACGATGTCGCTGTACTGTTGGTGAAATATCTTCTGCAATAGAAAAGGTCTGGGGGCGTTATCAACCGGAGATTAAGATTAACAGCGCTATTTACGGAGCTGCTTTTCAAAATGATGAAAACTGGTTGGATATAAGTGCTGATATTGATAAGTTTAAAGAGAAACATGGCAGAAGGCCACGAATGCTTGTCGCCAAGATGGGCCAGGATGGTCACGATAGAGGTGCAAAAGTTATAGCTTCTGCATTTGCTGATGTTGGATTTGATATAGACTTGTCACCTCTATTCTCTACTCCAGACGAGGTTGCAAACCAAGCTATTGAAAACGATGTTCATATTATTGGGGTTTCATCACAAGCCGCAGGCCATATGACGCTTGTACCTGAATTGTTCGAGGCATTAAAAAAATTAGAGGCAACGGATATTATTATCGTTGTTGGCGGTGTTATCCCCAAACAAGATTATAAGTTTTTGGAAGATATAGGCGTCAAAGGCATATTTGGCCCAGGGACAAAAATTCCTTTGGCTGCAAGAGCTGTAATTGATTGTATTAATGAAACAACAAATATTAGGTATGAATAGTTGGAATCTATATTTGATGTTCAACAGTTAAGATCTGGGAATAGGCGCGTGTTATCTAAACTTATAACTCTTATCGAAAGCACTCTTCCTGAAGATAAACTATTATCTCAAAAAATTCTTGAGAATATTTTTGCATATTCTGGTAGCAGTATAAGGGTTGGTATTACAGGAATACCTGGCGTTGGAAAATCTACCTTTATCGAAGCTTTAGGTATGTACTTAATTGGCTTGAATAAAAAAGTTGCAGTTATAACAATAGACCCTAGTTCACCTATTAATGGAGGGAGTATACTCGGAGATAAATCTCGGATGAACTCACTTTCAAAAGAGGTGAATGCATTTATCAGGACAAGCCCCTCATTAGGATTTTTTGGCGGGGCTGCCAGCAAAACACAAGAAACTATATTAGCCTGTGAAGTTGCAGGATATGATGTTGTTTTAGTTGAGTCTGTAGGAGTTGGACAATCAGAGTTTCAATTAGCTAATATGGTTGATTTTTTTCTTGTTTTGGGGTTGCCTAATTCCGGGGATGAACTTCAGGGTATTAAGAAAGGGATTATTGAATTAGCTGACTCTGTTGTAGTAAATAAGTGTGATGGCACTAATGAAACTTCCGCTAACCTATCAAAATTACAATACGAAAACGCACTTTCTATTTTAAATTCCCAAGCTATTTGGAAACCAAGAGTTCAAACATGCTCAGCAATTGAGAATATTAATATAGATGCTGTTTGGGATTTAATTTGTGAATATTGGATCTTTGGTGAGAATTCAGGCTATATCAATCAGAAACGTGCAAAACAAAATAAGAATTGGATGTGGTCTATTGTTCATGAAATGATAGACATTAAAGTGAAAGAAGTATTGAATAATGAAGATTGCGAGTCAATTGAGCGTCAAGTTATTGATAGTAAAATAACACCTTTAAATGCTGCGCAATTTTTAATGGAAAAGTTTGATAATAAATTAGGTAAAATAAAATGAAACAAATCGTTCGAAATGTAAAGATCTTAGGTACAGGGTCTTATACTCCTGAATATATTTTAACAAATGAAGAACTGTCTAAAATGGTATCTACAACACCAGACTGGATAGAAAAAAATTTAGGCATTAAAGAACGAAGAATAGTTAAAGGGGACGAATGCACTAGTGACTTAGCTTCAAAAGCAGCGCTAAGCGCAATAGATAATGCAGGCTTAACTAAAGATGATATTGACTTAATTATAGTTGCTACAGCGACACCCGATAGACCTGCGCCGTCTACTGCTGCAATTGTTCAAGATAAAATTTCAGCGTCTAACGCTGTAGCCTTTGATATTTCGGCTGTTTGCAGCGGATTTCTATATGGGATGTCCGTTGCTTCTGCTTTCATATCCTCGGGTGTATATGACAATGTACTAGTAATTGGTGCTGACACATTTTCAAAAATTACTGACTGGACAAGGCGTGATGCAGTTTTCTTCGGTGATGGAGCAGGTGCTGCAGTGCTAACAAATACAAAAGAGACTGAAGGGTTTCTCGCCACTAGACTATATACAGATGGTTCGGGAAAGTTTAATTTTACTGTTCCAGCAGGTGGTTCTGAAATACCCACAACTCAAGAAACGGTTGAACAAGGTTTACATTTTTTCCAAATGAATGGTCAGGCAGTATTCGATACTGCGACTAAAGCATTGCCTAAAGCGATTAATCAGGTTTTAGAAGACACAGGTCTGAAAGTTGATGATATTGATTTAATGATTCCTCATCAACCATCAATAAGGATTTTACAGAAAACAGCTGAAATTATTGGTTTGCCGTTTGATAAGGTAATGACCAATATGGACAAGTATGCAAATACTAGTGGTGGAACTATACCTATTCTTTTAGATGAAATGCATAGGTCTGGGAGAATTAAAAAGGGAGATATTATATTGTTTGCAGCCGTAGGCTCTGGTTGGGCATATGGAGCATCAATAATAAAGTGGGCATAGTTAATCGTATACATTCTTAACCCCCTGTTTAAAAAAATTTATTATTCGTTTTAGCTATTTCAGTTCTATTTATAAAGGTGATACTCCTAAAGAGTATATCAATATGATTAAATTCTTAGATTTAAAAAAAATAAATCAACAATACCAACAAGAGCTTAAAGATGCTTGTAGTCGGGTTATAGATTCTGGTTGGTATATTTCAGGTTCTGAACTTAAATGCTTTGAGCTGGGTTTTGCAGACTATTGTGAGGTTAAACATGCTGTTGGGGTAGCTAATGGGTTAGATGCATTAACTTTGACGCTAAGAGCCTGGATGGAGCTTGGGAAATTGGAGACTGGTGATGAAGTTATTGTTCAAGCTAATACATACATAGCTTCCATCTTAGCTATAACAGAAAATGGTTTGAAACCTATTTTAGTTGAGCCCGACGAAGACACTTTTAACTTAAATAGTAAAAATATTCTAGCGGCTCTTACTAATAGGACTAGGGTGATTTTACCTGTACATCTGTATGGCCAGATTTCACCTATGGATGAAATTATGGAAATTGCGAGAACTAATAACCTTTTAGTTCTCGAGGATTGCGCTCAGTCTCATGGTGCAATGATCCAAGGTAAAAAATGTGGTGCTTGGGGGCATGCAGCAGCTTTTAGTTTTTATCCAGGTAAAAATTTAGGCGCTTTAGGCGACGCAGGTGCCGTTACTACAAATGATCAAGAGTTAGCTGATACTATAAAAGCGCTTGGCAATTATGGTTCAAAAATTAAGTATGAAAATATTTACAAAGGAGTTAATAGTCGATTAGATGAAATACAAGCCGCCATGTTGAGCGTTAAATTGCCCTATTTACAAGCCGAAACAAAGCAAAGGCAGTATATTACCAGTCGTTATTTAAATGAAATTACGAATTCAAAAATAAAACTGCCTACGGTTGGAGACGTTGATTCCCACGTTTGGCATCTTTTTGTTGTCCAATGCAGTGACAGAGACGGATTACAAAAATATTTACAAGGGAAGGATGTCCAGTCTTTGATTCATTACCCTATTCCTCCTCATAAGCAATTGGCTTATGAGCAATGGAATAATATTGACTTACCATTGACAGAAAAAATTCATCGCCAAGTTTTATCCTTACCAGTTGACCCAACAATGAGCGAGTCAGATATCAGTTCGGTGATAGATGCTGTAAATCAGTACAGGGTAGATGATTGATCATAGCTATTTTTTATCAGGTGTTTGAGAGGGGTAATAAACCTAACGGGTTAGCCACCTCGAAAACAGGTATGAGCCATCTAACTATGTTCTGTGTTGATAAAAAATAGCTTTCACAGAACGCATTTTTTAAATATTTGGGTTGTCGGCCTAGTTTGGCCCTGTTTGATAATTATATTAATCTCCTAGTACTGATTTAGAGTATATGTTTCGCAAAAAGAGAGCGCTAAAAAATGAAGGTATTATTGCTAGGGGAATACAGTGGATTCCACAAAAACTTGTCTGAAGGCTTATTAGAAATAGGCGTAGATGTAGTTACAGCCTCTGGCGGAGATGGTTGGAAACAGATACCCTCCGATATTAACTGGGGAAGTGCTAAAAAAGGGCTCGGGGGGAAAATTGAACGTTTATATAATGTTTCAAAGGTATATCGACAATTTGAAGGCTATGATGCAGTACAATTAGTATCACCTGTTATATTACCGACAAAATTGGGCATAAATAAAAGCTTTCTGAAGTTTATTACCGAGAATAATAGTAAAACATTTTTACTTGGAGCCGGTGGCTCAACAGAAAATACTGCAATTGCTCAATTCTTAAAAGAAAGATTTAAGTACCCTCAGCACTATCAAGAGGTAATAAAAAGAGTTAAATCTGAATGGAGCCTTTCTACAAGTGGGCGCAGTTTCAATGATTACCTACTAGATGTTATTGATGGTTATATCCCAATAATGTATGAGTATGCTCAAGGGTATAGGGATATCAATTACCAAAAACAAAAAAAGACAATTCCAATCCCGATGAATATAAATAAAGTGATGTATAGGGATAATATCTGTCACGGGAAAGTTGTTTTTTGTCATGGTGTAACTAGAGCAGCAGAAAAGGGCAGTCATTTAATTAAAGATGCGATGGAAAAACTTAAGAGAAAATATCCCAATGATGTTGAAATACACATTGTGGGGAATTTACCATTAGCTGAATATTTGAAGGTGACAGCGCGTGCTAACGTGATAATTGACCAAACCTATTCGGTTTCATACGGAATGAATTCAGTTTATAACTTAGCGTTAGGTAAGGTTTGTGTCGGTGGAGGGGAGACTGAATGTTTAAATGAATTTGGTTTGGAAGATTCACCTTTGATACCAATAGACGCGAATGTAGATGATATTTTTAAGACGCTCGAGCGCATTCTTGCAAATAAACACTTAATAACCGATATAGGTTATAAATCAAGGCAATATGCTGAAGATGTTCACTCTCATGTGATAGTTGCCAATCAGTTTTTGAAAACATGGACATAATTAGAGTGGAGGGGACTGGAATGAAATTAGAGCCATTGGGTAAAGCTTATAAATATTACCAAACAAATGATATTGTTAATCGTTATAGCAAAATAACTGATCTGTTACATCCGAATAAAGAAAACTTCATCCAGCCATCGTCAGTTCTTAGCGTTATGATGAAAAACTACATTGTTGGCGATAACACAATGGTTGATGGCATTAGAAAAGAGCCTTGGATGCATTGTTTTGATTATTTAAAACAAGATTTTATCCCTTGTGAATTACCATCTCATGGAAAACTAGATAAAAGTCAGAGTCAAATAGCCTGCAATTTGAAAAATCTTCTGTTAGAAGAGGTTTTAAGTTTTGTTGATGGAAAAAATACTGTTGGAATTCTTCTTTCTGGTGGGATGGATAGCCGTGTAGTTGCTGGTCTGTTACGAGAACTCCAGGAGTCTGGGGCGTTTTCTGGTGATGTCGTTTGTTTAACTTGGGGCGTTGAATCTACTAGGGATGTTGTTTACGCACGAAGAATCGCTAAACAATTTTCTTGGGAATCATTACATTTCCCCCTTTCAGCTGAAAGTTTAATTGAAAACATTCATTTAGCTGCAGATATGGGAGCAGAATTTTCACCTTTACATTTGCATGCAATGAATAGCGTTGCAAAAACTAAGGGTATTGATGGTATCATAGCAGCTAGTTACGGAGATAGTGTTGGTAGAGCAGAGTATTCAGGCACTAAAGTTAAGGACCTTTCTGGTTTATTGAGTAACGACTTCGATAAATTTGGGCTTATCTCCTCATCAGTGAGAAAACAGTTCGGTGTAGAGGTTCAGATAGAACTTCAAAAATACCATAAGCTTTTTCCTCGTCAACAAGATTGGCAGCATTTTGAGATAGAAAGACAATGTCATTACATGAGAAGGCAACTTGGTGCATGTATGAGTATTATAGATAATAGTGTCCCTCTGTATCAAATTTTTACTAAACCTTCTGTTTTTAATTATATGTGGTCTCTGGACCCTAAGTGTAGAACTGACTATGTGTATGTGGAATTATTGAAAATATTACCAGGTGATTTATTAAATATCCCCTGGGCAAGAGATGGTAAGATTTATCCAGGTGTCGGTAATGCTTTAGACAACATACCCTCAGCTTATAATAAATATGGAATTTGGTTACGAAACGAATGCTCCGACATTGTAAATACAGCATTAAATTCAGGAGTGTTAGAAAGTTTGAACTTATTTAACCCATATTCTATTAACTCTTTAAAGTCATACTGGTATAAGTCTAAATCAGAGAGTGCGGATAGGCTTGATGAAAGAGTGTCTTGGATGGTTTCGCTATCGATTTTTGCGGATAAATACAACATTAAAGCTGAAAAAGAAAATAATGATTTAGGTTGGGTAGATTGTATTAATTCCTTAAAAGGAAGAAGCTATAGCTCTGTTTATCGGTTTGGGCGAAGTGTTATTAAATGAGTGTTTCTACCCTTCCGTAATTATAGGACGACGCAGTGTTCCCATATGTGTTTATATTTATAATGTTATCAATTCTTTCTTTTTCTCATTTCATAAAAGGTTTGAAGGAAAAAAAGTTATTCTTTTTCATTTATTGTTCTTTGTTATTGGTTCTGTTTGCTGGCTTACGAAAAAATGGAGTTGGAGCTGATGATATATCATATTACAACTTTTTTTTGGAAAGAACGCCGGATCTATATCAATGGGTTTTTGGAAGTTATGTTTATGATATCAGTGAACACTTTATGGAGCCTGGTTATGTTCTTATAAATAGTGTTATAAGGGTTTTTACTGATAGTTATATTGTTTTGTTTTTTGTCATTTCATCACTTTCTGTTGGTATTGCGGCATATAACTATAAACGCTATTCAAAGTACGTTTTTTTAACTTTTCTGCTTTTCTTTGTTCATACTTATCTTTATAGAGATATGAATCAAATTCGTTCAGCTGTAGCTGCCGCTATATGTTTGTTCTTAATTGCTCAAATTCACAAAAAAGAGCATATGAAAATATGGCTTACACTTTTTTTTGCTAGTGTTTTCCATGTCGCGTCGTTATCAGTGGCTGTTGCATATATATTAAGCTTCATAAAGGTTACAAGAAAAAGGGTCTTAATTGCTTATATTTTATCTTTCTTAATGGGGGCTATTGGTATATCGCAAATTGCTCTTTCTGTAGTCCCTGGAGGAGGTTTTTTTGCCAGTAAACTCCACAGTTATACCGCCAATGGTAGTTATGCAAACGCAGTGTCTTTTTTTGATGTAACCAATGTGAAAAATTCTTTTGTACTGATATTTATACTCATTTTTTGGGAACGATTAGAAAAAAAGGTGCCTTACTTTGCAACTTTAGTTTTGTTTTACTTACTTGCCGTTGGAATAAGACTCGCATTTTGGGACTTAGGCGTTATAGCAGCAAGGATTTCTACCTTTTTTGCAATGGTAGAAGTTATACTTATACCATATTTTGTAACCATATTTCGCCAAAAAATACTGGTAACAACAGTGATAATTCTTTATGCATTTATAACTTTATACTTAAATTTATTTATAAAATCTGGGCGGTACCCATATGAATTGTCAATTTTTTAAGGAAGTAAATGAAAAAAATATTATATCTAGTTAGCACACTGAAAAGGTGTGGGCCGACTAATCAATTATCTTATATTATAAAGTATCTAGATAAATCAAGATATACACCTATCGTCTTGACACTTTCTGAAGAACTTGAAAATGATAGCATTAAAAGTCACTTCACTGATGGTTTAGGTGTAAGAGTTGAAACATTAAATCTGTCTAGAATAGCAGGGGTTTTTTTTGCAAAATCAAGTCTTAATAAATTTATACGAGAAAATAAAATAGATTTGGTGCATTCTCAAGGTTTGCGGGCTGATAGTTTGGTTGGCAGTCTAAAAATACCCAAAGTAGCTACGCTTAGAAACTACCCTTTTTATGACTACCCTATGACTTATGGGAAAATAAAAGGAAATTTAATGGCTAAATTTCATCTCAATTCTCTAAAAAAGGTAGATGAGCCTAGAGTTGTTTCTTTATCTACTTCTAATATGTTGATGGAAAATCATAAATATGACATATGCCATCTTCAGAATGGTACTGATTTAGACCGATTTTTGAATTTGGATAAAGAATCACTTAGAGAAAAGCTTGGTATTAATGTAGGTAAAAGAGTTTTTATTTCAGTCGGAGATTTATCTAATCGAAAGGACCCTTTACTTATTATTAAAGCATTTAAAAAAGCAAATCTAGAAAATAGTAAATTATTATTTTTAGGAGATGGTCATCTTTACGCTGAGTGTGAAAAAGAAATTTTAGATTTTCAAGACATAGAACTCGTTGGTAAAGTGGCTAATGTAGATGAGTATCTAGGTGCTAGTGACTATTTTATATCTGCTTCGTTAGCGGAAGGACTCCCCAATACTGTTCTTGAAGCCATGGCTTGTGGTGTCCCTTGTATATTGTCAAATATTCCTCCACACAGAGAGATCGCTCAATTCAATAAATCATCATCACTTTTTTTTGAAATAAATAATATAAATGAGTTGGTGGATAAAATTAAAGGAATAATAGTTGAAGATTATGAAGTGATGAGTGTCGCTAGTAAGAAAATAATATATGACCATTTAAGTGCAGAAATAATGTCAAATAATTATCAGTCTATTTACAATGTTTTATTAATGAAAACGATGGGTATTTAATGAGTGTTACACCGTTTAGTGTCTTAATTTCTTTATATCATGCCGAGAAATCAAATCACCTAAATTTGTGCTTAACTAGTCTGTATGAGCAGAAGTTAAGAGCTGATGAGGTCGTTTTGGTTTTAGATGGTGAAGTTAGTTTTGAATTGCATCAAGTTATTAATGATTGGGCTGAATTACTCAATATTAAAGTTTTTCCATTACAACATAATGTTGGTTTATCGAAAGCGCTAAATTATGGTCTTTCTTTTTGCAACTATGATTTAGTTGCTCGTATGGATACTGATGACATATCGACCTACTACCGATTTGAAGAACAAGTAAAATTCATGACCTTGAATGAAAATGTTGATATTGTTGGAACCTTTTCAGAAGATATTTCTGAGTCTGGTAAAATATTAGGGCTTAGAAAAGTGCCTATTTCACATGATGATATTTTGAAAAATATTTGGGCTTGCCCGATTATCCACCCATCCGTAATGTTCAGAAAAGCAAAAATTCTAGAGATTGGTAGCTACAGTGAAACAGCCCCCCACAGACAGGATGATTATGAGCTCTGGATTCGAGCAGCTAATAACAATGCTGTATTTGCAAATATTCCCAAAACATTAATCCAGTATCGGATACCAGATAATGCATACAAAAAAAATACTGTAATGGTTGGAATAAATCGTGCTCGAATAGGCTTCAAAGCTGTCTGTAAATATGATCCTAGATTGCTAGCGTTTTTGGGGCTTTTATATCCATTAATTAGAGCTATGCTACCTCAGTTTTTACAGGTGAAATTAGTAGCTATTGCTAGTAAGTTGGATCCTAGGAGTTAAAATGATTGCAGTTACAGGTTCTACAGGTTTTTTAGGAAAAAAGCTATTAGCTGAATTACTAAAGGTTAATGATGTTGTCGTTTGGGGAAGAAAAAAGCCTTCTTGTGTGGCTAATAATAACTTTGTAAAATTAAATATTAACGACCGAACAATTTACCCTACCTCCATGAAGTTAGTTTCTCAGATTATACACTGTGCTGCCCGTGTACATGTTATGAATGACAACTCTACTAACCCTTTAGAAGAGTTTAGAGAAGTAAACACCTACGGCACACTCAATTTTGCACGGCAAGCTGCTGCTGCAGGTGTGAAACGTTTTATTTTTATTAGCTCAATTAAAGTTAATGGCGAATCTACAGAATTAGGTAAGCCTTTTAAACCTGATGATAGCTTTATTCCTACAGATCCTTATGGATTAAGTAAACAGGAAGCTGAAGTTGGTTTGCGTAGGATAGCAAAAGAAACAGAAATGGAAGTTGTGATTATTCGTCCTCCATTAGTTTATGGCCCAGGGGTTAAAGCTAATTTTGCTTTTATGATGAAATGGGTAAATATTGGGCTACCTTTACCATTGGGTGGCATTAAACAGAATAAGCGTAGCTTGGTATCAGTATACAACCTTGTTGATCTGATTGTTACTTGTGTAGATCATCCAAATGCAGGGAATCAAACTTTTCTAGTTTCAGATGATGAAGATATCTCAACTACAGGTTTATTAGAAAACATGGCAAAAGCATTAAATGCACCGAAGCGTTTAATACCTATTCCTATCTCATGGTTCGGTTTGGTGAGTAAATTGATTGGTAAACCAGCTATATCGCAACGTTTATGCGGTTCATTACAAGTTGATATATCCAAAACTAAAGAGATGTTAAACTGGGAGCCACCCTATAATTGTACTGAAAGCATGAAAAAAACAGCCAATGCTTTTATTGAAAGCCATAATTTAAATAAGAGAAGTCATTAATTCATGAAAAATATTTTAATCCGTATCCTCGATTTCGTCATCGCTTTTCTGGGGCTGCTCGCTACATTTCCAATTTTACTTATTGTTTTCGTTATTGGTTATTTTGACACCCGTTCTCCTATCTTTATACAAGAGCGAGTTGGTAGAAATAAGCGTCCTTTTAAACTTATTAAATTCCGCACTATGTCGGTTGATACTAAGTCAGTAGCCAGCCACCTTGCAAATAATGCATCTATTACCAAGTTTGGAAATTTTCTCCGCAAAACTAAAATTGATGAACTGCTGCAGCTTATTAACGTGGTAAAGGGGGAAATGAGTTTAGTTGGCCCGCGACCAAACCTGTTTAACCAAGAAGAGTTAATTGAAGAGCGTGATGCACTTGGTGTTTATAATGTGTTGCCAGGAGTGACGGGTTTAGCACAAGTACAAAACATAGATATGTCTACCCCTCAGCTGCTGGCAAAAACCGACAAGAAGATGATTGATACTCTGACCATTAAAGATTACTTCAAATATATCATCATGACGGCTACTGGCAGTGGCAGTGGTGATGCGGTTGAACCTAAATAATGTTTTAGAATATTTAAATAGTTGGAATTAAAAATAATGAAAGTTGCAGTTGCCGGAACTGGCTATGTTGGATTATCAAACGCAATGTTGCTATCTCAGAAACATGAAGTGATTGCGGTCGATATTATTCCTGAAAAAGTAGATATGTTAAATAAGCAAAGATCACCTATCGCGGATACGGAAATCGAAGATTTTTTGGCAAATAAAACGCTTAACTTTACCGCTACGCTTGATAAAAAGTTGGCTTATACCGATGCACAGTACGTGATCATTGCCACCCCAACGGATTACGATGTAGAAACTAACTACTTTAATACCTCTTCAGTTGAAGCAGTAATAAAAGATGTTATCTCGATTAACCCTAATGCGGTAATGGTCATTAAGTCGACGGTACCAGTAGGTTATACTAAGCAGGTGAAAGAAAAATTCGGCTGTGACAATATTATGTTCTCACCTGAGTTTTTACGAGAAGGCCGAGCGTTGTATGATAATCTGCATCCGTCGCGAATTATAGTCGGTGAGCGTTCTGAGCGTGCTGAGGTATTTGCTAACCTATTAGTTGAAGGTGCATTAAAAGAAAATATTGAAGTTTTGTTTACCGACTCGACTGAAGCGGAAGCTGTAAAGTTGTTTTCAAATACTTATCTTGCTCTGCGAGTAGCTTATTTTAATGAGTTAGATACCTATGCTGAAAGTCATGGCTTAGATTCCCGACAAATAATTGAAGGTGTAGGTTTAGACCCTCGGATCGGTTCGCATTACAATAACCCTTCTTTTGGGTATGGTGGTTATTGTTTACCTAAAGATACTAAGCAACTACGTGCCAATTATGCAGATGTACCTAACAGTATAATTGGTGCGATTGTTGACGCCAACACCACTCGTAAAGATTTTATTGCTAATAGTATTTTGAAACGTAACCCTAAGCGCGTTGGTATTTATCGCTTGATCATGAAATCAGGTTCTGACAATTTTAGAGCTTCTAGTATTCAGGGGATTATGAAGCGACTTAAGGCGAAGGGGATTGAGGTCGTGGTTTATGAGCCTGTACTTGAAGAAGATGAATTTTTCCATTCAAAGGTTATTAAGAGTTTAGATGAGTTTAAATCATCATGCGATGTCATTGTATCAAATCGCATGGTAGATGAGATTAGTGACGTGGCAACTAAAGTATATACTCGTGACCTTTTTGGTTCAGATTAATTTTTTGAGATAATGATATGAAATATTTGGTCACAGGCGCAGCAGGTTTTATTGGTAGTGCTGTAGCAGAAAAATTAGCTTCCGCTGGTCATGAAGTTATTGGTATTGACAATATCAATGATTACTATGATGTTAATTTAAAATATGCACGTTTAAAACGAATCGAACATGATAATTTTCGATTAATTAAACTGGATATTGCAGACAGAGTAGCGGTTAAACAGTTATTTGAAAATGAGCTGTTTGATCGCGTTATTCATTTAGCGGCACAGGCAGGTGTTAGGTATTCGATTGAAAACCCACTAGCCTATGCTGATTCCAATCTTGTTGGGCATTTGAACATTTTAGAAGGTTGTCGTCACACTGAAGTGAAACATCTAGTGTATGCATCCTCAAGCTCTGTATATGGCTTAAATGCTAAAACCCCATTTGCAACTTCTGACAGCGTCGATCATCCTGTTTCGCTTTATGCTGCAACCAAAAAGTCCAATGAGTTGATGGCCCATAGCTATTCGCATTTGTATGATACACCTACAACCGGTTTACGTTTCTTTACCGTATACGGTAGTTGGGGACGTCCCGATATGGCGCCGTTTATCTTTACTAAAAAGATTTTGGATGGTGAGACAATAGACATTAATAACAATGGAGATATGTGGCGTGACTTTACCCATGTAGATGACATCGTTGAGGGTGTCGTTCGTATTGCTGATGTTATACCAAGTAGAGATAATACTTGGACTGTGGAGAAAGGTTCTCCTGCGACAAGTTCAGCTCCATACTCTATCTATAACATAGGCCATGGTTCACCTATTAACTTAATGGGCTTTGTAAAGGCCATTGAAGATGAATTGGGCATTAAAGCTAAGAAGAACTTTAGAGAGATGCAGGCTGGTGATGTGTACCAAACTTATGCTGACGTTGCTGACTTATTTGAAGCTACGGGATATAAACCTAAAGTAGGCGTAACAGAAGGTGTTGCAGAATTCGTAAAATGGTACCGCGAGTTTTATAATAAATAGAAATTTTTATTTGAAATTGAAGTTTAAGCTGTTAATTTAATTGCAATCTCAGTTGGTCTTTTAGTCTCAAGAATGTTTTTAGACGAGATCAACTGACTCATCAAGCTTTTTCCTTTGTTTTGCTTTTAGTTTATTTCCTACCGTTTGGGTCTTTATTCAAACTGCCTTCATTGATAGCTAACAGTCAAAACTTACTTAATATAATTACATGTTTTTGGATCATTTATGAAAGTTGTTATTCCGGTTGCGGGTTTGGGTACACGCATGTTGCCTGCGACAAAAGCTATTCCTAAAGAGATGCTACCGATCGTTGACAAGCCGCTGATTCAATACATTGTGAATGAGTGTATTTCGGCAGGGGTTACTGAGATTATTTTGGTTACGCATGCGAGTAAAAATGCGATTGAAAACCATTTTGATACATCTTACGAACTTGAGTCGACGTTAGAAAAGCGTGTTAAGCGTCAGTTGCTTGAAGAGGTGCAGTCTATTTGCCCTAAAGGCGTGACCATTATGCATGTGCGTCAAGGTGAGGCTAAAGGGTTAGGTCACGCGGTATTATGTGCTAAACCTTGCATCGGTGAGCATCCGTTTGCAGTGGTATTGCCTGATGTTATTCTAGATGAGTATACAGCTGATCAAAAGACTGATAATTTAACTGCGATGATAGCGCGTTATAAAGAGAGTTCTGCTACTCAAATTATGGTTGCTCCAGTCCCAAAGAATGAAGTGAATAAATACGGTATTGCAGATTGTGCTGGAGTTGATCTTGCTCCTGGTGAGGTGGCTGAAATTACTGCAATGGTTGAAAAGCCTGCTGTCGATGTCGCACCGTCCAACCTCGCTGTCGTGGGACGGTATGTATTATCAGAGAAAATATGGGCTTTATTAGCCAAAACACCAGCGGGTGCGGGTGGTGAAATACAGCTAACTGATGCTATTGATATGCTCATTGAACAAGATACCGTTGAAGCATTCCATATGACCGGCGAATCACATGATTGCGGTGACAAACTAGGTTATATGAAGGCATTTGTTGCGTATGGACTTCGTGATAAAAAACTCGGTAATGAATTTAAAAAACTTGTGAGTGGATTACTCTAGTTAGCTTTTCTAAAACTAAAAACCAACTTAGCATGAGTTGGTTTTTTTATGCCTTTAAGTAATGACTAAAGTGGGCAGTGTATGCTCCTGGTCAAAATATTCCCCCATCAGCTCTATCTTGGCCGTTATAATGTGGTTAATTTACCTTCGATAATTCCTGTTCTTTATATTCATACTAGAGAAGAATTGTCTATTTAAGATATTATGCTTAGTAAATTTCACTATATGAATCAAAAACACCATACGTTAAAGGGTATGACCCGAGGTGAACTCTAGTCGGGTACTGCTAAATGAGTATATGTATAACAACGATTATGTTAAAATCGCCTGCATTGTCTATGCTATATAACAGCATAAATCTTTTTTAAGATCTCTTATAATATGAAATTTATGAACTTGGGGCGGAAAATGGACTTTTTGCAAGGCATATTTACTTTACCTCGTGCTCAAAAGCGTATGGTGAGCTTGACGGTTGACTCTTTATTTTTAATCTTTGCTTTTTGGACTGCCTTATTAGTTCGTTTAGATGATGTTTCTGTCTTGTCGGATAGTGGTTACTGGCTTGTTTTATTATTTGTTGTGCCTGTGAGTCTATTTGTGTTTGCTAAGTTTGGCCTCTATCGTGCGGTATTACGTTATATGGGCTTGCAAGCGCTGATCGCTATAGCTTCTGGTGTTATTGTATCGACGATAACGCTGGTGTTGGTTGCATTTTATACTGAAGCCAATATACCTCGGACTTTCCCCCTCATTTACGCGGCTTTCGCGCTGGTCTTTATTGGTGGTTCACGAGCAATGGTTCGCTCGTTGGTCGGCACAGGGATCAAGCGTGTCGGCGAACCTGTGATTATATACGGCGCGGGTGTTAGTGGGCGTCAACTATTAAGCTCCTTAGTGCAGAGCCATGAATATCATCCTTTTGCGTTTGTCGATGATGATGAAAGTTTGCATGGAACGGTTATTCAAGGGGTGCATGTTCATTCACCTTCAATTATTCGCAAACTGATAAAGCAAAAGTCAGCCACTAAAGTGCTATTAGCGATCCCAAGTGCTAGTAGGAGTAAGCGTCAGAATATTTTGTTAACACTCGAATCTTTGGCTGTTCAAGTGCTCACTATCCCCGCGATGGCTGATTTGGTGAACGGCAAAAAGCTATACAGTGATATTAAAGAAGTTGAGATTGAGGATTTGCTTGGAAGGGACTCGATCTCTCCTCGTGAGGATCTTCTGTCTGCCAATATTACCAACAAAGTTGTTCTGGTAACCGGAGCTGGAGGTTCTATTGGCTCTGAACTCTGTCGCCAGATTATAAAGCAATCACCTGCTAAATTGGTTTTGTTTGAACTCTCAGAATTCGCTTTATATGCGATAGAGAGGGAATTAAGGACGATTGCTTTAGAACTTAATTTAGATGTACCTATTTTCCCTCTGATGGGATCGGTCCAGCGTGAGAATCGAATTCAAGCTGTGATGGAGTCTTTTAACGTTCAAACGGTCTACCACGCAGCTGCCTACAAGCATGTACCTCTCGTTGAGCACAATGTAGTGGAAGGGGTTCGAAATAATGTGTTCGGGACTCTATATACCGCAAGAGCTGCAATTGCTGCCAAGGTCGAAACATTTGTTTTAATTTCTACAGATAAAGCAGTTCGCCCAACTAATGTCATGGGCACCACTAAACGTATGGCTGAATTGGTATTGCAAGCTTTCGCTAAAGAAAATAAGCACACTCGTTTTTGCATGGTTCGCTTTGGTAACGTTCTAGGTTCATCAGGTTCTGTAGTCCCTTTATTTAGAAATCAAATCGCTAATGGTGGCCCTGTTACTGTTACTCACCCTGAAATCACTCGTTTTTTCATGACGATTCCAGAAGCATCGCAACTTGTTATTCAGGCGGGTGCTATGGGTAAAGGGGGTGATGTTTTTGTTTTAGACATGGGAAAATCAGTAAAAATTGTAGATTTAGCCTCGAAGATGATCCGCTTGAGTGGATTTGAAGTGAGAAACGAGGTTAATCCAGATGGTGATATAGCGATTGAGTTTAGCGGTTTACGTCCAGGTGAAAAGCTCTACGAAGAGTTACTTATTGGTGATGATGTTACCGGGACCGAGCACGAACGTATTATGACGGCTAATGAGTCATTTTTAGATTGGAGTGAATATTCTCTAATATTGGACAGACTTGATAAAGCTTGTCATGCATTCCAACACGAAGTGATTCGCGATATTTTGCTTACTACGCCGACAGGCTTTAATCCAACTGACGGTATCTGCGATTTGGTATGGCAACAAGGTGTGTCAGAAAGAGAGACGGATTCTATAAAAGAAACTGCAAAAGTTATCCCGTTAGTTTCTTAATTCGTCCTCAAGTTTATTTAAAGGCCAATTCTTAGAGTTGGCCTTTTTTGTTTTTAAAGGGGTAAAAATTGGTTAGAAGCAGGTTAGGGGCTGGTTTAGAGCCGGTTTAGAGCCGATAAAAGCTGAGATGATTAAAAGCAGGTTTAAGACCGATTCAGATCCGGTAGAGCCAAGACGGTTAAAATCTTAGATAAAAGCTCGGAAAAGAAAAGACTGTAAGGTTGAACGTTGTGTGTATTCTTGGTTTGCATCGTCTCGGCTTACTCCGTCTTAGCTCGAACCGTCTTGGTTTGCTTCGTTTTGGTTTGTAGATCTCAGCCTGTATCGTCTCAGCTTCTATCGTCTCAGCATTATCCGGCTTTAAATCGGCTCTTAACCGATTATCACCTTCTCAACTTGTTCCTTCTCAACTTGTTCCTTCTCCGCTCGCACCTATTTCGATTTTCGCATTGGGGAGTAGTTTTTTATATTCCTCGGCGAGTGCTGCTTTAGCTTCGTTATCGCCGTGGACTATGCGGATGAGTGTTGGTTTAACGCGCATGCCTTTTACAAAGTTAATTAGGTTGTGTTGGTCTGCGTGGGCTGAATAGCCACTGACGGTATGGATTCCGGCTTTAATGGCGATTTTCTTGCCATCTATGGTGCAGTAACCTCCGCGAGGTCCGTAGGTTTGGATCTCTCGTCCTGTTGTTCCTTGTGCTTGATAACCTACAAATATGATATCGGTCGTAGGATTACTTAGCAGTCTCGCTAAATAGTTTTGAATTCTTCCACCAGTACACATACCACTTGCGGCAATGACTATCGCCGGTTTATTGCGTTTACAAAGGTAATCTATTGTTGTTAGGTGCTCTTGATGGCTGCCGACGGTATAAAGCTGCTCGAAGTCTAACGGGTGCCGGTGTTGAGTGAGCTTACGTTTAGCTTCGTTGTCCCACAGCGCTTTAAACTGTAGGTAGTGCTCGGTAAACTTTGCGGCCATTGGCGAATCAATAATCACTTCAATATGTTGCCACATCTCATTCTTATGCTGATATTGATGGATCAGCTGCTCTAGTTCATAAAGTAACTCTTGTGTTCGGCCAATACTAAAGGCTGGGATAAGTACCACGCCATTATCTGCAACAGACTTTTCTATTACCTTTCTTAAACTCTCGCTCCGCTGTTTACGTCCTTGATGGTTCTTATCGCCGTATGTGGACTCTATAACTAAAGTGTCCGCTCTATAAGGGCTTTTGGGACTTGCAAGCAACGGAGTATTAGTCGCCCCTAAATCGCCGGAAAATACCACTCTGTGCTTAGCTTTGTTCTGGCTGTTGTTTTGGCTCTTGTCTTTGTTCTTATTTGTGTGCTTATTTTTAGAGGCAGCACTATTGGATAGCTCTATCTCTACATAGGCGGAGCCAAGAATATGACCCGCAGGTTTAAACTTTGCTTTGGCTTGGTTATAGGTATTGGCTTGATGGTCTGGCTTCGCGTGATTCACTGCGTTGGTGCTGAGAGGGGAGTTAAGCTCTAAGGCAAACCATTGATTATATTCAATCGGTGTGATGAGTTGTTGCAGTTTTTTTAAGTAGAGCTTTATCATACGGTGGTTTTGGGTCACACCAATTTTGAGTGCGTCTTCAATAACCATTGGCAGTAGCGCTGCTGTGGCCACGGTGGCGTAGATAGGTTTGTTAAAGCCTGCTGCAAGCAGGTAAGGTATTCTGCCAACATGGTCGATATGGCAGTGAGTCACAATTAGCGCTTGGATATTGCTGAGTTCGAACTCTATCGGCAGTTGTTCAATAGCGCTTTTGCCTGCGGTTTCAGCGCCCTGAAATAATCCACAGTCAATCAGAATGCTCGACTGAGTGTTGATATCAAGTTGATGGCAAGAGCCAGTGACTCCGTTGACTGCACCGTGATGGATTATTTGCATTTTTTATCTCCGTATTTATACACAAGCCATTTGGATATACCCTTCCATGGATTAAACTAGAGTAATGCAAATATAATAGGATGCAAATATAACGAGCAGCAAAGGTGCTTAATGGGTGTTATTTTAATGATGGCCACTGTTGCTCTCGTTGCTGAACATTAGCACCGAGTTTTTCTTTTGCTGTACTTTAGTTATTTTTCGCGTTTTTTTACCATGAGATATTATGAAACTCATTTCTACCGCTATTGCTGATGTGTTGTTATTCGAGTCCCAACGTTTCGGTGATGAGCGTGGTTTTTTTATGGAAACCTTTCGCCAATCTCAGTTTGACAAATTGTTTGAGGGGCTAGGATTAACAGCCCCCACTTTTGTGCAAGAAAACATGAGTCGCTCTGCAAAGGATGTGTTGCGGGGACTGCATTTTCAAAAGAACCATCCCCAAGGCAAACTTATTCGAGTGGTCGCCGGAGAGGTTTTTGATGTGGCCGTTGATATTCGTGCAGGCTCGGCGACTTTCGGCCAATGGGTGGGTCAAATTCTGTCAGCTGAAAACCGCCTGCAACTGTATATTCCAGCAGGATTCGCACACGGTTTTTTAACCTTAAGTGAGCATGCTGACATTATCTATAAATGCACTGATTACTATGTGCCAGGTGATGAAGGGATCATTGCTTGGAATGATGCTGATATAGCGATCAAGTGGCCGTTAGAGACGGGTGTTGTGCCTATATTATCGGATAAAGATAGGAAACAAAGACGGTAAAATCTTAGACGAACGGCTTATGGCTTACGGCCTAAGGCCTTACGGTACGTGACTTCGTCACTACGGAGCGCTTCGCTTACGGCACGTGACTTCGTCACTACGGAACGCTTCGCTTACGGTAAAAACTAAAAAAGCCTAAAATCTTAGATGAACGGCCTAAGGCCCTACGGCACGCGACTTTGTCACTACGGAGCGCTTCGCTTACGGTAAAATCTTAGGCCTACGGCCTACGGCACGTGACTTTGTCACTACGGAGCGCTTCGCTTACGGTAAAAACTAGCAAAGACGGTAAAATCTTAGACGAACAGCCTACGGCCTCACGGCACGTGACTTTGTCACTACGGAACGCTTCGCTTACGGTAAAAATTAGAAAAGAGCAAAGCGACGGTATAAATGCTGACCTTCTCATTTTGTTCGGCTTTACCCGTGCTCTTGATCGGCTCTTAACCGGCTTCTAATCAGCCTAAACCGTCTCAGCTTATTCGGTCTTTACCCGGCTTTCCCCCGGCTCTTGATCGGCTTAAACCGTCTTAGCTTGCACCCACTCTTCCAATACACTAAACGATTCGGTTTCATCTCCCCAAAGCATCTTGTTAGCTGTTTGATAGTTTGCGCTGTATTTATTGGTCAGAGCGTTAACTGAAGCAGGTTCTATCTGAAGTAATAACTCGTTGAACGTCAGGCACTCTGGTCCTAGTGTCGGCATTGAATTGGAATACTCATACATTTCTCGGCAGTTTTGTTGATATTGCGCTTTATCGAATCGGTAAAAACAGATGGGAATATTCAGTGGTAGTACATCAATAAACAGTGATGAATAGTCGGTGATCAACAAATCGACTTCATGCAATATGCCATACACGTCTTCCATCGCACTGATGTTCAATATGTTAGGTAGACTTGCAAGATTATTGCCCAGCTCGGCTTCGTTCGGGTGTAATCTCAGTAAAAACAATTGATTATTTTTCTGCAGGTGTTCTGATAGCGCTTCCCAGTTAAACGCGGCTGTATAGGGCGTTTCATCTTCAAAGCGCTTACTTTCAAAAGCATCACGCCATGACGGGGCATACAAAATGACTTGTTGATAGCCTTGGCGAATACTTTTACTCTCAATTTCAGCGCCTCTTTCGCTACACTTTACATTTTTTAGTAGCACGCCTGTTTTGATGGATTGCGCCTGATGTGGGGTTAATCGATAGTAATCAGTTCTGGGATATCCGCAGCGAAGTAAGTTGCTACTTTTGAGTCTAAATGCGCTGTTAAACAATTTATCAACTAGCGGGCTGGGGCTGAGCATGAGGTCGGGTTTAATCCGTTGTTGATGTGCATGCATGCTCTGAATAAACGTTTGAAATCGTGACGTTGGATTAAATACCTTCGCCATTGGGCCTGACGTAATATCGAACTCAATTTTCTTCATCGGCAGACCATGCCACAAGTTTACTTTTACAGCGCCTTTTGCCAGCCATTGATTGATGTCACCTATATAGCTGTTGTAAAAATAGTATTTGGCGGTTAATGCATGATACGCGCCTTGGATTGACCAGCGGTAATAGACTTCACAGCCATCACCTTGGAGCTGCTTGATAATATCTTTGTTAGCAGTGATCCAAATGCAGCGGATGAATTGACTCTGTTGCCAGTGTTTATAAAGGTATTTACTGTTATCGGAAAATAGCTCTTTATAGCTGCCAAATACGGCTTTATTGGCATTTCGAGGCGCAAGCGCTGATAGTTTATAGATCAGCTTTCTTGTCGCTGCTTTAGCCCACTGTAAATCCGAATTCTGCATTGTTTTTGTACCTTATTTTTGTACCTTATTAATGTCATTGTTTGGCATTTTGGCCGCGAGGCTATTTTTGATCTCGGTTGAGGAGATCTCTCCAGTGCGACTTAGATAAACAACATCGCACAGTATTGACAGTTCATCAAATTCTCCCTGCCAATCATCTCCCATCCCAAAAATGCTGATATCGTGTTTACAGATATCTTTGGCCTTTTGCTGCCAATGGGTTTCAGGCACCACCATGTCGACGTACTTACACGCTTCAACAATTTCAGCCCGTTGCAGGTAACTAAAAAATGCGGCTTTACCTTTTAACGCATTAAACTCATCCGTTGAAACGGCCACTATCAACTTATCACCGAGGGCTCTAAGGCGTTTGAACAGACGTACATGGCCAAAATGAAATAGATCGAAGGTGCCGTAAGTAATAATCGTTTTCATAATGTTCTCTCTTATATTCTCTAGGTGAGCGCTAAATAGGGACTCGTTATCAATCGACATTAGTTTCAGTTGTTGATGACTCGCTAATGATGGTTATTGCTTAACCGTGTTTATCGGTGTTTTGTGTTTAACAGATTTGGTAAATATGGACATGCTGACTAACGACCAATATTTACTGCGCTGGTTAATACAAAGGTATTCGGCTTCAACAAATTCACGCTCTTCTATCGGTGCTGCAGCGTCGATAACCAATTGCAATGGGCCGTATAGCCCTAATGATGCTGCTAAGTCGATTGGGTTATGCTGTTTAGTTGTCTGTACTTTTGCCTCAAATGGCGTCGCACCAAATAGGGCTAGTCGGCCGGTAAATACCCAATAAAGCTGCGGTAGACGGGCGATAAATAACGGGCTTAGATTCCAACGCCAAGTTGCTTTTTTTCCACCTTTGATAAAAATATATTCTCTGATCAAAGGTTGCTTAGGCTGGGTGATTAGCGATATCAACATTAATAACGGGGCAAAAAACAAACCGATAGAGAACATGACCAATGCTTGTAATCTATCCAGTGTGGAGACGTGTAGTAGTGGCTGCAAACGGTTAGCGAGTTTGCTATTGTCAGAGATAATACTCGGGTCTGTGAGCGTTAAGTGACCGCCATTTTCTGGCATGATCAGTAAGTCTTCACAGACAATTGCGTTACTGACATTGAGCCCTTGACCAATATAAGTATTATCTAAAATAAGGCAGTTATTTAGGCTGCAAGCTTTCTCAACTAAGCAGTTTTTGCCAATGATAATGCTTTGCTGCATATCAACACTTTCATCTATCCAGGTATTTTTACCTATCACACCCCATGCGTCGTGCATTCTAAGTTGGCCGGTTTTGGTTTTAGCACCAAGGTAAAAACCCTGTACCTTGGAAGCACTGCTAAAGTATCGTCCTTTAGGGGTTATGCCTGTAAGCTTTGCTGACGCAATTGCTTGGTTGGCACTCATGTAATCTTGCAGAGAATCGAGCATAAAGCAGTCGCCGTGCAGAATTTGAGTGACACTTTGCGATTGCTCAGAACTCTGGTTAGCGTTTTGGCTATTAGCTAATGGCCAGTTGAGATCTTCAGTAAAATGCTTGGCGCCAGGGAGCATCATTAGGCCTGCATTTTTGTTCGCTATTTTTGCGACTACGTGGCTAGTGCTCATCCGTTGGCTAAATTGCACAAATGATTTGATGCAAGGGCTTCTCAACATATCGGCTCGCGCCAGCAATATTGCTTCATTTGGGTTAAGCGCTAGCCGTGGCAGAATGTTGGATACTGCTTCTTGCTCACGACTTAAAAAATACTCAACGTCTAATCCCCATTTCTCGCCATTACCAATGAGCTTTTCTATTGCTGCAGATTGAGCAGAGATAACAATTCTCACTCGGTCAATTTGGGCTTCGGCTAAATCTTCCAAGGTAAATTCAATCACGGCCTTATTACCTACAGGCAAGAGTGCAGGGCAGTAATGCGCATTCAAGGGGGCGAGTTCATTACCGTTTCGATTAGCGAATATGATTGCTTGCATAGTCAGCTCCTTAATATGCGCCACGAGCAAATAACACGGCTGGAATGGTTTTAATCAATAGCCAAACATCGGCGGTAATTGATTGCTGGTAGATATAGTCAATGTCGAGTTCAACTTGCTGCTCAAAAGGGATATTTGAGCGTCCAGAGACCTGCCAAATACAGGTGATCCCAGGCTTTACCAGCAGTCTGTTTCTATCATGCTGGCTGTATTGTTTCACTTCACTTAACAGCGCGGGGCGCGGACCGACTAACGACATATCGCCTTTTAAGACATTCCAAAGTTGTGGTAGCTCATCGATTGATGCTTTACGAATAAACTTACCTATCAGGGTGATTCTTGGGTCTCGCTTCATCTTAAACAGCACGCCGCCTTGCATTTCATTGTCTGTTGTTATCACTGCGAGTCTTTGCTCTGCGTCCTGATACATGGAGCGCAACTTCCACATGGTAAAGGGTTGGTTATGTCGTCCTGCACGCGTTTGGCAAAACAACACAGCGCCTTTCGACTCAATGCGGATACAGAGTGAAATGAGAATGAACAAAGGCATAAGTAACGTAAGCAAGGTGGCTGATACCGAAATATCGATCATACGTTTAGTGCCGCGGTTTAAGCGTCGACCTAAGTTATGTGCTGCGCGGCGTGCATTTGCTCGCTTAGCATCAAAATTTGGGGTGTAGTGAGTATTTGTTTTAGCCTTTACCTTTTGTGGCTGCGTCGGCTGCATTTTCCTCAGTTGACGGTTTTCGTTCCAAACACGTCGCAAAAACCTTGGATTGCCGATGATATAACGTTGCCACATTCTGCTAGGCTCTTGCAGCAGTCTGTAGGTCCACTCCATTCCCATTTGTCTTAACCATAAAGGGGCTCGTTTGATCCGATTTGAATAGAAATCGAACAGACCACCGACACCGATGCCAACATGGCAGTTGAGTTGATGCTTGTTCTCTTTAAGCCATTTTTCTTGCAGTGGTGCGCCCATTGCGACCAACAAAATATCTGCTTGAGATTGGTTTATGCAATCAACAACGGCCTTGTTTTCATCATTATCAGGCTCTTTGTTATTGGTGTTGTTGCCTCTGGTGTCGGCATGCTTGTTGCTCATATTGAAATAACCGCTATGAGTGCCTGCAATTTTTAGATCTGGGTAGCTTTTTTGCATATTGCTGGCAGCATCAATGGCCACTCCATCAGCTCCCCCCAGTAGAAAAATAGACAACTGCTGCTCGGCGGCGAGCTGGCACAATCTTGGGAACATGTCGGTACCGTTGAGATTGTCTTTCAGCGCATGCCCTTTGGTTAAGCAAGCCAACCTGACACCCATCCCATCAGCAAATACGCGCCCGCTTTGTTGTAAGCACTGACGATAAGCGTCATTTTTCATGCTGATGTTTAAACAGTCCGCATTCACAAAACTGTATTGTTTCATTACTGATGGAGTATCGCTTTGGCACTGTTGCTGTAAATCACTTAAAAGATCCGCCATGGTCCAGTTATCTAACGCTATGCCAAACACAGAGATTGTTGCGGTTGTACGTTTGGTTTTTGGCATAAATATACCGGTGATAACCAACACGAATAGGGCTCTTACTAGTGCTGATATGTAGTTAACCACGCTGCTGTGGGCTTTGTTGAGAGAGCGGTGTGCAGCTTCAAAGCCAAGGCCTGTGGCACTGTTTATCTGCTCAATCGAGGTGATCCCGGGGTTTATGGCGTAATTTTTATCTGTTTGATGGCAAGCTTGTTTGGCATCAAATGCAAATTCGATTTTGCTACCCAGTAGGCTGATGTCACCCTTGAGCAGGTTCAATAGCATAGGCAGCGATTTAAAGTGTCCAGCGTAAGTAAACTGATATAGCGCGATAACACTATTGTTAGGTCCAGAAATAAACACCGATTCAAACGTATGGCTATGCGTGGCAGCGCTTCTGAGCATGGCATAAGCAAGTAATGGACTCGTGAGTAATATCATCAAGATTGCGGCAAGTGCATCGACAACACGGATGGCGAATGCCGTAGTGCGGGGAGCGCGCGTTTGTATTTTCGTCATCATCGGCCTCGTTGTCATCAATCGTGGTTATCAATCTAGGTTATATAGAGTTACTGCAGGTAATAGGCCAATACTTATATACACTTTATAATCATGTGTTTACGGTGTTTTTCGGTGGGTTTTGTCGTGTGTGTTTTTAAACGATTTGCAACTTGCATCGCGTGCTGCAAACGATTTATGACGCTTGATAGGGCAATTGTTGGGCGTTGAAGAGGGGATATACGGGTATATGGCTATAGATAGACTCTAGCAAGGCTTTTACAAGCCATTACTAGAGGAAAGTCGCTCTGCTTTACAAGCTGTTCATTAGCTCGGCGGTCACGCCGTCTTTAGATATTCGTGCACGTTGCATACGCCCAAGAACGGCTTGAGCAGCTAGCTCAATGCCTTTATAGACGCTGCGCGGCAATATCTTTAACAGGTAGGCGGCGGCAAGTGTTGCCAGGGTGCGGCCGGTTTCATGCTTAAGAATCGACGGTGATGTTTTTAATGCTTGGTTTATGCGCACCACCGCTTCTTTACCATCATTATTACGAATGGCTTGTCTCGCTAAGTATCGCAGTTGATACGCACGGGCGCGATTTTCGTGTTGGGCTAATAACTCAGGAGCGTAGCGACTGGCTTTGTTTATCATGTTTTCCCATGAAGCATATTGTTTATTGGAGTCCGCTGATAAGCCCTGATTATTGAGGCGGTAATAGGTGAGTGGCGCCGGTAGCCCCTCCATTTTCCAATGGGTGGTTGCAAGGATCCTTAACCAGCATTCGATATCTTCTGATTGACGAAAATTTTCATCAAAATAGCAACTATGGGGATGGCTTTTGTTCAGTGCTTGGTAACGGATATCAGCTAGCGTTTCTCGGCGCAATACGGGAGCCGAACCGTTACCAACAGGATTACGGCACAGCAGAACACTGGCGCTGATATCGGTTAACTGTGGCATTTGGAACACATTAATGGCATTACCTTGGTAATCAATAAACAGTGAGCGAGAAAAGCTAATGCCCACTTCAGGCGCATTATCCAAGTGTTCTACATGCTGCGCTAATTTCTCAGGGTGCCACATGTCGTCAGAATCAATAAAAGCGACGTAACGGCCAATAGCGTGGCGGATCCCGGTATTTCTGGCGGCAGCCAACCCTTGATTAACGTCATGACTAATAATACGAATACGTGGGTCGCTAAACGACTGGCACAGGGCAAGGCTGTTGTCGGGCGAACAGTCATTGACCAATATTAGTTCAAAGTGGCTAAATTCTTGTGCCAATACTGAGTTGATCGCGTCTTTTACAAAAGCTTCAACATTGTAGATGGGCATAACAACAGAGACTTTTGCAGTCAAAGGTTTGTGGTATGGGTTATGAGAAGTCATAGCGTGTCTCCCGTGAGCCAACAGTTATCGGCTGTGTCGGTTGATTAGGATTATGAATGCTGGATTGCGGGCTGGCTGTCACTTGAGCTGAGGTGATGGCCGCTGAAGCTGCATCGGCTTGTTGAACCGTAATCTCGCCGTTGTCAGCTTCAGGCTCAGGTTCAGACTTTTGGGTTAACTGTAAGTAAATAGTGAAACCGGGCATCATAAATAGATGCACCAGCAAAATGCCCAGTGCTACCGTTGTGAGCCCTGAGAAACTGCAGAGGGTGATCGTCACTGCGAGTACTAAGGTAAAAATGCTATTGCAGATAAGGTTGAATCGACTTTGTCCTGAGCTAATTAAATATTGGCTAGCGGCTTCACCAAGTGGCCTGACTAAACCACTGAGACAAAGTAAAATAAAAATTGGTAGTGCGCCGGCTTCAAGCCATTTTTGACCGTAAATTAGCGGCAGGTAAAAAGGGGCGAGTACAGCTTGCACGGTAATGATGGGCACCGTGAGTAACATAATAAACTTGAGTGATTGAAAGTACTTTTGCTGCTGTGAAGTGTTTTTTTGAGCATCGTTGGATTGTTTCTGACATAGATGCGAGTAAAGCGCAGTGCCATAGCTTTGTATCAAACCAAGACTAATGCCTAAACTGGCATTGAAAGCAAAAAAGTAGATCCCCAATGCTTCTATGCCAAGGAAATAGCCAACAAGTATATAATCGATGTTCTGGCGCATGGCGATTGCCAAGTCACCTAAACCTACCTGTATACCAAACCTTAAGATCTCAATTGCTTGTGGGTTTAAACCCAGCTTACGCTCTTTGGGACTCGTTTCGCATTGACCGGCGTTAATCGCACTCGATGCTGATTTGAGTGTCTTTGATAAAGCCCCGGGAAGGGGATTGTGATATCGATGAACCCCAATCCAAATAAATATCACAATAATCTTAGGCAAAATAATTGCCCAGATCCCTAGCCCGAGTAAAGCCAATGTTGCGGTGAGCAGTCCATCAAAAACGGTCTGCCAAAGTACCGCTCGTCCTACTACCCTCATTCGGTTGAGGCGTAGGTTCTTTGCGGCGTAAAGCATGCCTAGCGGCAGCAGTAAATAGCTTGTTGCCATGAGTATCATAGGAGGTATGAGCTGCAAGTCATCGTAATAGAAAGCAAGCGGCAAACTGAGTAAGCTCATGGCAACGAAGGCGGTAATCGCAGCTAACCAGTTAACTTGATTAGCACTGGTGAGTGCATTGTTAAACTGTTCATCATCCATCTGTATTAATGCGGCGGATGATATTCTGCGGGTGGGAGTACAGATAACTTCAAAACTGGTGAGAATGATGGCGACCAGACCAAATATTTCAGGTGTGAGTAAGCGAGCAATGATAATGCTAGAACCTAAACGCACAATACGACCGAGTACTTGAGCGGAGCCGAGCCAAAATAGACTCTTGCCCAGCGCACTCCCAAAGAGGGTAGTTAGGGTGCTTTTAAGTTGTGAAATAGCTTGCATGCAACCACCTGTTATTCAATTCGAGAGGCGCTAGGATTAAGCTGTTAATCGCATCGTCACACTCTGCTTCTGTCATCTGTCATCTACTCTTAGCGTTAGATCTATTGTCTTTGGCTAAGGGTTATTGGAGGTGACTTTTCCTCTTGTCATATACAGAGGGTTACAGATATCGTGCCAACCTTGTGCTTTAACGCTGGAAGAATGTAAGTGTTTGAAGTGTATTGTGATTGATCCGTTGGGATGAAAGAGCTATCGGTGTGCCGCTATGTTAGGACAGGTTATGTCTGTGGATTTTGCATATTGCGAGTCAGAATGGAAGCCGGTAAGAGCCGGATAGAGCCGGAATAGAAAAGGGATAGAGCCGGTTGAGAGCCGGAAAGGAAACGGATAGAGACGGATAGAGACGGATGAGGGCCGGAAAGGAAACGGATAGAGACGGATGAGGGCCGGAAAGGAAACGGATAGAGACGGATAGAGACGGGGGAGAGGCGGAAAGGAAACGGATGAGAGCCGGTAAGAGCGGGGTGGGGCCGGATGAGGGCCGGAAAGGAAAAGGGATAGAGCCGGGGGAGAGCGGGTAAGAGCCGGTTGAGAGCAGGATAAAAGACGGATAAGAGCCGGTAAGAGCGGGGTGGAGTTGTCACTTTAGCTTGTGGATTTATTTTGTTTCAGTGCTATGCCAATAATGATGAGTCCTGGCCAGAATAGGTAGGCGAGGATTTCTAAGTTTTCACCAAAAGTGTATAGAAACATCTGCAACAGAATGGCAACTGCTACGGCTGAAATCGCATTGCTAAAAATAAAACGCAGTAGGCTAATGAAAGTGACTAACATCGCTGAGGCTAACGCTAAAGCGCCCACTAGCCCTTTAACAAACAACAACCCATACCAAGTATGGTGGGAGCCAATGACCATGTATTCCACTAAATGCGGACCTTTTTCAACAATGCCGTGACCCCAAATAACGGCTTCGTTAGCCCAACGTTCGAGTGCAATGTTGCCCAACTCTTGTCTAACTCGGGTTGAACCTGCGCGTGCGTTCTTAAATGCGTCGACACTTTGTTGTACTTTTTCAAGCACGCTATAGCCAGAGAATCCGAGAAATAGCAGGGCTGGGCTAGCAACAAAGTACAGCCATGGCGAACGGTACCAACGTATGAACATGAAAAAGCCAATGAGTAACAGGTAAGTCACCAGCGCAAGTCGAGATTGAGACAACAAAATCATGCTTAAGCTGCCAGCGAAACCATAAAACCGATACCGCTTTGATTGCTCTTGGGTGGTAAAGATAAAAAACAGATTTCCCATCATGCCTAATGCTGGTGCCCACGGAGTGAACAGGCGCCATCTGGGGATCCCACTTGCTGGATCGAGTTCATATAAACTGACGCTGAAAAATTCAGGTCCAGGTCCACCAATAATACTCAGGGGTGAGGTATAGAGCGTAGTGGGTAGTTTTAGTAGCCAGGCAAGCATAAAAATAGGCAGTAGAATAAGGGTGTGTTTACAGACGATGCAACAGGCACGATAGATGATTTGTGGGCGGATATTAAGTGAGCCAATTAAAGGAAAAATAGCTAACAGCGCCCAACCTTTGGCCCAACCAATACTCGACTTAATTAATTTGGCAACCCCTAAGCCTTCAGTGAGATGCGCAACGACCAGTGCGAGTAACATCAACGACATGGCCGCGATCCAGAATTTTTGCGTATTGGAAACAACAAAGTGCTGCTGGTTCACAAGGATTCTTTTGGCAAACCTTAGCAATAAAATCCAGCCAATCACCGGCGCGACTACATACATGGCACCCAATAACCAAAATAGGTAGGTGCCTGTGATGGAGTACCAAACTAGTCGTTCATCAGAATTTTCTGGAGTATAGGCTTGCGGATCCATAACATTCCCATCCCTGCGATTAATGATATCGATGCGGCAAATCCGCCAACCAATGCCAACAATATTGCTAACTTATCTGATGCCTCTGGCATTGTTGGTGACGACATTAACTGTATCAAAGGAAATGACGAATATATATCAGCTTTACCAACATCCATTTTAGCCAGTGCTGAGGTGAATACGGCGGTGGCTACCTGGTGTTCTCTTTGTAGATCTTCTAGCTTTGCAGCATCATCGTTACTGTCGTATAAACGGTGATCCCAGTCATGGATCTGCTGCGTCAGCGAGGCAATTCGACGATTGAGTCCTTTGGCCTGAGTATCGAGTGTTATTAGCTGCTGCATTAATTGCGCTCGGCCATCAAGATCATCGACTGATATCATCAACATTAGGCGTTTATCAGCATAACCAAGCAGTACTTTACAGCGCTTTGATATCGCCGCTAGTATCGATTTTTGCTCATTTCTATGGGTAACCACCTGTGGGTGGCGCTTACCATATCGACTTGAATATTCAGTGAGTTTTGCCGTTACATTGGTATAGCTTACCAGTAATTGCTGAAACAACTGGTCATTTTTAAGGGTTAGCAAACCGGCAGCTTGTTTTGGTGACAATGACAGATGTATTTCAAGCATTTTTTGACTTGCGATAATGCCTTGATACTCTGATACCAAGGTGACTTTACTATGTTTTAGGCGCTCCATTGTCAGTGCTAGCTCTTTAAATTGGTCAAGCGAGACCAGACCATGCTCCGACTGAAACTCAAGTAATTTGGTTTGGGTAAAGCTGACTTTATTGGCAAAACTCGCCATACCTACGCGGATAGCATCTTCTCGTTGCTGTACTTCATCGTTACGCAGCAGCGACAGTAATGCTTGTAAGCTGTGATAGTGCGCCCATGCTCGTTGTTGTGCGTCTTGAGCCGTGGATGATTTTATGCTGAACTGCATCAAGCCAGTTTGATTTGGCAATTTTAGCTTTGGTTTAGTAAATGCGCTGTTTTTAATGTTCATGGTTTTGGCCGCAGCATTGAGTATGGTTTTGCTGGTGGCGATTGACTGGTAATTGATTCTAGGGTCAATTGCAGTGCTTAAATAGGGTGAACTCGCGCTACTATTGGCTTGGCCAATACTGTCTAAACTCACTACGGCGCCAGCCCCTGCGCCGGGTAAAATGAGAGTCCATTGGCTTACATAGCGGCTAGGGGTCATGAGAATAAACAGCAGTACCAGTAGCCAAATACAAGCGACAAGGGTAAAGGTTAGCTTCAGATAAGCACTTTTTCGCTGCTTAATGGGCATCATGCTACCGTCGACGAACAAACGCTTCATCCACAGTAGAGGTCTTATTGATTGTTTTTTTTCCATCATAGCCTCCTTTCCGTTAAGGACGATTAAAGTAATTCAAGTAGCGTTGCAGGGACTAATATTTCGGTCATAGTCCGCGCGATTTCCCGCATATTGGTCACACGTGAGTCATAACAAGCAATGCCGTCACCGGGCATTAATATTGGATTCATGCCCGTTTCCCAAGAGTGTCTAATTAACGAATCCATAGAGCGTTCAATCACATCCATTTCAGATGTTAAGGGATTTTTAGTGATCAGCAGTAAGTGTCGACTGGCATTGGTTGACTGCGCGCCGCCGACACAGTTTGCCGCTATTGCACCACTCAGCAGGCGCGTACCATAGGGAAAACGAGTGGCGTCGGTATCGACTGCAGATTGCGAGTTACTGCTTGCTGGTTGCGTGAGGTTAGATAGAAACACCCGGATCCCTGGCGCTGTTATTTGCGAGGGTCTAGCCAGTGCATCATCAAAATAATCGTGCTGTGGTACATGAATATGGTCACCTGACATGAGGGTCATTGATGGTACTGGGTAACCGTGGATCACCCCCGAAAGATCGAGCTTGAAACTGTGCTGATCACGAATAACAATAATTTCGCTTATATTCGCGTCGGGGCGAACTCCACCAGAGGCTCGAAGCGCAGCAGCAATGCTTCTTTCTACTGCTTGGTCGCCACTGTGGCTGCCGCTATCATCGATAATGACGGTATCGGTTTTCTTGTTGATTTTGTGCTGTCCAGGTTCAAATACGCCACCTGAAACGGTGACCTGCACTGGCGCCCACTTTAATGGGGTAATACTTATCCTTACGCTGTCTTTGAGCATAAAGTCTTGCTCAACCAAATGTTGTGCAATGGCGGCTGATAATTGCTGAACATCAAGCCCTTTAGCATGAATGGGTTGCAGGTAGGGTAGATAGATATATCCGTCGTTGTTGACTTCGATTTTACCACTGAACTCGAGTCCATTTAAGACGTTCACGTTTAAACGATCACCGACCGATAAACGAATATTTTGCGGCAAATGTAGCGCTTGCTGTGCTTGACCCGTTTGCATTAACCAGGTGGTTCCCATTGGATCATTTGTCCTTTGAGTTATATTTTTAGGCGCACGTTCGCTGGTTTTGCTGCGCATGTAAGGGGTGTCGTTATCGTAGAAGTGGCATTGGGTCATGTCATCTTCTATGTTGTCACAGATGTCTGCTTCTTCTGGGTGATGGGGCAGAACGCATCCCGATAATACCGTCGCTATGGCGATGATGAGTAGCCCAGATAAAGCACTCAATTGTTTTACCTTACTCACTGGACTCAGCTGTATATTCTGCGGCAATGCTGAGTGTTGGACTGTGGCGGATAAGTTTAAGCAGTGATTGGGGTTCATAGCGTCTTCCTTAATACCTGACTTGTTAGCTAACAAGTTCATTGCATATATAGTCAATAGCGGCTGTTTCATCTTCATAGATAGAAAAAACGTGATGCAGACGGGTCAGCTCTATCAGTGCCCGCACACCAGCAGTGGGTGACAGTAATACTATTTCGCCACCTTGCTCCTCGACTTTTTTAAGCGCTGAAATCAACACTGAAAGGCCGCTTGAGTCGATGTATTGCACTTGATGTAAGTCGATGACTAATTGAATCATCCCGCTGTTGATTTTTTGCAAAATGGCGGCACGAAGAGTCGGGGTCTGTGTCATCACCATTTCGACCGGTAAGGTGATTTTGCAGGCATTATTCTGTGCTAGTGGAGAGAATTTCATAGGAAGCTCCTTAATATGCTTTGGGCTGGTTGCTAATGAATCGTTGCTAATGAATCGTTGCTAATGAATCGTTGCTAATGAAGACAAAATAACGATTTGTTTTGTCATTCATCTTTATTGGGTTAGATATTTGCAACTCTGGTGCCAACTTTTAAGTGGTTGTTATTAATCGGTTTAATCTGTTTTAGTGGTTTTGGCTGGGGTCTGTTTGGAAGGGAGTCTTAATATGCAAAGCAAAATGAGCAATCTGCGAATAACTCAATGTGATGTAAGAAACAGCTTAATGTCGTTGACTATTTAACAATGAAAAACAATACGTTGTGTTATGCGCGGGACACTGACTTGACTGATTATCCAAAGCACAACGATGTTTTCCTGCTCCCTAATGTTGAGCTTGAGTTTAGTGTTGTCTGTAAATATGCCTGCGTCATTGGATTGATAAACTCAATTGCAGATGAGTCCCAGCGACAGATTTTTGCACCCTGACGTTATCCATCCAGCTATGCATAATCCATAAACCACGACCCGACTGAGCATCAGTATCAGGGCATTGCTGTGGTGCTTTACTGCAATGTAATGTGGAGTGGTCCAGCAGGTCGACAATCACTTTATTATCGCGATTGTGTAAAATGAGGGTCATATCTGCGGATCCATTGTTAGCGTGATCCATTACGTTTGCGACAGCTTCGAGTACACAGGTGACAATCTTAAATCGTTGCGAGGAGCTTATGTGGTTCTGCAACATAAACTGCTCTATTTCCAGACAAAGAGAGTGCTTGGCGAGTACGGATTTATTGAGGTTGATCTGTATGCTATTCATGTTCTTTCCTTGATTAGTTTAATAGGCAAGTGAATGGGTTATTGGTCGCAGATTGTGTGGAGATCAGCATTAATGAAACATCATCCTGAGCTTGCTTCTGTTGCCAAAGATCACAGCTATGGGTTAGGTGATGCAGTAATGAATCTGGCGTTAGTGTTCTGGCATCATTGATTATCTTTAGCAGACGCGGCTGGCCCAAAAAACCATGTTTTGGATGACGACATTCATATATGCCATCGGAATAGAGTAATAAATGTTCTTGCTGTGCTAATGAAAAATAACTGCTGTTATATTGGACATTCTTACGGATCCCTACCGGCAGTTGAGTCGCAACGTTGAGCTGAGTTTTATCGACAAAGTAAGCCTGCTGCGAGTTAATCACAATGGGTGCTGGGTGACCCGCGTTAACTAATTCAACTGCGCCAGTGACAGTATTGGCGATGCCTATCACCATCGTCGCGAAGCAGCCGCTATTTTGTGGGTCATCAAACTCATTGTTAAGCGTGTTGATGAGAGTGCACACATCTAATGCTCGCCAGGCATCTTGGTTGTTCGTTAAATGCTGTGCCAAGGTGAAGCTTTGCATAGAAGCCGCTGTACCATGGCCACTGACATCAAGTAGATAAAAGCCAATATGCTGCTCGTCAATATTAAAGCATTGAAAAATATCTCCAGCCAAGTCGTGTGCAGGTTTAAACTCACAGGTCACTTGCCATTGTTGATTGAGCTGACCGTTGTCTGGCAGCAGCGCTTGCTGCAGTTGGGCTGCCAACGCAAGATCTTGTTTGACTAAACGGAGGTATTGTTGCTCTTTTTCAAGCAAGTGGTTGAGTGACTTATTTTTTTGTGCCAGTTGGCGCTGCATCTCTATTATTCGCAGTCCGGCATTGATCCTCGCTTTGAGCACGGCACTATTAAAGGGCTTAGCAACATAATCATCTGCGCCGGAATTTATCCCCTCAACAATATGGCTATTATCACTGTTCCCGGTGAGTAGTATGGTATACGGGTTATTGATTGAGCATTTGAGTATTTTGCAAAACTCGATGCCGTTCATGTTTGGCATCATCCAATCTGTAATAACGAGATCGATATCGTGATCGCTCAGGTAATCAATAGCAGATTCGGCATCGGAGAAATCAACGCTATTGAGTCCCATCGCGGTGATTAAAGCGCTTAACAAGCAGCGTTCGCTATCACAATCTTCGACAAGCATGATTTTAAACGGTTGCTTTGTTTCTGAAGCGGTCAACACTGTCATTACTCAATTCGCAAAATTGTTGGGCTATGCAGTGAGAAAGCAAAGGCTATGCCATCATCGACGATAGCTGAGCTATCTATTTGTATATAGTGATCATTTGCATTTTTAAAGGTTTTGGTGGCTGCCTTGAGTGCTATTTTGCAATTGAGATTGTTGCAAATTGCGAATGGCTGTTCCATATTGGGGTCAAGCATTAATAAACAATAAGTCTTTGTCATAGAAAGAGATTTTAAATTCTCTGTTTGATTTCGCCTATTCTTAATCTTGGCGTACTTATTGCTGGTATTAGTAAAATGAAAATAGATTTAGCTCAAGGATGGAACGGCATGTTTTCACTCTTCTATAGAGAACAAAGGCTTTTGATGCATGGCTCAAAAATAGTGATGGCTAGCTTGCTACTATGCTTTGCACAGACCTGTATTGCTGAGGTTGAGAGCCGTCGCTCAACGGACATATTAGTCTTTGGCGTTGTGCCTCAGCAAGCGGCCAGTACACTCGCTAAAGCTTGGGGGCCGCTGTTGGCTGCAGTGTCGCAAAATGCAAAGCTTGATTTGCGTTTTGCAACTGCGCCCGACATTCCTACTTTTGAATCTAGGCTTGCAAGGGGGGAATATGACATCGCTTATATGAATCCTTACCATTATGCGCAGTTTCATCAATCACAGGGTTATCAGGCTCTTGTTAAAGAAAAAGATAAAAAGCTCAAAGGTATTATTGTGGTGGCTAAGGATGGGCCTTATCACACTCTGGATGCCTTAGCAGGAAAGACGATAGCGTTTCCCGCGCCAGGTGCATTTGCGGCCAGTATGATCCCAAGGGCGAACTTAAAGCAGCGAAATATCGACTTTACAGCTAAGTTTGTTGGCTCGCATGATTCTGTCTATTTAGCCGTATCACAGGGGTTATTTGAAGCGGGTGGCGGCGTTGGTAGAACATTCAATAATTTACCCGTTGAAATTAAATCTAAGTTACGCATTCTTTGGACCACCCCAAAGTACACGCCTCACGCCATTGCTGTGCATCCGAGAGTGTCTGCAAGCACACGTAAAATATTGACGGCAGAGCTAGAGGCTTTGTCGGCGTCGCCGCAAGGTCAGGCCCTGCTCGACACGCTTGGTTTTAGTGCATTTAAAGCGGCTCAAAATAGTGATTGGGATGATGTTAGAGCATTAAAACTGGGTGAGTTATCCATTCCGCTAAAGGAGGGTAACTAATGTCTTTTAGATTAAAAACTATTCTTGGCATTGCCATTATTGAAGGCTTGCTGTTAATGCTTCTGGTGTATACCAGTATCGACTATTTAAAATCCTCTAATGAATCTGAAATAGAAAAACGGGCTCAATCAACGGCATTATTGTTTGCTGCCGCCGCAAAAGATGCCGTGCTCAGTACCGACTTATCAACGCTGAGTAATTTAGCCAATGAGCTAATTGCAACTAATCAGGTGTTGTATGTGAATGTCTTTAATAGAGATGACCTGTTAGTGACCGCAGGAGTGACTGATGGCGCTCATTTAGCGGCGCGTGATAGCAGCGTGACTTATGTTGATGATGGCATTTTGGATATCGAGGCCATGGTCGCCGAGTCTGGCATTGTTTATGGCAGAGTCGAGCTTGGGGTTGAAATATCAAAGCTTGATATTTTTATTGCTGATGCCACCAAACGATTTCTATTTATTGCCGCGTTGGAAATGCTGCTTGTTGCGCTTTTCTCTTGGTTATTGGGTCACTATTTAACCCGAAATCTACAGCAATTGAAATTGGCCTCAACACGTGTGTTTGCAGGGGAGAAACAAGTCAAAATACCGGTAACATCAGAGGATGAAATAGGCCAAGCTGCCCATGCTTTCAATCAGATGGTTGAACAGATCGATATTAAAACCCATGCGCTAGAGAATGCCAACACACGCCTGAGTACCATTTTAGGCACCGCATTAGATGGCTATATCATCATCAATACGCGTGGTGAGATAAGCGAAGTGAACCCTGCTGTTAGCCGCCTTTTTGGTTATAAAGACAGTGAGTTATTAGGCGAAAATGTATCGTTACTTTTACCTTTATCTGAACGGCCCATGCATGACGGTTATATCCGTAACTATCTTGAGAGTGGTGACGCTAAAATCATCGGCAAAGGTCGGGAGTTACTGGCGCAACACAAAGAGGGGAAGCTGTTTCCCATTGAGCTATCAATCTCAAAAATGATGCTCGATGGCGAGCTACTGTTTTTAGGATTAGTCAAAGATCTTAGTGATGTAAAACGGGCGCTGGTGGCGGCGCAAAGAACAGAGTCTATTTTGTTAGCCACCTTAGAAGGCAGTAAAGATGCATTAGTCACCATCGATATTGCCGGTAACATTCAAGAGGTAAATGACTCCGCTTGTTTAATGTTTCATGCCCATCAGCTTGATTTGATTGGTGAATCGATGGAAACTCTATTGTTTAGAGGTGAGGCGAAAATCGCGTTTAGGGGCATGTTAGAAGAGTATCGTCGCACGGGTGCCGGCAAGGCCATTAAAAATGCCACCGAAATGCACGCGACGGACTTTAGTGGCAAGCCTATCGCAATTGAGCTGACTTTGATCCCGGTGCAGTTAGGCGACGAAATGCTGTTGACCGCGTTTATTCGTGATATTTCAAGACGTATGGAGTACGAAACTCAGCTTAAGCTGGCAAAAGACCAAGCTGAACAGGGCAGTAAAGCAAAATCCCGATTCTTGGCTACCATGAGCCACGAAATTCGCTCTCCTCTTAATGCTGTGCTGGGAAGCGTTGAGCTGATGCTGGATTCACGGCTGAATAAAGAGCAACGTATCTATGCCAATACGGCAAAAGAAGCGGGCACGGCGCTGTTAAGTACCATTAACGATATTTTGGATTTTTCTAAAATTGAAGCTGGGCAGATGTTGTTAGAGCAAAGTGCCTTTTCGGCAGCAAAACTGGTCAGTCAAGTGCTACAGATTTTGTCACCTAAAGCACAAGATAAAGGGGTTACCTTAGCCAGCTTTGTCAATTCTAATATACCCGAAAGTCTGATTGGAGATGGTCAGCGATTACGCCAAGTGCTACAAAACTTAGTTGATAATGCGATTAAATTTTCATCCGGTGGTTGCGTGGCTGTCGAGATGTGGTTGCTTGAAGGTACCTCTAGCAAGGTGCAGTTATGCTGTACTGTATCGGACCAAGGTATTGGTATTCCCCAAGAAGCACAAGGCACGTTATTTAAGGAGTTCAGCCAGGTTCATGATGGCTACAATACCAACTATAGCGGCACGGGGCTGGGCCTCGCCATTTGCGCAGAACTTATCAACCGTATGGAAGGCAATATTGCAGTACGGAGTCAACAAGGACGAGGCAGTTGCTTTAGTTTTGATGTCAAACTTGAGTTGGACAACACCGAAGTGCTGTTAACGCCTCATATACCCGCTCATGCTCGTGTGTTGCTGGTACATCCCAATACGACCTATTGTGAATTGTTTACCAAACAATATAGGCAATATGGGGTAACCGCTATTTGTGTCGATAGCATCGACAACATCTTCAATGTATTAAAGGTGCAAGGTCGTTTTAATTTAGTGTTGATTGATGAACGCTGCTTAGTCGATCTCAAAGTGGAGCAGGCTAAAGAGATTAAACAATCATTTCTTTATGATGAGGCGCTAATGGCGGCACTCATGACGGTGGTTGTGCCTGAAGCGTCAAAATTATTGGCAGAGGTGGGCCTTGAGCAAGTGGTTAATAAACCACTAAGCAGAGACATGATGCTTGGCATGCTCAGTGGTGATCACAGCTTTAATACTGAGTTAAGCAGCGCTGAAGATATGTTGATGAATGAAAGCCAAACTCAATTACCGATTTTGTTAGCAGAAGACAGCCCTGCAAACCAAATTGTGGCCAGCGCGCTATTAAATAAATCAGGCTTTAAAGTTGAAATTGCTAATAATGGTAAAGAAGCCGTGGCTATGGCAGCGAATAAAGAATATGCGTTGATTTTAATGGATATGAGAATGCCTGAAATGGATGGTATTGAAGCCACTGAACATATTTTGCTGCAAAAGCCGCAGCAACGCATCATCGCAATGACGGCGAATGTACAAAAAGAGGATGTAGAATTATGCATGAATGCGGGCATGAAGGACTTTGTCCCTAAACCAGTCAATCGCGCACAATTAATTAAAGCGGTTAATCGGTGGGTGACAAAGGATCCATCGATGACTCGGGTGTCTTACCAAGCTAATCATCAAGTGAACGGTTATGGTCAATCTTTAGCGGCTGAATGGGATGATCCTGTTAGAGCTGAGTCCCCTCTGTATACGGCTTCTCCTCAAGCAGATAAAGATCCAATCGAGTGCGTATCAAAGAGGACTCCATCAATATCGAGTTCTGCGTCTACAATCAGTCAAGAGCCGAATAAAGATGGTTATCAAACTGAGGGACAAAGTTTGACTGAAAAACACGGACGAGATCAGGGTTCAGCAAGTGACGTTGTTGAAGAGATAAATAGTCAATTACTCGATGAAGCCACGCTTAAAGAGTTAACCAGTATGCTCGGTGAAGAGGCGATGACAAGAATGTTCAGCGTATTTATTAACGAGGCCGAGGAGCGACTCGGTATATTAAAATCACTGTTAAAAGCCTATCAGTCACTAGGTGAATGTGATCTAGATGAAGTTGACATACAGGCGCACACATTAAAAAGTAGTGCGGGCAGTTTTGGTGCTCAAGCGTTAAGCGTGGCAGCTAAAGGGCTTGAATTAAGTGCCAAAGAAGGTGATATTAATCAAGTAGTCCAGTTACTTAGTGATGTTATTGATATTGGTGAGAAAACCCTACAGGTGTTTAATGCCCGTTTAACGTAACGTCATCTGCGAGTATGTAAGAAAACTGACTGATAACTGCTAGACTTTACTCACTAACCTTTGTCTCTCTTAGCGTAATTGATACGATGATGACAACATATTAAGGTTTGATAATTTATTAAAGGTTGATTGTTTATATGGATATAACGAGCTCGTTCAGTGCATTACTCGTAGAAGATAGCATGTCGCTCGGAGCGCTATACACGGAGTACTTACGTGCGGACGGTGCGAAGGTTACTCATGTTAATCATGGTGAGGATGCGCTAAATGAGTTAAAGCAGTGGCAACCGGACCTGTTAGTGTTAGACATTAAACTTCCCGATATGTCTGGTATGGATATTCTTGATATTGTTCAAAAACAGTATCCTGATATTACCGTTATTATGATCACCGCTCATGGCACAATTGGTCTCGCGGTTGATGCTATGCGAGCTGGCGCCTTTGACTTCCTGGTTAAACCATTCGATGCCAAGCGTTTATCGATTACCGTTCGAAATGCCCTTAAGCAACGACATCTGGTTAACTTGGTGGCTAAATATGAAAGCAGTTTACCCAAACCTCATTATTTGGGGTTTATTGGTGAGTCGTTGGCGATGCAAACCGTTTATAAAACAATTGACTGCGTTGCCAATAGTAAAGCGTCTGTCTTTATCGTGGGCGAAAGTGGTACTGGTAAGGAAGTCTGCGCCGATGCTATTCATCATGCTGGTAGTCGCCGAGATGAAGCCTTTGTCGCATTAAACTGTGCCTCTATTCCGAAAGACCTGATCGAGAGTGAAATTTTTGGTCACACAAAAGGGGCGTTTACGGGGGCTATAGCACACCGTGATGGTGCGGCAACTCGCGCCCACAAGGGGACACTGTTTCTTGATGAAATCTGCGAAATGGATTTGGATCTGCAAAGTAAGTTATTACGCTTTATCCAGACTGGTGTTTTTCAGCGCGTTGGCGGCACTAAAGAGGAAAAAGTTGACGTCCGTTTTGTGAGTGCGACTAACCGTACTCCTTGGGATGAAGTCAAATCGGGTCGTTTTAGAGAAGACCTGTTTTATCGATTACATGTGATCCCAATTGAACTGCCACCATTAAGAATGCGCGGTAATGATATTTCGCTGCTAGCGAATAAGCTGCTCAAAGAGTACAACAAGGAAGAGGGCAAGCAGTTTAAAGGCTTTAGCGCCGAGACTAAGCAATGCCTTAAAAATTATCAATGGCCGGGCAATGTTAGGCAATTGCAGAATGTCATTAGACAAGTGGTGGTGCTTAATGATGCTGAAATGGTTGAGTTTGATATGTTACCGGTGCAGGTCACCGCGGATATTAATGTGAAACATATCGCGCCTAAAGTTCAGAGCGCTTCGACGACCTTTGCTGATGTTAATGCTGATGCCTCTTCGGTGGTTAAAGGGGTTGCAGAGGTTGAGGGGGATTTCTCTGAGCAAGTAGCAACACCTGCAGTGCCAGTTGATATTGTCCCGCTATGGATCACCGAGAAGCAGACCATTGAAGATGCGATTGCATTTTGTGGCGGCAATGTGCCTAAAGCGGCTGCACTGCTGGATATTAGCGCTTCGACAATCTATAGAAAAAGACAGAGTTGGGAAGAGGTTGAGGGTAGCTTAACTCAAGAGGGCTAGTGACTTTTTATATCGATAGAACATAGAGAAAAAACTGCAAAAAGAGTAGACTTTGAGTCTACTCTTTTTGTTTTTTAGAACGAGATTAATCATGAAATTCCTAGTCGATACCCACGCTCATACCATAGCGTCAACTCACGCTTATAGTACTGTGCATGATTATATTCGTGTTGCGAAAGAGAAAGGCATCAAGTTATTTGCCATCACCGATCATGGGCCTGATATGGCAGATGCTCCTCATTTTTGGCATTTTGTTAATATGCGAGTATTACCCCGCATCATTGATGGTGTCGGTGTGTTACGTGGTATTGAAGCGAATATAAAAAATGATGCAGGCGATATCGACTTTTTTGGCGATTACTTACAAACGCTCGATATTGTATTGGCGGGATTTCATGAACCAGTGTTTCCACCATCGACTAAAGAGGTTCACACTCGCGCACTCATCAACTGTATTGAAAGCGGTAATGTCGACATTATTACTCACCCCGGTAACACGGTATATCCAATCGATATTAACAAGGTAGCTGCAGCCGCTGCCAAACATAATGTTGCACTAGAGATTAATAACTCCTCTTTTTTGACCTCAAGAAAAGGCAGTGAAGCAAACTGTACCGCCATTGCCAATGCTGTCAAAGAGGCTGGTGGACTTCTTGTTATGGGCTCTGATTCTCACGTCGCTTTTAGCTTAGGCAACTTTGAAAAAGCCATTGAGATAATAGAGGCGGTGGAGTTTCCAATTGAACGGTTACTTAACCGTAGCCCTGAAGCCTTGTTGTGCTTTCTATCGGCGAGGGGCCATGCATCCCTTGATGAGTACTCTGATTTAATTGAGTAAGCTTTTTTAACAATGCATTTTGTTGTCATGTATTCTCTCATTGAAACTCAAGTTGATATGGTCAATCTGCGCTACACACAGGGCATGATGTCGGCCATCGAGGTATACATGAAAATAGATTTTATGAACGTTATACGATGAACATTGTGCTATGAAAATATTGGTTACAGGCGGCAGAGGGCAATTAGCTCATGCATTAGCATTAATCGCGGATCTCAGTGGTGCGCAGGTTAAAGTGAGTCCGTTTTATGATCGAAGCACAGGATCTATTAACATTGGCGCGGAGCGTGAATTACTTGGTTTTTTACCTGAAGCGGCGAGCTGTTTAAGTGAACTAGATGAAATATACCTGCTCGCGCATCAAGAGTTAGACATTTGCGATCCCGTTTCAATTGATGCTGCTTTTAAACACATAAAGCCAGATGTGCTGATTAACTGCGCTGCATATAATGCTGTCGATAAAGCGGAGGTAGATGTTGATAATGCCTACCAGATTAACGCTCAGGGGCCTAAGTTACTTGCTGAGCAATGTAAGCGAGACGAGGTTAAGCTTATCCATATCTCAACGGACTTTGTTTTTTCAGGAGATAAAGGCTCGGCTTATGATGAACAGGATCGTCCATCGCCTATTTCTGTGTATGGTAAAAGTAAGCTTGGAGGAGAGCAAGCTGTGCTGCAAATATTAGGCAATCAGGCCTATATCGTTCGAACAGCTTGGCTTTACAGCGCATGGCAACAAAATTTTGTCAAAACGATGCAACAGCTGTTTCGCAGCTCAGATAAAATTAGTGTGATTGATACGCAAAGGGGCAGTCCAACCTGGTGTGAACCGTTAGCGGTAGTCATTTTTAAATTAGTTAAAATAGCCGTGAACGAACGCAAGCAAGATAACAAACACTGCTTAAGCGGTGATGCTTTATCTTGTGGCGACAATGTCTATCATTACGCAGGTCATGGACATTGTTCGTGGTTTGATTTTTCCAGACATATTCAGAACTTAATGGGTAAGGCTGACAGCAAATCGCATTGCACTGTTACCCCTATATCAACGGAGTGTTGGCAAAAGCTGCACCCTCATCCATTGGCTGCCAGGCCGACGAATAGCGGCTTATGTTCTGATAAAATACTCGCTGAAATATCAATGGAACATGACAGTTTAATTCGCGCTTCATGGCAGCAGCAGTTACAAGTGATGTTAGCCATACAGGCATTGAGTGGCAAATAGGTATTATCGCGCTATTGCCACTAGTGTGGTGAAAGCTTGTTGGGTTGTGGTGTCGAGTAAGTTAAGCAATTAAAAAGGAGTAAACCTTAACGGTGTACTCCTTTTTCAGATATTAGCTTAAGGCATCGACATCAGTATCGGTTAAGCTAAAGAGGGTTAGCGCTTAGAAGCTTCGTTCCCAACCTGCATAGAGTGTCGTATCCCAGTCATTGCCGCCAGAGGTAACATATTGACTGTAACTCACGGTTCCACCCACTTTTAGAGTGCCTTCATAGAAAGGTCTATGGTAGCTGGTGTCATATTGGTAAACACGCTCATATTCACCGGGTGACACTGGATTGCCACCTTCTGGTAGTCCATTATCAATGCCATCGGTATTAAGGCGTAACCAACGTAGTTTATTGGTAATATTTTGCCCGCCACCTAGCTGAGTAATACCGCCGATAACGAATGTTTCTGAGTCATTATCATAAGTGCTACCTAGGCTACGGCCATAGTAACGATAGCCACTTTGGTAGAATCCATGCTCGTACAGACAGTTATACTTTTGCGGGTCAATACCGCAAGACACTTTAGTATCTGAGTATTCTAAGAATACGCGAGTGTTCAAGTCGGATAATACAAAGTCAATACCGCCCATATTAGCGGCGTTGATTAATCGATTCTTCTCTGTATGGAAATCTTCATGGGTGCGCTCGTAATAGATCCCATAAGGAATACCAAAGGCGGTATCTGACCAACGGAAATCGTATCCTGCTAACATGTTTTCTTGGCCGTTCTCAAGCTCACTTTCGGTTCCGCCGCCATTAAACAGGCCGTCCCACCAATCGCCTAGGCCATTACCATAACCTTCGCCGCCCCATTGCATCGTCCAAGAAAAACCGACCTCGAGTTTTGAGATAGGTCTGAGGGTACCGCGTGCGCCCCAGTGTTTAGTTTCTGGTACGTAACGGTCGCTTTCCATCTGACTAAATGCGGTGGTAAAGGTCCAAGGGCCAACCCAGCTGAGCCATGGCGTTTCAAATGCTTGGCTGTTATTACGGCTCAAAGTGACTCCAGGCATAGGTCTGGCGTTAGTGGTCTGAATTAAACCACTGTCCCAGCCAGGCCCCCAGTATTTTTGCTGTGCACCGGCACTGACTATCCAGTTACCCAACATAACAGCGGCAAAACTGTCATCTAAACGGGTACTGTTGCCATCAATAGGATCGGCGTGATAGCTGGCTGAAAGTCGGCCACTGAACCAGTCCTGGGTGACTTCGGCGCTAACGGTTCCTTCGCCTTTATCGCGATAATCTTGGCCAAAGCCAATAAATCTGGTGGTGTCAGTAGCGCCTGCAAGTTCAACTTTGGTGCTAAATGCACGATGATCTTTATCGTAGGCACGATTAACTCTGTCAAAAGCACTGCGCTGATGATCTGAAAGTTGAGTTGGTTCGGCTTTATCTAAATCTTGTTTTAGACCATCCCACATCAATGGGTAGGTGGTAATGGGTTGGACAATAACCCCTGTATCAGAAAGTAGTTGAATGTCGGCTCTAAGTGCCAAATCTGTCGGTTCAACCCACCATGCTGCTTGCACTGAGCTACAACCGAAAAGAAAAAGTCCTGCTAATAATTTGAGTTTCATTGGGATCCCTTATGTCAATGAAGCGCATTCTAGTGTATTTCGCTAAAGGCTAACAGTGTAGAGTGATTTGTTATTCAATATAAGCGCTAATAACGATCACTTAGTTACTCAATTATTCATAATGTTGATTGTTATTACATAAGCAGTGAATAGGACGTTGATGATGAGGTAGACGAAAGGATTACGTCGCTGGTTTATGTGCAGAGGTAAAGGTTGTTAAGCGCTCTAGCATTAACAACATTCAATATCTATTCTGAAGATTTAATTGCTTGCATATATTCGGCTTACGTTTGAGGTTAACCTCTGGCGCTGATGGATATGTGCTTCTACTTTCCTTATCATCAGTACGGCCTTTTAAATAATCCATAAATCCATGCCATTTATTTTTTAAACAAAAAAACCTCAATATTATCAGTAATATTGAGGGTTATGATCTGTCCGCAGCATGGCTCAAGTATTCTTAAACGATGGGCTTTATGCTCATTTAGCAGACTGTTTTGATTTGGGGTTAAGCTGAGTATTCAGTGTAATCGGCATAGCCCACTTCTGTACCACCGTACATGGTTGTCGAGTCCGCATCATTGAATGACCACTCATTCTTGATGCGAGCGGGCAAATCAGGGTTAGCAATAAAGGGACGACCAAAACCAAATATATCACCGTAACCCAGATTAAGGATGTGCTTGGCTTTTTCTACCGAGTACTTACCTGCATACATGATGATGCCCGAAAATGTGTCACGAACGTCTTTATAGAAAGCGTCAGGTAAATCAGGTGCATTTTCCCAATCAGCTTCTGCCAAGGACAGGTAACCAATACCGATATTTTCGATAGTTTTAATGGCTTCGATATAAGTTTTATGTGGATTTTCTTCAACTAAACCAAGATAAACACGCACATCGTCAGTAGTGGCAAACAGTGGTGCAAATCGAACGCCTACATGCTCTTTACCCACTTCATCTGCAACCGCCTGAGTGATTTCTTTTAAGAATCGTAAACGGTTTTCTAAACTTCCGCCGTATTCATCAGATCGTTTATTACTGTGCTCAGAAATAAATTGATTCACTAAATAACCGTTGGCACAGTGTAATTCAACACCATCAAAACCGGCAGCCATGGCATTGCGAGCAGCTTGAGCATAAAGGGCGACAAGTTCTTTTACTTCAGGAGTTGATAGTTCACGTGGCATGCTTGGATCTGCTAATGCCCCTTCACCAGGACCTGTTTCAATGAACACTTTTACATTATCCGCTCTGATTGCAGAGGGGGCGATTGGTGCTGCGCCATCGGGTTGCAAGCTGGTATGTGAAACACGGCCAACGTGCCAAAGCTGAGCAAAGATAATACCGCCGGCATCATGCACCGATTTAGTGACTATTTTCCAACCTTCGATTTGTTCATCTGAGTAAATCCCCGGTGTCCATGCATAACCTTGACCACGAGGTTCAATTTGAGTGCCTTCGGTGACCATAAACCCCGCAGAAGCGCGTTGCGTATAATACTTAGCCATTAATTCATTTGGAATATTGTGAGGCTGGGTACTACGTGAACGGGTTAATGGTGGCATTACAATACGGTTTTTTAAAACGTGATCGCCGAGTTTAGTTGGCGTGAATAAAATGTCATTGTTCATTAGGGTCTTTATCATGGTGTGGCGAATGAGTTGAACTATATACTTGCTTAGGTACAATGAAAATCAAGTAAAGTGTGTATGAGAAACAAGTATGGCTGATATCAGTAAGCTGGAAATAAAACAATTAAGGGTGTTAGCGGCACTATTACAATTACATAGCTTAACTAAGGCAGCGGTTAAGTTAGGGATCACCCAGCAAGCGGTGAGTGAACAACTGAAAAAACTCCGCGATATATTCCAAGATCGGTTATTCATTCGTAGCAGTCATGGTGTTGTTCCAACCCCAAAAGCGCAAGAGTTAGCCCCTAAAGTTCAACAGATATTAATGGCCATTGGTGAATTAACTGAAGTGGCTGAGTTTGACCCACAACGCTTAAATGGGGTCTATAAAATCAGTGCCTCAGATTATGCGATGCGCGCTGTTTTACCGTCTTTACTGGTGGAAATTAGACAGCAGGCCCCGCATTTAAAAATAATCATTCGTCGATTTGAATCTGATAATTTAAATCAGCTAATGGCCACAGGTGAGATTGATTTAGCATTAACCTTTCCAGCGTTTATTCCGATAACTTGCCCTTCAATGTTACTGTATGAAGAACGTCATGTTTGTGTTGCCGCTAAGGGCATTGCTGAAAAGTATCAGGGACTTAGTTTAAAAGAAATCGCTGCAGCGCCACAATTAGTTATTTCACCTTCACGCGCAAGCCTAAAGGGCTCCGCAGACGAATGGTTCGCTGCCAAGGGTTTCCAGCGTAATATAATTATGTCATTACCGAGTTTTTCAGCCGCGCCAGATTGCATCGAAGCAATGGGGATTTTGGCATTTTTACCATCACGTATGTTACCAAATGATAAATTAGTTGAAGTCGCATTACCTGAGCCATTACCCCATTTTGAGGTTGTGGCCGCATGGCATCAACGTTCAAGCCAAACTCAGACTCATCAATGGATCACCGGTTTACTGTGCGAGTTATATCCGTAAGAATAAATTTACTTTAGTGTAAAAGTAGATCGCAAATGAATGTCGTCCAAACTAGAGCCCAGTAAGACGTCAAACGCTAACCAATTATTTGATTTATCGCCCCCAAAAGCGAGGTCTCGATAATTCAGTTGTATGCTAACTTGCTGATTTTCCCGGTGGCAGCTCAATTTATGATGGCATTGAGTTACAAGTATCAAAAGCGGGTGGCAAAACGATGCTAAGTCCAACAGGCGAGTTTGCTATTAAGCTTGATATGGCGATAAATGGCAGGTATCGCGAGATGTAATTTGAATAAAGCGATTGAATACGAATGCAACATAGCGCTAACACTATTTTTGTTTATGAGACTGGCTTAGTATCTTTTAGACCGAGATTGAGCAATTGGTTATTAAATTTTGTTTTGGGTCGATGGCATAATGGTCGGCTGGGAATATTAAGCATAAGAGAGAGCACCTTGAGTCGGATTGAAACAGAAACGTCAGCAGAACAACGCAACCGTAAAACAGCCATTTTCAATCCCGTTTGGTTGGAATCAATAGTCGATATTGCTGTCGCTGCAGGTGATGCAATTATGACGGTTTATGCGACAGATGATTTTACTATTGATGTTAAATCGGATGATAGCCCTGTTACCGCCGCCGATCTAGCAAGTCATAACGTCATCGTTGCCGCACTTGCTAAGCTAACGCCGAATATTCCGGTTATGTCTGAAGAGTCAACTACCATAGCATGGGATGAAAGAAAGCAATGGCAGTCTTACTGGTTAATAGATCCATTGGATGGTACCAAAGAATTTATAAAACGAAATGGTGAGTTTACCGTTAACATCGCCTTTATTCATCAAGGGCGAGCGATAGCAGGTGTTGTTTATGCTCCTGTTTTAGATAAATGTTACTTTGGCAGTCATGATGGTGGTGCTTGGTTGAAACAAGCAGGCACACAACGACCACTGGTTAAAATAGACTTGGATAAACAAACCGTGCCACGGGTTGTCGGCAGCCGCTCGCATATTAGTCCAGGTTTACAGACTTATTTGCAAGCACTTGGCGAGCATGAAATGAAGAGTGTGGGCAGTTCACTTAAGTTCTGTTTACTGGCTGAAGGCGAAGCTGATATATATCCACGATTAGGTCTGACGAGCGAGTGGGATACTGCAGCGGCCCAAGCCGTGTTAGAGAGTGCTGGTGGAAAAGTGCTGCAATATGGCAGTGAAACCGCACTGGATTACAACCAAAAGTCAGATATTTTGAATCCATACTTTATTGCTTATGCGCCGCACTGGGTCTAGGTAATATGATTTAAACATGAGTGTTTAAGTCATATGTTTGAGGGTTAGCTTTTAAGTATTAGAGTGTAAACAATAGCGTTCAATAAGATAGGCTTAAGGGCTTTGTGCACTAATGCATGTTGCCTCAATATCATCATTAGAATGATGATCACTACGATTATGAGAGAGGGTTAAATGTTACGGATTGGCGTCGATCTTGGTGGTACAAAAATTGAGTTGGTTGCATTGAACCACGAAGGCGAAGAGCTTTTTCGTAAACGTGTCCCTACGCCCAAAGAGTATGTGGCGACCTTAGATGCGATAGAAGCCTTGATTAATGAAGCCGAGTCTCAACTTGGCGAAACTGGCACTGTTGGTGTGGGGATCCCCGGTGTGGTATCACCTTATTCTGGTTTAGTAAAAAATGCCAATTCAACTTGGATCAATGGCCATCCACTGGATGCCGATTTAGGTCAACGCCTCGACCGAGAGGTGCGAGTTGCTAATGATGCTAATTGCTTTGCTGTGTCTGAAGCTATGGATGGCGCAGCAGCCGGTAAAGGTGTGGTTTTTGGCGTAATTATTGGTACTGGTTGCGGAGGAGGGCTTGCCATCAATGGTAAAGTTCATGGTGGCGGTAATGGCATTGGTGGCGAATGGGGGCATAATCCTCTGCCATGGATGAGTGCTGATGAGTTTAATTCGACCCTTTGTTTTTGTGGTAATCGAAACTGTATTGAAACCTTTATCTCTGGTACCGGATTTGTACGTGACTATAAGCAGGCGGGCGGCGATGCGACAAGCGGAATTGAAATCGCTGCAAGAGTCGAAACCGGAGAGGTACTTGCTAAAGAGGCATTTGAGCGGTACATCGATAGGTTAGCGCGTTCACTGGCCCATGTGATTAATATTTTAGACCCTGATGTGATAGTGCTTGGTGGTGGTGTCTCTAACATTGAAGCACTCTATCCATTGCTGCCAGATCTGCTATCTAAATATGTGCTTGGCGGTGAATGTCGAACGCCTGTAGTGCAAAATATGTATGGCGGATCATCTGGCGTTCGTGGTGCAGCTTGGCTTTGGAGCAAGCACGAGATATAGAGCGCGCGATGTTTTACCGCCAAAGCTCACGACGAAGTCATATCGAATATATGGCTTTTTTATCTCTTACTACATGCTTTATGTTGCCTTTTTGAAGGTGACGGCCAAGAATAATCGCTAACCTTACCACTTGAGAAGCATGCTAAGCTTACAGTTCTGTTTAATCCTTTCTGGTTTTATCCCATGTTTTTGTTAAAGAAGATCGTTTCTCAGCTATTTATGCCAGTGCCCTTGGTGATCATCTTTATTGTCCTTAGTTTTGTTGTGATCCGTAATCGAAAGTTGGCAAAAAGCCTGTTAGCGATGGCGGGTGGTTTATTAATTATTCTGTGCAGCAGCATGGGCAGCAACGCACTATTAGCCCCGCTAGAAGATATGTACCCTGTGAATAATGAGCCTATGGGTAAAGGTTGCTTAGTGATGGTGTTAGGCAGCGGTCATGACGAGGCTGACAATCATACTGCGGTGCAACAGTTATCAAATACTGCATTGGCCCGTTTGAGTGAAGGGATAAGACAACTCTCTTTAGGTGAAGACTGTAAGCTGGTGGTCAGCGGCTGGAGCGGAGGGACTAACAAAAGAGCCCATGCCGATGTTATGTTTGATGCTGCGGTAGAGCTTGGAGTCAACCCAAATTCTATTATTAAGTTTCCGCTAGCAAAAGACACCATAGAAGAAGCACAGTATATGCAATGGGAAGTGGTGGATGCGCCTTTTCGCTTGGTGACCTCAGCAAGTCATATGCCGCGTTCTATGGCGATATTTGAACATGCTGGATTAAATGTAACAGCTGCGCCGACGGATTTCGCTCAACGAAAAACCTATTGGTGGTATTTTGATGCTGGAAGTTTGTTATCGTCACAGCGTGCTATCCACGAGTATCTCGGTTTACTTTGGTTTAAACTAAAGCGTGTAATTTGAGTCGCGATGTAATCCATAGTAAGGCTACTCATCTTACCGTCGGGAGTGAATATTAAGGCCTGATATTTTGGCGAGATTGTTACTCGTCATCCCGACGAGCCACAGATGGCTCTAAAGTCATTTTATGTTAATCAACTTATAGTAGACACCACTTTGGAAGTATTGAATTTAGAACCGCTGCTCATTAAACCCGAGAATAAACGTAATGGATTTACGCTGACGTTTGCCGGTATCACTGGGCTTACTATCGGGATAGGACTCTTTATTAACGGTAGCCATCTATTTGCACCTGGTATTGTGTGTTTCGCTTTTGGTGCTATTTCAGCGGTGCTCGGTGTCTCTAAGATATTTGAACCTGAAGTGACGGTAAGTATTGATCCCGATGGGATCCGCTACTTTCATCGCCGTGGTGAGGTTAAAATAGATTGGGATAATATTCAAAGATTTGATCAGCCAAGGGTGATTCAAGGCGTGGAGACACTCACTTTGCCCTATGTAGGGATAAAACTGAAATTAATAGGTCCAATCTTAGACTGCATCTCATTGCGCTTAGCTTCGGGGTTGCTGACGGAGCAAAGGCCGCTATTGATGACTGCGTCGGCGCAAGATGAAGATCTATCGACATTAGAAAACCAAATGAGTGAAGAGTTCACCCCTTTTATTGAAGACGATAGTCGTTATAAAGGCGTACTGGCTATGTTTGGCCATCGATGCCGTATATTGGGCAGTCATTTAGGTTTTCATCTTTATATCGCTACAGATGCTTTAGATAGGCCTGCGGACGAGTTTATGGCGCTACTGCGCGAGTATCAAAGGTTGGCTTTGGTCAATAGAGCTAATTGAAGCGGATAAATATCCAATCTATAAAAGTATAGAGCTAAAACAACTAATAATATAAAAACTAAGTTTATAAAGCCTTGTTGTTTTATAAACTTAGTTCTTAGCTCATCATCAGTTAGTGGATAATTGTGCATCTTCAATTTGTGCTGGTTTAACGGCTTCTTGTTTGTCTACTGAAGAGGCGGGTAAGAAGGCTATTTCGTCACGAACACGCATTCCTATAAACTGGCCGCCTTCAAAAATTTCCATTGATTGACAAGCCACTTCACCGTCAACAACGCCAGTACTGGTTATATTGAGCTTATTGCAGTTTAATTTTCCACGAAAGGTGCCTGATACTCGCAGTTCTTGGCAATTCAATACGCCATCGATTAGGCCATCTTGTTCAATGGTGATGTTACTTGTGGATTGGATGTCACCATAAACTTCACCAGAGACTAATGCCTCGGCGCTGAATTCACTTTCTCCCGTCAGTTTGGTTCCTTGGGCAATATAAGTGAGCCCACCGCTTCTTTTTCTTTTAAACATAAATGCGTCGCTGTTAGTCAAGGTAGCTTGATGTTACCTTGAAAAAAAACATTTAAAAACCACTTATATTTGGCACTCGCTGTCATTATTTTGGCTCTACAGCATGGGAGAGAGCTAAGCTTTAGTGTTCATTGGAGAAAAGGATTTATGGCAAGAGATATTAGTATGAAAAATATCCGTGTTAATTAGATCTTAATCAATATTGCATTTGATGGACAAGGCGCAACGCAGGCACCGCAACCCGTGCAAGCATCAACATCGATGTTAGGTTGAGGCGCTTTTCCTATCGCCATGGTAAAGCTGATAGCGCTTACATCACAAGCATCTTTACAGCTTTGGCACCATATGCCTTGATAGGCCATGCAAGTGTCTTGTATTGAGGCGGTGACTTCCCAAGGCGCAGCGCTGGTGTCGGTAAATAAAGGTTCTGGGCAAACATCAACGCATTGCTGACAGAAAGTACATTCATCAATGTTAAAATCGACTTCGGGAAAACCACCATCACCTTTGATGATGATGTTGGTTTCACACGCTTGAATACATTTATTGCAGCGGGTGCATTCATCGGTAAACTCGATGTCTTTTTTCACCCAAGGAAGATGAACGGCATCATTCTTTTTACGATTAAAAAGACGACGTCGACTTTGATTGATACTGTTCATCCGCTGTACTCTTGGTTATGTCGATAGTGCGTAAATGCAAAACTAACTAAACGTATTGTTTGCTTAGCTGCTATAGCCATTAGGGTTACTTGACTGCCAATGCCAACTACTTTGTGCCATATCATCAATATTATGCGTTGCCTGCCAATTAAGCTCCGTTAAGGCTTTTTGTGGATTAGCATAACAAGCGGCTATATCGCCTGCTCGTCTTGCAACCAATTGATATTTTATGACGGTGCCGCTGGCTTTTTCAAATGCTTTAACCATTTCTAGCACACTATAGCCTTGACCTGTGCCGAGGTTATAAGTTACTAGACCCGGCTGGGTGCGGAGTTTATCAAGTGCTCTTAAATGACCAATAGCTAAGTCAACCACGTGGATGTAATCACGCACACCAGTGCCATCAACGGTATCGTAATCATTACCAAACACACTGAGTTGCTCTCGTTTTCCTACCGCGACTTGGGTAATGAACGGCATTAGGTTATTGGGAATATCATTTGGATCTTCACCAATCAAACCACTGTCGTGAGCGCCAACAGGATTAAAGTACCTTAGTAGGGCAATATTCCAACTCGGATCTGAGTAGTGTAGGTCAGTGAGTATATGTTCAACCATCAATTTCGATTGCCCATAAGGGTTAGTGGCACTGGTTGGGAAATCTTCCGTTATCGGCAAGGATGCTGGATCGCCATAAACCGTTGCGGAAGAGCTAAAGACTAAATTCTTGACGTTAAACTCGTGCATTACTTGGCATAAAACAATGGTGCCAGTAACGTTGTTTTCATAGTAACGAAGCGGTTGCTCTACAGATTCACCAACCGCTTTAAAGCCTGCAAAATGAATGACAGACTCAATTTCATGGTCGGTAAACACCTTTTGTAGAAAAGGTTTATTCAGAATGTCGCCTTGGCAAAAGGTTACCGATTTACCCGTGATTGTCTCGACGCGCTCTAATGCAGTGACACAAGAGTTACTTAGATTGTCGACGATCACTACATCGCTGCCGCTGTTAAGCAGTTCGACTACTGTATGCGTGCCGATATAACCAGCACCACCTGTTACCAAAATTGTCATCTTAATATCCTTTACTACTTTGTTTTTTTACTCATGAAGTGAAATAAGTATTAAAGACTTTTCACTATGTCTTTTAAATACTTGGCAAACTCTGGGCCAATATCTTTATGGCGCAGTGCATGCTCTACGTTGGCTTTCATATAGCCCAACTTATTACCGCAGTCATGACTTTTACCTTGCATGTAATAGGCATTAACCGTTTGATTTTCCATTAGCATGGCAATCGCATCGGTTAATTGAATCTCGTCACCAGCACCCGCTGGAGTCTTTGCTAGGTACTTCCAAATGTCAGCTGGAAGGACGTAACGGCCAACGACACCCAAATTAGACGGTGCGTCATCAACATCTGGTTTTTCAACTAATTGGGTAAGCGGAAGTGATTGACCTGGTTTTAACTCTTTGCCACCAATGTCTGCAATACCGTATTGATCGACTTGATCGTGTGGCACGCCTTCAACCATTATCTGGCCGACTTCGGTTTCGTCATATAATGCAACCATTTGTGCCAAATTGTCTTTGGCTAAATTACTGCTGGCGTCATCGACAATAACGTCAGGTAATAACACTGCAAAAGGGGCATCGCCAACAATGGTTTTAGCGCAAAGAATGGCATGGCCTAAACCTTTTGCTTGCGCTTGACGCACACTGATAATGGTCACATCAGCAGGGCAGATTGATTGCACTTCTGCTAGTAACTGTCTTTTCACTCGGCGCTCAAGGTGCGCTTCAAGCTCAAAACTGGTATCGAAATGGTTTTCAACGGAATTCTTACTGGCGTGGGTGACCAGAACAATTTCTTTAATCCCCGCTGCGATAGCTTCTTTTACAACATATTGGATAAGGGGTTTATCCATAACGGGCAGCATCTCTTTAGGCATCGCTTTTGTTGCTGGCAACATCCGTGTACCAAGACCTGCGACGGGGATAACTGCTTTTAGAATCTTATGTTGTTTCATTATCTTCCTACTTTTCCTATCAATGGATTAGTGCTGTATCACTATTCTATACTGAATTAATATCATGTGTGCTTTGATTTTGGCGCTGCTGATTGATATTTATTAAATTTGACGCTTGTAAGGCGATATTTTCATCGTATATTGTTTAGCGAGTATTCAATGTCCTTTAAGCCTCTTTGCTCAGCAATTTAAGGCTGTACAGGGTTAAAGCTCCCTTCTACACTTTTTAGTGAAGTATTTTATGGTTTGGCTTTATAAATCCAAGCAAGATGTAAACATAGGCGTACATTAAATACACTGTTAATAAAAGCATTTATTGGCGTTGATAGATGTGTGTAATTTATTCGTTACATTAAGTCGGCCGTAACGCGTAAAGAATAAACTGTGATCTAGTTAACAAAAAACCGAGTTTGGTTAACTATGGAGGCAGGCAATAGTTACGAGTGTTTTATCACCATGAGCAAACTAACGAAGTATATCGCTCACTTGCCTGATGCAAGTGGCCGTATCCAGTACCCACAAGACGAACATGATATCTGGCAAGAGCTTTATGCAAGACAGCTTGTCAATTTACCTGGCCGTGCATGCCAAGCTTACATCGATGGACTTGAGCGCCTGGCATTACCAAGCGATAGGATCCCGCAGCTAAGTGAAATTGATGCTGTTCTACAAGAAACGACAGGATGGAAAACGGCGGCAGTACCGGCGCTTATCTCTTTTGGTAAGTTTTTTGAACTGCTAGCGAATAAGTCTTTTCCTGTAGCGACCTTTATTCGAAGTCGTGAAGAACTCGATTATTTGCAAGAGCCTGATATTTTTCATGAAGTATTCGGACATTGTCCATTACTGACCAACCCATCGTTTGCCCATTTTTCGCATCTTTATGGCCAATTAGGATTAGCAGCAAGCAGAGAGGAACGTGTTTTCTTAGCACGACTTTATTGGTTTACTGTTGAGTTTGGCATAATACGCGCAACTAATAATGACCTGAGTATTTATGGTGGCGGTATTATAAGCTCGCCTGGTGAAACACTCTTTGTGATGGGCAATGAGCCTGAAATTAGACCGTTCGATCTGGTCGATGTGATGCGAACCCCTTATCGTATCGATATTATGCAACCCATCTATTATGCAATAAACAGTATTAGTGATCTCGATGGTATCGCTGAAATGGATATTATGGGCGCAGTAAAGAAAGCCCAGCAGCTTGGATTATTTGCAGCAACGTATCCTGCTAAAGCTGGCTAAATACGATTTAAATTACAGAATTAAAGGAAAGATAATGACTGAATTAGCCCAAATGAAGTGTGAAGCCTGTCAAGCAGATGCGCCTAAAGTGAGTGATGCCGAGCTGGGTGAACTTGTACGTATGATCCCTGACTGGACTGTAGAAGTTCGTGACGGCATTATGCAGCTTGAGCGTGTGTACAAGTTTAAGAATTTTAAGTTAGCAATGGCGTTCACCAATAAGCTCGCCGATCTTGCTGAGGCTGAATTTCATCACCCAGGCATTTTGACCGAGTGGGGAAAAGTGACGGTGACATGGTGGTCTCATTCAATTAAGGGGCTGCACAAGAACGATTTTATTATGGCTGCCAAAACAGATGGATTATTAGCTGACTAGTTTTATGCCGTGCCAGCGTTGCTGGCACGCTTCTTTTTTCTTTATGTTACAAATCTGCTGTAAACAAGCCTTGCCACAACCCTCATAACCTTTTAACGTATAGGCGAAATATGCTCAACAGTTATCTGTTCTTCTTATTGGATCAGAGCTTAGCGTCGCTTAATGCTGGTTACTCGCTTCTTATCAGTTTTATTAACTATTTGATTGTCTGCGATTCGTCGAAAGTGGGTCGGTGTTTGTCCATTGATGCTGCCACTAAATTAGCTTCAAAGGCCATTAAATAGTTAATGCAATTAGTTTTATCCCAATAACAATTATTTAGAAAAGGGAACTGCAATAGTATGCGCTTGGAAGTCAGCTGTTTGGACCGAGTCGGTCTAGCGAAAGATATATTATTGATAATGGAAGATTATGGGATCAACTTGTTTGCTATCGATGCTAGCAATCAGGGTTTTCTGTATCTGCAATTTGCTGAGGTTAGTTTTGATATGCTCAGTGAGTTACTGCCGCTCATCCGCAAAGTAGAAGGTGTACATGATGTACGAACCGTCTCCTTTATGCCTTCAGAACAAGAGCATTACGCGTTAAAAACTTTATTAAAGACGTTGCCTGATTCGGTATTTTCCCTCGATATAAAAGGGCGTATTCGTATTGTGAACGAATCGGCTTTGCATATTATCGGTATGGCTGAACATGAGGTCATCGAAGAATCTATTGGTCACTGGGTACAAGGCTTCAATTTTAGCCGTTGGTTGAGCGAATCAACCGTACTGGCGCAAGCGACCCGGGTCAATATTGGTGAGAACGAATATCTGGCCGAAATGTTACCTATCTATTTACCGGACGGTAGTGAAAACCCGATTCTTGCTGGTGCTGTGGTGTCTTTAAAGTCACCGGCCCGTTTAGGTAAACAGTTTAATGCGTTGCAAAACCAAACAGCAGGTTTTGAAAATGTATTAGCCACAAGCGATAAGATGAAAGAGGTGCTTGTGCAGGCCCGTAGAATGGCTCAGTTAGACGCGCCATTATTGATCACCGGCGAAACTGGGACCGGTAAAGAGTTGATGTCACGAGCGTGTCATGACGCCAGTATGCGCCGTGATCAACCTTTTATTGCGATTAATTGCGCCGCTATGCCAGACAGCGCAGCCGAAGAAGAGTTATTTGGCTATGTGAGTAATGGCAGTGTGGTTAAACGCGGCTTTTTTGAAGAAGCCAAAGGCGGAACGGTCTTTTTAGACGAAATCGCTGAGATGTCTCGATCTGCACAAGTTAAGTTATTACGCTTTTTACAAGACGGTACCTTTAGACGTGTTGGCGGCGATGAAGAGGTGCGTAGTGATGTTCGGATTATCTGTTCGACGCAAAAAAATCTAGCTGAACTTTGTCAAAGTGGTGAATTTAGAGAAGATCTTTATTACCGTATCCACGTATTAGGCTTTCATGTGCCATCTTTGCGCGAGCGAAAAGTTGACGTTATTCCACTGACAGAAATGTTTTTGGAGCATTATAGCCAGCAATTATCTATTCCTATTCGTCGTATTTCAGGTGCGTGCCGTGAACATCTGCTGGGTTATGCTTGGCCTGGCAATATACGTCAGCTTAAAAATGCCATTTTTAGGGCTGTATCAATGTGGGATGGCAGTGCGGAATTGACGGTAGACCAGCTTAAATTACCATCATACGCTGAAGGTTTTGGCTATTTTGATCATCAATTCGAGGGCAGCCTTGAGCAAGCGATGAAGCAATTTGAAGCCAGTTTACTGCGTCGATTATATCCTGCTTACCCAAGTACACGCCAATTAGCTAAAAAGTTAGGAGTGTCTCACACTGCTATTGCGAATAAGTTGCGTGAATACAAAATAAGTAAGCAAAAAACCTTGTAACAACGGGTTGCCAGTCATTGCTTGCTTTAGCAGCGATAAATCATCAATAACCCCCATTACAGCCTATTTTATATAGGCTGTAATCATATGTTTACAAACTAGGGGCCATTCTACATAAATGTGATTTGGCTCACGCTATTCCACTATTGCCATAGTTAATGCATATTTCTATGCAAAGTAGATTTAGGCGTCAGCTTGATCCATTTAAAACAGCATGCAAAAGCTGGGATAATCAGCTAGCCACATTTTATTAGGAGTGAGTATGAAGTTAGCAAGTTATGATAATGGACGCCGTGACGGCCAGTTAATGTTAGTTAGCCGAGATCTAACTAAAGCGGTTGCAGTGCCCGCTATTGCTCATACTATGCAGCAGTTGCTAGATGCATGGGATCTACTTAACCCACAGTTGGTTGAGCTTTATGATGCATTGAACGAAGGTTTGATGGATAACGCAATCGCATTTGACGAAGCTAAGTGCCTATCACCGCTTCCAAGAGCTTATCAATGGGCCGATTGTAGTGCTTATGTAAACCATGTTGAATTGGTACGTAAGGCTCGTGGGGCTGAGATGCCAGCAACATTTTGGACAGATCCGTTAGTTTATCAAGGTGGCTCAGATTGTTTTATTGCACCTAAAGCCGACATCCTATTAGCGAGTGAAGAGTGGGGCATTGATTTTGAATCTGAAATTGCCGTGATCACCGATGATGTGCCAATGGGAATTACAACAGAAAATGCAGCTAAGCACATTAAACTGTTAATGCTGGTTAACGATGTGTCCCTAAGAAACTTGATCCCAGGAGAATTAGCCAAAGGTTTTGGTTTCTTCCAAGCTAAGCCTTCAAGTAGTTTTTCACCTGTAGCGGTAACGCCGGATGAGCTAAACGACAAGTGGCAAGATAGTAAAGTACATCTGCCATTAATCACTCATCTGAATAATGAACTGTTTGGTCGTCCAAACGCGGGTGTCGACATGACGTTCAACTTCAGCCAATTGGTATCTCACGTGGCTAAGAGTCGTCCTTTAGGGGCTGGTGCCATTATTGGTTCTGGAACGATTTCTAACTATGACCGCAGTGCTGGCTCAAGCTGTCTTGCTGAGACTCGTATGCTTGAAACCATTGCAGAAGGTAAGCCATCGACGCCATTTATGCGCTTTGGCGACCGTGTTCGTATTGAAATGCTTGATGAAAATGAGCATTCAATATTTGGCACAATTGACCAGCAGGTTGTTGAGTATAAAGCTTGATTTTTAGCCTAAGCCATTGATGTACTTAGCAAGATGAAGAGTTAATTCGTAAAGAGTTAGCTCTTTTTTATTTTTAGGCTGTTGGGTTTAGATAATACCAATGGCATTAAATAAGTCGTTAATACAGAAGCGCTCAGGCTTCAACTCAATACGTATTGATGAGATATTGGTTGCTCGCTTGTGAGTCAGTGCAATTGATATAATAGGGAATTTAACAATGATGAAATTATATGGATACTGGCGTTCAAGCGCTGCTTACCGTGTGCGTATCGCGCTTAATTGCAAAGGACTAACTGCTGAGCAAATTTCTGTTCATCTAGTCAAAAATGGTGGTGAGCAACATCAGTCTCAATACACTGCCTTGAATGCACAGGAGTTGGTGCCTACATTGGTGACAACAGATGAAGATGGCCAAGAGTGGGTGTTAACGCAGTCACTTGCGATAATCGAGTACCTTGAAGATAAGTATAGCAATAGTCCACTTTTACCTATCGGTGCTTTTGACAAAGCCATTGTAAGAGCGATGGCGCTGACGGTAGCGTGTGAAATTCATCCTTTGAATAACTTAAAAGTATTGCAGTATTTGGCCGCAGAGTTAGAGACTAGCGATAGCGCAAAAACGGCGTGGTATCACAGCTGGGTAAATCAGGGGTTTGCTGCATTAGAACAGCAATTGGCACAATATAGTGGTGATTTCTGTTTTGGCGATAACATCACGTTAGCTGACCTATGTCTGGTGCCGCAAGTTTATAACGCAGAGCGATTTAACGTTGACATGACGTTATTTCCTAATATTGTACGGGTTAATGCACATTGCTTAGCTCAACAAGTTTTTATTGATGCGATTCCCGAGAATCAACACGACGCGGTATAGGCTAATGCTTAGCGGCCATTTCTAGCGGTTTTGCATTAAGAATTCGACAAACGCCCGATCGGCTTTACTGATTGGGCGTTGTTTTTTCCAAGCTATATGCAGGTCTAAATACACTGGCGGTTCAAAAGGCTTTGCCAATATATTATCATGCGGTTCAATCACCATCTCTAAAACACTGGTAATCCCATACTCTTGGGCAACCACTTGTTTGATAAGATTGATAAGATTAGTTTCAAACGCAATACTGGCATTGAGGCCCAATAACTCAGCCTGTGCAAGCATCCATTCTCGATGAAAGTATCCCTGTTTAAATAGGACTAAATCGTGTTGAAAAAACTGTTCAAGGGGCACGGAAGCTTGATCGGCTAACGGATGATGTTTACCTACGGCAACGACCATCTGTTCTTGCAGTAAAAGGTGACTTTCAAAGTTTTCGTTCAAATCGTTGGCAGTAATGATGGCGATATCGACATCTTCTCGTAGCAGCATTTTTAACGTGTCACGAGTACCACCTTCAAATAATGATAACTTCAAGTCCGGATGTTGATGCCTAAAAGCCATTAACCGACTTGGCAGATAGAAAGAGCCTAGCATACCAGGAACGGCTACTCTCACCTCACCTTTGGTTAAGTTCGCCATTGCTTTGATATGGGCTTCTGCTTGCGCCATATTTTTAATAATAAGCGTTGCGTGTTGATGTAGTGCACGTCCCTCAGCCGTTAAAGAAAGCGTCTTACTGCGTTTGTGGGCGCCTCTGTCTACTAAGGTGACTCCGAGTGAGTCTTCTAACCTTTTTATGCTCTGGCTCAGTGCTGGTTGCGCTATGTTTAATTGTTGCGCGGCTTTAGTAAAGCTTCCTGAGGTTATCAATGCATCAAGATGTTTTAACTGTTTTATATCCATAGCAAACCCACTTAAGGCGGAACGACGAAATGTTTTGTTCTCGAGTGCTTATACTGCCAATTTTGAAGTTAACTTTCCATAACAAAAATCAATGAATAGAGCTGTTTTTAGTTATTATCGTTATGTAACTAGCATTGCTATGATCATCGGACTGAGACAACGTTGTGAAGAGTCATATTATTATGAGCAATACTGCTGTGCAGGTTAACGATAAGCGCGAACTACAATTAATTGGCGGTTTATCTATTGCTTCGATTGTTATTTTTATCAATTTGTATCTTGTTCAGGGAATGCTACCGCTTATTGCCGAGTCATTTTCGGTGTCAAAAACACATGCGACTTTATTGTTATCGGTGACAAGCTTCACGATGGCATTTTCGTTGCTACTGTTTGCAGTTCTGTCAGATCGTATCGGCCGTAAACGCCCGATCATTATTAGCCTTTATCTGCTCGTTATTGTGGATATAATTGCAATATTTATTGGTGATTTCAGTCAACTTGTTGCATTGCGAATGGTACAAGGGGTTTTACTCGCTTCAGTGCCCGCGATGGCAATGGCTTATTTTAAAGATGAGCTTGGTGGCAATGTGCTGTTAAAAGCGGGGGCCATTTATATTGCAGCGAACAGTGTTGGTGGTATAACGGGTAGGTTGCTTGGCGGTATGATGTCTGAATATTTGCAATGGCATGAGGCAATGGCGCTGTTGGCTGCTTTATCGCTCATTGGCACGATACTCGCTGCAACGATGTTACCTGACAGTCAGTTTGTTAAGCCTAAGCTTGGACTTGGAAAATTGGCTGTGCAATCAGATTTAAAAGGATTTTATCACCATCTAGCTAACCCAAAGTTGAGATTGATTTATCTTGTAGGTGGCGTCGCATTCATGGTGATGGTCAATCAGTTTAGCTATATACAACTGCATTTAATGGCGAGCCCCTTCATGCAGGGACCTTTTGAGGTAACCTTGATCTTCCTTTGTTATTCAAGCGGTACATATGCATCGTATCGTAGTGCCAAATGGATTAGTAAACTGGGCATTAAGCGTGTATTTAGTTTGTCAGTTCTCGCGTTAATGCTAGGGACACTATTTACCCTTTTTGATAGTGTGATTACCATCTACATAGGGTTTCTGGTCTCCTCATTTGGTTTTTTTCTTATTCACAGCAGTTGTAATGCTTGGGTTGCGTTTATCGCTAAGCAACATCGTGCAAAAGCCACAGCGCTGTACTTATGCAGTTACTATCTAGGCGCTGCCATTGGCGGACCTTATTTGTTACCTTTTTGGCAACATTGGGGTTGGCAAGGTGTTGTATTCGGTTCAATGATTTGCTTGAGTGTACTGGCTGTACTCGTCAATAAGTTAATATCGCCTGCGAATGCAAAAAGCCCAGTGTCATTTACTGCTTAACATATATTAATTAATACCGGGGTTTATGCTGAGCTGTTTTTAAAGCCCATCTTTATGGATTGGGACAATGTGAAATACCCAGCGACTAAAGTGCACTGGGTTACTCGGTACCATTCGATAAATAGCCCATTGCTGCTTAACTTATTTAAGCTGGTGCACTCGAGGGTTGTGGCCATATTTTTGCCCGGTAATGGCCATGAAAGAACACCGCAGCTGCAAAAAATGTGACTAAAGCCCCACTGAGTAAAGCCCATTTCACATCAAGTATACTCAATATACTGCCAAGTCCCGCAGCGAGTAGGTTACCTAAGCAGAATATAGTCACCAACATTCCCATCAGTTGTCCCTGTGCGTTGTTGTGGTATGAATTCGATAAGTACACTGGCAGGAAACCGTTATAAATGGCTATTCCTGCGCCCATTAGTGCGAAACAAATTAAATATAGCTGGCTGGTGAGAAAGGGAAGCGCGGTAAGGGCAGAGCCAAAGATAATGACTCCCATTAAGCCTGCTCTAGCATGTGACATTGTTTGCTGAATTTTTGGGTTAATCCAAATGCTGGTAAAAATCATACATGCCGTTAAGAATACGGTAGCCCAACTAATATCTACCGGGGTGTAGCTGAATTGCCTGACTAAAAATAGGGGGTAGAATTCGTAGTAGAGATTGACTCCCATAGTTAACAATAAGTACAGCATAAAAAAACGGCGTAAATCAACTTGGCGCAGCAGTACAAGGCTTGAAGCATTGCTTGGTGCATTGGTCGTTTCGTTTAGGCTTGATGGCATGAGGAAGTGACTTAATCCTGCGCATAAGAAACATGCAATAGCCGCGACAATAAATACCGTTTCAATCCCCGAATAAATTAAATAGCCACCCATAAGAGGACCTAATAAATACCCACCGTAGCCCATTGCACTAATGAGAGAAAAGCTGCGAGTTTTATCGATGATAGGGTGAAGGTCCGCTGCGATTGCACGGGCAATCGAAATATTGCCTTCGCACACACCGGTCATTAGCCTTGCGATACAAAATAGCGCAAAGTTACCAGAGAGTGCAGCGAAAGCGGTTGCACTATAGCCAATACCACTGCCCACTAAGGTGAGAGTTAATAAGCGACGCCTACCGTAACTATCAGATAAAGCGCCAATAAAAGAACTACCTATAATAATGCCTAAGGGGTAGACACCTAATACTATGCCTAACAACAGCTCTTTAGGTAGACCTTGAAACTGAGTTAATGCACTTTCACCTTGTTCGAAAAGCGGCGCTAAGATGGGGTAGGGAAGGGCAATACCAGCAACACTGATAAGCGTCACTATTAAAGTGATCATCAGTATTTTTTTTGCTTCAGCTTGAGTCGTGCGAGTAGACATCTTTTTCATATTTAGCTTTATCTGGTAATGATATAGCTAAATATTACATGTACAGCAAGTTAAGTAAATAAAAAAGCTTACTTAATGCGATTGGTATTAATTATCGTGCTGGATAAAAGATGTCATCTTTGATGGCAAGTTAACCCTATAGGTCAAAGGCTATCAACAATCAGCGTCCTGAGTTCAAGTGAATACAACTAATTTTAAGTGATGCTTTTTAGATATGCTGAGGTCATTTTATGAAGTGAGATAATGAGGTGTTCTGACAAAGTGACTTTTTTATGCTTGTTGGCGTAAGCCTTTGAGCATTTATCGCGGTTTAATATCTTGTCGATATGGTTCATTTATGCCTTCTGCAATATCGACGCTACTACATCGAAGTAGACAGCAGATGATTGAAGCAAATAGCGATTATATGTCAAATATATCTAGCAGAGCTAAACGGTATTGATGAGTATTATTTAGTCGGATTTATCTGGTGCATCACAGTGTCGCTAGGAAGCAACTCAAGGTGACCTTGCTCGTCGAAATACCAACCCGTAATGAAACCCTTTTGACGCATTCTGACTAAGTTTTGCATGACTTCTTTTGCTTCTACAAGCGCAGTTTGTTGATCGTATTGATACGTGAGCTTTAAGTAGGCGGCAATACTCGAAAGTGAAGCCGATTGACTAACGTCAGCCATGAGATTCATCCAAAAATAGAACATACTAAAGGATAGTTGAAATTGGGAAGTACTGAAGAAAAATAGATAAAGAAATGGTGTGTAACATCGAATCTAGAGGGGAAATATGGTGGTCGATACTGGGCTCGAACCAGTGACCCCCTCCTTGTAAGGGAGGTGCTCTCCCAGCTGAGCTAATCGACCTGGGGCTTACTCATTGTACTAACGGTTATTCTCTTTAGTAAGAGAATGGTGGTCGATACTGGGCTCGAACCAGTGACCCCCTCCTTGTAAGGGAGGTGCTCTCCCAGCTGAGCTAATCGACCTGGGGCTTACTCATTGTACTAACTGTTATTCTCTTTAGCAGAGAATGGTGGTCGATACTGGGCTCGAACCAGTGACCCCCTCCTTGTAAGGGAGGTGCTCTCCCAGCTGAGCTAATCGACCTGGGGCTTATTCATTGTACTAACTGTTATTCTCTTTAGCAGAGAATGGTGGTCGATACTGGGCTCGAACCAGTGACCCCCTCCTTGTAAGGGAGGTGCTCTCCCAGCTGAGCTAATCGACCTGGGCTTACTCATTGTACTAACTGTTATTCTCTTTAGCAGAGAATGGTGGTCGATACTGGGCTCGAACCAGTGACCCCCTCCTTGTAAGGGAGGTGCTCTCCCAGCTGAGCTAATCGACCTGGGCTTACTCATTGTACTAACTGTTATTCTCTTTAGTAAGAGAATGGTGGTCGATACTGGGCTCGAACCAGTGACCCCCTCCTTGTAAGGGAGGTGCTCTCCCAGCTGAGCTAATCGACCTGGGCATTCTTACAATAAAATATTCACATCATCAAAAAGATGGTGGTCGATACTGGGCTCGAACCAGTGACCCCCTCCTTGTAAGGGAGGTGCTCTCCCAGCTGAGCTAATCGACCTGGGAATACTTTAACAACGTTGTTTTTAGATAAGCTTCATCTAGTTAGATGGTGGTCGATACTGGGCTCGAACCAGTGACCCCCTCCTTGTAAGGGAGGTGCTCTCCCAGCTGAGCTAATCGACCTGGGACTTATCTAATTTTAACAACTATATTCTATTCAAAATAAAATATGGTGGTCGATACTGGGCTCGAACCAGTGACCCCCTCCTTGTAAGGGAGGTGCTCTCCCAGCTGAGCTAATCGACCTCGCTGCGTGGGGCCGTATTATAGGGGGGAACGATCTACTGTCAACGCTTTTTTAGATAAAAGGTGGTGCGCGGTTCAATTTTGCACGTATTGAAGCATAGTTAATCATTTCCGTCACGTAGCGTTGGGGGAAGTGATCAAATTTAGGCTTAATCATATTAGCGTGTTCGAATGAAAATGGTATATTTTGAGAGTGAAACGGATCTAATTTACGGAGATTAACGATTAATGGTGCAGGATAAAGTTAATCATTTTTTATTGAAGGAGGGCTAAAGACGGATAAAAGTCAGTCTAGTGCTTAAAAGTGTCATTTCGGCCACAAAAATTGCCATATAGTAGCAGAACTATTTTCCCTGACCGCTTTGGCTGTTAGAATGTGCGCCACATTCATTGGTACAGTCTATTATTTAGACTTTCTATATTAGGTCAGTGTCCCATTATGACAATTAAGACGCGTTTTGCACCAAGCCCTACTGGTTTCCTACACGTTGGTGGTGCTCGAACAGCACTTTATTCATGGTTATATGCACGTGCAAACCAAGGCGAATTTGTATTACGAGTAGAAGATACAGATATTGAACGTTCTACACCAGAAGCATGTGCTGCGATTCTAGAAGGGATGGAGTGGTTAGGTTTAAACTGGGATGAAGGTCCTTACTATCAAACCAAGCGTTTCGACCGTTATAACGAAATCATCGCGCAAATGTTAGAGCAGGGTAGTGCATACAAGTGCTATTGCAGCCGCGAACGTATTGAACTTATGCGTGAAGAGCAAGCCGCTAAAGGTGAACAACAGAAGTATGATGGTTGTTGTCGTTATAAAGCACCTCGTGATACTGATGAACCATTTGTGATTCGTTTTAAAAACCCGACAGAAGGCAGCGTTGTTTTCAATGACCACGTACGTGGGCGCATTGAAATATCAAATAGCATGTTAGACGATTTGATCATCGCTCGTACCGAAGGTACACCTACTTATAACTTCTGTGTTGTCGTTGATGACTGGGATATGGGTATTACGTGTGTTGTTCGTGGTGAAGACCATATCAATAACACACCGCGTCAAATCAACATTTTGAAAGCGCTTGGTGCCCCGATCCCTGAATATGCTCATGTGGCGATGATTTTAGGTGATGACGGTGCTAAGTTGTCAAAGCGTCATGGTGCCGTTGGCGTTATGCAATATCGTGACGATGGCTATTTGCCTGAAGCACTGCTTAATTACCTGGTTCGTTTAGGTTGGTCTCATGGTGATCAAGAAGTTTTCTCTATTGATGAAATGAAGCAACTCTTTAAGCTCGATGATATCAATAAAGCAGCTTCTGCCTTTAACACTGAAAAGTTGAATTGGTTGAACCAGCATTATATTAAAGAGATGGATCCAGAATATGTAGCTTCTCATCTTGAGTGGCACATGGCTGATCAAAATATAGATACCAGTAATGGCCCTAAATTAGCTGAAGTGGTTACCGCACTTTCTGAGCGAGCTAAAACGCTGAAAGAGTTAGCGTCATCGAGTCGTTACTTCTTTGAAGACTTTAGCGACTTTGACGAAAACGCAGCTAAGAAGCATCTTCGAGGCGTTGCAATGGAGCCTCTTAAACTTATTCAGTCAAAATTATTACAACTGGAAGAGTGGAGTGTAGAGGCTATCCATCAAGCAATTGAAGACACCGCCAGTGAATTAGAGGTAGGAATGGGCAAAGTGGGAATGCCTTTACGCGTAGCGGTTACAGGCGCGGGTATGTCACCAGCTGTCGATCTAACCTTATTCTTGGTTGGAAAGGCTCGCTGTGAACAAAGAATCTCCAAAGCGATTGAATTTGTAGCAAATAGAATAAATTCCTAAAAAACGAGTTGACACTTTTGGGTGTGCTGCATAGAATGCGCCACGCAGTTGAGACACTGGTAGCAAATGCTTATAGTGCACTCAAAGGTGATTTAGTTAGTGAGGGGCCTTAGCTCAGCTGGGAGAGCGCAACACTGGCAGTGTTGAGGTCAGCGGTTCGATCCCGCTAGGCTCCACCAATTAACTAATCTTAAGCGTTAAATCTTAGCCTACAAGATTTGATGAGTATTCACTCTTTGCAGAGTCTAATGCAGTCCGGGTCCCCTTCGTATTAAAGAAGAGAGCGCCTAGGACACCGCGCTATTTTTATAAAGAGCAGGGCGGTTGGTATCACTTTAAATGCCTTCTAAAGTGTTACTGGTAGGTCTTCGTTATATTAGAAGTAAAACAATATGTCCGGGTCCCCTTCGTCTAGAGGCCTAGGACACCGCCCTTTCACGGCGGTAACAGGGGTTCGAATCCCCTAGGGGATACCACTATTTAAAATTGTTTGATTTATTTCGAATGATAGTAAACAAGCGTTAAATCTTAGCCTACAGGATTTGATGAGTATTCACTCTTTGCAGAGTCTAATGCAGTCCGGGTCCCCTTCGTCTAGAGGCCTAGGACACCGCCCTTTCACGGCGGTAACAGGGGTTCGAATCCCCTAGGGGATACCACTATTTAAAATTGTTTGATTTATTTCGAATGATAGTAAACAAGCGTTAAATCTTAGCCTACAGGATTTGATGAGTATTCACTCTTTGCAGAGTCTAATGCAGTCCGGGTCCCCTTCGTCTAGAGGCCTAGGACACCGCCCTTTCACGGCGGTAACAGGGGTTCGAATCCCCTAGGGGATACCACCTTCTTTTTTCGGAAAGAATAAAATTGCTGAGTAATTGGTGATTTGAACTTAAGCGTTGAATCTTAGCCTACAGGATTTGATGAGTATTCACTCTTTGCAGAGTCTAATGCAGTCCGGGTCCCCTTCGTCTAGAGGCCTAGGACACCGCCCTTTCACGGCGGTAACAGGGGTTCGAATCCCCTAGGGGATACCACTATTTATTTTTCTTGACGTATGTCGAGAGATTAAAGCAAGCGTTGAATCTTAGCCTACAGGATTTAATGAGTATTCACTCTTTGCAGAGTCTAATGCAGTCCGGGTCCCCTTCGTATTAAAGAAGAGAGCGCCTAGGACACCGCGCTATTTTTATAAAGAGCAGGGCGGTTGGTATCACTTTAAATGCCTTCTAAAGTGTTACTGGTAGGTCTTCGTTATATTAGAAGTAAAACAATATGTCCGGGTCCCCTTCGTCTAGAGGCCTAGGACACCGCCCTTTCACGGCGGTAACAGGGGTTCGAATCCCCTAGGGGATACCACCTTCTTTTTTCGGAAAGAATAAAATTGCTGAGTAATTGGTGATTTGAACTTAAGCGTTGAATCTTAGCCTACAGGATTTGATGAGTATTCACTCTTTGCAGAGTCTAATGCAGTCCGGGTCCCCTTCGTCTAGAGGCCTAGGACACCGCCCTTTCACGGCGGTAACAGGGGTTCGAATCCCCTAGGGGATACCACTATTTATTTTTCTTGATGTATGTCGAGAGATTAAAGCAAGCGTTGAATCTTAGCCTACAGGATTTAATGAGTATTCACTCTTTGCAGAGTCTAATGCAGTCCGGGTCCCCTTCGTCTAGAGGCCTAGGACACCGCCCTTTCACGGCGGTAACAGGGGTTCGAATCCCCTAGGGGATACCACCTTCTTTTTTCGGAAAGAATAAAATTGCTGAGTAATTGGTGATTTGAACTTAAGCGTTGAATCTTAGCCTACAGGATTTGATGAGTATTCACTCTTTGCAGAGTCTAATGCAGTCCTAGCTCTTTCTTATAAAGAATCTTCGTATTAAAGAAGAGAGCGCCTAGGACACCGCGCTATTTTTATTAAGAGCAGGGCGGTTGGTATCACTTTAAATGCCTTCTAAAGTGTTACTGGTAGGTCTTCGTTATATTAGAAGTAAAACAATATGTCCGGGTCCCCTTCGTCTAGAGGCCTAGGACACCGCCCTTTCACGGCGGTAACAGGGGTTCGAATCCCCTAGGGGATACCACTATTTAAAATTGTTTGATTTATTTCGAATGATAGTAAACAAGCGTTAAATCTTAGCCTACAAGATTTGATGAGTATTCACTCTTTGCAGAGTCTAATGCAGTCCTAGCTCTTTCTTATAAAGAATCTTCGTATAAAAGAAGAGAGCGCCTAGGACACCGCGCTATTTTTATTAAGAGCAGGGCGGTTGGTATCACTTTAAATGCCTTCTAAAGTGTTACTGGTAGGTCTTCGTTATATTAGAAGTAAAACAATATGTCCGGGTCCCCTTCGTCTAGAGGCCTAGGACACCGCCCTTTCACGGCGGTAACAGGGGTTCGAATCCCCTAGGGGATACCACCTTCTTTTTTCGGAAAGAATAAAATTGCTGAGTAATTGGTGATTTGAACTTAAGCGTTGAATCTTAGCCTACAGGATTTGATGAGTATTCACTCTTTGCAGAGTCTAATGCAGTCCTAGCTCTTTCTTATAAAGAATCTTCGTATTAAAGAAGAGAGCGCCTAGGACACCGCGCTATTTTTATTAAGAGCAGGGCGGTTGGTATCACTTTAAATGCCTTCTAAAGTGTTACTGGTAGGTCTTCGTTATATTAGAAGTAAAACAATATGTCCGGGTCCCCTTCGTCTAGAGGCCTAGGACACCGCCCTTTCACGGCGGTAACAGGGGTTCGAATCCCCTAGGGGATACCAACTTTTTATCTCGAAAGAGTAAAATTACTGATGTATGTCGGTAGTTCGCTTCATACGGGGCCTTAGCTCAGCTGGGAGAGCGCAACACTGGCAGTGTTGAGGTCAGCGGTTCGATCCCGCTAGGCTCCACCATATTGACCATTAATTTGGTAAATACAAGAAACCACCTCAAGGTGGTTTTTTTGTGCCTATAAATTGGGAATGAATACGGCCTTATTGCAATGATGGGAGCCTATCAACACTCTAGCGTCCACGTTGCTATCCTCAGCATTGAGGTCAATGTCATATGCAGACATATATTTAGTGCATATAAAATGGGATTATTACTTTAGTTTCACTGTCTCACAGGAGAAATAGATCTAGCGTACAACTTTAAATAGCGATGATTTGTGTCTAGTAATAGCAAGCGCATTACATAAGTGGTCTAAATATTCATGTGAAGAAAGGAGCTTATACAAGGCGTAAATTACAGTAATTCGTTATTCTCGTTATAAAATACACTACAGCGTACAAGCCCATTTTAGCCATTAATAATGGCCAGGGAATTGATGCTTTTGTATAAAGTAAAGCCACCGTTAACGGTAGCTTTAACTATAAATTACTTACTTCATGACAAGCTTGTTAGTTAGTCTATCCCTAAGAAGCCGCCCGTTTGGTGGGCCCATAGCTGAGCGTAGATCCCATCAGAATGGATCAGTTCTTGATGGGTTCCTTGTTCAACAATTTTCCCTTCATCGATCACGATTAATCTATCCATTGCAGCAATAGTCGATAAGCGGTGTGCAATAGCAATAACCGTTTTACCTTCCATTAGCTGGTATAAACTTTCTTGAATCGCAGCCTCTACTTCAGAATCTAACGCTGAAGTTGCCTCATCAAGTAATAAAATGGGCGCATTCTTTAGTAGGACGCGTGCAATAGCAACTCGCTGACGTTGACCGCCAGATAGTTTTACACCACGTTCACCGACTTGTGCGTCAAGCCCCGTATTGCCTTCAGGATCGCTTAGTCCTTGAATAAACTCATATGCTTGTGAATGTTTGATGGCACTGGTTAACTCGTCTTCAGAAGCATCTGGGTTACCATACAGAATATTCTCCCTAATGGAGCGGTGGAGCAGGGAGGTATCTTGGGTGACCATACCAATATGTGCGCGTAGGGAATCTTGAGTGACTTGGGTTATATCTTGTTTATCAATGAGAATTTTACCTGCTTCGACATCATGAAAACGCATTAACAAGTTAACTAATGTTGACTTACCGGCGCCGGAGCGGCCAACTAAACCCACTTTTTCGCCAGCTTTGATATTCAGATCTAAGTTGTCTATAACACCCGTTTTTTCACCGTAATGAAAACTCACGTCGTTAAAATCAATACTACCTTTATCAACCGTTAGATCTGGCGCATTATCAATATCGGTTATCTCAGTTGGCTTCGATAGCGTATTCATACCATCTGCAACAGTCCCTATGTTTTCAAATAGAGAGCTTATTTCCCACATTATCCATTGAGACATACCGTTAAGGCGTAAAGATAAGCTAATGGCAATCGCAATCGATCCAACAGTAATAGCACTATCACTCCATAGCCAAATAGATACCGCTGCAATACTAAACGCCAACATGTAGTTAATGATCTGCACGCTAACATTTATCCAAGTCACAAGGCGCATTTGGCGATAAACAGTATGTAAGAATGTCTTCATGCTGCCTTTTGCGTATTCAGCTTCTTTCTGGGTGTGAGAGAATAATTTTACCGTGGTAATGTTGGTATAACTATCGACAATACGCCCCATCATGGTTGAACGAGCATCAGCTTGTTCTGTAGATACTTTTTTAAGTTTTGGTAAGAATTTTACTTGTAAAGCAATGTAGACCAGCAGCCAGACAAGCATGGGTAGCATTAGTCTCAAATCGGCTTTTGCTATCATCACGACCATAGAAGTGAAATACACCAAAATATACACCAACACATCGAGCAACTTAGTGACGGTTTCTCTTACGGCAAGGGACGTCTGCATCACTTTGGTGGCAATACGCCCCGCAAAGTCATTTTGATAAAAAGACACGCTTTGTTTGAGCAAGTAGCGGTGAGCAAGCCAGCGAATAGACATGGGGTAGTTGCCCAATAGCCCCTGATAAACAATCAATGCGTGCAATAAGACCAATGTGGGGATAACGACTAAGACAAGAATAGTCATTCCCAGTAGCTTCATACCTTCTTTTTCAAGCAGCGTTTCAGGATCATTGTTGATTAAAAGGTCGACCAGATCGCCCATAAAACCGAATAAAGACACCTCTAATATGGCCAGTAGCGCCGTTAAAATAGACATAATGATTAACGGAACTTCAAATCCTTTGGTGTAATGACGGCAAAAGGCATATATCCCTTTAGGGGGTTGTTCTGGTTCTTCTGGGGGCAGCGCATTTACCCAAGATTCAAATCTCTTAAACATGTAATGTCTCAGTTGTTATTAATAGTTTATCAAAGTGTTGCTTCTATGGAGGTAGCATACTAGGAATTGTCTAGTTAAGGGGAGAAAGCTAAATTTATATTCAGTTCCGTTTTCCGCTAGTGGTAAAGACATTGATTGGGTAATATTCATTTAATGCTTAGCTTAAAACGGAAACATAATGGTTGATCACGATTGTACGATCGCAAGTGAAATTTGCCGAAAAGCTAGGCTGGCACGAGATGCTAGGTTTGATGGGCAATTTTTTACAGGGGTACTTACCACCGGTATTTATTGCCGCAGCATTTGCCCCGCGGTGAGTCCCAAAGAGGAAAATGTCCGTTATTTTGATTCCCCTTTAAAGGCGGCAAATGTCGGTCTTAGGCCTTGCTTACGCTGTCGTCCCGATAGTGCTCCTGGTTCATTTGCTTGGAAAGGTGTAGCAACTACATTGGAGAGGGCTATCTCTCTAATTGATGTGGGCGTGCTTACCGGAGCTGATGCCATCAGTATTGAGCAACTGTCAGAACGTTTGGGGGTAAGTAGTCGCTATCTGCGTAAGCTCTTTACTGAAGGGGTTGGCACTTCAATCAAACAATATGCACAGTATAGACAGTTGATGTTTGCTAAACAGCTATTGCATCAAACAGAGTTAAGTATTACTCAAATTGGGCTTGCTGCGGGTTTTAACAGTATCCGCCGCTTTAACGAGGTGTTTAAACAAACATTGAAATTAACGCCTTCAACCTTTAGAAAACAGGTCATATCTGCAAATATCAAACTAACCAAAAACAGTCACTCAAAAATTAATGAGGTTGATGTCCCTTCTGTAGAACCAATAAAATTGAGTGTCGAACTGTATTATCGTCCACCATTTGCATGGCAGCAACAGCATGATTTTTATCAGGTTAGGGCTGTCAGTAATATGGAGTGGCTAGAGGGGGACAATAATTATGGTCGCAGTTTTACGACGAATGGGGTGAGTGGTTACTTCGACGCTAATCATAATAATGCCCGTAATAGTTTTAACGTCGATATTGTATTAGATAATGAACAAGGTCTTTCAGAGCTTAGCGCTATCATCGCAAATATTAAAAGGGTGTTAGATCTTGATGCCAATATGCAAGCTATAGAGCAAGTGTTGCACTTGCTCGCGCCATTGCAGCAAAAGATTATCCCAGGATTGAGGTTACCCGGCACTTGGTCAACCTTCGAGGCTGGGTGTCGAGCGGTACTTGGACAGCAGGTTAGTATCATTCAAGCGTCAAAGTTATTGAATCAGTTAGTACTTTCCTACGGCGAACGGCGTATTATTAGCGATAAGGACGTCGTTTTGTTTCCTACTGCAGAGACGGTAGCGAACGCGAGTTTAGATGAACTTAAGATGCCGGGTACTAGGAAATTAGCGCTTAATGCATTAGGCGAGTTTGTAACACAAAACCCCGCTGCAGATATCAATGATTGGCTATCAATTAAAGGCATTGGCCCGTGGACCGTCGCTTATGCACATATGCGTGGGGCGAGTAGCCCTGACGTATTATTGTGTGGAGATTTGGTCGTTAAAAAGCGCGTGTTAACTCTTTATCAGCAACACAACGAAGTGCTGGAGTCGGCACCTGCAATAGATTACAGCGCTCTGACAAAAGAGATCGCCAGTACCGTGAGCCCGTGGGGAAGTTATTTAACCTTTCAGTTGTGGAATTTATCATGAAGCCGTTAATACCATTAGCAAAAATTAATTTTGATACTAGCGCGGGTATTATCTCAATCTGTGCCAACGCATCAGGGATCTCTCATCTAAATTTTGTTCCGCAATCAACAGACGATTGGCAGACAAGAGAGTTGAGCTTGGATGTCACAACAGACGTTGAATCATTAGCGCTCGCCACAATGCACTTAAACCAAGCAAAGAGTGAACTGCTCGAGTATTTTGCGGGTCAGCGGCAACAATTTAGTGTGGCCTTGGCGCCGAAGGGGACTGAATTTCAACAGCAAGTTTGGCAAGCGCTTGGTCAACTGGGTTTCGGTGAAACATGCAGTTATGCCGATATAGCGAGCCAAATAGGTCGACCCAAAGCGGTGAGAGCCGTCGGTACAGCCAATGGCGCAAATCCCATCGCCATCATTGTGCCTTGCCATAGAGTGATCGGGAAAAATGGCACGTTAACGGGGTATGCCTATGGTATTGCGCTTAAGCAAAAGCTGTTACAAATAGAAGGGATCAGTCTATTTAAGTAATGTTTAGCGCTCATGTTGACTAAAACTCAGTGCTTGTTAAGGCTATTTAGCATCAAATAAAAGCTTTTGAAGCGATATTAGCGTAGAATAACGCCCTTATTTTTGATTAGGCAACGCCCGTAAATATGACTCAGCCAGACCTGACAACTAAAGCCATTTCAACCTCTGTGGATAATGCCGCGAATCGCCGTTCTTTTGCGGAGTTAGGGTTGATCCCTGAACTGTTAGAAACGCTTAAAGCATTGGATTACCAGTCTCCAACCGCGATTCAGCAAAGCACTATTCCAGCCGTTATCGCGGGTCAAGATGTGTTAGGCGGCGCGATCACAGGCTCTGGGAAAACAGCGGCTTTTGCATTGCCTATTATTCAGCTACTTGCTACATCATCAAAGCAAAGTAAGCAGAGTAATGTTGTTTCTAGTTTAGTGCTGGTGCCTACACGAGAATTAGCACAGCAAGTTGCTGACAGTTTTATGCGCTATGCACAGAGCATTAAGCCTAATCTAAAGGTGTTAGCGGTTTACGGTGGTGTTTCAACCAATACCCAAATGCAGAGCTTACGCGGTGGTGCAGATATTCTGGTGGCGACGCCAGGTCGACTACTCGACTTGATATCAAGCAATGCGGTTAAGCTAGACAAAGTGAGCACGCTCGTCCTCGATGAAGCGGATCGCATGTTGAGCTTAGGCTTCACTGAAGAGTTAACCGCGTTACTTGCGCTAATGCCTGCTAAAAAGCAAACATTACTGTTTTCAGCGACTTTTCCTGAAGAAGTGACTTTGCTGACCCAATCATTGCTTAATAATCCGGTTGAAGTTCAACTGCAAAGCCAAGAAGAAAACACCTTGGTGCAGCGTGTTATCACGGTTAACCGTAACCGTAAAACACCTTTGTTAGTGCAGCTTATTAAAGAGAATGATTGGCAACAAATTTTAATCTTTGCCAGTGCCAAATATACCTGCGATCGTTTAGCACATAAGCTTGATAATGCAGGGATCAAGGCCGAGATCTTCCATAGTGATAAAGCCCAAGGCACAAGAACTCGGGTTCTCGATGGTTTTAAACGAGGCGAGATCCAGGTGCTTATTGCTACTGATATTGCGGCGCGCGGTATTGATATTGAAAAACTGCCTATTGTCATTAACTATGAGCTACCACGTAGCCCTGCTGATTACATGCACCGTATTGGTCGAAGTGGCCGTGCTGGCGAAGCGGGTATAGCACTATCGCTGATCTCTCACGATGAATACCAGCATTTCGCAGTGATTGAGAAAAAGAACAAGTTAAAGCTTGAACGTGAACAACATCCAGGTTTTGAAGCCGATAAAGAGGCACCTGAAGATTGTCCATCACGGATAGAAAAACCGATGGCAAAACCAGCGGGTAGCGGTAAGAAACATCGTAATAAGCTGCCGCAGGCAAACACAGACCTTTGGTCAAAAGAATAAGTCTCCATTGTAAATTTTACTTCGTTTAACACTAATAATTTATCTAGGAAAAAGTATGCAGCACCTATTTTGGTTAGTAGAAGGACAAATTGCAGGACGCAGTGGCCCCAATAAAGACGCATGGAATTTGTCTGAATTGAAAGAAGAGGGCATAGATGCCATTCTTTCCGTCAATAATGGCGAGTCGTGTGAAGATGCAGATTTTTCTTCTGTAGGCATTGAATACAAGTGCATTCCCTTTTCGCGCAATGCGCCGCCAGAAGCAGGGGATCTAGAGTTCTGTGTCGAACAAGTGCCAAAAGCACTGGCTTATATCAGAGAATGCGAAGCACAACATAAAACAGTGCTTATCCATTGCCGCTCTGGTAAAGATAGAACAGGCCTCATTATGGCTTACTATTTAATGGATAACGGTGCAGCGCCATTGCATGCAGTGAGTCAGATAAGAGCCATACGCGACATTGCTTTTAGCGCTGATGGCTGGGATCAATTTGCATTTGATGTGCTTTATGCGTTACAAGAATAGATACTAGTTAACGACTGAAGTTATTTAATGAAAGCAATCGGATTGCTTAAAAGCTTATCAATCAAATCAATGTTTATCTGGGCAGCCATAATATTACAGGTTGGCTGCCAGACTTCTCCTCAATACCCCGATAAAACATCTACATTCAAGCTTGCGACACAAACTCAATCGGTACTTTCCCAATATGTGGCAGCCGATCTTCAAGCTAATCCCGATTTAACGGGAGTAGTGCCATTAATCGACGGTGTAGATGCTTTCATCGCAAGGCTGGCATTGGTTAATGCTGCGACGACAAGTATTGATCTGCAATACTATATTTATCGCGCTGATGAGTCCGGTAGGTTGCTGTTATGGCACCTAATGGATGCCGCTGAACGCGGAGTTAGAGTGAGAATACTGCTCGATGATATGGCGACTAAGGATGCTGACAACACGCTACTGTTATTAGCAATGCACAACAATATTGATGTTCGGTTATACAATCCCTCATTTGAACGTCACTTTAGAAATCTCGCTTTTATCAGTAGCTTTTCTCGTTTAAACCATCGAATGCATAATAAGTCGCTAACTGTTGATAACAGCATTACCGTAGTGGGTGGCCGCAATATTGGCAATGAATATTTTTCTAACAACACGGATGTCGACTTTGGGGATTTTGACTTAATGGCCATTGGTGAGGTCGTCGATGACGTGTCGGACCAATTTGATTTGTATTGGAATGCACCTTTAACGGTTGAAATCAATGCGCTTGTTGAGGGTAAGGCGACTGAGCTGGAGTTAGCGCAAGCAATGGTCGTGGTTGATAGCGCTAAAGTGGAGTATCAAGATAATCCATACATGAAGCGTTTGTTAAGTAGCCAGTTAATACAGAAGATGGCTAATCATTCATTACCTTGGTATTGGGGACAGGCTAAACTTATTTATGATCAACCTGATAAACAAAACCATCAATTAGACTCTGACAGTATTCTGGCCAATTTAGGTGCTTTTCTATCGCAAGCTAACCAAGAAGTTCTTATTGTATCACCGTACTTCGTGCCCACTAGAGCGGGCGCTAATAACTTAATTGCAGCGGTCGAAAAGGGCATTAAGGTTACCATACTAACCAACAGCCTAGCGGCAACGGATGTGTTGGCAGTACACGCTGGGTATCGGACTTACCGGCAGCGGTTATTAGAATCTGGGGTGAGAATATTTGAAGTTAAAGCCAACCTAGAGCTGAAACGAAGCAGTAGTTGGACTGGAAGCTCAAAGAGTAGTCTGCATGCTAAAACGTTTATTATCGATAAACACTCTCTATTTGTTGGCTCTTTTAATTTTGACCCTCGCTCTGCATGGTTGAATACTGAAATGGGCCTCATTATTCGCAATCGTGAGCTGGCAAGTGAGGTGGTTAATGGCATAGGGGAAAGCTTAGCGGCAAATACTTATCGACTGTCAATTAGAGATGAAGAGATCGTCTGGCATGATGATTCGAAGCAGCGAGAAATATATACCGAACCCGATGCTGGCCTTTGGCGTAAGTTTTTAGTCGATTGCATCGCATTGCTACCCATTGAGTCACAGCTTTAATTGAGAGTTTAATATGATTGGGGTAAAGTTTACCCGAGGTAATCTGGGATCCGCCAGCAAGATGGGTTTATTAAAAGAGACGGCAGCATAATGAAAAGTAAGGCAAAGCAAGCTCAAGGGTTATTATTGTTTCAGCTGTCATATACTCAGTTGTTTGCGCTGGGAACACTAAAGGTGCGTGAGTTGGTGCCTTATAGTCCATTGAGTGTCATACCTCACTCTCATCCCACTATTTTAGGTGCCGCAACAATACGTGGCACCACTATTCCTGTTGTTGATATGGCCGCTGCAGTGGGTTATCGGCCTATATCGGAACAGGAGCGTAAAGATTGCTATATTATCATTACGGACTGCCAACGTATGGTGATCGGCTTCCTAGTGCGAGCTATCGATAAAATCATCGAATGTAACTGGCGAGATATAGAAGCGCCTCCGAATAATTTAGGCAAAAATGCTTTTTTGACGGGGGTGACACGTATCGACGATAAGTTAGTGCAATTACTAGACGTAGAGCTATTACTGTCAAAAGTCTTTCCAGCAAGCCCTGAAACAACAAGAGCGATATTGACGGATGTACAGCGAGAGCGTCTCAAGCCCTTACACATTTTGCTTGTTGATGACTCGATGGTGGCACGTAAACAGTTGTCTGACGCACTTGATAGCATCAATATCCCTTATCAGGTTACCGCCGATGGCCAACATGCTCTTTCAATTATGAAGCAAGCTGAAAAAAGTGGTCAGGCGATTGATATTCTGGTTAGCGATATTGAAATGCCTGGCCTAGATGGTTATGAATTGGCATTTGAGGTTAAGAATAATCCGGCGATTGCCGATGCCTATATTATCTTACATACGTCGTTATCGAGTGAGATCAGTGTGAGTCAGGCTCATCAAGTGGGTGCTGATGAAGCGCTCACCAAATTCGATGCGCATGAGCTTATTGACGCGATGTTACGCGGCGCTAATAAAGTACAAGTCATCGCCAATGTTTAGTAGCTTGTTAGTAAGATGCTATCTCTGAGTAATATCCAAGGCTAAATGTCTACCAAAGGTAGACAACTATGGTCACATCCGATACAAACAGTGTGGAAGGAAGATTAATTTTATTTAAGGCTTACCATTTTGCTGATAACCCTTAAATCAAATTGATACATACTAAAAATTATAATGATAGGTTAAGTAATGAATCAAAAAACATCACTGTTTGCCAAGTTGGCAAACAGCAATCTTGTGCTACAAATTCTAGCCGGTATTATTGCCGGTGTCGTGCTCGCGACAGTATCAAAAAGTGGTGCAGAAAGTGTCGCTTTTCTTGGTGAACTTTTCGTAGGAGCGCTGAAGGCAATCGCGCCTATCCTAGTGTTCATTCTCGTTGCAGCTTCTATCGCGAATCAAAAAAAGAACGCCAAAACAAATATGCGTCCTATTGTGACGCTTTATCTGTTTGGTACCTTTTGTGCGGCGTTAACAGCGGTACTGATGAGCTTTGCATTCCCTACCACATTGGTATTGGTTACCGGTGCTGAAGGTGCTACTCCACCAGAAGGGATCGGTGAAGTGATCAATACCTTGCTCTTCAAATTGGTCGATAACCCAGTTAACGCTCTAATGACTGGTAACTATATTGGTATTCTTGCTTGGGGCGTCGGACTCGGTTTAGCCTTGCATCACGCGAGTGATTCCACCAAACAGGTCTTTGCCGATGTAAGCCATGGCGTTTCACAAATGGTACGCTTTATTATCCGCTTAGCGCCTATTGGTATATTCGGTTTGGTGTCAGCAACATTTGCAGCGACCGGCTTTGAAGCGATCGCAGGTTATGCACAATTACTTGCAGTATTACTCGGCGCGATGGCAATCATGGCGTTAGTGGTTAACCCTGCTATTGTGTACTACAAGATCCGCCGTAATCCATATCCGTTGGTATTCACTTGCTTGCGTGAAAGTGGTGTGACAGCGTTCTTTACTCGCTCAAGCGCTGCGAATATTCCCGTTAACATGGCGTTGTGTGACAAGCTTAAGCTACATGAGGATACCTACTCAGTATCAATTCCTTTAGGTGCGACGATTAACATGGGCGGTGCGGCGATAACGATTACGATCTTAACGCTTGCCGCTGTGCATACCATGGGTGTTCAAGTTGATATCTTAACCGCCATATTACTCAGCGTTGTTGCCGCGGTCTCTGCTTGTGGGGCATCTGGAGTCGCGGGTGGTTCATTGCTACTTATTCCACTGGCCTGTAGCTTATTTGGGATCTCCAATGACGTTGCTATGCAGGTCGTTGCCGTCGGCTTTATCATTGGTGTGATTCAAGATTCTGCTGAAACTGGTTTGAACAGCTCTACTGACGTTCTCTTTACTGCTGCCGCATGTGAAGCCGCGGAAAGACAGCAGGGCTAATACGGTGAGTATTATGTCGCTGGGTTAAATCACAGTGTAAAGAAAGCCCCGCAACTTAGTTGACGGGGCTTTTTTATTAATCGAATAAGTTACTGAATAGCTTAATAGACAGATTAGCGGAGAAACTATGCGCCAATGATCCCCAATGGCTTACCCGTTTTCCAGCCACCACGAGTGAAATCTGGGAAGTTAACCGAGTTACTGCGGTTGTTGACTGATGCTTCACTGAGAACATTGACCACAGACCATGCTGCACCATCGTATACATCCTGATCGAGTGCTTCTCCGTTTCTGAGGCAATAAACCATTCTCCAAAGCATTAAAAAGTCCATACCACCATGGCCGCCATTTTTTTCAGCCTCTTGGCCCATTCGCTGCCAAAGGGGGTGGTCGTATTTGTCATACCACGGAGCCATGTCCCTATCCCATTGATGGAAGTTACCATTGCCATTTTTTTCAATCGCAATACGATTTGGGAATCCAGCGAACACACCGTTAGTACCTTGTATTAAATTATGACGACTGTAAGGCCTCGGGGTTGTCGTATCATGCTGTACCATAATGGTACGGCCTTTGGCAGTTTTAATGAGACTGGTGTTAATATCGCCGTTGATATAATTAAGTTGATTGCGTTCATGATCTTCAGGAAACTCTCGTTGAGCGTACAATGCTCGGCCTAACGCTGGAGAACTCATCGAGGTCAAGTAGTCGAAACGGTCACCGCGGTTAATGTTCATATACTGAGATACAGGGCCTAAGCCGTGGGTCGGATATAGGTTGCCATTTCTTTTGGTGTGCCAGTAGGTACGCCATGAGCCTGTTTTTTGGTTTACCTCTTTCATTTGCCAGCGCAGTTCATGGATATAAGCTGCCTCACCATGCAGGAGCTCGCCAAATACTCCCTGACGAACCATATTGAGCACCATTAACTCATCTCGACCGTAGTTTACATTTTCCATCATCATGCAGTTCTTCTGGGTCTTTTCTGCGGTGTTGACGATTTGCCAGCACTCTTCGACGGTAAGAGCGAGTGGTACTTCTACAAAGGCATGCTTCCCGCTTTCCATGGTATCGATAGCCATAGGGGCATGCCATTCCCATGGCGTAGAAATGATGACCATGTCGATATCTTTGCGGCTTAGTAGTTCTAGGTAAGCTCGCTCACTGCCGGTGTGGCGCGCTGGTGCCTTGAAGCCTTGCTGCTTTACAAACTCGATGGACTTGTCTAATGCCAAAGGGTTGGTATCGCATATTGCTACTATTTCAACGCCTTCTAAGCGGCAAAAGTGTTGTACATGCCCTGAACCGCGTTGCCCAACACCAATAAAACCAACTCTTACCGTTTCCATTTTTGGGACAACTAACCCCATAACACTGCTCCCTAGCGAGGGAGGCCGAGGAACTAAATTTTCTGTTGCTGAAAAAGATGATGTCGCAAAGCTTGCTGCAGCAAGGCTCGCTGTTTTTAAAAAGTGTCTGCGATTAAGTTTCATTATCGGTCCTATAGATGGGGCACAATAGCGTTAGCTGACTCGAAGTCCTATTTTAGCTTTTGTATTCCAACAAAGTTATATCAAACTTATTGCGTTGATGGCTAAAAAAAGTCGTTACGGTTTGTTGCACTTGCCTTTTTATTCAGGTTTACTAAAGTTATGCATATAAAGTGACTTATATCGCGTTTTTATTTTTAATGTGCGATACAATTTCATTGTAGAGGTAATGGGTATTTTTGTTGCAAACATTATTTCAATGACTGATTTTAATAACAATTATTTTACAAGTTAACCGTTTGGGGTAGTGAAGTCGATGGCTGTTGTGAGTAATGGAACAAAAAAAGTTATTCAAATTGAGAATAGAACAAAACTCAAGGAGATAGAAATGTCGGTAGTCGAAAAGCGTAGGCGTTTATTTTGGCAAGATACGGATCTTGAGACCAGAGAGGTTATTGGACGTTGGGTTGATGAGAGACCACTGCTGGGTGATAACATCACTGTTTACAAGCTAGCGGATACTTATTATCTAGAGACTTGGTACAACGATGGTTGCCACAGCTTAGATGAGATGATCTCAAAAGAGTCGGCTGATGGTGTGAAGCTAGAGGATAAGGGCGGTAACATTTTCGGTGAGTATTTTATGCTGACGGCAAGTAATGAGCTAATGTTCTGTAATTCCAGCTTGTGTTATTACACGGCGACTAAGGCTGAAGCAGCATAAGCACTGATTATAAATACTTTAGTTAAGAGTGTTGTATAAGTGCCGGTGAATTGAATGTTAGATAAAATAGGGGGCAAGAGCCCCTTATTATTGGATAGCATTTGAAGCTTAAAAAGAACAATAACTGCGAAATAATGTCTTTTTACCTGTGTAGGGGTGGGTAAAACTGAGCTCTTGCGCATGCAGTTTTAACCTGGGTGCAGCCTCAATTACCTGCTTGTTGCCATAAAAATCATCACCTAAAATGGTGTTACCTATCGCAAGCATATGAACGCGAAGTTGATGTGTTCGGCCTGTGACGGGTTTTAGCATTAACAAAGTACTATTGACTCTCACTTCAAGAGTTTGATAATGGGTAATTGCGACCTTGCCATTGTCACTCACTTGCTGCTTGGGCGGATTGGTTTTATCAGCCGCTAACGACAGTTCTATTATTCCTTCGGCATGGTTGAGATGTCCGCTTACTTCGGCAATATAGGTTTTCTTAGTTTTCCGGTCTTGAAACTGGGTTTTTAGGTTTGATTCTGCCTTTTTATTTCGAGCAAACACCATGATGCCAGACGTTGCACAATCTAAACGGTGCACCAATATTGCATCGTTGAATCGTTGTTGAATTCGAGTAAGAGCACAGTCATAGGTATTCTTTGCTATCCCAGGATTAGAAAGTAATCCTGACGGTTTATTAATGATAATGATGTCTCGATCGACATAACGGATATCTAACCAAGGGATATTAGGTGGCTGATAGGTAAATATTTGCATGAATTCTCCTGTTGCGAGGTAATTCTAGCAAAATAATGCCCTGCGACAAGTGACAATTGTCTTCTAGGTCTTTTCTAAGCGGAAGAATATCGATAATCGGGGATTGGGTTATTGTGTTTGAACATAAAATAGACAGTAATAGCGCTAGAATCCACAGCATTAATCATTTGCCATTATTAACACTAAAAGCTCACCACCTCCATGTTATGCAAAGCTTGCATAGGGCTGATCTATCCAGCGACTCTATGATGGATTCTCTAAATTGGCTAAGCCAGATACGCAAAGGAGGAAGCGTTGGAGTCATACAATAAGTATTCAAATGAGAAAGTATTTTAGGCGTAGAAAATGATGATGTTCAGTAACTCATCATATTCAATGGCGTTTCTGCTTATAGATATTCTGGCGGTGTATTACGTGTCCAAAGCCGACTGTACGCCATAAGCTGCGGATAAAAGGTACGAAAAGCGATCTCTATTTCTATATCGAGTTTCTTAACGCAATCTTGAGCACCCTTAAAGATCTCAGGTTTTGAAACGCGTTGTGCAACCGATGCGAGGGTTTGGTTAAGCCCTTTTCGGCTTTGATAAGCGACGAGCCAATTTTCTTGGCGCATTTTTGGAGCCATACTTTGTAACTGCTCAGGTAATTGCTCACAAGTATCAATTTGATTGTACGCATGAGTTGCAAACTCACTCAAACTTAGGTGATGGTATTCTTCCCAATACTTTGCCAGCATGTGGTCAAAGCAAATATCAACGATAATGGGGGCCGCACGAGTTAATGATTTTGGAAATTTTTCGTGTAGCTCTTTGGTGAGTTCATGGGTATCTGTCAGTTTATCTATTTGTCGGTGTAGCCAAAGACCCTGTTGTAGATGTTTCGGAAAACGTTCGATATTGCCTTTAGCAAAATCACCAGCAAGATTCGCTGCTAAAGAGGTTTGGCTAACATCCGCTAGGTGCAAGTGTGCAAGAAAGTTCATATTTTATACTTGGTGATATGAGTACTTTCACGGTAACATGCAGCGCGATGCGAAGGAAATTCTTTATTACAAATTATTGTAGTGAAGCGTTAGCTTCATGGATGTGCATCGTTTTAAAGCAATTTTCCCATATATTAACGGTTTGAGGATCAAGGATGATGTGGAACTGGTTATCAAAAAAGCTTGTTGGTACAGAGAAACCCCTGCGCAGAAAAGTAGAAGTCGATATTCCCTACGAGCAACATCGCTACCGTATTGAAGATCTCGCTAATGAAACGCAAGTGTCTCCGGAAGACAACGACCACAGCAAAGTGTGACATAAACTAACGCTAACCGCTCTAGAGTGGCCTTTACTGGTTATTTAAAGCAATAGTGGGACTTTATTGTGCCATTATTGTTGATCTTATTTTGCTCTAGTCATAGACTAGCGGCCGATTTAAAGACAGTAGAGACTTTCCATGCGCGTTGCAGACTTTTCTTTTGAACTTCCTGATGAGCTTATAGCTCGTTATCCCACTCCTGAGCGTACTGCTTCTAGATTATTATCGTTAGACGGTAATAGTGGTGCATTAGCGGATCTGCAATTTACTGCGATTCTTGAACAAGTTCAGCCGGGTGATTTGATGGTATTTAATAATACCCGTGTCATACCAGCGCGCTTATTTGGTAAAAAACAGTCCGGTGGTAAGTTAGAGATCTTAGTCGAGCGCATGCTTGATGATAAGCGAATTCTAGCGCATGTTCGTAGCTCTAAGTCCCCTAAGGTAGATGCTATTATTTGCTTAGATGGCGGTTATGAAATGAAAATGTGTGCTCGTCATGACACGCTATTTGAATTACAACTGCAGTCTGATAAAACGATCCTTGAGGTGTTAGAAGAGGTCGGCCATATGCCATTGCCACCTTATATCGACAGACCGGACGAAGATGCCGATAAAGAACGTTATCAAACCGTTTATAACCAAACTCCAGGCGCTGTCGCTGCGCCAACCGCTGGGCTGCATTTTGATGATGCAATGCTGGCAGCACTAAAAGAGAAAGGGGTTAACACCGCTTTTGTTACTTTGCACGTGGGCGCAGGCACATTCCAGCCGGTACGCGTTGACGAGATCCTTGACCATAAAATGCATTCAGAGTGGGCCGAAGTCTCTCAAGAGGTGGTTGACTTAATTGCAACAACTAAAGCGAAAGGCAAGCGAGTCATTGCCGTGGGTACCACATCAGTACGCTCTTTAGAAAGTGCCGCTAAAGCATCTTTAGCTGAGCTTGAACCCTTTAAAGGTGACACCGATATCTTTATTTACCCTGGATATCAGTTCCAAATAGTCGATGCAATGCTGACTAATTTTCATCTACCCGAATCGACATTGATTATGTTACTGAGTGCTTTCGCTGGCTTTGATGAAGTAAAAAACGCCTATCAGCACGCGATTGCTCAAAAATACCGCTTCTTTAGCTATGGTGACGCCATGTTTGTGACTAAAAAAGCGAACTAATACTAAAATATGCTTTAAAATACCCACCCATACAAATGAGGTGGGTATTTTTTTGTCCTCATTTTGGTGCTTATTTTGAGGGTAAGGGTTGATACTGATTTGTTTGCCCTTATCTCTAGTCTTAATCTACAACTCGATAGTCGAGTTAACTCAGGTCAGACTGTTTATCTGGCGAGGTGAATAATGAAATTTGAATTAGATACAACCCAAGGTCGCGCACGTCGCGGTCGTTTAGTGTTTGAACGCGGTACCGTTGAAACACCAGCGTTTATGCCTGTAGGTACTTACGGTACTGTAAAAGGGATGACGCCTGAAGAAGTGCGTGAAACTGGCGCTGATATCCTGCTAGGTAATACTTTTCACTTATGGCTTCGCCCAGGTGAAGAGATCATGCGTAAACATGGTGACCTGCATGACTTTATGAACTGGCAGCGTCCAATTTTGACTGACTCAGGTGGATTCCAAGTATTTAGCTTGGGCGATATCCGTAAGATCACCGAAGCGGGCGTACATTTCCGTTCACCGATTAATGGTGAAAAGATTTTCTTAGATCCAGAAAAATCAATGCAGATCCAAGATTCATTAGGCAGCGATGTCGTGATGATTTTTGATGAGTGCACGCCATACCCAGCAACAGAAGATGAAGCACGTAAATCGATGCAGATGTCTCTACGTTGGGCTCAGCGTTCACGTGATGAATTCGACAAACTTGAAAACCCGAACTCGTTGTTCGGCATTATTCAAGGTGGTGTTTATGAAGACCTGCGCGATGAAAGCCTAAATGGCCTAGTCGACATTGGTTTTGATGGATACGCAGTCGGTGGTTTAGCCGTTGGTGAACCTAAAGAAGACATGCACCGCATTCTTGAGCACGTTTGTCCTAAGATACCAGCTGATAAACCACGCTACTTGATGGGGGTCGGTAAACCAGAGGATTTAGTTGAAGGCGTACGTCGTGGCGTAGACATGTTTGATTGTGTTATGCCAACACGTAATGCTCGAAACGGTCATTTGTTTACCAGTGAAGGTGTTATCAAGATCCGTAATGCACGTCATCGTGATGACACTGCACCACTCGATGCTAAGTGTGATTGTTATACCTGTAAGAACTATTCACGGGCATACCTTTACCACTTAGATCGTTGTAATGAGATTCTAGGTGCTCGATTAAACACCATGCATAACCTTCGTTATTATCAAAGATTGATGGAAGGTTTGCGTGGTGCGATTGAGACAGGTACATTAGACGACTTTGTTACAGAGTTCTATACCAGCCTTGGCCGGGAAGTACCTGAAGTTCCTGAATTAACCGATTAATTTTTACTCAGACAATAAGAAGAGACAACTATGTTTATTTCAAATGCGTATGCAGCAGATTCACCTATAGGCGGCGCTGGCGGCACTATGGAACTTATTTTCATGTTGGTCATTTTTGGCCTGATTTTCTACTTTATGATTTTCCGTCCACAGTCTAAGCGCGTAAAAGAGCACAAGAACCTTATGGGCTCTTTGAGCAAAGGCGATGAAGTGCTGACTAGCGGTGGCATTTTGGGCAAGATAGCCAAAATCAGTGATGAGAATGACTACGTATTGTTGGCTATCAACGAGACTAGCGAAATCACTATTAAAAAGGATTACATTGCGGCGGTATTGCCAAAAGGCTCTATTAAGTCACTTTAAGCCAAGAGGGCTATGGCGTGTTAAATAAATACCCAATGTGGAAAAACCTAATGGTGATGATTATCATCGCCGTAGGTGCATTCTATGCGATACCAAACCTTTTCGGTGAGGACCATGCTGTACAGGTGGTTGCAACCCGAGGGGCAGAGGTGACAGCGTCGACTCAGTCGGCAGTAAATGATGTATTAGTAAGTAAAGGCATCGCTGTTAAGCGTTCTGAGCTAGAAAACGGTCAATTATTGGTTCGTGTTAATAATGGTGAAGATCAATTATTAGCGAAAGAGGCGATTTCTGATGCACTTGGCGACAAGTTCACAGTAGCGCTTAACTTAGCGCCTGCAACACCAGAATGGCTAGAGTCTATGGGCGGTTCGCCTATGAAACTAGGTCTCGATCTACGTGGTGGTGTTCACTTCTTAATGGAAGTTGACATGGGTGAAGCCGTTCGCAAGATGACCGAAGCCAAAGTTGCTGACTACAGAACTGATTTACGAGCTGAGAAAATTCGCTATGCGGGTATTCGTAATGGCGCCAAAGGTATCGAGATTAAGTTTCGTGATGCTGAGACCCTAGCGAATGCAGAACGCTTCCTTAAGTCTCGCAGTAACGACATGGTCTTTACTGACCGCTCTACTGGAGATAACTATTTCCTTATTGCTAATCCAAGTGACGTTTATTTAAAACAGATCAAGGAAGATGCGTTACAACAAAATATTACAACCTTGCGTAATCGTGTCAACGAGCTTGGTGTGGCTGAGCCTGTTGTACAGCGCCAAGGTGCTGAACGTATTATTGTTGAACTGCCTGGTGTTCAAGACACGGCTCGCGCAAAAGAGATTTTGAGTGCGACTGCGTCAATCGAATTCCACATGGTTGATCAGAGTGCGGACGCTCAAGCGGTAGCTAGTGGTCGTGTACCAGCGGGTTCTGAAGTTTATCAGCGCCGCTCAGGTGGCCCTGTTGTACTTAAAAAAGCGGTTATGCTAACGGGTGATCATATCCAAGGTGCACAACCAAGCTACGATGAGTACAGCCGCCCACAAGTGTCTATTAACCTAGATTCTAAAGGTGGTTCTATATTCTCAAATGTGACTAAAGACAACATAGGTAAGCCTATGGCAACTTTATTCATTGAGTATAAAGATACTGGTGATAAGAACGCTGACGGCAGCGTGAAAATGAAGAAGATTGAAGAAGTTATTTCAGTCGCCACGATTCAAGCTCGTCTTGGTCGTAACTTTGTGATCACCGGCCTTGAACATGCTGAATCACAAAACTTAGCGCTGTTACTTCGTGCTGGTGCGTTGATTGCGCCGGTTTATATCGTTGAAGAACGTACCATTGGCCCAAGCTTAGGTGCTGAAAATATCCAAAACGGTGTTCAAGCAATGATCTGGGGTATGGCGGTTGTTCTTGTCTTCATGATGGTTTATTACCGTGGCTTTGGTCTTATCGCAAACCTTGCGTTAACAGCTAACCTAGTGATGGTTGTTGGTGTTATGTCGATGATCCCTGGCGCTGTACTAACGCTTCCTGGTATTGCCGGTATGGTATTAACAGTGGGTATGGCGGTTGACGGTAACGTACTTATTTACGAGCGTATTCGTGAAGAACTGCGTAACGGTCGAAGCGTTCAGCAAGCGATTCATGAAGGTTATGGCAATGCATTTTCAACAATTGCCGATGCTAACATTACTACCTTTATGACGGCACTTATCTTATTTGCTGTCGGCACGGGTGCTGTAAAAGGCTTCGCGGTTACCTTAATGATTGGTATCGCTACTTCTATGTTTACCGCTATTGTCGGAACTCGTTCAATTGTGAACGCGATCTGGGGTGGTAAGCGCGTGAAGAAACTGTCTATCTAAGAGGAAGTTGAAATGTTTCAGATTTTAAATATCAAAGGCTCTGTCAACTTTCTGCGTCATGCTATACCTATTAGTATCCTTTCAGTGATACTAGTGCTGGGCTCGTTAGGGTCTTTAGCGACAAAGGGTATTAATTGGGGCTTGGATTTTACGGGCGGTACCGTTGTTGAACTCGAGTTTTCGAATTCAGTCAATTTGACAGTGATACGTGATGGACTCACAACAGATGAAACCGATGGTGCAATAGTACAAAACTTTGGTTCGAGCCGCGACATTCTTATTCGCCTTCCTGTTAAAGAAGGCATAAAGAGTGATGTGCAGGTTGCTCAGGTCATGGACGCTGTTACTCTACTTGACCCTGCTGTAATCCAAAAACGAGTTGAGTTTGTAGGACCACAAGTCGGTAAAGAGTTAGCTGAGCAAGGTGGATTAGCGGTTTTAGTCGCATTGATATGTATTCTAATATACGTATCTTTCCGCTTTGAATGGCGTTTAGCATTAGGTTCTGTAACTGCATTAGCCCATGACGTTATCATTACCCTTGGCGTGTTCTCTTTATTTCAACTTGAATTCGACCTCACCGTATTGGCAGGTGTGTTAACCGTTGTTGGTTACTCGCTCAACGATACGATTGTTGTATTTGACCGTATACGTGAAAACTTCCTCAAGATGCGTAAAAGCAGTCCTGAAGAAGTGGTGAATACGTCGATTACTCAGACAATGAGTCGTACTATTATTACAACAGCGACGACATTAGTCGTAGTTATTGCCTTGTTCTTAAAAGGTGGCACCATGATCCACGGCTTTGCTACGGCTTTGCTAATGGGGATTTTTGTCGGTACATTTTCTTCAATCTACGTCGCGAGTTTCTTAGCGATTAAACTTGGGATCAATCGTGAACACATGATGCCAGTTGAGATTGAAAAAGAGGGTGCAGATCAAGATAAACTAATGTCTTAGTCATTAGGTTGATGTTTAAAAGCCACCTTTTAGGTGGCTTTTTTGTTTAATTTACTAGGATATTGTCTAATAGTAGGGGATTTGACTAAGATTGTTTTATCAGTATGGTATTTTGTATTGAGCGATAAAACAGCGCTCGACAGTACTGATGTTTTAGCAGTAGCATGTAAGTCTATTTTAGCGCGTGAAAAATAGGAACGGCGGGTGAATAACGTTGTATACCCGTTTATTAGTTGATGTATTGGCTTATCAAACATAGCCAATAGCGCAATAGCAGTAGGAAATAACATGGATGATAAAATGCGGTTACTTGCAGCTGGAAACTTGTTAGAAGCGCATACTTGGAAAGGTATGCTTGAATCTATTGGTATTCCGGTAGAGCTTAAAGGTGAAGCGCTATTAGGTGGCGTGGGTGAATTGCCTACAGGGATACAGAATGTTGAGCTTTGGGTATCACAGAGCCATTACCAGAGTGCCAAAAAACAGATGGAATCGTTGAATGCGGATCGTCCGCAGTGGAAATGCGTTAATTGCCATGAAGTTAACGAGTCAAGCTTTGAGCTGTGTTGGAATTGCAGCGCTGAAAGAAGTGAGCAGTACAATTAATGAAACATAACCCTGCATTTCTGGCCCTTGTTGAAAGTATTCTCCCACATATTACTGAAATCACTATTGAACAATACTTGACGCATAAAGGCTGGACCTTACTTGATGTGAGAGAAGATCATGAGTGGAATATTAATCATCTTCCCGCTGCGCATCACTTGTGCAAAGGCATTATTGAAAGAGATATCGAGACGCGCTTTCCTGATAAGAGTACTCCCCTAACGCTATATTGTGGTGGTGGTTACCGCTCGGCAATGGCTGCTTTCAATTTACAAGTTATGGGTTATACCAAAGTTGTCTCACTATCAGGTGGTTATAAAGCATGGCTTGAGAGACAATTGCCGCTTATTGAAGGTTAGTGCTATTCGTTAGCTGTAGAGGTCAATTCGCTTAATGCAATATTTTCCGTTGTTTGTTGATACCCAATCCTTGAGGGTATTAATCGTAGGTGGTGGCGATGTTGCCAGTCGTAAACTCGATTTGCTCTGTCGTACTGAAGCTGAGGTGCATGTCATTGCGAACGAGGCGAGTGCTGAAGTCATTGCTTATCAACAAAAAGGGCGTATTACGCTAGAGCAGCGTGCCGTAAACGAGCACGATATCAGATCGTGGGATTTAGTTTATTTGGCAACGGCAGATAAAGCACTCAATGAGAGGTTAGCGACTATCGCTAAGCAGGGGGGGATATGGGTTAATGTGGTTGATAATCCAAGCTTTTGCAGTTTTATAACGCCTTCTATTGTAGACAGAGGTCGATTACAAATAGCGATAAGCACCGCCGGCGCCGCGCCTGTTTATGCACGGGAGCTTAGAGCCAGACTAGAATCATGGTTACCGCAGTCGATTACGCCACTATTTGATTTTATTGCAGAACGTCGACAAGACGTGCAAGCAAAGTTACCAATATTTAAACAAAGAAGATTGTTTTGGGAGCGTTTTTTTAAGCTCAATCAATCTCGATTTGATAAACAAACAACGGCTCATTATCAAGCCAGTTTTACTCAGCAAGATGGACAAGGGGAGCTGTTACTGCTTGATGCACAAATCGAGGCTGAGCTTCTGCCTATCGCCGCGATGCCTTACCTGCAAAAATTAGATATTGTCTTTAGCGAACAATCGATGCCTCATACACTCAATGAGTTACTTAGGCGAGATGCTGCACGCGACAGTAACTGGAGTGATTACAGCTTGCAACAAGCACTCTGCGAGGGTGAGCACTGCTTAGTGTATGCAGATGTTGCCGAGATTGATCGATTAGTCACACTGTTTCCGCAAGCCAAGCGTTTAAAAGTAGGGGCAATCTAAGTCAACTTGAGTTTAGAGTAAGTGGGTACTGTATTTTGTTATCAAGGTTTATAGTACCTTAATGTTTAGCCCTTTTAGAGGGGGATTTAAGGTACACTTAGCGCAAATACCCAGTCGAAAAAACTCATGGCCTTAAAAGCAACAGTATTCAAAGTATCTCTCCAAATCGCCGATATGGATCGTGCTTACTACAACGACCATCAATTAATGCTCGCTCAACATCCCTCTGAAACCGACGACCGTATGATGGTAAGATTGCTCGCTTTCGCAATGAATGCCAGCGAATCTTTAGCTTTCAGCAAGGGCATGAACGTTGACGATGAACCAGAGCTTTGGGATAAAACCTTATCAGGTGAAATTGATCTCTGGATTGAGTTTGGTCAAAGTGATGAGAAATGGATCCGTAAAGCCTGTGGCCGCGCTAAAGCTGTGCAGCTTATTACCTACGCTGGGCGTAGTGTTCCCATTTGGTGGAAACAGAACGAAGCCGCGCTAGCACGTTACAATAACCTAACGGTGACCAATATCCCAGAAGACGCCGTTAAAGCGATGGGACAAATGGTGGGTAAAAATATGGCATTGCAAATTAACATCTGTGAAGGTCAGATTTGGATTTCAGATGCAAATGACAGTGTGTTGGTCGAGCCTGAAATACTAAAGGGTGAATAACCTAGCTGTTTAGTGACGCTACACTTACTTTAAGAAGCCAGTCATATGATTGGCTTCTTTTTTTATAACATAAAAATGTAAATGATAAACGGTGTATCCGACATCGACTTTATACAATGTTGTTTTGCTTTATCCCAAGATTAAGCGTCTCAAAGTTAAACATTGTTGCTTAGATCAAAGTTTAACGGTTGGAATTACAGTATAAAGTGTCTATTAAATGCAGCTTAAATTTTGAGGGTATATGTCAGATTCAATACACGGTCACAAGGTTATGGAACTCATGCTTGAGCATGAAGAGCCTTTATCACGAGAAGCTTTAAAAGCGTTAATGCAGGGGACATTTGGTGCGGACGCTCGTTACCATACTTGTTCTGCCGAAGAGATGGATGCAGAAGCCTTGATTGACTTTTTAGAGAAGAAAGGTAAGTTTATTCACTCTGAGACTGGCATTGCGACAGCAGCCGATCGTATTTGCAATCATTAAAATAATTAAGCATTAGACGTACGGCTTAATTAGCACGATCTAAATAAAAAATGCTCAAAGTGTTAGCTTTGAGCATTTTTTGTATTCATCGCACTTAAGTGATGACTAATCATCTTCCTTAGGGCGGGGATACGGTAATTTCAATTGCCCCCAGCGGATAACAATAACAGTGGCTGCTAAAATTAACGTCGAGAATGAGATCGAAGCAATACGCCAGTCGTCCATAGCTTTCATATCTAAAATTAAATAACGCGCTAACGCAACAATAGCAATGTAAAGCGGCATTCTAATCGGCAACTTGCCCGACTCGGCATAATGCGAAACCATTGCTAACACTTCCAGGTAAATAAACAGCAATAATAAGTCAGCTAAAGCAACTTCACCCGCGTTAAATATATGCACTATCTCTTGTCCAATCGCCACAATAGTGGCGATGGCAATAATCATTAATACTAAATGTTCAACGGCTTTGATACTTGTAATACCGTATTTTCGATACATTTTATCCATGTTGTCCCCTAATGCAGTCGTTTCATAAAGAGTACCAGTAAATCGTATAAACGCGACATCGACGATGTGATGCTTTTCACAGTTGCGAGTTTTATATAGAAAAGTCAGCATTTTGAAACGGAACGTTTATGAATGAAAGGTAAAAAAATGACTGTGTCGTGTATGTTTTTAGACAATCTATGTAATACCAGTTGCATTAAAAGTCTGACCATTCAGCTGGAATTCAAAGCCCTGTAGGCGAGATTGGGGGTTGAAGCTAATCGTTATTCTCGGCTCTGGCATCTTCGGTAACAGCTCTATGCGTTACTCTTGATAATTGCTCCTGCATTATTCTACCTTCGCCATTCATGATCTCGTACCTTCTGCATCTGAGCTTCATGTAGGGAGTAAATGTCATATTTTGTATGGAACAAAATAGATCATTCTGTCGTCAATGCGCCTTGAGTTGAGAAGTTTGAGCACTTCTGAATTGACTACATACTTAATGCAATTGATATCAGCACTGGCATCAATGGATAAACATTTTAAGCCAGATACTGAGGTATAAAAAAACCGCCTAATGAGGCGGTTTTTAAAATATCCAAATAATTTATAATCTGCTGATCATTAACGCTTAAGCGCTTCGCTCAATAATGGGCGGAATGACTTAACAAGTGCAGTTGTTGTTTTTGGGTTACCTGCAACGATATTTCCTGATGTGAGGTAGTTATGGTTGCCAGTAAAGTCAGTTACTGTGCCGCCAGCTTCACGAACAATCAAATCACCTGCTGCAATGTCCCAAGGCTTAAGACCGATTTCAAAGAAACCATCAACACGGCCAGCTGCAAGGTAAGCTAGATCTAACGCGGCAGAACCTGCACGACGTAAATCAGCACATTGTGTAAATGTTAAAGCGAAAAGCTTCATGTACGTTTCAGTGTGCTGTTTTGCCTTGAAAGGGAATCCAGTAGCAATGATATTGTCACTCAGATCGTTTCTTGGCTTAACGCGAATTCGGAAGTCGTTTAACTTGGCAAATTTTCCGCGTACAGCAGAGAAAAGCTCATCACGAATAGGGTCATACACAACAGCAACTTCTGTTTTACCTTTAAACTGCATCGCGACAGATACAGCAAAGTGAGGGATACCTCTGACAAAGTTATTAGTGCCATCCAGTGGGTCTATGATCCAAACGTAATCTTTATTAGCGCCTTTGTTCTCACCTGTTTCTTCACCAATGATAGTGTGATCAGGGTAAGCCTTACGGATCTGGTAGGTAATTGCAGCTTCAGCTTCTTTATCCACGTTAGTGACGTAGTCATTAGCTCCTTTTGAAGTAACCTCAATACGGTCTAGTTCGCCATAAGCACGTGTAATTATTTGGCCGGCAGCGCGAGCGGCGCGCACGGCAATGGTATGCATTGGAAGCATTGCAAATCCCCTGGATGTAAAAGAACAGATATAAATTATCGGAGCCGAATTATACGTGTTTTTTCGATGATATCAAATGCTGATTTTTGTATAAGTAAAAATAGCAGGCTTGTGTTAAAATATTTTCAAGTGTCCTCTCATTTAAATTAAGTAATTTCATGCTCAGCAATATTCGCGTCGTTCTTGTCGGTACATCCCACCCAGGGAATATAGGTTCAACAGCCCGTGCTATGAAAACCATGGGGTTATCCACTTTATATCTAGCAGAACCTAGGGTTACACCTGATGGCCATTCAGTGGCATTAGCCGCAGGTGCTTCAGATATTTTAAAAAATGCTATTACAGTAGGCTCTGTTGAAGAGGCTATTGCAGATTGTAGCCTAGTTATCGCTACCAGTGCGCGAAGCCGTACACTCGATTGGCCAATGCTAGAGCCAAGAGAGGCGGGTGAAAAACTTGTTGCATCAGCACTCACTGGTCCCGTCGCTATCGTATTTGGACGTGAAAACAACGGCCTTTCTAATGAAGAGTTGCAGGGCTGCGATTATCATGTTGCGATACCAGCCAATCCAGAATACACCTCGCTTAACTTAGCGCAGGCTGTTCAAATCATCTGTTATGAAGCTCGTGTAGCGCATTTAGCGCAGGTTCAAAAAGAGTTTGAAAGTAATAAGCCTGACGGATTTGTTGAGCCTGAAAACGAATACCCATTTTCAAAAGAGCGTGAAAACTTTTATGAACATATGGAGAACACGCTTTTATCGACCCATTTTATCGTGAAACAACATCCAGGTCAGGTAATGACAAAGCTACGCAGGCTATTCAGTCGCGCTAGAATCGAACGTCAAGAGATGAATATCTTGCGTGGAATTTTAACGTCGGTAGACAAAGTCGTCGCTAAGAATGAAACCAACGATAAGTAAAAGGAAGTAGTTAGCATGGGTGTTATCGCGAGACTTAAAGATGATATAGCGTCTATCTACCATAGAGACCCCGCCGCGAACGGAACAATTGAAATACTGTTCAATTATCCAGGCATGCAAGCAATATGGATCCACAGGATCAGTCATAAGCTTTGGGTGCGAAAATGGCGTTTGTTAGCGCGATGTCTATCTACATTCTCACGTTGGTTAACCGGTGTTGAAATCCACCCCGGTGCCACCATTGGCGACCGGTTCTTTATCGACCATGGGATGGGGGTTGTCATTGGTGAAACGGCCGAAATTGGTAATGATTGTACTTTGTATCACGGCGTGACACTCGGTGGTACGACATGGCAGTCTGGCAAGCGGCACCCAACGCTTGGCAATAATGTCGTTATTGGCGCAGGCGCAAAAATCCTTGGACCGATTACGATGAATGATGGCGCGCGTGTGGGTTCTAATTCGGTGGTTGTTAAAGATGTACCGATAGACACCACCGTGGTTGGCATCCCTGGGCGTGCAGTTGCTAGCCCGTCTGAGCAATCTACAGAGCAAACCAATCGGCGCACTGAAATGGCGAAGAAGTATGGCTTTGATGCTTACGCTGTTGCACCTGACAATCCTGATCCAGTCGCCAACGCAATTGGCCAAATGCTGGACCATATGACTTTGATGGATTCAAAAGTACAAGAAGTCTGTCAAGCAGTACAAAGTTTGGGCGGTAGTGTTTGTACGGAGAAGCTTCCTGAACTTGAAGTTGATGAGTTTAGTGAAGCTGAATTAGCGGCAGCACAAAAACGCCAGAAGTCATTAGATGAGTTTGATCCCATTATCTAGACTTATGTACGCCATTTTTACTAAACACCATTGAATCTTGCCTAATAAAAAGGTTAAATACCCCAGTAAAATGACGGGGTATTTAACCCCTGTCATGTTCTTTATAATACTTGACCAATTCACTAGGTTTTTATACTTGACTAATTTACTCAGGTATGATGAAATTACCCTATGCTTTTTTGGGAGACGTACTAGCAATGAAACTTACATCAAAAGGTCGGTATGCTGTCACTGCAATGCTAGATGTTGCAATGCATTCTACTAATGGTCCAGTACCATTAGCCGACATTTCAGAGCGCCAAGGGATCTCTCTATCTTACCTAGAACAACTTTTCGCAAAACTTAGAAAAAATGGGCTTGTATCTAGCGTCCGAGGCCCTGGTGGCGGATATCGCTTAGGTACAGACGCAGGCGAAATTTCTGTAGGCATGGTTGTACGAGCTGTTGATGAATCTGTCGATGCCACTCGTTGCCAAGGAAAGGGTAATTGCCAAAGCGGAACGCGATGCTTGACTCACTCTTTATGGGGCGATTTAAGTTCACAAATTTCAGATTTTTTAAACGGCATTTCATTGGCCGGATTGATGCGAAAAAGAGATGTGCAATTTATCTCAGTTAAACAAGACAAATTGCAGCAGGAACAGAGAATCAGCGTTTAGCGGTCTCTGTTATTAACATAAAATAATTTTTTGTACGTTGTAAGTGGTAGCACAATGGCTACCACAAAGTACGGAGTGTGTGATGAAGCTACCTATCTACTTAGATTATGCTGCGACGACGCCGGTTGATCCTCGCGTGGCAGAAAAAATGATGCAGTGCATGACTATGGACGGCATTTTTGGTAATCCAGCGTCTCGTTCTCACCGTTACGGTTGGCAAGCTGAAGAAGCTGTTGATATTGCTCGTAACCAGATTGCAGACCTGATCAATGCCGACCCGCGTGAAATCGTATTTACGTCCGGCGCAACAGAGTCTGACAACCTAGCGATTAAAGGTGTTGCTCACTTCTACCAGAAGAAGGGTAAGCACATCATCACCAGTAAAACAGAACATAAAGCCGTTTTAGATACGTGCCGTCAACTTGAGCGTGAAGGTTATGAGGTTACTTACCTTCAGCCAGAGCCTAGCGGCCTTATTCCAATTGCTATGATCGAAGCGGCAATGCGTGAAGACACGTTACTTGTCAGCATTATGCATGTTAACAACGAAATTGGTGTGATCCAAGACATCGATGCAATTGGTGAACTTTGTCGTTCACGTAAAATTGTATTCCATGTTGATGCAGCTCAAAGTGTGGGCAAAATTCCAGTAGATGTGCGAAAGACAAAAGTTGATCTGATGTCTATTTCTGCTCACAAGATGTATGGCCCTAAAGGTATCGGTGCATTATATGTAAGCCGTAAGCCTCGCATTCGTTTAGAAGCGGCTATGCACGGTGGTGGTCATGAACGTGGTATGCGCAGTGGCACATTAGCTACGCACCAGATTGTTGGTTTCGGTGAAGCGGCTGCTATCGCAAAAACTGATATGGAATCAGATAACGAGCGCATTCGTCGTCTACGCGATAAGTTGTGGAATGGTATCAATCACATTGAAGAGACTTATATCAATGGCGATATGAACCAAAGATATTGCGGTAGTTTAAATGTCAGCTTTAACTTTGTCGAAGGTGAGTCTTTGATGATGGCGCTTAAAGATCTTGCTGTTTCTTCAGGCTCTGCGTGTACTTCTGCTAGCTTAGAACCTAGCTACGTGCTTCGTGCTCTTGGTTTAAATGACGAAATGGCTCATAGCTCGATTCGATTCTCATTGGGTCGCTTTACGACTGATGAAGAGATCGATCATGCAATAGAAACAATTAAAGAATCTATTGGTAACTTAAGGGAAATGTCTCCGCTTTGGGAAATGTTCCAAGACGGTATTGACCTGGACTCAGTTCAGTGGGCACACCACTAACCTTAACGAATAGATAAACTGGAGTAGTATCATGGCTTATAGCGAAAAAGTAATAGATCATTATGAGAATCCACGCAACGTTGGTTCGTTTGATAAAAACGACACCTCAGTTGTCACTGGAATGGTCGGTGCACCTGCCTGTGGCGATGTAATGAAGCTACAACTGCGCATTAATGATAATGGGATTATCGAAGATGCTAAGTTTAAGACATACGGTTGCGGCAGCGCAATAGCGTCTAGTTCATTAGTCACTGAATGGGTAAAAGGCAAAACAGTTGAAGAAGCCGGTGCAATTAAAAACACCGACATTGCTGAAGAGCTTGCGTTACCACCTGTGAAAATTCATTGTTCGATTTTGGCTGAAGATGCCATTAAAGCTGCTCTGGATGAGTATAAAACAAAGCAATCGAAGTAATACCTGGAGTTAAGATGGCAATTAGTATCACTCCCGCAGCGGCAGACCGAGTTAAGAGCTTTCTGGTTAGCCGCGGCAAAGGTCTAGGCTTACGTTTAGGGCTAAAAACATCAGGCTGTTCTGGTATGGCTTACATACTGGAGTTTGTTGATGACTTGAATGATGACGATGAACTATATGATATCGATGGTGTAAAGATCATCATTGATGCTAAGAGTTTTATCTATCTTCAAGGGATTGAGTTGGACTTCATTAAAGAAGGCCTTAACGAAGGTTTCCAATTTAACAACCCTAATGCGAAAGGTGAATGTGGTTGCGGTGAAAGTTTTACCGTATAAGCTTTGAAAGTTAAACTATGAATTATTTTGAGCTGTTTAGTTTATCTCCTTCCTATGATGTCGACACCGCCATCCTTGCAGAGCGCTATCGCGATCTGCAAAGGGCGGTTCATCCCGACAAATTTGCTAACGCAAGTGAACAAGATAAACGCTTGTCAGTACAACGTACTGCACAAATCAATGATGCCTTTCAAACATTGAAAAACCCAATCCAACGCGCTGAGCACTTATTGGCCCTTAAAGGGTTAGAGTTGAGTCACGAGTCTACTACGCTTAAAGATACTCAATTTTTAATGCAGCAGATCGAATGGCGAGAATCTCTTGAAGAGATTGGCGATAGTGATGATCCTGAAGCGGAAATAGAAGGGCTTTATGCTTCTTTTGATGCGTTTGCAAAGCCGATCACAGCAGCGCTAAAAGTGTTACTGCTGAGTGATTTGGAATCTGATCATTTGCAGGCAGCGGACCAAATTCGTAAACTTAAGTTTATGGCAAAATTACAAGACGAGTTGGCAAGAGTGGAAGACGCGCTCTTAGATTAGCCCGCTGGTTTTTATTTTATAATTCTGTTGGCTCAATAACCTTGAGCCAACATTTTTTTAAGTTGGATATATATGGCACTTTTGCAGATAGCAGAGCCTGGACTGACCGCAGCTCCCCACCAACACCGTCTCGCAGTGGGCATTGATTTAGGCACAACCAACTCTCTTGTTGCTGCCGTTCGAAGCGGCGTGGCTGGCACCTTAGCAGATGAGAGCAATCTTCATTCATTGCCGTCAGTTGTTCGATATACCCAAGATGCAATCTTTGTTGGACGTGAAGCTGAAGCGTTTTCAGCTCAAGACCCACAAAACACCATTGTGTCGGTTAAGCGTTTCATGGGCCGTAGCCTAGAAGATATTAAATCTGGTAGCCAAACGTTCCCTTATGCTTTTGAAGCGAGTGAGCACGGGCTGCCTATCTTTGTAACACCTCAGGGTAAAGTTAACCCTGTACAAGTTTCTGCAGAAATCTTAAGACCGCTGGTCCAGCGTGCTGAAGCGTCACTTGGCGGTACCTTAGAAGGCGTGGTGATTACCGTGCCGGCCTATTTTGATGATGCACAGCGTCAAGGTACTAAAGATGCAGCTTCATTAATTGGTGTTAAAGTGCTGCGCTTATTAAATGAACCGACGGCAGCGGCAATCGCTTATGGATTGGACTCAGGTAAAGAGGGAATCATTGCTGTTTATGATCTCGGCGGCGGCACATTCGATATCTCTATTCTTCGTTTGAACAAAGGGGTATTTGAAGTATTAGCAACGGGTGGCGACTCTGCGCTCGGTGGCGATGATTTTGACCATATGCTACAAAGTTACTTCCAGCAGGAGTGGTCACTAGCAGAAATTAGTGCGAGCTTAAGTCGTAAATTGCTAATAGAAGCTCGTCGCGTTAAAGAAGCATTAACGGATAGCGATACCACGACGGCAAGCGTTGTCGATGATAATGGATTTGAGCTGTCGTTAACGGTTTCTCGTGCGACTTTTGACGGCATGATCAGCAAGCTAGTGAAGAAAACTGTTTCAAGTTGTCGTCGTGCACTGCGCGATGCTGATGTGAGCAAGGAAGACGTGTTGGAAGCGGTCATGGTAGGTGGTTCAACTCGAGTACCATTGGTTCGAGAAGAAGTGGCTAATTTCTTCGGGAAAAGTCCTTTGACATCAATTGACCCTGACCGTGTTGTCGCTATTGGTGCAGGTATTCAAGCTGATATTTTAGTGGGTAATAAGCCTGAATCAGATTTGCTACTATTAGATGTTATTCCGCTATCATTAGGCGTTGAAACCATGGGCGGATTGGTTGAAAAGGTGGTGTCTCGTAATACCACTATTCCAGTGGCTCGTGCTCAAGAGTTTACCACTTTTAAAGATGGTCAAACTGCCATGGCATTTCATGTAGTGCAAGGCGAACGAGAACTCGTTGCTGATTGTCGCTCATTGGCTAAATTTACGCTTAACGGGATCCCGCCATTAGCCGCAGGGGCTGCTCATATTCGTGTGACATTCCAAGTCGATGCGGATGGATTGCTTAGTGTTACGGCAATGGAGAAGTCCACAGGCGTTAAAACGAGCATTCAGGTTAAGCCGTCATTTGGTTTATCGGATACTGAAATCGGCGCGATGCTACGAGATTCAATGGCAAATGCGGAGGAAGATATTACCCGCCGTATGTTAGCTGAAAAACAGGTCGAAGCTGCGAGAGTATTAGAATCACTTAATGCCGCTCTGAGCAAAGATAGTCAACTGCTCACGGCTGATGAACTCGTTTCAATTAAGCACTTTATGGCTTCGTTAGCGCAGCTAGCGAGTGAACAAGACACCGATGCTATCGAAAAAGCAATCGAAGCATTAGATACCGTAACGCAGGATTTTGCTGCTAAGCGTATGGATAATTCAATCAAACTGGCACTCAAAGGCCAGTCCGTTGACAATATATAGGTCCCAATATGCCACAAATAGTATTTTTACCGCATGAAGAATTATGCCCAGATGGTGCAGTTGTAGAAGCCAATGAAGGTGAAACGGTATTAGACGTTGCTTTGCGTAACGGTATTTACATAGAACACGCTTGTGAGAAGTCTTGTGCTTGTACAACCTGTCACGTTGTTATCCGTGAAGGGTTTGATGAACTTGAACCAAGTGACGAACTGGAAGATGACATGCTTGATAAAGCATGGGGCTTAGAGCCTGAAAGCCGTCTTTCGTGCCAGTCTAAAGTGCCGGCATCTGATTTGGTTGTTGATATCCCGAAGTACACTATTAATATGGTGAGTGAAAGTCAGTAGGCTGTCACTACAAAATATAAACCAGTAGCTTGTCTACTGGTTTTTTTTGCAAAAAGTTAAGGGGCTTTTGATCTTTCACGGTTGTTTTTGCCGCAGTTTATTGGCTATTTTGACAAGGCGGAGGCTATGTCGTTTAGTCATTCTCCACAAATAGCCTACAACACAGTAAAAATAGCCAAGAAGCGCGGCCCTTCGGGTCCGTTTCAATACTTTTAGTCTTTTATGGCTAGAATGCGTTACGAGCTTTTCGCTTAGCCAGCTAAGCATCATCGCTCAAGCCTTGTACTAAAAAACAAAAACTAAGCTCGAAAGATCAAGAGCCCCTAGTATTAATGCCACAATTTCCTTCACCATAAAGAGTTTGGTTTATACTTAGATCATGTTGAATCGTTGGAGTCGGATATGGTACTTAAATGGATTGATTCGCAAGAGATCGCATTAGCGCTACTGGAAAATTATCCAGATGTTAACCCTGAATCTATTCGATTTACCGAACTATGTGATTGGGTGATAAAGCTTGAAACATTTGAAGACGATCCGGACCATTGTAATGAACGTATTTTAGAAGCAATTCAAGCTCACTGGATTGATGAAAAGTGAGACTAATTGTCATTACTTGTTCAAGCTGTTGTGATCTAAATCATGTAAGTTGACATCTAATAAGTGAAATAAACGTAGGATTGATCAACATCAAGTTCACCTTCCGTGTTTGATTTTAGGCTTACATCACTGTTATGACTTTACTACGCAAAGTGGTAAAAGTGATATGTTTCAGCCATTCATCAAAGGAACGTCAATATGAGCAAGTTTCTAATACTCACCTTATCATTACTCACTCCAACCTTAGCATTTGCACATGAAGGTCATGGCGGCGTTGGGTTGTTTCATCACTTTATGGATATTGCACCCGCACTGGCATTGTTAGTTGTGATTGCCGCAGGCTTTATATGGGTGAAAAAGCACAAGTAAATACTACTAATAGCGGCTTAACTCATCACTTAAATGATTAAATCAGAAGCCAATTTTTAAGGCATTCACTTATGAACTGTGATCTGATTGGCTTTTATGCATTTCTAAATACGACTTATCTCTATTTGATAGCACTATAAGGGTAGGCAATTAGGCATTAATTTCGTATAATCCGCGCGAAATTAAAAACCCGTTTATTTAAGAAGGAAGCTTTTCATGGCTATCGAACGTACTTTTTCTATCATTAAGCCTGATGCTGTTGCAAAAAACCACATTGGCGCTATCTACAACCGTTTTGAAACTGCTGGCCTGAAAATCATCGCTTCTAAAATGGTTCACCTAAGCCAAGAACAAGCAGAAGGCTTTTACGCTGAGCACAGCGAACGTCCTTTCTTCGGTGCACTAGTTGCATTCATGACTTCTGGTCCTATCATGGTTCAGACTCTTGAAGGCGAAAATGCTGTTCTTGCACACCGTGAAATCTTAGGTGCTACTAATCCAGCTGATGCTGCGGAAGGTACTATCCGTGCAGATTTCGCTGAAAGCATTGATGAGAACGCGGCACACGGTTCTGATTCAGTTGCATCTGCTGAGCGTGAAGTAGCATACTTCTTCAGCACTGAAGAGCTTTGCCCACGTACTCGTTAATTTGAGACGTAGCTAAGATTTAAGAAAAGGAGCCTTATGGCTCCTTTTTTATTTGTCGCTCAATAGTTTCAGCTGGGATACTACCTTTCAATGGCGGGTATAGCACCTTACTCAAGGTGACTGCTCATCCCCAGAGGTCGTGGCGGCAAAATCAACCATTCAACCATTCAATCATTCAACTACCTAGCGGTTCATATATTACTCTGTTTTGGCTTCTGCTGGCTAAACCGTATCTATAACGTTCACCGGTTAAGCACGTATAGTATCAAAAAGCCTGTCCTTTCTCCTTTGACCTATGCATGTGGTTGAGGGGCTTATGTGTCCAAAATTAGAATAGGAAATCTTAAGGTAACAACGGATAAGGAGGCTTTATTGGTAACTGAGCAGTCAGCTTTGTTGAAGTAAGAGTGTCCGTGCTATTTCATATATTAAGAATGTAAAACAAAAGCAGCTTGATACTTAATATTAGTAATGTTTGATTTATTGGTTGTTAATATAAAACCGAGAGTGTCAACACTACTGATATTGCTGATACATTACCATGTGACTAGTATCCGTAATGTGTAAATTGTATCAGCTATGTATTTAACTTGTATCAATTATGTCTATTATTTGTATATTTATTTGTTTGTTGTAATGTTTGTGGTTTTAAGTTTTTACTTGTTCAAATGTTCTGTATGTAGCTGTCATATTTGTGTTATTTCGTTTTAATCTTTTAGATTAACAATTTGAATTGTTAATCTTAGGTTGCGATATAGTAATTCTAAACACTATTTTGTAACATCTGGTTGTATATTAACCTGCTTTTGGTTGTTTTATTTTAAGTCGATGATTTTATTTGTTTTTATATCATTATTGTTCCGTTTGTTTTTTGTGATTTGTATCAATTTATATCATCTACGTTGTGTGTATGTAATAACTGTTGACACTATTGGTTATATTTAACAGTATAAGGGATAAGAAATAACTTCTTATTAATAATAAAATAAAAAATATAACTATTTTCACACTTAGTGTTGAAATTTGAAGGGAAATATATGAACTCAATGACCTTAACTGCAAGTGCAATACGTAAAAGCTTTATTGCTATTGCTGCTAGTAGTGTTGCCTTATCTGGATTTGCTTTAGCAGAAGATGCTGCTGAAGGAAATACAGCAGAAGAGAAAGTAGAACGAATTCAAGTTACCGGTTCACGTATTAAACGTGCAGATTTGGAAACATCTAGCCCAGTCACGGTTATTGATGCCTCTGCAATTCTTGCATCTGGCGCAACCTCTATTGATGACATACTGCAGCAAATGACGTCAACGGGCGGTGCGATGGTGAACGCGGCCGTTAACAACGGTTCAGGTGGTGATGCAAGTATCAACCTACGTGGTCTAGGTTCAAACCGTACTTTGGTGTTGGTCAATGGCCGTCGTATGATTGCATCAGGAACAGGCGCAGCATCAACTGTTGATTTGAATACCATTCCAGTATCGATGATCCAACGCGTTGAAGTGCTAAAAGATGGTGCTTCAGCTATTTATGGAACGGATGCCATCGCTGGCGTTGTTAACGTGATTTTGAAGCGTGATTTTGATGGCTTTGAAATGAACGTGCAAACAGGTATGTCAGGTCATGGGGATGCAGATGAATCAAGCATTGATTTTACAATAGGCAATACGTTCGATAAAGGTAACGTTGTCATCAATGCTCAGTACACTAAACGTGGTGAAGCTAGCCAAGCAGATCGTGATTTTTCTAATTGTCCAATCGCTGAAACAGGGGCTGCTGGAGATAAAAGTCTTTATTGTGGTGGTAGTTCATACGCACAAGGTGGACATGTCTGGGGAGACATGAACTTTGGTATTACTCCGACAGGTCCTGATAAAGAGTATGCTATTGGTGATTCTGGTGAGTATGGTGAATACGTTGACAATGGCGAAGGCAAAGCAAAATTTAAATACTTTGATGGAAAATCCGAAGCTGATTTAAGTGGTCGTGGTGGTGAATACCATGATTTTAAAAATGATGATAAATATAACTACGCTAAAGATAGCTACTTATATACTCCTATGGAGCGTTTGAACCTGTCTTTCTCTGGTACTTACGAGCTATCTGATACCATCACATTCTTCTCTGAGGCTATGTACTCTAAGCGTTGGTCTGAACAACAAATGGCTCCACAGCCAATTTGGAATAATTCTGCTTGGGAATATAAGCCTAAGGCAGCTGGCGGTTTCATGACCGATGACCTTCTTCCTTGGGTAAAAGCAGGTGAAGAATTAAGCTATGGTCGTCGTATGGTTGAATCAGGTTCTCGTGATTTCTCACAAGTTGTTGATACAGTTCGTGTTGTAGTTGGTCTAGAAGGTGAGTTTGCTAATGGTTGGACATGGGACGCCTCTTACAACAAAGGTAAGAACGATTCTGTAGACACCCTAGCTAACTTGCATAACATCGGTTCAATCAATGACGCTGTTTTAGAAGGTGATTTTGACCCATTCCTTCAGTCTTCTTGGGAAGGCGAAAGCATTGCTCCATTTATTTACACTGAAGTAAATAGCGGTGGCAGTGAGTTAGATATTGCTTCAGCAACAATTTCTGGTGATATTGTTGATTTGCCAGCGGGTACTATGGGCTTTGCAGCGGGTTACGAATACCGTAAAGAATCTGCACATTACACGCCAGATTCACTAACTGCTCAAGGTTTAGCGAATGATCCACGTGTTGAAGCTACAGCTGGTTCTTTTGATGTTAATGAAGTTTATGCAGAAATTGCGATTCCATTACTAAGCGATTTACCATTAGCACAGCAAGTAGATTTAAGTGCAGCAATGCGTTATTTCGACTACAGCACATTTGGTTCTGATAATACTTGGAAAGTGGGTTTAACTTGGCGTGTATTTGATGACTTAATGATCCGTGGTGGTCAATCTACTGCATTCCGTGCACCAACAGTAGATGAGTTGTTTGGTGGTAAGTCTCCATCATTTGATCAAATTGTTCACCCTGCAACAGAGCAAACTCAAGCAGAAGTGACCGTTGGTGGTAACCCACTACTAACACCAGAAGAAGCGGATATTACAACAGTTGGTTTAGTTTACTCGCCAAATTTTGTTGACGGTTTATCGTTCACTCTTGATTACTATGATATTGCAATCTCAAACACAATTACTTCAGTTGATTCAAACTACATTGCTAATCAGTGTTTAGATGCAAACGGTAGCACGATCAATACAGGTACCGCTTTATGTCAAGCATCTAATATCTCAATCGATGCTACAGGCCGTATTAAGTTTGATAATGGTTTACAAAACATTGGTGAAACTAACACTGCTGGTTACGATATCAATGTTGCTTACGCTTTCGAAGGCTTAGGACTAGATTGGAAAGCAGGTCTTGATACGTCGATTCTTGATAAATATGAAGAATTTGACCAAGACGGTAACGCTGTTGACTATAAAGGTTACATCACTGGTGGTGTAGGTGCTTACGCTGAGTTCAAAACAAACTTTAACTTAAAAGCGTCAGGCGATGATTGGTCTGCAACATACGAAGCGCGTTATATCGACGGCATGGATTCATTTGCTTGTAAAGATGATACAGCAGGTTGTTATGCTCCTTCAGTTGACTCAATTGTTTATCATGATCTATCAGCAACGTATGATGTAACAAATACAGTTCGTCTATCGGGCGGCGTTAACAACATTCTAGATGAAGAGCCACCGTACTACACTGGTAACAACGATTCAAATACCGATCCGTACACTTATGATGTACTAGGTCGTTACTTCTTCGTAAGAGCAAGTGTTAAGTTCTAAAAATAGTTATTTAAGTAAGATTTAGACATTAAAAAACCTCCTTAATTGGAGGTTTTTTTGTAAGAGCCAACGAATGCTCTAAGAAGTAAATAGACTAGAGTTAATGGTTTAGTCTTAACTCTTGACGATGTTCGCGTTTATATTGGCTAGTACAGCTTAAACATCGCTGTTCAAGTGGATTAGCGACTAACAGTTCTGCTTCGATTTCAGATTCACAATCAGAGCACACGCCATACAAACCAATGTCCAGTTGGCAACAAGCTGCATCGAGTTGCATCAACTTAAAAAATAATGGGTTATCGCATAAGTGAGCTTGAGTCATTATTTCAATGAGCTCACAAAGGGAATAATTATGCTTGTCCATTAGCTTGGCTTGGATATCTGGGTGCGCACCAATCTTCTGCCTTAACTCCGATTCTATATCGGATAACATTTGTTTGATTTGGTTGGTACTCACGGCTTTGCCTACAATTATTGACTTCACGGTTTATCAGTCTAAACATGTCACGATCGCAGGTAATGACGAAGATCAAATCAGAGAGCATTATTACTAATAATAACCAATTATTCTGTTAATCAGACTGCTGATGGTACAGATTGGCATTTGCTGTTTGCAGAACATTGATAATTTCTTCAGCCGTTTTGTAGATCCGTAGCTCGCGAAACAAGGTATCAGCTTCGGGATATTGACGATTGAGATAATTAAACCATTGCTTAATTCTGGCTGGGTAATAGGTACTTTTACGTCCGGCGAGTTCTCGGTTGGTGTACTCCAGCATCAGCGCCAGTGATTGTTGCCACGTATAAGGTGTTTCACCTTTAATGCTTGCCGCTAGGTTAGGCAACGAAATGGCCCCGCGTCCTACCATGATAGTGTCACACCCGGTCACTTGCATGCAGCGCTGTGCATCTTGTGCATTCCAAATTTCGCCGTTAGCAATAACCGGAATAGGCAGTTTTGCATTGATGTCGGTAATGTATTCCCAATAAGCAGGTGGCTTATAACCATCAACTTTACTTCTGGCGTGCACCGCAATCTCACTGGCACCCGCTTCGTAAATAGCCTGTGCATTCTCCATATAGAGAGACTTATCGTTAAAACCGAGACGGATTTTTGCGGTCACAGGATGCTCATCAGGCACTGCATCTCGCATGGCCTTGACGACATTATACAGCTGCTCAGGATATTGCAGCATGATTGCACCACCGTTACTGCGATTAACCATTTTTGCAGGGCAACCAAAATTAACGTCAACCCCTTTAGATCCTAGCTCTATTGCTCTAACGGCATTTTCCGCCATCCAACCAGGCTCTTGTCCCAGTAGTTGGACCCTTACCGGCGTGCCTGAAGTTGTTTTACCGTCAGTTTTTAGCTCAGGACAGAGACGGTAAAATACTTTTTCTGGTAATAACTGATCAACGACACGTACAAATTCCGTCACCATTAAATCGTACGGATTGATTGCTGAAAGGATTTCACGCATTAAATCATCAACCACGCCTTCCATAGGCGCCAAAATTATTCGCACAGAACAGTCCACTCATCAGTTTTAAAAGGCGCTGCATTCTACATCATGCACCGTACGGCACCAAATTAAAGCGAGTATAGAGTGATCTTATATCATTAATAATCAGTATTGTTATTTGATTGTTGTTTTATTGGTCAGTCTCTATTTGTTGCTTGATAAGCGCTATTTATTACAAATTACTAAGATAAACATCGCTATAGCAGGCACTAATAGATGCAAACAATATTTGCACTATCAGCTTTTATGCGTCATAAATGTGATAGTTGTAGAATAAATGAAATTTATTTGTAGGTACACAGGTCTCTTTAAGCAAGCCAGCAAAATACATTGTTGGTAACCGAAATACTGTAGATTAAATCAAGAAGGAAGATATTATGAAACTCGTTAATAAGACTGCTATTACTGTTGCTGTTGGTGCTGTTGTTCTTGGAAGTTCTTTGGCTGCATCTGTCCAAGCAAGCCCATTTGGTTATAGTGAGATGCAAGCCGGTTACCAGCTAGTTGAAGGCGAAGGTAAGTGTGGCGAAGGCAAATGCGGCGCAGACAAGAAAAAGGCCAAAGAAGGTAAGTGCGGCGAAGACAAAATGAAGGCCAAAGAAGGTAAGTGTGGCGAAGGTAAGTGCGGCGGCGACAAAATGAAAGCCAAAGAAGGTAAGTGCGGCGGCGACAAAATGAAAGCTAAAGAAGGTAAGTGTGGTGAAGGTAAGTGTGGCGGCGACAAAATGAAAGCTAAAGAAGGCAAATGTGGCGGCGATAAGAAAGCTGAGAAAGAAGGTAAGTGTGGTGGTTCTAAGTAAGCTTTCCACTTGAGTTAAACGGGGTCAGCGTTTGCTGGCCCTATTTGTATATACTCAAGCCGATTGGGTATATAAATCATAAATTAGTGGACGTGCAGTATGACAAATAAAGGACAGGTGGGTCTCGGTCTTAGGCGAGAAATGTTGGATGAATTTTGCCAAGGTGTTCCTAAGGCCATTGATTTTTTTGAGGTGGCACCAGAAAACTGGATGACACTCGGCGGAAAGTTTGGTCGTCAATTTAGGGCACTAACAGAAAAACATGAGTTTTATTGTCATGGTTTATCGCTATCTATTGGTAGCCCAGCGCCGCTCGATGTTCAATTTGTCAAAAACGTCAAAGACTTTCTAGACTTGCATCAGATAAAAAGCTATTCAGAGCATTTAAGTTATTGTTCTGGTACTGGACATATGTACGATTTGATGCCAATCCCTTTTACAGGCGAAGCCGTTCGTCATGTGGCTGCGCGTGTTAAGCAAGTAGAGGATATTATTGAACGTCCTTTAATATTGGAGAACGTATCATTTTACGCTGCCCCTGGCGCTGAAATGTCTGAACTGGAGTTTGTTACAGCCGTAATGGAAGAAGCTGACTGTAAGATGCTGCTCGACGTTAACAATATCTATGTGAACTCGATTAACCATCAATACGATGCGCTTGAATACTTAAAAGCGATGCCGACCGATAGAATCGAATATTTACATATTGCGGGTCACTATGAAGAGGCTGAAGACTTAGTGGTTGATACACACGGCGCTGATATTGTTGATCCGGTATGGAAGCTACTTGAGGCATGCCATCAGTACCATGGTGTTTTTCCTACATTGCTTGAACGAGATTTTAATATTCCAGCAACCAATGAGTTGTTGTTAGAAATTAATCAGATCCATGATTATCAAAACCGTCATATCGCCAGTTTAAAAAGGAGCGCTTGATGAGTTTTATTGAAACACAACAAAAATTCATGGATTACATTAAAGATCCATCAAATCCTCTACCTGAGGGGATTGAAGCGCGGCGGATGAAGATTTACCGCGAACTATTTTTTAATAATATTGATGGCTTTGTGTCTAACGCCTTCCCGGTATTAAAGAGTTTATATAGCGAACAAGACTGGCAAGAACGAGTGCAACAGTTCTTCGTGTATCATGATTGTCACACACCTATCTTTATTGAGATCTCCCAGGAATTTCTGCTGTTTTTGCAAACCGAATACACAGCAACAGAAATCGATCCTCCTTTTATGCTGGAACTGGCACATTATGAATGGCTAGAGCTGGTTGTGGCCGTCGCACAAGAGGTTCCGCAGCAAAAGATAATCGACATGGCGGTAATGGATGCTGACGTTATTTCAGCGATGACGCTAAGTGTGTCGTCGACATCGCAAATAGCCCAGTATACATACGATGTACAACACATTAGCGAAGATTACCGCCCAAAAGAGCCGACAGAGGAGCCGCAGTTTTTTTGTATATATTCTGATTTTGAAGATGAAGTGAGCTTTTTGCAGCTCAATCCGCTAACAGCCCAGGTTTTAGCTTATATGTCGCAATTTGACTCAGTGAAATGTGCAGATTTAATTGAATGGTTATCAGTGACTTTTACCGATATAGAGCCTACGGTATTACAACAAGGCTGTGTAGACCTGTTAATGCAATTGAGTGCTAAAGGCATCATTAGAGAATTTATTGAGGATTAGTCTTTCTATCAGCACGGCTAAACCCTATAATGGCGCCAAAAATTGATCTAGATCAATAATTGTCGTTAACAACAGTTGTAGAGGAAGTCATGAGTCAGCCGTTTAAAGACCCATTTAACATTGTTTATTTTGTTGGTTTTATCCTGGTAATGTTGTTGCCGACATTACCCGCAAGCCTATCTTGGTTGAAGGTAATGGGGCTAATTTAAGCTCTGTTTCATCCTAGCTCAGGTATACTAGCCACTCTTTTGAGTGGCTTTTTGTTTTTTTGGGCGGTACTGATGGCGTTAAAACGTGGTTTCTTTCTTCTGGCTGGTCTTTGTAGCCTAGCGTTAGGTTTATTGGGCATTTTATTGCCGATACTGCCAACGGTGCCTTTTATCTTATTGGCTGCTTATTGTTTTGCTCGCTCAAGCGACAGACTATATCAATGGTTGATGGCACACCCGTGGTTTGCTGATGCGCTGCAAAATTGGCAAGCAGAAGGTGCTATGCGTAAAGGACTAAAGAAGAAGGCCTATATTGTAAGTAGCCTAAGTTTTATTGTCAGTATCACGATAGTCCCGCTTATTTGGGTCAAAGTGATGCTAGCCTGCATTGGCACTGGACTCATTGTTTACTTGAGAAGCATTCCTGAGATCGATGAATAAGCCTTTGACTGTATTAGTGCATAGTACTGAATATAAAAGCGAATTTAACCAATTGATAACCGCTCTTTGGAACCGTGAACAATAGTAGTGGTATTTTGCATGGGGTGAGTCAGCAGTTCTGGCGATCCATTGTTGCAACTATGCATAAAGCGGCTTAAGCTTTACGCCGATTTTCACACTTCGATGACATTTGCTATGGCGATAGTCGCTAGCAACATGTCAGCAAATTCAACTCAATAAAGTAAAGAATTATGGTAATGAATACTGACAGCTTAGCACTTATAAAGAACAGCATTAAAACCATCCCAAACTACCCTAAAGAGGGGATTTTGTTTAGAGATGTGACTAGCTTATTAGAAGATCCACAAGCGTATAAATTAACCATTGGTCTTTTAGTGGAACACTACAAGGAACAAGGCTTTACTAAAGTCGTTGGCACTGAAGCTCGTGGTTTCCTATTTGGTGCACCTTTGGCATTAGAGTTAGGTATTGGCTTCGTTCCAGTACGTAAGCCGGGTAAATTACCAAGAAAGACTATTTCTGAAAGCTATGAGCTTGAGTATGGTCATGACGTTCTTGAAATTCATGTCGATGCTATTACTAGTGAAGATAAAGTCTTGGTTGTTGATGATTTACTGGCGACGGGCGGCACCATTGAAGCAACCGTTAAGTTAATCCGTAATCTAGGCGGCCAGGTTAATCATGCTGCATTTGTTATCTCATTACCGGATCTTGGTGGTGAAAAGCGTCTCGCAACAATGGATCTCGAATTACTCAGCTTATGTGAATTCGAAGGCGAATAATCAGGCTGAAATGTCTGTTTAAGGTGAATTAATCACCGCCAAACCGCTCCTTGAACGCTTGATATAGCATGTCAAACCTTTGCATGCTATTGTTCAAATTAGTCGAGGAGCGTGCTCCCGTAATCATATTCATGACACGTTGGGGAGTTCCATGTCATATCAGGTGTTAGCCAGAAAATGGCGCCCTGCCAAATTTGAGCAAATGGTTGGCCAGTCTCATGTTTTACATGCATTAACCAATGCGCTCACTCAGCAAAGATTGCATCATGCCTATTTGTTTTCCGGCACTCGAGGAGTGGGTAAAACCAGTCTTGCACGTCTTTTCGCTAAAGGCTTAAATTGTGAACAAGGTGTTACTGCTACGCCATGTGGCGAATGTTCTGCTTGCGTAGAAATCGCAGAAGGGCGTTTTGTTGATCTCATTGAGGTCGATGCTGCCTCACGCACAAAAGTTGATGACACCCGCGAACTGCTCGATAACGTGCAGTATCGTCCGAGTCGTGGCCGCTATAAAGTGTACCTTATCGATGAAGTGCATATGCTGTCTCGCAGTAGCTTTAATGCTCTGCTAAAAACGCTTGAAGAGCCACCTGAACATGTTAAGTTCCTGCTTGCAACGACGGATCCGCAGCGTTTACCTGTAACCGTATTATCACGCTGTTTACAATTTAATCTCAAGAGCTTGACTCAAGATGAAATTGCCAATCAGTTAGCCAATGTCTTGACACAAGAAACCCTTAATTTCGAAACCTCTGCGTTAACTCTGCTGGCAAAAGCGGCCAACGGTAGTATGCGTGATGCGTTAAGCCTTACCGATCAAGCGATTGCTTTTGGTGCTGGACAAGTCAAACTTGAACTTGTACAAACCATGCTCGGTAGTATTGATGACAAACAGGTCTTAGCCTTACTGGAAGCATTAGCCAAAGCGGATATCATGGGATTGATGCAAGTCACTGCTAGGGTATTGTCATTTGGTGCTGAGCCAGACGAAGTACTGCGAAGTTTATTAGAGCTACTGCATCAAATTACCTTAACTCAATTTGCGCCTGCTGCAGCGCAAATGTCGTTATATAGCGAACAAATCAAAGCCTTTGCGGAGCAGTTATCGCCTGAGCAAGTGCAGTTATATTACCAATTATTGCTGACAGGTCGTAAAGACTTGCCTCATGCACCTGATCCCAAGTCAGGGCTTGAAATGGCATTATTGCGCGCAGTGACCTTTGTACCAGAGCAACCTGTGACCAAATGGGTGACTGACACGCCTGCAAATCTTTCAATCCCTGCGTTAACTTCAGAGTCAACTGCTGGCTCAAAACAGCAAGAAGCAGAAACTAAAGCCACGTCGCTAAATATGGCTGCCGAAAAAAAAACACTTATAGACGCGAGTGATGAAGTCACCACTCCTGTTAGTGTCAAGACTCCAGAGCTTCTAGAACCTAAGCCTCAAGCTGTGGTGCCTCAAGTCGCGACACCAGTATTGAATAGCCTTGAGAGCATGAACAGTGAAATGGCTGTCATACTCAGCCAAGCTCAGAGTCAAGGGTATTCAAAGTCTAGTGAGTCAGATGTCAAAGCGCCGCTCACTAAACCGCAGCAAAGCCCTTTAGTTGAAGAGGGTACTGCAACTTCAAATGAAACAATCGAAGTCGCCAATACTGCCGTTATAGTCCCGAGTATTGCATCTGTTCCGGTACCCAATAAAACGAATGATTTAGTTATCGATTCGACTATTACTGCAAGTCATAGCGCCAATAAAAGTGTAGTTGAAACGGCTAACGCCGAGATAGCCGCAACAGAGGTCACACAGCCAGTTGAAGCTGGCGATGAAGGTGAAGACGATCTATCTGCTTATGCACAATATGCTGGCGCGCAGGATATTGACTTTGACGGCAACGATTTTGACTTTGATACTCCCAACTCAGCTCCTTTGTCACAAGACACGTTATCTTCAGTTGCGCCCCAATCGCGACTTGCTGCTGAACAAAATACGCTTGTGGCTCAAAGTGAAACAGAAAAGCCAGATAGCACAGTATCAACGACTGATTTAAGCGACGATATTTTGGATGCTGTATTAGCAGCAAGAGATTCTCTGTTGGATGGATTAGGTGATGATGAGCCTAAGGAGAGTTCCACAAAAAAGTCCGTTAATGAGCGCAAGCCTTTTGCGCCGCCAGTTCGCAAGCCTAAGCGAGAAGATAAAGACGCTGAGGGGTCATCTATTGATGACGATATCGAGCCATTGGAACAAAGCAAAGCTTTAGCGCCAGTTGATAACAGCAGCAATATTATCGACCGGCCACCATGGGAAGAGCCTCATGAGCAGGATCCCACACCGCGATTTCAAGATGAAAGCGCCGTTCATGCAACAGAGTCGCCAGCCAATGTCGCAGTTGCAGCTGTTGTTGTACCAAGTCAACAGCAGAACGAAACCGCTCAGGTTAGTCATAAACCCACTGCTATGCAGCTTGATTCAACTTCAGTTCAGGATGTTGCGTTAAACTTAACCGCACTGCCAAGTGGCGAGTTAAGCGGCAATGACATTGATTTGAAGTGGTACCGATTTATGGCTGAGCTTGAAGTAGGCGGACGTGTTAGACAGCTCGCCGTTAACTCCGTTTGCCATCAGTTTGAACAACCGTTGTCGTTGTTATTGAAACCCGATCAAAAGCATCTTGCAGCCGATGTTGCGATTAAGCAGTTTGAAGAAGCCATGAGCCTAGCGCTTGGTGAGCCAAGTGAAGTGCGTGTGTCAGTGGGGATCGACAGTACTCGAGAGACCCCTCTTGAAGTGCGGCGTCGTTTTCATAAAGAGATCCTCGCGCAAGCTCATCATGGCTTAATGACTGACGCGAATGTACATTGGTTAGCCCAGAATATGGGCGCACAGTTAACACCAGACACGTTATCTTATGCACCAGAATTACTGGTTAAAAAAGGAAAGTCGATAGAATTGGTCGACATGTCGAACTTTAAGCGGTTACCTGAGTCATAATTTTACAATTGAAATTTCAGCTTTCATTGCTAATCAGTCTATATTTAGTAAGATTAGCCCACTTTATTTGTTGTGATAAATAATAGAAGAGAATTAGAGTATGTTTGGAAAAGGCGGTATGGGCAACTTGATGAAGCAAGCCCAACAGATGCAAGACAAGATGGCCAAAGTGCAGGAAGAGATCGCGCGTATGGAAGTGACAGGCGAAGCCGGCGCTGGCCTTGTTAAAGTCACCATGACGGGCTCTCACAGTGTGCGTAAAGTCGATATTGACGCAAGCTTGCTTGAAGACGATAAAGAGATGCTTGAAGATCTTATCGCAGCAGCATGCAACGATGCGGCTCGCCGTGTTGAAGAGAATCAAAAAGATCGCATGGCTGAAGTCACTGGCAGCATGCAGTTGCCACCAGGCATGAAGATGCCGTTCTAGTCCTAAGTTACTGTTTTAATAGTATCTTTAGGTCGTTAAGGTGGGAGGGGTCAAATAGGGGCCAAATCCAAGCGATTAAAAACAAAAAAGCTCAAGCAATTTGCTTGAGCTTTTTTGTTTTTGCCTACGAGTTTTTTATGTCTAGTAGGTCTGTTTTAACTTGTTAGCCAATTCCTCAATATAGTTTGGCTTCTCAGCTTTTATCCATGTTGCATAGATCTTGCGGATCATCCCCCAGTCAGAATGACCCATCTGTCCAGCTAGCCACGATGGTTCAGCCCCTATCATCAATAACTGGCTGGCATAAGTATGCCTTAACTGATATGCGGGCCTATGGGCTAATCCTGCTTTAATTAACCAATTCTTCCACTGCTTGGGAGTAGTCGATAATTCAGGTCTTTTATAGGGTTCATTCTTTCTGCTTACAAATACTCGTCTGCGTTTGATAGTTTTTGATTTTTATAATAAATGGTTTCATTGCGTGCAGGTGAGCTGAAGGTTTGATTCATTTACTCCATGAGTGTATCCACAGCAGCTGGAAGTATCTCGATTAATCTGTGGCCTGCGGCTGTTTTTGGTGGCTTTAAATTACCTTTGCGCGTCAAATTGTACTGATGACAATAGCTAATAGAATTTTCATTATAATTTTCGGTTAGTCAGATTTCGATAATCATAATAACCCAATCTATTGTAAGAGGTAAATTTAGAAAACTAACAGTAATCAAACATAGCTAAATATTCGTTCTTCTTATGATCACTATCATCAGGGTAAATAGTTTTGTTGTACAAAATTTGTTATAATCTAGGTGTTTGGCTTCACTTTAAACGTAAACTTTCAGGGGTTGTTATGCCTAATATCCGCACGTCATCCATTTTGTCTTTGTTGTTAAACCTCTCAATTTCACCTTTCGCCGCCAGTGCTGTTGATTCAAACTCTCTTGATATTCAGGAACCAGAGTTTTCCTCCTTTTTTTATCTTGGCGGCAAGATGGGAACTATGCACTACCAAAACGCTTGCGAAGCCTGGAGCATCAGTTGCGACGGTAATGACCTAGGCTTTGGCGCTTTTGCTGGGTATCAGCTGTGGGAGCATATCGGTTTTGAGGCTGCCTATCTCGATTTAGGTAAGGCGGTAGCGGTATATCCCGAGAGTGGCATTAATCAGACCTACAGCGGCACTATGTCGGGTATCGAATTGTCTTTGTTGGGGCGTCTGCCCGTCAGTGAAAATTTGGACCTTTTTGCCAAGGCAGGTACATTTCGCTGGGAAGGTGAAAACCGCGGACCCTTCAATAATAAAACAGACAGTGATTGGGCACCGATAGCGGGTCTTGGGCTGGAGTATAAACTGTCAGCCTCCTGGGTGGCCAGATTCGAATACCAGTATATCGACAGCCTGGGCAGCGACTATATCGGTGGCAGTAATGGCCACTTAACTACCTTAGGGTTGAGTTATCGATTTGGCCAGAAAAGTAGTCAGCCAGAGCCAACAATTCAGCCTGTTACCTTACCGGTAGATAATACTCAAGAGCCGATTGAACCGGAGGTTATTCCCGTACCTGTGGTACTTGCGGCCATTTTTGTGACTACCCTGTTTGATTTTGACAGCAGCACGATAAACGATCCTCTCCTGTTTCAGGCAGTCATAGAGCGACTCAATAGCGATTCAGATGCCAAGGTGTTGATAACTGGTTACACCGACTCTATGGGCAGCGCTGAATATAACCAAGCCTTGTCTCAAAGAAGGGGACAAAGCATAGCGGAACACTTAATTTCAAATGGTGTTGCGCCAAAGCAGATAGAGGTACGTGCTTTTGGCGAGGAGTCTCCGGTTACGGATAACTCAACAGAGGGTCATAGACATAAGAACCGCCGAGTAATGGTTCATATTCCCTCAATCACAACGGATGCGAAATAGGGCTTATAACGATGACATTTTCTAAAGTGGTTAATACCCATTTTCTGTTGCTGCTGACTTTTCTGCTGATTGCATGTAATGGCGATAACGATGGCTTCCCCTCATCTGAGTGTGGCGGGCCCGATACCCCTTGCCCGGCATTCGCGGTAGCTTTGGATATCACGCCTCAGGTCAATACGCTGGCCGTGGATACTAGTGATGGCTATACCGCCATGGCTACATTCAGTGATGGTGAGAGAAAAGAGGTCACTGAACAAGTCATCTGGTCAAGTAGCGAAGTGGTTATTGCCGATATTGCAGCTTCGGGAGTCGCAAGGGCACTGACGGCGGGTAAAACAGAGATAATCGCGACTCTTGAGCTACAGGCGGGTGGGGAAGTGTTATCTGATTCAGCAGAGCTGATGGTTACCGATGCGGCGGTTATTGCCCTGACGATTGAGCCAGCCGAGGCTGAAGTGCTGGTCGGAATGTCAAAGCGCTATAGAGCCATTGCGCTGTTTGCTGATTCTCATAAGCAAGATGTGACCGATTTTTCTGATTGGAGTGTCGACGATGCGACCATTGGATCTATTGTTAATCAAGGTGAGCGTAAAGGCCTTGCTACCGGTTTAGTACCCGGTGTTACCTCGATTAGTGCTGGCTACCTGACAGTCAGCGCTGAGGCTCAGTTGGCGGTATTAGCTGCTGCAGCTGATAAGTTAGTCATTAATCCTGAAAATATCATCATGCCCCAAGGCACTAGCGTGCAATATCAGGCGTATTTGATTTTAGAAAACGGTGCCAGTATCGATGTTACTGAGCAATCTGTTTGGCAATCAAGTATGAGCATAACGGCTGCTATCGACAATGAAGCGGTATTGACAGCCCAAGAACTTGGCACTACTCAGGTGAGTGCTAGCTTGAAGTTTGCGGATATCTCTCTAAGTGATAGCACGCTCGCCACCGTTGTTGCACCTGAGATCACAGCCCTGACAGTGTCTCCGGCTAAGGTTAAATACCCAGTGGGTACCGAAGGAGACTATGCTGCGATGGCCTATTACTCCGATGGCTCGGTGGTAGATGTAACCCGAGATGCTTTTTGGTCTGTAGAGGATAAACAGGTAGTTAGCCTAGTGGCCGAGGGAGAAAGTGGCGGTCATGCGACAGCATTGGCCCCAGGAGTCACTGAGGTCTATGCAGAGTTTCAACAGGTCACGGCTCATGGTGTTGCCGAAGTCACTTCGGCTGTGATTGAGAGTATCGAGATCTTCCCCATCGATTTCGTGACACCTGTCGGTATCGATGTTGAATATACTGCCAGAGCGCGATTTTCTGACGCCAGTGTGCATGACATCAGCCTACTGGGTTATTGGCAGAGTAAAGAATCAAACGTCGCAACCATAGGCATGAGCGGTGCCAAGGCGGGGAGGGCGAAAGCCTTATCACCGGGTGTTACTGACATATCAATCGACTACATGGGAATGAATACCAGAACATCACTGACCGTAACCGAGGCTGTCGTCTCGGGACTTCAGATAACACCCAGAGATCTGCAGGCGCCTGTCGGGACTCAGGGGCAGTATCAGGCGATAGCTTATTTTACCGATGGTCGCAGCAGTGACGTGACTAAGCAAGCCACTTGGAGTTCAGGTAATACCGGAATCATCAGTGTGATAACTTCGGGAAATAAGGGGGGATATGCAACGGCCTACTCTGTTGGCAAGACTGGAATATCGGCAAGTTATGCAGGGCTTAACGTCAAAACGGCAGATAATTTCAGGGCATTAAACCCGAGTAATCCAGAGGCCTTTGCGTCGGTAACAACTTCGGCAACTGTAACTGATGCCGTGCTTATGTCACTCATTATTTCACCTACAACGGCTAAAATCGCAGCGGGAAATAGTCAACAATACAATTTGACAGGGATCTTCTCCGACGGCAGCAGTAAAGTACTGACAACTGCCGCATCATGGCAAGTTGATAAGACATCTGTTGCGCAGATAGATAGTCACGGATTGAGCTTAGGGTTAATTGCAGGTGATACTAAGATTACTGCTAGCTACTTAGGCATTAAAGCGACGGCTGAACTAACGGTTACCGATGCGTTAATTGCCTCGTTACAGGTTTCGCCAGTTAAATCTAGCTTAGCGCTTGGCTATCACCAGCAGCAGATTGCTACTGCATTTTACTCTGATGGGCACTCGAGTGATGTTACCCGACTTGCCACATGGGCGAGTGACGACTCAGCAGTTGGAGAGGTCGTCTCTTCCGGTATTCAGGCCGGTTATGTCAGTGCTAAGGCTGTAGGAGATACACTGGTTCGGGCAAGTTTTGATGGTATGACGGCGTATGCGGAGCTCATCGTAACTGATGCGATTCTCGAGTCTGTTACCTTGTCGCCAATGATACGGACTATAGCGGCGGGTAATACTCAGCAATATCAGTTTATTGGAATATTTTCTGATGGTTCAAATATCGATCTAACTTACGTCGCGACCTGGCAATCGGGTACGCAAGATGTTGCCACGGTAAATCGAAAAGGATTAGCTCGGAGTTACATAAAGGGAATGAGCCAGATCTCGGCATCCTATAGCGGTTTTTCCTCCGTTGCCGAGCTGAGCGTCACCAATGCCAGTATTACCGGTTTACAGGTGACACCTGCGAACTCCACTGTGCCGAAAGGTACCTCGGGGCAATATAAAGCTGAGGCATTCTATACTGACGGCCATACGAGTGATGTGACTCAGTTGGCAACCTGGAGTGCTCTGGATCCTGGCATCATCAATATCGTTGCCGTTGGAATTTCGGCCGGTTTGGCTGAGGCCACTGCCGTCGGCGGTACTAAGATACAGGCCAATTATGATGGTGCAACGGCCTGGACCGAGATCACTGTTACAGATGTTATTTTAGAAACGCTGGTTGTCAGCCCCGCCAGAACAACAATCGCTGCGGGTTTGACTCAGGTTTTTCAAGCCTCTGGAATATTCTCTGATGGCAGCAGCAAAGATTTGAGTCTCGAGTCTGCTTGGCAGAGTTCAGATATCTCTGTTGCCAGCGTTGAACGTGATGGGGAGGCAAGGGGTTACCGAGCCGGTGAGACAGTTGTTACGGCAAGCTATATCGGATTCAGTGATTCGTCAACACTCACTGTGACCGACGCTGCGCTGAGTTATATTCAAGTGACACCAGTGAAGGTTAAAGTGGCTGCAGGCACCGAAGGGCAATTTGAAGCCAGAGCTTTCTATACCGATGGTCACTCAGAGGATATAACTCTAGTCGCCAGCTGGACAAGCCTAGATCAAGCGATAGTTTATATCGGGACGGGTAGCTTGGATGGTGGTTTTGCTAATGCACTAAACGTCGGTAATACCCAAGTTAAAGCGCAGTACCTAGGCATGAGTTCCACGGCAGTAGTTGAGGTCACAGCCGCTGAACTGCTTGAGTTAACCGTCACACCGCCGGACACTTCCGTATCTGCCGGACTGGATCAGCCTTATCAAGCATTTGCTCGTTTTTCTGACGGAAGCAGTAAAGAGGTAAGCCTCGAATCGAGTTGGCAAAGTAGCAAAACTGATATTGCTACAATCGATACAGCAGGCATAGCCCACACCCTTTACTCTGGTGTAACTGAGATCCAAGCCAGCTATAAAACGTTAATGGCAGCGACTTCACTGTTTGTTAATGAGCCCATCTTGACTGAATTGCAGTTAACGCCAGTGACATCGACGGTGAATATCAATGAAACTCAGCAGTATATTCTAACCGCATTTTTCTCTGATGGATATTCAATCGATGTGAGCACCGCTGCAACATGGTCGATTACCGATGATAGCATTGCACATGTTGTGACATCAGGTTCAAAAGCTGGTCGTGTGACGGGGAATGCCCAAGGTCAAACCGGTATCAATGCGCAGTATTATGGCATGGATGCTCAGGCGGAAGTCATAGTGAGTGACCTAGAATATTTGATGCTGAGTGTTGAACCTGCCGATAGCAAGGTGATTGTGGGCAAAACGACTCAACTTCAAGCCTTTGCTGTTTATCAAAATAGTGCCGGGATGATTACTCAAAAAGATGTCACAGACCAAAGCGATTGGAGGCCAGGAGACAGGAATAAAATTTCCATCGATCCCACTGGGCTTGTGCACGGTATTGAAGCAGGTTTTTCCTATACTTTTGCCATGTTTCAGGGAGTTGAAGGTCAAGGAGCAATGACAGTCTTTGACCGTGAGGTTATAAGTCTTGATGTTACTCCTGAAAACCTTGAAGTACCAGTGGGCACCAAGGGACGATATAAAGCTACGGCAACTATGTTTAATTTGGCAAAAGTCGATGTGACTGATAAAGCCACCTGGTCATCGAGTCAGCCTGATGTGATCCATATGGTGACGACCGGGACCGATGGTGGCACCGGCACAGCCAGGGCCGTAGGTCGTAGTGAAATTACCGCACAATATGAGGGAGCGAGTGATCGGGTGACAACAACGGTTACCGAACCTGCATTTGAGTGGCTCGAAATTACACCTGGAGATGATGTGATCTTTGCCCAGTGGCCGTTTCAATATACTGCTATGGCTCATTTCTCCGATGGCAGCAGTGTTGATGTGACCTTAGATGCAAATTGGAAAAGTGATACCCCAAAAAATATTATTATACAAACAGGAAATTCACAAGCTGGTGAAGCCCTAGGCTCAGATTATAACGTCTCGGCCACCATTAGCGTGACCTATCAAGGCAAGGTTGATTCACGGCTGGTTTCGGTAGAGGAAAATATTGTGAAGAGTGTTGAAGTTAACCCAGCAGATATTTCAATGGCTTTAGGTAGTTCTCATGATGTAGAAGTCTGGGTTATCTATGCTAATGGAGAGGCTGACGATTATACGGCTTATGTTAAGTGGAGTAGTGATAACCCAGCTGTAGCCACGGCACATAAAAATCAAATTTCGGCACATTCAGCAGGTAGTGCCACAGTCACCGCTACATTTGACGGAGTATCCGGCTCGGCAGATGTGACCGTTAAATAAAAGACATTGTTCAAAAACAGCGTACTGTTAGTGAACACTAGGCATCCTGCCAAGAACTACCTTAGAAATCATTAGATTGTTAAACCAGCTTAAGCGGCTAGCGATAGCCGCTTAAAATAAATCTAGCATTATCAACCAATTTAGATGGTATGAGTACCTCAAAACTTCAGCTGACGTTTTACCTTGTATGTCGTCGTACTGGCTTCTGAGAAACACCTGGTGATTCAGTAAAACCGGATGAGATCCAGACTCTTTAAGGTGATCTGCTTGCGAGCATCGAGATTGGGGCGGAGTCTGCTATTAAATTCTCAATCAGCAAGCTGCACCGCGGAGCCTAATCGAGGCTTCGGTTGAGTGTATCGTTCACACGAGAACCGCTAAACTTATAAAGAAGTGAAGGGACACAAAGATGAAAAGGAGTTTCAATGAAACATTTGCAAAATGTTCGATTAAAATTTATCAAATCTGCCCTGCAGCCCTTAACTGGCCTCAAAAAATAAAATCCCTATAGCATAAAGTATACCAATTAATCTGGATGTGGCAGCGGCCAAGTCCAACAAGCTATTTATGCCTTGCAAACTGCGCAACGCGAAAATACTAAGACGTTAAGTATTAGTGTCATTCATCAGCTAATCTACTTATGACAAAACTCATAACAGCCTATTTTAACGACGTTACCAATACTAAGGTATAATTAAATCGAATAATCGTTATTCCGTTCACTCTATTGCCCTAGTGGCACCCTTACAGCAAAATGCCGTCATTGAAATCAATATAAATTTAAACTCAACGGAGATAATATGATGAACAAAACACTTATTGCACTTGCATTATTTGGCACCTGCGGATACGCCAATGCTGCAAATGTTGATAACACTTGGTACGTCGGCGCCGGTGCAGGTCAAAGCAACTACGAGTCAGTAGATGCAACAAGTCATTTAGGTGACGACAGTGATTTAGCCTGGAATGCTCTTGTCGGTTATCAACTAAACAAATACCTTGCCATTGAAGCTGGCTGGCAAGATCTTGGAACTAATGACGATACCCATTTATGGGGTGGATTAGATGGAAGCCAAGAAATAGACGTTGATGGCTTTACGCTTGGGGTTGTCGGTACCCTACCACTGTCAGATAAATGGTTCTTAACTGGAGAAGCAGGCGCATATCAATACCACCTATCACATCAAATGAGTGCCAATCAATATGTCAGCGCGACAGACACCGCACCTTACTTTGGTGCTGGCGTTGGCTACAACATTACAAACTCTTTGGCTATCTCAGCCAAGTACCGTCGCTTTGCGGACATAGATGAAACCGCTTGGAACACCGTAAATATGGATGCACAAACAGTAGGTTTACAGTTAACTTACCGCTTTGGAGTTAAAGCTGCGACAGCCACAGCAGTTGTCTTACCTGCTGTAATCGATAAACAGACTAAACCTATGCCGCGCCCTAAGCCTGAGCCAAAGTATGAAATCCAAACCAATAGAAGCAGTGTTGTCGTGTTGTTTGGTTTTGACTCTACAACGCTGAGTAATGCTTCTAAAACCAAATTAGATCAAGTAATTCATCTTTCTAAGCAACAGGATCAAGATGTAATCTTGTTAAATGGTCAGTCAGATAACCAAGGTGACAGCCAGTACAACCTTAAATTATCAGAAAAACGTGTTCAGCATGTTGAAGCCTATTTAACCTCTCATGGTGTTGAAGTTAATCGTATTGATAAAGATGCGATAGGTGAACAAGATGCACATGCTAATACGGTTAAAGATCGTGCACTAGAACGTCGCGTAATTGTCACGCTAACAAGCCAACAAAAAGTATTAGCATCTTAAAACGTATATATTGGATAAGTATCATTAATAAGGATCCGTCTCTGCTAGAACTGCGGCGCAATACATTAGGAATCCCATAAGCTTATCAGTTAATGAACGTAAGGGTCGCCTAAATTAGGACCGTTAAGGTGCATTTTTACCAAAGACAGATAGGAGCAGGTACGCTTTTCAAAGCGCTAATGACAAGGATTGACATGAGCCAAGGATGGCTTTATTTACGCGATACAAATTCGTATAAACATAACCTATTCAAGCTGTAACTTATCGTTTATAGTCAAAATATCAATAAGGAATAGGTAACATAATGCTAACTCAGCTCAATCTTGAACGTCTGAAAAAGTGCGATCTAAACTTATTGCTTGCCCTTGCAGTCTTACTCAAAGAGGCTCACGTTTCTAATGCCGCCAAACAACTCGGTATATCTCAATCGGCAATGAGTCAAATGCTCAAACGTATACGAGTAATGTTTGCCGACCCTTTACTGCTTAAAAGTAATAACGGTATGACATTAACCAATAAAGCCCAGGCCATTGCAGTTGAGTTAACCCCGCTGCTGGACAAAACCGCGCGTATATTGGAAGCTGAGCATTTTAGTCCAAAGACTGCGCAAGGCCGTATTCGCTTTATTATGAATGACGTAACAGCCCAGTTACTGATCGGCCCTTTGATTAAACATATCTCACTACTTGCCCCCGGTATAGAGCTTGAATATATCTCGCAAAGCTCCAATGGTTTCCAGCTACTTAGACGTGAAAAAGTTGATCTTGTTATTGGCTTCTATGACAATATACCCAGCCCTATCATTAGTGAAACAATAGGCTATGCACCTTGGCAAATGGTGACTCATAAAACAACTAATAAAAAAAATCTGCATGCCGATAAAAACGCAATAAAGTTATTACGCTACCAATTTCAAGAGCATAACCAACTGTATTCAATTGAAGCGCTGGAACACTTAGACGCAACGGATGCGGCATATGTGTTAACAACCAACTCGTTAAGTGCATTAGTGTACGCATTGCAAACCAATAACACCGTCACTTTACTCCCTCATTTTGCCATGGATATTTTGCCTGAGAATGAGACCAAGAATTTTGATTGGTTAGGCTCGCCAATTAAGCTTGAATTAAAAATATGTTGGGATCGCCACCATAGAGCACCCGAGCTACTAGGATGGTTCAGACGACAAATCATTACACTCATCCACCAACATTTTCCTTTAGAGCCTAAATTATGAATCTAACAGACTTAAAAATTATTCAGCAAGCGGATCTTAACTTATTGCTTAGTTTAGCTATTCTAATTGAAGAGCAAAGTGTTTCTAAAAGTGCCGAAAGGCTTGATATTTCTCAGCCAGCTATGAGCCAAAATTTGAAAAAATTGCGCAGTGTCTTTAACGACCCATTGTTTGTTAAGCAAGGACAGGGAATTAAAGCTACAAGCAAAGCACTACGGCTATATAGCTCGTTGACTGAATGGTTACAGATGAGTGATCGATTGATTTCACAGACCGCTTTTGATCCAATGGAAAGCCACGGGGTGATCAGAGTTGCCTTCATAGACAACCTGACTCAATCTATGATCCCTATTATGCTTGATAAAATCCTTACATCTGCTCCCAATGTCGAGCTGGAGTTTGTTCATAAGCCTAGGGATGTATTTCCTCTTTTAGAATCTGGCGAGATAGATATTGCTGCTGCAGGCACTAATACCCCACCCGCCAATATTCATGGCCGTCACATAAGTACTGACATATATTGCGCAGCCTATAGTTTCAACCACCCATTAGCAAAAATAAAACAACCGACTTTGGCACAGATTTTTGCCCATAACACTGCAGAATACTCTGCCTCTAACCTAGTTGAAACTGAGATCAATCTGATGGTTCTACAAAACCAACTACAACGTAGCATTACCTTTACCACTGGCTCTTTTTTAGTGTTGTTACAGGGCTTGTTAGCCGGTAAACATGTAGGTTTTTTGCCACAAAGAATACTCATGTCAGAAAAATGGAGATCCCAGCTTAAAGGTGTTGTACTAGATGAATTACCTCAGATAAACAGCACCCTCTACTGGCATGCTAGAGTTCATAAAGACCCGTTAATCCAGTGGTTTAAAGACGAGTGCCTAGATATAGCCAACACGCTAAACCAGCAGAGTTATATTTTCTAGGCCAGCAACATAGACTCACTCTGATTCTGTCGCAAACTGATGAGAAGGTTTATTATGGGCGATGCTCTTTTAACCAACTTAATCAATGTCACTTAACTTTTCGGGACGCCATTTACCAACAGATATCATCATGCAAGCCCTTCGATATTATCTGGCTTACAAACTCAGTTATCGTGAAATAGAGGAAATATTTTCCAAACGAAATATCCATTTTGACCACTCAACGCTAAACCGTTGGGTTATCAAATATGCACCGCAACTCGAAACGGTATTCAGGAAGAAAAAACGTCCGGTATCCGGCTCTTGGCGAATGGATGAAACCTACATAAAAGTTAAAGGTCGCTGGGTTTACTATTATCGATCCGTGGATAAATACGGGGCTATTATTGATTTTTATTTGAGCGAAACCCGTGATGAACTTGCTGCTCAGGCATTTTTAACAAAGCCATCAACCAACACGGTTTACCTGAAAAGGTTGTCATTGATAAAAGTGGTGCGAATGCAGCGGCATTAGATCCCCTCAATATTAGACTTTGGTTGTCTGGTTACATGCTGTTTATGATTGAGGTTCTTGCCGTAAAATATTTGAATAACATTGTTGAGCAAAACCACCGAAAAGTGAAAGGTAAAATGCATCAATGTTTGGGGGGGAAGTCATGGGAAGGTGCCGGTTCGACACTCGCTGGCGTTGAGCTTTGGTCCATGATTAAGCAAGGGCAAATGAACACTTCTGAAAATATGACGCCATGAGAACAATTTTATTCTTTAGCGGCATAATTGTATCTGAGGGATCCTGCAACCTCAAACCATAGCAGCTAAATATCAGTTTGCGACAGAACCGGAATTAGTTCAACCTCTCTTTAACGCCTCAAGAATAGGTGGATATTTTGCCGCTTCCGTCGCATAGCTCATAAGCCGTTGTAGCGCGATTCCCTTTAAGGCTTCGTTTACTCAGCGTCTCTGTTTTAAAAATCAAACAAGTGCAAATATTAAAGGCGATAAACTATGTTAAGAACAATATTATCGATAGTCGCATTAACACTTTTCTGTTCATTTAACACGGTCGCTAGCGAATGGACGAAAATAGCGACAAAAACAGTGAATTACAAAAGCGAGTTCGATAAGGTAGAGCCTATATTATTCATTAAAAGCCAAAATTTTAGTCATATAAAGCTCAAATGTATAAAAGGAATTGTCAATATTGAAAATTTAACTATCACAATGTCCGATGGTTCCACAAAAAAACTAGAAACCTTAGGGGTTTTAATGAAAGGAATATCAACTCGTCCTTTTTTATTACCTGATGATGAGAATGTTAAATTTAAAAGCCTGGAAATGAATTACAAGAGTATTGGTAGTGTAAAAACTAATTTGTTGGGAATAAGTAAGAAAGGTAAAATTGAAGTTTGGGCAAAAAAGCGAACGATGAAAGAAGACTAACGTATTATTAATGGTTCTGTCGCAAAGTGTGACGACACAAGCTAAGAAGTTGATGATAGTCAAACATTAACTTTGCGACATTATCTAAAAGTGGTGCGAATGCAGCGGCATTAAATACCATCAATATTAGACTTTGGTTGTCTGGTTACATGCTGTTTATGATTGAGGTTCTTGCCGTAAAATATTTGAATAATATTGTTGAGCAAAACCACCGAAAAGTGAAAGGTAAAATGCATCAATATTTGGGGTGGAAGTCATGGGAAGGTGCCGGTTTGACACTCGCTGGCGTTGAGCTTTGATCCATTATTAAGCAAGGGCAAATGAACACTTCTGAAAATATGACCGCATGGGAACAATTTTATTTTTTAGCGGCATAATTGTATCTGAGGGATCCTGCAACCTCAAACCATAGCAGCTAAATATCAGTTTTCGCCAGAACCTTAGACATTCCACAAGCTTCGAATACGATGGCTGAGTTGGCCAGCCAATCGATAAATTCATTCGGTGTCATTTCAGTATTTGAGTGCACCTTGTTATTTGTGAAAACACAAACTTGAATCACATTTTTAGCCAGGTCAACGCCAATAATAGTACCTTTTATTTTTGACTCCAAAATCTTGTGAAAATTGAGATATAACGTAACTGATTAGAGAGTGGGGAGTCCTATTATCTAACCTGACATTGCGTGACATAAGGAACACGGTAAGCCTGTATCTCTCCCATTGGGAAAGGTGTCTGCGAGGGTAGCCGATAGTGGTGCAGGTAAAGGAGGCTGGAGAAAGCCAAAGCTGAGTGCAATGATGCAGATACAGACTTATGTCTGGCGCGAAAGTGAACCCACTTCTAGCTGGTCTCCCGTTGCAAGAAAGTTTGGAGAACTTTCTTAATGGAGAAACGCAAATGATGACTTTAACTGAAGTTAGTGCCTCTCCTTAGATTTGCTCAATGACAATCCAAAGATTGGAAAGTCATAGAGCAGAAAGTATCAAAGCTTCAAGTTAGTATTGTAAAGGTCCCCTTTGCGGTTACCGGGTAGCATTGTACGCCTTTGTGGAGGCTTGAGTCGTATGCAGTGAAAATTGCACGTACGGTTCTTAGGAGAGCGGCACTTGGCAACAGGTGTCACTTATCCGACAGAAACAAGCTAGATAGGCACTAACATCGTGGTCAGTTTTTTCTTGGATGCTACATTTAAATATTATTAGCTTCGTTATTCAGAGATAGTGAGGATTCATGAAAAGGAGTCTCAGAGTCTCAAAAATCTGATTAATTTGTCTCTTGAGTGGGGTTTTTAGTTCTCATTGATTTTAAATAGATGACTAGGGCTTATCAGAGGGGAAAATACGAATCCTTATGATTCGCTAGAATGGTATTTTGATACCCTTTCGTTTTATAGGTGGATTGAAATCCGCCTTTGCCTTTAAATACCAGCTAAATTAGCATTGCCAGATATGACCTTGTTGTGATTAATGTTCATACTCAAAAAATTATCAATAAAGGTAATTGTTAGTTCGCTCTCCGTTTGAGAACAAGCCCCTTTATTTAAGCTAATTTTTATGGAATGAAGTAAGAAATACAGCTCTACCTCGTCCTTATACACCGTTGCATTTGTATGTGATAAGTCCTTTCTGAATGCGCTACTTAGGTTATCTAGTGTTGTGATTAAACTCATAATCCCCTGATTTAGTGATTGTCCCGTATCCATAGTTACTCCTTATTTCTAAATGTAGGTATTGGAAGTAAATATGGCAAAGGGTGGGCGAATTTAGACTTTAGGAAAATTATTTTTTACTCAGTTGCTAATAATCTAGTCTAAGGGATCTGAACATTTCTATTGTGGATAATAGAACTGACAGTTTAGGTGAAATAACCTAGCTAAATAGGCAATTTAATTTGAGGTTAACCTCAACTACCTTCTTAGTATTTCCAAATTTAGCCATAGTTAACTTAATGTTAACGACAACCATCATGGTGTTGGCGTAACTTTTTCTATTCAACTGTGTTTACAGAGTGAAAAAGCGGGCCTTATGGCCCGCTAGTAGTCTCTATAAACTTTCCTCTAGTTTTTGTGCCCAATGTTGCTCTGCGATATCGAAGTAAACTTCTGGTGGTAATCCAAAGATGCTTTCAAACTCATCATCAAATAAGCCACAGAAACTTTGTACCTCGTCTTTGAGTAGCAACAGCACCATGTACATATCTAAATCCTCAAGATATTGATTATCAAGCTCTGGATGTTCCTCTTGTATTGATTTACTTATACTCATCCCCAAAATCCTTCCTGCTGAATCTCTGTGTTGATAAATATACCGAGCAAAGGTCAACTTGATATCGTTTCCTTCTGATAGTTGGTGGTCTGCTAGCAACAAAATCGTGCAGTGGTCATTCCAGGGAGACTTAGATTGCCTTTGATACTCTCTGATGAATTGTGACTTTTTATCGCTCATAGTGGTTCCTAATTAATTAGTGAGTTGTCCTCCTTTGTAGTTAGGTTTGCCACTTGCGGATTTTTGACATGTTGTTTTAAAAACTCCACTGCTCGTTCTTGTTCTATTGGTGGTACTTCCTTTCTGGTTAGGTGATTCCTTAGTGAAAACTCCAAGAAAGTAACTTCTGTTTCATGTGCATACTGTTTTCTATCTGTAAACCGTTGCTCTTCTATTACGCAATTAGATATTTCATTGAGTAATCTGGTGAGGGAATTTAGTTGAGTTAAAAAATTAGATTTCATTGGCTACCTCATATTGTTTTGTCGAACTACAGGTAGATAGGAAATTTGGGAGATGAATCTGAGGGTTCTATAAATAAAAAGTAAACAGCAACTCATAGATACAAGAGTAACTATTTACTACCTTATAAAAGGTTAAAAAATATATGAAGGATAATTCAGTATGGCTTTACTTTGTTCACCATACCTCAACAATACTTACATATGCCCTATATAGGTGTGTACAAACTTCATGAGAATGTGCATCTCTAAAGGGTCCTCTAATTCATCTAGAAGACATTTATGCACGCGAAAGTAAAACTGCTCACACTCGTCGTCATAGTATGAATCTTCAGAATTGATATTAGATTGCTCATGTTGAGTGATGCTTAGTAGGATTTCGAGTGCATGCTGTAGCTTCTTTCTCTTCACCGACATAAGTAAAGAAAAATCGTCATTATCAAAATTTACTGCTAAAGCCTCATCAATGGTGCTTGGGATTCTATCCATTTTGTTCTCCATATTATTAAGTAAAAAGGTGAGTTATTTGGCTCTTTATTACGTAGTATCATGGAGGGGGAACTATGTGCAGTTGGTTCTAATTCCCCAAGGATTCTCCAACACAATTTTTAATCGTCTGAATTTACTCGTCTTTATTTTGGCGTTTCTTGGTCTATTTTTTGTACAGAGATATGGGTTAGGATATTGATATAAAACAAATTCCATCAGTTTTGTTCGTATGTATGGGTAGCAGCTATACGTTACGGTGTAACGACAGTAGCGTTAATCAAAATAAAGTAGCATGAAGTGACTAATTAAGAAGTTCGATTACCTAACTCTTTAACTAGGTCTGGCTCATTTGAGCAAATTTAGCATTTCTGGGCTGAAGCTAAATTGTTTTTGCCCCAAAATCATTTAGAGTAATCACTCACTCGTATCTTGTTAATGCAGTTTAGCCCTACTAGAAGTTATCCGTAATTCGATTATCAGATAAATATAAATGGTGAAGTTGCGGCGCATTAACTGTAGATCACCGGACGCATACTACAGTTTTGCCAAAAATTTCCTTTTTGGAAGCTTGCGGCCACATATAAACATGCATTCTTCGATTTGAGCTTTATCACTAGTGTTTTGTAACCCTAAATAAGGGCATAACAGGTGGCTTCACCTTATTAACAGTGCCTATTATATAGCTGTCTAGACTCTGGGGTTACATTGTCAAACTCTTACTTTTTCCTAGCTTGAGTTTGTATTGCAAAAGTTATATCTTATTGATTAGTAATGGATGAGTGGTTTTTATCAGTGTGAATTATCGGAGGGTTAAATGAATATAACAATTGAGAACTGTAATAATTTAGACAAAGCAAATTTAGAAATCGTTGATAAAAAACTCAATATCAAATTTGCTCCTAATGGTACGGGAAAGAGCACAATAGCTAAAGCAATTACTTTACACGCCGAAGGTAAGGATCTTGTGGATTTAATGCCGTTCAAGCTGAGGAAAGATAACCCAGAGTCTAAAGCCCCTTCAATCACGATAGCTCAAGATATTGGTAAAGTAATGTGCTTTAACGAAGATTATGTACGCCAGTTTACATTTCAATCTGATGAGTTGGTAAGTAACAGTTTTAATATTTTTATTCGTACTGATAGCTATATTGCTGTTGGACTCGAAATACAAGCTATTGTCAAAGACATCAATAATCTTTTTGAAGGTAATGAAGAGTTAGAAACTTTTACTGCCAACTTAAATGAGCTGAGTTCTGCATTCAAATTAACCAAGACTGGACTGTCACAATCATCTTTGGGAATGAAGGGATTATCTCAAGGTAATAAATTGAAGCACATACCTGAAGGTTTGGAAGCATATGAGCCGTTTATTAACAGCTCTGATAGCGTGAACTGGATTGATTGGCAAACAAAAGGCTCGGATCAGTTTTCAGCGATCTCAGCGTGCTGTCCATTTTGCTCCGCAGATACAGTAGAGAAAAAAGAGCAAATTGAAAAAGTTGGCCAAGAGTATGACAAAAATGTGATTAAAAACTTGCTAAAAATAATCGAAGTGTTCGACAAGTTGGAGGACTATTTCACCGTAGAAGCAAAGGAAAAATTGAATACGATTACTTCACTAGCTGATGGTTTAGAAGCAGAGCACGTAGCATATCTAAAAACAGTCAAAACGCAGATTGATCTCTTGGTAGGCCGTTTAGAACAATTGAAAGCATTAAAAGGCTTCGATTTTAAAGATGACGAGCAAGTTAAAGATAAGCTTGAGAATTATAAAATTGATCTAGCTTTTTTATCTGAGCTTAATTCTGAAACAACTAACTTTGAAGTGGAATCCATTAACGCTTCAATTGATGAAGTTGTTGCTAAGGAAAGGTTTCTGCAAGGAAAGATAAAACAACAACGTTCAGGTATGCAGAACATTATTGAAAAGCACCAATCAGATATTAATAACTTCTTGTCTTATGCAGGCTATAAGTATGAAGTCAAAATCACTGGTGAAGATGATAACTCTCAATTGAAACTACGACATGTAGATCATGATGAGTTTGTAGTAGGTGGAGGCCAACACCTTAGTTTTGGTGAGCGTAATGCTTTTGCCATTGTTTTATTTATGTATGAATGTTTGGCTAAAAAGCCAGACTTGATTGTACTTGACGACCCAATATCTTCTTTTGATAAGAACAAGAAATATGCAATTTTAGAGATGCTTTTTAGAAGGAAACCAATGAATTGTCTAAAGAGTAAAACTGTCCTAATGCTTACGCATGATGTAGAACCTATTATTGATACCGTCAAAGCTGTAGCTAAACAGTTTGATAATCAGGTTTCTGCATCCTACTTGCGCTTTAGTAACGGTGAGATCGAAGAGCAAAACATCAGAAAAGATGATATTAAGACTTTCTCGCAAATTTGTGGAGATTTTTTAACTACAGGAGCTGATTCAGTTCTTAAGTTAATTTACTTAAGAAGGCTTTACGAGATCATTGATGACAGAGGTGATGCGTATCAAATGCTCTCTAACTTACTTCATTTGAGAGAACAAGTTGATGCAATTGACACTAGGGAGGATGGCTCTCCAATTATGGACTCTGGAAAACTTGACAAGGGGATTTCTGAAATAGCAGGTAAAATCCCTGAGCTTAACTACGATGAAATACTAGCACGTTTAAAAGATACTTCGGCGTTGAAAGAGCTTTATTATTCCTGCTCGAATGGTTATGAAAAGTTGCAAGTTTTTAGGCTTTTTGAGATTAAGATTGATAACTCAGTTCTTCAGAAGTTTATTAATGAGACATATCACATCGAGAATGAGTATATATGTCAGCTTGATCCAAGTCAGTTCGATCTAATACCTGAATATGTAACATTAGCTTGTGATAAGTGTTTGGAAGCTGCTTGATTTTAGATTAATAACTTTCTAATCTTTTTAATATTTATCGTAATTTAGATAAGGGAGTCGATTCCATCAACGTGTCAGCTAATCCAGACTGACACGTTTGTGTCGGGTGGACGACACTTGTTACCAAGTGCCGTCTCCCTTAGAACCCAGCGTGCAACTTTCACTGCACTAGGCTCAAGCCTCCACAAAGGTATCGTTAGATACCCAGCAACCTAGAAAGCAGTGAGAGCAGGTTCATTCCAAGAGTTACGAGCTTGCCTTTTCGATTTTCTCCTAGCCAAATATTCTTGGTATTGAGGATCGAATGGTATAGCCGAACTTCGGATTTTCACGTGTCTCTCAATAGGCACTTTGGCTATTTGGAATAGATTGAATTGGCAATCCATATCCTTGACCTTCTGCCAACCGTGAAATTGCCATTGGCCTTTGCGGTTGATGAAGTATTTAAGGGCTACCCAAGTCTTAGACTTTGTTGGATGGCGCCTTACTGCCCAGTGCCACAACGCGTAGAATAGTTTGTGCCCAACATATCCGAATACTTGTTTAGCAACGCAATGTCGATAATAGTTCGACCAGCCCCTTAGTTTCGGATTTATCAGTTTGATAAGATCGTTAACAGGGATGGTTGCGTGCTTTTTGATGAGTTCGCGCAGGTTACTCAAGAACAACAAGGTATTGGACTTGCTCGGTTTAATGAGCAATTTTCCTTTGTACTTCCTATGATTGAATCCTAAGAAGTCAAAACCATTATTGATGTGGGTAATGTGCGTTTTCTCTTCGGAGAGTGTTAAGCCTCTTTCCGCTAAGAAATCTGCGATCAACGGTTTGATATCGTTCTCGAGCACTTCCTTTGAAGCGCAGGTGACGACGAAATCGTCGGCGTATCCAATAAAGTTGGCTCTAGCACCCTTTTTGAGTGCTGTAGACTTTATGCGCTGTTCGAGTCCTGCAAGAGTCATTAGCATCAAGGTTGGGGATATAACCCCTCCTTGTGGTGTGCCCTCATCAGTACGATAAAACAGCCCTTTATCCATAAAACCAGACTTTAACCATTGTTCCAACATTCGTTTATCTATGGCGATGTTATCAACAAGCCATTGATGCCCGATTTTGTCGAAGCAGGATTTGATATCTCCCTCAAGAACCCATTGCGCTGATTTCTTTAGAGCCAAGCATTTGAAGCACTGATCGACTGCGTCGGCAGTGCTACGATTTGGTCTAAATCCATAGCTGTTTGGGTCAGCAAGGGTCTCCGATATAGGCTCTAATGCCAGAAGGTGGAGCGCTTGTTGTGCTCTGTCTATCATGCATGGGATACCAAGAGGTCTAAGTTTGCCATTCTTTTTGGGGATATAGATACGCTTAAGTGGTTTGGCTTGATATGCCTTCCTACTCAATTGATTTACTGCTTTCATGCGGCGTGTATCCGTGTTCCAGATAACACCATCTATTCCAGGCGTTCTACTGCCTTTGCTTTTTGATACTCGTTTAACAGCAAGAAGTTTTGCTGAATGCGAGTGAGTCAGTATCCATTGCAACGCTTTCGCCTTACCGTGTTTACCTTCTCGTGTTGCCTTTACAATACGCATTTGAAGCTTTAATACATGCGTTTCAACGGATTTCCAGTCTATTGACTGCCATTGTTCGCCGTCAGGAGAGGCACTAATTTCTGTTGAAATCATCATTTGCGTTTCTCCTTGAATAAAGTTCTTCAAATTATCTTGCAACGGGAGACCAGTCGGAAGTGGGCTCACTTTCGTGACCAGACACAAGTCTGTATCTGCATCGTTACAATGCAGCTTTAGCTTTTTCCAACCTCCTATACCTACATCGCTGTCGGCCATAAAAGCTTTCCCAGTGGGAGCGATATAGGCTTACCGTGTTCCGTATGTCGCGCAATGTCAGGGTAGATGCCCGCTATAGTGCGAAGAGTTATATTGACCACGAAAGAGCATGGGGCAATCTCTTTCCAACTCTCATTGCCTTTTGGCCACAGCGTAAAAACCACTTCCGCTGTTTCTCACGTGACGCACCTTACGCGGATTCACTTATGTTCATCATACTGACTACCTAGCACTCACCCGATTTGTGGTTATCAGGAGGATCGTTCTCTCACGATTTACATCCCGATTGGTCTATAACCAATCTTCGTTACATTGTCAGGCTCGCTACTTTATTCAGAGCCCTAGGTTCATCTGGTGATACAGATGGTTCACTCAAAGCGGTGAACAGCGCTTCATACGACCTCACGTCGCACGCCCCATTGTGAGCTACAGGCGATAGGCAGTACAGAGCTGTAGCAAGCTAGTTGGCCTACTTTTACTAATCGATAAGTGACAGTTACTGATGACGTTCTATAAGACATCAATATCAATGCTCTATTTTCAGTTTTTCATGCTCGTTTATTCAGTAACACTCTGATAGAGTGCCTATAAATCAATAGCTTCACTTTAGCGAAGCTTAAATAATAGGTTTCTTAAATGTGCATGCGCGTTTTGCCACATAAACGCGCAAGGCGTGTATACAAATGTTAGTTTTAAGGAGGCAATTTTGGCAAAACCAATTTCATTTGGACAATACCAATTTAAAACAAAAAAGGCGTGTGAAGAAGAGGCACGCAAACGAATTAATTCATATTGTCCAGGTTCAATAATTGCTCCTGTCGATAAGACCTTTTTTGAAGCTCTGTTTACATTGCATAGTGAATATGATGAGAAAATTGGTTGCGGGATAAAAGATATTGAGGTTGGATTAGATTTTCACCGCAATAGATGTCTGTCGATTATTCGAAGGGATAATTCTAAAGTAGTAATTAGCTGGAGACACTGCGTAAAACCGCATACAAGAAAAATGGTTGTTTCATATGCTTATCGAAGAGCTATAAAAGATACGGTAATGGCATTTAAAGATAGCGCCATTTCGAATGGTGCAGTTTGCCCAATTCTGGGTACCCAACTTGTATATGACAACAGCCATGTTTCTTATTCAGCGATATCTTTCGATGATTTACTCAGTGGTTTTCTTATAGCAAATAATCTTTCGTACGAAACTATCGAGTTGGTAGATCCTGACTTCAACGATAGTGATCAGCGAGGGAAGCTGCGAGACCAAGCGATTACTGAGAGTTGGCAAAAATATCATCAATCAAAGGCGAGCTTTGAACTGTTAAGTGCTGAGGCTAATTTAAGCAAATAAAACTAACAAATTTCGCAAGTTGACAGCTCACGTCACGCTAGGCATTTTCAGTTTGGTGGAGTTTTGTGCTTAAGGTGGCTCTCCTTGAGCGTGGTTGACGTTAGTTGCAACCTAGCAAGGCGCTATACCATTTTGCTTTTCCTTAAATTTATCTAATGAGAAATAATAATGTTCATTCTTAATAGCTTTACAATAAAACACAAAAAAAAAGTAATTTATGACTGCGTGTTTAATAATTCTGAAATGGAAGAAAGAGAAAGTTTATTTACAACATTGATTATTGGTGAAAATGGTGCGGGGAAAAGTTTTCTTTTGAAAATGCTCTCTGACTTTTTTAGACACATCTCGAATAGAAGCAAACCTAACAATATAAAGTATGACTTTTTCAAAGTTCAGTATCAATTAAATGAAAATTCCTATTCTATCGAAAAGAGCGAGGGGCGATTAATATCCTATAAAAATGAAAAAACAATTGATATTGAGAGTGTTGAGTTTCCTAAAAAAATTATTGCGTTATCGTTTATGGTAAATGATAAATTTTCATTCGTAAGTGAAAAAGAAGGCTTTGGCAGGTATAGATATCTAGGCGTCAGAGCAACTTCAAATGCAACTTATACCAGTACAATCCAAAAGAAACTTCTGTCATCAATATTAAATATTCTTTCAGATTCAAAAAAGATACCTTCGATAAACAAAATATTCGATTTTGTAGGTTTAAACGGAGAACTTGAGATTGTTTACACTTTGAAGCGAAAAACTCTTTTTACTAGAAAAATGGGTAGTAACTTACTAAAGTCAAAGTTTGAATCAATCCTACGTAGAAAAGAATTTATTAATAAGTCTTATTCCGAAGAAATTAATGTTTCTGCCAATGAACTAAATGAGTTTATTAATTCATTGGTAGGATCTGAAATCGTATCAGATAATGAAATTATATATTCTTTGGATTTTTCAAAAGCGAAAGATTTTGAACTTATTAGAAATATAAGGTTTCTTGATCTGATGGAAAAGCTTGAGTTGATATCAAGCCCTGATATAAAGTTTGTTAAAGACGATTCATTTGACTTTGAGTACACGAGCTCAGGGGAAAAGCACTTCATATTTACAATGATTAATCTTATATCAACAATTGAAGATGATTCATTAATTTTGATTGATGAACCTGAATTGAGTTTGCATCCAAAGTGGCAAATGAAATATATAAGGTTATTGAAAAACATAACTAATGAGTTTAAAACTTCTCACTGTATATTAGCTTCGCATTCTCATTTTATGGTTTCTGATTTAGCGCCTGATAGTTCAAGTCTCGTTTCATTGGAAAAAGTTATTGATAATGGAATCGAATCAAGAGTGAGTAAGTTAATTCCATACGATACATACTCCTGGTCAGCAGAAAACATCCTATATGAGGTGTTCAAATTAAGAACAACAAGAAATTCTTATTTTGAACATGATTTAACTAATTTACTTAAAATGGTATCAGAGCGAAGCACGGAAACTGAAAATATTTCCCAATTGCAGGAAAAATTGGAAAAGTATGTATTCAATGAAAGTGATCCAATTAATGTGATCTTATCTCAATCAAGAAGCTATCTTGAGAGTTTAAAACATGATTAATCAATTAAATCCAGCCCCAATTATTGCTCAAAATGTCATGGATGAAATTGACAAATTGAAGCCTTTAACTGGAGGCGAATGGGACATAAAAAACAATGATGATATCACTCAATTTAAGGGGTCATTAAAATCACAATTATTAATCACACAAGATGATAAATGTGCTTATTGTGGACTTCCTTTTGGAGAGACTGGTAAAACGGAAATAGAGCACTTTGCTCCTAAGGGGGGAGCGATAAGGCCTAAACACCCTGAATTTGCTTTTACAGTTAAAAACTTGGTTTTGTCATGTAACTTGTGCAATAGTCCTGTTAAAAAAGGGAATTATGACACCATTGAAGTAAAAAATGCTGATTATAACCTTTGTACCTTCAAGATCGTACACCCATATTTTGATATTCACTCTTTACACTATGCGTGGACTAACGATAGGGAAAAAATACTTATTCAAGGAATAAGTCCCGAAGGGTTAGAAAGTATCCGCGTATTTAAATTAGACTCAACAAGGCACTCAGAAGCAAGGACAAGAATAAAAGTAAATGCATATATATTAACTATTCCTGGAGGCGCTGATCTTATTGCCGATGCGCTAAATTACATTCCATGAATTCCGATATAACAAGCACCTCAACCAGACGGCTAACACTGTCACATTTTTAGTAAAGAAACGCAAAAAAAAACTGCGCCAGCACGCCGCTGGTTAGGTGGGCGTTAACTATATTCGGAGTACTAAATTGAAGCTTTTTTTACTAATTTTTTTATTATCGTTTTGTTCTACAGTCTATTCACAAGGCATATTAATTAATGAAAATAATACAAATCAAGTTAATCACTTAAAAGAAGATAAATTAAAATTAAGAAACCAGATTGACGAATTAACTGGAGATCTAGATAGTTTAATTGCTATGACATTAGATCTGAATACGAATATAAAAAATAACCTGATTTTCCAACAAAAACTCCAAGAGTCCTCAACTAAACTATTAGAACTAATTCGGACAGAAAAAGAAAAGACTCCTAAAATAGAAGTTCAATTGCTCCAGTCAACAAACTTATATGTGTTCGTGTTACCAGTAGTTACGATCTTCATTGTATTAGGTAGTACATATCTGTCTTTAAATACATTAAAAATAAAATCTCAAGAATCATTAGATGCCATAGAGAAGTCCAATCAGAATCAGCTGGATATTAATAAAAAAAACAATGAGAACTTGCTAAGAATCAGTCAAAATAGTAACGAAAACCAATTATATATCAGTGAAAAAAACAATGAAAAACAGCTTGAGATTAGTCTGAAAAACAATGAGTTAGAGCGAGTGAAATCACAAGAAGTAATAATATCAAGTAATAGACAGGAATGGATTAATACATTAAGAGATGATTTAGCATTATTGGCATCTAATTTAACTCGTTATATGGTTGCAAGCAAAGAACAGAGAGTTGTTATTTTTTCAGATATTTGGCATGAATTTTACAAGGTTCAATTGTTGTTAAACCCTAAAGAAGATCTACATAATAATTTAATAGAAGAATTGGATGACATAATTGAACTTTGTTCATTTAGTTATGAGGTAGAAGAGTTTAAAGAAAAGCGAGATATTGTACTCGCCATCTCGAAAAAAATACTTAAAGAAGAATGGAAAAGGGTGAAGTTATTTAAGTAAATGCAGTTAACAAATAAGGATAGGCCGCGCGTAGCCGCGACCTTATTCCAAGTGTTGAACAAGCCCGAGGATGTACCTTTATAGGTAAATAGTAGATCTTGGTGCGTGCGATATTTAGCAGTGGTTTCGATAACCGCTTTTTTCAGGCCAAGCCGATACTTTGGCCTGAACGACCAATTTTCTCATCACATTTATCAAGCTCCTATTCCATCTCCTTTTATCTCACTAATATTTGGTAGCTTGTTCTATTCAACTGACTTCTCCTGTTTGCTTCAATACATAATAAGTACAGTCAAAAGTAAGAAGTGCGTTGCTTGGTGTGCGAGTAAAGGAGTTCAAATGAAAAATTCAAAGGCAGGGTTACAGCGTAAGCATGTCGAGAAATTAAACCTTAGGATAGGAGAGTTAGAGCGACAGCTTGCAATAGCAGATTATCGAGCTGGACGAGCAGAGAGGTTGTTGTTCGAACGAGGAGAGCACAAACAGCCTGATTTAGATGACTATGACTCAACTTCAGTAGATGATTGCATCCAAATAAAGAGATTAGATAAACTTCTATTAACCCCAATCGAAGCATCTAATTTGTTAAATGTTGCTGTCGGCACGCTTAGTGTGTGGCGATGTACTGGCCGTTATGAATTACCCTATGTGAAATGTGGCAGACTAGTAGGTTATAGAATGGAAGATATTGAAACATTCCTTGAAGCTCGAAAGAAGTTTCATACATAGTGACAATTATCTTTTTGGATGATGGGATGTTTCCTGATTCATTTTTAACGTGTAGTGGCAGTGGCAGTGGCAGTGGCAGTGGCAGTGGCAGTGGCGGGGGTCGATATAAACCAATCGCTTTGCCAGTTGGCTAATGGGTAAAATGGTTTTATTTAAGTATTAGGATCAAGTCAAGGTATTACAAGTGAGCTTCTAACTGCTTGCAGTTAACATAAATGTCTGCACCAGGTCGCTCCTGAATCCATACGATATCTTTAGGCATTGGTTTTTTTGGGTGCTTTATGCGTTGGCGTAAAGCTGATGGTGATAGCCCTAATCGTTCAGCTGCATCCTTCAAACTCATCTCCTCATTATTGGTCGTGCTTTTGGTTCCCTCAATTTCTGCATTGTCCAATTGTTGGATTCTTTGAGTTAAATTTTCATACCATATATTGAATTCAGATAAAGTCATTCTATTTAGCTGCTGTAACATTGATGTCCCTCACTATTTTGAGTAGATGTACATTAACGGAGTGAAGGATATCCGATGTTCAAATTTTTGAGAAAAACGGGTTAAGCTGGAAGTCGATTTTATATCTCTAATAGTATTCAGATTGTTCCAGTTAAAGTAAGCTTATGAAAATGTGTTGCTTTTCCCTTTAACATTGGGGTGCATAAACGACATACTCACAAAAAAATTTGAGAAAATTTGCAATGGACTTATTTATGGTGTTGCTTACTGTAGTAAGTCATGACGATAAATCATCTAGTCAATTGGTATGATAAGAAGTTGTGGGGCCATATAGGGGTCAAAATTTAAGTTCTGTACAGTACCATTCTATTTTGAATTTGCTATGATGGACGGTATAACGGTGTTTTCATCACTCATAAGCACTGCTCATAACATCCATTGCATCAGGCATGAAGATGCCGTTCTAAGACCGTACATATGTGCTGCATTTGTGTTTAGCATTTACAGTATGATGTCGCCGTTTATTGTTTTTAAGAGCCCAAGGTAACTTGGGCTTTTTTGTGCGCAAAGCGCCTGCTTTGGTCACTTTATCGTATCTGTACCGCTGTGATTTAGCGTTATCATTGATTAATCTATGTTAACATTCACGGTTCATTTGATTAAGAATGATGTAAGTTTCTGGCTTATATCAGCTCTTGAAAAATCAATACTTATTATTTTTAGGCAAGAGTTTGCCTCGCTATGCGGAACGTTAAATGAAATTTAGTCCACTTGTCGATGAGTTGATCCAGTCACTTAAATGCCTACCGGGAGTGGGGCCTAAATCTGCACAGCGCATGGCCTTCCAGCTATTAGAACGCGATCGTAAGGCGGGGGCTAAGCTTGCCGATTCGTTGGGTAGAGCCATGTCTGACGTTGGCCATTGCCAATCATGTCGTACGTTTACAGAAGAAACCTATTGCCCTATTTGTGTCAGTACTAAACGTGGCCATTCGAGTATTATTTGTGTTGTAGAAACTCCTGCTGATGCACTAGCGATAGAAGCGGGTGGGCATTTTACTGGACGTTATTTTGTATTGCTGGGACATTTATCTCCGCTCGATGGCGTAGGTCCCGATGAGTTGGGGTTATCACTGTTAGAAACCCATTTGGCTTCGGGTGAGGTCAGTGAACTTATTTTAGCCACCAACCCGACGGTTGAAGGCGACGCCACCGCACACTATATTGCCGATATGGCTAAAAGCCATGCGTTGGCTGTGAGCCGTATTGCTCACGGTGTGCCTGTTGGTGGTGAACTTGAATACGTTGACAGCACAACGCTAGCATTGTCTTTCAGTGGACGTTTGCCTATTTAGTAACGCTAGGTTTAACGTCAGTGTCATAACAAAGCTCAGTTAATGGTGACTCATTTGCTGGGCTTTTTTTGTGCAATTAGAATCAATGCGACCCTTGCCCCTTGAAAAGTGATTTTATAACCCCATTTCTAGTAACAAGCAGTACTTAAATCGAATTTTAAAGGGAACATTTCATGTCACAACAAGAGACTCATGGCTTTCAAACTGAAGTCAAACAACTACTACATTTGATGATCCACTCTTTGTACTCAAACAAAGAAATTTTCTTGCGCGAGTTAGTCTCTAATGCTGCTGATGCGGCAGATAAGTTGCGCTATCAAGCGTTAACGGATAATGACCTTTACGAAGGTGAAGGCGATCTACGCGTTCGCATTAGTGCCGATAAAGAGAAAGGCACGATAACCATTGCAGACAATGGTATTGGTATGACCCGTGATGGTGTGATTGAGCACTTAGGGACGATCGCTAAATCAGGCACCGCTGACTTTTTTAAGAACATGTCAGGTGATGATTCAAAAGATTCTCAATTAATTGGTCAATTTGGTGTTGGTTTCTACTCTGCCTTTATTGTGGCTGACAAAGTGACAGTGCGTACTCGTGCAGCGGGCCATAGCATTGATGAAGGTGTGCTTTGGGAATCAGCGGGTGAAGGTGACTTTACCGTTGACACTATTACTAAGCAGAGCCGCGGTACTGAAATCACGCTTCATTTACGTGATGATGAAAAAGAGTTTGCTGATGACTATCGTCTGCGCTCAATTGTGACTAAATACTCAGACCATATCTCTGTTGCCGTTGAGATGTTTGAAGACGGTACAGCTGCAATTGAAGCTACAGAAGAGGGCGGTGAAGCTGTTCCTGCTACTGATGGTAGCTGGAAGCCAATGAACAAGGCGACCGCATTGTGGACACGTAATAAAAGTGACGTCTCTGAAGAAGAGTATAAAGAATTCTATAAGCATATTTCACACGATTACGCTGACCCACTGATTTGGAGCCATAACCGCGTTGAAGGTAAGCAGGAATATACCAGCTTGCTTTATATTCCGGCTAAAGCCCCCTTCGACATGTGGAACCGCGATCGTAAGCATGGCCTAAAACTATTTGTACAGCGTGTATTCGTTATGGATGATGCTGAACAGTTTATGCCGAGTTATCTGCGTTTTGCTCAAGGTCTAATTGATTCAAATGATCTGCCACTTAACGTATCGCGTGAAATCTTACAAGATAATAAAGTGACCACATCACTGCGCACAGCGGTAACTAAGCGCGTGCTTAGCATGCTTGAAAAGCTTGCTAAAAATGATGCAGAACAATACCTGTCTTTCTGGGCTGAGTTTGGTCAGGTACTTAAAGAAGGTCCTGCTGAAGATTTTGCTAATAAAGAACGTATTGCAGGTTTGTTGCGCTTTGCATCAACTCACACTGGCGAAGCGACGTCAAATGTATCACTTGCTGATTACATTGAGCGCATGCAGGAAGGTCAAACTAAGATCTACTACATCGTTGCTGATAGTCATGAAGCGGCTGCTAATAGCCCACATCTGGAACTACTGCGCAAAAAAGGCATTGAAGTACTGTTAATGTCTGAGCGTATCGATGAATGGTTGATTAACCATCTTACTGAGTTTGATGGTAAGCAGATGCACTCTGTTACGCGTGGCGATCTTGAGCTTGGCGAGTTAGAAGATGCAGGCGAAAAAGAAGCACAAGAGAAGCTTGAAACAGCATCAGAAGGCTTAGTGAAACGCGTTAAAGACAGCTTAGGTGATAAAGTGTCAGCCGTTAAAGTAACAACTCGTTTAACGGATACACCGGCTTGTGTTGTTGCTGGTGAAGGCGAAATGTCGACACAAATGATCAAGCTAATGCAAGCTGCTGGTCAAGCGGTTCCTGAGTCTAAGCCAACATTTGAGTTAAACCCTGAGCACCCTCTTGTAGCCCGTCTTAACGACGAGCAAGACGAAGAGGCATTTTCACAGTGGTCAGATCTTTTACTACAGCAGGCATTATTGTCTGAAAAAGGCAGTTTAGCTGACCCATCAGCGTTCATTAAATTGATGAATCAGATGTTGTTAGCAAACGTTAAGTAATAAAGAACTATAATAAAGGGGCAGTTAATCTGCCTCTTTTTTTTGGGTATTTAAAAGGTTTTAAAGGAAAGTGATGGAAAATATTCTAGAACTGACTAAAGAAAACATTCAGCAAATCGTCGATGCTTCAATGGAGCAGGTGATTGTATTAGCATTTTGGGCCGATAAAAGCCCAGAGAGTTTAACCCTGATGCAAACACTTGAGAGCCTTTCGCAGCAGCAGAACGGCCGCTTTGTGTTAGCAAAAGTAAACTGTGAAGCTGAAATGGAGATAGCCAATTATTTCCAGATCCAAAATTTGCCAACGACCTTAGTTTTACACGAAGGTAAACCTATTGATGGTTTTGCTGGTGTACAAAATGCGACGCAAATTACCGAAATGCTTGATAAGCATCTGCCGGCAGAATGGCAACTAAAGCTTAACCAAGCCAGAATATTTTTATCTGAACAAAATGCCATTGGTGCACTGCCGTTATTGAAAGAGGCTTACGCCGAGCAGCCTATCGCTGAGATCGCACTGCCTTTAGCGGATGTGTATCTGTCGCTGGGTGCTTTGGAAGATGCACAAGGACTACTCGCTAGCGTGGGACTTGCTGATCAAGATAGCTATTATCAGAGTTTAAAAGCCAAGTTTGCACTTGCGCTTGATGCCGCAGACACACCAGAGATCAGACAATTACAAATTGATTTAGAGCAATCGCCAAACGATCTTGAGGTTATGATTGAGCTTGCCAAAGCACTGCACCAAGCTCAACGTAATGATGAAGCACTTGCCTTGTTATTTGCGCCTTTGCAGAAGGATATGGCTGCGCTAGACGGTAAAGTGAAAGGGGTATTCCTAGAGATTTTAACCGCGTTAGGTCAAGGTAATAGTGTTGCTAGTCAGTATCGCCGTAAACTTTACACCTTACTTTACTGATAAAGGTCAATATCTCGACTAATTTGCCTCAAGTGAGGCTAAAGTCGAAGGGAAATCGCTTCAAAATGGCGGCTATTTATGCGAAGATCGCCGCCCTAAACATAATAATACCAATCGCGTGACCAAACTTTAGACTTTTGTCTGTGTTAGAGGTTGGTATAACAATGCGAAATAAGAGGAAGATTGAGATGCGCATTATGCTATTAGGTGCCCCAGGTGCCGGTAAAGGTACCCAAGCCCAATTCATCATGGAAAAGTACGGTATTCCTCAAATTTCAACGGGTGACATGCTGCGCGCTGCAGTAAAAGCGGGCACTCCACTTGGCTTAGAAGCTAAGAAAGTGATGGATGCCGGTCAATTGGTATCTGACGAGTTAATTATTGGTCTTGTGAAAGAGCGTGTTGCACAAGATGATTGCGCTGATGGATTTCTATTAGATGGTTTTCCGCGCACAATTCCTCAAGCCGATGCAATGGCAACTGGCGGCATTACTATCGATCATGTTGTTGAGATCGACGTGCCAGACGAAGAGATCGTTAAACGTATGAGCGGCCGTCGAGTTCACCCAGGTTCTGGCCGTGTTTATCACATCGTCTTTAATCAACCAAAGGTTGAAGGTAAAGATGACGTTACTGGTGAAGACCTTGCTATTCGTCCAGATGATGAAGAAACAACCGTGCGTAAGCGTCTTGATATCTACCATGAGCAGACTAAGCCATTGGTTGAATACTACGGTGCGGTTGCGGCTAAAGGTGACGCGACTTATAACAAGTTCGATGGCACCCAGACAGTGACAAAAGTTAGCCAAGAAATTGTTGCAGTACTTGGCTAAATAGACACAAAATTGTAATGTGTTTATGAGCTAGTTCTCATATTTGAAAAAGCCCACGTAAGTGGGCTTTTTTTATGGTTTTTCCAATGATAGCCTGACGCAGAATATCTTGGTTAAAAGAGAACAAATGTGAGCGACACAACCTCCCAATTTGGTGTTTTATTAGTTAATCTTGGCACGCCAGACTCTCCAACGGCGGCAGATGTTAAAAAATTCTTAAAACAGTTCCTGAGTGATCCTCGTGTTGTTGATATCTCCCCTTGGATCTGGAAACCTATTCTTAATGGCATCATCTTAAATACCCGTCCTGCAAAAGTCGCCAAACTCTATGAGTCTATCTGGTGGGATCAAGGGTCGCCTTTAATGGTTATTAGCCAACGTCAGCGCGATAAATTAGCACAATCTCTGCATACTACTTTTGGTTTTGAAGTGCCTGTTGGGTTAGGCATGAGTTACGGTAATCCATCATTAGACTCCGGGCTTAATAAATTAAAATCGCAGGGTGTTAACAAGATTTTTGTATTACCTCTCTACGCGCAATATTCCTGCTCTACCGTTGCCCCAGTGTTTGATGCTATCGCGGATCTGCATAAAACCAAGCGTGATTTCCCGGAGCTTAGGATCAATAAAGATTATTTTGATCACCCCGCCTATATTGCAGCGCTTGCTGATTCAGTCAAACAACACTGGCAGAGTAAAGGGCGTGGTGAAGTATTACTCATGTCTTTTCACGGCGTGCCAGTGCGTTATGTAACGGAAGGCGATCCTTATCAAATGCAGTGCCAAAAAACAGCTGAACTGGTGGCGGAGTCGTTGGCGTTATCGCCTGAACAATGGCGGATCTGTTTCCAGTCTCAGTTTGGTAAAGAGCAGTGGTTAACACCTGCTACCGATAAACTGTTGGAAGCACTTCCAGCCGAAGGGATAAAATCGGTCGATATTATGTGTCCAGCTTTTTCTTCTGATTGTCTTGAAACACTGGAAGAGATCTCAGAAGAGGGTAAAGCCTCATTTCGATCTGCTGGTGGCGAGCGCTATGAATTTATTGCTTGTTTAAATGACTCAAAGCAGCATATCAACTTGTTAACGCAAATTGTTGAGCAGCAAACCTTAGGTTGGTGCTAAATTTAAATGCTTAGTAGTGATTTCAGCTAGCGAATGAGGCTGGGTATGGTAGAATTCCCCACTTTTTTTAAGCCTTTTGCTTAATCGTTTTAAGGTGGTGAGCTGCGTTAGCACTACAGGTTGCTAGAATTGAAAGCCACAAGTCGTTAGTTTTTGCCAAGAACAATGAATTGTGATTCCTTAGCCGTTTTAATTATCTTTTGCATGGATGCCGAATGAAAGAGAACTCAATATGAAGTTTCCAGGTCAGCGTAAGTCTAAACATTATTTTCCTGTCAAAAAACGTGATCCGCTATTAGCACAGTTTATCCAACAGCCTCAACCTATCTCGACTTACGTGTCTGGTATTGACCAAACACTGGTAGATATTGAAGCTAAAGTGGAAGATGAGTTACTAAGTCGCTATGAATTACCCAAGGGGAATTCGACTTTGATAGATGATGACAAGGCACATGCTTTGTATACCGAGTTAAAAGAGCGTGAGCTGGTCAGTGATGAGTTTGCCGGTGGCACCATAGGTAACACGGTACACAATTACTCAATTCTTGCTGATGACCGCTCAGTGTTATTTGGCGTGATGAGTCAGAACATAGAAATTGGCAGTTACGCTTATCGCTACCTCTGCAATACTTCATCAAAGGTTGATTTAAACCAGTTGCAGCCCGTCGCGGGTCCTATTGGTCGTTGCTTCACGCTTATTTCAGAGTGCGGCGAACGAACGTTTGCGATTAGCAAAGGTTCAATGGACAAATTGACACCAGAATATATCGATAGAGATATTGTACAGGGTGGTTCTGCACTGATTTTGACCGCCTACCTCATGCGGGCAAGCGGCGAAGATAAGATAACCGATGCCGCAATGAAAGCGATTGAATATGCTAAAGCAGCGGAGGTGCCCGTGGTATTGACCTTAGGCACTCGTTTCTTAATCGAGGAAGATCCACAGTGGTGGCAGCGTTTCATTCAAGAGCACGTGAGTATTCTGGCCATGAATGAGGATGAAGGCGAAGCATTGACTGGATTTAAAGACCCCTTACAAGCCAGTCAAACAGCTTTAGATTGGTGTGACATGGTGTTGACTACAGCTGGGCCTTTAGGGCTTTATACTGCGGGATATACTGAAGACTCTGAAAAACGTGAAACCACCCATACGTTACTGCCAGGTGCAATCCCTGAATTTAACCGCTATGAGTTTTCTCGTCCTAAACTTAAAGCTGATTGTGAGTCACCGCTTAAAGTGTATGCGCACATATCTCCGTATATGGGCGGCCCAGAAAAAATTCGTAATACTAACGGTGCAGGAGATGGTGCATTAGCGGCATTACTGCATGATTTAGCTTCAAATCGATTCCATAAGATGAACGTACCGGGTTCAAGCAAGCATAAGCGTGATGGTTTGTGTTATTCGTCATTCTCACAGATTTGTAAATATGCTAACCGTGTCGCTTATGAAGTGTTAGCGCAACATAGCCCTAGACTATCTCGTGGCTTACCTGAACGTGAAGACAGCTTAGAAGAGTCATACTGGGAAAGATAACTTAGTTTAAGTTCTGGGATAAACATCCAGACAAAACTTAAAATAAAACCATAAAAAAGCCATCGTTTAGTCCTTCTGAACGATGGCTTTTTTATGGTCGGCGATGCATTAAGTTAGCAAAATATGCTGAGCATAGCTTAAAAGTTTTGCCGTTGATGAAGTGATATCATGACGAGGAAACACCGTCACCACCTAGAGCATAAGCAACAAAGGCGCCGATATAGGCGCCTTTGTTACACAGATTTTAAGCTTTGCTTACTTCTCTTCAGCGTGAACTTGAGCGTTAAAACCCGGTGCCACTTTACCTGCTTGAGTATTGTTGAAAATATCTTCATCAAACTCATTTTCAGATTTAGCGATCACAACAGTTGCCACTGTATCACCAGTGACGTTAACGGCTGTACGCACCATATCAAGTAATCTATCGACACCGATAATCAGTGCGATACCTTCTACCGGTAGACCGACTTGATTCAGTACCATCGCTAGCATGATAAGTCCGACCCCTGGCACGCCAGCCGTACCAATAGAGGCTAATGTTGCTGTTATCACCACCATGGCGTAATCAGTAATGGTTAAATCAATACCGTAAACTTGCGCAATGAATACCGTTGCCACCCCCTGCATAATCGCGGTGCCATCCATGTTGATGGTAGCCCCTAGCGGTAGCGTGAATGAAGCTATTTTATTATCGACGCCCATGCGGTGTTCAGCGGTTTCAATCGTCACTGGAAGGGTTGCGTTAGAACTTGCGGTACTGAAGGCAAACAACTGTACATCGCGAATCTTTCGAATAAAGGTAAAGGGGTTGAGTCCTGAGAATAACTTTAACAATGTTGGGTAGACGATAAATGCATGGATGAGCAATACGCCAAGGACAACAAAGAAGTACTGCACCACACTGCCAAAGGTCTTCATATCCAGAGTCAATGCCAGTTTAGCCATCAATGCAAATACACCATACGGCGCAAGCTGCATGATTAAGGTAACAACACGCATGATGACTTCATTAAGGTCAGTAAACAATGCTGCAACGCGTTTACCGCGCTCACCAATATGTGAGATTGCAAAACCAAAAATAACCGCAAATATGATGATCTGCAGCATATTACCTTCGCTCATCGCTTGCAGTGGGTTAGTCGGCACAATATTAATAATGACGTCAGCTAAGCTTGGCGCTTGTTTGACATCAAAATGCATGTTCTCCGTCACCATTGTTGCGTGACCAGGATGAATGGCAATGGCGATAAGGATTGCCATTGAGAGTGCGATAGCAGTAGTGAATAGATAAAACGCGAGGGTCTTTCCACCCAGACGACCTAATTTGGAAGGTTCACTTAAAGAACACGTTCCACAGACCAATGATACAAAGACCAAAGGCACCACTAACATTTTCAAACTTGAGATGAATATGGTACCGATGACATTTAAAAAACCTTCGGTGATGTAATCTTTGATGAATTCACTTTCAGGGAAAAGGTTACGAAGAATTAACCCGAGAATAATACCTGACGTCATACCGAGTAAAATTTTACTCGTCAGGCCAAATTTTTTTGTTTTCGTAGCAGACATAGTGCTTCCTGTATAATTTTTATGCTTTCAATTTGCAGATTAAAGCCTAGCAAGAAAGTGCCACAGTTGAAATGGGCTAAAAGTTAAAGTTTTTAATGTTATTTATTAATTTACTGGCTTTCGTTGTAGATAAGTTGCTTAGTAATTGTGTAATGTAAGCTCCTAGGTAATCAGATAATTACCGGATATCATAATCTGAGTAACAGGGAGCCTGACAATGAAGTCAGCTTATAGTATTTTTATTGCGTTAATATGGTCGTTTTTTCTCGTTGGTTGTGGGGGGGGAGGAAGTATATCTTCTGATCCTGGTGATGGAGGGACGCCAGAGCCGGAAGTAATTTCTATAGTATTAGACACATCTTCCAATGATGTTTCTGCAAGTTCACCAGTAACTCTTAAAGTAACAGTTGAAAGTTCAACTGTAGGCTTGTTAGGTAACAAAGTAGTAGCATTCTCTTTATCTGATGAGTCTTTCGGATTTTTTTCTCCAGAATCAGGAACTGTTAAGACGGATTCTAATGGAGTTGCCGAGATTACATTGAATACATCGACTAAGCCGGGGGCTGTAACTGTAATAGCATCTATAGATAGTGGCGAGTCAACTTCTACTGGTGTAACTATGGCCGGCGATGGAGCTGTCATCGGCGGAAATATTATCCAAGTTTTGTTAAAAGATGCAGCGGATAATCCTATAAACAATATCAGTTTTGATTCACCAGGTTATATTTATGTCAAATATCTTGATCCAGCTGGAAATTCAATTCCAAATAATCTTGTTACTTTTAGTCTAAACGATGCAGAGTTAGCTTCATTTTTTCCTAATAGTGGCACAACCCTAACGAATAAAGACGGCCTTGCTTTAATCAAGTTAATAGCTGCAAATAAAGAGGGGGCGGGATCTGTTGCAGTAAAAATTGATGATCAAGATCCAGTTAACATTAATTTTTCTTCTAAAGGTGATGCTAGCGTATCTGGAACATCGAGTATTTCAGCTTTATTAGTTGATGAAAATGGGAAAAACACTTCAAATGTGAGCGATTCATCACCAGCTTATATTAATGTAGCTTTAGCTGATTCATCTGGGGTAGGTTTATCTAATGAAGTGATTACTTTTGCATTTAGTGATAGCTCTTTAGGCAGATTTGAACCTCAAAGCGGTAAGGTATTAACAGACGCAGCAGGCAAAGCGACCATTAAAGTTCGTTCTGCAAACGTTGAAACAGCAGCTACTGTTAATATATCGGGTATAGGTTTATCAACATCTATTAGCTTTTACTTGGCGGGAGATGGCGTGGCGGTTGGCAGTAATCGTTTATCGATTAAATTATTAGATGCCTCGGGCAGTGATATTACACAAGTGAGTAATGCGGTTCCGGCAACAGTAGAGGCGACTTACTTAGATATTAATGGTACGGCGCTGGTCGGTAAGGTTGCCAAGTTCTCAAGTACATTAGGCAATTTAGAGCCTAGTTCAGGCAGCGCGTTAACCGATTCATCTGGTGTAGCGAAAGTACAATTAAATGCGGGTGATGTTGCAGGTGCGGGCTCAGTGCTAGTGGCTGTTGAAAGTTCAACGGCCAGCATCGGCTTTGATACATTAGGTGACGAAGTCATTGTTCGACCAATTGATACTTATACAATCACTTTATCGATTGAGAATTCTGCCGGTAATGAACACAGGAATATAACACTTACTGCTCCAGGTATTGTTAACGCTGCTTTGCTTAATAATGGTATTCCAGTGTCTAACGAAGTGGTTAACTTCTCTCTAATAGGTGAAGGTGCCATTAATCCTACGTCAGGGAATGCGTTAACAGATGCTAACGGTATCGCAAAAGTGACACTGTTGACTGGTATCGTTGAGGGAGCTGGTACTGCTGAGGTCTCATTCACATTAGGAGCTGACCAAATTTCAGACACATTTAATTATAGTGTGGCTGGTGATGCTCCTAGTGGTGATGGTGAAAATAATTCATTAGCAATTACGTTATTAGACTTAAGCGGAAATCAAACTTCAAATGTAAGCCAGGCAAACCCTGGTAAAGTACAAGTATTTTTGTCAGATAGAGATGGCAATCCTCTCAGTCAAAAATTAATATCATTTACGAGTACTTTAGGTGACTTCTTGCCTTCTATTGGCACATCATTAACGGATAGTGCAGGTAGTGCTGAATTGTTAATTACCGCAGGTACTGTTGAAGGTGCTGCGACTGTAAGTGCTAATTATGGAGCTAGCGTTGCATCGTTAAGCTTTGTGACTGCTGGTGACGATATTGATCCTGTGGCTGCTGATCCTTCAATTAGTTTTGAAATTTATGATTGCAATGGAGTTGCTGGCTTCGATAAAGCACTGAAGAATTTTGAGCTTTGCACAATCACAGATAATATCACTAATCTACGTCCTGGTATTTTAGGGGCAACGATAAAACTAGAAGGCTCTAACCAACCTCTCAAACAAGTTTTAGTCAGTGCGGGTACCACACTTGGTGCGATTAGCCCTAACTCTGCCACAGCGATTACTAATGCGGACGGCAAAGCTGTGTTAGATCTCTATTCAAATGGAGATGTGGGCGCTGGTGAAGTGTCTTTGAAAGTGAAGCAAGTGACTTCTACGAAGGCATTTGAAATAGGTCGGGTAGATATTAGTCTTGATATTTCAACTTATATAGGCTCTGGTACATTGCCTGCTGGTGGCTCAACGGTAATCGAAGTCACAGTAAAAGATTCAAGTGGGCTTATAGAGACAAGTCAGCCATTTACTCTTGAATTTACGTCACAGTGTATGGCTGCTGGATCATCTGTTATTGATTCTCCAGTGGTAACTAATGCAGGTAAAGGTTTTGCTACTTATAGAAGCATTAATTGCGAAGGCACTGATACTGTAACTGTTTCAGCCATTACTGGAGCCTCAACCGTTAGTGCTACAGCAGATATTATTATTAGCCCTGTGCAGGTCGGTGCGATTGAGTTTGTAACTGCTTCACCATCAGAGCTTGCTATAAAAGTATCAGGTGGATTAAGTGGTACGGGTTCTCGTTCAGAAACATCATTAGTTTCATTTAAATTATTAAATGAGGTAGGACAAGCTGCAGGCTCTGAAAGGGTTTGTTTTGAGCTATCAACGGATGTTGGAGGAATGACATTAACGCCGGCTCCATTAGCTAATGATTATGTTAATTGTCCAAACTTCCCTAAATCGGGAGACTCTGAATATCCTTTAGATATCAGTGAACCAAATAAGTACGCAGTTGCTTACTCCGATGCAAATGGCGACGTGGAAGTCACCGTGCGTTCAGGCACGGTGTCTACACCAGTGAAGGTCTTTGCGGTTTGGCAAGATAGTGCAGATGCAAGTAATCCGATAGTCGCAAATGTGTCAGATAGTTTAACGGTCACAACGGGTTTGGCTGATTTCAATAGCTTTAGTCTTTCATCTACCGAATTAAACCTTGAAGGTTGGGAACATGATGGTGAATCCGCATCAATTACTATCCGTTCAGCTGATCACTTCAATAACCCAGTTCCTGCAGGTACGGTTATTAATTTTAGAACTGAAGGTGGCAATGTTGCAGCAAGCTGTCAAACAATTGATAAAACAGGAGCTTGCTCGCTTGATTGGACTAGCCAAAATCCACGCCCTTTTGAGAGTGTCACTGTTACTTGCACAGCCCCGTTTGACGGTTCAAGCACACCACCTTGTATTGGAAGTAATTTAGCAAGTGGTACTGATTTTATCATTCAGGAGCCTCGTCCAGGTCGAGCAACAATAACAGCCTATGCAATCGGTGAAGAAAGCTTTGTTGATTTAAATGGCAATGGTCAATATGATTTCGGTGAAGATTGGACTGATCTAACCGAAGCCTTTACTGATCACAACGAAGATGGGTTTTATCGTGGAGCTTCAATTCCAGCTGGCGCAGTCAATGAAGAGTTTATTGATTATAATAGTAATGGCAGCTTTGATGATGTAGACGGCTTCTATACAGGCTTATTGTGTGCAAGTTCTTCTTCTGCAAACTGTACTCAAACTGGAGTTGATAACTCTCAAGCTCAGCTAAATGTGTTTAGAAATTTGACCCTAGTAATGTCTGGTTCTACTCCATATGGTCGACTTGTTGATATTGATGATGCAGGCAATATAACGCCTGTCATTGAAATTGATTTAACAGTCAATTTGGTCGATGATGATAGCGATCCTGTTACACCTGAAGTAGACTTGGGGTTATCATCTAAAACAGTTTATCTGTTCCTCTCAGACTTAAATAACAACACATTGTCTAATGGTACGACAATCACTGCAAGTACCGATAATGGTGACTTATCGAGCTCAACTCAGTCATACAAAATTGGGAATAATAGTTCTAATAAACCACTGTTATTTGCATTCTCACTTAGTAGGGAATCGACCGAAAATAAAAAGTCATCAGGTTTATTATCGATAACGGTTACAACCAAATATGGTGATCCCGTTACCTTTAGTGTCAATGTGAGAGATGATGGGTAATTAGGAGAACAATCAAAAAATGCCGCTAAATAGCGGCATTTTTTTGCATAATTAATAATTGAGATAATTATTATCTTTGGAACTGATACACACTGCCTAGCTTCATGATCTGTGTGAGTTCATCAAGTGCTGTACGAGATTCCATCAGTAACTGCGGGTCAGCTAAATCAGCCACTGATAAGCGGTCACGGTAATTATTATCAACCCATAAGTTTAGTCGCGTAAACAACGCATCGTTCATCAGGGTATTTTGGTTAACAGCGGCCACTTCATTTTGATTCATCGCCACGCGTAGTCGCAGACATGCTGGCCCGCCGCCATTTTGCATGCTCTGCTTCACATCAAAGTAATGGACCTGTTTTATCGGTGTTCCTAACGTGACCAACTCGCTTAAGTAGGCATGTACAGCGGGGTTTTCCTGGCAGTTAGTCGGCGCAATGATTGCCATTTCACCAGACGGTAATGTGACCACTTGAGTATTGAACAGGTAGGTTCTTACCGCATCTTGGATCGCGACTTTTGCCGTTGGTACTTCGACAAAATGTAATGGTGATTCACCAAACTTTTGTTTTATCTCTTCAAATTTAGCTTGTGTATTTAAAAATGCTTGCTCATGATAAAAAAGAACGTTTTGATTACCGACTGCAATGACGTCGTTATGAAACACACCTTGATCAATGACATCTGGATTTTGTTGCATGTATACCGTGCCGTCATCATCTAATTGATGCAGACGAGCAATGGCTTGGGACGCTTCTAATGTTTGACGTGCTGGAAACTTTTGTGGTTTCGGCGCAGAAGGATTCGTCGCTTCTTGACCGTAAACGAATAGTTCAATACCGGCATGACCATATTCACTGCAAAGACGAGTATGGTTGGCTGCACCTTCATCACCAAAACTTGCGTGTTCAGGTAAATGTTGGTGGTGCTTGAAATAACGGCTATCGTTAAATGTAGCTTGAAGAATATTACCTGTAGTCACAGGTTCAATGCTGCGATGAAGTTTATCGACTAAGTTTGCTGGAGTGAAATGCAATTTACCGTCGTGAGTATCGGCGCTCGGTGATACCGTTGCGGCGTTTGCAGTCCACATGCTTGAGGCACTGCAGCATGCGCGTAACAACGCAGGAGCTTCTTTGGCAGCTTTATTTAATACTGCAGCATCTGAGCCGGTAAAACCGATTCTACGCAGTGTGTGAAGGTCTGGGCGCTCTTGAGGGGCAAGCATACCTTGTACTAAACCTAAGTCTGCAAGTGCTTTGGCTTTTTTGATCCCTTGTTTGGCAGCATCTTTAGGGCTAGATGTCGCGGCGGCGTTGTTTAAAGAGGCAACGTTGCCGAATGATAAACCCGCGTAATTATGTGTTGGGCCAACAAGTCCGTCGAAATTGGCTTCAAAATGCTTCATTCTTTATCCTTTAGGGTAGCTCAGGTGCTATTTCTATTCCTGAGTTGTAATTATTGAGCTCAGTATACTTAAGCTCAAAGCCTAAACAAGCTGGGTATAATTTATAAAAATGGTGAATTTGCATCAAAATTCACAACTAATACTTACTTGATGACTAATAATGAAATATTAGTTTTTAAATAAGCACTAATTTTTTTCACATTTATTTCAAAAACGCTTGAAAATGGTACTCCAGTTCAAATAAAAGAGGGATTAGCTTGAAAGTTTTTACACAACCCTCTATATATGGGGAAAATTTTCAGAGTTTTGAAACTTGTTGGCGCAAAGTAATCTATGGGTAAATCGTTAGTAATCGTCGAATCACCGGCCAAAGCCAAGACTATTAATAAATATCTAGGCAAAGATTTCATCGTTAAGTCGAGTGTAGGTCACATCCGTGATCTTCCTACATCGTCGAGTCAAGACGCTAAGGTGATCAGTAAAACACCAGCTGAAGTCAAGAAGATGTCTCCAGAGGAGAAGGCTGAATATAAGAGTTTAAAAGCTAAACAAGCTTTAGTCGCACGCATGGGAGTAGACCCCGACAACGGTTGGAAAGCGATATATCAAACGCTTCCAGGCAAAGAGAAAGTCGTAAAAGAGTTACAAGCACTCGCTGAATCTGCTGACCACATCTATCTCGCAACCGATTTGGATAGAGAGGGGGAGGCTATTGCATGGCATCTCCAACAAGTGATTGGTGGAGACGAGTCACGCTATCAACGCGTTGTGTTCAATGAAATCACTAAATCAGCGATTCAAGACGCATTTAGTCAGCCGTCGGTGCTGGACACCAATATGGTCAATGCGCAGCAAGCGCGTCGATTCTTGGACCGTGTCGTTGGTTTTATGGCTTCACCGTTGCTTTGGAAAAAAGTGGCGCGTGGTTTATCTGCGGGTCGAGTTCAGTCAGTCGCCGTTCGGTTGGTTGTTGAGCGTGAGAGCGAAATTAAAGCGTTTGTGCCTGAAGAGTTTTGGGATGTTCATGCTGAGTTAAATACTTTAGCCGATGACATGCTAAAAATGCAGGTAGTTAAGTACCAGGACAAAGCTTTTAACCCGGTGACTCAAGCTGAAGCTGACACCGCAGTAAGTGCATTGTCGCAGTCTAGTTTTGTTGTCGCAGCACGTGAAGATCGTGCAACGCAAAGCAAGCCGTCAGCACCTTATATCACCTCAACGCTGCAGCAAGCTGCAAGTACGCGTTTAGGTTATGGTGTTAAAAAGACCATGATGATGGCGCAGCGCTTATACGAAGCGGGCCATATTACTTATATGCGTACCGATTCAACCAACTTAAGCCAAGAAGCACTAGATAATGTGCGCGAAATGATTGGTAAAGATTTTGGTGATAAGTATTTGCCTGAAGCTCCAATTCGTTATGGTAGCAAAGAGGGCGCACAAGAAGCTCACGAAGCGATTCGTCCGTCGAATGTGAAAGTAACAGCTGCATCTTTAAGTGATATGGAGCGTGATGCTCAGCGTTTGTATGAGCTGATCTGGCGTCAATTCGTGTCATGTCAGATGACGCCTGCAAAGTATGACGCTAGTCGTCTTACGGTAAAAGCGGGTGACTACGAGCTAAAAGCCACTGGACGTACATTACGTTTTGACGGTTGGACGCGAGTTCAAATTGCCGTTAAGAAAAAGAACGAAGAAGACAATACACTGCCTGTCGTCGCTAAAGGCGATAAAGTTGAGCTCAAAGAGCTCTTGCCTAAGCAGCACTTTACTAAGCCAGCGGCACGTTATAGTGAAGCTTCATTAGTTAAAGAGCTGGAAAAAAGGGGTATTGGTCGTCCGTCTACTTACGCAACGATTATTTCGACCATTCAAGATAGAGGCTACGTTAAGGTTGATAACCGTCGTTTCTATGCTGAGAAAATGGGTGAAATTGTCAGTGACAGACTTGTCGGCAGCTTCCAAGATTTAATGAGTTATGATTTCACCGCAAGCATGGAGCAGACGTTAGATGATGTTGCTCAAGGCAAGCTGGATTGGAAGAAAGTACTCGATGGTTTTTATAAAGACTTTACCAAGCAGTTAGAGCACGCTGAATTACCACCTGAAGAGGGCGGTATGCGTCCTAATGAAATGGTACTGACAGATATTAAGTGTCCTACCTGTGAGCGTCCAATGGGTATTCGCACCGGTACAACGGGTGTATTCCTAGGGTGTTCAGGTTATGCGTTGCCACCTAAAGAGCGTTGTAAGACGACCTTAAACTTAACGCCTGGCGAAGAAGCGGTAAGTGAAAGCGGTGAAGATGCGGAAACTGAAGCATTACGAGCGAAACATCGCTGTGGTATATGCGGCACTGCAATGGATAGCTACCTCATTGATGAAAAACGTAAATTGCACATTTGTGGTAATAACCCAACGTGTGAAGGTTTTGAAATCGAAGAGGGACAGTTTAAGATTAAAGGCTATGAAGGGCCACTTATTGAGTGCGATCGTTGTCAAAGCGATATGGAACTTAAAAATGGTCGTTTTGGTAAATATTTTGGTTGCACTAATTCTGAATGTAAGAATACGCGTAAATTGCTAAAAAGCGGTGAAGCAGCGCCACCAAAAGAAGACCCAATTCACCTGCCAGACCTTAAATGTATTAAGTCTGATGCATATTTTGTATTACGAGATGGCGCCGCAGGGATCTTCCTTGCTGCCAGCACTTTCCCTAAGTCGCGTGAAACGCGTGGCCCATTAGTGGAAGAGCTGGTGAAGTACCGAGAGCTGTTATGGCCTAAGTACGCTTTCCTTGCTGATGCACCGGTTGCTGATGATGATGGTAATTTAGCGTCTGTGCGCTTTAGCCGAAAGACAAAAGAGCAATACGTTGCGACTGATGTTGATGGTAAAGCGACGGGGTGGAATGCCAAGTTTATTGACGGTAAGTGGGTTGCTGAAGCTAAGGCAAAGGCAAAACCTAAAGCCAAAGCTAAGCCTAAAGCCAAAGCGAAGCCAAAGGCTAAAGCAAAACCTAAAGCAGAACCTGAAGCAGAGTAATGTACTAGGTTTGCAAGCTTAATAAAAAGCCCCGAATATATCGGGGCTTTTTAATGTCTTTTTTATACTCAAGTTGTTTGAGTATATTTGGTCAATTGTCTAGCTTCTGATTAGACCAATGACCATTTTTCGCATATTGTATCAATGACTACCACTTCCGTTTTGGCTGGAACAGCACGTCAATGTCATCTTCATCTGCTTTAGGTTTGGCAACTTGTGGCTGGGCTAATTTCTGTGCCCCCATAATCTCGTCTAACATTGTTTTAGCTTCATCGACTTTTTTTGCAATGAAAGGATCATTGGGCGTTTGTGCTTTAATGGTATGCAAGGTCGACAAAGCTTTGGTGACCATCTGCTTGGCGGATCCGTACTGCTTCATAAAGCAAGCTGCTCTTCCTCTTGCAAGCATTGAGTCAACGTTAATTCTAAGTTGAAGGTTGTCTATGGTCTGCTCTTCTTGGCTAAAGATAGCGGGCTCTACTCGTCCCTTATTATGCTCAGATCTGAGTATTGCTTTCATTTTCTTAAGCGTCTGAACTAACGTGAGCACTTGTCTATCATTATCAGGTAGCCTAAACAGCTCAATGGCAGGAGTAGACTTAGGAGCATTGTTGAGTACTTCTATCTGGCTGCGCAAATCGTATAGTCGGCGTTCATAATCATTTTTTTGCGCAGGGGATAATGAGGCGGCAATATTGAGTGCTTCTTCTATTCTTTTATATAGCACGAGTATTATATTACTGGAACAAGGAATAAGCCCAGTGTTAGAAAGCACATCTTCTGTTTCATCAATGATCGCCCTCTGTCGAGCAAGCTCTGTGCGTCTCTCAGCTTCCACACGTGCTTTTTGTTGTTGAATGATGCTAATGCCGATAATAAGTAGCAGTAAAACACCGATCAAGACAAAGACTGAAACGATAATCATAGAGGGTCCAAATATTTTACAGTGCTTTTAATGCTACTATAAATCAACATTCTAGGATAGTCACTTCATCATGGTTTGGCTATTATCAGTTCGCAGGAGTTGACTATTGTGCTATATTCCATTTAAGTATAATTATTCGGTTATACTATAACGAATAATTATACTAAATGCGTCATTGCTTATCTATTCATGGATCTGTAAGCCTACCAAAGAGAAGGACTAAAGATGAAGTTGCAGCAACTTAGATATATTGCAGAGGTGGTTAACCATAACCTCAATGTTTCTGCGACCGCGGAAAACCTCTATACTTCTCAACCTGGTATTAGTAAGCAAGTGCGTATGCTTGAAGATGAACTGGGTATTCAAATTTTTGGCCGTAGTGGTAAGCATTTAACCCATGTTACGCCTGCTGGTCTGCAGGTGATTAGCATCGCTAATGACATTCTGGGTAAAGTAGAAAGCATTAAGAAAGTGGCAGAGGAATACACTAAGCCTGATCAAGGTGAATTGAATATTGCCACCACAGATACTCAAGCCCGTTATGCTTTACCGCATATTATTCAAGGATTTATTGATCGCTACCCTAAGGTTAACCTGCATATGCATCAAGGCACACCATCACAGATCAGTGAATTGGCTGCCCGTGGTGATGCAGATTTTGCCATTGCCACTGAAGCGATGCACCTTTATAGCGATCTTATTATGTTGCCGTGTTATCACTGGAACCGCTCAATAGTGGTAACCCGTGATCACCCGTTAGCCTCTAGAAGCCATATCAGCATTGAAGATCTCGGTCGTTTCCCATTAGTCACTTATGTATTTGGTTTTGATCGCGCCTCAGAGATTGAAAAGTCATTTAACCGCGCAGGTCTTGAGCCTCGTGTTGTCTTTAGTGCAACCAGTGCCGATGTGCTTAAAACGTATGTTAGATTAGGTTTAGGTGTTGGTGTGATTGCTTCAATGGCAATAGACGAGCATATGGATAAAGATTTAGTCGCTATTGATGCAAGCCACCTGTTTGCTCACAGTACCACTAAGATTGGCTTCAGAAAGGGTAATTTTTTAAGAACTTACATGTACGACTTTATTGAGCATTTTGCACCTCATTTAACTCGTACGGTTGTCGAAAAAGCCGTCGGTTTGCGGGATGCACAGCAGATTGAAGCGATGTTTGAAGATATGCAACTGCCAGTCAGGTAGTTAAGCTCAATGACGAACCGTCATTGAGTCAACAGCGTTCAATAGCCCATAAAAAAACCTCGCAATAGCGAGGTTTTTTATGGAAAGAGTGTGAATTAACACTCTACGATATTAACAGCCAAGCCACCTTTAGCGGTTTCTTTATACTTGCTACGCATATCTTTACCGGTATCCATCATCGTCTTGATGACTTTGTCTAGAGACACTTTGTGGTTACCATCTCCGCGCATTGCCATGCGCGAAGCGTTAATGGCTTTAACTGCGCCCATTGCGTTACGTTCAATGCAGGGAACTTGTACTAAACCACCGACAGGATCGCACGTTAAGCCCAAGTTATGCTCCATGCCGATTTCAGCGGCATTTTCAACATGTTCTATAGTACCGCCCATGATCTCGGTTAACGCAGCTGCGGCCATTGAACAAGCCACACCGACTTCGCCTTGGCAGCCGACTTCAGCACCTGAGATTGATGCGTTCTTTTTGTAAAGAATACCAATAGCAGCTGCAGTAAGCAGGTAACGACAACAAACGTCCATATCCACTTCTTGCACGAACATATCGTAATAGCTAAGGACGGCTGGAATGATGCCTGCTGCGCCGTTTGTGGGAGCGGTGACAACGCGATCGCCAGCCGCATTTTGCTCATTGACTGAAAGCGCAAATAAGTCTACCCAGTCCATGGCAGTAAAAGGATCTACCACGCTTTTACCTTCCGCTTTTAAGCGACGATAAAGCGATGGCGCACGGCGTCTTAGCTTTAATCCACCGGGCAAGATACCCTCTTTTTGGTAACCACGTTCAACACAGGACTTCATGGTTTGCCAAATTTCCCAAAGCTGTTTCTGTATGGCGTCAGAGTCATTGATACTGAGCTCATTAGCCATCATTAATGATGAAATACTAAAGCCGTTTTCGGTACAGAGTTCAAGAAGTTGTTGAGCTGACTCAAAATCATAAGGAGCAGATTTGATGGGGGTAGCTGGAGAGGCATCTTGGGCTTTGATTTCATCTTCATCCAAAATAAAGCCACCACCAACAGAGTAGTAGGTACGCTCATAGATGCATTTCCCGTCAGTATAAGCATAAAGGGTCATGGCATTAGCATGAGCGGGTAGGCTTTTGCGTCGATGGTAGGTGACACCGTTTGCACGAGAAAATTTCACTTCACGGCCATCACTCAACAATAGCTTTTCATTATTGCTAACATTTTCTAAAATAGCGTCAATCTTATCGGTATCAACGGTATCAGGTGCTTCTCCCATCAAGCCGAGTATAACGGCTTTACCGGTGCCATGGCCTTTACCTGTTTGACCTAATGAACCGAACAGCTCTGAACGTAACTCATCAATCGTTTCAAAAAGACCTTGTTTGGTGAGATCTTTAATAAATATGTTACCCGCTTTCATCGGGCCTACAGTATGTGAACTTGATGGGCCAATGCCTATCTTGAACATGTCGAATACACTAATCATGCTAAACCTTTATTGTTCTAGTTATACCCAATATCACTAAGATCATTACCGTGTGGTTAATTGAACATATGGTTGTATATGTCGATTAATCAGCGTAAAAAACTTATGCTTAATGTTAATCTTAGTTGCTTGAATTAATTGGTGTAAAAAGTATCCCATACTTTTTCTTTTTATATAGCATTAGTTTTTTTTAATTTAGTTATAAAGCATTAGAAAAACTAATTTTGGTGTGGCATGTGTAATTTGTAATGTCACGTTTAGCTTTACGCGAATAAAGCATTATTTAACAATGATATGGGTTGTTATTCTTGAACCTTTTTTGCGTTTTTTTGCTCCTTTTTTTGCATGGGTACTACCCTTAATGAATTTTTAGAGGTCATATGAGTTATTTGATGTTAGATGTTGAGTCAACATTTTTAAGTGATGATGAAGCAAAACAACTATCCCACCCAATGATTGGTGGCCTTATCTTGTTTAGCCGTAACTATGCCGATCGCAACCAATTGATACTGCTCATTCAGTCTATAAGGGCTGTTCGTGCTGATATTTTAATTGCGGTCGACCAAGAGGGGGGGCGGGTACAACGTTTTAGAGACGATTTCACCATATTACCCGCAATGGGCGATATATTACCTGCGGCTAAAGGCGATCTCAGACTGGCAAGCGCTTGGGCGACAGAGCTTGGATTTTTAATGGCAATAGAGCTACTCGCAATCGATATCGATTTGAGCTTTGCCCCTGTGCTTGATCTCAATGGTGTTAGCCAAGTGATTGGCAAGCGTAGTTTTAGTGATAATAAAGCTGAGGTCGAATTACTCGCAAATGCATTTATTACTGGAATGGAGCAAGCTGGAATGGCAAGTGTGGGTAAGCATTTTCCAGGGCATGGCAGTGTCGAGGCTGATTCGCACATCGCTAAACCAGTTGACTTAAGATCAAAAGAGGCTATTTTTGCTAATGACATGCAGCCGTTTAAACAGCTGATAGCGAAGGAACGACTGCAAGGGATCATGCCTGCACATGTTATTTATCCTAATGTTGATGCAAACCCCGCTGGCTTCTCTACTTTTTGGCTGCAAGATGTGCTGCGTAAAGAACTTGGGTTTAGCGGCGTGATCTTCTCTGATGACCTAGGGATGAAAGGAGCCGCTGTTGCTGGAGGCTATTGTGCGCGGGCGCAGGCTGCCATTGATGCAGGTTGCAACATGATATTGGTCTGTAACGACAGTTTAGGCGCTACCGAAGTACTCCATGGTGTTAAATGGCCTAAGCAAGAGCAAGAGATCACTGCTAACCAGTTAAAACCTAATTTGTTGGTTGTGGCGAATGCACTGCAAGATAATGAACGTTGGGAAAAAGCGAAGGCAATTGCTGCTAAAATTTTAAAAAATTGATGCAGCGCAACGAACTCTATCGCTTAGCTTGTTAGGTTAGCTCTTATTAATATACTCGCATAGACAGAGGAGCGTTATATGATCCTGTATTTACATGGGTTTGATGCAACCAGCCCCGGTAATCACGATAAAATGCGTCAACTGCAATTTATTGACGAAGATGTGCGTTTGGTTAGTTACAGTACGCAGCATCCTAGAAATGATATGCAGTATTTATTGAATGAAGTTAGCAAACATATTATTGCTTCAGAGGATACATCACCGCTAATCATAGGTGTGGGTTTAGGGGCTTTTTGGGCGGAAAGGATAGGATTTTTAAACAAGATTAAGTCGGTATTGATTAATCCTAACCTCGCCCCACAACATAATATGGTTAACAGAATAGACAGGCCCGAAGAGTACACCGATATTGCCAATAAATGTGTCACTGATTTCCGCGAGCTAAACCGTCAAAAAGCACTTTGTATTTTATCGCGAAATGATGAAGTTAATGATAACGATGCTACTGCTAATCAATTACAAGATTATTACGATATCGTATGGGATGAAGAACAGAGCCACAAGTTTACTTCGCTTGCTGCGCGGTTAAATAGGATCAAGGCTTTTAAAGCTGGTTAAGCTATTTTATCGATAGGTGATTGTAATCCACTAAAGCCATTTGAATTTAGTGGATTTATGTGTCTGCACAACTTTGCTCAATGGTGAACTATAGGCTAAGTTGTTAAAAGCAGCCTAAGCCTTGCGCTGGGTGAATGAGTGGTTAGCAGCAAACATTATTCTCTCTACATAGACTGATATTACGGAGTGGGTGTTAATTATGAAGCGCGTCATTATTAAGATCACTGGAAAGGTTCAAGGTGTCTCTTTTCGTCAAAAAACATTGCTTCAAGCGACGACACTGGGTCTAACCGGTTATGTGAGTAATATTGCTGATGGCTCAGTTCAAGTGCTTGCACAAGGTAGCTACCCTGCAGTTGATAAGTTGATTAATTGGTGTCAAAGCGGCGCACCGCTAGCCAAAGTCGATAGGGTTTATGTTGAAGATGACGAGGCAGATGATATCTACCTCGACTTTTCTATTGTGCAGTTGTAGTGAGCGATACCCAACACGTTGGGGAATATATTCGCTTTAAAAGCGGTTTGCTTCACTGGTGCTACTGATACGATTCGTCATATCAATCTCAGTTTGCGCGGTAGGTTGTTCCATTTTTCGGATCTGAATGATCATTCCCATCTTCGGGTGGTCAAAGTAATGCACTTCGTCGCTTCTAACGCGCCTATTTTGATTCATAGGAATCGAATACAAAAAGGGAGTGGTTACAGATCCAGTTTCCGCAGTGAGGTTATCACTGCTAAAACTTTCTGGGTCGTGATAAGCCAAGGTAACCGTTTTCTCACCCTCCTGACGTAAATTAAACGCAGTTTCTATGAACAGATAATGTTCAAGATAGATGTTAAGAGTTCCATCTAGCTTCCATACTGGTTTTTTGGTATCAGCTAATAAACCACTGCTCATAAAATCAAACTGTGGCAATTCGTCGTTTAAATTACTGAGCTGCAGTGGTTGTCCATTTTGCTCATAATCCTTGGAGTAATCATTTCCAGAATATAATTTAACGGGAATGGCTTTGTTTCTTGGAAGCATGGATTGCTGCCATGTCATATGCAGTAGGCTTTTATTGCCTTTCTCTCGTTTTAATGTCGCGATAATGTCTTTAAATTGGCTTTGGCTTTCTGCCAATAAAACAGCGCCATCGCCTAAATAAGCGGTCGCGGGTTTAGGTGCTGCAATCAGCATCGGGATGTCCGCTACCGATTTAACTTGGTTATTTGAGTTAAGCTGCTCATTACAATTTAGGCTGTCAGTTGCCCAATCCGCAGAGGTACAGCCATTAAGCCCCATATTAACTGCGGTTAAATCAGTACTCACCATCGGGGTAATAAAATCGACAGTTTTACGTTGACGTGAGTTAATGACTTCATCTGGCCATTGCTCAGTTGTAGGCGCGTTGTGCTCATATAGGTAGATCTCGACTTCAAACCAGCGCTCTTCTTGGGCAAAGGCTGTTGTCGACAGACTAGAAATAACGCTAGCAGCGAGGGCGATTATTAACTTATTTGTTGATAGTCTAAACACGATTATTCTCCAATGCGATGTTGAGACAACTGTTCAAGTAACAGTTTTATGAGTGCTAGCCTATCTTTGGCTGATTCTGATGGCATGCTGAATTTTAGCTTATTGGGGCCATCCATTCGATATATTTGCGGCTGGTTCTGTAATAAACCAATAATAAAGGTGGGATCCACTTTATTATTGTCGCCAAATTCTATGCTACCACCTTTTGCATGCATTTCGATCTTTCGAAGACCCAGTTGCGTAGCAAGGTGCTTATAGAGTGTTAGCGCCATTAGGTTCTTAGTGGGCTCGGGCAACATACCGAAACGGTCAATAAACTCAACTTTTAATTCATCGACGGCTTTCTCTGTTTTACAGTTAGCGATGCGTTTGTATAGCGAAAGACGCATATTAACATCGCTGACATAATCTTCAGGTAATAGGGCTGGGATCCGCAACTCGATTTCACTTTGTTGACGTAGCATCTGATCGAGAGACGGTTCTTTACCGTCTTTGAGCATCTTAACGGCCTCTTCAAGCATCTCCATATAAAGGGTGAAACCTATCTTAGAGATATGACCACTTTGCTCGTCACCGAGCAATTCGCCTGCGCCGCGGATCTCTAAATCCTGGGTGGCCAACATAAATCCAGCACCAAGATCTTCGAGTGCGCCAATGGCTTCTAATCGCTTACGCGCATCTTTAGTCATACTTTTAGGATGTGGTGTCATCAAATAGGCATATGCTTGGTGATGCGAGCGACCAACACGGCCTCGCAATTGATGCAGCTGCGCTAAACCAAACTTGTCTGCCCGTTCAATTACGATGGTGTTTGCTGATGGAACATCAATACCGGTTTCAATAATCGTGGTACAGACTAATACATTAAAGCGTTGATGATAAAAATCAGACATCACTCGCTCGAGTTCGCGTTCACGCATCTGTCCGTGTGCAGTTACAACACGTGCTTCGGGTAGCAGCTCACTGATTTCTGCAGCCCTTTTTTCAATCGTTTCCACGCTATTATGTAAGAAATAGACTTGGCCACCACGTAAAATCTCACGAAGGAGCGCTTCTCTAATCGTAGCTTCATCATATTCACGGATAAAGGTTTTTACGGCTAAACGCTTGGCGGGGGGGGTGGCGATAATCGACAAGTCACGCATGCCTGACATCGCCATGTTTAATGTGCGTGGGATCGGCGTGGCGGTAAGGGTAAGGATATCGACATTGGCACGCAGTGCCTTAATCTTCTCTTTTTGTCGCACGCCAAAACGGTGCTCTTCGTCAATAACCAGTAAGCCTAAGTTCTCGAACTTAGCCTCTGATTGCAACAGCTTGTGAGTACCTATCACAATATCCACTTTGCCATTGGTTAAGTCTTTCATGACCTGGGTTTGTTCTTTGGCTGTTTTGAAACGTGACATAACCTCTATCTTAAAAGGCCAATCAGCAAAACGGTCTTGGAAATTTTCGAAATGTTGCTGTGCAAGTAGAGTCGTTGGGACCAGAATGGCCACTTGTTTACCGTCATTAACGGCCACAAATGCGGCGCGCATCGCCACTTCTGTTTTACCGAAACCCACATCGCCACAGACTAATCTATCCATTGCCATGGGGGTGCGCATATCTTCTATAACTGCTGATATCGCAGTTTCTTGATCGACGGTTTCTTCAAACGGGAAGCTACCGGCAAATTGTGCGTACTCTTCTTGGTCAATATGACAAGCCTCACCCGGCCTTGATTGCCTGCGGGCATAAACATCTAATAATTCAGCCGCAACGTCACGAATTTTCTCAATGGCTTTGCGTTTCGCTTTAGTCCAGCTTTCGTTGCCTAACTTATTGAGGTTTGCCTCTTCATCGGGGCCAACACTGTAGCGACTGATGAGGTGTAAAGAGGACACGGGAACATAAAGTTTGTCACCGCCAGAATACTCAAGCACGAGATATTCGGCAACAAGCCCACCGGTATCAAGTGTTTCTAGGCCTTGATAGCGCGCTACACCATGATCTAGATGGACTATTGGTTGGCCCACTTTTAGCTCAGCAAGGTTTTTAACCAGTGCATCACTACTGATCTGGCGTTGTTTGTCTCGACGGCGGCGCTGCGATATGCGTTGACCAAACAGCTCCGTTTCGCAAATTAAGCTGAATTTTCCACCGGTCTTTTTCTCAATCACACAACCTTGAGACAGGGGTGAAACAATCAGCCCTAATTTGGTTTTACTGGCAGCAAATTCGTTAAAGTGGCTAAATAGCGTTGGCTTTAGTTTTATCTTACCGAGCAGCTCTAAAAGGGCTTCACGGCGACCTTCTGATTCGGCACTGAATAACATCCTCTCGCCTAAGGCGGCATACTCTTCAAGGAGCAAAAGAGGTTGTTTCAGTTTATGATTTGCAGCTAGGTCAGGCAGTTTTAATGCTTTTGCCTCAATTGCGGTACCGGTAAAAGGCGCTGTCTTTAACTGAAATCTTGGCAATCCTTTAAAGGCGCTAAAGATCTGTTCTGTCAAAAGGTAAAGCTCTTGCGGGCTTAATAAAGGCCGCAGTGGATCCACGCGTCTATCTTCATAGCGAGTTTCAACTTCATGCAGATGAGCTTGGGTGGCAGTCTCAATATCACCGACAGTGATTAATTGCGTTTTTTCTGGCAAATAATCGAACAGACTCGCAGTGTCATCAAAAAACAACGGCAGGTAATTTTCTATTCCTGCGGGCATGGTCTTTTTACTGACCATTTGATAAATAGAGCCAGGTTCTTTGACGAGAACCTCAAATCGGCGACGATAACGCTGTCTAAAGCCTTCAATGGCAGCATTGTCAGTGGGAAACTCTTTCGCGGGCAGCAGTCGAATCGATGGTAGCTCGTGGCTAGAACGTTGGGTTTCTGGATCGAAATGTCGAATAGATTCGACTTCGTCATCAAATAGCTCAATACGAAATGGCTGATTTGATCCCATAGGGAAAATATCGATAATCGAACCACGAACCGCAAACTCACCGTGCTCGTATACTTGCTCAACACTGTGGTAACCAGTATTGATTAATTGCTCTCTAACATCATGCAGCTGGTAGTTATCGCCTTTCTCCAAAATAAGCACATTACCGCTCAAAAAGGATTTAGGGGGCAGCTTGACCATTAACGTGGTGATTGGCACTATGACTACGCTTTGCTGCGCTTGAGGGATCCTCGAAAGCGCTTCAAGACGTTGTGAGACTAAATCTTGATGGGGAGAGAAGCTGTCATAGGGGAGGGTTTCCCTGTCTGGAAATAGCCATATTGAAATTGCTGCTTCACTGAGCAAATAATTTAGCTCAGATTCTAGCGCAATGGCACTAGGCGTATCTGCGGTAACAACAAGTGTCACGTTCTGATGTTGCTTAGCAATATTAGCGATCGTAAGCGCTTGAGCAGCGCCACCAAGAGTACACAGCGTTTGTGCTAATTTAGCACTCTTGACTGCTGGTGGAGTCAATACGGAAAAAGCATTCATTAAGGGCGAGGAAACGAGTCCAATAACAGCAAAGTTGCTTGGTATTGTAGTGGCTTGCCGTCGCTCTGGCCAGTTAAAACTGGTTTTAGATTACAGGGCTATCTTTCGTAATTTTAGTTGTTTCTGTTGTAGGCTTAAGCTGGCTTTTACCAGCTGTTCCACATCAGCGTCTTGAATGACACTAAAAGCTAATTCAATGCTAAAGGCCTGCGGCGCTTCTTCTGCTTCATTGGTTATCAATGAACAGCTTTGCACTGTCGCGAAACAGATCAGGGCGACTAGCTCCTCTTTGATATTCAAGCTAACTTTAAACTGGCTACCAACTGTTATCGCTTCATTGGTGGTTAATCTAATTGAGCTGCCCCCAAAATGACTGCCGATATAGTAGTCGCCTTCATACTCCTCTTTACCGATAACGTGTTGTAAAACCATATCAATTTTTCGAGATTGTAATTTCAAGAATTCAACAACGGTTTTGGCATCATCATCAAGGTGTCGCAACTGCAACAGGCAGTCAGACTCGAGTACTTTAATATCACTGATAAGTTGTAGGCTCGGCGGTAGCATAAAACTCAGCTGTTCCACTGACGGGAGAGGTTGGCCGCTGTCCCAAGCTTGTAAATAGACATCAAAAGCATGATTAATACTAAAATAGGCGGTAGAGTCATTTAACAATGGTTTTGCCTCTTGTCTTTAGGGGGCTAATACCCCTATTATCATGCGCATCTTTATGATTTAGCAAGGTTAGAGGCGTAATTGCTTCTCCTTTTGTATTTCTAGAGTATCTCTGAGCAGTATTGTTTGAAATGAGAGAGGTTATTATCTTTTTATTATCAATCGTATTGGCGCCAGAATTGAGTTGACTTTATTTGGGTTTTTTAATGAATTTTTCATTATCATTTTATATTGGCTACCGTTATTGGCGAGCAAGAAAAGCCAATGCTTTTGCATCGTTTATTACCATATTCTCTGTTTCAGGCATTTTGCTTGGAGTGGCTGCACTTATTGTTGTTAGCTCCGTGATGAATGGTCTTGAAGGGCAGCTTAAAAAGCGCATTTTAGGTGCCGTGCCGCAACTAACGATTCATTCTCCCGTACCGTTAGAACATTGGCAGCAAGATGTGACTCAATTGTCAGCCTTAAAAGGGGTGCAGGGCGCCGCGCCGAGTGTGTCGACTCAAGCGATGCTGCAATCGGCCTCTAATATTGGCGCCGCGCAAATCTACGGTGTATACCCAGAACAGGAAAAAAATCTGCTTAGCCTTACGCGCAATACCTATGCAGGTAACTTCGACGCGCTGCTCTCTGGCAAGTATCAAATTATATTGGGCGCTGAGCTGGCACGTAAACTTGATGTGGTTGTCGGTAATAAAATACGAGTCCTGAGCGGAGATGGCGTGGTCTATACGCCGTTAGGTCCGGTGCCAAGCCAGCGAAAGTTCACCGTGGCGGGTGTATTTGAAATGGGGTCTCAAGTTGATGCTAGCGTCGCTTATATCCATCATGACGATGCACAGCGCTTAATGCGCCAAAAAGCCGGTGAAGTAAAACAGTTACGTGTTTATCTTGATGATCCCTTCAATGCCGCAAAAATTGCCCCGAGCGTGGTGGATTATTTTTCCCACACAGTGACCACCACAGATTGGCATGACACTTATGGTCACCTGTTTGGCGCCGTTAAAATGGAAAAGAACATGATGTCATTAATGCTTAGCCTTATTATTGCGGTCGCCGCGTTTAATATCGTCTCTGCGTTAGTGATGATGGTTGTGGATAAAACTACTGATGTTGCCGTGTTAAAAACCCAGGGCTTATCGACGGCTAATGTGATGGGGATCTTTATGATCCAAGGCTCGCTTAATGCCATCATAGGCTTGATTACTGGGGTGGCAACGGGGGCGTTATTAACCCTTAATTTAAATGAGATCACTAATGCGTTAGGGATCTCTATTCTTGGCGCAGGTCAGAATTTGCCAGTACAGCTCGACTTTAATCAATTGAGCTCGATAGTCATAGGCACACTTGTCATTACCCTATTAGCCACCATTTACCCGGCGCTAAGAGCCGCGAATGTTCAGCCAGCGAGTGCCCTTAGACATGAATAGTGAGTTAACAATGAATTCAGAATTATTGCTAAAAGTGAGCAATGTGAGTAAGCGTTACAACGATGGTTCAGTCGAAACCCAAGTGTTGCATAGCGTTGATTTAGAGGTCTACAAGGGTGAACAACTTGCGATAGTTGGCAGCTCTGGATCAGGTAAAAGCACACTGCTGCATATTATGGGTACCTTAGATCGGCCGACAAGTGGCAATGTGACGATGCTCGATGAAGATCTCTACCAACTGTCTAACAAGCGCCAAGCTCAAGTGCGCAATAATAATATTGGTTTTATCTATCAGTTCCATCATCTGTTACCTGAATTTAGTGCATTGGAAAATGTATCAATGCCAGCATTAATACAGGGTAAAACACGCAAAGAGGTGGAAGGTAAAGCGACCGCTTTACTTGAGCGAGTGGGGTTAGGCCATCGTCTCGCACACACTCCTGCGGAGTTGTCTGGCGGGGAACGCCAGCGCGTCGCTATCGCTAGAGCCTTGATTAACGATCCCAAATTGGTGCTTGCTGATGAACCTACCGGTAACCTTGACGCTAATAGTGGTGAGGCCGTCTACGAATTGATCACTGAACTCGCCGCCCAATTAGGCACAGCATTTGTGGTGGTCACTCATGATCAACAACTTGCTGCGAGAATGGATAGACAGTTACACATGAAAGATGGCTACTTGGTGAATGCTGAGGAGCTCACTGGATGAAAAGCCTGTTAGCGATGCGGATAGGGTGGCGCTTTTATTTAGCCCGTCAGTCAAACCGTTTTATCAACTTTATCTCTTTTGCCTCTACTGCGGGTATTGCACTCGGAGTCGCGGTACTGATTATCGTATTATCGGCGATGAATGGCTTTGAGAAGGAGTTAGAGGAGCGACTTTTAGGGGTCGTTTCTCATGGTGAGTTAGTCGGTGTGAATGAGCCAATACATGATTGGCAGGCCGTTGTGGCGGATGCTGATAAAGTCCCTGGAATTGTTGCAGCGGCTCCTTTTGTACGGATGCAAGGTCTGGTGCAAAAGCCGGGTGGTTTTCAAGGGGTAACGGTTCAGGGGATAGATATAGAGCAAGAAGCGAAAGTATCAAATATTCGTCACTTCATGTCTGAGCAGAGCTGGCAAAGTTTACAAGAAGCTAAGCACAATAATATCGTGCTTGGTAAAGGGCTGGCGAATAACCTCGGGATTGAGATTGGTCAATCTATTAGCTTATATATGCCTAACAATAATAACTCGTCTCAAAATAAAATAGCCGCCGCTAAAAGTCACCGCTTTGTGGTTTCTGGTATTTTTGAACTTGGGGGCGAGCTAGATACAACCACCGCATATGTGCCTATGGATTATGCGGCTAAGTTGTTAAAGTTAGAACAAGGTGTTTCCGGTGTGCGTATTAAGGTCAAAAATGTTTTCGATGCGCCGATGTTGATCCGTGACCTCGGTTATAGCCAAAAGCAATATGTTTATATTTCGGACTGGACTCGAACTCAAGGACATTTATATCAAGATATACAATTGGTTAGAATGGTGATGTATCTTGTGTTGGCTTTAGTTATTGCTGTGGCATGTTTTAATATCGTGTCGACACTTGTGATGGCGGTGCGAGATAAGCAGTCTGAAATCGCTATCTTGTTAACCATGGGCATGAAAAAGACCTCGGTGATGCTGATATTTATCGTGCAGGGCGCACTCAATGGCATTTTGGGCTGCATCATAGGATCTATTGTAGGGGTGACAATTGCGCTCAACCTCAGCGATATTGCCAAAGGGATAGAATCGGTATTAGGTATTCAACTGTTGTCGGCAGATGTGTACTTTATTGATTTTCTACCGTCACAATTAGTGGTTAACGATGTGATTACGGTCGTGTCTCTCGCTTTTGTGATGAGCCTTATCGCAACGCTTTATCCCGCGTGGAAAGCCAGCCAAACACCGCCAGCAAGTGCATTAGCAGGCCGCTAGAGGGACTGTTTTTAACGACTCATTCAGGCGCTTTATAGTGCTTTGGTATTAGAGTGATCGCGAGTGCGGTCACTGCCTCTCTTCGGTAAACCTTACCTAAACCTTACGTTAATCTTACCCTACATTTAGGGTTAGCTAACTTCCCATACTTGATGGGCGTTGCAGTGTGTTTTTGCGTCCTCATTTATTCCGCTGTAGATGTACTTGACTCGCGTTTACTCAACCTTTTTCATCATTGTTGTTGCAGTCTAATTATCCTTATAAAGTGCTATTTTTTCGTTGGAATTGCTGTGCTAGTTTTTTAGTACTCCCATTTCAAAGGTCGTTTGATGCCTTTATGGCAGGGCATGGAAGCCTTGATTTGGTTAATTGTAAAAGCATGGAGCAATGACAATGAACGCAAAACCAGATTTAGAACAATTAGACATGAGCGTGCAACAGCTATCGTCAGTTGTGGCAGATTTAGAGAAGCAGTGTCCTGTAGCTGATAAAGGATTATCAGTTAGCTCAGCGCAAGGTTGCCCAGTCGCTAAATGTAGCCAAGCTATACCTTCAACTCGTCAGTGCGCGGTTAATCATCCGATAGCATCGCCTTTTGTACCTGATTATAATATTCCGTTGTTGGCGCCGGGTGGTGGCGATCAAAAGCCGGATGTTCTTGAAAAGTTAGGCCCGTTAGCCGATCTCGTTGGCACCTGGGTTAGCCAGCGATTTAGTGGCTTTAACGTGATGCCTATCCCTCAAGTCACAGCACCGAATGGCTTTATTTTAAAGAACTTTAATTATTATGAAGTTATTACTTTCAGCGCAATCTCTGGCAAAGTTGCAAACCGAGGAGGTCAGTACGAACAAGACTCATACACCTTGTTCTATGAGCAAAGAGTGTTTTTTGCTGATGGGCCTCAGACGGATGACTTAGTGCATGCTGAAAATGGTTCTTGGTTGCATCAAGTGTCGGCGCAGCAAGGTCAAAACGAAGTCAATACCGCGCCCTTCATTCCTACACCTCCAGCGCCAAATCCCATTCCAACGCAAAGTCCGTTAACTGAAATCGTAAAGCAGGTCTCGGTTCCTCATGGAAACTCAATTTTAGCCTTAGGCGGAGTGACTAGATCTTACTGTGCTCCAACTATTCCCGTTGCAAACTGCTTGCCTATCGCTGCTCCAGACGCATTTAGCGCCGCCTATGGTCCAAATATTGCGACCAACCCAAGCATCAATCCCAATGCGGTGCTTGATAGTGCACTACTGAAATTAGCGGATAAAGGGGTGAGCGTTGCGAGTACGACGGCGCTAACAGTTGACAGTGATAATCATGGCGCTATCGCCAATACGCCATTTATGAAGAGTCACTCAGATGTATCGCGATTTACCACCACATATTGGATAGAGCACTTATCAACGGGTCATCTACAACTGCAATATACGCAAAACATCACATTAGATCTGCCCGTCGGTGACAAGACCTATAAGTTTCCGCATATCACGGCAAACACCTTGACCAAAGTTCAGTAACCTATTTGACCGATTTTTAATCCACTTTCTGTTGTTAAAGATCGAGAACACATTTGATTCCTTGGGCGTTGTTGGCTCTGGCGTCAAAAAGCGTTCTCGAGTCGTGACAGCTATAGAAACACGACTCGAGGCGTTCACCTGTCTCAAAATGCTTATTTCGGGGCAATCTGTTAGCAATATCTAAGCTATTAATTTAGTTTCAAGGAATGAAAAATGAGTGATAAAACGATAAAGGATCTGCAGCTTCAGGTGACGGAGCTAACGTCCAAAGTGAAAGAATTAGAAGTTCACTATCACAACATCACAGCGGCGGATAAATGCCAAGTCTGTGCTACGACAGAATGCGTGGTATGCGATGGTGGTCAGGCGGTTCGTAAGTGTGACAATTGTTTGCCTTGCACTATCAACTTATGTAATCCGGGCATAGTCAGTTTTTGTGTACAGTGTGCTCAGCCAGCAATTAAGTGTGAAACGTGCGCTCCTGGACCTATTTACTACTGCGCTCCTTGTCAGCCGACAGTGCAATGTGTGACGTGTTATCCAAGCCCAGTTTCATACTGTGTTCAGTGCCAACCAACGCCATGTGCGACTGGATTACAGTGTTTGCCAGGTATTCCTACTGTGCATTGTGTGACTTGCTCGCCGAGTCCAGTCGCTTATTGTGCGCCCTGTGTACCAGAACCTGTGTATTACTGTGTGCCTTGTCAGCCCACAGTACAATGTGTGACCTGCTCACCAAGTCCTATTGCTTATTGTGTGCAGTGTCAACCAACACCTTGTGCTACCGGTTTGCAATGCCTGACTTGTCAGCCCACGCTGCAGTGTGTGCCCTGTTCGCAGAGCCCGATTGCTTATTGCGTACAGTGTCAACCAACGCCTTGTGCTACTGGTTTGCAATGCCTGACTTGTCAGCCCACGCTGCAGTGTGTGACCTGTTCGCCTAGCCCGGTTTCTTATTGCGTGCAGTGTCAACCCGCCACAAACTCACAATGTGTCACTTGCTTACCTTGTTACAGTCATCCACTGACTCAATGCGTCACGTGTAGACCATGTGATCCAGGGTACCAGTGTGCCAGCTCGCCAGTGACATTCTGCTTATTGAGTGCCACTAGTTAATTTGGATTAATAACAAATGACCTAATAACGCTAGTTAATCACTAGGGTTATTGGGACTAAAGGAATATAAAATGAACACTCTTTTGTTATCACCAGCAGCCACCATTACACCGAATGCTCATGGTGTGTTATTACAATCGGATCTTGGCGACTTTCAACTGCATGGCAAAGATGTAAGTGAGTTTGTAACCGTTATTGTCCCTTTACTGCGAGGTGATAATACCGAGCAGGCTGTTTGTGACCAGCTTCCGAGTTATAGCCAAAGCAGTGTGCTGTCAATTATTGCTTTACTAAAGCAACATGGATTAGTGGAGGAGGTGGAAGCTAATACCGACTTTAAACCGCCTTGGGCGATGCACGAGCGATTTATCAATGCATGGTCAAGCAGTCAGCATTCGGAAGTGGCACTAAAGGACAAAAGATTACTGGTTATTGGACTCGAGCCTTGGTCTGTCAAAATGGTTGATGAACTGGCTTGTTCTGGCGTCGGGCATATTCATATTATTGATAATGAATTGATTTCGGCAGATGATATTCTTTGCCATCGTCCGTTCGGTGAGTCTAACCTTGGCTTATTGCGGGGAGAGGTATTAAAAGGCTTGCTACAGCAACAAGCGCCTTGGTGTAATGTGACGCTACAACCGTTAGAAAAAGGCGACTGCGGCATCCATATCGCGAGTGAGCCCATTTGGGATCTGGTGGTGGTGACTCTCAGCAAAGAAGCCAAGCATTGGCTTTATCAAATCTCTAAAACATTACATCATTTGGGTTTACCTGCACTCTACGGCAGTTTAGATGGATTGGAATCTTGGGTGGGACCGGCGGTTAATTTACCACAGCAGACAACGGCAATTGACGCATGCTGGAACTGTTTACGTTTACGACGATTAGGCACTGAAGTGGCACCTGATTTGGCGCACGAATTAGAAAAAACAGCTTATAAAAATCAGCAAACAAGCCGAGCTCGCAGCATGTTAACCTCGATGGCTGCGTTGACGGGTCACCAGTTATCAATGGAAGTGTTGAAGCTGCTAGTGGGTTACATTCAGAGCGATCTCGTGGGAAAAGTGAATGTACAGAATCTGGTGACCAATAAAGCAGAGCAGCATCAGATCATTCCTGTACCTTGGTGTAAGGTCTGCGGCTATGACCACGATACAGCGGCCGCTCATATCCATTCAATTAATGAGCGTCAACGGCAAGCTGCAAACATGCAAGTGGGGGCAATGAGTGCTGTTTCTGCACATCAAATTTCACAGGCCAATCCGCTAAATAGTGTTGGTACGGCTGAGGATGTCACCGATCTTTTTGAAGGTTGGATAGATGCTAAGACTGGCATTATCCGTCAGCTCACAGGACACTCTCCACAGCTTCCTGACTTTCCGATCACGGCATCGGCCAATGTGGCCAACTTTACGTCTGGCCACTTTGATCCCAGAGCCGCTGGGCATGTTGGTTCCGGTAAAGGTTTAGACAGTGTGTCTGCGCATATCAGCGCTATCGGCGAAGCTATTGAACGATACTCTGCTGCAAGATACCGTCTGGAAGATTGCCATTACGCTTCAATTAGTCAGCTGACGGGAGAGTATTTAGATCCAAACGACTTAGTTCTATATTCAAAAAAACAATACCATACACCGCAGTTTCCGTTTTCTCGTTGGAATAAAAAACGAAAAATACACTGGAGTAAAGGCATGTTTTTAGGGACTCAAACACCGGTATGGGTACCGTCATTAGTTAGCTATTTTAACTTTAGCTGTCCTTATGAAGAGCAGTTTAGCCAAGTGTCATCCAATGGGCTCGCGGCAGGGCAAGATAATGACGATGCTGCAATTAGAGCAACATACGAGCTTATTGAACGAGATGCCATGATGCTCACTTGGTATGCCCAGCATCCGTGTAAACGACTTAAACTCGATGCTGTTAATCACGGAAAAATGCGGGTGATGTTGGATGAGTTAACGGCAATGGGAATGAGCTTAGAGCTCTACTTGCTCGACGTCGGTATTCATGTGCCAACGGTGGTTTGTCTCGCGTTTGGTGACGGGATACGAACACCTGCAGTTTCGGTTGCACTGGCTTGTCATGGAGACATTGCGGTCGCGATGAAAAAAGCACTACTTGAGCAAGGGCATGTCATGCCTTACTTGTGTTACCTGATGGGAACGGGCGCCAAAGTGCCACAGCATGTTGGTGAAGTACAAAGTCTAGAAGATCACGCGGCCTACTATTTTAAAATGAATAACAAGTCTGCTTTTGATTTCATGCGCCAAGCTGATGAACACTCGATTGATATTGATCAATGGCCATATCCCATTGTGAAGGATGCGACCGATCTAAATCAGAGGTTATGTAATGCCAATGTTGACGTTGCCATTGTCGATGTGACCTCTCCAGATGTTGCACTGAGTCCATTTAGGGTTGCCAGAGCGGTGGGAAAAAATATGCAGCCAATTCATTTTGGGGAGCAATTTAAACGGATTGATAACCCACGCTTGCAGCAGTTACTCAAGGGTAAGGTTGTCAATATGTACCCTCACCCTATTGCGTAGTGATTGATTATTTGCAGTTGCCGCTAAGTGACCTCTTAATGCTAACAGCAGGTAACACGTCAGCGGCAGCCTAAAAACTAAATAACATCAAGGATGAACAAATGAATGTACTGGTATGTGGTACTAATTATGGCGCAACCTATATTCGCGCGTTGGCAACACAACCGCAAAACCTTACTTTGGCGGGAATATTATCTACGGGCAGCAAACGTTCAATTGAGTATGCGCAGCAAATGCAGGTACCGCATTTTACCCAAATAGAACAGATCCCGTCAGGCAGCATTGATATCGCTTGTATCGCGGTGTCCGGTGAGGCTGGGCAAAATTTGACCGCGCAGTGCCTTAATAAAGGCATTCATGTTTTGTGTGAACACCCTGTGGGCGAAGAGTTTGTGCGTTACGCGCTTAGTTTAGCGGCGCAAAAAGGCTGCCGTTTTCATGTTAATGCTCATTTTGCTGATCTTACTGCACCGCAAGCATTTTACAGTGCGATGGCAATAGCTATGCAGCAAGGTACTTGTCTACATTTCGACTTGAATGTTAATTTACGCACGTTATATTCTGGATTGGATTTGTTGGGAAGGGCTATTGGCTCATTGGCTAATATTGAACTCCAATCAGCACCACAAACAGCAGGCCAAGTAAGACAATTATTTGAAACTATATTACTGAAGGGCCCTGAGTTATCGGTATCAATCTTATGCCAAAACTTTGCGTCAGAGCATGATGATGGAAGTGCTACATTACTTAATCATCGTGTCAGCGCGACCTTTGTTCATGGTAATTTGTTACTTTGTGAAACCGCGGGGCCGGTTTATTGGTTCCCATCACCGGTTTCAATGCCTGCAGAGTCATGGCGCAGTTATCTACCTGTTCAAGTCGAGGCTAGCGATCAGTACCAGTTAATGCAGCAGCGAGATAATGCCAATATTACGGCATTAAATAAACTCATTGTCAGTATTGCAGAGCCCAGCGCTATAATTGAGCAGCAGCCTGAATACTTGCTGGGATTGTCGAGTTTATGGGGAAAAACAATGGCATTTTTACAGAAATAACGCCTCTGATTAGATGTTACTTTTGATGGTGTTCCTAACCTTTTTACGTCGTACTTTAACGGGTCATTTTTGATTTATAAGTATAAATAAGTTGGTCGGTGATTTGTAGATTATGTTGAAAGTCTGGATGGAAAAAGACTGGGATAGAATGCTAGAGATTGTATTAGTTCCATTTACTTTACTTGGGCTAAGTGTGTGGATAGAAGCTGAAATATCGTCTTGGCAGGAAGATATTGCAGTTACACAAATGGTAGACAGTTATTTTGATGGCATTACAGACATATTATCTTCAGAAGGAGCTGAATTATCTCACTATGCGGCTATTGCTCGTAGTCGAGCCCTATTTTTTAGGTTGCAAGAGCTGGAACGGAAAGAGGAAATGATTAACGTACTGCGCTATCTTTCGGAGGCAAGTCCCGATATTTTACGTGGCAGTCCATTTGAACAGGATCAGCAAGCCTCTCAGTACTATATTGATTTTAGTTATTCAATCTATCCAGTAGCGATATTCAAATTATGGAACTAGAAGATATGATTTTTATATCTTCAAACTTTGAGCAATCATCATTTTATAATTTTCCATGTGAAGCATGTAGTTTCACTGCATCATCATTTCGTAACGCTGATTTTTTAATGGTTAGTTTAGCAGGAAGTGACCTTACTGATGTTTATTTTACAGGGAGTAATATAGGTGAGGTGGATTTAGAAGGAGCCATTCTTGATTATGCTAAATGGAGCGATGGAAGAGTGTGCGTAAAAGGTTCTATCGGTATATGTAAATAACACATTAGCTAATGAATAAGGATAAGACGCGTGCTGTCGCATCCTTATTCATTGACAACGAGCTCCTTTAATATCCAGTTGTCCATCAAGAATACGTTCGGTTTGCAGTGATGAAGAGGGTTGCCTTACTTTAGTCTGTATGGCCATTATAACTATGGGCAAGTACTTAATTTATCTAATATAAGTGCGTTGTATTTACTCTAATCCGTACACATTGGATTAGTGGCGGTTGCGTTATTCATTTCGTGATTCGGTATTTAACATAGGCATAGATGGATTGCATCTCTGACCTAATAAAAACGATAAGCATATGTGCCGCTGACCGTTTTATGCTCATTTAAACTATACGTTTATTACTTAAATTTAAAGGTAAATTAACAGTATTGACTTGACTGAAGTACCTGGGTAAGACCTTTTGATTGCTGCCATTGTAGATAAAGTTTCACCACTAATAGATCATCTTTTTTAGTGGGGCAGTTGTTTTTGTAAACCCGCGTAACTCGATTATTTCATCATTCTGAAAGAAAAATAAAATACCTGATGACAAGCTAACAGAGCTAACAGAGCTAACAGAGCTAACAGAGCTAACAGAGCTAACAGAGCTAACTCTGAGTTTGTATACTTTACCTTTATAGCTCCATATTTTATTTTTTAATAACTTTAAGCTTGGGACGATACTTTACAATCCAACTTGTTGGCGTAACGTTAATTTGTATAATACTTTTTTCATTATATTCAGGACAAGAATTTAAATGGTTATTAATATCAGATGATGACGGTGAGATATAAAAACTTTTACGGACATAATATAAACCTATACAAGAATTTAAAGATAGTAGCTATTATATATCAGCATTAAGTTACATGTTTAAGTAGCAGGGCATGAATTGCTTATGACGTTGTTTATAAAATCTTCCCTCACCGCTGTATTGATTCTGGTGGCGTTTGCAGGTCTTCCATTCCCTTGAATCGTAGGCTTTTAGACTGTTGCATCTATTGCTGCATGTGTCACGGAGCCTCAATGGATCGAAAAAGGAAAGACAAATTTAACTATCGACATGTTTATGAAGCTCGATAATATTAATTTATCTAATTAAATAAATTGAACTTTATCTTTTATTATATAGAATATGTACTTATTCTTTGTAACAATGGACTGTGCACAATGATAAGGAAACCCCTCAAAATAAGCCTATTTTTCATGACTTTATTGGCCTCAGTAACGAATATCCAAGCTGCTGAATTAGCTATTATCTCCGATTACAAACCCAACTGTATTGTTGATATATTAGCGCCTATATCACTCACAGTGAATACACCAAAATACCAGGATTTAGGACCGCCTGAGGAAAGTACAGCTTTTGCACTTATACTTCAACAATTACGTGAAGAAGCCACTGCACAAGGTGCTGACATAGTATTATTAACTAATGTCAAAAATAAAAAGATCACAATAGCAAAAAGAAAAACAAGTAAATCTAGCTTAATAATACACATTGAAGCGCAGTTATACACCGTATGTGAAGCCGATAAATCTTTTAGTCATGAGCGAACCGCTTATACGGCTGATGGTTACGAACTACAAACAATGAGCTACCAATATACAATCTCCCCCAATGTTATAAAGCCAACAGAACCGATAGTGGTTGCCAATAATATGGTTTTACCAGCTGCTAATATCTCTTTTGCAACGGGTGTGTATGACATAAAGTTGGGAGCGAGCACAGCCCAAACAGCCGAAAAGTTGGGTCCTCCAAGTATAACTCTCACACTTTTAAACCACGAACAAATATGGGGCTACGGACGTAACCTTTGGTTTACTTATTCAGCTGATAGGTTGAAATCTGTTAGCTCAGAGCTTTCGTTATTAAATAGTGCAGGCCAAAATAGTATCGGCTATAGAGATGGTTTTGATGATATTGAGTGGCAACTAGAGGGGATCATCGCTGCGCACAATAGCCCAATTGAGCAAGTAAGAGATTCGCTCTCGCAGTACGATATTAAAGAGAGTTCAGATCAAATAGTTATTACTCAAAAGCAACAACGCCTTATATTACAATTTGATGATTTTCACCCTACAACAAAAGACAAACCAGTGACTTTACTCACTCACTTCACGTTAACGGATAATGAATATGAGGCGAAAAAGCAAGCACTTCCTCAATTGACATCGGAACAAGAGCAATGGCTGTATAAGCACTTGCAACCTAATAATGTAGAGCTGATGACGCTACCAAACTTGCTTAAGCAGATCCCGCAAACCAATAAAATAAATATAGCGAGTGATGAGAAGCAGTGGTGGCTAGTCGGTAATCATGTTCTTTTACAATTTGATGATATTGAGCTCAGCCAAGCTCATATTAGTGAACCGTTTTTTACAGACAGTAAAAGCGATTCATTTTCATTGTCTGTAAAATCGCTGCAACTGCCTCAGGATAAACAAGGAATGTTAGCTTTATATGAAGACGCTATCGATAACAATGATGCAATTGATATCTTGCGGGAACATTTTAACCTCATCGCAAAATTTGAGTCAGAGGAAGATGATGCGGTAATTTATGATTTGTTTTTTACTTATTATTGACCCTCATTGAATTCAATAGTCGATCCCGTATTCAGCGGTTCAGTTACAACATCAGTTAACAGAAAAGCGCCCTTGCAATGGCGCTTTTTCATTAATACGTTTAGTTAAAAATGCGTGTTACTCAACTAAAGGCTCAGCTTTGTAATACCAATTAAGCAGTGCATGGTTAACGTCGCGGTGCTTCGCAACGTCAGAGCAAGGAGAGGACTGTTCGTCGATATCAAAAACGGCCAGTTCGCCATGCCTAGCTCTCACCATAACGTTCATGCCTTTGCTTCCACAATAGTCTGTAAACTAGCGCTCAGCTGCATAATTCTTTTGCAATCACATTAATGCCTTGAATAAATTAAATGATGATTGAAATTCAAAGGGGTGATGTTTATGCTTCGCAGCTCTCAATACAATATAAAGACCTTAAAAAATTAATGTATTGTCGCGCAAATAAAAGGAAAATTAATGAACTCTTCACAACACTACCCTATAGGCTCAACCGGACAGAAATGGAGCGATGCTGATAAGTTAGCTTGGCTTGCTATGCAGTCAGTAAAGCGCTCATATCAAGAGCAAGTACTGAGTAAAGTGCTGGCACTAGGGGAACAATTCACCCTAGAGCAATATGGTGCGCTGTCGTGTGATGAGGCTAAATATCCTTTGTATGCGCTAAAGAGTCATAACTGGCAGCCGACAAAACCGATTATTTTGGTCACCGGCGGCGTACATGGTTACGAGACGAGCGGTGTGCAAGGGGCTATTCGTTTTATGGAGACAAAAGCGCAAGCTTACGCTGAACATTTTAATATCGTACTCATTCCCTGTGTTAGCCCTTGGGGTTACGAGACTATTAACCGCTGGAACCCAGGTGCTATAGATCCAAATCGCTCATTTTATCAAGACAGCCCAGCAGAAGAGTCTGCGGCTGTACTGAACTACTTGGCATCAATTAATGCAGACATTTTTGCTCATATTGATTTGCATGAAACGACAGATACTGATAATAGCGAGTTTAGACCGGCGTTAGCCGCACGAGATGCCGTAGTGCATGATAATTGGAGTATCCCTGATGGGTTTTATCTCGTTGGTGACACCATTAACCCACAACCTGCTTTTCAAAAGGCGATGATTGCTGCAGTCGAACAAGTGACTCATATTGCTCCTGCTGATGACAGTGGCAAGCTGATTGGTGTTAAACTGGCACAGTTTGGTGTAATTAATTATGCCACCAAGGCATTGGGGCTGTGTGCTGGCTTAAGCGGTGCAACATATGTATCAACGACAGAAGTGTACCCAGATAGTCCACTGGTGGATGACGAGAAGTGTATTATCGCTCAGGTTGCGGCGATCACCGGTGGTTTGGATTATTTGTTGACACTTTAACTACCATCGCCCCATTGTGATAATGGGGCGAATTTGATCTCTATTAAATGCCTATATATATAAATTACAGAGGGGAAAGTGTTGTTTTTGTTCCAGAAACGATATTAGTCACTGCATATGTAATCTACTTTAAAATAATTCACATTCAATTCTAACGTCAATTCAAACAGAGAACCCACTAATTAAGCGCCTACTAAAGCTAGGAGGCTGCACTTCATGTTTTGTTTAAAACATTCATTTCTAAATCATCAAGTTAACTAGTACTTCCGTACCTGAAGTTTTTCTTGATACCTTAATTTCTAGTCGTTAGGTTGGCTAAAGAGGTCAGATGTCTGACCTCGTAAAAGACTATTCAGACAATAACAATAGAGATAAAAAATGAAGATCTTTAATCAATTCACCTTAACCTTACTGGTGTTGGTCGCTATCAGCCCCTTTGCACATAGTGCAACAGGGATCGCATTTATACATGGAACCGGACATCAAACTGATGCTCTTTCTGATTATTGGAGTCGAGAATTTGTCGATACCGTTAGGCAGGGGATAACTGAACCGGACAATTATGTTGTTGTAAATTGTGATTTTGACCAATACATGTGGCAAGAATCTGCGGCTGGTTGCTTAGCAGAACAGTTGTCGAGCTTTATCAACACTAAACAGATCGATTCGCTGACGATGATCACCCACTCTAATGGTGGCAATGTTGTGCGTTGGATTCTTTCAAATCCAACTTGGGACAGTCGTTATCCCAAGATTATTAATGTTACCGAGCGCGTGGTGGCACTCGCTCCCTCAAGTGGAGGTACGCCATTGGCGGATGCGGTAAATCAAGGCAATGTTTTTGAAACCTCTCTAGGTTGGTTGTTAGGTTATGGCAGTGATGCAGTCAAGCAGCAACAAGTTAGTTGGATGCAGTACTACAACAACACTTGGTTGCATGGAACCTCAGGACGACCTAGTTTAAGTCGCCCCTTTGAGGTGGTGGTTGGTTCTGATGTAGATTCTGCTATTTGGGATGGTGACAGTTATTGTGCTGGCTACCAGTATCAAGTTGCATTAGAAACGACTCAAAACTGGTTGGATGATTGCTCTGATGGCTTTTTAGAATGTAGCTCTCAAAGTGCCGCTGGAACGGTTTGGTTTACTGACAAACAACGCACAGCAGGAAAAGAGCCGTTAAGCCACCAACAAAGTCGACGTGCTTGTTTTAACCTTCATCGTCTAATTCGCGATCATATATAGGAGCCACCAATGAATATATTAACAAGTGCTTTGGTGACAATCACCGCAGGGGTTCTTTTTGCCGGCTGTCAGAGTGATGAACCGCAAGCCACAGAGTCAAAGCAGAGTATGGAAGTAAGTACTAAGCTGTTTACGCTCGCTACGCCACAAGTAGGAGATCTTATTATTGGCGAGGTTCAGAGCCCAGTTTTAGATGCAATCAATAGTAGCCGGGATTCAATTAGTTTCGTTAACGTCAATCCTAGTGAGCAAGCGTTACTATTACCCTCGTCGACTTCCAGTAGTCAAAGTGATGAGTTTTGGATGACGGTGTCGGGGGCAGAACTCAATAAAGGGGTTAAACTAGCCATAAGCCAGCCGTCAAGCATTATCAGAGTTGCCCCAAGAGCGGATAATCGCTCTGGAAGTATCATTAAAAGCCAGTCGATATCACCAGAGCAGATTCAGCTACAAAAAGTGGGTGCTAAAACTGACAAGTCTGTATCGTATATCAAGTCATTAACGGATGCAGATGCATTGGCTACTGCAGGGCTAGATGATAATTCAAGTGCACTCACATTATCAAAAAATGCCACAGCTGGGATATATAAGCTAAGGGTAGTGCAATCGCTTGATCAAGGTGGCCAATATTTAGTGAATGTGAAAGAGAAGGGATCTCCCTATCAGCTAACGTTATCGAGTATTAACCGTGTAGCAAGTGACGTATCAAGTATGCCGCTGTCTCTTAGTTTAAGTAATAGCCAGTCGGAGCTACAGCCGCAAGCAAGTTTGAAGCATGCAGATGGAAAAATTCAGACTTTAGATTTGAAGCTGGTCAATGGTCAATGGCAGGCTAAGTTACCGACAGCATCTAAGATGCCAGAGAGTAATTTAGGCTTGAGTGAAATCCAAGTAAACATTCAAACCCAAGTGAATGGCCAAGCCGTTTTTAGAACGGTAAAAACGGCTTTTAAGCAATTTGTACCGACGGCGAAGCTCAATAGCTCTGTAGAAAGTCAGTGGCAAGATCAAGTGCCAAAGCTGTTGATATTTGATGTTGCAGTAGAGCACGAGGGCCGATTTGGTATAAATGCTGCACTGACAGGCACGGACGAACTTGGCAATGACAAGCTTATTCTGACGACGCAATCAGCCAATTGGTTAACCTCTAAGTCATCTCAAATAACCCTAAATCTTGATGCGAGTGTCATTAAGGCGTCGGGGTTAAAAGCACCTTTTAAGATAAAGTCGCTAGAACTTGTGGATCAAGGACAGATGGCGAGGTTGAGCTATCTGCAGCAAGCGCTAATAATGCGTCTATAAACAGTAAGTTATAGCGCTAGAGTTGAGATAAGGCGCGTTACATATACCTGAACGATTTCACCATATTCGTTTTCGAACTCCCGTAGGATAGCTGAACAAGGCTGTGATTGAGATGATGGTTATTCTCATTTCAATATCATTAATGCAGTACAGATATTCTACGGGAACTTACGACAGGTATGGCAAGATGTAATATACTTATTCATTATTAATCAAAAGGATAATAACATTTGGTGCTGTCACAGCTCGGCTCTCATTAACAACATATTGCGGAACCATATCTATATTGGACATTGCTTGCCCATTCGAGCTTAGATAACAATAACGGCTTTACTGTCGTAAGCAGTGAACTCTCGTATTCTTAGCCTGTATTGCATTGTACTCGATGATACTGAGGTGTTTTTTTTTGATAAAGAGATTGGTATTATTATCTGTTAAATAGAATCTCTTGAATGCTATGGAGATGTTACTTAATAAAACAGCAATGTAATTCAAAGGTTTACCCCTTAATAATGGAATGAGGATTATGATGAAGTATCTTTTAGTGCCCCTTTTATGTTTGAGCTTTAGTGCATCGGCGCTCAATGTAGATAGTATCGATATTCGCGCTGGAATGGTTTACCAAGAAAACACGGATATGTTGCTTACAGGCACTTATAATCAAAAACGTAGCAACGGAAAGCTTAAGAAAAAAGTTAATTATCGTAATGGTCTAAAATCTGGCTTGAGCACAAAGTATTACAGTAGTGGCACAGTTGAGACCGAATATAGCTATAAGGATGGTAATAAGAGTGGTGAATACCGTGCATTTTTTAAGAATGGTTATGCTGAGGAAATAGGGTATTACCGTGGTGATATAAAGCATGGTGAATTCACTCAGTATTCAAAAAAGTCGAGTGATTTAAAAGTAAGCCAGACTCACTATAGTGACGGCCACAAAAATGGCTTGAAACGTGAGTGGTATAAAAGTGGTGAGTTAAAAGAAGCTATTGGTTACCTCAATGATAAAAAAGATGGCGTAAAAGTTGAGTATGCTAACAATGGTTCATTAGAGAGCAAAACCGAATATAAGTTGGGTGAAAAGCAAGGGAAAGAGCAAGAGTGGTACAGCAACGGTAGCCTCAAAGAGGAAAAGAATTACTTACATGATGAGAAACATGGCACCGTAGTCAAATATTATGACAATGGCAAAAAGAAGAGCGAAGTTGAATACGAATATGGTAAAAAAGTGAGTAAGGTTGTTAAGTGGAAAAAAAATGGCCAACTGAAAGACTAACGCCGGTATTTTTTTATGAATAAAAAGGTCAGTTACTGCTGACCTTTTAGCTTTGTGTTGAGTTATTTCATAGGGAAATGGATAAAGTTCGGCAATAGTAATGTTTAAGATCTATGACTTGCAGAAGCAAGCATGAGTTGATACAACTCTTGAGCAGCGGGGCCTGTTTTAGCACCTTTAGGTAAAGTCAGGTGCAAGGGAACTTGGTATTGATTTGAATGCTCAACCCTAAGGATCTTTATATCATTATCATTATGTTTTTCGATTATGTGTCGAGGTAAACGGCAATAGCCTAAGCCTTGCTTTGTTGCTTGCCACGCATGATCAAAATTATCGACGGTAATGCGCTGGTTCGACTTTAGCCAGCCGACATCTTGCTTAGCGTGATGGCCTAAGTCTCGGATCACAATCTGCCTAGTGGCACTGAGATCTGCTAAACAGGGGTTAAGCTTCTCGGCTAACGGGTGGCTTTTGGCCACAACGGGTAACATGCTAGCCATCCCAAATGTTTCTGACGGGTGGTTAGTTATAGGCAAAGTGATAATAGAAATATCGGCACTTTCGTTAGTGACCATCTCTTGTGTTTTTGACAATGATGTTTCTACCACTTGAATTGATGTTGTGTGGTTTTGCTTAAAGAATTCAGCCATCGGTGCGTATAGCCATCGGCGATCACATAGATGATCGATAGCAACTGTTAATTCTGACTCGGTCCCTTGGGCGAGTTGAGTACTTATCTCCTCAAGAGCTTTGGCTTGTTCAAGCATAGATTGCGCTCTTCGAAGCAATGATTTTCCATCATCAGTGAGTATAGACCTGCGTCCCTCTACTTTGAGTAACGGCACTCCCAATTGATCTTCTAGTTTTCTCACCGAATAAATTAACGTGGTATGGCTTTTATTCAATGTCGCCGCAGCCGCTTGAATGCTACCCGCTTTATCAATTTCAAATAATGTTAACCACTGATCTAAGGTTGTCTTTAATCTCATATGTCTAATTTGTCCACATTAACTGGCAGTATTATGAACTTTTATGTCCAATTTTTATAGGTATTATGACACCTCTCTTAAGGCGGAGAGGAGTAAAACTTCATTCATCTGAACTTGGAGCTATTACATCGCTCGCCAATTTTGCCATTAACTCGATCTTTGGAGATAAATTATGAACACATTATTACAAGTTGACTTTGATTATACAGGACCCTTTGGTGACGAAATGGCAGCAATGCTGACAGATCTTGCTGAGTCGATTAACAATGAAGCCGGCATGATCTGGAAAATCTGGACAGAAAACCAACAAGATAAACTTGGTGGTGGGATCTATTTGTTCGAAGATGAAATCACAGCCCGTGCTTATCTAGAAATGCATTCAGTTCGCTTAAATAAGATGGGTATTGAAAATATTAGAGGGCTGGTTTTAGCGGTAAATCCCTTACTTTCAAACATAAATAAAGGGCCTATTGCTTAGGCAATTAATAGAGAGAAGATGATGAATAACCGAACATTTTTAACCGTGAACGGCACGATTTATGTGATCTTTGCATTGGCTTTATTTTTTATTCCTGCTTTGATGTGGCCGATGTACGGGGTTGAAATAAATGACCGATATGCTTATTTCTTGTCTCAACATACGAGTATATTTCTAGGCGGTATAGCGGTGATTTGCTTATTACTAAGAGATATAGAAGTAGGCCAAACCGCTAATAAGCTATTTAAGGCACTGTTTATAACTAACCTGTTAGGGGTGATGATCACTGTCTATGCTGGAGTTTCGGGGATCTTTGTTGGTCTCGGCTGGAGCGACCCAGTGTTCTTTACATTGATGGCTATTTTGAGTTATTTACAGCTGGCGAAACAAAAGCCACACTAATAAAGTAACGTAAAAACAGCAACCTAAAAGATTGCTGTTTTTATAATACTAGGCTTCAGACGCTATCACCGCTTTTATTCCGTGGGGGTGAACCTTTACGCACAGACCATTCTTCTTAAAGGCGATAGTAGGGTTAGCGAGTCGCTCTTTATCGCCCTTTGGCGAACTCTGCTTCACCTTAATATCGGTTGTACCGGCAATGATAGGCGCAATTGTTGGCACGGCACTAACGAGCTGTTGGCTTAACGACTCACAATCAATGGCATCGCACTTAAATACCAGCTCGACATGTTCCCAACCCTGTTGTGGGTATGTTTTTTCACCAGGGTAAGGCAGTTCAACACAATGGATCTCTATATCATTTAGCATGAGTGGTACATCAAGCTCAATAATCAAAATGGGCCTGCCATTGATCATGTTGTCAGAGATGATATTACCGTGTTTTGAAAATTGATTTAGTAGCTCATTCGCTGTGCCTGTGGTATTGACGCGTAAAGCGCTGTGGTCGCACTCTAGATTAAGTGTGTCTAGTCCCAGTTCACCGATAAAGGCGGTAATTGATTGGCTGAAGCTCGGCCAACTTTGGCTTAATTGCTCGTATGTCATAACAAAGGTTTCCTGATAAACGCCTGACTGAGTCGATGAAAGATAATTATTCAGCCTTGTAGGCTTAACAAATAACGGCTAAGGCCAGATTTCGATTGGAGTACCCGCGTCAATCGCACGCCATAACTCATCCATTTCAGCATTGGTCACAGCGATGCAGCCATCGGTCCAATTGTAATTTTGTGCCTCTTTTGGACTCAGGTTTGAATGGGGGTTCTCACCATGGATCATTATCTGTCCTCCTGGCTGAATTCCTAAAGCATCAGCGCGTAATTTGTCTTCATCATTAGGGTAGGAGATATGAATTGAACGATAGTAGGCGCTGTCTGACTTTTTGTAATCGAGTAAATAACGGCCTTCAGGGGTGCGTTGATCGCCTTCGGTCAGTTTATGTCCTACGGGGTTATCGCCCATTGCTATTCGATAGGATTTGAAAATCTTGCCTTGGCTTAATAATGATAAGCTTGCTGTTGATTTGGTGACGACGACTAAATCGGCTTTGTCGCTAGCGAATGAGAGGCTTGGAATTAGGCTACACAACAGCAGTGTTACTTTAAGCATGGAAAAACAGATAAAACGCATGTACAACCCTGAGCATAACGCCCTTAGCTTGTGAATATATGACTTATGTTACCTCAAAAACCTTGATTGTTGATGTATACGGATAAGATTATTTTTGAGCTCTTGCGGTTTGCGTGTCACACTATTCGTATCATCTATTTTAATGCCTTGATAATTCGGTTTAAGTCGAATGAGTTTAGAGCAATGTATAGCAAGGAACAGCGGTCAAAATGGTAAATGAAACGGATTCAGAAAGCTTATTTAAGCTTAAACTTCGTCGAATAATTTTTGGAACTGATACCCCCGCAGGCCGCTTTTTCGATATCAGTTTAATCGTCTGTATTATCCTTAGCGTGATGTTGGTTTTTCTTGATACCGTTGGACATATCCATCAAAAATATGGCGAGATAATTATTGTCTTAGAGTGGGGCTTTACCCTCATTTTTACAGTGGAATATTTACTGCGTTTATATTGTTCAGCCAGTCCGCTAAGTTACGCTAAAAGCTTTTATGGGGTAGTGGACCTGTTATCTATACTACCGACTTACTTAGCGTTAGTATTCCCTGGTGCCAATTTTACTATGGTGATCAGAGTCTTAAGGTTATTTAGAATATTTAGAGTATTCAAGCTTTTACGCTATTTAAGTGAAGGTAATATACTGTTACGAGCAATGATACAATCGAGCCGTAAAGTCTTTCTGTTTTTCTTCTCAGTCAGTTTAATCGTCGTGGTGTTAAGTTCAATCATGTATGTTGTTGAAGGCCCCAATAATGGCTTTACTTCAATTCCAAAATCTATCTACTGGACCATCGTCACCATTACCACGGTTGGCTATGGCGACATTACCCCAGGTACTAACTTAGGGCAGGCAATTGCCGCATTTACGATGCTGTTGGGTTACTCCATTATTGCTATTCCTACGGGTATTCTCACCGCGGAGATCTCTCAAGAGATAGGGAGAAGTAAAGATTTACGCCGTTGCAGTAATTGTTTGAAAGTGGGGCACGACAACAGTGCATTGTATTGTGATAAGTGTGGTAGCGAACTTGAAACGGATATTTAGCGTTGTTTGAGTGAAGCGAGTTCAGCCAATACACATAAATAAAGCTGCCCCCGAGATTAAAGATGCATCTAAATTAGCCACAGGCTAAGAGGTTTTATGGCAGTAGCCAAGTTTGTACAAGGATCGATTCTGCGGCATATTTTGACGATGAGTTCAACGGCTGCCGTTGGCATATCTGCGCTGTTTGTGGTCGATTTGCTGGATATGTTTTTCTTGAGTTTATTGGGTGAACAAGAGCTTGCCGCCGCCGTGGGCTATGCAGGCACCATTTCATTTTTTACGACCTCTATTGGTATCGGGTTATCCATTGCTCTGGGCGCTCTAGTGTCACGCTCTATTGGCGCTAAAGAGATGAAAAAGGCCAAGCGTTTGTTACTTAATAGCGCAGTGGTCACTTTGTTGATCAGCATCGTCGTGGCTATCAGTGTCTTTCTTTTTATTCCCGAGCTGCTGAGCCTTGTGGGCGCAACCGGTAAAACCGCGGAACTAGCAGCTGATTACCTCTATATATTAGTGCCTTCATTACCGCTAATTTGCTTGGCAATGGCGCTAGGTAGCGCCTTAAGAGCCGTTGGTGATGCAAAATTATCGATGATATCAACGTTAGTCGGCGGTGGCGTTAACGCGATCTTTGACCCTATTTTTATCTTTATGTTTGCTATGGGAATAGAAGGTGCCGCAGTGGCTTCTGTTTTAGCCCGCTTGGCGGTACTCCTGGTGGCAGCAAGAGGGGTAATGGTTAAGCATAATTTATTTGGTCGCTTTAATAAGGAGCATTTTATTGCCGACTTAAAGCCTATTTTTGCGATAGCGGGACCCGCAATGCTCACCAACGTTGCAACACCAATTGGTAATGCTGTTGTGACACGTGCGATTGCTGATTTTGGTGACAGTTATGTTGCGGGTTGGGCGGTATTAGGCAGGTTAATACCGGTTTCATTCGGGATGATTTTTGCCTTATCGGGTGCTGTGGGACCGATTGTAGGACAAAATTATGGTGCTCATGAGTTTGGACGGGTGAAGGAGTCATTGACCCGTGCGATTCAGTTCTGTAGCGCCTATGTCGTGGTGGTCTCAGTATTGCTATTTTTAAGCCGTAATCAAATCGTCAACGTGTTCGACATGAAAGGTGATGCCGCAGAATTGATTTTATTCTTTTGTAGTTATATTGCGATATTTTTCATTTTTTCGGGGGTATTGTTTGTCGCAAACGCTTCATTTAATAACTTAGGTAAAGCTAAGTATTCGACGTTATTTAATGTTGGTAAAGCAACGATTGGGACTATCCCATTTGTGTATTTCGGGGCTAAGTGGGGTGGAGTTTACGGAGTACTTGTGGGCCAAGCTATAGGCTCGATTATCTTTGGTGTGCTTGGTGTGTTAATGGCTTATCGTTTAGTGGATAAAGTAAGAGGTCTTACCGAAGGACAGACTAAAACGAGTGGCGTGCCGCAGACTGCTGAAGTGATAAGTGAGTTTGATGAGGAATTAAGTTTAAGTAGCCAAAGTCCGTTGTCTTCTTCATGTGCAAATATGGCAATGGTGACAGAAGAGCAGGATTGTGAAGCAAGTAATGAAATCGCTGAGCTTATTGGTGTGAAAGGCAAGGGCCCATCAACCAAGTAAGCTCAATAACACAAAACTAATTAGCTGGTTGGTGTGGCATCCGTTTCACTAGTATCGATAGATACTTCAGTCGCGGTAGCGCTCTGTGCTGCTAATTCTTCAGCTTCAAGCTTAGCTAAATTCTCAGCACGTTCAGCCTTAGATACGTATTTTTTGATCGTAGGAGGAGTGTGCTTATTTAAACGAGCCTTGGCACGCTTCGCCGTCATTTTGATCATTTTCTGTTTTTTGTTCATGTGTTCTCTACGATACGTCAATCTAAGACAATTTTAGCGCATTGTGCGCCAAGCTTGAAATCGGAAGCGGATTTTACCCTAAAGCTGACCGCTACGCCACAGTACCAACCTCAATTCCTTAAGTATGTCGTTAATTTGTAGATATTCAAACAGACAAATATGTGCTTAAAATGGCTCGCTAATACAGTTAGGGATATTTTTTAGCGGATAAAAGGCCGTTATATTGGTCTAGAACTCACTCTTTATTAGCGACGATTACATATGAGCTTTGCCTTGATATCACGACGTATTTCGGCACTATGCAGCAGTTGCGGGCCTAGTGTTATTAGCGTAATCGCCAAACAAACTTTAAATGCACAATTTTGCATGCCTAGAAGTGACAGAGTTCAAGGCATCAAGTCGCAGTAATTGTTATTCTCGGCTTTGGCATACGGTTCCGCTCTTGCTTCCGCATTTAATCTCCAGAGTGGGACGAGATCACTAGCCTTAAATTAACTGACACATTTGAGTAGAGATAAAATGCAAACGATCACTTTTTTCCAACGTTTTGAGAATGATATTCTGGCAGGTCGTAAGACAATCACTTTAAGAGATAAAAGTGAGTCTCACTTTGAAGCTGGCCAAACCGTTAATGTGGCCAATTTAGAAACCGCAACTTGTTACGGTCAGCTACACATTCTAAGCGTTGCTTGGGTTAAGTTTGACGACTTAAACTTGTTGCATGCCCAGCAGGAAAATATGACTCTGGTAGAGTTAAAGACCTTAATTAGAGAGATCTATCCAGAAATCCAAGCGCTTTATCAAATTAACTTTAAATTGCTATAGCCATAACTTAAACCATTTCAATCTGCTTAGACTCATCTCAGCGGGTCCAATGTCTATTCATAAGCAGGGTTTTTGAATAACGATAAATCATGCAATATCAACATCGAGCAAGTAGACTTAGCATTATTCAAGTGAATAACACTAAGTAGACCATTCATGACAGATCAAAAAAGCGAACCTGCTACCCAAGTACGCGACAGCCTTATCCGCGCTGCGCGTATCTGCTTTATTGCTTCAGATTATGACAAAGTGAGTATTCGCCAAATCGCTGAAGAAGCAGGGGTTAATATGGCGATGATCCGCTACTATTTCGGTAATAAGCTTGGCCTCTTTGAAGTTATGATTGCCGAATTTATCTCGCCAGTGTTACAACGTAGTAAAACGATTAACCAGGGTGATAATCCGCTAAAAATGTCAGATATCTTAGACAATTTTTATCAAACGATGACAGAGACTCCCGATTTCCCCCGTTTTCTGTTCAGGCTAATGAGTTCAGAACATTCACATGAAGCCAAAGGAGTCATTTTTAAGCTGTTCACGCCATTAGCTAATCTAACGCCAATGCCGAAGCCGCTGTTACACAAGTGCAGTGATACCGATCCCATGTTGGTTAAGATGTCGATGATGAGCTTAATGATCTTCCCCTTTGTGATCCCACAATCAATGGCCGAGCTGCATGGATTTGAATTAGATGACGATTTTTATCAAAGATTAGCAAAACACAATATTAAGTTACTCGAGAAAGGTTTATTTGGAGATCAAGACTGATGGATATAATTAAGGGTAAACGTTGGTACTTTTTCCCAGCTGTAGCCGTAGGTGTTGTAACGTTATTTTCAGTGATTATGTTTAAGGGCCATCCTCCTCTAGAGGAGCAGTCAGAGCAAAGTAAGTTGGTAGACGTTATTGCCCTGCACAAAAGTTCTGTTGTCGCTCAAGTCGATGCGTTTGGCCGTGTAGCGCCAAAGGTGCAATGGCAATTGTTGCCTGAAGTTGGCGGTAAAATTATTTACAAGCATCCAAATTTAGCCGTCGGGAAAATGATCCCCGAAGGGACTTTGCTATTATCGATAGATCCGCTCGATTATCAAATTCGTTTAGCGCAAGCACAAGCCGATAGAAAAGCATTAGAAGGTCAACTGATCGGTAAAGGGTTACAGCTGGAGAACCTTAAGTTGTCACTCGAAATTGAAACCAATCGCTATGATTTGGTCAAATCCGATCTGCAACGTAAAGAGACCTTAAGAAAGCAAAATTTGATCTCTCAATCTGAACTCGATGGTGAGCGCCAGAATGTGCTGGTTCAAAAGCAAAAAATCCAAGATTTAAACAACAACCTTAATCTAATGCCAAACGAAACTGATGTGCTACAAGCACAATTATTACAAGCCGTTGCGCGAGAAGATGAATCACAAAGCCAGCTCGATAAAACGGAAATTCGCCAGCCATTCGAAGGCCGAGTTTCCGAGGTTAATGTGGAAAACAACCAAGTTGTTTCGCCACAACAAGTACTGGCAAGGATCAATGGAACGGAGATCATGGAAGTTGAGGCGCAGTTATCGCTCGCCGATCTAATGACATTAATGAAAACCGTCGACAAGCCAACAACTTTGAATAAGCAGCTACCCAATGCTGAAACGCTCGGGTTAACCGCCGAAATCACCCTTAAAAGTGCTGCTTATGTCTTTAAATGGCCAGCAAAAATAAGCCGTATTGGCGAAACTGTTGACCCAACATTGGCCACCGTCAGTGTGGTTTTACAAGTTAAGCAGCAATATCGCGAACTCAAAATTGGCCAATCACCGCCGTTAGTTCACGGCATGTTTGTTAGCGCACGTATTAAAGGCAGTGCAAAAGACTACTGGATGGTGTCTGAGCGGGCTTTGCATGGGGACAAGTTGTATTTAATGGATAGCGACAACCGCTTGCAAATAATTGACGTGCAGGTGTTATTTCGTCAAGAAGGACATGCTGCGGTGCAAGGCGATCTTAATGACAATATGCAGCTGGTATTGACCGATATTATTCCCGCAGTAACCGGAATGGCGCTGCGCAGTCATAACAGCAATGCTGAGGTTTCAAACACAAACGAGGAAGCTGCGCTGTGATTGCCTTTTTTGTTCGTCATCCTACGGCAACTCATCTACTGATGTTGGCGCTTATTATTTTGGGTATAAAGGCCTTACCTGAGTTAAAGCGTGAAACGTTCCCTGAATTTTCGCCGAACTACATCAGTGCACGAGTGGTGTTACCAGGCGCATCACCGCAAGACGTTGAAGAAAACCTTTGTTTACGCATGGAAGATGCGATCGACAGTCTAGGCAGCATTGTTGAAACTAAATGTGACGCTTTGGAAGGCGTTGCGCAGATGACCATCAAGCTCGATGATAATGCCGATTTAGGCCGTAATCTGGTTGATGTTCAAACAAAAATAGCATCAATCAAAGACTTCCCCGCAGAGATAGAACCCCCCATCGTTGAAGAGCTTAACTTTAATGAGCCGATCATCGATATTGCATTGTCGGCATCAACCAGCAAACCAGAGTTGAAAGCGTATGCTGAGGATTTTAAGCGACGTTTAAAGCTTGATACCAGCATTCGCCAAGTTGAGATCGCTGGCTTTTCGCAACATCAACTATTAGTCGAGATCTCGCTTGATGCACTCAAGCGCTTAGGCATGAGTGTTGCCGATGTCGCTGCTCAAATTGAACAGCAAAATGTGCAACTACCCAGTGGGACGTTAGAGACCGCAAGTAAGAACATCTTGATAAGGTTCGACCAACGAGAAGTTGAAGCGGATAAGCTGGCCAATATCGTGATCCGTTCTAATGCCGAGGGCGGCGTGGTGCGCTTACGAGATGTCGCCAAACTGACGGACAGATTTGAGTTAGATGAAGATCATGTTCGTTTTGATGGCGAACCAGCGGCCATTCTTACGGTGTTTAAGAACAAATCACAAGACTCTCTGCGCTTGAAAGAGGAAGTGATGGGCTTTTTAGAGGCCGAAAAACTACGCACGCCCAGTGGCGTTAATATCAGTACCTCTAATGACTTAAGCTCCTTACTGTGGGACCGTCTTACCATGCTAACCAAAAATGGTTGGCAAGGGGTGTTACTGGTCTTTTTATGTATGTGGTTGTTTTTCAGCTTTCGCTATTCATTTTGGGTCGCAATGGGCTTACCTGTGGCATTTATGGGGAGTCTGTTCTTTATGGCGCAAGTGGGGTTGACGATTAACATCATGACCTTGGTGGCTTTTTTAATGGCGATCGGCATTATGATGGATGACGCCATTGTTATTGCTGAATCGGTGGCATCGCATATCGAACGGGGGTTAGATAAAACGGAAGCGGTGATCCAAGGCGTTAAGCGAGTACTGCCGGGGGTTGTTTCATCATTTTTAACCACGGTGTTTATCTTTTCTAGCATCGCCTTTATGGAAGGTGATATGGGTAAAGTGCTCAGAGTGGTCCCGCAAACACTTTTGCTTATTTTGACGGTGAGTTTGGTTGAAGCATTCTTGATTTTACCGAACCACTTAGCCCATGCAGCGAAAGGGAAAGAGCGTAAAACCAGTCGATTTAAAACCGAGTTTAACCGCAGGTTCGAGCATTTTAGAACCGTCAATTTAGTCGCAGCTGTGGAGTGGGTTATTGCTTGGCGCTATGCCTTTATGGGCGCAGTTATTAGTTTGTTGCTGATATCAGTATCGTTAGCTGCGGGGGGAATGGTTAAGTTTATTGCCTTTCCTGAGCTTGATGGTGATGTGGTGGAGGCGCGAATAATTTTGCCGCCGGGTTCTACATTAGCGCAAACAGACTTCGTGGTTGCCAAGATTGTTAGCGCAGCACAGGTGTTGAATGAGAAATACAGCAAAAATGAAGATGGTCAGCCGTTAATTAAGCATATTACGCAGCGGTTTAACTTCAATAGTGATGCTAACGAGAGTGGCGCGCATGTGGCGACGGTTAAGATCGACCTGCTCAGTGCCGAGGTGCGGCAAACACGGATAAACACCTTTATCCGTGAATGGGAGCAAGGCGTAGGCGAATTAGCTGATCCCATTGCCATTGTGTATAAACAGCCGAAAATGGGACCCGCGGGCCGCGCAATAGACATACGTCTGCGAGGTGATAATTTGCAGCAGCTTAAATCAGCGTCAATTGATGTGCAGCAATACATTAGTGGTTTTAACGGTGTATCGGGTGTCATGGACAGTATGCGTCCTGGTAAGTCTGAAATCTTAATGACCTTAAAGCCCGGTGCAGAGGCATTTGGTGTCAACGGCATGATGTTAGCGAGCCAATTGAGGGGCGCTTATTTTCATCAAACAGCAGATTACATTCAAGTGGGTCCAGAGAGTATTCAGATAGATGTGCAACTCGATAAAGGCGACGCTGCAAAACTTGAAAACCTGGCTAACTTTCCTATTACTCTCAATACGTCTGGCGAACAGGTACCGCTGTCAGCCGTGGCAGATTTCACTTGGCAACGTAATTACGTCAAAATTTCACGTTTAGACGGTATGCGCTTTGTGACGATCACTGGTGAAGTGGATACTCATCTAGCCAATGGGGGAGAAATTAACACCGCATTTAAAGAGGAACTATTACCCAAGCTATTAACGCGTTACCCAGGAGTGCGGGTCAGTTTTGAAGGTGAAGTCAAAGAAAGTTCCACGACTCGAAACTCAATGGTGTCCGGCTTTATTCTGGGGCTATTGGGGGTATTTGCTATCTTGAGTTTACAGTTTAAGAGCTACCTTGAGCCGTTAGTGGTGATGGCGGTTATACCGTTAGGCCTTATCGGTGTTTTCTGGGGACATTTACTGCTTGGGTTTTCCATGAGTATGCCTTCGATAATGGGATTTATTGCGTTGTCCGGAGTGGTGGTTAATGACTCGATATTACTAGTGCAATATATTCGTTTTCATGTGGATGAAGGGCAATCTGTGCATGAGGCGGTAGTGAGTGCCAGTAAGGAGCGCTTTAGAGCCGTGTTTATTACGTCACTGACCACTGCAGCGGGTATGTTACCGCTGCTACTTGAAACGAGTATTCAGGCGCAAGTATTGCAGCCATTAGTCATCTCAATGGTGTTTGGTATTTTTGCCTCGACCGCGCTGGTGCTATTTATGGTACCTGCTTGTTACGCAATATTAGAGGACTTTGGCAAAGTGAGTTTTAGCGCTAAAGATAATGAGCTAAGGGCATAGTACGGATAACAAGGGTCTCTTTTAAGGCCCTTGTTATCGCTGTGTTAAGAATCAAATCTGGCGATATCCTTCTCAGTGGCCCCTTCTTTGCACTCGCCTCGAATACTGCCACGGTCATACTGAATGGAACGGCTGATCTCGATATAACCTTCTCTGCAATATCCGGTCATCTCAATTGTCTGGCCAAGACCGTGTTCAATTTTCTGAGTCCAGGCCGTTAAATCCGGTCCTTGATAACGTTTTTTAGCGCGTTTCTTTTGTGATGCTCGCTGTTCATGAGGCAGAGGAGCTTGCTGAGCATTATTATCTTGAACGAGCTTAGCGCGATAGGTGAATAGTTTTAAGCCATTACTTTTGATATCTGTTTTAAATGAATCAGTGAGTTGACCTGCGAACTCTTCCGGCACTATTTCGCTAGTAAAGCTGCAGGCTGAAAGTAATAAAATTAACAGTAGAGGGTATTTTTTCATTATTGTTTTTATGTTAATAATTGGTTTCTATTGGTCAGCATAACGTATATTTAAGCAAGTTAGCAGGGGCTTTAGCTGTTTTTACATTAGGCTACTTTTGTATTAGAGGGCTTGGAGGCGGTATTTACTGATGACGGTGTATCTTACTACACTTGTCAGCAGTGTTAATTGTCACGTTTGCAATCAATACTCGATGGTTTATCAACGTCAGTGTCCACATCTGGGTACAATTTATAGAGTTGGTGATACTTCTACAGATGTTTGGTTGGTGTATAGGCAACACTATATTTGTTATATACCAACACCATTGGCTGTGTGATGCATCATCACTGACGACTGGGAAAATGTATTTGGGCATGCAATAACGGCCTTTAGTGAGGGGGGCTCGTTTAGCTTCTCGATTGAGGGTATCTAACGCAAGTGTCATTTAAGGCTAACCACTTTAGCTGGCTGTCAGTGTGAATATGGTAGCTGGGCTGAACAGCATTTGGTTCATCCAGTGATACGATAGACAATGTTAGATAGCTGGGATGACGAGTATCTCTAAAGGTTAATTGCGAACCACAATGATGACAAAAACCCCGCCTTACAAACTCTGATGATGTAAATTCGGTTACCGAACCCACTAACCAGCTCACCTCATCGATATTAAAGTCCATCCACGCACCTAATACAGAACCCGTGCTCTTTTGGCATTGACGACAATGGCAAAAATCAGCGGAAAATGGTGTTGCCGTTAACTGATATCGTATTGCGCCGCAAAGGCAACCGCCTTGTTGTAAACCTGCTATTGTCATCAATCTCCCCCTGACTATTAGTTTTATAAGTGTGAGTGATTTCACCATATCCTGATTTATTATCTTTGTCATATACAGGTGCCTTCAGCGAGTAGAGTGTACGTTAGAACGCAATAAAGATTGCTAATAATAGTCACTCTCATCTGTTAGCGCAGCGTTAAACTCCCCCTAGCGTACTTTTGTGGTGATGTAACCCACCCCGTGGTAGTTAACACCATGACTTGGCTCACATATACTGACAATAATGTTAATCACTTGTTGTACTTTGTGACGGTTTTGGCAGACTGAAGTTGTAGCCCCAAAGGAGTGAGTATGGCTTCAATTCTTCAGTTGTTAAAAGCAATGCTAAATAGCTTTAAAGATCTTATCCCAATCATTTTGGTGGTCAGTTTTTTTGAGATATTTGTGTTGCATCAAGCGCCAGATAATCTGTTCTCTATTCTAATCGGTCTTATTTTCATCGTTGTTGGATTAACTTTTTTTGTGTTTGGCCTTGAAATGGGGCTGTTTCCGATAGGTGAGTCTCTAGCGCAAGCATTGGCGAGAAAGGGCAGCGTATTTTGGCTGGTAGTGTTCTCATTTTCGCTAGGGTTTGGTACCACACTGGCCGAACCCGCCTTAACCGCGGTCGCTAATGAAGCAGCTGAGGTTGCCGCAGAGGCAGGCGCCATTGTTAAGAGTGAAGCTTCAATGGACAGTTATGCTATGGGGCTTAGACTCACCGTCGCTTTATCGGTGGGGCTTGCAATCCTATTAGGCGTGGTGCGAATTTTAAAAGGCTGGCCAATTCATTACATTATTATTGCTGGCTATATCTTGGTGATGCTGCTGACCTCATTTGCACCAGAGAGCATTATTGGCATCGCCTATGATTCTGGCGGCGTGACCACCTCAACCATCACAGTGCCCTTAGTTACCGCGCTCGGCGTTGGGTTAGCCAGTGTCATTAAAGGGCGCAACCCGATGTTAGATGGCTTCGGTTTAATCGCTTTCGCCAGTTTAATGCCGATGATATTCGTACTTATTTACGGAATGGTGGTGCTGTAATGGAGATGCTGTTAAAGGTACTTAACACCTTGATGTTAACCGCGCGTGATGTCGTGCCCATCGCAATTATTCTATTTGGCTTCCAGCTGGGGGTGTTAAAACGTCCTATTGCCAACTGGCGCAAAGTCGCCGCGGGTTTCGTTTACGTTATTCTAGGCTTGAGCTTTTTCTTAGTCGGTTTAGAACTGGCGCTATTTCCCATCGGCGAGGCAATGGCAGAACAACTGACCTCACCCGCGTTCATCCATGCCGACGACCCCTCTATTACCATCAACGCATGGCAAGATTACTACTGGGTTTATATCTTTGCTGCAGCCATTGGTTTTAGTACCACGATTGCTGAGCCCTCGCTCATTGCGGTGGCCATTAAAGCCAATGAAGTCTCTGGCGGCACTATTAGTATTCAGGGGTTACGGATCTCCGTAGCCATTGGTGTCGCCTTTGGGATCAGCCTTGGTTGCTTTCGAATTGTGGTTGGCGATCCCATTCACTACTATATCTTAGGAGGCTATATTATCGTGGTGATCCAGACTTTTTACGCTCCAAAAATGATTGTGCCATTGGCGTATGACTCTGGCGGCGTAACAACCTCCACCGTTACCGTGCCTCTGGTGGCTGCACTGGGGTTAGGGCTAGCGACCAACGTCGATGGTCGTAACCCGCTGATTGATGGTTTTGGCTTAATTGCTTTTGCCAGCTTATTTCCGATAATCAGCGTGATGGCTTATGCCCAACTGGTTGAATACAAAAATAGAGCTCAAAAGGAGCGAAATAATGCGCTTTAAACTCATTATTGTCTTTATTGACGATGCCTGTACCGACGACATACTTGATGCAGCAAGAAGCAAAGGCGCCACCGGTGCTACTGTGATTAATCATGCTCGTGGCGAAGGGCTCAAGAAGCAAAAAACCTTTATGGGCTTGTCACTCGATATTCAGCGCGATGTGGTGTTGTTGCTGGTGGAAGAGCACCTTAGCCGAGCAATTCTAGAAACAGTCAATAAAGTTGGAGGTTTTGATAACGACTCCGGAAAAGGCATCGCTATTCAAATTGATGTAGAAGATGCCGTTGGTGTTGCGCACCAAGTACAACAATTGAGCCATGATATTGAGGACCAGATATGAATAAACCAACCCCAGTAAGAAACCATGATGTGATGTGCCAAGATTATGCGATGGTAGATGGGTTACAAACCGTTGCAGAGGCCATTGAGCAAGCCGTATCACATAAGGTGAATGTGTTGTTCGTTAATAAGCGCTACGATGACGACGAATATGGCATGGTGTTGATGAGTGATATCGCCAAAAAGGTACTCGCGAAAGATAAGGCGCCTGAACGGGTTAATATCTACGAAATCATGGTAAAACCGGTACTGGCTGTTAACGGTAATATGGACGTTCGCTATTGCGCTCGCTTATTTGATCGCTTCGGTATTACTAAAGCACCAGTGGTAGAACAGGGTAAAATTGTCGGACTCGTGAGTTACCACGATATCGTGCTGAAAGGGATGATTAACAGAGGGTAATTACGGTTATGTTGCGGCTGAAACCGTCGAAAAAGGGACGTTTCGGTGAGTTTACAGCAAGCCTCAGGAGTATCTGCACATACGCTGATCACTGGTCATTGGAACCACATAAGCCCAAAGGTCACTCACTTCTCTCTAAAACGCGCTGGCGCCGGCATGTTGTGCTATACAGTATTATTAGGTTTTTTCGAATATCGCATAAAATTATGCGGGTTCAGTGCTCGAGTTGCTATTGAGTACAAATAAAAGCAGCGTAAATTCAAGTCACTAAAAGCGTGCATGCGCGCTTTGCAGCAGATACGAGGCAAGTTAATCCTCTATTCTCGTTTTACCAGAAACTGTATTTGGAATGAACGTTAAAAACAGTTATAAATTAGATGGTTATTGATACACGTTTTGACTGGCTGAACCTGATAAACGCGCAAGCGTTTATGCACATGTTATGTGCCACATCCTGAATTTATCCGCGCTTTTACGGGGATTTTAATTCAGTTTGTTAACATTAAAAAACAACTAATATAGGTATTACAATGAGAATTAAAAGTTGGATTTTTGGTACATTAGCTGCGGGTTTTTTTAGCTCAGTTACAAACGTGTGTGCAAGTGAAACTGTGACTGTCGATAATTTTGTCCGAGCTGAGACCGACATGACAATGAAGCGCTACGAAGCTGCTGGCGGATTCGGCAAAATGTTCCATATACGTCAGCCGACACCCTTAGATAAACAAGATGTTATTCGGATGAATCAAGATACCCTCTATTCTATTGGGATTTTTGATTTAACAACACCGGTCACGATCACTAAACCAAAAACTGACCGTTGGCAGTCATTGATGCTAGTTAACCAGGACCATTCTATCCCTGCTGCTATTTATAAAGCTGGTTCGTATACTTTTACACAAAAAGAAATTGGTACACGTTATCTAACGGTCGTATTTCGAACCCTTGTTAATGCCAATGATGAAAATGACATCAAACTGGCAAATGCGATTCAGGATCAGATAACGGTTAAGCAGGAAAACGCTGGTTCACTTGATATTCCAGAATGGGATGAAGCGTCTCTGACTAAAGTTAGAGACGCTATTAATGTATTAGCCGCTACGTTAAGTGATACTTCAGGAATGCTGGGCGATAAATCAAAACTTAACCCAATTCACCATCTAATGGGAACGGCAATGGGGTGGGGGGGAAACCCTAAAAAAGATGCCATTTATGTCAATGTGGTTCCTGAACAAAATGATGGTAAAACTAATTATGCTTTGACTATTAAAGATGTACCCGTTGACGGGTTTGCCTCCATCACGGTTTACAATGCCAAGGGATTTATGGAAAAAAACGAGCTGGGCATCAACTCGCTTAACAACTTAACTGCAAAACCAAATAAAGATGGTGGAGCCACTGTTCACTTCGGCGGTTGTGAGGATGGTCGCATTAACTGTATTCCAGTGACTGATGGCTGGAACTACATCGTGCGTATGTATCAACCCAAAGAAGCTGTTATAGATGGCAGCTGGAAATTCCCTGATCCGACACCAGTGAAATAGACTTGAAATATAAGGCTGCCAAAGCAGCACATTACAAAGCGTTGCACCGGATTAGCCGGTGAACGCGGCGTTAGCACTATAAGGAATATCAGTTGAGTCTCGGCAATCAAATAACAGGTAAACTAAATAGCATAGAGAATTTCATTGAGAACTCTTCAACCTTGTTATTTCCGGTTAAGGTATTAGGCTGGATAGTGCTTCTTTTAGCCTTGATTATTACTAATTTTATAGCAATAGGTAAATGGCCAATTTCTGCTATATCCAAAAAGCTCAATAAAAAAGAATTAGCTTTAGGAGATCCAATTAATATAACTTCTGACGATGAGCTTCAAAAAATAGTCTCTCAACAAGGTACGGTGTTAGTAGATTTTTGGGCTGAGTGGTGCGGACCTTGCCTACTAATGGATAATACTATTAGTAAGTTAGCACAAGAATATGCAGGGAAAGTGTGCGTTGTTAAAGTCGATGTGTCATTAAACTCAACCCTAAGCAAGTTATACGCAGTAAGAGGCTTACCAACAGTCATAGTATTTAGAAATGGCGATGAGACAATTAGAAAAAGTGGTTCATTAACAAAGAGTCAGCTAGTAGGGTTGATTAAATAAAATAACTAGCAAGCTGCTAATTAGGACAAAATACAGTTGGGTTTTGCTCCTTTGTCGCTATTTTGCCCGCTAAATTCTGCCTGTTAACAGCCGTTATACACTTAGAGGGACTATTCGTGTTTTGGATTAAACGTCATTTGTATTATCAAGTCAAAAAAGGCGAAGTTACTGTCACTTCGCTTGAAGATGGTAAATCCATAACGAGGGCTTGTAGTGCCCTTAATCATCCTCGGACCCTTATGGGTAACTTCATGGAAATTGAAGATTGCTTTAAAAGTATTGCTAAAGAACTAGCTCCGCGACGCTTTTTGCTTCAAGCCCCTATTGCTGTTGTGCATCTCCTAGAGTCTGTAGAGGGTGGCTATACAAATGTAGAAATTCGAGCATTTCGTGAGGCTGCTTTAGGTGCAGGGGCTAGAGACACCTTTATGCCTAGTAATAAGTCGAAGCTATCGGAGACACAAATATTAAGTCGAGACTTTGCGGAGTGGGACTGTGTATAACAAGTTGCACAAGTTCGGATTATTGAATTTAATCAAGCTATGCTTGGCCAACATCGTGGCACCTCGGCCATTTTCTAATAAAAAGAGTCGAGCAAAAAAGCTGTGCGTCTCATGTGAATGGGTTCAGGAATGCCGTGGTCAATGAGGCTCCCAGCATCATAATGACCCACTTGCCACTTTCCTATGGGACTAATGAGCAGAGCCGCCCAATCTCCACGCTTAACTTCAATAGATCACCCATAGTATTAGTGGGTGCCTCTGCTCCTATTAACGACAACGTATTCGATTACTCTATAGATTCTAACTCATGATATTTTCTAAACGATGAGATTATTACCTCAACCAAGGAGAACCTTGGATTGAAAATAACTTTACTAATTAGGAAATGACGATGAAAAACATGAAACTTATCGCTTTAGCAACGACTTTAGCAGTATCACTTGTAGCGCCAATGGCAGCGAATGCAACAGGCTTTTATTTAGGGGCGAATGCAGGTTCTGGTCAACAGAGTAACCAGCTCATGGATAAAGCAACAACTACAAACGTAGGTTCTATCAAGGCTGGTTATGATTTTAATGATTATTTCGGTGCTGAAGTCCGTTACGGTGGTGTCAATTCAAGTTCTTCTGATATCGAACTGAATAGCTTTACGTCTGTTTATGCCAAAGCACAACTTCCTGTAAGTGAGTCATTCACAGTATATGGTTTAGCAGGTGCGACTTCTGCAAATTTACCAGGAATGATATTGGATGATAAAAATAGTTCTGAGAGTAGCGCTAGTTTTGGTGCCGGTGTTAGATATTCTATTACCGATAGCCTTGGTGTGAGCCTTGAAGCTACACGCATTTCATCACATGACGCCTATAAGCTTGATGCCGTTATGCTGGGTGTTGATTATAAATTTTAATCACTAATTTAGGGTAGCCATGCCTACTACTCCCACCGGGTGTGGTTATCCGCCCTATTTCATAAGCGAAAATGAGAAAGACAGTTTGAAGTAAAGATGAGCAGCTATAGCTAAAAAGTCATATTACTTAGACAAAAAAGGCAGCATATTAATGCTGCCTTTTGCTGTGTTCAATAATTTGCTGCTTAAGCAAATTTCTTATCTAAGAAGCCGATGATCTCTGATGACTCATACATCCAAGTGGCTTGGCCAGCTTCTTCAACTTTCATGCAAGGTACCTGCAACTTACCGCCTTCGGTAAGCAAAGTGCTTTTATGTGGTTCTTGCTTCGCATCAAGGGTCACAATGTTAAGACCTTGACGGCGCAATGAGCGACGCACTTTCACACAGAAAGGACAAGCTTTGTACTCGTAGATGGTCATGCTTTTAGTGGCATCATCCACTTTTTGCTGTTCAGCGATAGGACGCTTGAGCTTTTTTGGAGTAAAAATAAAGTTAAAAAACAAAATGATCCGGCCTAGCACCCAACGAATAACAAACATTTACTGCCCTTAATGTGTTTTGATTCGCGGGGATTTTACCCCATGCGATACAGGGATAACAGCCTTGATTAGAAATCGTTGGTATAACATTATTTTTTAACCAGCTGAGGTGAGCCATAGAGTGTTAATTTATTGCCAGTCAGTAATAGTGCGTCATTGTCACCACACAAGTAAACTGATTGGTTGAGTGAGTTAAGCTGTTGGTTAAATGAGTCATCACTCAATTGAGTGGTTTCAAAATGCGGCACGAATTGGAAAGGAACGAGGTTTAATGCACTCAGTGCTTCTGGTGACGCTGTAATGTGATCACCACAAAGTACTGCGCTGTCGATTGAGGGCGTTAACAACATAGCGCCTGCGCTTACCCCCACTATTGCGCCGCCATTCATTGCAAATTTTGTGAGAGGTGCAATGAGCTGCCGCTGTTTTATCGCCAGTAAAAATCGCAGGGTATCGCCGCCTGAAAGATGGATCAGGTCACAAGTTAATAGCGCATCAAGTGCTTGCTGGGAAAACTCGGATTCAAGTTCCAAATAAACATCCATCTCAGCGTTAAGGGCTGAGTAGATTTGTTGGGTTTGTCTGAAATATTCCCGTTGTGGATCCGGCGCTGAAGCGATATAACCAATTTTCGGCGTAGTAGTCTTTAGTATCGAGAGGAGCTTACTGATGGCTAATTGTGCATTGGCCGCTGTGGGCTGGCTGATAAGGGCGAGATTGATGATAACGATTCCATTAAAGCGACATTCAAATAAAGTGCTATTAAAAATCACTGCATTAAACACATCTTAAAACATTACCTTAGCGAAATAAATTAAGAAAGGGTTATCTATGGGAGTGAGTCGATTAAGCCGAGGTTTAGCGGTGTGTTAACTAAATAAACGTAATAAAAAGGCACCTAAGTTAAGGTGCCTTATATCGTGTGGGATGTGCTTAAATCTACAGCCGTTTTAGTTCGCCGTTAATGTCAGTAACGCTTGGCTGGCGCCCGTATTTAAATTGACTTTGCTATCGAGCAAAAAGACTCTTTCTGGTGCCACGGTTTTATTGTCTGCTAAGAAGTTCTTCACTGCGCTGGCTCGTTGCTGTGCCAAGTCACCTAATGCATCATTGGAGATCCGCTGGTCACCGAGGCTGAAATTGTATAACGCAATATGCCAACGGATAGCCAAGTCTTCAGCCGTAAGTGCATTATCGCCTTGATGATCGGCTTCTATAGCTTTTTTTACATCAATGGCTGGACTGGCAATTTCAGTCTCATAAAGTAGTTTAAGTGCATCAGATAAAGCGCCTGATGTTGGGTAGGTACTGGCGGTTAAATCCGCTGGCATCTGTTCGATTTCTAATTGAGCTAGCTGGGCTAGTTTTTGTCGCAATTGTGCTTCGGCCAATGCACGGTTGTCTTCAGCAACATTAACGGCGCCTTCAACATTCAGTTTTAGCATGGGTCTATCGGCTAAGCCTTTGGCGAGCATGGCTAAGGTCTTTTTGGCCTGTTCGTCGAGATCAGCGGTACCAGCAGCGAAGTTCACTTTATCGAGTTCATCGTCCTCGCCACCTAATAAGCCAGCTAGAAGCGAAAAGGGCGCGGTAACGGCTTTAGTGATGATGTTAGTAAATGCGGTCATCACAATACTGCCGATACTGAAACTTGGCTCGTCTAAATCACCGGATACTTGCAAGCCTAAATCAATAACGCCATGCCTATCTTGCAATAGGGCAATTGCCAGTGTGACAGGCAGCGTTGTCGCGAGACTACTGTCACTTGGTTTACCCAGTTGAAGTTGATCGACCACTAAGTGGTTGTCACCTACTAATTGATTGTTCTCGAGGCGGTAATTAAGATCTAACGATAATTGGCCTTTATCAATATAGTAACCTGCGTAAGTGCCCGAATATGGGTTTACGGAGGTGAGCTCTACATGTTTGAAACCGAGTGCTAAATCTAAAAAAGGTTGTTCAAGTAATGGGTTGATATCGCCTTTTAAGGTGACGGGGGCATAGCGATCAATTTTACCCTTTATGTCAACTGATGCAGCCTGTTCACTCGATGATGATAACTTAGTGATCTCCCCATTAAGTTGTTCGATGCTGGCGGCAAAATTAGGCGTTAGTGAGCTATCAGCGAAGAAAGTAGAGCCGTCTTCAATACTAATTTTGTTAATGCTAATCGCCATAGCAGTGGGCGTTTCATCGCTATTTGTGCTCGTTATCGGTGCTGATGTTTTTTGTTCTGCTTGCGCCTCTTTTGACTCATCACTCGCAGCCACTTGGTTATTGTTGCTCACCATTAATTCGCCAAAGTTGGTGCTTTTATCTTCAGCGATAATGATACGGCCATAGGGCTGCTTTAGTGCTATATGATCAATTTCAATGCTATTGGCGGCTTTATCGAAGCCAAATTGATTTATATCGACACTTTTCCATTTTAGCAGTGTCTTTTTTTGCACGGTATCTTTAACGAGCAGATCGTTAATGTTGATCGCACCATTATAACTAAGTTGCTCTGCTTCATTGTTTAACGCTAGCGTCCCTTGGGTAGAGAGTTTGCCCTGTTTTAAATCAATATTGAGGTAAGGGCTAAGATAGTTCTGGAACTGATTTAAGCTTAGCTTTGACAGTGTTAATTGATTAATCGATTTTTGCTGTCGAATATCAATACTACCCGTTGATGAAAGTGAACCTTGTTGATTAATATTAAGCGAGAGTTGGTAGTCGATAGGCGTTGATAGATCGGCATTAATTTTTTCGGTGAGTAACTTGATGTCAGTGATCTGCCAAAGCGTTCCTTGGGTGACTATTTTCTCGGTAAGATTAACCTGGTAATTCTTTAGCTCAACGCCATTTAAAACAGCTTTCCAAGGCAAGCTCTCTGTGGTGTTATCGATATTAGTTGGTGTTGTTTGCTGCTTCGTCGCCGTTGATATTTCTGCGAGTTTTGGCTGTAATAGTCTTTGTAGGTTGCTGCCTTTTTTGTCGAGCGTGGTGTTAACAAGCAAGCCTTGAGAGCGTATCTTATCGACGGTTACTTTTTGCTCATGTAAATCAAAGTTAATACCTTCAACTGCAAAAATGGGCAAGCTTGCAACGATGTCATTGCTATTTTTGAGGGTAATATCTTCGAGCTTCACCACGCCATTGTTAGCCGTAACTTGAAAGTAGTCACTCTTTTCCTCAAGGCGATATTGGCTATCGACACTGAGTTTACCGGTGGCTAGGTTGGCTATAAATAGTTTATCAACAAATGACCAAAACTGCGGCAGTTGGATATTCGTTAATTGAATATCACCGACAATGGATAGCGGTTCTAATTGAACAATACCCTGCGTCGCAATTTCTCCGCCGTTATTGCCTACAAGATGGATTGCATAGTGATTGCTCTTCTCACCCTCTTTATTTTGCATTGAAGCTGAAAGGGCATTTTGAGAATCAAAGGACTTAATATTTAGATTTACTTGCGGGTAGAGTAGCTGCCCTTGTGTGATGTTGTCGATAAAGCGCAAGTTAGCATTAACGATAGCCAAGTTCTTGACCATAAAGTGTGGCAGGCCGGTCGATGGTGCTGACGTCGGCTCTGGGGTTGATGCGCTATTTTGTGCCAGAGTATCGATAATATCACTGAAGTTGAATGTTAGATCGTTATCAGCTTTGAGTCGTTCAACACGAATAGAAGGTTTTAATAGTGTGACATCGGCAATGCTAAAAGCGGCATTGAAAATAGAATGCCAAAAACGAAATTCAAAAGTAAGCTGTTCAAATCCAACAAATTCATTGCTGTTTAGGTTAGTCTTAGCCTCTTGTATTTGAAATTGATCGATAGCCACTTTCAAAGTGAAAGGGTTTATGCTGACATCGCTTAATGTAACGGTGCGCTGTAGCATATTTGATAATTGCTTCGGCACTTGTTTAACGGCAATATAGGGTATTAATAACCCTAAAATAGCGGTAAAAAGAAGATAAAGGGTAACCGCGATCGCGAGCAGGCGCTGGTAGCGTGGTCGTTGGCGGTATTTATCTCTAAATCCAATGAGTGTTTTTGAGGCAATAGACATACTGACCTTAACTTCGTTTAGATGAATGAGCACTGGTTTCTGCTGCTGATGGTTGGTACTCGGTTTATGCTGATTAGCCACAAGACCGTTACAAAGCAAAAGTGGGCTTCCATAATTTTAGCTACATTATTAAGGAAGTGCGCCAGAGATCATAATATTTTTCATTATTAATTGAGAATAAACGTTCGCCAATGACAACTTTCTTTTTAGATGGCCAAGCTTTTGATTCCGCAGAAGATGAATCAGTACTAGAGACCCTAATACGTAGTGGTAACTCAATAAACTATTCCTGTAAAAAAGGCGCTTGTAAAACGTGCTTGGTGCAGCATGTGGGGGGAGAGCTGTCCCCTGGTTCGCAACGTGGCTTAAGTGCTCGGCTCAAAGCCAATCATTACCTTTGTACTTGTCAGTGCCAACCCACAGAAGGACTCAAACTCAAAACTGTGATTGAGCAAGATTTGTTTGTGTCTGCGCAATTGGTTGAGCGCATTTTCATGACCGAAAGTGTGATGAAAGTGGTGATTAAATTGTCTGAAAACCTTGATTGTTATGCTGGGCAATATATCAATCTCAGACGATTTGATGGACTGACACGCAGTTACGCCATTGCTAAGGTGTTTGACGACAATGTTATCGAGCTGCATATTACCCGAAAATATAACGGTCAATTTAGCGGCTGGCTATTTAGTACCGCCAGTATCGGTGAGCAACTCCTTATTCAAGGGCCTTTAGGTCAATGTATCTATAAAGCAACATATCAGCAGGATAAGCTTATCTTAATCGGCCATGGCGCAGGTATCGGAGCCGTGATGGGCATTGTTGAGCAGGCACTAGACATGTCGCATCAAGCTGATATCTATCTCTATCATGGTGCTCGCACAGTAGAGGAACTTTACCTGCATAAAAAATGCTTATCTTTGATGTTGGCGCACAAGAATGTCCACTATCGTGCATGTATTACCGCTACGGCCCCGGTTGATTTGGTTGATAAACGTTGCCTGCAAATACAACCCTTTGAGCTTGCTGCCAAGGAGCACCCCATTAATCGTCATAACAGAGTGTTTCTTTGCGGGGAACCTGAAGCCGTGGTTAAAGCGCAGCAGCAAGCATTTTTAGATGGATTTGAATACGCAAAAATTCACGTATTACCATTTGAATATAAAGATTTACGCACGGTTAAACGAGCTTGATTTGAATCTGGTGTTGATCATTTATCGGCATCAATGTAGCTAATCGCGGCGATAATGGCCCCTTGTGGGTCTTTTAACCAACAAAAACGCCCAATACCAATAATATCTTCTGGGCCAAATAAAATATTTGCGCCGAGTTCATGGGCTTTGTCAGCGACCTCATCGACATTTTTCACTGTGATATAACCAGTCCAATTACTTGGCATTGCCGGTGCAGGGCTTTGCGCTATGCCGCCGATATCGATGCCATTATTGATAATGATATGGTAAGGCGCATCGGCAACAACAATGGTCTTAAATTGCCAACCAAAGACTTGACTATAAAATACCATTGCTTCTTTACTGCTGCTGGCGGTTAATTCATGCCAACTCAATGAGCCTGAACTGTTTGATGTGGGGATCATCAGTGTTCCTTGATAGGTATTGCTGAAATAAGTGTAGCCTCAACATTGCCGTAAGGGGGAAATAAACCGAGGTGGCGGCTATTTCACTGCGGTTTATAGTCCCTATTAGCCTCCTAAAAGGTGGCAGCTCACTGTCATTGAGCGATATCGGTAATCTTACCTTCTAAAGAGACTGATGAATGAAGCAAGTCAATCCAAGACCATGCTATCCAACAATGGCTTACTCTGCGTTGTCTGCCGCGAATTGGAGTAACGAACACATTATTGTGTTGCTTAGTGTCTTTAACGGGAGGTAACATAGCCCGTTTTCAATCATGCTCATGGGGAATTAGCTTGAATAAAAGTGTTGTTACCAATTTAATCGCTGCGATAGCAGTGCTCGCCGGCTACCTTCTAGCTTCGCCTATTTTATTGACGGTAGGGCTGTTTGCATTGTCTGGTGCGGTGACTAACTGGCTTGCTGTTTATATGCTTTTTGAGAAAGTGCCTGGCCTTTATGGTTCTGGCGTGGTGCCTTCGCGTTTTGAAGAGTTTAAAGAGGGTATCTCTCATCTAATGATGAAGCAGTTTTTTACCGAAGAAAATATTGAACGATTTTTGTCACAGCAAGGCGATGCTGAGAAGCACATAAATTTGGCACCCGTCATTGAAAAACTCGATCTTTCGCCTGCATTTGACGCACTGGTTAGCACTATTTCACAGTCTTCATTCGGGGGAATGTTAGCGATGTTTGGCGGGACGGAGGCAATACAACCACTGCGTGAGCCATTTATTGAAAAAATGAAAGCGTCGCTGAGTGATATATCACAATCAGACCAGTTTTATGAATTATTAAAAGCTGAGCTAGAGCAGAGCAACATGATTGATGACATGCGCGTTAAAGTCGAAGAGATTGTCACGCAGCGTTTAAATGAGTTAACACCTCAACTCGTAAAAGAGATAGTGCAAGATATGATTAAGAAGCACCTAGGTTGGCTCGTTGTTTGGGGCGGTATTTTCGGTGGTTTAATCGGCTTAGCTGCAGCGCTGCTTCAAAGTTAATTTAACTTGGGTTGATGGCAAGTCATAGATTATGAAAGGGAGCTTAGGCTCCCTTTTTTGTGGCCTGTTTTTTACACCAAGCTATATTTTTCTGCATTCTTTATTGATAAGAATAAATACTGAATGGCAATAGCCAGTATTGCTATGACATGAAGACCACCACACCGGGAGAGAATGTGGTCAATGTAGGTGGCAATAAACGACCTAGAACCCAGTTAATTTTCGGCATACTGAATCCTGCATTTTGAGGTCGTTTGGCTATATAGCCTTAAGGCTGAACGTGATATGGTTTTAGCCATATAAGTTTTTTCGTTACAGGGAGCAACTGATGAGCCAGCATAATACGATTAACTATTTGGAAATGCCCGTGAGTAATATTCAGGCAACCAAAGACTTTTTTAGCCAAGTGTTTGCTTGGGAGTTTGTTGATTACGGACCTGAATATAGCTGTTTTTTGAACGCAGGGATCACCGGTGGATTTTACCTTTCGAAGCAAAATTTCACTTTAAGCAAAGGCTCACCATTAGTGGTGCTCTATTCAAATGATCTAGGCCTATCAATGCAAAATGTGACCGCGGCTGGTGGACAAGTGAGTAAGGACATTTTTTCATTTCCAGGCGGGCGTCGGTTTCACTTTCTTGATCCTAATGGTAATGAATTTGCTGTATGGTCTGAATAGTAAAGCAAACTTAAAATAAGAAGGGCTGAACATGCCACATTGTGTCATTGAATACGCTAAACCGTTAAAGCACATCATATCGGTAGAAGCATTAGTTGAAGCCACACATCAAGCTTTGATTGATACCGGTTTATTTGAACCGCAGGCGATTAAAACCCGCGCTCATGGCGTTGAGCATTTTCGAATAGGCGAAGATGAAGCCAATACCTTTGTTCATATTCATATGGCCATTATGCCTGGGCGCACCGACGAGCAAAAAGCGTTATTGCTTGAACGGGTATTTGAGTCTATTTCGCTGATCACCAATGTGGTTAGCAGCGTTACTATGGAAATCGTCGACATTAACAAACAGCATTATTTAAAAGTGATTAACTAAATCACTTTTAGCTTTTTCTTAAGCAAAGAAAAGCCACTCAATCGAGTGGCTTTTTACTGAGACCATTATCAGTTTGGCTAGTAAGCACTGTCGTGGACAGATTGCACAGCTCGTCCTGATGGGTCGATGATCCCTTGTAGACTTTCATCCCACGCCAATGCTTCTGGGGTCGAGCATGCTACCGACTTTCCACCGGGTACTGTTTCAGCTGCGCTGGCAAGCGGGAACAACTCTTCAAAGAAGGTGCGATAGAAGTAGGCTTCTTTCGTTTCAGGTGTGTTGTATGGGAACCTAAATTTTGCATTTGCCAGCTGCAGATCATCAACTTTAACTGCCGCATGCTCTTTTAGGCCGTCTATCCAAGAGTAACCAACGCCATCACTGAACTGTTCCTTTTGGCGCCAAGTCACCTCTTTTGGTAACTTATGCTCAAACGCCTTACGTAAAATGTGCTTTTCAATCTTGCCATCTTTTGACATTTTAGCTTCTGGGTTAATACGCATTGCTACGTCCATAAACTCTTTGTCTAAGAAAGGGACGCGCGCTTCTAATCCCCATGCCGCCATGGCTTTGTTTGCGCGTAAGCAATCAAACAGGTGCAACTTATCGAGCTTACGCACTAATTCTTCATGGAAGGCTTGTGCATTGGGGGCTTTATGGAAGTACAGGTAGCCACCAAATAACTCATCAGCCCCTTCTCCAGATAACACCATTTTAATGCCCATAGCTTTAATCTTACGAGCCATTAGGTACATAGGTGTTGCGGAACGAATCGTGGTCACATCATAGGTTTCAAGATGATAAATCACATCTTTAATCGCATCGATGCCGTCTTGGAAAGTAAAGGTGATTTCATGGTGAATAGTACCAATGGCATCCGCTACTTTTTTTGCAGCAATCAGATCGGGAGCGCCCGCAAGGCCTACGGCAAAAGAGTGCAACTGTGGCCACCATGCGCTGGTTTCGCCATCATCTTCAATGCGTCGTTTAGCAAATGTCTGGGTAATCGCTGAAATGACTGATGAGTCTAAGCCACCAGAAAGTAATACGCCGTAAGGCACGTCAGACATCAATTGACGTTTAACGGCAGCTTCGAGTGCATCTCGCACCTCTTCACTGCTGGCTGGGTTGCTTTGAACCGCGGCAAAATCACGCCAATCACGCTGGTAGTATTGAGTCTGCTCGCCTATTTCACTTGATAGATAGTGACCCGGAGTAAAGGTTTCAACTGTTTTACATACAGGCATCAGCGCTTTCATTTCTGAAGCCACATAAAAGTTGCCTTCGCTGTCTCGACCGGTATACAGCGGAATAATGCCCATATGGTCGCGACCGATTAAATAAGTATCTTTAGCTTTGTCGTATAAAACGAAGGCAAATATACCGTTGAGTTTATCTAAAAACTCAGTGCCGTATTCCTGGTATAAAGCCAGAATGACTTCACAGTCAGAGTTTGTTTGGTAGCTATACTTATCGCCAAGTTCTGCTTTAAGCTCTTTGTGGTTATAGATCTCACCATTTACTGCCAGAACAATACTTTCATCTTGGCTTAGTAATGGCTGCGCGCCATGTTCAATATCGACAATGGCTAAACGTTCATGGGCCAGAATAGCCTTATCACTGCTGTAAATTCCAGACCAGTCCGGTCCACGATGGCGTAACAGTTTTGACATTTCAAGTGCAACTTGACGCAGTGGCACTGCGTCAGATTGAATATCTAAAATAGCGAAAATTGAACACATAGGTCACTCCAAAAAATGTCAGTCTTAATCTCAATTGAGTATTACTCTGCCATTGAAAATGAATAAGTACAAATTAGTTTTTGATGTTTTATCTATAAAGTACGCTATTAGGCATTATTATATGTAGCTTTTTAATTAATAAAATGCAGAAAGTTTAAAAATTAGTGTTATTTATTGATTAATGCTCATTTTGCTGTGCGTGGTCTGGCTTCTACTCAATATATGATAATGCACAGCAGATAATGACAATAATTAGCGTGCTTCGGTTAATTAAGTGACGTCTGGCGCAAAATCTCGACTAACTTGGTTTAATGACCGTCGCGAACTAGGGGCTGTAGATCTTTCACGGTTGTTTTTGCCGCCGTTTATTGGTTATTTTGACAAGGCGGAGGCTATGTCGTTTAGTCATTCTCCACAAATAGCCTACAACAGCGTAAAAATAGCCAAGAAGCGTGGCCCTTAGGGTTCGTTTCAATGCTTTTATTCTTTTATGACTAGAATGGGTTACGCGCTTTTCGCTTAGACTGCTAAGCATCATCGCTCAAGCCTTGTACTAAAATCATCATTCTTTACGGGAGAGAGACGAACAAAAAACAAGCTCGAAAGATCAACAGCCCCTGATCAATAAGTACAAGGAAATGTATAAAAAACGCTCGAAAGCGGATAGCTATCGAGCGTTAATTACCATCATTAGTCGTGACTCAGGCTGTGATTAATTCTATTCAGCTTTTGCCGGTCTGAGTGAATGAAACTCTGTGCCGTTAAAATAGCCCGGCCAGTCGCTATTATTACCCAATACTGTTGCTGCATCGTAGTAGATGGCTAAATCTTCTAACGCGCCACTTAAGTCCCAGTCTTCGCGGTACTCGTCACAGAGATTGTGATAACAGCCTTTCATCTTTTGCTTCATCATTGTTTTGTACTGTGCTGTGGCCTCATCAATGGGTTCACTGCCGCCACCAGCGAAGACGGCGGGTACGCCTTGCTTTGCAAAACTGAAATGATCAGAACGGAAGAATCCACCCGATTCAGGGTGCTTTTCACTGGTTGCAGTACGATTTTGTGCTGTAACCGCCGTAATCAGATAATTCTCTAACTCCGACTTACCTTTACCGACGATGGTGTAATCTGCAGTGCGACCATAAATGTTGGTGCTGTCTAAGTTAAACACGGCAACGGTTTTATCCAATGGGTATACCGGATTTGATGCATAATAACGAGAACCGAGTAAGCCTTGCTCTTCCCCTGTTGTTGCCACAAAGGTGACTGAACGGGCAAGTGGGTTACCATTCTTAGCTTGCTTGGCAAATTGACGTGCAATTTCTAATATACCGGCTGTGCCAGAGGCATTGTCGAGTGCACCGTTGTAGATCTGATCGCCGTCTTTTGTTGGGTCAAGGCCGAGATGATCCCAGTGAGCGGTGAATAGGATCTGCTCATCTGGACGGCTTTTTCCTGCAAGGGTAGCAACCACATTATAGCTGTTGGCGTATTCTGCTTTATTCTCGAACGCGATAGAGGCCGTTTGGTTAAGCGGTATGTTAATGGCACTGCTCGCGGCGCGATCCGACACAGTGCTAAGAGAAAGACCGGCTTTTTCGAATAACTGAGTGGCGACATCAAGCGTCATCCAACCTTCAACTTCAATCCACTTATCTTGCTCTTCTTGAGTACGAACAAGATCTTGCTGTGCACCAGTCCAACTGTTTTCAACCACTGACCAAGGGTAAGAGGCTGGCTCGGTATCATGAATGATAATGGCACCTAGAGCACCTTGGCGGCTGGCTTCTTCGTACTTATAGGTCCAGCGACCGTAGTAGGTCATTGCTTTACCGTTGAACTTTCCAGATGTTGGTAGAGCAAATCCTGGATCATTGACTAAAATCACTGCAATTTTGCCCGTCATGTCAAGATCTTGGTAATCGTTCCATTGATACTCCGGAGCGTTGATCCCATAACCAACAAAGACTAGCGGCGCATTGGCGATATCAACCTTACTGATATCATGACGGCTGCCTACAACCACATCTTGACGATGCTGCAATTGCATATCCCCGAAACGAATTGACTGCTGCTCAGATGCGGTATAGGTCACCATTGGCACTGCTTGAAGGTAATCTTTGCCATTGGGTTTAGCTAAGCCCATTTCAGCAAACGCCTTGCTAAGGTAGTCCAGTGTTAGCTGTTCGCCCTTGGTGGTTGGCGCACGTCCTTCAAATTTATCTGAAGCGAGCACTTTTATATCTTGGCGGAAACGAGATTCATCAAAGGAGACTTTTTCTGGGGTGACTACGTCTGTCGTATGTTGGCTGCACGCGCTGAGTAAGGCGAGTGCACAGACTGGGAGTATAGTGCGCATTAATAGGTCCTATTATTGTTGTTTTAGACTTTTTTGTTGTATTTGGTTGTTTGTTGAGAACTTTAGGTGACAATAATGGCGGAAAGTAGCCCATGATGACAAGAGGGCGAGGGCTTGAAAGTGTTACTTAATATTGCATTTTGGTTATTAATATCGCCAAGTAAATAACCATCGTCATGTTTGATAGCATTGAACTTGGCGATATAGGGTTAACTCAGTTTTTTCCGCTAACGTTATCCAGAGTTTTAGTTTAAACCACGTCAATATCACCAGCGCAGCTAAAGACATGATTTGGCCTAAAGGGCTCTTTCTCTATATCTTCCAAAGAGCTCACGCCACTGGTGACTAATATGGTTTCGAGTCCAGCTTGAAAACCCGCGAGTATATCGGTGCGCATGTTATCGCCAATGATAATGGTATCTTCAGAATGGCCATCAATATGGTTGAGTGCTGAGCGGATAATCCATGAGCTTGGCTTACCTACATAAAAGGGCATCTTGCCGGTAATACGCTCTATCGGTGCGCAAAGAGCACCACATGCAGGGCTAAAAGCGGGGCCATGAGTGTCTGGATTGGTGGCAATAAATCGCGCCCCAGCGCTGATAAATTTGGCTGCTTTATGGATCATCTCCCAGTTATATGAGCGCGTCTCGCCCACGATGACAAAATCAGGATTTATATCGGTGATGGTAAAGCCTGCTTTATATAGTTCATGAGTCAGCGCACCTTCGCCAATCACAAAGGCTTTAGTGCCTGTTTGATGTTTGAGAAAATCAGCTGTCGCCATCGCCGAGGTGTAAAAGCACTCTTCGGGAATGTTAATGCCTGCCGCCCCTAATCTGTTTTGTAAGTCCTTGCCAGTTTGGACGGGGTAGTTTGTCAACACAACCAGAGGATTACCTTGTTCTAATACTCGATGAATAAAGGTATCACTGCCGGGGATTAATTTATTGTCATGCAGTAACACACCATCGATATCGCAAATAATATTCTTCATCGGTCTCTCTTTGAGTCTAAGGACATGCATTTGGAGTGTTGTTTATATAATGCCAAATCAGCTGAGAAAACAATGATTTTTATCTTAGAGACTGCATTTTGTAACGCGGGTTATGCGGTGCTTCATGGTTACTTGAAGCAAATCGACTAAATTTAGCGACTAACACTAAGGAAGCGTAATCCAATTGAAGGATTAAGTTCGTTGTAATGTATTTATTTTAGGCAAGGCTGGGGGATGCAAGTGCAGGGTAGGTGTGTAAAGGTTGTGTAAGTAAGTTGCTTTTTCTATTTAAATGTAAATAATAGTCGCTCTCATTCGCATATGGAAAGACAAGTGAAATTAAGTATTTTAGGATTGGCGGTATTAAGTGCTTTGGCAGTGACATCGACTCAAGCAAAGGAAAATACACTGCCGACAGTGGAAGATGATGGCGTAGAGCATATTCTGATAACCGCTTCCCCATTTGCGCAAAAGTTAAGTGATACTCCCAATTCAGTTTTTATTGTCTCAGAGGAGGATCTCGATCTTCAACGTGTCGTCGCGCGTAACCTTTCTGAAATGATCTCTAATCTGGTTCCAGGTTTTTCCCCGAGTACTGAAACGATGTCGACCTTTGGCCAAAACTTTCGTGGCGGTAAAGCGATAGTGATGATTGATGGTGTGTTGATTTCAACGACGTTGCGCGCCGGTGGGCGTGATCTACAGTCAATCTCAGTCGATGTCATTCAGAGTATTGAGGTGATCAAGGGGGCAAGCGCCATGTATGGCAACGGTGAAGCCGGAGCCATTATTAATGTGATTACTAAGAAGCCTACTGTTAATTTTGAAATGCAGACGCGAGTTGGCGTTGAAGCTTTTTCGGATGAATTGTCTGATGCAGGCTACAGTGTTTCACAGAGCTTTTCGGGTACCACTGACTTTGATTTAGGCTATTTGCTGAATTTGTCTGGTAAAGACCGCGGCAATTTGTATGATTCGAATGGTAACCAACTGCCAGGAGCACCTAATAGCCAAGGTGGCATGGGCGATGCTGATGAATATGATGTGCTATTCAAATTAGAGCAAGAGATGGATAACGGTCGTTTTGCACTGCTCGCACATCACTACAATATTGAGAATAAACTGCACTATAAGCGCACTGTTAATGATGAAAATGGCTTAGTTGAAATTGACAAAAGCGCGCCATATACCGGCTCTAATCCTAAAACCAAGCTCAGCACTATTCAGCTTACCTATGACAATGACGATGTCCTTAACCAGCAATTAAGTCTGTCTACTTACTACAGCAAAGTGAATGTTGGCTATGAGTCGGACTCTGAAATTGTGTCTAAGCGCAGTGGATTTAAAGCCGCGCTGCAGTGGACCATCAATGACACTAGCCGTTTGGCTTATGGTGTTGAATATGGGCGAGATAATACAGAACAAGGCAGAATGCGAGATGTGATCGTGGGTCAAGATGTAGGTGGTAATCTTGAAAAACAGTCGCAGTATATCTGCTCTGTTTGCGATTTAACTGAAACCAAGTTAAGCCCATTTGCGCAATACTGGAATCAACTCACTGATGACCTCACCTTACAAATTGGTTTGCGGTATGAAAATTTTGAAATAGAGGTACCAGATTACCAGCGTTATAAAAAAGGGGTATTGTCAGAGAAACAGGGTGATACGTTAAAATATGATAAACCACTGGTCAATCTAGGCTTAGTATATCGGGTCGCTGATAACACAGATCTCTTTGCGAGTTTCTCGCAGGGTTATTCTCACGCTGATATGCGTATGCTCAGAGATATGCCGGTTGATAGTGTTAGTGAGTTTGCAGATGATATTCCGGCAACTCAAACCAACTACTATGAAACCGGTTTGCGCTACGGTGCTGATTCACTGCAAGCGAGCCTGTCTTTCTTCTACTCAGATATTACAGATGGTTACGCATACGACTATAATGTTAATGCTGAATTGTTGAAGAAAGTAGCAGCCGTTATTGTGGCTGATGAAAAGGTTTGGGGATTTGAAGCGACATTGGACTATAAGATTAGCCAAGCCGTTAAGTTAGGCACTAGTGTGTCTATGTCTGAAGGGAAACGTACTAATAGTGAAACAGGCGTTGATTATTGGATGAATGGCACCAGAATCACTCCGATTAAAGCATCTATTTACGGCGACTATCGCTTTAACGATATGGCGTCTCTGCGTTTACAGGCTAATTACGTCGGCGATAGGGATAAGAACAGCCCTGAGAGTGATGCGGGTTACAGCTATTACGAGTCGCCTTATGATGGCTACACCTTGGTCGATTTGGTCACTACATTTGATACTGACTACGGGCGTTTAACCTTGGGTATTGATAATCTGTTAAATGAAGATTACCAGCCGTTAGTGTCACAAATGAACAAAGAGGTTGTTTGGAAGCAATATCGTAATCAGTTCTCTGGTTACGGCCGCCGTTTAGCGCTTGAGTACACTATCAACTATTAATGGGTGACTATAGCTAAGATAATTTTTGAGCATAAGAAAAAATATCTTGAGCTGTTCAACCATACCTAATGGGCTCCAATCCTTTTGTCTAGTGGTTGGGGCTCAAGGTGAGGTTGATGGGATTGTTACCTCATCAGACTTCGTTAAACGGTGTGCAAGCTTATTGAAAAAGTAACGTATCAATGTGTTATATCTCTAGCTAAAATAGATAAAAAAAGGGGCTGATTTCAGCCCCTTATTGATAAGTGCAGTTTAGTGACGTTTAGCCACGAGTACACTCTTCTAGCAGATAGGCCAGATGACGATAAGAGATGCCGCTGTGCTGAGTAAGACCGACTTCACACATACGGTTAGCGTAATACCCCTCTTTCACATCAACCGGGATCAGCTTCTTAATATTACGCAGAGCACTGGCATTTATCTCAGGCTTATAGAGGCCTTTTTCACCTGAATAACCACAGCATTCGATCCCCGCTGGACGAATAACCTGATGACAACAGGCATCCGCTATTGCGGTCATTTTGGGTTCAACCTTCATCGTTTTAGCGCTACAACCAAGATGCAATGCAGCGTGCGATTTCTTGTTAATGGTCAGTTTAGGCAACAATTGGTCATGCATAAACTCAACCAGATCAACTATCTCTACTTTCTCTATTAAAGCCGCATCGCCACCTAAAGTTCGCTTAGTACATGACAGCGCATCGACGATCACTGGCAGCTTTCCGTCTTGTGTCATAGCTGAAACAGCTTGGATCAACTCGAGACGTTTTGCATCGGCATTTTTAAAGTCTCCCTTAGATTCCCACATCTGGCCACAGCACAGATCTCGCGTCTTCTCTGGAGTGATAACGTTATAACCCGCTCGCTCCAGTAACGTGACCACAACTTCAGGCAGCGGTCGCTTATCGGTATCGACGGGTGTAGGGCCGAAGGTGCGACCACCACAAGCTGGGAAGTAAACTACCGTTTCCTGTCCAGGCTTAGGGGCAGAAACCTTGGGGAGTTTGCCGCCTTTAGCGAAAGAAGGATTCCAGTAGGGAACCTCACTGCTGAGCAATCGTCCGGCCTTCATCATAGTGCCGGTGATGCCGTCGCCGGTGATCTTGTGGATAACGCCCAACATATCGAAACCAGTACTGATCACGCCGTTTACCAAGCCAAAGTGCTTAGCTTGAAAATCGAGGAACTTTTGTTGGCCACTGCTGATGGATGGGGTTCTCAATTTACGTACCAGTTGCCCCATTTTATTATCTACTGGGCAGGCGATAGTACACATCTGACAAGCGGCGCAAGTATCGATAACATCGTACTTAGCGGCTGCACGCATGGTATCGGCGGCCTGCTGATCACCGCTTTGCTCCAGACGAGCAATTTCGCGTAAGGTTGCAATACGCTGACGCGGAGTAAGGTTCAGTGCCGATGTTGGGCAGGTTTTCTCACAGAAACCACACTCAAGACATTTGTCGACAAAGTCATCGACTACCGGGCAAGGCTTGATGTTCTTGACGTGGACTTTGGGATCATCGTTTAAGATGACTCCAGGGTTCAGGATCCCTTGGGGATCGAATAGCTGCTTGATGTTCTTCATCAGCGCATAGGCATCTTGTCCCCACTCCATCTCAACATAAGGCGCGACAGCGCGACCGGTGCCATGTTCGGCTTTCATCGAACCGTCGTACTTGTTGATCACCATGTCGGCAATTTCATCCATAAAGGCATGGAAATTGTCAATATCATCCTGAGTAGAGAACGTTGGCGTAATGATGAAGTGGAAGTTACCGGCCAATGCATGGCCATAGATGCAGCCTTCGGGATAGCCGAATTTGTGCATTAGTGCGGTAATATCACTTGCGGCCGTGGCTAAGTGTTCAAGCTCGAACGCCACGTCTTCGATAATAACCGACGTGCCTTTGGGACGTTCACCGGCAACGATAGGGAATAGGCCTTTACGCATAGCCCAGTACTCGCCATATATCGCAGCATCGCTGGTAAAGCTGATCGGACGTAAAAACTCAAATCCTTCGAGCTTGGCGATCACATCCTTGGTGTGGGTATCTAAGGTATCGGCATCATCGGCTCGGGATTCGATCAGCAGGATAGCTGACAGCGGTGGCAAGTCGGATAACCAATCTGGCATGCCAGGTTTGCCCGTAACGGCCTTGATGGATGGCCAGTCGAGTAGCTCGGCCGCTGCGACACTTTCGCCATTGATCAATGGGATTGAGCGAGCTGCATCTTCCATATTATGAAAAACGGCTAGCGCCGATGCTTTAAATTTGGCTTCATTGACCGTGTGGTAGGTGACTTCGTTGATGAAGGCCAATGTGCCTTCCATGCCGACCATTAGGTGGTTGATAATGTCAAATGGGTCGCTGAAATCGACTAAGGCATTAATGCCATAACCTGTAGTATTTTTGATAGAATATTTTTTACGAATTTTGTCTGCAAGTACAATGTTATGGCGCGTCTTATGTGCCAGTTCAAACACATCTTCAAGCATTTTCCCATGAGACTTGGCAAAGGCGACTTTAGATTTTTTACAACCCGTGTCGAGCTCGGTACCGTCGGCGAACAGCAACTTGGCTGACGCTATAGTCTGGTAACTATTTTGTGCAGTGCCGCAGCACATGCCTGAGGCATTGTTAGCGACAATGCCTCCCACCATGGCGGAGGCAATTGTCGCTGGATCTGGGCCTATTTTACGGTTAAGCGGGGCTAACGCTGCGTTAGCATCGGAACCTATGACAGCGGAGCCAAGGGTGATCTGTTTAGCATCATCGCTGACTTCAATCTTTCTGAAGCCATCATGGCCCAGAATAAGCAAAATCCCTTCACCAAGAGCTTGACCAGCCAAGCTGGTACCCGCTGCACGGAAAGTTACCGGCGCATTATGCTCACGGGCAACGGCTAGAGTGTGCTTAACTTGTTCCATGTTTTCGGCGTGAACAACGACTTCTGGAACAATTCTGAAGTAGCTGGCATCGGTTGACCAAGCGAATCGACGAACATACTCATCCGTCACAGGTTTTTCACCTAGTTGCTTACGTAAATCACTTATTACAGCTTTATAATTTATCGACATGGACATATCTCTTTACTTGCTATTATTAAGAGCAATCAGAGCCGGAATTTGCGCTCTGATTATTTGAGTATTATGTTTAGAATCCGCCCCACACGAAGGCTATGCTGCCTGCGATCATGGCGTAACCTAGCGCTACCGGCATTGTCTTACGAATAATTTCTGATTCACGACCCGCCATACCGACTACCGTAGCGGCGGCAACGACGTTCATCACACACATCATGTTACCGGCGTTGGCGCCAATGCCCTGCAGTGCGAGTACCATCGCGTGGTTCATGCCAATGCTGTCGGCGACGCTGTACTGTAGGCCGGAGAACATCATGTTGGAGAAGGTGGCGCTACCTGATAAGAAGGCACCGAAAATACCGACGATAGGGGCAACCCAAGACCATACCGCTCCCATGCTGCCAGCCAAAGTATCAGCTAGGGCAACAGGCATAGATGTCAGACCCGCAGCATTTTCACCGGAGTTAAGGAAAATCTTCACCATAGGCACAGAAGCGCCTAGCGAAATGATGGTTGGAATCATAGAGCGGCACGATACCGTAATAGACTCTTTGATGGCTTTCTTGTTCATTTTGAACAGGAAGAAACCTAGGATACACACGGCGATGAAGAAGGCGCCTGGTGCATACAGTGTCTTGAACCCAGCACCCAGTTCGGTACCTAGCAAGCCGGTCCACTTGACGTTAAAACTCAGCAACCATGATTTTAGCGGGCCAATAACACGAGACAGCACCAACAAGGCCGCCATGATGATATAGGGAGTCCAGGCAGCAATTTGTGAGAACTTAGCCGTAGAAGCCACTTTAGATTCTTTCTGGCCGTCGTTTTCGGCAAAATCATTCCAGGGAGTTTTAGGCAGCATAATGCCTTTTTTAGCAACTGGGATAACAATAGCCATACCCACAAGGGCACCGATAACCGATGGGAACTCGGGACCGGCGACGAAGTTAATGATCCAAGCCGGAACCGTGAATGCCAGTCCGGCAAACAGCGCAAACTTCCAGATGGCAAAGCCTTCGGCGAATGATTTGTTACGACCGAAGAAGCCGGTCAGTAAAGACACCATGACCAGAGGAATTAGGGTACCGGTAACTAGATCTATGGTAATCATGTGCATGGCAATAAACTGAGCATAATCGGCAAAGCTGCCACCATGCTGAGCAATCTGTTCGGCCGCCATGTTAACGCCACCAGAAGTCAGACCCTGTTCCATACCAAACAGTACTGGTAGACCAATTGCGCCGAAGGATACGGACGCAGAGTCAGCAATCAGGGCAACAACCGCAGCGGCAATAGGGGGAATACCCAATAACACCAGTAAAGGCGCGCCGATAGCCGCCGGTGTACCAAAGCCCGCACTGCCTTCGATGAATGAGCCAAACAACCAACAGATAATGATGACCTGGACGCGGGCATCGGCACTGATATTGGTGAAACCTGCGCGAATGGTATCCATCGCGCCTGAATACTTCAGGGTATTAAGTAAGAACACGGCACCAAAGATGATACTCAATGGTGTCAATGCAGCAAGCAATCCTTCGACGACAGATGCTGCCAAAAAGGTCGTATCCATCTGCCAGACAAACACGGCGGCTAGGCCGGTTAAGATTGCAGAAATGGGCATTGCCCGTGATGCGGGCATCTTCAGTAATACTAAAAATAGCATTACGCTGATCACCGGCGTTAAACTTGCGAGTAGTTGAATAAAGGTCATGCTTGCCTCTTATTATCGTATTTTTTATTTAGAGTTATTTCTAGTTAATAGCGGTTTTGTTGACTCGTTGGTTACTGTCATTTGCCCTGAGCGCTGACCTGAGGTCAGATGCCCGGGAAATGTATTATCTGCAGCTAATCATATGGCTTTATATGGGCTTTTTTTATCCGTGTTTGCACCTAATGCCACTAAGGGTTTACACGTAGATAGGTCGGTTTATCCGTGTTCAGGTTTGCGTTTTTTTGAGGTGGTAATTGAATGTGTGTTATTTTTGTTATTAAATACAGGTAGTTATGAGGTTTATGTTTGGTTATGAGTTAACGTGTTGCAGGGCGGAGTGTAGGCGGCTGGTGATATGATGTAGATCAACTTTGTAACGATTAACCGTGAAATGTGTTATCGATGAGTGTCGAGATACGGTAGTAAGATCGGTCAATGGCACTGAAGCAGGAACGGAAAACAAACATGATCATTTATTCCGATTGTAAACCTGCATTTTATATATGGTTTTTTGATGGCTCCGCTACATATTTTTAATATTAATGACTGTGAGAGTCTGGTTTAGGTGCTGTAGTTAAGATGAATTATTTGCCCTTCCTTTGATTTAACCCCCATATAAATGGGTATTTGTTGCAACTTTGTGGTTGATTAACTGTTAGTATAACCCCGTTTTCTGAGGGGCTATCCCTGATATAGCGGAGTATTAATCAGCGATGAATATTAATCATAAGTTACAGCTAATCACCGTACTTCCACTCATTATATCTCTGATGCTGGTGCTGTTTGTGACTCAAATGCAGTATAGAGATCTCTCCCAGCATGTGGTCGACGTTTATAGGCAGAGTATTATCGATCACCGCAAAGAAGAGTTGAAAAATTATCTGGCGATCGCCAACGTGGCTATTAAGCATCTTTATCAAAATAAGAGTGATGACAAGCAACAAACCCAGCAAGAAGTTAAGTCTATGCTGGCCAATATGCGCTTCGGTAAAAACGGGTATTTCTTCGCCTACGATCTCAATGGCAATAGCCTGGTCTTACCCGAGCAGGAGTGGCGTGTCGGTAAAAACTGGCTAGACTTGGAAGACGACAACGGAGTCCACTTTATCCAAGAGTTAATCTCAGGGGCGAGGAAAGGCGGCGGTTATCTGACCTACCTATTCAATCAGCCCTCTAATGATGGCCAACTGGGACAAAAACTCGCCTATGCCGAGGTGTTGGGACAGTGGGAGTGGATGTTTGGTACTGGCGTTTATATTGATGATATCGATGAGGAGGCGGCATTATTGAGCACCGCTATTAGTAGTCATATCCGCAACACCTCCCTCATGACTCTGACGATAGGTATCTTAGCGGTCAGCGCCGTGTTTATAGGGGGGATCTTTATGCGTGTGGGTGAAAAACGACTCGCAAATGCTAAGCTCAGAACCCTCAATGAGCGAATTTATCAGACTCAGGAAGAGGAATGTAAGCGAGTTTCCAGAGAGTTGCACGATGGGGTTAGCCAAACGATTGCCGCGGCCCTGTTTGCTATGGAAACCGCCCAATTGAAACAGGAATATGGTGGCGATTCCAGTCCGGAACTGGATAAGTCGATTACACTTACGCGACAGATTATGCTCGATATCCGTAATATCTCGCATCAGCTACATCCTGCCATCCTTGAGGATTATGGGCTGGGCGCTGCGTTAAAAGAGTTGGGCAGGGAGTTTTCGTTGCGCACAGGTATCGAGGTCAAGGTGCAGCGATTATCGGTGCGCAAGATCTTGTCAACCGAGCTTAGTTGCGCGCTTTACCGCATTGTGCAGGAGTCATTGACTAATATTGAGCGTCACTCGGGAGCAAAAAAAGTGCTGATTTCGCTGGGACTGACTCCGGGATGGTTGACCTTGGAGGTTCATGATGATGGTAAGGGATTTAACTATGAATGCTTTGAGAGAAAATCGACCCCGTTTGAAGGAATAGGCTTGAGAAATATGAAGGAAAGAGTGAGTTTTTATAATGGTGAGCTCAAGGTAGAGTCAACCCTTGGTAAAGGAGTGACGCTGGTGGCACGTATTCCCCAGAGTGAGTTGCGTTATCGAGCCGATGCTGCCACTGGGGGACTGTCATGATCCGTGTGCTTCTGGTAGACGATCATCCGCTGTTTCGTGAAGGATTACGATATCGTCTGAGCTTAGACAATGACATTGAGGTGCAGGCTGAAGCCGACAATGGTGTCAAGGCACTAGAGATCCTCAAGGAAATGCCAATCGATCTGGTGTTGACCGATATTAATATGCCACAAATGGACGGCATGTATCTGCTTGAGCTGATTAAAGAGCAGGAGATGTCATGCAAGGTGGTGATGCTGAGCATGCATGACAACAGAGAATATATTATGGCGGCAATGCGCTACGGTGCTGATGGCTATATTCTCAAGGATGTACCCGGTAAAGAACTGATTGAAGCCATCAAAAAAGTGGCCGCTGGCAAGCGCTATTTCAGTGCCGAAGTCGTAGACACCTTGTCGCAGGAGCTTGCTAGTGGCAAGCAAGTCCTGGTCACCCAACGTGAGCAGTTGGTATTACGGTTGATATCGCTGGGGATGAACAATAAACGCATTGCGCTGGAGATGAATGTCAGCGTACGCACAGTCGAGACTCACAAACGTAATATCAAACAGAAACTGGCGATAGACAGTACGGCGGGGCTAGTGCGTTATGCCATCGATCATGGCTTAGATCGGTAACACTATTCACGCCGTATTTTCATGAAAAAAATACCCGAAGCGGTGTCATGCTTCGGGTAAAATCATGGCAAACTAGCCATGTTGTGGGCGTTAAGTTAGGGGTTTTTTGCCCTCATGTTTATGGTCAGAGGGACAAGGTCAACCATCCCACTGGTTGACCTTTTGGAGCTTATTCTCTAGGGGCAGATAGATGACTGCCAGTTTGAGTTCTTTCTTTGCCGCCATGCTTGCTTGATATTAGGGTAAGTAGGGGAACTTTCACAATACTCAGAAAACCGGCGACATAAATCAGCTTATGCCGCGTCGTTTCAGAGTACGTGCTTGGTCGAAAGCACAGTGAATAAATATTTTATACGTAACGTCTGTTACTTAGAGTACGTACTTAGCCGAAAGTTGGATGTAATCAGAGTTGGCACTGTCAGTGGCAGAGATATCCGCATCATAGTTGCCGAATTCAACGCCCACGCTTAACTGCTTGTTAAGCTGCTGGATCAGGTTGACGCCATAGTGATTGCGATCTGAATCAGCATTCACACCATTGAAATCTTCAACTTCAGCGTGACCGTAGTAAACACTAGAGCGCAAGTCGTCAGTCCAGAAGTGGCGATAAGCGACGGTATAGGCTTGCGTTGCTAGTAAGTCACCACTGCCATCAGCATTGACCTTGTCACCAGGGTTGTGGCCAGGTGAAATATAACGACCTGCAGCGCCCGCGTTGTAGGCGAAGCGGAAGTCATCTTTACCGAAGGTATTAATTTTACCGCTTATGCTGTAAGCAAACTGAGTGCCGTCGGCATTACCAGCTACACCATTGTCATCGAAGGTGCGAGCCAGCGCTGCAACCGCTACTTGGCCAAAATCACCTTTGTACGTATAACGCGCCACGGCATCGGGAATACTTTGGTTGGAATCGGTAGCATTGGCTGGGTTTTCTAATGCCAGTTCTAGACCACCATTGGTATAACGGATCTGGGTTTGACGAATGAATACCTGACCGACGTGCGCTCCACCAAAGTCCAGTGCATCAGCGATAGAAGCCAGTGGCATAAAGGTTGACCATGTCTGGCCGACTTTCCAGTTCTTGTAAGCAATAAAGGCATGACGCATACGCGGTGTGTATGAGTTAGAAACGAGTGCGTTACCGCCACCACCGTAGAAATCATACTCGAGGAATCCAGTCACTTCGCCATGAGTGAACTTTACGTTGAAACGCGATTCTTTGGCCTGGAGGCTGGTTTGATTGGTATCTGGCGCGCTGGTACTGGTACCAATCCAGTAGTCACGATAAGCCTGGTCGCCACTGACATTACGCAAGTCTGCTTTGAAGTAGCCGCCGAAGGTTAACTTCGAGCTATCGTCGATTTGAATTTCATAGCCAGCGAAAGAAGATGCTGAGAAAAATGCAGCTACCACTAACGCCGTTTTAGTTATTCTATTCATCAAGGTGCCTTATTTGGATTTGTTGATCAGTTGGTTGTTGTTTGTCTTGAGCGGTGATATAGGATCAGATGCCCGGCAAACTTATGGTTTATCTGGGGCTACCATATGGCTTTATAGAGGCTTTTTTTATCCGTGTTTGCACCTAAGACGACTAAGGGTTTACCCGTAGAAATGCCGGTTTTCCTATGTTCAGGCTTGCCTTTTTTTGAGGTGGGTAACGGATGGTTAATATTTTTAACAAATAAATACAGTCAGTTACAGGCTTGTTTCTCGTGTGTGAGTTAACTGATCTTCAGGGGTAATTCTAGGCAGCTGGGGATATGATGTAGATCAACTTTGTAACGATTAGTCGTGAAATGTGTTACCTGTGGGTGAAGGAGAGGTCACAAGATCGGATTAAGAGAGCGAAGCGAATAAGGTCAAATATTATTGTAGATGCGGCCGTGACTATCAATGAAAAGGGCACCATGACTGAGCCTACTGGAATTGTGCTTGGGGTGTGTCACGAAAATCTCTGTAGCTGTACAGCGGTGTCATCATCGACATTGTTTTTCTAATATCGCTATTTAGCAAATGGTTTAGGTGAAAATATCTGTGTTTGTATTCGGTCTAATTTACTTGATGGCAAAGGATACTAGGGGAAACTCTTGAAGAGGTCTCTACATAGAGTAAGCGCATGAGGCTGCGTTAGGGCTGAAAGTAAAAAAGGGCACAGAAAGGTGCCCTTTGTAATGCAATACTGGTTTTAATGCCGCTTAGTCAACAGCGTAACCGTTTACAGCAAGTGCTTGACCATCAAGCTGTGCTATACCATTAACCATCTGCAATCGGTTCTGGCTAAACCATTTTACAACGAGTGGATAGATAGCATGTTCTTGTTCGTGGACACGACCTGCCAGGACCTCAACAGAATCATCTTCATAAACAGGGACATTGGCTTGCAAAATAACCGGACCTGAATCTAGCTCTGGTGTCACAAAATGCACACTCGCGCCATGTTCAGTATCTTTTGCGTCAATGGCGCGTTGATGCGTATTCAAGCCGGTATATTTGGGCAAGAGAGAAGGGTGGATATTAATCATCTTCCCTTCAAAGCGCATGACAAAATCATCACTCAATATGCGCATAAAGCCAGCCAAGACAACTAAGTCTGGTTGATACTTTGCTATCGCACTAAAAAGTCTTTCGTCATATTCAGGTCTGGTTTCGCCTTCATGAGCGATGACGCAGCTGGTATCAATTTCATTCTGGTGAGCACGTATCAATCCAAAAGCGTCAGGTTTATTACTAATGACGCCAACAACTTCTGCTTGTACGTTATCATCACAACCATCAATAATGGCCTGTAGATTACTGCCATTCCCAGAAATTAATACTAAAACGCGACAGCTCTCAGACATTACAAGATCTCCACTTGCTCTTCGTCACCGTTACGCTTAGCAATGTTACCGAGCAGCCATGCGTTTTCGCCTTCGGCATTCAGTAGCTCAAGTGCTGAGTCTACTTTATCGGCTGGAAGTGCGATAACCATGCCTACGCCACAGTTGAATGTACGGTACATTTCAAATTCTGCAATGTTGCCTTTTTCCATCAACCAGTCAAAAATAGCAGGCCACTGCCAAGAGTCACTTTTAACCACAGCTTTGCAATCTTCTGGTAAAACGCGTGGGATATTTTCCCAGAATCCGCCACCAGTGATGTGCGACATTGCATGAACGTCTGACTGTTCAATCAACTTTAGCAGTGATTTTACATAAATTTTTGTTGGTTCTAGCAAATGGTCAATTAGCGGCTTTCCAGCAAGTTCTTGCTCTGGATCTGCTTTGCTGACTTCTAATACCTTGCGGATTAGAGAGAAACCATTTGAGTGAGGACCGCTTGAAGCGAGAGCGATAAGTGCATCACCATCTTGCACCTTAGTGCCGTCAATGATGTCAGCTTTTTCAACAACACCGACGCAGAAACCAGCTAGGTCGTAATCGTCGCCTTCATACATACCTGGCATTTCAGCAGTTTCACCGCCAATGAGTGCACAACCAGATTGTACGCAGCCTTCAGCAATACCTTTCACTACTGCGGTAGCAACTTCAACATCGAGTTTGCCTGTGGCGTAATAATCGAGGAAGAATAACGGCTCAGCACCTGAAACGATTAAGTCGTTTGAGCACATGGCAACGAGGTCAATGCCGACGTTATCATGCTTTTTATAGTCAATAGCAAGGCGCAGCTTAGTGCCAACACCATCAGTACCAGAAACCAGTACTGGATGCTTATACTTAGTTGGTAACTCACAAAGTGCACCAAAACCACCTAGGTTGCCCATAACTTCTGGACGACGAGTACGTTTAACGGCTGACTTGATGTTGTTAACTAGTGCATTTCCGGCATCAATATCAACGCCTGCATCTTTATAGCTTAGTGGGGTAGTAGGAGTGCTCACGGTGATCCTCTCGGGTACGGGTAGATCATTATAGGATTTTATGCGGCGCTATTCTAACAGTTTGTGAGTAGCCTCGAAAGCTTAGTTTTTCAATAAAGTTCGCGACAGAGGTCACGATTTAACGTCTTTTTAAAACTTTAAGTTTTCCTATGCGAACAAATCTACTAGAATCGTTGAAATTTACCGTAAAAAATACGTTAGAAAATTAGGAGAACAAGATGAAAGTCGTTGAAGTTAAGCATCCTTTGGTTCGTCATAAAATTGGATTAATGCGTAAAGGTGACGTGAGCACTAAGCGCTTTCGTGAGCTAGCGGCGGAAGTCGGGAGCCTACTGACGTATGAGGCAACGGCTGACTTCGAAACTGAGAAAGTCACTATCGAAGGTTGGAATGGTCCTGTTGAAGTTGAACAGATAAAAGGCAAGAAGGTCACTGTCGTGCCAATCTTGCGTGCCGGCCTTGGCATGATGGACGGTGTACTAGAGCATGTACCTAGTGCACGTATTTCAGTTGTTGGTATGTACCGCGATGAGACAACACTTGAGCCAGTGCCTTATTTTGAAAAGCTAGCCAGTGATATGCCTTCACGTATCGCGTTGGTCGTTGACCCAATGCTAGCCACTGGCGGTTCAATGATCTCAACCATTGATCTGCTTAAAGCCCGTGGTTGCACTGCTATCAAAGCCCTTGTGCTTGTGGCAGCGCCTGAAGGCGTTGCAGCACTTGAAAAAGCCCATCCAGATATTGAACTGTATACAGCCTCTATTGATGACTGCTTAAACGAGCAGGGCTATATTTTGCCTGGTCTTGGTGATGCGGGTGATAAGATTTTTGGTACTAAGTAAACTCTATATTTAAAGAACGCATTGATTAGGCTGTTGATAAAAAGCCACTAGCAATAAGAAAGGGAGCCAATAGGCTCCCTTTTTGTTGGGCGTTTTTTGACTAAAGCACCATAGCTGCAATCCAACCAAACACTAACAGCGGAATATTGTAGTGAATGAATGTTGGAATAACACTGTCTCTAATATGGTCGTGCTGTCCATCAGCATTGAGACCTGCTGTCGGGCCTAAGGTTGAATCAGACGCGGGTGAACCGGCATCACCAAGCGCTGCCGCTGTGCCGACGAGGGCAATCGTTGCGGCAACAGAGAAACCAAAAGTCATTGCTAACGGCACGTAGATAGTAGCAATAATCGGAATAGTTGAGAAAGATGAGCCGATCCCCATGGTAATAAACAGTCCCACCAGTAACATTAAGAAGGCGGCCAGTGCTTTATTATCACCGATAATGTCGCTAAGAGAGGTTACTAAAGTACTGACATCACCCGTTTCTTTAACCACTGCAGCAAAACCTGCGGCAGAGATCATGATAAAGCCGATATTGGCCATCATGCGCACGCCTTGGTTAAATACATCTTGGTCGGCAACATGTTTAAGTGCCCCTGAGAAGCTAAAGATAATAAAGCCGATGAGTGCACCAAAAATCATTGAACCGGTATAGAGCTGAGTGACAAGCGTGGCGACAATAGCAATCATCGCGATGGCGATATTACGCTTATTGACACCTTCCTCCGGCTCTGCAATGAGGATGAGCTCCTCTTTATATTCTCTTGGTTTTCTGTAAGTGATAAATACAGCAATCAATAGACCGGTAATCATGCCTAACGCCGGGAGTAACATTGCCTGTGGGATTTGAGAACGAACCGCTTCTAATCCATTATTGTTAAGATTGGCTAGCAATATATCGTTGAGGAAAATGCCACCAAAACCCACAGGTAATATCATATAGGTGGTTACTAGGCCAAATGTCAGCACACAAGCAACCAAACGTCTATCGAGCGACAGCTTTGACATTAAGTGTAATAAAGGCGGGATCAAAATAGGAATGAAGGCAATATGAATAGGCAAAATATTCTGTGATGATATTGCCATCGTCAAAATGGCGAATAGCAGCGCCCAACGGACTTTTTTGATGTTCTGGCTAGATTGTTCCTTACCTAGAGCGCCAATCATTTTTCGAGAGATAAGCGTGGTTAACCCAGAATGAGATAAGGCTACCGCGAAAGCGCCAAGCAGTGCATAACTCAGAGCAATTTGAGCGCCTCCGCCTAGACCGGTATTAAAGGCATCAACGGTTTGTTGTAACCCCATCCCGCCCACTAAGCCTGCAACGAGTGCGCTAATGGTAAGAGCGATAACTACATTTACTCGTGCAAGGCTTAAGCCCAGCATTAAGCAAACGGCAATGACGACAGCGTTCATAATATGGTTAATCTTTTTCTTATATTTAAAGTTGTGGCTATTTTTGCCTGTTAACAGCGCTGATGTCCAGTACCAGCGTGCTATATATTGATTTCAATGTGAGTTGTTAGATCACTGTAGCCTTAATTGCGCACAAAGTGTAAATATCATCACCGTGAATAAGGGTATGCTGACGGCATATTGCGCAGTTAACACGATAATGATTTAAAAAGGTGATATTGATCTCAAATAGCTTGTGTGTCGTAAAACACTGCCTATAATGCCTTTAGATTTAAAACGAACCAGCGTTTTTAGCAATCCATAGATGGAGAAATAAAATGAGTGTATTAGTAGGCCGTCCGGCTCCTGATTTTACTGCAGCTGCGGTACTTGGTAATGGTGAAATTGTAGATACCTTTAACTTGTCTGAAGCAATCAAGGGTAAGCCAACCGTCTTATTCTTCTACCCACTAGACTTTACATTTGTATGTCCTTCAGAGTTGATCGCTTTCGATCACCGTATGGACGAGTTCAAAAAACGTGGCGTTGAAGTTATCGGTGTCTCTATCGATTCTCAGTTTACTCATAACGCATGGCGCAACACTCCTATCGACAAAGGTGGTATTGGCCAAGTTCAGTACACTTTGGTTGCAGATGTTAAGCACGAAATCTGTAAAGCATACGATGTTGAGCATCCAGAAGCCGGTGTTGCATTCCGTGGTTCTTTCCTAATCGACAAAGAAGGTCAAGTTCGTCACCAAGTGGTTAACGATCTTCCATTAGGTCGTAACGTTGATGAAATGCTGCGTATGGTCGATGCACTTCAATTCCACGAAGAGCATGGTGATGTTTGTCCAGCTGGTTGGGAAAAAGGCGATAAAGGCATGGACGCAACGACAGAAGGTGTTGCTTCTTACCTAAGTGACAACGCAGATAAGCTATAATATTTGCGTTTAGTTGTTGAATGAAAGCCGCGTTTAAACGCGGCTTTTTTGTGTCTGCGGTTTGTTGCTAATACATTCGTGCATTAGGCACGTTAACCTATTAAGCAGTGCTTTTACTTTGATCAAAAGAAAGGTCGTGGCGCTTTGCCCATTCTGTAGTAAAGAGTCGGGTAAAAAGGACTGCTTTTCTGATATGAATGGATTCACGAATGCCGCGATGGCATGGTTAATGATGTTCCCTACATCAATGATTCCGATTGCGGGAAGAGCATGCGCTGCGAGCTTTTTGGTGTTTATAGCTAACTGTCTTACTGCTTCCTCGACGCTGATAAGCAATCACTTTTCTTAATACCTATCGTCATGATTGCCATAAGTGTGCGTTTCCCCCGACCATAGACAGCGCTCACGTGAGCGGACTCACAGCTTCAACAATTAGTGAATTAAACATCACTACATAAGCAATAACGATAGTAAAATCTTCTTCCGCAGGGAAAAGCAGTACCAAAACTCCTAATAAGCTTCACCTGAACGTCTCAAAGCATCCTTATCCAGTTTGGGATGGTTTGCTCCATCGCTTCATATAAAGGTTATTTATGGTTTTTGTTGAATTGTTCGTGGTCCTCGCGTTTATCTATCTTGGTGCTCGGATTGGTGGCATCGGTATTGGTTTGGCAGGCGGAGCAGGTGTCTTGGTTCTGTCGTTATTTTTGGGTGTCGACACGGGACACATTCCGGTAGATGTGATTCTCATCATTATGTCGGTAATTGCGGCCATTGCTGCGATGCAAGTCGCCGGCGGCCTAGAGTGGCTAGTTGATCTATCAGAGACCTTCCTGCGCAAGAACCCTAAACGTATCACTTTCTACGCGCCTATCGTAACCTATTTTATGACTCTGTTGGCAGGCACCGGCCATACGGCATTTTCAACACTACCGGTTATCGCCGAGGTGGCTAAAGAGCAAGGTATAAGACCATCGAGGCCACTTGGGATCTCGGTTGTCGCCTCACAGATAGCCATTACCGCTTCGCCGATATCGGCTGCGGTGGTCTTTTTTTCCGGGATTTTAGAACCTCTTGGCGTGGGTTATCTGACTCTGCTAGCAATCTGTATCCCCACGACTTTTATTGCCTGTATGGCCGGGGCTTTCGTCTCAAATTTTTTAGGCTGTGAGTTGAAAGATGATCCGGTTTATCAGGCACGTCTTCAAAAAGGGTTAGTTAAACTAAAGGGTCAAACTCAAAGGGATATTCTCCCGACGGCCAAACCCGCCACCTATATTTTTATCACGGCCATTGTCTGCGTCATTGTTTATGCCACCATTATCTCAGACACGGTCAATCTTATTCCAAACCCATCTCTGGGTCGCAATGAAGCGATCATGGTGTTTATGCTTTCGGCGGCGACCGCGATTGTGACATTCACCAAAATAGACGCCTCTGAGATTGCTAATGCTGCGACCTTTAAATCGGGGATGAGCGCCTGTATCTGTGTGTTAGGTGTTGCTTGGCTGGGAGACACCTTCGTGTCTAGTCATATTGACGACATTAAAGCACTCTCAGCAGATGTGCTTAATCAGTATCCGTGGATGCTTGCTGTTACCCTGTTTTTTGCCTCGATGCTGCTCTATTCACAAGGGGCGACGACAATGGCACTGATGCCAGCAGCCTTAGCCATTGGCGTGGCTCCCATAACGGCTATCGCCTCATTTGCTGCCGTGAGTGCCTTGTTTGTATTACCTACGTATCCGACACTGTTAGCCGCGGTGCAGATGGATGATACCGGTTCAACGCGTATCGGAAATATGGTTTTTAACCATCCATTCCTTATTCCAGGATTAGTCACCATATCAACTTCTGTGGGCTTGGGGTTTATCATCGGCGGGATGATTCTTTAATGAGGGAATAGCGTGAGAAAGTATGGTTAAGGGGTCAGTTCAAAACTGGCCGCTGATGTTGGAAAAATCATTCTTTATGGATACACTTACTCATCATATAAAATTAATCAATGCGAATGCCTCAAGCGATAATCTGGCTTACAGTCAGTTTCCAATCTATTGAAGACGTTATTCATCATAAGTTAAAGAACAAAGCTGCGAACCGTCAAAGCTCATTACCGACAGGGTGTTGTTGTGCAGTACGCCATAACTGGCAGCGTGACCGCCGCGAGGCATGGTGACAGAACCGGGGTTAAACTCGATAAGGTCATCATGTTGTGCAGCAACGGGAACATGAGTATGACCAGAAGCGATGATATCACCACGACACAAGCGTGGATGGTTAGCAATGTTATAAAGATGACCATGAGTCAAAAACAGACGACGCCCATTAGGAAGCAGCACCAGATTATAGTCAGACATTATGGGGAAATCGAGCAGAACCTGATCGACTTCACTGTCGCAGTTTCCTCTTACGGCGATGATTCTATCACCGTAACCATTCAGTAAATTTGCCACCTCGATCGGCGCATAGCCAGCAGGGAGCGTATTTCTGGGGCCGGGGTTCAATATATCCCCTAATAATATCAGGTGTTTGGCGTCGCTTTGTTCGAATGCGGCGATCATTTTCTGAGTGCTATCGAAGCAGCCATGAAGATCGGAGGCAAAAAAGAGTTCCATAAGAGATGCACCATAAAAAAACAGGAATGAAATATTACGCCTATTCCCCCCCTTTTGCTATGAGCTAACCCGCTACAATCCTCAACCTCGAGAATATAAGCCTCTCCTGTAAAACCACTTATCCTTAATCTCTTGGTTGCTTCGCCTTATTACTGTTAGACAGGTTAAGGCCTCAGAGTATTTGTTCTCGCTTAATTTAATCGATTTTTCAGCTAGACATGTCCAGAGGCAAAGAATGCTTAACGACATCCGAACACTAATAGCCTATATAGGGTGTATTAGGGACCTCTATTGCCCTTGACTGAACAAGTCATAACAAATGTAATGGTCACTCGCTCACGACGCCGATGAAGTGCTGATAGCCGTCAGGGCCTATATACCTAGCTGCTGCACACCATGCCATTGAAAGTGGTTATTGGGTTTTTTACTCACAATACCCTCATTAAACAACCGGCTAAATATCTGATCCACTTCATCTGTAGAGATATTGAGGTATTTACTGACCGCGCGCTTACTGCAATTGACCTGATTTGCCGTTAAGGCATCAATAGCCATTTCATAAGCGCTTTTTGACATCATGGGCGAAGTACTGACATCTTCAACCTCACTGGAATAGTGTATCGAACTGACTTGATGTGGTTCGAAATTACTGAGAAGGTCCGGAGCCTTCAGTTCCTGAATAGAGAATGCATCGATGGTGATAGGCTTGGTGTGGCGGAACTGGTATTTGAATCGATTTTCTTCCCCTATTAATCCGACAAAGAATGCAGCAAAAAAATCGAGGAGTACTGAGAGAAAAATTACTAAGCTTAATTGAGCTGTCTGAGTCGATACATTCAAGGCGTTGGCCAGACTATCGATCAAGCCAATGACCGAACCTTGGCTTATCAGCGGCAGGCTGTCTCGCTCCATCGCTAAGTGCTGCTGCTCGCTCCGAAGTTTATCGTTCTCTTTTTGAATACGCATAACCCCAGTTGCAATAAGTTCCATCTGAATGTATTTCTTAGCCGCTACGTTATTAAGCTCGATCTGCTTCTCTATTGAGTCAATCTGCATGTTGTAAGCGTTTACTTTACTTTGATGAACATTAGCATGCTCCTGAGCCTTGTTAGTGGCACTGTTTATTCCCCCCACTGAACCACCGATCGAGATGACGGCCAGTACAGCATAGAAGACCAAGGCCAATATCATCCCACTATAGTTTCGTCGAGCTTGACGTTCGCCCACTTCATACCAAGCAAAGAATTTACCCAACTCAAAAATCACTGCAAGCGAGCCAAACATAACCTGCATAAATGGATCATCATCGATGGATAAAAATAACAACATAGAGAACACGATTGAGGCGATGATGGATGCCCCTGTAAAGCTATAAACGCTCCACATGGCAAAATTCCCTTTCGGGTATCTAACGGCTGGATTTTCGGTGTAAAACATAACGGACTTCTTTATCGGTGAGCGGTGAGCTCAAAACCTGTCAACGGGATCGTCAGGCAAAAATGGTGCGTAAGGATATATCATAAAAACGGTTATGCCCTTATAAAACATAGCCTACCAAGTGTTCCTGCTGAAATTTCACACGCCAATTGTGTAAGTGTTCAAAAGGTGTTCAGCCGCTGCTTATTAAGCATTCACTCATAAGTAAACCTGAGGTCTTACATTGATGATTTGCAGGTTAAACAGGTCGATTGATTAAGCTGCCCATTTATATTGAATGGGCAAAATAACTATTTGCAGTGGCATTGTTAATTTGACCTAATTAGAGAGACTGACTCAACAGTCTCTATAGCATTTTCTAGCTTTACCCTATTTATCGTAATGTGAATAGGGAGGTTTAGCTTTCAAACCTACTGTGTCATCCTCAGCCCTCAATTGCACTGGGGAACTACAATTTGTTTCTTTGACAAGCATTTGGCTATGCCGCACTTATGACCAAACTATATTGTGACTATAGGCTAGGTTATCGGCTGCTATGAGTGAACAGCGTCCCCGACACCATCAAATCCAAGTCATAAAAAAAGCCGCATTATTTGCGGCCTTTTAATGTAGCAATGAAAGCAGACTCTATGACTCTGGCTTAGAGTTGGACTCAGCTTCTGATTCCACTTCAACTTCAACTTCAGCTTCTGAATCTGAGGCTGAGGCTGTTTCATCGGCAATATATGGCCAGCCGCCTAGAGACTTCCAACGGTTGACGATTAAACAGAATAGTTCTGCTGTGCGTTCTGTGTCATATAACGCTGAGTGTGCTTCTCTATTATCAAACGGAATACCCGCCATGGCGCAGGCTTTTGCCAGCACAGTTTGGCCGATGGCAAGGCCTGCGAGTGCGGCTGTGTCAAACGTGGCAAAAGGATGGAAAGGCGTACGTTTTAGACCATTACGCTCGATGGCTTGGCTGACAAAACCATGATCGAAAGCGGCATTATGGGCAACAATAATACTGCGATGACATCCAGATGCTTTCTGTGCTTTTTTGACTTCTTTGAAAATTTCTAAAAAAGCTTCTTTCTCACTCACGGCGCCGCGAAGCGGGTTAGTGGGGTCAATACCGTTGAATGCTAACGCTTCGGGTTCTAGGTTAGACCCTTCAAACGGCTCAATGTGATAATGCAGCGTCTTATCTAATCCGATTACGCCGTCGTCATCCATCTTTAACATAGTGACTGCAATTTCTAATAGCGCGTCGGTCTTTGAATTGAACCCGGCTGTTTCAACATCGATAACCACTGGAAAATATCCTCTAAAGCGGTTTTTCAATTTGTTGGGGTCGAAAGTGTCAGTCATTAAATTTTCCAAAAAGTTAGCAGGTGCCTATTATGGGGCAACTGATAATGACTGTCATGTGCGTTTGGTCATTTTATACGCTAAAGAAAGATAATATTGTGCCGATAGAGTGTAGTGACTCAATTATAGAGGTTAGTTTTATGCGGCTTAGCGTTCTTTTTGCAACATTAATATGCTTACCATTTTTTGCCAGTGCTGATTTAAAGCAATATGTAGCTTCATTAGAAGAGTCGCAGTGGCGTGTGAGCGGCAATAATCCGGTAATGTGCCGTCTTGAGCACGATATTCCTGCCTACGGTAAAGCGGTATTTACCAGCATTGCCGGTAAAGATCATAATCTGAACTTTACGCTGGATATGTGGGTTAAACCTGATCAAGTTACGCAGGCAACATTAATGAGTATGGCGCCGGCATGGCGACCTGGAGTTGTATCAAAAGAGATCACTGAGCTCACCTATCAAAAGTACTTTAGTGGCGAAGTACCGCGCAATGCTGCATGGTCAATGTTGGCTGAACTTGAAAGCGGTATGCAGCCCACGTTTTATTATGCTGATTGGTACAACGAGACCAATAAAATTGCAGTGGGTTTGTCGGCGGTAAACTTTAGACGGCAATACGCGCAATTTAAATCGTGCTTATCGACACTATTACCATACTCTTTTGAAGATATTGCTTTTACGGTATTAACTTATGAGTCAGGCGGCACCGAGTTAACGCGTTACGCTAAATCACAAATTAGTAAGGTACAAGAGTATTTAGCCTATGATCAAAATGTTGATCTAGTCTTAATCGATGCTTACACCGACAGCTATGGTGGACGCAGTGTAAATGAAAAGGTGTCGGTGCAGCGTGCTGACTCCGTTAAAGATTTGTTTGTTGCTAGTGGTATACCACAAAGTCGTATTCACACAGTAGGTCATGGTGAGCGCAGACATGTGGCATCAAACCTGACTATTAATGAGCGCGCAAGAAACCGCAGAGTAGTGATTAGAATAAGTAAGCCGCTCTAAGCGCTTCGCTCATCCAAGCTACAATGATAGGCCCTGTATATATTGCAGGGCTTTTTTGTGATTTAGGCTTTGGTAAAAATAAGATAAAAAAAAGCCCGCTTACATTAGCAAGCGGGCTGCAAAAATATTTGATTTGCAATCAACAAATTGAAGGAAGGAAGTCAAGCTAAGAACCAGGGATGTAACTTCCGTGGATAACCACCAAAGTTTAGAGTTCTTTGTTTTCAAATCTGCTAGGCAGACACTTCCTGAAAACGAGGTGAATTATAGAGCGAGATTAGTAAACTGACAAACTAGAATAATTGAACTTAAACATTAGTTTTACTAATGAATTAAAATTGTTTAGATGGTAACTATATAGGCTTAAACACTGTTTTTTGAGTGCTTAATCACGTTTTATGCATAACTTAACATAATATATAATTAATCTATGTTGCAAGATTGATAATGAATAATGAGTGGCATAAGGTCAGCTTAGGCGATAACAAACTTTTGCGCTGTTTTTTATTAGTTTGTATAGTGCATCTTGAAAATGGCTATTTATGCCAACTTAATAAAAAAGCTTACCTAGTCAGGCTGTTCTGTTGTGCTACGGATAAGTGAATCAGGGATACAAATAATGCGAATTAATTCTTTTTTTGCCAAAAGACAGTTATTGGCTATCGGATTAGGGCTTGCCATCGTCGGATGCCAATCTCAATCTGTTGAAGAGTCACAGGAAAAAGCTGTTATAGCGGACCAAGATAGTGTCATTGAAACCATTCATGGTGTTCAGGTTGCCGATCCTTACCGCTTTTTAGAAGTTGAGTCAGATAAAACCCATCAATGGGTGAAGCAGCAACAGCAAGACGGTAAAGCTTACTTAGGGGCGATTGAAAACAAACAAGCGATTGTTGATCGTATTACTGAACTGTGGAACTTTGAAAAAATTTCAGCACCAAATGAAAAGGGCACTAACACCTTTTACTATCGCAATAATGGCCTGCAAGCACAGTCTGTTTTATTTGTGAAAGATGCAAAGGGTAACGAGAAAGTGTTATTGGACCCAAATACGTTTTCATCTGACGGTACAATTGCACTGTCGGGTACGTCGGTAAGTGATGATGGTAATACATTAGCATACGGTGTTTCTAAATCAGGTTCGGATTGGCAAACCTGGCACTTTGTCGATATTGCGAGCGGAAAAAAGTTAACTGATCAGCTAGATTGGATAAAGTTTTCCAGCGCGGTATGGAATAGTGAAAACACTGGCGTCTATTACGCTCGCTATGATGCTCCCAAAGGGGGAAATGCGCTCGCCGATGTTAACTTTAACCAGAAAGTGTATTTTCATAAAATAGGCAGCAGTCAGGCAGAAGACACCTTGGTATATGAAAGACCACAAAATAAAGATTGGGGTTTTGGGATTGAAGTGACAGATAAAGGCGATTACCTGCTGCTTTATATCTCTCAGGGGACAGACAGTCGTAATCGATTTTTTTATAAGTCATTAAAAGAGCCACAAGCCGAGATGGTTGAACTTATCCCTGACTTGGAAGCGGAATACAGCTTTATTGGTAATGATAAATCGACGTTCTACTTTAAGACCGATTATCACGCGCCAAATGGTAAAGTGATTGCTATTGATGTGAATAAAAGCAGCAAGGATAATTGGAAAACGATTATTCCTGAGCTTAAAGATCCAATAAGTAATATTGCTATCGTTAATGATCACATTGTTGTGAGCTACCTGCATGACGTTCTGGGTAAATTAACGATTTACAGCATGAATGGCGACAAGCGCCAAGATGTTGCTTTACCGGGGAAAGGAAAGATAGCTGGGCCTTATGGTAAACGTAGTAAAGATTACTTCTACTATGTCTTTAATAGTTACATTCAACCGCAAACCACCTATAAGTTTGATTTCAAAACAGGTAAGTCGACACTTTATTCAAAGCCTACTGTCTCATTTGACCCTGAAAATTACACATCAGAGCAAGTTTTTTATACCAGTAAAGACGGTACAAAAGTGCCAATGATGATCTCATACAAGAAGGGGATTAAGAAAGACGGCAACAATCCAACCTTGCTTTATGCCTATGGTGGGTTTGCTATTTCACTCACCCCGCGCTTTAGTCCTGCCAATATTGCTTGGATGGATATGGGCGGTGTTTATGCGGTGCCTAACCTTCGTGGTGGCGCTGAATACGGTGAAAGCTGGCACCAAGCTGGCATGTTCGACAAAAAGCAGAATGTATTTGACGATTATTACGCTGCGGCCGAGTATCTGATCAGTGAGAAGTATACCAATAGTACTAAGCTTGGTGCTTATGGTCGTAGCAATGGTGGTTTATTGATGGGCGCGGCATTAACTCAGCGTCCTGAGCTTTTTGCGGCAGTGCTGCCAGCGGTAGGTGTGTTGGATATGCTACGTTTTCAAAAGTTCACCATTGGCTGGGCTTGGACCAGTGAATATGGCAGTGCAGATAACGCAGAACAATTCCCTGCACTTTATGCTTATTCGCCATATCACAATGTAACAGCACAGTCTTATCCTGCCACTATGGTGATGACAGCAGATCATGATGATCGGGTTGTACCACTGCATAGCTTTAAGTTTGGTGCCATGATGCAAGAGAAACAACAAGGCGATGCGCCAGTTATCATGCGCATAGAGTCAAAAGCGGGTCACGGTGCGGGTAAACCAACGGCAATGAAGATTGATGAGTTTGCTGATATTTATAGTTTCTTATGGCATAACTTTGGGTTAAATGTGCCAGCGAAAATCGCACAATAAGTTTTGATTTCGGTTTATTAAAAAGGGAAGCTCAGGCTTCCCTTTCTTTTGCCTGAAAATGATACCCAAGCCCACTTCGTTGTCGCATTCGCTTAATTAGGGAATAACGGGCAATGCGCCGTGAATTGAATTGGCGCAACATCTCTGCAACGCGCATTTTTAAGCCGTTTGGGTACAGAGGTAATAATTCGTTAAGATTATTAACAAAATTTTATGAAGAAGCGGTTGGGTTATCACATATCGCCATTCACAATTGCATATTGGCTAGGTATAGTAGGCCTCTTATTTTATCTCATTAAATGGCGATATCATTATATGTTTCGTTGGCCTATTTCCGTTTATTACGAAGATACTGATGCTGGTGGCGTTGTTTATCACGCAAATTATTTAAAGTTTTTTGAGCGTGCACGAACTGAATGGTTAAGGGCGATGGGTGTGAGTCAAACTGCACTACTTGCCGATGATATAGCTTTTGTTGTAAAGCGTGCCGCACTGGATTTTTGTAAAGCTGCGCGTTTTGAACAGAACCTTATGGTCGAAACCGAGGTCATACAACTTAAGAAAGCGTCGTTGGTGTTTAAACAGCGTTTAATTGATGAACAGGGCGTTACGTATTGCGAGGCTGAAATCTTAGTCGCCTGTGTCGCATTATCGCGTATGAGACCCCGAGCCATTCCCCAACATATTGCCCAGGAGTTTAACGGTGGAAGCTGATATTTCTTTTATTGGATTATTTTTACAAGCAAGTCTTTTAGTTAAATTTGTTATGTTGACCTTGCTTAGTTTGTCCATTGCCTCATGGGCAGTGATTATTCAACGTCGTAAATTATTGGCGGCAACAAAAAGCGAAGCGCTAAAGTTTGAAGATAAATTTTGGTCAGGTGTTGATCTTAATAAACTCTATCAAGAGCTTTCTGCTCGTCAGGATCGGAACGTAGGTCTTGAAGCATTGTTTGTGACTGGTTTTAAAGAATACTCACGTTTGAGCAAATTAAACGGACGAGTACCTGAAGCGATTATGGATGGTAGCTACCGTGCCATGCGAGTGTCTCTTTCTCGTGAAATGGAAAAACTCGAAACTCATTTACCTCTATTAGCAACCATAGGCTCAACGAGTCCTTATATTGGGCTGTTTGGTACGGTTTGGGGGATCATGAACTCCTTTATCGCCCTCGGTGCGGTTGAAAACGCCACGCTTGCCATGGTCGCGCCCGGTATTGCAGAAGCATTGATTGCCACCGCAATGGGCCTATTTGCGGCTATACCGGCTGTTATTGCGTATAACCGCTTCTCAACTCAAGTGGATAAGATTGAAATGTCTTACGCCAACTTTATGGAAGAGTTCTCCAGTATTTTGCATCGCCAAGCATACAGCGAGAAGGAACAGGCATAATGCATCAAGGCTACCAAAGGAAGCGCCGTCGTCCAGTCGCTGAAATTAACGTGGTGCCCTATATCGATGTGATGTTGGTACTATTGATTATTTTTATGGTGACAGCCCCGATTGTAACTCAGGGGGTTAAGGTTGATCTGCCGCAAGGTGCTGCGGAATCTTTACCGGCAGATAGTAAGCCGCCAATCGTTGCGTCAATCGATGCTATGGGCGAGTACTACCTGGATGTGGGCAGCTCGAGTACCAAAGAGGTGCTTGAACTTGAAGAGGTTGCTACTCGAATTGGCGCTATTATTCAATTAGAGCCTGAACGTCCTGTTGTTGTTAAAGCTGACCGCAGCATTGCTTATGAAAAAGTGATCCAGTTGATGGTGACACTGCAAGGGGCTGGCGTACCGTCTGTTGGTTTGATGACCGATTCGCCGGAGGATAAGTAGTGGCGACTAAATCTGATTTAACCCTTCCAGTATCAATTTCAGCTGGGATTCATATTGGCGTGATAGTTATTTTAGCCTTAGGAATCGATTTTTCCGAAAAACCTAAACCCCAGCCTCAAGCCAGTGCCCCCGCTGTGCAGGCGGTGGTGATTGATCAGCGAAAAGTGGCCGAGCATGTTGAAAAGTTAAAAGCGCAGAAGCGTGAAGCTGAACGTAAAGAGAAAGCGCGTCAAGATAATGCGGATAAGCGTGTACGTGATGCCAGAAAAGAGCGCGAGCGCGAACAAGCACAAATTAAAAAGTTAGAGAAGCAACGTAAGCAAAAAGAGATTGAAACAAAAAATGCTAATGACGCAGCCAAAGCCGCCAAGTTAAAGCAGAAACAAGAAAACGAGAAAGCGGTAAAGGCTGAAGCAGATCGTAAGCAAAAAGATAAAGAGCGTAAGGCATCTGAAGAGGCTGCGAAAAAAGCGGCTGATAAGCGTAAAGCAGAAGAAGCCAAGGCTAAAAAAGCAGAAGATGAACGTAAGCGTAAAGCGGAAGCAGAGCGTAAACGTAAAGCAGAAGAGCAAGCCAGGCGACAGCAAGAACAGATGATGCAAGATGCATTGGCTGCAGAGCAGGTGGCACTGTCGCAAACGCGGAATAAACAGGTCACGAGTGAAGTTCAGCGTTATACCTCAATGATTAGAGCGACGATTCAGCGCAATTTAGTGGTTGATGAATCTATGCGAGGGAAAAGCTGCAAAGTCTTTATTCGTTTAGCCAATGATGGTTTTGTTACTGCAAGTAGGATTTTGGACGGAGATAGCGTTGTATGCCGAGCCACTAAGGCGGCAATCAACAAAGCTGGCCGTTTGCCAGTGTCGAATGAGCCTGATGTATATAACAAGCTAAAAGAAATTAATTTAACAGTTCAACCCGAGTTTGATTAAAGGAGTCACATGAAGATTTTTGGGAAATGGTTACTGGTAAGCCTGCTAATTTGTAGCATGCCTGCTAAAGCGGCATTAGATATCGTTATTACCGAAGGGGTTGATGCTGCAAGACCGATAGCCGTTATTCCTTTTGTTTGGCAAGGTACTGGCCCTATGCCGTCACAGATCTCTGATATTGTTATGTCAGATTTAGCACGTAGTGGCACATTCAGCCCATCAGATGAGTTAAGCCTACCGCAACGTAATATCAGTACGTTGGCGCAATTTGATGCTAAAGCCTGGATGGCACAGCCTGCTGAAGCGGTCGTCATGGGATCAGTCAAGCCTTATGGCGCTGATAAATACCTGGTGAGTTTTGAGTTAATCGACTTGGTAAAAGCACAATTACAATCCGATATGGGTCCACAATCTGCAAAAGAGCTGGTGATTGATAGTCGCGAAACAGTGATTAGCGCAGAACAGTTTAGGCAGTATGGACATCGTATTAGTGATGTGGTTTACGAGAAGTTGACGGGTATTCGTGGTGCATTTCTGACACGTATTGCTTATGTCGTTGTCAAACATGGCGAAAAATCTCCTTATCAGTTGATGATCTCCGATTATGATGGCTATAACGAGCAGATGTTGTTACGTTCACCAGAGCCATTGATGTCACCTTCATGGTCCCCTGATGGGCAGGAATTAGCCTATGTCAGTTTTGAGAACCGTAAAGCTGAAGTGTTCGTGCAAAATATTTATACGCAGGCGCGTAAAAAAGTCACCAGCTTTAACGGTATTAATGGTGCGCCTGTGTTCTCGCCTGATGGGAAAAAATTGGCCGTAACGCTTTCAAAAGATGGTCAGCCTGATATTTATGTGGTTGATATTGCAACGAGTGCACTAAAGCGAGTCACCAATCATTACGCTATTGATACAGAGCCTTCTTGGTTTCCAGACGGTAAGTCATTACTACTTACTTCCGAGCGTGGCGGACGCCCTCAGCTATACAGAGTCTTTTTGGATTCAGGTAAGATTTCTCGCTTAACGTTCGAAGGTGAGTGGAACCTCGGGGGGTCGATTGCACCCGATGGACGCAGCATTATTTTTGTAAATCGGACTAATGGTAAATACAATATTGCAAGAATGGATCTTGAAACACGATTTATGCAAGTTTTGACGAGTACACGACTCGACGAATCCCCAAGCCTAGCACCCAACGGTACTATGGTAATTTACGGAACAACATACCAAGGTAAACAAGTATTGGCCGCAGTTTCTATGGATGGGCGATTTAAAGCCCGATTACCTGCCGGTCAAGGTGAAGTGAAATCACCTTCTTGGTCACCATTTCTATAACTATAAAGATTAAGGATTTTAAAATGGATCTGAATAAGCTATTTAAAGCCATGTTAGTCGTACTTCCTATTATGGCTATCAGTGCCTGTAGCTCGACTTCTGAGTCTGAAACAGATGCAACTAGCTCTACTGGAACATCAACAAGTGAATCTGCTAACAATGGTGTTGAAACTGGCGGTGTAGCGCCAGTACTAACACCACAAGAGCAGCAGCAGCTTAAGTTTCAAGAACTAAGAAAAGAACACATCATCTATTTTGATTTTGATCGTAGTTCAGTTTCTCAGCAATTTGCTGAAGTGTTAGAAGCACATGGTGATTATCTTGTTGAACATCCAAATGTTCGAGTCATGATTGAAGGTCATGCAGATGAGCGCGGCACGCCTGAGTATAATATTGCACTAGGCGAACGTCGTGCTAAAGCTGTTGCAAAATATCTACAAGGCATGGGTGTACAGCCTAGCCAAATGAGTATTGTTAGCTATGGCGAAGAAAAGCCAATGGACCTAACTCGTTCTGATGAGGGTTTTGCTATAAACCGTCGCGCAGTACTTGTATATTAATTTTCGGTAAAAGGTTTACCCTATGAAATACGCCGTGATATCAGCGGCAATCATCCTAGCGAGTGCGGCTCATGCTGCACCTGCACCAGTTGAGGATGTTGCTGGTGGCTCTTCAGACGACAGAGTGGCTCGTCTAGAGCGAATTGTAAAAGCTAAACAGCAAACTGAATTTGCTATGCAGCAACGTTTAGAAACTTTGCAACAAGAAGTCCTCGACTTGCGTGGATTAAGTGAGCAACAGTCTTATCAAATTGAGCAGATGCTGCAAAGGCAACGTCAGCTTTATGAAGATATTGCTAATATCTCAAGTAAGCCTGCGGTACCTATAGTAGCAAGTAGTAATAGTTCTTCGACTGCAAGTTCAAGCCTGGGCGAGACTGCCAGTTATGAGCAAGCTGTAAATTTAGTGCTGAAAGAGAAAAAGTACGAAGCTGCCATTCCAGCATTTGCCCAGTTTATAGAAAAATATCCAAATTCTAGCTATGCTCCTAATGCTAATTACTGGTTAGGTCAGCTACTTTATAATAAGAGTGAGTTTGTTAGCGCGGCTAAAGCGTTTACAACCGTGGTTGATAAATTCAAAGATTCCGGTAAGCGCGGTGAGAGTTTAGTCAAGCTGGGAATGATTTCTGAGAAGACTGGCGATAAAGCAAAAGCGAAAGCCTATTATCAGAAAGTTGTTAAGGAATATGCCAACAGTGCCGCGGCGCGTATTGCACAGCAGCAACTTTCAGCACTTTGATGACGATTTATTCAAAAAACAATCTCTTAGGCTGTTTTTCATGCAAACGATAAAAAATGATAAATTTGCGCTTGCATGAGCAAATGAAAAAGGTATTATAGGCGCCCTCAGAGAGACACCGTCTTTCGGGGGTATCTAAACGAATTATTTAGTTAATCTAAATTAAGCGTTAAAGATACTAGCAATACCAGAAAGGGCCGTTAGCTCAGTTGGTAGAGCAGTTGGCTTTTAACCAATTGGTCGAAGGTTCGAATCCTTCACGGCCCACCACTTCTGAGGTGGATTTGCTTCAAGGCAAATGAATTCAGAAAAGCAATACCAGAAAGGGCTGTTAGCTCAGTTGGTAGAGCAGTTGGCTTTTAACCAATTGGTCGAAGGTTCGAATCCTTCACAGCCCACCACTTCTGAGGTGGATTTGCTTCAAAGCAGATGAATTCAGAAAATGTAATATCAGCAATACCAGAAAGGGCCGTTAGCTCAGTTGGTAGAGCAGTTGGCTTTTAACCAATTGGTCGAAGGTTCGAATCCTTCACGGCCCACCACTTCTGAGGTGGATTTGCTTCAAGGCAAATGAATTCAGAAAAGCAATACCAGAAAGGGCTGTTAGCTCAGTTGGTAGAGCAGTTGGCTTTTAACCAATTGGTCGAAGGTTCGAATCCTTCACAGCCCACCACTTCTGAAGTGGATTTGCTTCAAAGCAGATGAATTCAGAAAATGTAATATCAGCAATACCAGAAAGGGCTGTTAGCTCAGTTGGTAGAGCAGTTGGCTTTTAACCAATTGGTCGAAGGTTCGAATCCTTCACAGCCCACCACTTCTGAAGTGGATTTGCTTCAAAGCAGATGAATTCAGAAAATGTAATATCAGCAATACCAGAAAGGGCCGTTAGCTCAGTTTCTTGTAGAAACAGACAGTTGGCTTTAACTAATGATAGTTAGTTATTTACTTGGATATATCAGCAATACCAGAAAGGGCTGTTAGCTCAGTTGGTAGAGCAGTTGGCTTTTAACCAATTGGTCGAAGGTTCGAATCCTTCACAGCCCACCACTTCTCCAGGTGGTAAAATGGAGACGGTAAAGATAGGTTAGCTCAGTTGATGCTTTGAATAAGAGCACAGTTGGCTTTACTCTTAACTACCACATTGGTCGAAGGTTCGAATCCTTCACAGCCCACCACTTCTGAAGTGGATTTGCTTAAAAGCAGATGAATTCAGAAAATGTAATATCAGCAATACCAGAAAGGGCTGTTAGCTCAGTTGGTAGAGCAGTTGGCTTTTAACCAATTGGTCGAAGGTTCGAATCCTTCACAGCCCACCACTTCTCCAGGTGGTAAAATGGAGACGGTAAAGATAGGTTAGCTCAGTTGATGCTTTGAATAAGAGCACAGTGGCTTTACTCTTAACTACCACATTGGTCGAAGGTTTGAATCCTTCAGGGCCCACCACTTCTCTTAGTGAATAAATATTAGAGACGTTAGTAAAAGAATCAGTTGCTGCATCTTAATAAAGTACGCAGTTAGCTTTACTCTTAACCACCATGTTGTTCGAATCCCTCACGACCCATCACTTCTTTGTTCAAATCATATAAATCAATTTTAAATTCTTTATTTCAGCTCCTATTTCAATTGTTCACTTCAAGCCAGTATTTATCCTAGCGACACTCAGCATTCATAAAAGTAATAACGATTAAGTTAGGTTGTGAGCTCTGTTGACACTTGCAGAGTGAATTGGTAGTAGCTTGCTCTTTATTGAGCCATTGCTCGAAAGTTAGAATTCTTCACGACTCAGCACTCTTTGTTTCAATCGTCTATTGAAGCTCTCTGATCAAATGCTCTATTTCAAGTTATACCTTCTAGTCCTACCCCACTAACAACTTCTGATAATTAATAATATTGTTTTGTAACTGTCCTTAAAGTGGCTTGTTTGTCGCTAATAGAAGTAAATTGCTATTTTTTGTTATGATACCAGTTGCATTAAAAGTTTGACCATTCAGCGGGAATTGAAAGCCCTGTAGGCAAGATGGGGATTGCAGCTAATAGTGATTCTCGGCTCTGGCATCCTCGACAATTGCTCCGGCATTAATCTACCTTCGTCCATCCTGAATCTGACCGCCAAGGAGGGTGGAAATGTCTTATTTTGTATGGAACAAAATAGACCGTTTAGTCGTATATCCAAAATCCATAACGAAGCTTAAAGGGCTTTGCCATTTACTTTAAACGTCGCCCGCACTGCGTGAACGGCTCAGACTTTCCACTTCTGCTTTGCATTGGCTTAAAAGGGAATAACCATTTCTTCACCAATGCGACTTGAATTGAAAAGTCTGAGGCGATCTGAATTGGTATTATTCTATGTCTTCGCGTCTAGCTTATTTATTCATCACTAATAAAAGCCAATTTTGCCAATATGACTCCAAAGGGGATCAGTAATTGAAAATACTCCATGTAAAGTGGGAATAAAAATTAACTGAGCTGTTTGGCTATGATTGTTAAGCCAGCAAATGGTCAAAATAGTTCTGGCTCAGTTTTTTCTTTGCTGATAGTCCCGATAGTCCCGATAGTTTCTATTTTGAACATATTTACGTAGGAAATGAGTAAAGTCAAAAATGGGTATTTTAGCTGTTAGCTTTTTATGACAGAGTTTTATGTGACTAAACAACCAATAATGAGTGAGATAGGTAATGAGTCTGCATAAAATTTCACATATTTCATGACAGTGGTATTGCACTTATTTTGCAGGGTATTTAAATTTTAAATATAACATTTTAAGTTGTTGATTATCATTGTTTTATATCTTTTGTTTTCTAAGGCATTTATCTTGCCTCTTATATTTATTCGAATGAAATAATTCGACATTAACACATACTTCTTTTCTAAAAACGCCTCCACTTATTAACACTTTGTATGATTCTTTACTAATATTGGTGGCGTTAGATGCGGATGTGACTAATTGGTTGTATGTATTCTACCTTTGTCTGATAGACCTATTGCCAATGTTGCCTTGATGTTAAGTCGGTCATATTTCGTAAGGATAATAAAAAATATGGGAGAAAGGGAATGAAACAAGCAAAACTAAGCGTTCTTTGCGCAGCAGCTATTGCGACAATGAGCGTCAGTGCATATGCAGAGACAGATTTTAAATTCGGTGGTTATGTAAAAGCTGATGTGATGTTCAGTGACTACAGCAATGGCGCGCCTGATTCTGGAAGCTTATCTCGTCAGTTTTATGTACCAGGAACAATTTATGGTGATCCGAGTAACGGCAAGCAAGTCGTCGATTTTCAAGCAAGAGAATCACGCTTTAACTTTAAATCTTCTACTGATATTGATGGGCATAAGCTCGTTGGGTTTATTGAACTTGATTTTATGACACATACCGATGGCAACGAGCGAGTATCAAATAGTTACTCTCCTCGTATCCGCCAAGCTTTTGTCAGTTTTGACAATTGGGCTGCGGGCCAAATGTGGACTACCTTTCAAAACCCAGGTGCGCTACCTGAGAACTTAGACTTTGTTGGTGCTGCTGAAGGTACGCCGTTCGTGCGTCAAACCATGGTTCGCTACACCAATGGTGGCTTTCAATTCTCCGCAGAGAATCCTGAAACGACGGTGAATAGTTATCGAAGTGATACAGGTGGTAGCAGTCGAATCACCAGCGGCAGCGGCATGGTGCCTGATTTTGTCGCTCGCTATAACATGAAAACAGAAGGCGGCATGGCGTTCACCTTTGCGGGGTTAGCGCGTGAGCTTAATATTGAACAAGATGGTCTAGACACTTCCGAATTTGGTTATGGTGTGAGCTTCACCGGGGTTATTCCTGTTGGGCAGGATGACATTAAGATGTCAGCAACCTACGGTGATGGGCTAGGGCGTTATATGGCACTTAACTATGCTAATGCAGGCGTATTAGATGCTAATGGTGATATTGAGGTTATCAGCTCATACGGTGGCTATATCTCTTACCGTCACTGGTGGAATGATAAATGGCGTACCAGTATCACGGGGTCAGGTTTTAAAGCGGATAATAATGCGAGTTTAACTGGTGGGTCGGTAAATAAAGATTCTTACTCAGGTTACCTCAACCTATTGTACTCACCTGTGAAACCATTAACGGTGGGTGTTGAGTATATGTATGCTAAAAACACCAAAGAAAATGGCCTTGATGGCGAGTTAAATCGAGTGATTTTCTCAATGAAATATGTGCTGTAGTTGATGAGATAAATAGTTAAGTAAATTGTGTTACACACAAAAAAGGAGGCAATAGCCTCCTTTTTTATTTTAAGCGTTCAACTTATGCCGCAGGCATTAGCTCGTTTGCTCTGACGTATTGTTCAAACTCAGTACATCCGCCAACATGGTCTTTATCGACAAAGATCTGTGGAACGGTTTCAACTGGCTTACCGACTGTTTTTTCAAGATCGGCTTTGCTGATCCCTTCTGCGTGAATATCAACATATTTAAATTTGAAATCATCACGCTTTTCAGTAAGTTGCTCAGCAACTTGTACTGCACGAACACAATAAGGACAACCTGGACGACCGAAAATCACAACAAACATAATAGTTCCTCTAAAATAGCTTGAGCACTTTATAACATAGGCGAGAGATTAGTTCTAATCGATATTTATAGTCGAGTTAATCGTATTATTCATTATCTGAGGGTTGTGTTTGATAACGGCCTTGGTAATCAAAGATAGACTCCAGTAAATCCCAGCCTTTTTTCCCTTTTTTAAGCAACAATAAGTCCGGTTTTCTAAAGCAAAGCGCGTCAGCGGCCAACTCTTGAGCTGAACTATATTTTTTATGCTTCATTCCCGGTGTTTTGCTATGTGGAAAAATAAACAGCGCAAATACGGCTCTTATTTGGGCGGGTGTTTGCATCTTAAAGTAACGACAGAAATCATTGCCTTCGATGTCGATATAACGCACCACTAAACGATCCTTTTCAGGCTCAAGCAACATTGTTTGGCACTTGAATAAGTGATGATGCTTCTGTTGTAACACCTCTTTGAGTCTTTTATCGGGATCAACTAATACGGCTTGGCAATGACCACATACCTTGGCGGCAATGTCGTTCTCTTCGCCGCAATTGGGGCAGGACTTGGAACGAAACCTAAAATCGCACTGTTGTATACCCTCAGGTGTTTCAATCAAAGCTTGGCAACGTCTGCCAAAATGCTCAATGATATCGCCGTCGTCATCGGTCAAACCCCAAAAGATATTGGCAAAATCACACACAGGGCAATGGACTTGCACAGGCTTACACTTACTGTTGGGTTTAGGTTGGCCAACTTCAGGATAGAAAAGGTCATAGCCGTTTGCAGCGTAATCAATAATAAGGCATTCAGTTTTGTCTTTGTCGATCCTTAAGCCACGCCCAACCATTTGTTGGAACAGACTAACAGAGGCTGTGGGGCGCATAATCGCAATAAGATCCACATGAGGAGCGTCGAAGCCTGTCGTCAGAACGGCAACGTTGACAAGGAACTTTATCTCTTTGGCTTTAAACGCGTGAATGAGAGCGTCTCTATCTTCACTCGAGGTTTTGGCTGTAATCAATGCAGGTTTACAGTCCGCAAGCTTAGCCATGATCTCTTCAGCGTGTTTGACCGTTGCGGCAAAGATAATCACACCCTGACGATGTTTAGCCAGCTCAATGAGCTGCTTAACAATTGCAGTAGTCGCTCGGCCACAATGGTTGAGTATCGAATTGACCTCGGATCCATTGTATTCACCGGTTGGCGTAGCAGTAAGCTCACTAAAGTCATATTGGGCGCTTAAGCCGTCAAACATTTTTGGCTGACTTAGGAAACCTTGTTTAATCAGTGGACGCATCGGCAGTTCAAAAATGCATTTTTCAAATACAGGTTTTTCGGTATTACCAATTTTGCCATGATAGTGCTGGCGGTAGATCCATCCTAAATCTAAGCGATAAGGAGTAGCGGTTAATCCTAACAGCCTTAAACGCTGATTCTTCGACTTTAAATGGCTTAATAGTTGTTGATACTGACTGTCTTTATCGGGGCTAACGCGATGGCATTCATCGATGATGACAAGACTGTAAGGTTCGTCAAATTGCTCGGGGCGCTTAACTGCGGATTGAATGCTGGCGACGACGGTCTTGCCTGCTGTCGACTTTTGATTTAACCCTGCTGAATATATTGAAGCTTTATCGGTGAGTAAGCCGACTTTTTCGGCATTTTGCGCTACAAGCTCTTTAACGTGCGTCAATACTAATACACGTCCTTTAGCAATTCTGGCTAACTCGGCGATAACAATGCTTTTGCCTGCGCCAGTAGGCAAGACAAGCACGGCAGAGTCGGGGCTGGATTTAAAGTGGGCGATGGCGGCATCAACCGATTGTTGCTGATAATCTCTAAGTTGCACGAGTGAGTTTCCGTTTGGCATGCCATTGGGGGGAGCAGATAACGAAATCATCACACAAATAAGGGGCGACGATAAGGAAAATATTGGCTTCTATCTTTTAGGCATAAAAAAACCCCTCTTAAGAGGGGCTAGGGAAGGTCAAATGGAGAGTGACTGCTTAATGATTACTCACTACGGTTGAGTCGAGACTCAATTAGAGTGTCAATCACTGCTGGATCGGCAAGTGTTGAAGAGTCGCCTAAGTTGGTCACTTCATTTGCGGCAATCTTACGCAGGAATCGACGCATGATCTTGCCTGAACGTGTCTTAGGTAATCCGCCGGCCCATTGAATTAAATCGGGTGTTGCTAACGCACCGATCTCTTTTCTAACCCATTGGCGAAGTTCCTGACGCAGCTCTTCAGTTTCGACAGTGCCGCGGGTGAGCGTGACATATGCATAGATACCTTGACCCTTGATATCGTGAGGGTAACCCACAACAGCGGCCTCAGCGACATCCTTATGGGCCACAAGGGCACTTTCAACTTCAGCAGTACCGAGTCGATGACCTGATACATTAATAACGTCATCAACACGGCCGGTGATCCAGTAATAACCATCTTCATCACGTTTAGCACCGTCACCCGTAAAGTACATGCCTCTAAACGTTTTAAAGTAAGTCAGTACAAAGCGTTCATGATCGCCAAATACGGTGCGCATTTGTCCAGGCCATGAATCTAGAATAACCAGATTACCTTCATTTGCGCCTTCAACGATATTGCCCATGTTGTCAACAAGTGCAGGCTGGACGCCAAAGAACGGACGCGTAGCAGAGCCAGGTTTAGTATCAGTCGCTCCCGGTAACGGGCTGATCAAAATGCCGCCGGTTTCAGTTTGCCACCATGTGTCAACAATAGGGCACTTTTCATGACCAATAACGTCGTTGTACCAGCGCCATGCTTCTGGATTAATCGGTTCGCCTACCGAGCCCATAATGCGCAGTGAACTACCATCAAAGTTATCAAACTGTTCTTTGCCTTCGGCCATTAGGGCACGAATAAGCGTCGGCGCGGTATAAAGAATATTGACCTTATGTCTGTCAACTATTTCGCCTAGTCGGGCAGGGGTCGGATAATTGGGGACGCCTTCGTGAATTAATACGGTTGCACCATTAGCTAACGGGCCATAAACCATGTAAGAGTGACCAGTGATCCACCCTACATCTGCGGTACACCAATACACTTCACCATCTTTGTAATCGAATACATACTCATGAGTCATCGCGGCGTAAACCATGTAACCACCGGTGGTATGTAACACACCTTTTGGATTACCAGTTGAGCCAGATGTGTAAAGTAAAAAGAGTGGGTCTTCAGCGCCCATCTCTTCTGGAACACAATGCTCTGATGCGGTTTCTAGCAAAGATTCCCACCAAATATCACGACCTTCAACCCAATTGATGTCGCCGCCAGTGCGCTTCATTACAATGACTTTTTCAACGCAATCGACATCAGGATGAGCAAGAGCCTCATCGACATTGGCTTTTAGGGGGATAATGCGACCAGCACGTAAACCTTCGTCGGCGGTAATAATGACTTTTGATTTTCCATCAATCACGCGAGATGCGATGGAGTCAGGTGAGAAACCACCAAATACAACAGAGTGAACGGCACCAATACGGGCACATGCGAGCATGGCTACGGCAGCTTCTGGCACCATAGGCATATAAATGGTTACTATGTCGCCGCGTCGAACCCCTTGACTGCGAAGGGCATTGGCAAATTTACATACATCGGCATGTAATTGACCATAAGTGATAGTGCGTTGATCTTTAGCATCATCGCCTTCCCAAATAATGGCGACCTTATCGGCGTTGGTGTCTAAATGTCGGTCTAGGCAGTTAGCTGACGCGTTTAATGTGCCATCATAGAACCATTTTATGGATAAGTTATGGTCATCGAACGAAGTCTTCTTTACCTTAGTGAAAGGCTTCATCCAATCGATACGGTTGCCGTGTTCTCTCCAGAAACCTTCAGGATTTACAATCGACTCTTGGTACATTTTTTTATATTGTTCGTCATTTACAAGTGCGTTTTTAGCGATTTCACTTGGAACTTTGTAGAGAGACGGCATGCTCATTGGGCTTCCCTTATCTAATAATGCGTGAGTTGAGTATGAATTGTGTAAGGGCTACATCTCTATTAGACCTTGGTCTAGTAAAAAAATATCCTTATTTTTTAAATGGTTGTAAATTATTTTTGGCTAGATTTCATTCGTTTTTTACCGCAAAATAGGGAAAAAAAGAGAATCCTATGAATTTGACTGTTCTTGTTGGCACCATCGCCATTGTTTATGTCTGTCTATTGTTCCTCATCGCATGGGGAGCAGAGCGGTGGTTCAGTCGCATCACTAAGCGTATTCAAGCCTGGATCTATGGTTTAAGCCTTGCTGTGTACTGCTCTTCTTGGAGCTTTTTAGGCACAGTCGGGCAGTCAGCCGATGACCTATGGTCTTTTCTTCCTATCTTCATCGGCCCAATTCTCATTTTTACTGTCGGTTTTGGTCTGCTGAGAAAAATGGTGATTGTGTCTAAAGCGCAGAATATTACCTCTGTGGCCGACTTTATTGCCGCAAGATATGGTAAGTCTCAGCTGCTTGCGGCCATCGTGACCTTAATCGCCCTGTTTGGCATCATGCCGTATATTGCGCTGCAACTTAAGGCAATGGTCTTTAGCTTGAATCTTTTTCAGCCGGAAGGATCCTTGTTCGATGGTTCTACAGTGTCGCTGGTCATTACTGGACTATTAGCTGTTTTCGCCATTTTATTTGGGACACGTAAGCTCGATGCAACCGAACATAACCCTGGCATGATACTGGCGATTGCCTTTGAGTCACTGGTCAAGTTAGGTGCTTTCTTATTGATTGGCGCGGTCATCAGTTTTAGTGTGTTTGACGGTTTCGGCGATATCTGGCAGCAAGCGAGTGCGCAGGGTTTGATCAACAAACCGAATTTACGTGTCGAATCATTAATGCCTGAGTTACTGGTAGGCATGGCGGCTTTTTTATGTATGCCAAGACAGTTCCATGTGATGATGGTCGAGTGCAATGATGAACAAACGATGGTCAAAGCACGGTGGATGTTCCCGCTTTATCTGTTGTTGTTTGGCCTGTTTGTCGCGCCATTAGCGTTAGCTGGAAAGCTATTATTAGGTGACGCCGTTGCTGCTGACACTTATGTGATTAATTTACCACTGGCGCTCGATAAGCCGTGGCTTGCTGTCGTAGCGTTGCTAGGGACGTTGTCCGCAGCCACCGGAATGGTGATCGTCGCGGTAGTGACGATTAGCGTTATGGTGAGTAATGAATGGTTGGTGCCATTAATGCTGCGTACAGGGCAGATAAAAGCGAGAAATTTTAGCCAGTTTTCGCAACTGCTGCTTAATGTACGTCGTCTTGCCATCGTGCTGATTCTAGGCTTAGGCTATTTTAGTTATCTTTCGTTTATGGATAATGATTCGCTGTCCTCTTTAGGCATGTTGTCTTTTGGCGCATTTGCGCAATTAGCTCCCGCGTTAATCGGCGGTATGTATTGGAAACATGGCAATCGAAGTGGGGTGTTTTTAGGCCTTGCTGTCGGATTTGGCAGTTGGTGTTATATCTTGTTGCAAGGTGCTGCGGATTCCCCAGGCCTCGTCACCACTGACTTTGCCTTGCTTGATTCGATTAAACCCAATGTTCGCGATATTCTCATCGCTTTGCTCGCTAACTGTGCTTGTTATGTGCTTGGCTCTGTTTGGTTTCGTGCCGGTGTTGCTGAGCGTATGCAAGCCAGTGCCTTTGTCACTCCGGGGCGGTTAAAGAAGGCGACTAACCGCAAGAGTGCGGCGCTTTCTCAGCAAGACCTACTTATCCTCGCGAGTCGCTTTGTTAGCCCAACTCGTGCGTATGAGAGCTTCTCTGGTTTTTCAGAAGATGCAGTAAAGAGCGACAGTTGGCATAAAATCGCCCCGCCTGAATTGATTGAACACACTGAACATATGCTCGCGGGAGTGCTAGGAGCTTCTAGTGCCTCATTGGTTATGGATTCAGTATTACAAGGTCGAGATCTTGCCTTAGATGAAGTGTTTAACCTTGTTGATGAGGCATCTTCTAAAATCATTCTAAGCCAAGATATGCTGCGGGGCGCAATCGAGCATGCATACGAAGGTATGAGTGTGGTGGATAAAGATTTGAATCTAGTGGCCTGGAATTTTAAATATGCCGAACTTTATGATTATCCAGATAATTTTTTGCAGGCAGGCATGCCCATTAAAGAGGTTGTCCGTTTTAATGCTAAGCGTGGCTACTGTGGTATTGGTGAAATTGAGGACCAAGTAGAGAAGCGGGTGCAGCACATGCGAGACGGTACTCAGCATGTGTCAGAGCGGCAACGTAAAGATGGCAAGGTTATCAAGATTCAAGGAAACCCGATGCCTGGTGGCGGTTTTGTTATGACGTTTACCGATATTACCCAATACCGTTTGCAGGCCAAGGCATTACAAGAGTCGAACGAGACACTCGAAGCGAGAGTACAAGAACGTACTTATGAGTTATCGATGCTCAACAGCAAACTGCTGGAGTCAAAAGCGCAAGAGGAGATGGCAAATGCCTCTAAGAGTCAGTTTTTAGCCGCGGTAGGACATGACTTGATGCAGCCCCTAAATGCTGCACGACTTTTTACCGCCTCACTCTCGCAGTATCCAAATTTAGACTTAGAGGCAAAGACAACCTTAAGCCACGTCAATAGTTCACTTAAAATTGCAGGGGAGTTGCTTACCGATTTGCTTGATATCTCTAAATTAGATTCAGGCATGGTAGATGTCAATCGTCGGGATTTTGCTATTGCGGACTTGCTTGATGGTTTAACCGTTGAGTTCCAAGCTATGGCAAAAGACTGCATGATTAAATTTAGCTCAATACCCTGTTCAGCAACCATCAACTCGGACCCTAGTTTGCTAAGACGGGTACTGCAAAACTTCCTCACCAATGCTTATCGTTACGCCAAAGGTAATCGTGTGCTATTGGGTTGCCGTTACCGCGAGACTGAACTTGAGATCCAAGTGTTGGATACCGGCTGTGGTATTGATGAGAGTGAAACTCAGGAGATTTTTAAAGAGTTTAAACGACTCGATAACCCAGAAAGTAAAAGTGTCAATGGTTTGGGGTTAGGTTTAGCGATTGCTGATAGAATAAGCCGTGTTTTAGAGCATGAAATTAGTGTGACTTCAATATTGGGCCAAGGCTCTGTATTTTCTATCAGAGTGCCACTGGGCGAAAAAGTGACGGCGCCAATAGCCAAGAAAATACCGTCTTTATTGCAACCATTAGCGGGCATCAAAGTATTATGCATTGATAATGAAGAGGCTATCTTAGCCGGGCTTGAGAGTTTATTGACGCGTTGGCAATGTGAAGTGATTTGCGCCAGTGATTTTGCTGATGCTCGAATTAAATTAGGCCTTAAAGGGGTCGCGCCTGATATCGTTCTTGCCGATTATCACTTGGATAACAATCAAAATGGGGTCGATGCAATGGACGGTGTACGTAGTCTTTATGGCGAGCATTTACCAGGCATTTTGATTACCGCCAATACGCGTAAAGATTTGATTGATGATGTACATGCTCGTGGTTATCACTACATGGCTAAAATGGTCAAACCTGCTGCGCTAAGAGCCTTGATTTCAAGCTTGATAAGAAAAGGGTAGTATAGATACAAAAATGGCACACTGATTAAGCGTGCCATTTTTTATCAATGACTTGTTACTCAACTTTTACTGGCGTTAAACCTTTATCACGAGAATCTACTGCACTTTCGACATCAAATCCGCCTGTTTTCCAACTGTTGGCTTCTTTAGCATCAAAAGATTGGTTCTTCCAGTTACTGGCATTCGTTAGGTTAAAGCCTTGTTTTGACCAACTTTCAGATTGCTCTGGGCTAAATCCACCGCCTTTCCATGCTTGAGCTTGTTCAGCGTTAAAACCAATATCTTTCCATGCTGCAATGTCTCGCTCAGACATGCCTTTCCACGTGGCAGGCGATGACGCACAGGCACTGAGGGCGAAGATCACAATAGCTAAACCGAGTTTTTTCATATCACAGTCCTTCTTTTGAATCGTTACTTAATCTGCCGAACCTGCAGAGAGCAATCCCTGAATACCTATCGACAATGAATTTGTATCATTTTTAAGCTATACCGTTCGCCATCGACGCGCCTTGGGATGAAATTCCAGCACTTTGAACTCATCACCATTTAATGATTAGGGTATTAAATGCTTACTATTGAAGATAGTCGCTGAAATATCACTCGACAAGTTATAGCTTCGAATAGACTAAACAGCCCTCAGTCTGAAGAGAGGTAACAACGGATTAACTTATTTCATCGAGACGAGTATTGGTTTTAAGACTGCTTGACCAAACGATACAGATGGATATACTGAACACAATGTAAAAAATATAAAACAAGAAGTAATCTATTACTCAAAAGGAAATTGTCATGCCAGAACCACGCTGCAACTCATACTATAACGCTACCATTACAGATGAGACTGATTATCCTCAATTAGAGGGCGATATTCGCGTTGATGTTGTGATTGTTGGTGGCGGTTTTACCGGTGTGGCGACGGCGGTAGAGCTGTGTGAAAAGGGCTATAAAGTCGCAATTGTTGAGGCGAATAAGGTAGGTTGGGGGGCGACAGGTCGTAATGGAGGGCAGGTCACCGGTAGTCTTTCTGGCGATGCCGCGATGACTAAGCAATTAAAGAACAAAGTGGGTGCTGAAGCTGAAGATTTTGTGTGGAATATGCGTTGGCGTGGACATGAGATTATTAAAGCCCGAGTCAAAAAATATGCCATTGAATGTGATCTTAAATTTGGCCATTTACACACCGCTTATAAAGCCAGTCATATTGACGAGCTGAAGCAAACCTTCGATGAAGGCTGCCGCCGTGGTATGGAAAGTGAGCTAGCGCTATTATCAAAAGAGCAGTTGCCCGATTACATCAATACGCCTTTGTATCATGCAGGTCTACTTAACAAACGCAATATGCACCTCCATTCAGTCAACCTTTGCATTGGTGAAGCGAGAGCTGCTGAAAGTATGGGAGCGCTGATCTTTGAAGGATCAGCTGTATTGAATATTGAAGACGGTATACTGGCTACTGTCACAACTGCAAAAGGCAAAATCACTGCTAATAGCGTGGTGCTAGCGGGGAATGCCTACCATAAATTAGCGCGTAAAAAGCTACGAGGAATGCTGTTTCCTGCATCGCTTGGCAATTGCGCTACTGCACAATTAACGCCTGAGCAGGCGAAAAACCTTATTCCCAAAGATGTCGCAGTTTATGATACTCGCTTCGTATTGGATTATTATCGTTTAACGGCTGATAATCGCTTGATGTTTGGCGGTGGAACCAATTACTCAGGCCGAGATTCAAAAGATGTTGCCAAGGCACTTAGACCGGCGATTGAGCGAACATTTCCTCAGTTAAAAGGGGTCGAAATAGAATACCAGTGGACGGGAATGGCAGGCATAGTGCTAAACCGTATTCCACAACTGGGCAAAGCATCAGCCAATGTTTTTTATTGCCAAGGTTACTCTGGGCATGGCGTTGCAACGTCCCATATCATGGGTGAAATAATGGCCAATGCTGTTGTTGGAGAGCTACAAGAATTTAGTTTATTTGCTGAAATGTCGCACTTACGGATCCCAGTCAATGAATGGGTTGGAAATCAGGCGCTAGCATTAGGAATGATGTATTACAAAGTGATGGAGAACTTTAGATAGTAAATCAAGCATAAAAAAACCGCATTTTATTGCGGTTTTTTATTGATAATTTTTACTGGGTTAAAGGTCGACTTTTTCCATCTCTAGCTGCTGTAATGCGATAACAGCTTGAGTTCTATTTCGAACGCCGAGCTTTCTGAATATTGCTGTAGCGTGGGCTTTAATCGTGGCTTCTGATACGCCTAAGTCGTAGGCTATCTGCTTATTAAGCAAACCTTCGGCAAACATCTGTAGCACCTTATACTGCTGTGGCGTCAGATCCGATAGCTTACTGGCGACTTGATCGGTGCCATCGTCACTGACCTCTTTTAGCTCAACCCCCTCAGGCAACCAAACATCCCCGAATAGAACCGCTTCGAGTGCTGTTGCAAGTGTCTCCATTGATGAAGACTTAGGAATAAACCCCGAACTACCATAATGAATGGCACGGCTAATAGTCGTATTATCTTCATGAGCGGAGATAACAACCACCGGGAGTTCTTGATAGTGAGTTCTAAGATGGATCAGCGTTGAATAACCGTGAGAGCCGGGCATCTGCAGATCGAGCAATACAACATCATATTCAATGTCTTTATTGTCTAATAGCTTTTGTAGCGCATCAGCGCTATCAGCTTCAAACCATTGGGTATTTGTAAATGCAGATGACAAAGCTTGTCTCAATGCATTTCTAAACAAAGGGTGGTCGTCAGCAATAATTATATTTAAGTTTTCAGGCTTCATGGCTTTATAGGGTTATTTTCGTTGCGCGTGAAGGTGCTTCAATGTAACAGATAAATGATAAGGGGTTCTATGGATTTATTAGGAAAGGTTATAATTTCGCGAAACCTTATACAGAGTTAGACTTTGGTCTAAAGACTAAGCTAGCGTTTAATAGATATGTTTAAGCGTTGAAATAAAGCAATGAGGATTATGCTCATAACCCTCAATCTAAGCGGGTTACTTCGGGGTCCAAACTTTGGTGGGTTTTCTTTCATCATCAACCGCGACAAAGGTAAATACACCGCGTATTGCATGCTCACGATGATCTCGATACATATCTTCAACGAAGATGTTCACTTCAACTTTGATTGAGGTGTTACCCACGTGAACCACTCGCGCAATAATTTCTGCTAACGAGCCAGCAGGGATCGCTTTATTGAAATCGATTTTGTCTGAGCTCACGGTGACTAGCGTTTTACGGCAAAAACGAGTGGCCGCAATAAAAGCCGTCTCATCCATCCAAGATAATGCTTCACCACCAAAAAGGGTATTGTGATGGTTGGTTATTGATGGAAAGACCGCTTTGATCACGCGAGCTTCAGATTGCTCAATTCTAAGCGACATAGCGTCACTAAATTGAGTCGGTGTTTGAGTTAAGGGCATACGGCAACTTAAGGTTATGCATTAATAGGGGCGCGATTATAGTCGTTTGTTGGCATCCAAAAAAGATAATTTATAGCTATGTTGAAATGGACTAAAGTCTACTTGAGCAATAACAATGACTGCATGTCATTGGGTACTGTTTATGTGAGTTTTACTCGCTTTACAATTGCATTTATTTTCAATACCTTGATACACATTCATCGATATGGGAGCTATACAAGGGATCAACATTCGAACTATTTGTATGGCTAGATAGGGTAAAAGGAAAAACGTCAATGCACCAGATAAAACGTAAAGATAAGCTATCACAGCAGGAGCAAAGTACGATTTGGGATGGCATTGAAGGTTTTAGCCAAACTCAAGTCCCTGCGACTGGACGATATGAACTGGCATTTTTGTTGCGTGATAGTGATGGTTTATTGCTTGGCGGTGTCCAAGGGAATTATGACAATTTTGGCTGGCTATGGATTGATTCGCTATGGGTATCAGCGGCTTTGCGTGGTCAAGGGTATGGTATTCGTTTATTAAATGAAATTGAATCGGAAGCTCGCATTAATGGTTGTAAAAATTCACATTTAACCAGTTTTAGCTATCAAGCTGTTGATTTCTATAAACAGCAAGGCTATCGCGTTTTTGGTGAGCTTGAAGATTACCTTCCAGGACATAGCCGTTGTTGGTTAAGAAAAAACTTGGTTTAAGTATTTTGATTTCAGCATTATGCCGGGTTTGTGCTGCAACGTATTTGGGTAGTTAAGTAACGAGCAGCGAGGAGGACATAAAAAAACGCAGTCACTATCTATAGCTGACTACGTTTTTAAGCGGTTAAATCTTGCTAGTGTATAGCTTTAGAATAAGGTTACTTTTTCAATAACTCGATTCTTGCACGAGATGCTTTAGCTAAATCGCGTAGCAATACTTCTGAGTCTTCCCAGTGAATACAAGCATCGGTAATACTTTTACCATAGATAAGTGATTCACCTGCAACAACCTTTTGATTACCTTCTTCAATAAAGCTTTCAGCCATAATGCCCGCTATTGCGGTAGAGCCTTCGCTCATCTGCTGCATGATAGATTCGGCAACATCAAATTGCTGTTTATGCTTCTTTTGGCTGTTACCGTGGCTAAAATCAACAACGATACGTTGAGTTACACCTACGCTATTAAGTTGTGTTGCCACTTTTTCGATATCAGCTGCATGGTAGTTAGGTTGTTTACCACCGCGTAGAATAATGTGACCAAATGGATTACCGTGCGTGCGGTAAACGGCCATTGCACCGTCTTTATCTGGTGAATAAAAGATATGCGGTGCTTGCGCTGCTCGCACTGCATCGACTGCGATATCTATATTGCCATCGGTACCATTTTTGAAACCTACAGGGCAAGAAAGTGCAGAGGCCATTTCACGGTGAATTTGGCTTTCAGTGGTACGCGCACCAATAGCGCCCCAAGTAATCAGGTCGGCAATGTACTGACCATTGACCATATCAAGAAACTCGGTTGCGATAGGTAGCTTAAGTTCAGAGATCTGCTGTAACAGGTGGCGTGCTTTACGAAGGCCTTTATTAGGGCTAAAGCTACCATCTAGATCTGGATCTGAAATAAGGCCTTTCCAACCAACCGTAGTACGAGGCTTTTCAAAGTAGACGCGCATTAGAATGCACAGGTCATCTTTATATTGCTGGTGCAATTTGGCTAAACGCTGAGCGTACTCGAGTGCGGCTTCAGTATCATGTATCGAACAAGGGCCGATAATGACAAGCAGTCGTTGATCTTCGCCATTGATAATAGCTTCAACTTCACGTCGCTGCTCGACTAGATAGTCTGCTGCGTCTTGCGTTAAAGGGTATTCAGAAGCGAGTTGTGCAGGTGAAATTACCTTACATAATAGGGAGGTGCGTAGTTCGTCTGTTTTAATGGTCATTCACAATACCGAGCGTTTGTATGGGCTTTTTGCCTGATTACTTCGGATTATAACGAATAGTAGCGCTATGCACAGTGGCAAATATGGGAAATTTAGCGCTAATTTGCCTCTTATTTGAAACTATTTGATTTAAGTTATACCCAAGCCGCTTGGAAATGCATAAATCAGGGGGCATTCTCATGTGGCTTGGGCAGTAAGGCTTTTGTTCTAAAAAGCCCTTAATTTGCTTTGGAAGTTTAAAACATGTGGCGCTCTAAACTGGTGGCTTCGAGGATTTTGGTAGCAATCTCTTCAACGGAATGATTGGTGGTGTTTACAAAAGGGATGCGTTCTCTTTTGTACATCATTTCGACCTCTTTCACTTCCATCCTACATTGGCGTAATGACGAGTAACGACTGTTCGACATGCGGCTTTGACGGATCTCATGTAAACGCACAGGATCAATGGTGAGGCCGAATAACTTATCTTTGTTGCGCTTTAGCGCATCAGGGAGTTTTAAATTATCCATGTCATCTTCAGTAAAAGGATAGTTCGCTGCCTTTATACCAAACTGCATTGATAGATACAGGCTTGAAGGGGTTTTACCGCAGCGAGATACTCCGAGTAAAATGAGGTCCGCTTTGTCCATATGTTTCATGGTTTGGCCGTCATCGTTCTCCATTGCGTAGTTAATCGCTTCTATTCGTGCTTCATAACTGTCATTGGTTTTACCATGAGTACGGTGTAAAGCTGGCGTTGCAGGCATGCCTAATTGTTTCTCTAATGGCGCGACAAAGGTGTTCAAAAAGTCATAATCCAAACCTTCACTGCTATAGATGATGTTTCTAATCTCAGCTTTTACGATGGAATGGAAAACCAGAGGCCGTTCACCTGTTGTAATAAAACAATCATTAATTTGTGCCTTAACGGACTCAGCTTTTTTTTCTGTTTCAACGAACGGAATCGTAAGTGCGTCAAATTCAAGGGGAAACTGTGATAAAACTGCATGGCCAAACACTTCTGCTGTGATCGCCGTCCCATCTGAGATATAAAATACTTTACGTAACATTTTGGCCTCTTGTAGTAATAAAATTACAAATAAAATTATACATTTACGCTTGTTGCCGTGGAGTGTAAAATGCCGCTGCTCTCGTGTGAAGAGCCAAACTGAAATATACTTGCGGAGATAGAACTGTGCAGCAATACGTACTCTGGTATCAAGAATTAGGCATGGGTGACGTCAACAAGGTAGGCGGAAAGAACGCTTCTCTTGGTGAGATGATTAGCAATCTTTCAAATGCAGGTGTTCAGGTGCCTGGTGGATTTGCTACAACGTCTTTCGCGTTCAATGAATTCCTTGAACAAAGCGGACTTAACCAGAAGATATACGAAATTCTAGACGTTCTAGATGTAGATGATGTTAACGCACTCGCTACAGCCGGTGCACAGATCAGACAGTGGGTTATCGATACACCATTCCACCCAGCATTTGAGCAAGCAGTTCGTGAGTCTTACGACAAGCTTGCCGCTGAAACCAGCGACGCATCTTTTGCGGTTCGCTCTTCAGCTACTGCAGAAGATATGCCGGATGCATCTTTTGCAGGACAACAAGAAACATTCCTTAACGTTAAAGGTTACGAAGCTGTTTTAGTTGCGACTAAACACGTATTTGCTTCGCTATTTAACGACCGCGCAATTTCTTACCGAGTTCACCAAGGTTATGACCATAAAGGCGTAGCGCTTTCAGCTGGTGTACAACGTATGGTGCGCTCTGACACTGCTGCTTCTGGTGTAATGTTCACTATGGACACTGAGTCTGGCAACAATGACGTGGTATTTATTACTTCTTCATTCGGTCTAGGTGAAATGGTTGTTCAGGGTGCTGTTAACCCAGATGAGTTTTATGTGCACAAGCCATCTTTGGTTGCTGGTCATAAAGCCGTTGTTCGCCGTAATATCGGTAGCAAGCTTATCCAAATGGTTTATTCAGACGATGAATCTCACGGTAAGCAAGTTAAGATTGAAGATATCGCTGCTGACAAGCGTCGTGAATTCTCAATTAATGACGCAGAAGTACAAGAGCTTGCCAAGCAAGCAATGACAATCGAGAAGCACTACGGTCGTCCAATGGACATCGAGTGGGCAAAAGACGGTAACGACGGTAAGTTGTATATTGTTCAAGCTCGCCCTGAAACTGTTCGTTCTCGTGAAGATGTACAGCTTATCGAGCGCTACCATCTTAAAACTAAAGGTGATGTCGTTTGTGAAGGCCGTTCAATCGGTCACAAAATTGGTAAAGGCGTTGCTAAAGTCCTTAAGTCAATTGACGATATGGACCAAATCCAACCGGGCGATGTACTTGTTACTGACATGACAGATCCTGATTGGGAACCTATCATGAAGCGTGCAAGCGCTATTGTGACAAACCGTGGTGGCCGTACATGTCACGCTGCAATTATTGCACGTGAACTCGGTGTTCCAGCGGTTGTTGGTTGTGGCGATGTCACTGAACGTATTAAGAACGGTCAAGAAGTGACTGTCTCTTGTGCTGAAGGTGATACTGGTTTCATCTATAACGGTCTGCAAGATTTCGAAGTGATTTCATCACGTGTTGATTCTATGCCTGATCTGCCAATGAAAGTGATGATGAACGTGGGTAACCCAGACAGAGCATTTGATTTTGCTCGCCTGCCTAATGAAGGTGTTGGTCTGGCGCGTCTTGAGTTCATCATTAACCGTATGATTGGTATTCACCCTAAAGCATTGCTTGAGTTCAACCAGCAAACGGCTGAGCTTCAAGAAGAGATCCACGAGATGATCGCGGGTTATGAATCTCCAGTTGAGTACTATGTTGCTCGCTTGGTTGAAGGTATTGCGACTATCGCTTCTGCGTTCCATCCAAAGAAAGTGATTGTTCGTATGTCTGACTTTAAGTCAAACGAATACGCAAACCTTGTTGGTGGTGACCGTTATGAGCCAGAGGAAGAGAACCCAATGTTGGGCTTCCGTGGTGCAAGCCGTTATATCTCAGAATCGTTCCGTGACTGTTTCGCACTTGAGTGTGAAGCGATTAAGCGAGTACGTAATGACATGGGTCTTAAGAACGTAGAGATCATGATCCCGTTCGTTCGTACCGTAAGCGAAGCTGCGCAAGTTATTGAGCTGCTTAAAGAGGAAGGTCTTGTACGTGGTAAAGATGGCCTCCGCGTTATTATGATGTGTGAGCTTCCATCAAACGCGCTGCTTGCTGATCAGTTCCTTGAGCATTTCGATGGTTTCTCCATTGGCTCAAACGACTTAACGCAGTTAACGTTAGGTCTTGACCGTGACTCCGGCATTATCAGCCATCTATTTGATGAGCGTAATGAGGCAGTAAAAGTACTACTTGCAATGGCCATTAAAGCGGCTAAAGCAAAAGGCGCTTACGTGGGTATTTGTGGTCAAGGTCCTTCAGACCACAATGATTTCGCGGCTTGGTTAGTTGAACAAGGCATCGATACTGTATCGCTAAACCCTGATACCGTTATCGATACTTGGTTATATTTAGCCAAAGCACATAACGAAGCTTAAACGCTAAAATGCGGTGTTAAATCGGTATGATTTAACATTTCATTAAAAAATAAAAAAGCCGCTATTTAGCGGCTTTTTTAATACCCGAACAACTTGGACATGTTCGTTTAAGAGGTATTATACCGATTCCATTCTAGTCGTATTAGGTAGGGGCTTCCTTCTAATACTCTCTGTCAAAAAGAACGCACAGCGACTGCATCTAGCTCTCAGCTCTGATCTACACTCCTGCAGATAACATGTGCAAAGCCTTACTCTATGGGGATTGTTGTCATCTAGAATGCACTTTAGTCTGTAATGTTGATGTTGCAAAGGGATCCCGACCCCCTAATCAATGCAATCTCCAGAGAGGGGGGGATGTCAGTCATGCAGGAGCATATTACTGAAATCGCCTAAAGCGTATAAATTCCCACTGAAGCCTGCATTTTCAAGTAGCTTGGGTATATAATGCTGAGATAAACCTAAGAATAATAATTAACAGAAGCTGCTATGTTACCGAAATTATCTCATCAACAAACGCTTGAACCAATATACCTTTCTTTTTTAACGAGATTAGAAGAGGGAACATTTTCTGGTGATATAGATACTCGCTATAGTGCGCGTCTAGCCCAAGCGACCGATAATTCGGTATATCAATTTTTACCTCAAGCGGTGATATATCCTAAAACGGCTGAGGATGTCCAGCTAGCACTGCAGCTTGCTTATCAAGATGAGTTCTCCAAGGTTGTCTTTAGCGCGAGAGGCGGTGGCACAGGCACCAATGGTCAATCATTAACCCATGGCATTATTGTTGATATGTCACGCTATATGAATCACGTGCTAGAGGTTAATGCGGCTGAAGGCTGGGTAAAAGTGCAGGCGGGTGTGGTTAAAGATGCGCTCAATGATGCATTGCGGCCCCATGGTTTCTTTTTTAGTCCTGACTTATCGACGTCCAATCGTGCGACATTAGGCGGAATGGTCAATACCGACGCCTCGGGCGCCGGTTCACTCGTTTATGGTAAAACCTCAGATCACGTACTCGGGCTAACGAGCATTTTATTTGATGGTAGCGAGCTTCAGACTCAGCCGGTAAGCGAGAGCCAATTAAACGATGTTACATCGATAACCGATAACGTATTAGGACAGCAGCTAATCACCACGATTGCACAAATGTGTAAAGGTAATCGAGAACAGATTGAGCAGCGTTTTCCTAAGTTAAACCGTTTTTTGACCGGTTATGATCTTAAAAATGTTTGGGATGACACCTTAGAGAACTTCGACCTGTCACGTATTTTGACCGGTTCAGAAGGCACATTGGCAGTGATCACCGAAGCCAAGTTGAATATTACCCCGTTACCGACGTGCCGCATGATGGTTAACATCAAGTATGATTCATTTGTATCTGCGTTGCGTCATGCGCCCGATTTAGTCAAAGCCAATGCCACCGTGGTTGAAACGGTCGATTCCAAAGTGCTCAACCTGGCGAAACAGGATATTATTTGGCACTCGGTGTCTTCCTTAATTACCGACGTTCCAGGTAAAGAGATTGACGGCCTAAACATGGTTGAGTTCGCTGGCGAACAAGCCGATGTTGAAGCAAGATTGGCTAAACTTGAAGCCATGTTAACCTCGCAAATGGCCAATAGCGAAGCTGGGCTTTTGGGTTATCAAGTCATTGCTGACAGAAGCAGTATCGATACTATTTATGCGATGCGTAAGAAAGCGGTCGGTTTATTGGGCGCGGCAAAGGGAACTCGCAAGCCGCTCGCATTTGCAGAAGACACCGCTGTACCGCCAGAAAAGCTGGCTGATTATATTATTGAATTTAGAGCGCTGCTCGATAGCCATCAACTGCAGTATGGCATGTTTGGTCATGTCGATGCTGGTGTGTTGCATGTGCGTCCAGCGCTCGATATGTGCGATGTAGAAGATGAAAAACTGCTAAGAACAATCTCTGATCAAGTGGCAGAACTCACGTTGAAATATGGCGGTTTGATGTGGGGAGAGCATGGTAAAGGTGTTCGCGGTGAATACGGACCAGCGGTTTTCGGTGAGCATTTGTATGGTTTGCTCGAAGAGGTTAAAGGTCTGTTTGATCCGCACAATAAGCTCAATCCAGGCAAGTTAGTTGCGCCGAAAAACAGTGGACCGATGATTTACAATGTCGACAGCGTTAAGCGCGGCAGCTTTGATAGACAAATCCCGATCCAAACCCGAAACGTTTTTCCTGATGTGATGAACTGCAATGGTAATGGCTTGTGCTTTAACTACAGCGCCTATTCGCCAATGTGTCCATCGTTCAAAGTCACAGGTGACCGAGTTCAGTCACCCAAAGGCCGTGCAGGACTCATGCGTGAATGGCTGCGACTGCTTGAAGCTGAAGGCATAGATGTCAACGAGCTGACTCGCTCTAAGCCGTTAGGTTGGCTGCAACGAGCGCAGAATTCATTAAAAAGTGATAAAGAGTATGACTATTCACATGAGGTGATGGAGTCTCTTAAAGGCTGTTTGGCGTGTAAAGCTTGCTCAAGTCAGTGCCCCGTTAAAGTGGACGTACCCAAATTTAGAGCGCAGTTTTTTGATATTTACTACAAGCGTTATCTGCGTCCCGCAAAAGATTACTTAGTCGCAGGCATTGAAGACTCGCTGCCCTTAATGGCTAACGCGCCAAGACTGGTGAATGCGGTATCGCAAAATAGCTTAAGCAAATGGGTCATAAAGAAGTCTCTCGGTTATGTTGATGCACCAGCCTTATCAGTTCCGACGTTAAAGCAACGTTTAGAAGGACACGCTAGCAGAGGCTATGATTTAGCTGCTCTGCAACAAATTCCAGTCTCGCAGCGCAGTGAATACGTATTAGTAGTACAAGACCCTTTTAATAGTTTTTATGAAGCGGGAACTGTGCTGCATTTCATCCAGCTAATTCATAAATTAGGCCTCAAGCCCGTATTACTGCCGTTTAAACCTAATGGTAAGCCTATTCATATTAAGGGCTTCTTAGATAAGTTTGCTCGGACGGCTAAGTCGACTGCTGATTTCTTAAATGAGGTGGCTCAGCTTAATATGCCGATGGTGGGCATCGATCCTGCGTTAGTACTTTGTTATCGAGACGAATATGCAGAAGTACTCGGTGGCGCCAGAGGGGACTTCCATGTCCAACTTGCGAATGAATGGTTATTGGATGTCCTCAAAGCTGAACCTAAGCAGCAGGAAAGTGAGCCTGCCTGTGACGGTTCAGAGCGCAGTAAACCTGAATTCACTTGGTTTAGTCACTGCACAGAATCAACCACCAAGCCCAATACCGCAAATGAGTGGAAAGGGATTTTCGAGCATTTTGGTGCCAAGCTTAATACGGTGAATCTAGGGTGCTGTGGTATGGCAGGAACATATGGCCATGAAGCTGAAAATCTTGAGCGCTCTAAAGCGCTGTACGGTATGTCTTGGGAGCAAACGTTATCGAAGCTGCCGCAGTCTCAAGTATTGGTTTCAGGTTACTCTTGTCGAAGTCAGGTGAAACGTTTTAGCGGTTATAAACCAAAGCATCCGATAGAAGCATTGCTAACGTTACTGTAACGGTACCCATCTTAAAAAAACTAGCTAATGGCTAGTTTTTTTATATTAGGCGAAGTCGGTATCTCTATACCTAAGTGGCTTGGGTATAGAGTAGACTGAATAAAGTGGACAGAAGTAGGGGTGGCTATGACATCAAAGGAATCAAACGTGACCGATGCAATAGCATCTTTGACACCAAGTGTCCCTTTGTGCACTGATACAGCGATTTTCGAGATCACTGATAACGGTGACTGGTTCTATCAGGGAGGGCTGCTACCGCTTAAGTTTAGTAAGCTTTTTGCCAGTATTTTAAATAGAATTGATGATGAGTACTTTCTCATCACGCCAGTGGAAAAGCTAAAAGTCGAGGTGGTCAATCAAGCATTAATCATTGTTGATTATGATGCTGATGGCAAGGGTGGATATGAGCTGGTATCGAGTATTAATACCCGTCACCACATTTCAGCGTTTGAAGGGTTTATTGTGAGTGACGATAAAATAATAACAAGGGTAGAAAGGGGAGTGATTGCACGACTTAATCGAGCCTGTTTTTATCGTTTTATTAATGAGTTTATAGCCTGACAGCCCCTTAAGCTAAATGTGCTATTTCAAGCTAATGATTTATAAGCTGTTTGATTGAATTTTGATAATTAGCTAACCCGAAGGCTAGTTTCTTTTAGCGTAAGTGATAAGATTGAATGAAGCGCTATATAGCAGTGGAGGTGCTGATTGAATCGATTTGAAAGCTTAGGTTACTTGGTCTCTCATCTGAATGTAGACCTACAAAATGCATTAGATCAAAAGCTTAAACGCTATGATCTGGACATAAAACTCTGGCCAGTGCTGTTTTCACTTTGGCAGGAAGAGGGCGTGACACAAACTGAGCTTTCCAAACGTTGTGATGTGGCTAATTACACCATGACCAGATTACTCGATCAGCTGCAACTACAGCAGTTAATCACCCGCCAGCAAGATGTCGACAATCGCCGAGCCTTCAATATCTATTTGACTAATAACGGTAAAGCTTTAGAGCAAGATCTGATTCGTGAAGCTGAGCGAGTGAATGAAACCTTTCTTGATAACCTAAGCCTTGATGAACGTACTATATTTTTAGCTCTGATCAATAAAATCAATCGTTTTACCGATTAATGTTACGGCTATATATTGTTGATATCCTGATGCGACAATCAATGATTAATAATCACCACCATACTTTCTAAAGGGTACACGTTTAAAATGGAGTTTTTATGAATCGAACGCTGCTAATTATTGCCGTTATTGCCGGTTTAACGTCTTGCTCGGTCAATATCAATAAATCAAAAAAGAAGCAACCGACGATAGAGACGATTGAACAAACTCGCCCTACTGAAGGGTTTATTCAATCGATTACTCTGGCTAATGGTTCTACTTTGGTGGTTGAAGAAGGGCGCCTAGAACCTCGTTCTATTGGCAGTATCAGTGTTAAATTGTATAGAGATCTGTATGTGGGTGACTTTATTGCTGCGGTTAATTTTGTTCGCGACGGAACAATCGTTAAAGCGATACTGATTGAGAATGGCACGGATAGTCAAAAGTTATCGATTACAACCGTGACAGCAGGAAGTGGTAATTATCAAGCAAGTCAGTTAGTTTGCGTCACATCGAACGATATTCAATTATGTTGATATAAAAACTAACTCATTGTAAGCACTAATACTGCGAGTAAGCCAACAGCAAGGATGCCTTGTTGGATCATTAAGCGGCTTCTATACAGCTCTTTTTTGCCCTGTTTTAGGCTCGCCACTAGGTTGTTCTGTTTATAAATACGACAGATAATTTGCTCAGTCATTGGGTCGAGACAGAGATGTAACTTCGCAGGTTTACCATCTTTAAGCATCACATTATGCTCGCTCTGATAGCCAAAGTTTAGTTTTCTCGATACGCGTTTTCCATTCACATATGCTTGTTCTAAACCGCACCAATTACTGGCTTGTAGTTCAATGTTTTCTTGGTTGAGATCATACTTAAAACACACCATTTTACGACCCTCAATTTCCCTAGGGCCTTTAATTCAAGCAGAGGAATATGACCTTTGCCAGTTTGATAAAATGAAAATTTTATGAACAATCGCTATGTATATGGAACTATGCAGATAATAGTCAAAAAAAAACCAAGCAAATGCTTGGTTTTTTTCAAGGTGCTAGGTTTTACTTAGCGGCATTAATGATTTTGCGCGCCATTTCATCAGCAACATCACCGGTTGTACGGTTTTGCTCGTCTGACTGTTTGAAAATAGTCAGTAGCGTGTTGTAGATCTCTTCTACTTTGGCTGTTGCTGCGGTTGCATCATAGTCTTTTTCAAAAGAGACATTGATAATACCGCCTGCATTAATAACGTAATCCGGAGCATAAAGGATATTTTGCTCCTTTAACAACTCACCATGACGAACTTCAGCTAGCTGGTTATTGGCACAACCAGCAACAATAGTCGCCTTCAACATAGGAATAGTGATGTCGTTGATTGTTGCACCGAGTGCACAAGGGGCATAGACATCCACATCTTGATGATAGATATCTTGAGGTGCTACAACGGTGGCACCAAATTCAGTAGCCACTTTGTCTAACGACTCTTGATTGATATCGGTAACGATGAGCTCTGCGCCTGCTTCGTGAAGGTGGCGACACAGGTAGTAACCAACATGTCCGACGCCTTGAACAGATATCTTAAGTCCCTTAAGGCTGTCTATGCCACGCTGATGCTTTACAGCAGCTTTAATGCCCAAGAAAGTACCAAGTGCGGTATATGGCGAAGGATCGCCACTCTTACCTTCTAAACCTGCCATATAAGGGGTTTCTTGATGTGCAATCATAATATCGGTTGTTGATACACCAACATCTTCAGCAGAATAGTACTTTCCACCTAGGGTATCGATACAACGGCCGAAAGCTCTAAAGAGCGCTTCACGATCTTTGATTTTTGGATCGGCAATAATAACTGACTTACCACCGCCCATGGTGAGGCCAGCTAATGCATTTTTATAGGTCATTCCACGAGAAAGACGCAGTACGTCAGTTATCGCTTCATCGTCAGATTCATAGTTCCACATTCTACAGCCACCAACAGCAGGGCCTAAGTTTGTGTTATGAATTGCAATAATGGCTTTGAGGCCGCTTTCTTTATCCTGACAAAAAACTACTTGTTCATGGTCGTCAAAAGAGATGTGATTGAATACTGCCACTTGTTGATCTCCGCTATGAGCATCAATAATGCCGCTACTGCTAGATTACAGTGCGATCTGTTTGTTATATTTATTGCAGAACGATAGCATTTAGCGATACTCTCAACAAAGTAAAGATTAGGATTATTTGTGATCTGTGTGGCAATCCTGCTTTCCACCTTACGTTAACGTAAGGCTATGAGTGTTATTGATGCTAGTTAAGTGTGTAAATTATTAGAGAACTGCTGTTTTTAGGGACTCAAAAGAAAAATAAGAAAGGAAGGAAGAGATGGCTGAACAAGAAGTCGATCAAGCTCAAGACCAAGAAGCATTAAGACAAGAGTGGATCAGAACTCAATTTCAAAAAGCAAACAAGTTTCTCGCTGAAAAAGGGGTTTTGCCAAATAAGGTCCATGCTGATGAAAGCCGCTATTTAGCGCCATTTGTTGCTATTTGGAAAATGGACTCTAAAAAACCCTCTAAGCAGACATTTTGGGTGATGTCCGGTGACCTGCCTTCAGACTACGTTGATGTCAACGTTGCTGCTACTGCTAGAGATGCGGTTCGTCATTTTTCTATGATGTGGCAAATGAAAGCAGAGAATATTCAGCGCTCAAGTTTGGTCAACGATCCTGCGCAAGCTAAGTTTGCAAACTTACTTATCTCACGAGCTGAAGGACTGTATAAAATGCAGGCCGATGATAAGATCTGGGGTCCTGCTGCTTAATCTATTTCCATTAAGTTAGTGATGTAAGCGCCTGAATAAATTATATTATTCAGGCGTTTTATTTTGTGCGACTTTTCTAATTCAATATTTTTAGCACATAGCCCACTTTTGTATATCCAAGACTGCAGTTCACTACTCAATCATGACCATTATCGATAACGGCATTATTGTGTCTTCAAATCGTGTTGTTTAATCTTGGAGTTGCCGGACAAAAAAGACCGCGTTGAAGCGGCCTGTTTAAATAAGAATATTTGTTTTTTGGTATTAGCCTAAGTAAAAGTAGCCACGATTAAGCAGTATCAAAATCAAATCTTGAGTTGCGCTGTTTTGTATCAGCTGTTGAGTTTTCTCAGTATCAAAACTGAAGCTATTAGCTAAAACCGTAACCTCGGCTGTGATGTCTGTTGAATGCACAAAGGCTTCACCGTTAATAAATACTCGAGATATCGTGTCATTTTCTAGCTGCAACAATTTTAAGCCACCAATACGGTATAACTGCGCGCCTTGATCAATATCGTCCATCAGCATCTCGGCTGTGTAAGGGTCCTCAGGCTCACATAAATCCAATTCAAATCGGTTCTGACTCAGCATGTTACCCAACATCATTTGATAACTTTCTGGTGAACTGGCCAGTTCGCTTATCAGTGCCATCATATCTTGCTGGTGGCTGATGCTCACTTGGCTAGCAATGGTCGGTTCAGATGTTGATGTAAAGCGCTTTAGGCCGGTATTGGTATCAATGAGTGCGTCAGCTAATGAACTGAATAGCTCTTGTTGGCTTGGGGCTCTATAGCCTATTGAGTAGCTCATCGCCGTGGTTAAGGTTTGGCCTTGGTGCGGATAACCTGGGGGAATGTAAAGCATGTCGCCTTTTTCCAGAACCACATCAATGATGGGAGTGAACCCTTCAATTAATGGCGTGGTTGGATCATTATTTTTCGGCGCATACTGGCCTTTTTCACCCACAGTCCAGTGACGCTCACCTTCACCTTGGATAATAAACACATCGTAGTTATCAATGTGCGCACCCACGCCGCCGCCAGGCGTTGCAAAAGAGGCCATTAAATCATCGAAGCGCCAGTCTGGAATAAAGCGGAAGGCATCAATAAAGTGAGCAGAATCAGGATGCCAATGATTTAACGCTTGTACCAGCAATTGCCAATGGCTGCTGCCAAACTTATCATAATCTTCAAAAGGTCCTTGGCAGATCTGCCAATCGTTGTCTTTTGTCACTACAACGCGAGAAGAGACTTCTTCCTCACAGGCTAAGCCTGCAAGTTCATCTGGGCTGATGATCTCTTCAAAGTTAGGAAAGGCATTTTTGATAAGTAACGGCTTTTTTTGCCAATAGTCGGTAAGAAAAGCATTGGTGTCTAAGTTAAGACTGTACATGTTTTGGCAGCACTCATAAAAAGGATAAAAATAAAGGCGATAAGCCTAAGCTTACCGCCTTATTTGAACCATTAGTAGTCAGTTAAGCTACCAAGGTTGTTGTTCGTTTACTTAAGCTCATCAACAAAAGTTTCAGCACGGCCAATATAATTGGCGGGTGTCATCTTCTTAAGTTCAATTTTCACTTCATCAGGTAGCTCAAGTCCATCGATAAAGACAGCAAGTTGCTGACCGTCAATGCGCTTACCACGAGTGAGTTCTTTTAGCTTTTCATATGGCTTTTCGATGCCATAACGACGCATCACTGTTTGTACTGGTTCTGCAAGTACTTCCCAGTTGCCATCAAGTTCTTTGCGAAGTTGCTCTTCGTTAACTTGTAGCTTGCTGATCCCTTTCAATGTCGATTGATAAGCGATAAGCGAGTGAGCGATACCCACCCCTAAGTTACGTAAAACAGTAGAGTCAGTTAAGTCACGTTGCCAGCGAGATATCGGGAGCTTAGCCGCTAAGTGTTGCATTAACGCATTTGCAATCCCTAAGTTACCTTCAGAGTTCTCGAAATCAATTGGGTTAACTTTATGCGGCATGGTTGAAGAACCAATTTCACCGGCAATGGTACGCTGCTTAAAGTGACCTAAGGCGATATAGCCCCAAATATCACGATCGAAATCGATAAGAATGGTGTTGAATCGTGCTAACGCGTCAAATAGCTCAGCAATGTAATCGTGTGGCTCAATTTGAGTCGTGTACGGGTTCCAGTTGATGCCAAGACTTGTCACGAAACGTTGTGAAAGGGCATGCCAATCAACTTCTGGGTAAGCAGATATGTGAGCATTGTAGTTACCTACAGCACCATTGAGTTTGCCCATGATTTCAACGTTTGCAACTTGTTTAAGCTGACGTTCAAGACGCACAACAACGTTAGCCATCTCTTTACCTAAGGTAGAAGGCGAAGCTGGTTGACCGTGTGTACGCGACATCAGCGGTACCGTCTTATGCTCTCTTGCTAATGCTTTAATCGCATCAATAATTTTCTGGCAATCGGGCATAACCACCTGATCACGCGCTTCCGTTAGCATTAATGCATGAGAAAGGTTATTGATATCTTCAGACGTACAAGCAAAATGAACAAACTCGTCAATAGCGACAAGTTCAGCATTATCCGCGATACGTTCTTTAATGAAGTATTCAACGGCTTTAACATCGTGGTTAGTGGTGGCTTCAATATCTTTTACGCGCTGGGCATCTGCTTCGCTAAAGTTATCTTTAATCTGATCAAGTAAAGCAAGTGCTGCTTCACTAAAAGGGGGAACTTCTTCAATCTCTGGGCTGCTAGATAGCAGCTTTAGCCAGTTAATTTCGACTTGAACGCGATATTTGGTCAGGCCGAACTCGCTGAAAATCCCTCTTAATGAGGTGGTTTTACTACCATAACGACCGTCTACCGGAGAGATAGCCGTTAGTGCGGAAAGTTCCATTAGAAGCTCCTTGATGAACTTGTCTTAAATTATAGGGTGAGGCTTTTCATAGCTGTATCGACTATTGTTTTTCTTGCGAAGACAAGATGCCTACGCTTGCCTCCTAATTGTCGCCATAACACTGCGCTGCGCATGGCAGACAGTAGCAGGGCGCGAATTTTTTGCTGAGTTTGGGTGCGTTTGAGAAACTCAGGATTACCCGAAATCTGCAGTTTTGGGCCGAGTTCGCTAACTATATCACTGTAAATGCCGGCGAAATTAGCAATAACTTGCTCATCGGTAATGTCGAAGTGTCCAAGTTGGCGGTGTATTTGACTTATCCGCTCAGACAACATTCCCATGGCATTGGCTGAGCGCGTTAGTTTGCGCTCCAGTGCCAGAATACCCACCAGGTAGCGGGTAACTTCAACATCTTTTTGCTTACTGTCACCCAGCTGGGCAACAATCATTTCATAGCCTTTCTTTAACGCTTCTTGGTCAGCGTAAACATCGGCTGTCGATTCAGGGTTAGTCACTAACACTGAATTTAAACTTGCCGCTAGCGCTTCTTTATCGGAGTCGCCATTTCTTGCGATGTATTGTACTTGGGCTACGGCTTGCAATATGCCAGCAAAAGCCATGGTGCGTTCAAACAGCTGGTCGCTCATGGATTAATCTCTTATTAGTACGTCGATTATTCCGCCGCCAAGGCAGATTTCACCATCATAAAACACAGCTGATTGGCCTGGTGTAACTGCGGCGACTGGCTCATTAAAGATAACGCGAATTTGATCTGCACTGTCATAAGTCACAGTACAGGGTACATCCTGTTGGCGATAACGGGTTTTTAGAGTGATTTTGGCGCCATTTTCTGGCCCTTTTCTATCAACCCAGTGCAGTTGATTAGCGATTAAGCCATTAGACATCAAGCGGGGATGGTGACCACCTTGGCCGACAACTAATACATTACGCACTAGATCTTTTTCAACAACATACCAAGGGTCATCATTACTGTTTTTAAGGCCACCAATGCCTAGGCCTTTGCGTTGGCCTAAGGTGTGATACATCAAACCTTGGTGCGTACCAATGACTTCGCCTTCGCTGGTTTCAATATCACCAGGTTGCGCCGGTAAAAAAGTGGCTAAAAAATCAGTAAACTTGCGTTCACCAATAAAGCAGATGCCGGTGCTGTCTTTTTTATCGTGGGTGATGAGTCCCATCTCTTTGGCTATCTCACGGACTTCGCTTTTGTCTAACTCACCCACAGGGAATAGTGAACGTGCAACTTGCTCGTGGCTGAGAGTATATAAGAAGTAACTTTGATCTTTATTGCCATCAACACCGCGTAGCATTTGGGGGATACCATCAATGTCACGGCGGCGCACGTAGTGGCCCATTGCAATGTAGTCTGCATCGAGTATTTCATCTGCAAACTCAAGAAAAGCCTTAAACTTAATCTCTTTATTACACATGATATCTGGATTAGGCGTACGACCCGCTTTGTATTCTGCAAGGAAATACTCAAACACGTTGTCCCAGTATTCTGAGGCAAAGTTGACGGTATGTAATTTAATACCTAGCTTGTCACAGACAGCCTGTGCATCTTTTAGATCATCAGCCGCCGCACAATATTCATCCGTGTCATCTTCTTCCCAGTTCTTCATGAACAGGCCTTCGACTTGATAGCCTTGCTTCATTAGTAAGTAAGCAGAAACAGAGGAGTCAACACCACCGGACATGCCGACGATGACTTTTTTACCTAGATGAGTGGGTTCGATTGATGTCATAAATCCTAAAAACCTTTGTGTTTAACGAGTGTCGCAGCCATATATTAGCTAAATATATGGGTAAAAAATCTAATTACAAGGGAGCCTAACATCAGCCGCTTTCTGCGGGGGCATATTCTACCATGCATTGGGAGACTGAGCTATCAAAGCAATTGATCATTTAGTATTTCGAGAGGATAGCGCTTATTGTTTTGATAATCTTCAATGCATTTAAGCACTAGCGGGCTTCGTAGCTTAGATTTAAGCGCGACTATTTCAGTAAATGTAAGCCATTTAGTGGTCTGTATGGCAGGATCTAAAGGCGTAGAAATCAAGCATTTTTTAAGCGTTAAATAAAAGGTATAACGCACAAATGCAAGTTGCTCAGTTGCGGTATATTGATATATTGCCACGAGTCCCTCGGGTTCGATATCGAGCCCTGTTTCCTCTTGAACTTCGCGAATACACGCAGCGACAATCGATTCATTTGCCTCAAGGTGGCCAGCTGGCTGATTATATCTAATTTCACCATCAATCAGCTCTTCAACCAATAAGTAACGATCGTTAGAGGCAATGACGCAGGCTACCGTGGTGTTTGGTTTATACCGTTCAGACACTTTTAGACCTCATATCCAATTGGCGGTATTGGCCATTGGGTAGATCATCTAGACTCCATTGGCCTATTTTATAGCGGATTAATCTTAAGGTAGGAAAACCGATATTAGCGGTCATTCTTCTCACCTGACGATTTCTGCCCTCACAAATTTCAATGGTTAACCACGTCGTTGGAATGTTGGCACGCTCGCGTATCGCGGGCGTACGCGGCCATATTGTTGGGTTTTCCATGATATTAATTTTTGCTGGTAAGGTTAGACCGTCTTTAAGTTCGACCCCTTGGCGGAGTTTATCGAGATCGACTTCGGTGGGGGCGCCTTCGACTTGAACCCAATATGTTTTAAAGGTTTTCTTTTTAGGTTCAGTAATTTGAGCTTGTAACTTACCATCATTAGTCAGTAATAAAAGGCCTTCACTGTCTCGGTCTAATCTGCCCGCGGCATAAACATCTTGAATAGGAATATAGTCTTTTAAGGTTTTACGGCCCTGTTCATCTGTAAATTGACAAAGTACATCAAATGGTTTGTTGAACAACACGATGATAGGGTCTTGCACCTCTTTAGGTTTAGCGATTGGTCGTGATTGGCGGTAGGGCTTGTTTGCCGATGTTGCAGAGAAGCCATTTGGTTTGGTGAATTTATTATGTTGTATTTTTTTCTTTGAAAATGGCTGAGTCACGCGAATTAACTTTTAAAAAGGGGCTAATTATTACATTGTACTGCTCATTGGCCATTAGTGGAATTTGAATCTTGCTCGGAATGTTTTATGATGTCGGCCATAAAAGTGTGATCCGCAACTAAAATCGCGTGTTTATGCGATCTCAATTGAGAACGTAGCGGCAAACAATATAAAAAATTATCGCACAGCGTGAGTGACGATAAGTATCGAAAGTGACTGAATTTTTTACCTTTTAATCATAAAGATAGACATAATTATTATAAAAATCTTAAATTTAAAATAATGTAGGACAAAAAATGAACGATAAATCATCAACGATCATCTATACCGAAACTGACGAAGCTCCAGCACTCGCCACTCTTTCTTTGTTACCTATTATTCAGAAGTTCACTCAAAGTGCAGGTGTTAACGTCGAGACTCGTGATATTTCACTGTCTGGCCGGATCATCTCTGTTTTCCCTGAAAACTTAACCGCTGAGCAAAAAATCAGTGATGCGCTTGCTGAACTTGGCGAGCTGGCTAAATCACCAGCAGCTAACATCATCAAGCTGCCAAATGTCAGCGCATCCGTGCCGCAGCTTAAAGCCTGTATTTTAGAACTGCAGAATAAAGGCTATGACATTCCTAGCTATCCTGATGAGCCCGCAAGCGATATTGAAAAAGATATCCAAGCGCGTTACGACAGAATTAAAGGCAGCGCGGTAAACCCTGTATTGCGCGAAGGAAACTCAGATCGCCGTGCACCCGGTTCGGTAAAGAAGTTTGCTCAAAAAAATCCACATTCAATGGGGAAATGGTCTACAGACTCTAAGTCTCACGTTGCTCATATGAGTGAAGGTGATTTTTATGGCAGTGAAAAATCGGTCACTGTTGCAGCCGCGGGTAGTGTTTCAATTGTATTGAGCAAAACCGATGGATCTGAACAAGTATTGCGCAGTGCTATCGCATTGAAAGCCGATGAAGTGATTGATTCTGCTGTCATGAGCAAAGCAGCTTTAGTGAGTTTTTACGAGCGTGAATCAGAAAAAGCTAAACAGCAGGATGTTTTATTATCACTGCATTTAAAAGCGACCATGATGAAAGTATCGGATCCGATTCTTTTTGGTCATGCGGTTAAAGTTTACTACAAAGATGTATTTGCGAAGCACGGCAAGTTATTTGAAGAACTTGGCGTTGATGTTAACAATGGTGTGGGTGATGTTTACGCCAAAATTGCCACTTTACCTGCAGATCAAAGAGCGGCTATTGAGGCGGATATCGCCGCGGTATACGCATGCAGTGCTGAACTGGCGATGGTTGACTCTGACAAAGGCATTACTAACTTACACGTTCCAAGTGACGTCATTATTGATGCCTCTATGCCTGCCGCTATTCGTACTTCAGGTAAGATGTGGGGTCCAGATGGTCAGCTAAAAGACATGAAAGCAATGATCCCAGATCGTTGTTACGCTGGCGTTTATCAAGAAACCATTGATTTCTGCATCAAGCATGGCGCATTTAACCCTAGCACTATGGGAAGCGTGCCAAACGTTGGCCTTATGGCCCAAAAAGCAGAAGAGTACGGTAGCCACGACAAAACATTTGAAATTGCAGCGGCGGGTAGCGTTAATGTCGTTGACCAAAGTGGCGTAGTGCTAATGTCACACAAGGTTGAAGCCGGTGATATTTTCAGAATGTGCCAAGTTAAAGATGCGCCAATTCGTGATTGGGTAAAGCTTGCGGTTAATCGTTCACGCTTGTCAGCGACTCCTGCAATATTTTGGTTAGATGCTGATCGAGCGCATGATGCTGAAATCATTAAAAAGGTTGAGCTGTATCTAAAAGATCATGATACCAATGGTCTTGAACTGCACATCATGTCTCCGGTTGACGCGACACGCTATACGCTTGAACGTGTAAAAGCGGGTAAAGATACTATCTCAGTAACGGGTAACGTGCTGCGTGATTATCTCACTGATTTATTTCCTATTTTAGAACTGGGTACCAGTGCTAAAATGCTTTCAATCGTGCCACTTATGAACGGTGGCGGCTTGTTTGAAACGGGTGCGGGTGGCAGTGCGCCTAAGCATGTTCAACAAGTTGAGAAAGAAGGTCATCTTCGTTGGGATTCATTAGGTGAGTTTTTAGCGTTAGGTGCATCATTAGAGCATCTAAGCCAGACAACCAACAACGCAAAAGCACAAGTATTAGCTGATACGCTAGACTTGGCCATTGGTCAGTTCCTTGATACCAATAAGTCACCGTCACGTCGTGTAGGTGAGCTTGATAATCGGGGTAGCCATTTCTACCTAGCGATGTATTGGGCACAAGCGTTAACGGCGCAAACACAAGATAGCGAGCTACAAACACAGTTTGCGCAGTTTGCTGAAGGCTTGGCGAGTAATGAAGAAAAGATTGTTACTGAGCTAAATAGTGTGCAAGGCCCAGCAGTAGATTTAGGCGGTTATTATCGTTTAGATGCTGTGAAAGCTGCTAACGCTATGCGCCCAAGTGCGACGCTAAACGCACTTGTTAACGGCTAAAATATTCAGGCCTGTATTGCACAGGCCTTTTTTAATAAGCAATAAAAAGCAGAGTAGATCACTACTCTGCTTTTTTTATTTCAAACACATCTAATTTAGTTAGCTGTTGATATTGCTGACGCGTGCATACCTTTTGGTCCTGCTTCCACTTCGAAACTGACGGGTTGGCCTGCTTTTAGAGTTCGATAGCCTTCCATTTCGATGGTAGAATAGTGCGCAAAAACGTCTTCACCGCCAGCATCAGGGCAAATAAACCCGAATCCTTTGGCGTTGTTGAACCATTTAACAGTTCCGCTTGCCATACTTCCACTTCCTTCTGTTGTTCACTTCCCAGTAAGATAGTCAAACATATCAGCGAGGAAAATCCTCGCGTACTGAACAGAATGAAAGCAGAAAAGTTGCTTGTCAAGATAAAATTAACAAGTAGGTAACATTTTTACAAACAAAGTAGCACATACTATTTGGTATGATACCAATTGCATTAAAAGTTTGACCATTCAGCGGGAATTCAAAGCCCTGTAGGCGAGATGGGGGATTGAAGCTAATAGTTATTCTATATCTAAAGCCCACAACGAAGCTTAAAGGGCTTTGAAACCCGCACTAAGTGAGCGCCTCAGATTTTCCACTTCTGCTTTGCAGTGCTTTAACAGGGAATAACCCTTTTTCACCAATGTGCCTTGAATTGAAAAGTCTGAGGCTCTCTGAATTGGTCAAATACTTAATGCAATTGGTATGATTTGTGGTATTAAATAGATTGAGTTCGATAATCAATTGGAACAAGCCAAGACTAGAGGCTAGTATTGAAACATGAGTAGAACAGAAAACGTAGAACACGTAGAAGAGAGTGTTGAATCAGAACTAAAACAACCTTCTATGTATAAAGTTATATTGAATAACGATGATTACACTCCAATGGACTTCGTTATTGAGATTTTACAGCTATTTTTTAGAAAGGATGAAGCACAAGCCACTGAAATAATGCTTGCCATTCATCATCAAGGAAAGGGGATTTGTGGTGTTTTCCCTTTTGGTATTGCAGAAACTAAGGTTGCTCAGGTAAATCAGTTTGCAAGACAAAACGAACATCCGTTACTGTGTTCTTTAGAGGAGGCCTAATTTGGTTGAATCTGTTTTTAATTTTTGGGGGTGCTTATGCTAAATAAAGATCTTGAAGTCACCTTAAACCTGGCTTTTCAGCAAGCCAGAGATGCACGTCATGAATATATGACGGTTGAGCATCTATTGTTGGCGTTAATCGATAATCCGGCCGCACAAGAGGCGTTAGTTGCTTGCGGAGCAAACCTCGATAAACTCCGAGGCGAAGTCTCGAGTTTTATTCAACAAACTACGCCTATCATTTCCGATCCTGAAGAAGAGAAAGAAACTCAGCCCACGCTCGGTTTTCAGCGCGTTTTACAACGAGCCGTTTTTCATGTCCAATCATCTGGGCGTAACGAAGTTACTGGCGCAAATGTGTTAGTGGCTATCTTTAGCGAACAAGAATCTCAAGCTGTTTATCTATTGCGCTCAGGCGATGTGACTCGTCTAGATGTGGTCAATTTCATTTCACACGGTTCGTCAAAAAATGATGTTGATACCGATGCCGAACCCAATCGCATTGAAGATCAAACTGAGACGGAAGAAGAGCGCAGCATCTTGTCGCAATTTACCTCTAACTTGAATGAGTTAGCTAAAAAAGGTGAAATCGACCCATTGATTGGTCGCAGCGAAGAGATTGAACGTTCAATTCAGACCTTGTGTCGCCGCCGTAAGAATAACCCCTTGTTAGTGGGGGAAGCCGGTGTCGGTAAAACGGCAATTGCAGAAGGGCTAGCGTACCGTATCGTCAAGGATGAAGTGCCTGAAGTCATGAGTAAGGCAACGGTTTACTCGCTTGATTTAGGAGCATTGCTTGCGGGGACTAAGTATCGTGGCGATTTTGAGAAACGCTTTAAAGGTTTGCTCAAAGAGCTTGCAAATGATAAACATGCGATTTTATTTATCGACGAAATCCATACGATTATCGGTGCAGGCTCCGCATCTGGCGGCGTGATGGATGCCTCCAACTTACTTAAACCGCTGCTTTCAAGTGGTAATTTAAGATGTATGGGCTCCACAACGTTCCAAGAGTACCAAAGTATTTTTGAGAAGGACCGTGCATTGGCACGTCGCTTCCAAAAAGTGGATATCAATGAGCCCTCTGTTGCTGAGACGACCAAAATCCTTCAAGGACTGAAGTCGAAATATGAAGAATATCATAATGTGCGCTACACGCAGGCGGCGTTGAGTGTTGCTGCAAAGCTGTCTGATAAGCACATTAACGATAGACATTTACCTGACAAAGCGATTGATGTGATCGATGAAGCGGGCGCTCGAATGGCGATGTTGCCTGCCAATAAGCGTAAAAAAACCATCGGTCAAAGTGAAATCGAAACCATCATCGCAAAAATGGCGCGTATACCTGAGAAGTCGGTATCGAGTTCTGATAAGGATATGCTCAAGAACCTTGAGCGTAACCTTAAGATGGTCGTATTTGGGCAAGACATCGCGATTGAGGGGCTTAGTGCCGCTATTCGTCTATCTCGTAGTGGACTCGGCGGTGAGAATAAACCTGTCGGTAGCTTCTTGTTTGCCGGTCCTACTGGCGTCGGTAAAACGGAGGTGACGAGTCAGCTGGCTAAATGCCTTGGCCTTAGTCTTGTTAGATTTGATATGTCTGAATATATGGAAAGCCATACGGTGTCACGCCTGATTGGTGCTCCTCCTGGGTATGTCGGTTATGACCAAGGTGGCTTATTAACCGATGCAGTGATTAAGAACCCACACTGTGTGGTATTGCTCGATGAAATAGAAAAAGCCCATCCCGACGTCTATAATCTGCTGCTGCAAGTGATGGATCACGGTACGTTGACAGATAATAACGGCCGTAAAGCCGATTTTAGACATGTCACTGTCGTGATGACCACCAATGCTGGTGTACAGGAAACGGTTCGTAAATCGATAGGTTTTAAGCAACAAGATCATACTCAAGATGCGTTATCGGAAATCAACAAGGTGTTCTCACCTGAATTCCGTAACCGTTTGGATTCCATTATCTGGTTTAACCACCTTGATATGACCGTTATTGCTAAGGTAGTTGATAAGTTCTTAGTCGAGTTACAAGCTCAGCTAGACGACAAGTCAGTGATGCTCCATGTCAGCGATGAAGCGAGAACCCTATTAGCGGCGAAAGGTTACGACAAGTCTATGGGAGCAAGGCCAATGGCGCGCGTAGTGACGGATTTAATCAAACGTCCACTTGCAGATGCGATTCTATTTGGTGACCTTGAAAAAGGCGGTGTTGCCCATGTTGATGTGAAAGGCGATGAGATTGTGATTAAAGTTGAGTCACAGCAAAAAGCCATGCATTAAATGCCGTTGAGTGGAGTCATCATTTGGCTCCATTCTTTGTTGATTGATAGCGATGCTTAGCATCGTTATCAAACATCACCGAATTGCAGATAATAAAAAGCCGGCATAAGCCGGCTTTTTTTTCGATACGTTATAGGCTAATAATAACTTAGCGTGAACGGAAGACGATGCGTCCTTTGCTCAAATCGTAAGGGGTCAGCTGAACCGTTACCTTGTCACCCGTAAGAATACGGATATAGTTTTTACGCATTTTTCCTGAAATGTGTGCCGTTACGACATGACCATTTTCAAGTTCTACACGAAACATTGTATTTGGCAAGGTTTCAAGGATTGTGCCTTGCATTTCAATGTTGTCTTCTTTCGCCATTAATCAGTTATCCTGTTAGCCTTCAAATATTAAAAACGGGCATATCATGCCGTAAATTCACGTCACTGTAAAGAAAAGGTTGAGTGAACCACAGCTGTAGAGCCGTTATTGCTTAAATGTTTATGTTTTTGATCTTAATCTCTGTAACCCAGCCAGAACGCGTGAGAATTTGGTGGGGACGGTAGTCTCGTTTGTAATTCATCTTTCTAGAATCATCAATTTGATAGCCTAAATATAAAAATTGTTTCTGCATCATTTTGGCTATCTTGGTTTGCAGCAATATTAACAGACTTCCTAAAGATCGTTTATGCTCATTTGGATCAAAATAGCTATAAATGGCAGATAAACTGTTCGGAAGCACATCTGTGACTGCTACACCAATCAGTTTGTCAGCGATAGATAGCTCTATAAACACTGGTTGAGTCCAATTTGCGGTGGCAAAACTATCGTACTGTTCTGGTGTGGCAGGGTACATTGGACCGTCTAAATGGCGTGTATTAACATATCGCTCATATAAGGCATATTGCTCATCTGTTTTATGATCGACAATTTTCCAGCTTAAATCTTGATTATTTTTTAGGGTGCGCTTTTGTCTTTTTGATAACTTGAATTCATCGATTTCAAGTCTAATGGGTAAACATGCGTTGCAGTGAGGGCATTGTGGTTTATAGATCATACTGCTGCTGCGACGAAAACCTAACGCCAGTAGCTGCTCAAATAATCCCGCATCAATGATATCCTCTTGCAATACTAAGAGTTGCTCTTGTTGCTCCTCTAGGTAGCTACAAGGAAAGATTTTGGTTTTTCCAACCGTGACAGGTCTAGATTTAGAGTTAGAGTTCAATCGGTACCTCTGCAGTTAACCAGCTGTTCGGGTTAACGTTGCCGTCTCTTAGGTGCTTAAGGAGCGCGAGAAAATCTTTTCGTGTTATTGCTTTTGCGCCCAAGCTGTCCAAGTGTGGGTTAACCACTTGTGCATCAATGAGTTTAAAGCCACACCGTATTAGGTGTTGCTGTAATAAGATCATAGCAGCTTTAGAGGCATTAGTACGAAGGTGGAACATCGATTCTCCGCAAAAAACTTGTCCAATAGCCAGCCCATAAAGGCCTCCAATGAGGCTGCCTTCTTCCCATACTTCAATTGAGTGAGCATGGCCTTGATGATGCAACTTAAGATAAGCCTGCTGAATATCATCTGAAATCCAGGTTTCATCTTGCTTAGCTCTTGGGGCTGCGCAAGCTTGAATGACAGCGGAAAACTGTTTGTTAATGCTATAGGTCCACTTTTGTTTTTTTAAATGTTTCAATAAGCTACGGCTTATTTTTAAATTTCCGGGAACAAAAACCGCACGCGGATCGGGAGACCACCACAAAATGGGATCATCTTGATTAAACCAAGGGAAAATCCCATTGTAGTAAGCATTTAGCAGCCTTTCAGGTTGCAGATCGCCACCAACCGCGAGTAGCCCATTAGGGTCGCTTAGCGCTTGCTCTGCTGGTGGAAAATCTTGTTGATCTTGATTTAAATAGGACAGTGAGTTCACAATTGAGTAAAATTAGGCAATGTACATACCTTTAAGTTAGCGGAAAAATGCATATGTTGAAACCTCATCTTATTGTTTTTACGGTTATCAGTTTATTATTTAGTATACCCCAACTAAGCGCTGCGCCTTATGATCGTAATCAGGCTGTTCCAGTTGAAAAAGTTGAATTTGGTCAAGTGGTTTCGGTAAGAAACATTACCGAGAAGCAATTGGTTGAAGATCGCAATACTGGCTGGAAGACATTTGGGGGGGCGTTAATTGGTGGTGTTGTAGGGCATCAATTTGGCGGTGGTTCAGGCCAAGATGTCGCGACAGTCTTGGGCGCGCTTCTAGGTGCTGGTATAGGTAATCGCTACGGTGATAGCTCATATTATCAAGAGCTTAAGTTAGTTGAAATGATGATTACCTTAGACACGGGTGAACAAGTGATGGTGATCCAAGACTTAGATCAAGGGATGATTTTTAACGTCAATGATGACGTTAGAGTGGTTTATCTTAAAGGCTACGTCAGAGTCGACCAGCAGATGTGATTGGCATTGTGGCATCGGATTTTACCCATAGGCGCAGCTTGATAAAGCGGCGCCTTTATTTTTAGTCGGAACAAAATTAGTGGCGCTTCGCCCATTCTTTTGTAAAGGGCAAAGTGCTTGCGTCCGCTCTTGATTTCATAAGAGTTAATCCCTCAGGGCTCCAGATGAAGTTGTTGATCTTCTGACTATTTTTTTAAAATCGTTATCGCCTCTATTTGCCATCTGCTTAGGCAAGATACCTAAATTCCTTGAAGTCCATATATGGATGCACGAGAAAGACTATGGCCGAGCCCTCATGTTTCTGCTTTATCAAAGCGCTTTAAATCAGTATTTTATGGTGGCTTCTATAACGTCCTATTATTTGATGCACAGCCTCTAGCAGCGGTCACTCGAACCTGAGAGCCTAGAACATCGGTTCCCCTGCAATGCAAAACTAGGCTAGGTGCCGTTCTCGGAAGTATACGTTTTAACCACGTGCTATAGCGCACATACTGAGGATACCTTGGTAGTACCCTCGACTATGTTGGTAGTATTCTCTACGACGTCCATTAGGCATTTATAAGAGAGATAAGTAAATGAACGCGTTATTACTACAAGTAAAGACACTCACCAACGGTGATCCTTTGTTGACAGCTGTCATTGTCGGAGTATTGACATTAACGTTAAGTGGACTAGTGGGCTATATGTTAAAAGGCATCCCCTCGAAGATGTTAAGCTGGGTCAGTAGCCTGCTGTCGATACGGCTGACTATAGACGACAGCCAGCAGGCGCGTACAGAGGTATTCAATAAACTGTCCTTTCTGATAAGTAACACTACCGTTCCGCTGTTTTCACGCTCTATCTCTGAGGCTGTGTACTTTGACTATCGTGCGAGTTATGACGGTCTTATCAGTGTTAAATCTATTGGTTACGGCATGCACATGTTTAAATACGATGGTTGCTTCATGCTGGCAACTCGGTCCAAGGTCGATAGCACTATGCCGTACGATACTATTACTATAGCGGTACCATGGTGGTCGAGAGATAAACTATATAGTTTTTTAGAAGATGTTCGTGGAGACATATCTACTGAGCCAAAGGTTAATATTTTCGAGGACACAGAATGGTGTCGCTATGGCACATTGAAGTCATCAGGTTTTAGAGAATTAGTGCTAGATGGAGGGTTTAAGCAGGAGCTACTTCGTGAAGTAGGTAACTTTGCAAGTAGAGATAAATCGGTTGTAAGTAAGCTAACCTTACTGCTACATGGACGAACGGGTACCGGTAAGACGGGTATAGCTAGAGCCTTAGCCGTTGAGTATGGTCGCGATCTATACATACTTAATCTTTCTACTGTAAACGATGTCACTGTTCATAAGGCGATTAGAAAGATACCGCCTGGAGCCATGTTGTTAATAGAAGACTGTGACTGTGTAAAGGCTACGGTATCACGTGCTGCAGAAAGTAACGTAGATAATCCGCCGCTAACCTTAGGTGGCGTACTTAACGCGCTAGACGGAGTCATTCCTCTTGAAGACTGCCTTGTAATAATGACCACTAACCATCTTGAAAGTCTCGATCCTGCGTTGATACGTAAAGGTCGTGTAGATGTCAGTATTGAAGTACCGCTTATAAGTGCAAAACAAATCAATGAAGACTACCAGGAGCGTTTTGGCGCAGTTATCAATAGAACTGAACCTATGTTAGGTTGTGAAGTATATGAACTCCATCGTAGAGCCAGCTTAAGGTATGGTGTGTGTTGTAAGCCTCTAGGTCTATTAGGGTAAAATATGCCGCGTACATAAAAGAAAGGGGAGCAGAGCTTGATGGCTCCTCACGAATTTAAAAACTAGCTTGTACTGCTTAGTTAAGGATGGCGCTCATGACCTCTGCAAGACGAACCCTAATCGATGCTGAGACGACGCCTTTCTATTACATCATAACCCCTTGTATTAGAAGAGCTTATCTCCAAAAATAAATTAAATTCAGCTAAACGACGCCGTTGCTTTAATTGGAGTATGGGTGGGTTACTTATGGTGATAATACCTATGATTGTGATATGAGTATCCCAGCTGTATTTTCTGCTACAGATGCCTAATAACGAAGTTACATTATTATTTTTACCAAGTACTTACTGTCCAAAAACAAATGATTGCTCATTCTCTAGCCAAGTCGGGAATTTTTGCATAACCGTGATAAATTCATCACTTTGAAGGTGGTTAGCTAGCCATAGTTGTACATTTTTATAAGCGGATTGCTCGAACCAAGCTTTGTCGACATGAGCAAATTGCCTAATAAAAGGGTAGATGGCGTAGTCTGCAATACAGGGGGTCGCCCGTAAAAGCTGAGGGTGTTTGCTCAACAGATTCTCCAGCTGGGCGATAAACACTTCACCTTGCTCACGATAATACTGCTCATTGTATTCGGGGTGACGGTCGGCATATTTGTATTTATCTAGCCAAGATTTAAAAACCTGATCATTATAATCAATCAGTGCTTTAGCCGCTTCTTGCTTGTCGCTCGTCGCTGTTAGAAGTAGATCGTGGGGATCATTTTGCGCCAGTGCCCAACACATGATCTCAAAGCTCTCTTCAATCACTTCGCCATTTTGTAAAATTAATACTGGAACTGTGCCTTTAGGAGACGCTAAAAGCATCGCCTCTGGTTTATGTTTTAATACAATTTCACGCAAGCTAACAGGGGATTTTGCGAGAACTAGACCGAGCCTAGCGCGCATAGCGTAAGGGCAGCGTCGAAATGAATATAATGTGGGTAAGGTCATAATAATATTATTTGAATAAAAACTAGGGGGCTATTTTTAACTGACTTAAGTGAAATAACAATCAATATTCGATTTTACGCGAATGGTTAGCGTAAAAAATAAGACAACTTATTAAGAAAAATTCGATTAACCTTACTTTTTGTACCTGTTTGTTCTGATGTGATTCAGGTAGACTCCGCGCTTAATTTTGCGTAGTGGCTCACATTTTGTCGCTGCAGTACTAAATGCACTGAAGATTAAGCTTCAGCGAGCAGTAATAAGAGGTTTTTATGTCAAAAGTTGTTGTCTGTGCTATGTATAAGTTTGTGTCACTTCCTGAGTTTGAAAACATCCAAAAACCATTACTCAGTGTGATGGAAGCGTTGGGTGTTAAAGGCACATTGTTATTGGCAAACGAAGGTATCAATGGCACGGTTGCTGGCTCTCAAGCTGCAATTGATGCACTGCTCGCATGGTTATCGTCACAACCCGGGCTAGACAACATCGTGCACAAACTGTCTTTTGATGACGATATGCCTTTCTATCGCACTAAAGTTAAGCTTAAAAAAGAGATCGTGACCATGGGCGTCGAAGGTATTGACCCTAACAAAGTGGTGGGCACTTATGTTAAGCCAAAAGATTGGAACGCCCTGATTTCAGATCCTGAAGTGCTTTTGGTCGACACTCGTAATGACTACGAAGTCCAAATTGGTACCTTTAAAAATGCACTCGACCCACAAACAACCGCGTTTAGAGAGTTCCCTGAATACGTTAAGCAAAACCTTGACCCAGCTAAGCATAAAAAAGTAGCTATGTTTTGTACGGGTGGTATTCGCTGCGAAAAATCGACTGCTTACTTAAAAGAGCAGGGTTTTGATGATGTTTACCATCTTGAAGGTGGTATTTTGAAATACCTTGAAGAAGTTAAGCAGGAAGAAAGCTTGTGGGAAGGTGAGTGCTTTGTGTTTGATAATCGCGTCGCCGTTAATCATGATCTTGAAAAAGGTCAGTATGACCAATGTAATGCTTGCCGTATGCCTATCACCGTAGAAGAGAAAGCGTCAGCTCAGTTTGAGCAAGGTGTTAGCTGCCCTCATTGCATCGACACTGTGACCGATAAGCAACGTGAACGTTTTTTAGAGCGCGAGCGTCAGGTGCAATTATCAAAACAGCGTGGTGAAGCACATATCGGTAGCGATGTGAGCCAGGTAATAGAGTCTCGTAGAGCTAAGAAAGAGCAGCTTAAAAAAGCTCAAAATGAAAAAAATCTATAACGAGCACTCCAGTTAAACGAAAGGCAGCCTAGGCTGCCTTTTTTAGTTTTTACTCGCCATTGTTATTCGAGGGTTCGGTTTTTCTTTTTGCTAGACCAGCTGACTTCTCATCAGTATTCATTACACCATTGAGCAGGTCCATCGGCAATGGGAATAAAATCGTCGAATTTTTCTCACTGGCTATTTCAGTTAAGGTTTGTAAATATCTCAATAAAATGGCATTCGGTTCAGTGGCAAGTGTGGTCGCGGCTTCGACGAGTTTGCTCGATGCTTCCATCTCACCCGAAGCATGGATGACCTTAGCACGACGCGTTCTTTCCGCTTCCGCTTGGCGAGCGATGGCTCTCACCATGGTCTCATTAAGATCAACATGTTTTATCTCGACGTTGGATACTTTTATCCCCCAATCATCAGTACGACCGTCAAGGATCACTTGTATATCGGCATTGAGCATCTCGCGATTGGCTAACATTTCATCCAGTTCATGCTGCCCTAATACCGAGCGTAAAGTGGTCTGTGCCAGTTGAGATGTTGCTTGTAAGAAGTCTTCGACATTGATAATGGCTTTTTGAGAATCAATCACCCGAAAGTACAGCACTGCATTGACCCTTACTGATACATTATCTCTGCTGATAACATCTTGGCTAGGCACATCCATAACAACGGTTCTTAGATCGACTCTTACCATCTGTTGAATAAATGGAATGACGATGATAAGTCCTGGTCCCTTTACGAGTTGGAAGCGCCCTAATAGAAAAATGACACCTCGTTCATATTCTCTCAAAATCCTGAATGTACTAATAAGCAGCGAGATAATGACAAAGATCATTACCGCACCGAATACTGCGCCGTTATTGATTGCGTACTCCATTAGAGGCCTCCTTAGCTTCAACGAGCGATACGAGTAGCGACAGGCCGTTAATTTCTATGACCGTTACGGCCTGACCTTTACTGAGTTTTATGGGACTGATTGCATTCCAACGTTCGCCATTCAAATTGACAAAACCTTGGCCTTCAAAATCATAAATTACCGTTGCGTTTGCGCCGATAATCGCTTCAGGCCCCGTCACCACTGGGTTCTTTTTAGCCCGCCAAATAAAGCCTAGGGCGAATAAAAAAAACAATGTACTCAATACCGCCACACTGGCGATAAGAACACGTGATACTTGAAATTGGGGTTGTGCGGTATCAAAGAGAAATATCGATCCAACCACAAATGCGGTAATACCACCTAGGCCAAATATCCCAAAGCTGGGCAGCATTGATTCTGTTATCAGTAACACAATACCAAGAAGCAACAGTGCTAATCCCGCATAACTCAAGGGCAACATTTGGAATGCATAAAGAGCAATAATGAGTGAAATGGCACCGGTCACGCCCGCTAGCCCAACGCCAGGGCTATAAAACTCTAACAGCAAGCCGTAGACGCCGATGATCATTAAAATATAGGCAATATTGGGATTAGTGATTGTGGCTATAAACTGATTTTGCCAACTTGGCAGTTTATCCACTAATACTGCACCTTTTAGCTTTAGGGGGATTTTTGTTTCGCCAAAAGTAATAATGGTTCCATCAAGACGGCTAACGAGTTGTGTCGGAGACTCGGCAATCAAATCGATGACATTGAGTTCCAAAGCCTCACGCGCCGTTAACGTTGCAGCCTCTTTTACCGCAAGCTCTGCCCATTTTTCGTTTCGTCCTCTTAGTTGAGCTAACGAACGTATGTAGGCAATAGCATCATTAAGCACTTTTTTCTCCATTGCTGATGCAGTGATATTACTCGGTTTATCTGATTCACTTTTATCCGCTGGAACGCTTTTTTCGGGACTAGGAGCACTTGGGCCTATTTGAACTGGCGTAGCCGCGCCTATCGTTGTTGCCTTTGCCATCGCTGCGACATGGCATGCATATAGAATGTAAGTGCCGGCGCTAGCGGCTCTGGCACCTTTAGGGTAAACCAAACATGCCACAGGAATATTGGAGGCCAAAATAGTTTGATTGATATCGCGAAGGCTAGAGACCAATCCGCCAGGGGTATCCAAAGTTATAATAATGAGTGGTGAGGTGTTTTGACTGTTTGCGACGTTAATTTCAGCGGTAAGATGTTCGCTTACTGCTGGCCCTATTGGACCTTTGATGCTAATTACGGGGATTTCTGAGGTAAGACTATTTTTTTCCGCACTTTGCACGCCCATGCAAAGCAATGAGATAAAGGTTACGAATAAGGCTAGCTTCCAGCCATACATAATAAGACCTTAGTTGTTTATCTAGTCGAGTCCCAGTGTCGGTATATGATTTAAGTTTAGTCGATTTTTACTCAATTGACTGAAATAGGCTCCCATTCGAATTTAAAAATGCTGATGGATATCCGCAAACGAAATGGAGTGAACTTGCTGCGCAGTTTTTCTTTACATTTCTCAAGTTATTGTCACAAGTGAATAGAAATCGTCGTTACTGATATTTTTTCAAAATAACGCTTTTTGCATCTTATTAACTGTGCTATTTTTCACGGCTTTTTTATGGGTAATAGGTAGGTATAGACGAATGTTTGTAGGATTTGATTACGGTAGTGCCAATTGTGCGATTGGTATTATGGATAACGGGCAGGTGGACTTGGTGCCTTTGTCTGGTGAATCGAAATATCTCACGTCTACTCTATACGCAATGGACAGAGAGTTGATTGCGGATGCCGTGTTAAGACAATTACCAGAGCCTCAGAAGGCCGAATACACCCGACTTAGATCTGCACAGCTAAGCCGAGCTGCGCATGCCCGCCGTGAACTGGATCTGTTACCTAACGAGCAAGCGGTGTTTGTCGGCGATGCAGCAGTAGAAGCCTATTTTGAGATGCCTGATGAAGGGTTTTATGTTCGCTCTCCAAAGTCATTTTTGGGTGCAACAGGCTTGAGAGATAATCAAATTGCGCTTTTTGAAGATATTGTCACATTAATGATGATGCACATTAAAGGCGCAGCAGAAAAAAGCATGGTCGCCACTGGCAACAAGATCACCCATGCGGTTATTGGCCGCCCAGTGAATTTTCAAGGCGTTGGCGGCGAGCAAAGCAACCAGCAAGCTGAGGCTATTTTATCGCTTGCAGCAAAACGCGCCGGATTTACTGATGTCGATTTTCTGTTTGAACCCCTGGCAGCGGGTATGGACTATGAAGCTTCTTTAGATGAAGACTTGACTGTGCTAGTAGTGGATGTTGGTGGTGGTACCACTGATTGCTCGATGGTGAAGATGGGGCCGAGTCATATCGATAAGCGTGACCGTAGCGTTGATTTCTTAGGCCATAGCGGCCAACGAATCGGCGGTAACGATCTTGATATCGCCCTGTCTATGGCTGCATTTATGCCACATCTTGGTTTGGGAAGTTTGATGGTCAATAAGCTACCTGTGCCAAGTAAACCTTTCTGGAATGCGGTCGCTGTTAACGATATTAGTGCGCAGCGTGATTTTGCTACAATAAAATCAAAAAAACTCATCGAAGATCTGGTGAGCGAAGCACGGCAACCTGAGTTGATAAACCGTTTACTCAAAGTGCAGAAAGAGCAGTTAGGCTATAAATTAGTACGCAGTGCAGAGCAAAGTAAGATAGCCTTATCTAGCGAGAACAGTATCGATACTCAACTCGAATATATAGATGCAGGCTTACATGCCAAAGTGACTGAAGCTGATTTTGAAAAAGCGATAACCATACCATTAAACAAAGTTGAATCATTAATGCGTGAGGCATTGAGCACATCAGGGGTTAAGCCCGATAGAATTTATGTCACCGGTGGTACCGCTCGAAGCCCAGCCATTTACCGACGTATTTCAGGCTTATTCCCGGACATTCCAATTGTTGTTGGTGATCACTTTGGTAGTGTTACTGCAGGATTAACACGTTGGGCGCAAAGAGTTTTTGCATAACGTTTTGTTCGTATCTCTCTGGCTCTACACAATGTTAAAGGATATAAAATGAGTAAGTTAGCACTAATAAAAGCCAGTATGCTTGGCGCTGTTGCCACGTTGACGTTAGCAGGCTGTGGCGATGACGTTGGTAAAGTCAGTCTTGGCTTATTTACCACTAAAGATATCATCATAGATGCACGCCCCGATCCTAAAATCGCGGGTGTTACCTGTCATATTAGCCGTATTGAAGCGAACCTCAGCTTGGCCGACCCCTCAGACATGAGTATCTCATGTCGTCAGACGGGTGTTATTTCGGCCGCAGATATAGCGAGTATCGATAAGAGTAAAAATGGTGAAGTGGTGTTTAAAGCGTCGTTAAGTATTCTGTTTAAGACGCTAAAAGTACGCCGTATTTATGATGCTGAGAATCAGACGTTACTTTATCTGTCTTACTCGACAAAAGAGACCAATGGCAGCCATAAACATGCATTGTCTACGGTGCCGTTATATGGCACTCAAGCGTGGGTTGAGCCTTCAACAATATCGACGCACTAATATTGCACTTTAATCTTGTAATGGATAAATGTTGGGATATTGGCAAGTGCTGTAGATGATAATTAAAGCCGCCATCAAGCAATTGTACTGGGCGGCTTTAATTTATGAGGTTAAATGCCGATTAATTGTCACTTATAATACTGACGACGGTGCCCGCAACAGAGTCGTACACAATCTTAATGTCTGCTGTTTTACGTCCCGCAACATCATTAAGCGTGCGTAATACATAGCTGCATTGGGTCTGTCCGGTTGAGTTGGTATCAGCTTGGTGGCGATAAGCTTGAAAATCACTGCCATTATCGACGCTTGATAAAGATACGCTGCCGGGTTCTTCAAGTAATGTTTCCCACAGATCAACACAGCCCTGTTCGCCCTGACCAATGTTGGTTGGTTGCCCCATAGGGTTGCCTTTATCAATCCCCAGTGGAAAACCCAACGTATTCATATCTAGCTTGCCACCCGCGTAGTTCGGCAAATCATTAAGTGAGCTATTGTTTCCCAATATTTGCCAACGGGTGTGGCTAAAGGTTATTGCCTGTTGGTAGGCTCCAGCGATAGCCTGAACTCGGCTAACTTCGGCATCTCGTCTAAAATCGATAAACTGTGACGCCGCAATAACGGCTAGAATACCGAGAACGATGATGACGACCACCAGTTCAATTAACGTAAATCCTTTGTTCTGACTATTTGCGGCCATGCAATTTTGACTTCCAATAAGGTGTTGCTATTCCACTAATAGTAATCGATTTGTTAAAAAACGGAAATAAAAAACCGTCAACGAAGGCGTTGAATCTCGGTTATTTGAACTATGTACAAGACCCGCTTATATTTACCTTACGATAAAACACCTTTTGTAACGGTTTGCGGCTTTCAATTGCCAAATAAGTTGATTAGTTTTAATCACTAGATTGAGTATCACACTCAATGGGGGACACGGAATTATGTCGAATCATATTGAAGATCTACTGAGCGAATGGCAGTTAACACCCCACGATGGATGGGTGTTAGCAGTGGTGACTAAGGTTCAAGGTTCTGCCTATCGTAAAGCGGGCGCGATGATGCTATTTCACCCATTAGGGAAAAGTATTGGCTTAGTTAGCGGGGGGTGTTTAGAAGGGGATCTTAAAAGGCATGCCCAGCGGGCTATTCAATATAATACCGCAGTAAAGCTGGTATACGATGCGACCGACGAGTCAGACACCACCTATCAGTTGGGGTGCGGCGGCATCATTGAGCTTATGCTTTTTCCGTTAACATCTAAAAATCACTACTTACAACTGCATCGCCTTGCTGAAAATCTGCAAGCGGGGATCCCCTGTTTATACGAGTTGGTACTCCCTGATGAGGGGACGACCTCAGACCTATTTGTAGCGACGGTCGTCAACCCATCTGAGAGTCACTACCCCCCAAGTGATGTGCAAAAACCTGTTATTTTTACGCTGGAGCAAACGGGTCATCACCCTATGCAGCAAGAGCATCGATTAGTGATCCCTTGTCGTCCACGTTTTCATATTGCGATATTCGGTGGCGGCTTAGACGCTCAGCCCTTGGCTAATATTGCAAATCAGCTAGGTTGGCAAGTCACTGTGATAGACGAACGCACCAGTTATGCCCGTCATCATGACTTTCCGTCATCAACAATCATCAAACAAACGCCAGCTAAATTAACCCATGACATAATGAATCGATTCGATGCGGCGGTTGTCATGCAGCACAACCTCACATTAGACGCTAACGCGATATTGCGTTTGAGTCAGACTCAAATCTGCTATGTCGCTTTATTAGGGCCGCCACATCGTAGAGAAAAGGTGCTGGCGATTGCGGGGGTGTCGGCAAATGATTTCAGTGGGGTATTTTCAGCCCCTGCGGGCCTTGCATTGGGAGGCGAATTACCTGAGTCCATTGCGCTAAGTATTTTAGCCCAATGCCACGGGGTATTGCATAAGGCTCATCAAGTCTCGCTAGATAAGGTGATGACGTGACAGAACTTTTTAACAAGGTAAGCAAAGGTGCTGCGGACAACAACGCCTTAATTAACGAGATAAATAGCACTCATAAATTGGTTATAGCGTTACTTGCCGCTGGCGCTAGTAGCCGTTTTGAAGGGATCAAGCTCGCAGAACCTATTGATGTTATTAATACAATAGGCCAAGTGAAGCGTCAGCCGCTATTACTTCATAGCCTTGATAAACTTCAATCTGTTGCTAAGCAGCTCGAATCAACCTCTTTGCATTGTGACGTTGTTGTGGTGCTTGGCGCGCATCATCAAGCGTTAATGGCCCTGATACCCGCAGGTGTGCGTGTCATTACCAATCCTCAATGGCAGCGAGGATTATCCAGTTCAATAAAAACCGCAGTCACAACGGCAAAACAGCTAAACGCTGATGCGTTGATGGTGACGCTCGCCGATCATATTGGCGTAGATAAGGACGCCTACACACTTATAGTTAAGCGTTGGTTATTAGAGAGAAAAACCTGTTGCGCTTGCTATCAACACAGTATTGGCGTGCCTGCTATTTTCAATGCGGATCTATTCAATCAACTGCAGCAACTTACGGGCGATAAAGGCGCTAAACCTTTACTGAAGCAGCTCGCATCCCAAGATGAATTGACCGTTGTTGAAGTGCCAGGGATCGCCGTCGATATCGACCAAAGAGAAGATGTTGTAGTTTGGCAGCAAGCGATAAAACAACAACTGAGCTAACACTAATAAATACACCGTCATAAACATCAAATAATTAAATTATAACGTCATCAATCTTTCGCGGTGATTGAGGCTATTAGAGCGACAGATGAGGAGCGAGTAATGAATGATGAGAAACTGACACTCAGTATAAATGGCAAGAGTTTTGCCCTCGATACCGATCCTAAAATGCCCATACTATGGGCCATTAGAGATATGCTCGGTATGACGGGAACCAAATACGGTTGTGGCGCAGGCTTATGCGGCGCCTGTACTGTTCATATTGATGGCAAACCGGCTCGCGCTTGTTTAACCAGTGTCGCCCAAGCGCAAGGGAAACAGGTGACAACGATTGAAGGTTTAGCCGCGGAAGAGCTTAAGCAAGCCTGGAGTGATCATAATGTGCCACAATGCGGCTATTGCCAGTCTGGACAGTTAATGTCTGCCGCTGCGTTGCTCGCTGAAAACACCGCTCCTACCGATGCTGAAATCGAATCTGCTATGTCAGGCAATATCTGCCGTTGCGGCACATACACCCGGATCAAATCTGCTATTCATAGTGTGTCAAAAAAAGGTGTTGCTAAAAAAGGAGCATCATCATGAGAACCTTTACTGCAGTACAAAATTTCAGTCGTCGCGACGTGCTTAAGCTCTTTGGTGCTACAGGAGGTGGTTTAGCGTTAGGCGCGAGCGGACTGAGCTGGAGCCCGATGGCCCTGGCACAAGATAAAGAAGCACGATTAAACCTGTTTATCGCGATAGGCGAAGACAACAAAGTCTATTTAACTTGTCATCGCTCAGAGATGGGGCAGGGGATCCGCACCGGGATCCCACAGATATTGGCAGATGAGTTGGAAGCTGATTGGCAACATGTTGTTGTGGTACAGGGCTTAGCAGACAAACGTTATGGCAGCCAAAATACCGATGGATCACGCAGTATTCGTAAACACTATGAAGCAATGCGGCAGATGGGTGCGATGGCGCGTACCATGCTTGAGCAAGCCGCGGCCGACATCTGGCAAGTGCCAGTAGCTGAGGTTAGTGCTAAAGATCATCAAGTTCATCACATAAATTCTGGCCGTAAACTGAGTTATGGCGAGTTGGCCATCGCAGCATCAAAACTGTCAATGCCTGCCGAGGATGCGGTAACGCTAAAAGACAGCAAAGATTTTAAGCACATTGGTAAATCACATACCATTGTTGATATGCAAGACATGCTAGTCGGTAAAGCCAAATATGGTTACGACGTGCAGATGGAGGGGATGCTCTATGCCAGCATCACCCGACCACCTGTATTGGGCAGTAATGTTGCTACGCTTGATGATCGTGCGGCGCGTGAAGTCGCTGGAGTGGTTGATGTTATTCGCATGAAAGTGCCTACAGGTGCTCCTGCTTTTCAGGCGTTAGGGGGCGTTGCAGTAATAGCCACCAACAGTTGGAGTGCACAGCAAGGTAGAAAGGTACTTTTAATCACTTGGACTGAATCTGCAAATGACAGCCACGATACAACCGAGTACCTAAAGACTTTGTCAGAGCGTGTCAAACTGCCGGGCAAACTCGCGCGGCAGCAAGGCAAAGAAACCAAAGATTGGCCGGAAAAGTCGACGATCAACGCACTATACACGGTGCCTTATTTAGCGCATGCCCCTATGGAGCCGCCAGTGGCAACGGCTTCAGTCACCGAAACGGGCTGTGAAGTATGGGCATCGACTCAGACACCACAAAGCACGGCGCAGAATGTGGCGGCTAATCTTGGCTTCAAAGAGGAACAGGTTAAAGTTAATGTGACTCTACTTGGTGGCGGGTTTGGTCGTAAATCTAAACCTGATTTTAGCGTTGAAGCAGCGCTATTGTCACAAAAACTGCAACGACCCGTTAAAGTCAGCTGGAGCCGAGAAGATGAGATCCAAAATGGCTATCTTCATGCAATCAGTGCCCAGTTTTATCAAGCCAAACTCAATGACAATAAGATGCCCGAGGCGATGTTACAGCGCTCGGCTTTCCCATCGATTAGTTCAACCTTTGCTGAAGGTGTCGATTATCCTTCGGCGGGCGAGTTGGATCTCGGCTTTGTTGATGTGCCCTTAGCGGTTGAGAGTTACCGTTGTGAAGCGGTTAAAGCGGAGGCTCATACACGAATAGGTTGGATGCGTTCGGTGTGTAATATCCAGCATGCTTTTGGTATTGGCAGTTTTGTTGATGAGCTTGCCAGTAATGCCGGAGTTCCTTGTACAACCATGTGGAAGACGCTGTTAGGCAAGGCTAGAAAAGTTGATTTTGCTGATCAAGGTTTTAAATATGGTAATTATGGTGAAGAGCTATCGCGCCACCCTGTTGATGTTGGCCGCTACCTCAATGTGATTGATATTGTTGAACAGGCAATCAATAAGCAGCCAGCCGTTAAAGCGGGCCAGGGCTGGGGCTTTGCGGTTCATCGAAGTTTTACCAGTTATGTTGCCGTGGCGATATTGGTTGAAGTAGACGATAAGCAAAACTTAACGGTGCTTAAGTCTATCGCTGCTATTGATGCTGGATTAATTGTTAACCCCGACCGCGTGACGTCGCAAACAGAAGGCGCGGTGATGTTTGGCCTTAGCTTAGCGATGATGGGCCAGATTAGCTTTAAAGAGGGTAAAGTTCAGCAATCGAACTTTCATGATTATCCATTGCTGCGCATTAGCCAATGCCCAGAGATAGAAGTCACTATTGTACGTTCGGATGCGCCGCCAGCAGGTGTTGGCGAACCTGGTGTTCCCCCCGTTGCTCCAGCGCTGACGAATGCTATCTTTGCGGCAACTGGCAAGCGAATTAGAGATTTACCGGTGAATAAATTACTTAATATTTAAACATCTCTTTTTAGGATAAATAACAACAAAGCAAATCTAATAAAAAGTGCCTTAATGGCACTTTTTTTATGCATTTTTTGACTTGGACATTTTCGTTGGATGTCAGGCTCCGTTATTGTCGGTATAAGCTCGTGCAATCTGTCGCTTTTGTTCAATTAAACTGTTGAGCAAGTCATTAATATGAAACTCTTAGCTGAAAGGTGGCATCAGCGCCGCTACAATATCAATTATTGCTTATTATCTACTAAATCGTAGATGGAGGAAGACCATGGAAAACCCAACGATGACATTAACCCAACTCGGCTGGCGGCCGTTTTTCCAGCAACAACTTAGCCTAGAAGAGTTATCGCTGTTCAGTATTGGTCGTGTGGTTGAGCAGCACAGAAGTCACGTCGTGGTGATGAGTGAGCAAGGACAAGTGAGATTAACGTTCTCGGCGCAGGCTGAGCGCCTATGCGTTGGCGATTGGGCATTGTTTGATGACTCACAGCGGGTGCATCGCCATTTGGATCGTCAGTCCTTGTTCCAACGAAAAGCGCCAGGCTCGAAAGTGGCGACTCAGCTCATTGCTGCAAACCTTGATAGTGTCATGATTGTCTGTTCTCTCAATCATGATTTCAACCTGAGCCGAATTGAACGTTACCTAGCGCTAGCGAAAGAAGCGCTGGTGGATCCCGTGGTGGTATTAACAAAGGCGGATCAGTGTGTTGATGTGGATGACAAGCGCCAGCAAGTGCAGCAGCTAGATCCGTTGATGATGATCCATGCCGTTAACGCGCTCGATAGTGAAGCGCTTAAAGCGCTATCGAGCTATTGCCAAACAGGCAAAACGATTGCGTTTTTAGGTTCATCCGGTGTGGGGAAGTCAACATTGGTCAATGGTTTAATGGGCGTTGACGCGCAAGTTACCCGTGCTGTGCGTGAAGATGATAGTAAAGGACGTCACACCACAACCTCAAGAGCGCTGAAGTGGTTACCTCAAGGTGGACTGCTTATGGACACACCCGGTATGCGAGAGCTACAGCTTAGCCATTGCGAACAAGGTGTTAGTGATACGTTTAGTGAAATTACCGCATTAGCACAGCAGTGCCGATTTAGCGATTGCAGTCATGAAAGTGAGCCTGGTTGTGCGGTCCAAGCAGCCCTGCATGATGGCATAGTGACGGAACGTCGACTGACGAGCTATCGCAAACTGATGCGTGAACAGGCATTGAATGGCGCGACACTGGCGGAGAAAAGAGCCAAAGATAAGGCGTTAGGGAAAATGATCAATGGCGTGCAAACCGCTTCACGCAGGAACAAGAAAAAAGCTTGAGGCTTTAATATGTTTCTTTGTGAGTGCTCCTGCGTTGAATAAAACATCTCGTTTGTAGATGTTTTTTTGTGCCTGACAATCGCAGCTCGATCAGCATAAGGCTATTTTGTTTGAAATAACTCGGTTGCTGAGGCTCTTATTACCGCTGAGTTCATACTCCTATTGGGTTAGTTGTATGTCGGAGTATTGTATATTTGTTACGCTTTCGGTTGTTTTGTGCACTAGATTCGACTTTGTTAGCGCTTTTTTGTCGTAGATCGTGTTTTTTAGCCTACAAAAGATGGTAATTTAGCGACCTTGATATTAAGTACTGTGTATCGGCATAGTCAAAGTGTGTATCGCGTTATAGAGAGGGCTTTATGGAGCATCGTTGGCAAATAGCAATTTCAGCAGGATTATTGGCAGCCGTATGGGCTGGCTTTGCTGATGTATTTCAACTTGTCACCTGGATAGGTTTTCTTGGTTGTAGCACTTTTTTTGCACAAACCGAAACGGGTGTGAAAGGCATGCTGATGGCGATGGCGACGAATGTCTCTGGTGTCTTTTGGGGTTGGCTAATTATTTCTGGAAGCAGTTTTTTTGTCTCTCCGGTTATGGGCTATACCTTCACGGGCATCGCAACGGCTGCCATGTGTTTACAAGCAAGTTATCAAAAGCTCGCCTTTATACCCGGCGCATTTATCGGTTGTTGTATCACCTTTGCAATGGGTGGCGACGTAGCGGCAATATTACCCCCCTTACTGGTGGGCGCGATGCTGGGCTACAGTATGAGTCTACTGACGACTCAGCTAATCAGCTTGACCCAAAAACTACAAACAATATTTGCTGAAAATACAGCAAAAGAGTCATAATTCAACATTGAATATAGCGAGTAACTCAACACTGTGCCGTACTGGGCGAGTGAGTCTATCAACGCATTATAAAAGGTCAAATATAAGGGCCATGGGAATTTTACGATGAAGCAAATTAATTTTCGAACAGTCGATGCGGTATTAATCAAGCTCAGTCTAAATGGAAAGTTCTGGTCTATCTGCACTATGGTTACGCTCATCACTGCAATGGTGGCCGGAGCAAACTATTTTAATAGCAAACAACAGATTGAAGCGGCTTCAATGGCGCGCGCTCAAGCCACGCTTGAGGCTTATGCCAATATGGCGATGACCCAATCTCTTACTGGGCAATCGCTAACTGATTTTGCCGGCGAAAATGGATTGAGTGTTGCTTTTAATTCTGAGACGAAACGCTCAAATGATAATCTTAGCGTGAATGCCCCCGTTGACGGTGAGTTCATTAACTACACGGTTAATGTGAGTCGTTGGGAACAGCCAGCTTTGTCAAATATGAATAACATGCTTTGGTTGGCTCTTTTAGGTCTACTGCCGTTATATCTTGTGAGTTATTGGGTATCAACTTCGCTTGGTGGCGGCTTGTGGGATATGTACCAAGCCATAAAAAGACTTGCTGATGGTGATCTTAGTTTTAGACTTAACTTTTTTGGTAAAGATGATTTCAGCTTAATTGCCCGCGAAATAGACCGTAGCGCAGATAACATGAGTGAAATGGTGTCTGCAATTGCACGTAACGCACAAACGCTTTCAGAGGCCGCTGGTGAGTTTCATCAACAGGCGAGTCAAAATGAAAAGTTAACCACTGCACAGCATCAGTTCCTCGATACGGTCGCGGTTGCGATGTCGCAGATGACAGCGGCAGTTGAAGAGGTGTCTCAGAATGCTTCTAGCACCTCAGAGCAAACTCAAACCAACTCATCTCAGGCGGCAAACAGTAAAGTTCAACTGGCTGAAGCGGTAGCGAGTATTGGTATATTAACGGGCAAAATTTCAGAAGCGTCAGCTTCAGTGGAAGACCTTTCCTACGCTGCAACACAGATTGGTGCAGTAGTAACCACCATTAACGGTATTTCAGAACAGACTAATCTGTTAGCGCTTAACGCCGCAATTGAAGCGGCCAGAGCGGGCGAGCAGGGCAGAGGCTTTGCCGTGGTCGCTGATGAAGTGAGAACGTTAGCGAGCCGGACACAAAAAGCGACAGTTGAAATTCAATCTATGATTGAAGGTTTACAAGCGGGTACACATAAATTGAGCAGCATTACTGGCGATATCGTATCGCAAGCGTGCAAAGGCCGCGAGGCTATCGTGTCAGTGAGTAGTGATGTTGATAACATGGCGTTATCGATCAGTACAGTATTCGATATGAGTGCACAAATCGCAGCATCATCTGAAGAGCAAAGTGTTGCATCTCGGGAAATTGGCTCTCAGTTAGACGATATTCGAGGCCAAGCTGAAACGATTAAGCAAACCACTGAACATTCAATTAGTCTTGCGACAGACTTAAATGATGCTTCTCAGGGGTTAGAGCAGTTGTTAAAGCAATATACTTTGGCTAAAGCCACCTAATGTTATAAACGAGTTTTATAACGCGAGGCTTAAAGGTCAGTTTGACTCAGCAGGGCTGTCGCTTTGCACTAAGGTTAGTTCCTTTGCCAATAATGACACCACAGCGCTATCTTTGCCTGATCAGATAATAAAAAATCCAGCAATCATTGCTGGATTTTTTTATTAGCTGAAACCACCATTTAGATTAACTAAAGGTGCTCCAAATAGGCGCGTGATCTGAAGGCTTTTCAATACCACGTAGGTCGTAATCAATATCAGATTCAACCAGACGCTGTGCCAGTGATTTGGTCGCTAAGACGACATCAATGCGCAGGCCGCGGTTATCGACAAATCCTTTGCTGCGATAATCAAACCACGAGTATCGCTCTGTGCGCGTTGGATGCAGTTCGCGGAACGTATCCACTAAGCCCCAGTCCATTAAGGTCTTAAGCCATTCACGCTCTTCAAGTTGAAAACTACACTTACCTGTTCTTAACCAGCGCTTGGCATTGGGCTCACCAATACCTATGTCTAAATCGACAGGCGATATATTGATATCGCCAATGATGGCAATATCTTCATCAGCACTGTGATACCCATTTAAATATACCATTAAGTCTTTGTAAAACTTACGCTTGGCGGGATATTTTATCTCATGGCTAATATTTTCGCCTTGAGGGAAATAGCCATTTAGCACGGTAAGCGGACGGCCATTTTCCTGCATAAAAGTCCCCATGATCATACGGCGCTGAGCGTCGTCTTCATCGGTTGGGAATCCTTTTTGAAGCTTTAATGGCTCAGCCTTCGACAACATGGCCACACCATAGTGTGCCTTTCCGCCATGATAATGCACCTTGTATCCCATTGCTTCTACATCAGCAAGTGGAAAGGCTTCGTCATGCACTTTGGTTTCTTGTAAACCGATGACGTCAGGCTGGTGGCTATCGATTAAAGCTTGCAGTTGATGCAGTCTTGCTCGCAATCCATTGATATTAAATGAAACTATCTTCAATTTTGAGTTCCTTTTATTTACGGCAACACTAACTTATAAGGCTTTACAACCACGCTTTCATATACACCCGCGGCGATATAAGGGTCGGCATCAGCCCAGCATTGTGCATCTTCAAGTGAGGGGAAGTCAGCAACCACGAGTGAGCCTGTGAAACCCGCTTCGCCTGGGTTTTCACTGTCGATAGCGGGGTGAGGCCCTGCGATGAGTAACTTGCCCTCATCAGCTAAAAGCTGCAGACGCGCTAAATGGTCTGTACGAACAGATAAGCGTTTTTCTAAGCTGTTTTCAACATCTTGCGACGAAATCATATACCACATTATTTAAGTTCCTTACGATCTTCTTCAGACATGTTTTTAAAGAGATAAAATACCGTGAGTACCGTATTGATCAGTGTCAAAGCGGTTAGACCAAATACCTTAAAGTTTACCCAAGTTTCTTGCGATAGGCTAAAGGCAACGTAGATATTAACGAGAGAGCATGCCACAAAAAACAGTACCCAATACCAAGTCACATGGGCCCATATCTTGTCAGCAACAATTAACTCTTTGCCCAGCATGCTTTTTAAAATGGGTTTATTCATAAACTGGCTAACCACTAGCGCGATGGCAAACAGAGCATACACGATAGTGACTTTCCATTTTATAAATGAGTCATCGTGCAAAATCAAGGTTAGCGAGCCAAACACGGTGACCATTGCAAAGGTAATGAGGTGCATCTTCTCCAGTTTTTTATACAGGATGTAGGTAATGATGAGCTGCAATGCGGTGGCCGCAATCAATGCGCCACTGGCAACGTAAATATCAAAAAATTTGTAGACGGCAAAAAAGATAACCAGAGGCAGAAAGTCGAGCAACTGTTTCATAGGATAGTGTCAATTCAAAATTCATAAAAGTGTGCTTGAGTTTAACATGCAAGCCATGAAGGAAAAAGGGTAACGGGTTCACTTGAGCACTTCGGTAAACCCATGTTCAGTATGGCTGCATTAGGGTTAATGAATTGCCACCATCTCGCACATATTGCGCTAGTTAGTTGTTGCAAAAATTTGGCAAAAAGAGTGTCGCTGCTGACTAGAACCGTTACGCTTTAATTATATGTGGCAAAACAAGAGGGAAAGCTTGAAGGCAGCGGTATTTGTTTTAGCTTGAAAACAGTGATTGAAGGTATAGTCTTTCAGAAATGCTGTCATGGGCTTACTATTTATTTACTTCACGGACAGTTACACTGTAGGAGAGGTCATCACCTAACGAAAGACTAGCCTCATTATTAACAAGGGTGCTTATAGAGGGTAACTTAAGCTCATTTCGTGTTTCAGGATCAGATATAAGATATTCAATAACTGTATAATTCAGAGTGGCATAATTATCATGCACATAAGACTGACTGATTAACAACAAAACTGTGTCGTCTGTTTTTTTCAGGGTTTTGCTTTCCTGTAAACCTATCTCCTGCTTTCCTTGGTACATTCCGTTAATATCGAGCGTCACCTCAACGATATATTCCGCATGAGAACTGAAGGACGAAATTATTATACTTAAACAGAAAAGGCACCTAATAACTTTACTCATTACTCATTATCTCCTCTAATAGCCCTGCGCTAGAACTCGACTCCAACAGGCTACAGTACTTCAATATTCCATAACACTGTGACATTTTATTAAACGTTAATCAATCCTGAGGACCCCGAATATCTGTAAAGTAAGGAGCGCCATAAAGTATATTGATTAAAGGGGGATTACCCCTGGGAAACCGCATAAGCATTTGATGTAAAAGGTCATGAGTATGAGATTTGAAATACAGACGGAGACGGATGAAAATAGGTAGTTAATACGCTGATATTTTGGGGTTAATGATATAAAAAATGATTAACTATCGAAGCTAAAGGATCGTTGTAACTTGTGAAATTTTAACGAATGACATTAGATGCTAAACTAGCGTGAACTCTCGCGCCGCTATTTACTATGTAAAGGCATCAATCTGGCTTGGGAATAAGGACGCGGCTGCGCGCGGCCTATGCTTATTCGTTATGCGTATTTCCCGATGATAGAAAGGAGATCTTCAACATTGTTTGCAATGTAGTCAGGCTTAACTTCCCAACTTTCAGGCTCAGAACGACTATATGCGGCCGCGACAGAAATCACCTTGGCACTATTTCCAAGCGCGGACTGTAGATTACGGGCAAACTTGGCATCAGCTTCATGGTCACCGATGTACATTAACAATTGACTATTTGTATGACCGAAAATTGATTCCACACATTTGATACCACCAAATGGATGAGGCTTTTGGTTGCCATTTGATACATCATCGTAACCAATAATCGCTTTAAATGGAGCGTCTATTCCATTATCTCTAAGTACACGACGAATATTGTTTTGTGAATTCTGAGAACAGATACCATGATGAAGTTGTGAAAACTGCTCAACGACATTTTTAATACCATCAAAAAGCGTCACTTCAGTTTGATTTTTCTCTTGGTGCTCTGCCCACATACTGCCAGCTCGGATCATTTCGTCATGAGATAATCCGTAATAATCAACATAGAGCTCTTGCCAGTTTTTAGCACCGTGATTGGCTTCATGGTAAAAATCTTCGCTGAGCAAATACTTAGGCAAATTGTTACCTGTTAAATGTGGAGCAACGATAGATAGAATGGCTTTTGTAATATCAATATTCTTGGGTACTGAATTAACGAGGGTTCCATCGTAATCCCACAGTATTGCGTCTAATTTCATTTCATCACCTCATTATCCAATAAACTTAATTGAATCATACACCTTACGACAAGTTTGTGTATACGCATAACGCCGCATTAAGGTGTGAACAATGCCACCACCATACTTAAACCATTGTGCCATAAACACTTAAGCTGACATAGAACCGAGAATGCCAAGCGTTGAGGATTACTCCTAAATGCTTTGTTAGCAATTTATGCTTTCTAATGAATTAGATATTGTTTTAGCTTTTCTGGATGTAAAACTGCTTTTTAATGCTAAAAATGTGTCCATATTCGTCCCACCGGTAATACCACGACTAGCCAGTTCACCAACCATTACGTTTAGTATATCGACAGAAGCCACCCATCTTGTATGATTCAACGCTACTTTTACTCACAGAATTATCATCAAAATCATTACTAATGTCATCTAAAGAGAAGTTAAATAGATGACGCTGCCACTTACCATGGCTGGCACTGCCTTTTCAAGCAATTAGTTGATATTACAACTTATATTATTGTTAATACTTGCCTAATATCAAGCTGTTGAACCCAAATATCTTCTTTATGATAGGCCTCAATAGCCAGTGGTGAGATTATTAATTCACCCGTAATATGGTCATCCTCAGTGGTAATTGAAGCATAAGAACCATCCGAGAGTCTGATGTTGATCCCCCAGTCATATATGACAACTTCATCTGACGGAATTAGCTTCCTAACCTCAGTTTCATCTTGTACTGCACACCGACATCTAAGACGAAGGATCTCTATAGCCTCTATGGTGATACGGTCATTTTCCGTAAACTTAATTTCAGAACATGGGCCGATAGAGTCATTATCACTTTGATACTCAATGTCATCCGGTTTCTGCACTAGCCTAAACTTTGGAAGATGGAAATCATGACCTTGAGGGCTGGTATTCCATTCGTTCGTCAGCTCAACAAAACTGGCTTTCTTCCTAAAATATAACGGTGGAAAACATGTGACATTTCGCTGATTAAAATTGAAATTCGCAAATTGAGTTATTAAGTTAATCTCTTGGCCTATTAGAGACTGTAATGATTCTATCGATTCGCGGTCTAATTCATAACGAAATTCTTGCATGGCTTGCTCCCTAAATATAATCCTATCTCAACACATTAATTTCTGCTAAAAAATGCCCAAGCATGAGTATATCCCCATATTGTGACAGTAAGATTATTTCACCGTATCCCAACGTAAGTTAAAAAAATTAATTGTCACCCAATGAGCGAGCTGCTGCACCAGCAATGACTTCACCTTGCTCATTTTTTATTTACACTGCTAAAGGAATTCGTTCGCTTACTTCCCAATTAGCCCAATTGAGGTCATCGATCTTTTTATCAAGGTAATCAATTAACTTTTGTTCAGGATTTTCTAACACTTCAATATTCATTCAGACTCCAGTTTATCTGGTACTGCTAACGCCTCTCTAATAAGTGAGCCATGTGCTGGCGGGCGATTTGCTCAGCAAATGGGATGACAGTCTTGGTGAATCTGAATTTAGCAACTTGTTATAAGGCCGACTTACATAGGCCGTAAACATAATCATCAACATACTTATGGTTGATTAAAGAGTTTTGATGTAAACAGCCTTCACGAACAAATCCCACCTTTCCAAGTAAGTTAAATGAGCTATGATTGTGAATTGAACATGTGGCTACTAATTTATTTAGATCAAGTTCTTCAAACGAATAAGCTTTAAGAAGGTTTAACGCCTCACTAGCAAAACCTTTCCCTTGAGCATTTGTCTTAATCATAAATCCGACTTCACTAATTTTAGCTTCACGGTTAACAATTTTAAGACCTATACTCCCCAGTTTTTCACCAGTAAATGATTCTGTAATACCTAATGAAAGCCAGCCATCACTTTCCAAAATCCAAGGTTTTGACCTTGCATCAAATGCTTCTTTTGCCTCATCATATGTACAAGGCTCATATACATGTTCCATCATCTGCGGGCACATTGATATTTCAATGAAAAGATCCATATCAGTGTTATCGAAAGGAGATAGTTTTAATCTTTGACCTACAAGTTGCACGTTTACCTTCCTTAGGCTTTATAACGCCCTGTAATTTATCCCGCTTGAACAGCTTGTTGAACGAAGCCGCTCTGCGGCAGAAAAGATAAAAGCCCTCTCTATCTCCCATCCTAAATACTTATTAGTACAGACCCTGTTAGGTCTTTACTACTAGGAGTATTATCATGGACACATTCGAATAAAATAGAGCCAGCCATGGTTAATGGCATAAAGAAGAACCTCCGACTAAGCTTTGAAAGAAGCATTTAACAAGGAGGTTGCATGCCACGGTCAAGAAGAACGCTGATTAGTATCGAAGACACCCCTTATTATCACTGTTGCAGTCGAGTTGTTCGGCGCGCCTTTTTGTGTGGCGACGATAAATACACAGGTAAAAACTACAACCACCGTCGTGGTTGGGTTGAAGAACAAATACTCAAGTTAACCGAAGTGTTTGCCATTGATGTTGCGGCGTACGCGGTGATGAGTAATCATCTGCATGTGGTGCTTTATATTGACCTAGAAACAGTAAATAACTGGTCTGATAGGGAGGTTGTAGAGCAGTGGCATAAGCTGTTTAACGGTACAGCGTTGACTCAAAAAATTGCCAAAGGTGAAGTGATAGACGAGTGCATGGTCACAGCACTAAAGCACCTTATTGCCACTTACCGCTCACGACTCAGTGATATCTCATGGTTCATGAGGTGCCTCAATGAACCCATCGCGAGGCAAGCCAACCATGAAGACAACTGCACAGGGCACTTCTGGGAAGGACGATTCAAATCTCAAGCACTATTGGATGAAGCTGCAGTTCTGGCCTGTATGACTTATGTTGAGCTCAACCCTATTCGCGCTAAGATGGCTAACACACCAGAACAATCAGATTTCACCAGTTTAAAATTAAGAGTCAGTGCCGCCCTAAAAGGCGAACAACCGAAGAGGCTATTACCCTTTATTGGTAATGAGCGAGCACATCAACCCAAAGGCATTGCCTTCTCACTGAAAGATTACCTGGAGTTAGTTGATGAAACAGGCAGAATTATCCGTGATGACAAGCGAGGTGCTATATCAGCGACTGCAAATAATATCCTCAATCGCTTAAATATCCCCGCAGACAATTGGATAAAAATCGTTGCAGAATTTGGTGAGTTATTCCATGGCCCCGTAGGGACACTACAAGAATTTAGCTGTTACTGCGAACACCTAGGAAAACGGCGACGGCACTTTTCAAGCAGCTGTCAGTACATGCAAACAAACTAGACACAATAAACCCCTTCAAGCTTATATTCCTTAGCTAAAACTCTGAGTTAAACATCTGCGCTTTTAAACCCATAAATCCCACCAAACTCGGCAATTTTCTAGAACTTTTCGTCAATTATTTATTGAAAGTAATTAAAGTACACGTTTGGCATACATCAATCGTTAATATTGGTTGTTAAACTGGTTATGTTGTTGATTATTAATGGCTGGCTATGTTTAGTGCAAAGAAGAACCTCCGACTAAGCTTTGAAAGAAGCATTTAACAAGGAGGTTGCATGCCACGGTCAAGAAGAACGCTGATTAGTATCGAAGACACCCCTTATTATCACTGTTGCAGTCGAGTTGTTCGGCGCGCCTTTTTGTGTGGCGACGATAAATACACAGGTAAAAACTACAACCACCGTCGTGGTTGGGTTGAAGAACAAATACTCAAGTTAACCGAAGTGTTTGCCATTGATGTTGCGGCGTACGCGGTGATGAGTAATCATCTGCATGTGGTGCTTTATATTGACCTAGAAACAGTAAATAACTGGTCTGATAGGGAGGTTGTAGAGCAGTGGCATAAGCTGTTTAACGGTACAGCGTTGACTCAAAAAATTGCCAAAGGTGAAGTGATAGACGAGTGCATGGTCACAGCACTAAAGCACCTTATTGCCACTTACCGCTCACGACTCAGTGATATCTCATGGTTCATGAGGTGCCTCAATGAACCCATCGCGAGGCAAGCCAACCATGAAGACAACTGCACAGGGCACTTCTGGGAAGGACGATTCAAATCTCAAGCACTATTGGATGAAGCTGCAGTTCTGGCCTGTATGACTTATGTTGAGCTCAACCCTATTCGCGCTAAGATGGCTAACACACCAGAACAATCAGATTTCACCAGTTTAAAATTAAGAGTCAGTGCCGCCCTAAAAGGCGAACAACCGAAGAGGCTATTACCCTTTATTGGTAATGAGCGAGCACATCAACCCAAAGGCATTGCCTTCTCACTGAAAGATTACCTGGAGTTAGTTGATGAAACAGGCAGAATTATCCGTGATGACAAGCGAGGTGCTATATCAGCGACTGCAAATAATATCCTCAATCGCTTAAATATCCCCGCAGACAATTGGATAAAAATCGTTGCAGAATTTGGTGAGTTATTCCATGGCCCCGTAGGGACACTACAAGAATTTAGCTGTTACTGCGAACACCTAGGAAAACGGCGACGGCACTTTTCAAGCAGCTGTCAGTACATGCAAACAAACTAGACACAATAAACCCCTTCAAGCTTATATTCCTTAGCTAAAACTCTGAGTTAAACATCTGCGCTTTTAAACCCATAAATCCCACCAAACTCGGCAATTTTCTAGAACTTTTCGTCGATTATTTATTGAAAGTAATTAAAGTACACGTTTGGCATACATCAATCGTTAATATTGGTTGTTAAACTGGTTATGTTGTTGATTATTAATGGCTGGCTATGTTTATTTTTGTTATGTGTATATTTACGAATACTCCATCAGTTCAACAGGTGCACCATTTACTTCGATGAAAGCAACACGCAAACCATCACTTGGAGAGTTAGGCTTAATAATAACTACCTTCCCTTCAAGTTCATCATCCAAATTATCTACTACGAATGCTACATGGGGAACTGTTTTAACTAATTCTGGATAAGGAGCATCGTTCCAATAGCGTTGCCACTGAATTCCATAAGGATTATTTTCATGATCAGATACTGTCATTTTTAAATGAGGCAAGTCTATTTCGCCTTCAAAACTACCTGTTACCGGAATCCCAACGTGATTAAACTTCATAATTTAAATATTCACCTAACTTTGAAATACACATAACGCCACGTTAAGCGGCCTATAATAGCTGGCTAAAATGTGTGAGGCACGAACAACAGCCAGTTGTTATTTGTCCTGCTTGAATGGCTTGTTGAACGAAGCCGCTCTGCGGCAGAAAAGATAAAAGCCCTCTCTATCTCCCATCCTAAATACTTATTAGTACAGACCCTGTTAGGTCTTTACTACTAGGAGTATTATCATGGACACATTCGAACAACACCGCTTTGATTCTCTTTATGAACAACATCTTACCAACTTAACCCTACAAGGCAAGCGACCCGCCACCATCGATGCATATAGCCGTGCAGTACGGCGTATTGCCGCCTTCTTTGACCGTTGTCCCGACAACCTTACCACCGATGATTTAAAGCGTTACTTTGCTCAACTGATAGCATCACACTCGTGGAGCACCGTTAAGCTTGACCGTAACGGCTTACAGTTTTTCTATCGCCATGTGCTCAACCAACACTGGGAGTGGCTCAACATCGTTAAGCCTCCACAGGTCAACCGACTGCCCGATATCCTAACCCCAACTGAAGTTGCCATCGTTATAAGTCTCACACATAAGTTGCGATATCAGGTCTGCTTTCTGACCCTATACAGTATGGGGTTGCGCCTCGGCGAGGCCATTTCATTGCAAATAGGTGATGTGGATTCACAGATGATGCAGGTGCATATTCGCAATGCTAAAGGCGGTAAGGATAGATTGGTTCCTCTACCACAACGCACCTTATTAGCGCTGCGATATTACTGGCAAACTCATCGCCATCCACGCCTGATGTTTCCTGGTAAAGACGGTAAACCGGATTCGATGATAGATAAAGGCGGCATTCAGAAAGCCTTAAAACGAGTCATTGCTGAGTGCAATATTCATAAATCCATCAGTCCGCATAATCTGCGACATAGCTACGCAACCCATCTGCTAGAGCAAGGACTAGACCTGCGCTCAGTGCAAAGCCTGCTCGGTCATAACAGCCTCAACACCACCGCTCGTTACACCAAACTGACCCACATCACCCGTAAAAATACCGCTGAGGCAATTAACAAACTTGCTGATGATTTAATCTTGAAGTGGGAGTGCGACGTATGAAGTTCATCGATATTTTACGCGACCATCTTGATACCTTTAATCAGGCTTTTGATCAACAAATCACAACCTCGATGCGGCAAGCTATTTTCGCCATGCTCAGTTGTCGCACCAATACTGAGAGAACGAGTCAGTGGGCGTGTCAGAGTTGCCCTCATCATGCTGACTTTCCGTTGTCTTGTGGTCATCGCAGTTGCCCGCAATGTCAGCACAACACCACGAGCGACTGGCTGGCAAAACAGCAGGCTAAACTGTTGCCCGTGGAGTATTACATGGTCACTTTCACTCTGCCTTATGAGCTTAGAGTTACCGCCAAACATCAGCCTGAACTTGTCTATCAAGCCATGTTCACCGTCGCTGCTAGCGTGCTCAAGGAATTTGCTAAAAACGCAAAAAAACTCGGTGGTGACATCGGTTTTACGGGCGTGCTACATACCCATAATCGGCGACGCGACTACCATCCTCATATTCACTTCATCATTCCCGCGGGGAGTTTCAACAAAGCCAAACAACAGTGGCACAAGAACAAAGGCAAGTACCTGTTTAACAGTTTTAACCTCGCCAAAGTATGGCGAGCACGCTTGCTTGAGCAATTGACAGACAAGCTCAACATCAAGCTGCCAGCAGCCATCCCGAAACAGTGGGTTGTCGACTGCCAGCATGTTGGCAAAGGGCTACCTGCGCTAAAGTACCTGTCGAGATACCTCTATCGCGGCGTTTTGTCTGACAAAAGCATCATTAGTGCAACCGAAGATCAAGTGTCCTTCGAGTATCAAAATAGCCAAACCAAAGCCACTGAAATACGCACTTTACCTACGGTGGAGTTCCTATGGTTAGTGCTTCAGCATGTGCTACCGAAGGGATTACGTCGAGTGAGAGACTATGGATTACTGCAAGGAAGTTGCCGAAAACTAAGACTGCAAATACAGCTCATGCTAGCGGTTGCGGGAACGATGTTTGCGCCGTTCGAAAAAGCTACCAAAACCAAAGCTATACGACCTTGTCCCTGCTGCCAGCAGCCGATGACATTTATGGGAGTGCACGCACGACTGACAAGCTTTCTTAGGCAAAAACCAACGACACCTAACGCCACTGTTTAAGCGGAAGGATAAAAAAGTTAACACTTAAGATGCGGAACAAGAAAAGTATAAGGAGGTGCTAAGGCATTGATATGTTGAGGTAACGAAATTAGCTGGCGATGCTAAGGGATAGATGCGGCTAGTAAAAAATGCTACTGCTCAGCACACATCGAAAAAGCGTAAGATCTTACGCCGATATTTACACAATAAAGGTATCACTCGGGCTTGTTCAACAATCGGGATAAGGACGCGGCTACGCGCGGCCTATCCTTATTCGTTAGGCATTTGCGCGCAGTTTAGTTCGGATACGTGATTGTGACTCTTCGTTTGAATCATCCCATTGCTCAAATAAACCAAACCAATATAGTCTTTCGTTTAAAGTTAAACTACCGATACCATCAACAGCATTTTTCTTAAATACTTCAAATCTAGTATGAAACCCATTCGATTCAATAGTATCTTTAAACCATACATTGCCGTGCCACTTGCTCATCATGAAAGTTAGATTTTCAATATCACTTTCATCATTCTTCCATTCGCTGACCCAATGAAGTAAATCTTCTCTTAGTTCCACTTCAGTCACGGAGGCTACTAATTCATCGAGATTCATATTGATGCCTAACAGCTTATTGATTAGTCGCTTGATAACGTTCTTAGCAACTATGTTAATTCTGTTAAACTTATCATCTGTAAGCCATTGTTGTAAATCGTTTATTTTTCATACCCCAGTTAGAAGTAGACTCTGCTTTAGTCGGAGAAAGAGAGCCCCGTTGTTTACGAGGTCTATGTATCAATTTTCAATATTCACCATAAGCTTGATTTTTATAACTTTTATTGGATGTTAAAATATTATCGATGCCTAGAACACTTTTTTAGGCATCTTTTTTACATCAAAATTGATCTTTTAGATGATTTTCAATTATAACTGTATATAAACACAGCACTGAGGTTTGTATGAGTCAATCTGGATATATCGATGCTATTTGAACTGAGATAAGAGTACGCCACTACAGTTATCAAACGGAAAAGTCTTATCTTTATTGGAATAGGTACTTCATTCGGCGTTGTCATATACGGCATGGATCTGAGATCACAAATGAAGCTATTGAGCGGTTTTTGTGTTTTTTAGCTGAGCAATGCGGTGTATCGGCCAGTACACAAAAACAAGCATTATGTGCCATCGTGTTTGCTTGCCGTTATGTATTAAAGATGGATACAGCGGGGCTGAATTTTCCCTACGCAAAAGCCCCTAAGCGAATACCTCAAGTGCTCTCTATAGGTGAAGCAAAATGTGTTATTGGACATTTAGCCGGCAACCATTACCTTATAGCCGCATTGTTATTTGGATCCGGCCTCAGGTTAAAGGAAGTATTACGCTTACGGATTAAGGATATCGATTTGTCTTCCAAAACCGTTTTTGTTCATCAAGGAAAGGGAAATAAAGATAGAGTATGTTTACTGCCTAGTGAGCTTGTATTACCGCTAAAAGGTCAAATTGAGTCAGTTAAATCGGTTCATAATGGAGATCTTAGGGCTGGGTACGGGCTAGCGTCTTTACCTATATCACTCATTAGAAAGTACCGGAGCAGTGCTAATAAATTTCATTGGCAATTTATTTTTCCTGCTAGTCGTCGGTGTATTCACCCGAGCGATGACTATATTTGTCGGCACCACATTCATCAGACAGCATTTTCAAAAGCGTTAAGTGTTGCAGTGAAGCAGACACAAATAGATAAACGTGTCACAGCCCATACTTTCCGCCATTCGTTTGCAACAGCGTTACTGAGAAAAGGCTATGATTTAAGGACTATTCAGGAATTACTCGGGCATACTGACATTAAAACAACACAAATTTATACCCATGTAGTGGGTGCCCATACAAGCGGTGTTGTCAGTCCGTTCGACAGCTAATGATGTGGTAACAGATTATGAAGCTACCTATTGCAAAGGAGGTCGAAAAGCCAATAAAAAAATCGCGGCAGTTCATCGAGTACCGCGATTTCGTTTAACGCTTAAGCTAACCATTCATTTGCAACATTACCGCGCCGTGGCGGCTTTCATATTGCGGGTAAACTCAGCCAATGCGTTGAGCAAGTTCGCTTCATTGTCTTTATTGGCGTCGATAATTTTTACCACGGCAGAACCCGAAATGGCGCCTGCTGCACCAGCATCAATCGCCGCTTTAACTTGAGAGGGCTCAGCAATACCAAATCCAAGCAGTGGCGGCGCACCATTAAACTCTTTTAAACGGTTAAGAATATCGGTAATTGGCATCCCCGCTTTTGATTCAGTGCCTGTTACGCCTGAACGTGACAGCAAATAGGTGTAACCTTCGCCTTTATCGCTCACAAGTTGCAATGTTTCACTGTCGGCATTGGGTGGTGCAATAAAAATTGGCGCTACGCCATGAGCCTTAGCTGAAGCAATAAATGGGTCAGCTTCCTCAACGGGCACATCTGCAATCAACACTGAGTCAACACCGGCGGCTTGGGCTTTAGCATAGAAAGCATCAATGCCATTAGCGAATACAAGGTTGGCGTAAAGCAGTAAGCCAATAGGCAAGTCTGGGTATTTAGCGCGAATAGCGCTAAGCATCTCAAAGCACTGTGTTGGCGTAGTGCCTGCGGCTAATGAACGTAGATTAGCCCCTTGGATCACAGGGCCATCTGCAAGTGGGTCTGAAAATGGGAACCCCAGTTCAAGTGCATCAGCGCCGTTTTCAACTAAGGTATCAATAATCTTCAGTGACAACTCAGGAGAGGGATCGCCTAAGGTCACAAAGGGGACGAATGCGCCTTGATTCTTCTTATCTAGGGCCGAAAACGCTGCCTGATAACGATTACTCATTGCCACTCTCCTGTGCTGATTTTTCTTTTGCTTGGGTTTCTAATATGTCAGCCACGGTAAAGATATCTTTGTCGCCACGACCTGAAAGGTTCACCACTAGCAGGGTCTCTTTGGTCGCTTCTTTTGCAAGCTTGACGGCATAGGCTATCGCATGGGCTGATTCAAGTGCCGGAATAATACCTTCGCTACGGGCTAATAACTGGAACATTTCTAATGCTTCATCATCAGTCGCAGACTCGTATGTTGCACGGCCAATGGCAGCAAGATGTGCGTGCTGTGGGCCAACCGATGGGAAATCAAGCCCGGCTGATACCGAGTATGACTCTTCTATTTGACCTTCACTGTCTTGCATCAATGGGGCTTTCATACCGAAGAAAATGCCCGTTTTACCGTGCTTTAACGGTGCGCCATGCATGGGGGTATCAATCCCTTTTCCTGCAGGTTCAACACCGATAAGTGCGACTTCTTCATCATCGATAAAGTCGGCAAACATACCAATAGCATTGGAGCCTCCGCCGACACAGGCGATAACCGCATCGGGTAGGCGTCCCTCACGCTCAAGAATTTGCTTTTTAGTCTCAGCGCCTATCATGCGCTGAAATTCGCGCACTATGGTAGGGAAGGGATGTGGACCTGCCGCCGTACCTAATAAATAGTGCGCTTTTTCGTAACTACCAGACCAGTCGCGCATCGCTTCATTACAGGCATCTTTTAAGGTGCCAGAACCTGAAGTGACCGGAATAACTTCGGCGCCCATCAGTTTCATTCTAAAGACGTTTGGCGATTGACGTTCAATGTCTTTAGCACCCATGTAGACTTTGCATTTCAAATTAAGCAATGCACAGGCAAGCGCCGTTGCTACGCCGTGCTGACCCGCGCCCGTTTCTGCAATGATCTCTTTTTTACCCATGCGTTTTGCCAGCAGTGCTTGGCCTAATACTTGGTTAGTCTTGTGTGCGCCGCCGTGAAGTAAGTCTTCACGCTTTAGGTAAATTTTAACCAATGGGTTAGGGCTAAGATTTTTGGTTAGCGTTAGCGCTGTTGGGCGGCCAGCATAGTTCTTGAGCAGATCGGTAAATTCTTTTTGAAACGCTTCATCTTCTTGCGCTTCGATAAAGGCGGTTTCTAGCTGCTTGAGGGCAGGCATTAAAATTTGCGGGACGTACATTCCGCCATATTCCCCGAAATAGGGGTTTAATTTACTCATAATCTGTTCCTTTATCGTTCATTTCTGTCTGCATGCCGACACGTGTTATGTCGGCATGCAGAGGGAGCTGTTGTAACGCACTATTCGCGCTTTATGTGTTCTTCATCTAGTACTGACGTAGATGGTTAAATGTTTGGGCTATCTTGTTATGATCTTTAACGCCAGGGCTTTGTTCTAGGCCACTGTTAAAATCGAGTCCATAAAAGCCTTGGTTAGCGGCAAGCTTGGCGTTATCACCTGTTAAGCCCCCCGCTAAAAGTGCCTCGCTGCGATTAGGGATGGCTTGTTGCCAATCAAATACCTGCCCAGTGCCGCCAAACTGACCGTCACTCTTACTGTCGAATAAAATACGATCGACATTGGTCGGAATATCTAATTCGGTATCGATACTGTCGTTTTTCACTGCAACCGCTTTCCAAATCTGACAATCAGCCTTTAGCGTGGCTAATGCGCTGCGAAGGTCGTCTATTTCAAGCGAGGTTTCTTGTCCATGCAATTGCACTGCATATAGCCCTAGTTGACTTGCAAGTGAGGCGATAACATTGCTGCTTTCGTTGACAAAAACGCCCACAAGGTTAAGCCTGTGGCCCGATGCATCGAGCTGACGGACAAGTTCAATTGCTTGCGCTTTGGTCACGGCTCGGGGTGATTTTTCAGCAAAAATTAATCCGCCATAAACTGCGCCTTTTTTTGCTACCTCAACTAGATCTTCAATACGGGTTAAGCCGCAGACTTTATTGTGGCCAAAGGTTAAGGTTCTGCAGGCTAAGTCTAAGTCATCAGCTGCCATTAATGAGCTGCCAACGAGAAAACCATCAACCAAGGGCGCTAAACGACGTACCTGTGCTTGATTGTAGATCCCTGATTCACTGATAACGACGCGATCAGCCGGAACATGTGGCGCTAACGCTTCGGTGGTGGCTAAATCCGTTGATAAGTCACGTAGATTGCGGTTATTAATCCCGATAATAGCGGAGTTAAGTGCAATGGCGCGGCTCAATTCTACTTCGTTGCTGACCTCGGTTAAAATGTCTAATTGATACTTTGCAGCTTCGCTAGCCAGTGCTTGATATCGCTCATCATTGAGCACCGAGAGCATTAACAATATGGCATCAGCACCTTGATGGGCGGCGAGTTTTATTTGGTATTCGTCAACGAAAAAGTCTTTACACAAAATAGGTTGGCGAACACGCGCACGGACTCTAGGGATGTAATCCATGTCGCCTTGGAAAAACTGTTCATCGGTTAGTACTGAGATCCCAGCAGCGTAGTGGTTGTAAACATCGGCTATAGCATCCACGTCAAATACGTCGCGGATAAGACCTTTCGACGGACTGGCTTTTTTACACTCTAAGATAAAGCCAGCATTAGGTGCTTTAAGTGCATCAAACAGACTGCGGTCTGACTGCTTAGGCATTAAGCTCGCCTCAGGGAAACGCAGTTTTAATGCGGCAATATGGGCAGGTTTAGTATCAACAATTTTGGTTAATACATTGCTTACTTTAGTTGTCGTATCATTGGCCATTGATGCTTCTCTTAAATCGCTATCGGTTTTTATATGAGTGCTGATATTAATTTTGTGGCTCACACTAAGCTCCTTTTCCCGCTTGGCTTGCATTGGCAAGCTCAGTGAGTAGTTCATACGCTTTGCCACTTTCAATGGTCGCTAACGCAAGCGCAGTACCGACTTTGACTGAATCCGCCACTCCAGCGACATATAAGGCGCAACCAGCGTTAACGGCTACCGCATTCATATGGGCTGTTTTGCCTTTACCTTGTAGGATAGCTCGGGTAAAAGCAGCATTTTCTTCCGGCGCACCGCCCTCAAGATCGGTCAATTGTGCGGTTTCTACGCCAAGTTCACTCGGGGTGAGGTAATACTCAGTAATGGTGCCTTCATTAAGTTCATGCACCAAGGTTTTACCATGTATTGCGACTTCATCAAGACCGCTACCGTGAACCACCATCGCCCGCTTAATCCCCAGGGCTTTGACCACTTGCGCGATTGGCGCGACAAGTTCTGCGCTATACACCCCAAGTAACATAAAGTCAGGGTGCGACGGGTTAATTAACGGCCCAAGGACATTAAACAGGGTACGGGTTTTAAGCGCTTGGCGAACAGGCACTGCATGTGCAACACCGCCGTGATAATGCGGCGCAAACAAAAAGCAGAGGCCTAGGTTATCTAAACAGTCTCGTGCGGTTTCAGGTGCCATGGTTAAATCAATGCCAAATTGGGCTAATAGATCCGATGACCCCGACTTACTGGAAACACTGCGGTTACCATGTTTGGCGACTTTTGCGCCTGCTGCAGCGGCCACAAAAGCGGCGGTAGTGGAGATGTTGATGGTGTTGTGGCCATCGCCGCCAGTGCCCACAATATCAACAATCCCTTGCGCTACTGTACGTTCATTTGGGGTTGGGAATCGTTTTGCGGCTGCTCTTAACGCATCAGCTGCGCCAGATATTTCATCAATTGTTTCGCCGCGCATTTTCATCGCGACCAGCATACCGGCCATGGTAACTTCATTCATTTCGCCTTGAATGATACTGCTAAACAACTTTTTAGCATCTTGACGATTGAGGCTTTCACCACGATAAAGAGATTCGAGCAGTGGGGCATTGTTGTTAGTTTGGCTCATTACTTTGTTATCCTTTATCGTCAAGTTTGGCATGGGTTAAGGTTAATGATTGTGCAAGGTAATCTAATGATTGCACTAACAACTGGCTACCAAGCGTGGTGAGTATTGATTCGGGATGAAACTGAAAACCCACCGCGTTATCTTGTTGATGAATAATCGCCATTGGCATGTCTTCTGTGGTGGCAATAATCTCTAGGCAGTCGGGTACCTGAGTCGCCACAAGGCTGTGGTATCGGGCAACTGGCAGAGGCGAGGGCAGGTTGGCAAAGATGCCTTTACCATTATGCTCTGTTGGACTGGCTTTACCGTGTACAACTTGTTTTGCTCGCTCGACTTTGCCGCCATAATGTTCAATCAGCGCTTGGTGACCTAAGCAGATCCCAAGCATAGGCACTTTACCTGCAACATTGGCAATCAGTGCCATTAATGAACCCGCTTCATGGGGGGCGCCAGGACCTGGAGACAACACTAATGCCGCCGGTTGTGTTTCATTGAGTAACTTATCGGCGATAAAGTCAGCATCGACGTCATTTCGATAAATAATAACCTCATAGCCAAGGCTTCTAAATTGGTCCACTAGGTTATAAGTGAATGAGTCGAAGTTATCGAGTAGATAGATTTTCATCGTCCACCTCCCATCTTGATGGCTGAAATTACGGCTTGTGCTTTTTGTCTTGTTTCATCCGCTTCGGCTTGTGGATCTGAATCGTACACCACGCCAGCACCGGCTTGGATATATGCGGTTCCGTCTTTGACAAAGGCGGAGCGGATCACAATACAGGTATCCATATCGCCGAGTCCGTTTAGGTAGCCCACGGCGCCGCCGTAACTACCACGTCGTGTTTTTTCTGCGCCGCGAATAAGCTGCGCGGCACTGACTTTGGGCGCACCCGTTAAGGTGCCCATATTCATACACGCTTGATATGCATGTAAGGCGTCAAGGTCGGTTCTTAATTGCCCTGTGACTCGGCTAACGAGGTGCATGACATGCGAATAACGGTCAACTTTCAATAGCTCGGGGACTTTACGCGTGCCACTTTGACTTATTCGAGCCACATCGTTACGGGCTAAATCAACCAACATAATGTGTTCTGATAGCTCTTTTTTATCGAGACGCAGTTCTAGTTCATTACGGCTATCAAGATCAAAATCGATTTCACCATCGGCTGTCTTACCGCGCTTACGCGTACCTGCAATAGGATAGATCTCAACTTGATTGGTACTGGCTTCATATTTAAGCGCACTTTCAGGTGAGGCGCCAAAGAGTGTGAAGCCTTCGCCTCTAAAGTAAAACATGTAGGGACTTGGGTTAGTGAGTCTAAGGGCGCGATAGGCACCGAGCGTATTAGGGCAGGGTAAGCTAAAGCTACGAGATGGCACCACTTGGAAAATATCACCGGCGATAATGTGCTGCTTTAAGTCGTTGACCGTTTGTTTAAACTCGCTATCGGAGATATTGACCTGCGTCTCGGCATTGACCACATTTAACGCAGCAACCGGTGGGAGTGATTGACAGGTTTGTTGCAGTTCAGCCATGCGACTCGCCAATGTGGCTTGGATCTCTACAATGCGTGGCTCGGTGAACGTATCAAACTGATGGGTAATGATATCAGCGCTTTGCTGCTGATGATCGACCAGAATTAAGGTCTCTGCGAGATAGAATAGATAGTCCGGGCAGCTATTGTCGCCTTCTGGTACTTGAGGTAATGGTTCAACAGTATCAATCAAGTCGTAAGAGAGTACGCCGCCCAAAAAGAGGTCTTCAAAAGCAGGGGCTTCGTCGCAGCGAATATGCTTGACCAGCATTCTTAAGCCATCAAGCGGCGATGTTGACTTTAAGCGTGCATCTTCATCAAGCTGTTTGCTATTTTTTTGTAGTTTGACGGTTAACGTGCGGCTAGATGATTCGATAAACTCCGTTGTGGGGAAGTTTGCGGTGAAAAAGCACTTAATGGGGTCAAGTAACGTTTGACCATTTTCGGTCAATGCCTGAAACAATAGGGTGTAGCCATCACAACGGATCTTCATTGCCGCATGGGTCAATATAATACTTTTAAGGTGATCCTTACTCTCAATCTCTGCGGACTCAAGCAACATAGTATGCGGCGCATCGTTGGTCACATGCTGGTATAAGCGTAATGGGTCGTTATGATAAGCGAGTGCTTCCTTTTGAGTCACCACTTTGGCCATTGTGTTTTGTGCCATGCTTATGTTCCTGCCTTGGTGGATAATGCGTTGTTCATTGTAATATCTCTTTTAAGGTTATTTTTCATAATGAGAAATCAAGAGCCTGCCGCTTGGGGAACTGTATCTAATGGTATTGCTATCGTTTAGATACAAGAAAGCCCGCAATTGTGCGGGCTTTCTTGTTTAATTTTGTCTCAAACTGATTGAGCACAGAATTTCACACCACCCGCTAATTTGGGAAGTGCCACCACCAATTAATGTTTTGGAAAGTTGTAAACTGTGTCATTAAATATTCAATCTCGTTTGTTGTCGTGACTATATAAAAACATTTGCAGACAAAGGCTGTCAATTGAATATTTCTCTTTTTGAGAAAAGATAGTGAAAAGGTGGGGATAAAGCGCAGTTGAAGGCGAAACGGGTGTGGTTCTGTTGGCTTTGTAAAGAGATCCCCACTTATTTAATAAGCTGTGTACCAATGTTACAGCGAAGCGAAGGGCTAAAGCCCGTGCTAGCCACTGTCATTATAAGGCCGCGGCTAAAAGCATATCGGTATAAATAGGCTGTTTAGCAATATGCTGGGTAAATGCTTCAATATCATCATTGATGTTGCGGTTAGCCTTGTGCTGGGGTTAAGTGAACAGCATTGAAATTCAATTAGTGTGACTTAAGGGTATGACTCTGTTCACTTCAATCTATTTATGATCCGTATCTTTAGTACCACTCGATACACTCAATCGTTGAACCAATCAATGGCTATTGTCGTGATCCTAAAACGGTTGCATGGCTCAGTAAAACGCATAGCCATCACCATCGGGTATCAGTGTTATCTTGTGGTCGCTAATGTGGAGTACTTCACGAATACCTAACAAGCCAGAGTTGTGTTTCTAAACTAGCTGACTCGCTGGAATAACCAAATTGATTACATTTTAGTTATTTAAATCCCCTTTCATTTGTAAACTCAAGTATTATATGGGGATGAAAGATGAAAACATTAATGAAATAAAATTGGTTGATCTGCACAGTCATACGACGGCATCAGATGGTCAACTTACCCCTTCAGAATTAATAGAGCGTGCTATCAGTAAAGGCGTGCAAGTGTTTGCTATTACTGATCATGACACTACCGATGGCTTAAAAGAAGCACACCAATACAACAACAATCATGAAACGCCATTGGAGTTAATCAATGGTGTCGAGATTTCAACGTGTTGGAACAGCTTCGATATTCACATTGTTGCACTCAATATTGATATTGAGAATGCCGTCATGATTGAGTTTTTAGCACATCAACGTGAACTAAGAGCTGCTCGAGCATTTGAGATTGGAGACCGACTCACTAAAGCAGGCATAGAAGGTGCCTATGAAGGTGCTAAGTTCTATGCGGGTGACGCTGCGATTAGTCGCGGCCATTATGCTCGTTGGTTAGCTGAAAAAGGTTATGCCACGACGACTGCGAATGTATTTAAAAAGTACTTGGCTCGTGGCAAAACAGGTTACGCGCCTAATAATTGGGATGATATGGCCAGTGCGATTGCCATTATTCATCAGGCGGGCGGCGTTGCCGTTTTAGCCCATCCCAGTGGCTATAAATTATCAGCTAAATGGCTAAAGCGGTTAGTACGAGAATTTAAAGCCGCGAACGGCGACGCAATCGAAGTGGTATTGGGTCAACAGACAATCGATGATCGCAGTAACTTAATTGCATTAAGTGTACTCAATAACCTGATGTGTTCACTAGGCAGTGATTTTCATTTTCCAGGAAGTTGGATAGAACTTGGTAAAAATATGTTCCAACCCCAAGGCGTTAGTTGGGTTTGGCAGTCAGAAAAATGGAAGGATTCACCATGAGTCAGTTTTTTTATGTGCATGAGGAAAATCCTCAAGTACGCCTAATCAGCCAAGCCGTGAACGTGATTCAAAAGGGTGGCGTCATTGTCTATCCAACGGATTCCGGCTACGCGCTGGGCTGCTTATTAGGCGATAAAGATGCAATGAGCCGAATTGCACGCATTAGGCAGATCGATAACGACCATAATTTTTCATTGATGTGTCGAGATCAGTCTGAGCTTGCCACCTATGCTCGCGTTGATAACCAAGCTTATCGTGTGTTAAAACATAATACGCCTGGGCCGTATACATTTATCTTTAAAGCGTCAAAAGAAGTGCCTAAACGTCTTCAGAATCCAAAGAAGAAAACGATTGGTATTCGAGTGCCTGACAACGTCATTGCGTTGGCGTTGTTAGAAGCTCTCGATGCGCCTTTGATGTCTACAAGTTTGATATTACCGGGCGAAGAGTTTACCGAGTCAGACCCTGAGCATATTCGCGACATTCTTGAGCATCAGGTTGACTTGATTATTCATGGTGGATATTTAGGTGAAAAGCCAACGACGGTGATTGATATGTCAGAAGGTGAGATTGAAATTATACGTGAAGGCGCTGGAGATGTGACTCCATTCCTTTAAGTTGTATTCGGCGGTGATGTAAGGCGAGTATTGCTTTAAACTGTCGTGATTTACGGGTATAATCGCGCGTTTGCGAAAGAGTGGGTGTTACGGATGGAGGGAATTGTACAAAAATTGCCTTTAGCCAAGGTGCGAGGTAAGCCTTTTAAGGTGATGCCAAAGGACCTATTTATTCCACCTGAAGCCCTTGAAGTGTTTCTTGAATCCTTTGAAGGGCCGCTGGATCTCTTACTGTACCTTATTCGTAAGCAAAAGCTCGATGTGGTTGATTTACCCATATTTGCGGTAACGCAGCAATATTTAGAGTATGTGGATCTGCTACAAGGTGCCAAAGTCGAATTAGCGGCAGATTATTTGGTTATGGCGGCGACATTAGCCGAGATTAAATCTCGACTTTTACTGCCAAAGCCTGATGTTGAGTTTGAGGATGAAGAAGATCCTCGTGCCCAGCTAATACGCCAATTAAAAGCGTATGAAGTGATAAAAGACGCGCAAGAAAAGTTAGACGTTCTTCCGAGAATGGAGCGCGACGTATTTCAAGCGAAAGCGGTTCCAGCTGCCAATATAAAACCTGAGTTATTACCGCCTGAAGTGTCACTCACCGAAGTTGCACGTGCGTTTACATCAGTGCTCAAGCGTATTGAAGCGACTGAAAACCACCATGTTGTTCGAGAAGTGTTATCTACTCGAGAACGTATGACTCAAATTTTGGCAAAGTTAAACGCACAAACCTACCTGCCTTTCGAAGCTTTATTCGATTTTGAAGAAGGTCGGAGTGGGGTTGTTGTGAGCTTTTTGGCGTTAATGGAACTGGTGAAAGAGTTGTTGGTTGAACTGGTACAAGCTGAACCATTTTCGACTATACATGTTAGAGCGTACTAAGGATCTACTTCGTTGTCACAGATTAACCCAGAGCAGCTAAAACAGTTAATTGAGGCGAGTCTTTTCGTGTTGGCGAAGCCGATGACGATTAAAGCGCTTAAAGAAACCGTACTTTCTGAGTTCAGTGTTTCTAGAGCAAAGGTACAGGCTTCAATTGATGCACTGCAGCTTGATTACGAAGGACGAGGCGTGCAGTTAGTCAAAGTTGCAGGAGGGTATCGATTTCAAACTCTTGTTGAACTGAGTCCTTATTTGCAGCCTCTATGGCAAGAGAAAGCCCCTAAATATTCTCGGGCAACAATTGAAACCTTGGCCGTTATTGCATATCGACAACCTGTTACCCGTGGTGATATTGAGTTTGTTCGAGGCGTTGCGATTAGCAGCCATATAATTAAGAGTTTAAACGATAGAAATTGGATTAAAGTTGTGGGCCATAAAGAGGTGCCGGGTAGACCAGCGCTTTATGCTACAACAATAGAATTTCTATCATACTTCGGTTTGGACAGCATCACGGAACTTCCGTCGTTGTCAGATCCCGAATCATTGGACGCACTTTTCTCGACAGTGAAAAGTGTTGCCGAAAAAACAGAAGAGTCTACTAATGAGTGAAAAATTGCAGAAAGTCTTGGCCCGAGCAGGCCATGGCTCCCGTCGTGAGATGGAGGTATGGATTGCTGCAGGCCGAGTTAGTATTGACGGTGAAATAGCAACCCTAGGTGATCGCATTGAATCTGATGCTAAAGTGCGTATTGATGGCCGTGCCATTTCAATCAGATCTGAAGAAGATGTGATTTGCCGCGTGATTGCTTATCACAAACCCGAAGGTGAAATATGTAGCCGTAAAGACCCAGAAGGTCGCCCTACTGTTTTCGACCGCTTACCAAAAACTCGCGACTCACGCTGGGTTGCGGTTGGACGTTTGGATATTAACACCTCTGGTTTATTACTATTTACCTCTGACGGTGAATTAGCTAACCGCCTTATGCACCCATCAAATGAAGTTGAGCGTGAATACGCGGTGCGCACATTTGGTGAAGTTAACGATGCTTGTATCCAGCGTTTACGCATGGGTGTCACTTTGGAAGATGGTCCTGCGAGCTTTGACAAAGTCAAAGCCGCTGGCGGCGAAGGAATGAACAAGTGGTGGCATGTCAGTTTAGCTGAAGGCCGTAACCGCGAAGTGCGTCGCTTATGGGAATCTCAAGAGGTTCAGGTCAGCAGACTTATTCGAATTCGCTATGGCATGATTGAGTTACCTAAATCACTGCCGCGTGGCGGTTGGATTGAGTTAGCGATGGAAGACGTTAACTACTTGCGTAAAACTGCGGGTATGCAAGATGAAACTCGTAGCTTGCTCGGTACAGATAAACACAGTGTTGCGCGTGCTAAAGTACGTGGTGCTAAGATTCGTCGTGCAGTGCGAAAGCACAAAGTGACGGCTACACCGAATAAACCTACCCGCAGTCGTACTTAAATAATACCAGTTCCATTAAAGAGTTGCTCATTCAGCGGGAATTTAAATCACTTTAGACAAGCAAGTGGCTTGTCGCTTATAGTTATTCTATATCGAAAGCCACATGCGCTGTATTAAGTGATTTTAAACCCGCACAACGTGAGCGTCTCAGGACCTTCACTGCTACGTTGCATTGTCTCAAAAGGGGATAACCATTTCTTCGACAATGCGCCTAGAATTGAAAGCCCTGAGAAAGCTCTGAATTGAGTACATCTTTAGTGGAATTGGTATAAGACTGTGATTGGGATTAAAAAGGCCGCTATTTAGCGGCCTTTTTTGATCATATTTTTGATTTAGCGATTACTGTGCATTAAGTTGTTGACCGTTAATGTCGGCTGATTCTTTACCCATCAAATACAGGTAAGTAGGCATTATCTCTTCTGGCTTCTTAAGTGATTGTGGGTTTTCAGCAGGGTAAGCATTTGCCCGCATACCGGTGCGAGTGGCACCTGGGTTAATACTGTTGCTACGAATGTTACTGCCTTCGTATTCATGAGCGATTGCTTGCATCATGCCCTCGGTTGCAAATTTCGACATTGCATACTCTCCCCAAAATGAGCGAGCTTGGCGACCAACACTGCTCGAGGTGAAGATAAGCGATGCGCTTGCTGATTTACGCATGACTGGCAGTAGGGCTTTTGTTAACATAATCTCAGCAATCACATTCACTTTGAACACTTCTTCCACTGAACTCATGGTGATGTGTTCAAACGGGCCTAGCACACCTAACATGCTGGCATTGTGTAATAACCCGTCTAAACAACCAAATTGCTCTTCGATAGTTTCAGCCATGTCGACATAGTTTTGCTCGGTGGCTCCCTTTAAATCGAGCGGAACAATGGCCGGTTTTGGATAGCCTGCTTGTTCAATTAGGTCATATACGGCTTCTAGTTTTTTTACCGTTTTACCCAATAGAATGACAGTGGCGCCGTGCTGCGCGTAAGTCAGTGCTGCTGTTTTTCCTATGCCGTCACCAGCACCTGTTACTAATATAACTTTACCATTGAGTAAATCTTTTGCAGCTTGATATTCCAACATGAGTTAATACTTCCTCTGAGCTCAAACGCCCGTCACTTCTAGAGTCGCTGATATGATAAACAGCCGTTTAAAACAAACGATTAATTTTTACTCTGCTATTCGCTAACCGTTTGTGACAAAAATGTAGCTAAGTCAATACTTTTGCGTTAACTTGAGTTGAGTTAAGGGCTAACAATAAGCCCTATTGGTCATACTTTGCTGGCTATTGTGACCAATTTCCAAGTGAAAACAAAATTATTACAACAAGATTTGGGGAAAAAAGATGAAAAAGCTCTTTTTGGGTGTCGCAATCGCATCTGCATTAGGTCTCACTGGCTGTAGTGAAGACAGTTACAACGAATTAGTAGATAAAACGGAACCACTGGTCCCTCAGTCTGTTCTCGTTTTCGATCCCGCGAATAAAGAGGTCCCTTTGCCTAACGACTTACTCTTTAGTGGCACGCTTGATGGCACTTTAGAGATCCCTGGCGAGGACAGTGGTGACTATACTGATCCACAAATAGCTCTTGGTGCACTTGATGGTTGGTCTACATCATCTCCAATTAGTATTAAGGTTGCACCATCTACAGATAGTGAGGGCAATGTCCTGACTATTGATGGCGCTTCGGTAGCACAACCAGGTGCGGTTAGGATGTTTGAAGCCACCGTTGGTGGTGCACTATCTTCAGATCCTGAGTGTAAAGCAGCAGTTTCAGTTTCAGCGTGTAAAGTAGGCGCTGAGCTGCAGTTCGGAGTCGACTTTGTCTCGACGGCTTCGGGCAACTCAATCGCAATCGTTCCACTTAAGCCTCTTAAACATGGTCAGTCTTATATTTATGCTACGACGACTTTGATTCAAGATTCTGCAGGGCGTGCAATAGCACCTTCTTCGACCTATGGACTGCTAAAGCTAGATATCGAAACCAAACCTTTAGAAACACCTGATCAGTTAATGCTGCAAACATTGGTCAATAGCTACGAGAAAGGCATGGCCGCCGCGGGTGGCCCAGATGCAGATACCGTGACTTACTCAGGTTTATTTACGACACAATCGATTAGCAATGTGTATGAAACCACCAAGTTGCTAATGATTGACCCAACGCCTGGTAATCCTTATGCGCCTGCGTTAACGGCTATGCCAGCCCCAGCGGGTTACACCGTGGCTATGGCTGCAGGCTTAACACCAGCAGATGGTCTTGCTTATGTAGTGTCAGATTTAGCGGATGTATTTAAAGCGGAATTAAAAGTACCAATCTACGGTGATTGTTCATCTGCTGGTTGCTTAGATGCAGACTTTAATCCGACCATTAACGGTAGTTGGAAAGCACTTGGCGACAGCCCCGTTTCTGTATTACTTGCGATGAGTAACGGTACATTGAGCCAGACGAATTATGGCATGCAAGCAGTTGCTTATGGTATTGATCCCGCTGCAGGCGTTGCAAATCCAGCATTGTTAGTGGGTAAAGCTTGGTTCTTGAATGATGGCGTTACGCCAACAGATAGCACTAAGCACCTCACGAAGTTTAACCCAATCCCTGCAATCAAAGGTTATGAGAACATTTCAGTTCAAATAACATTACCAAACGCTGCTAAATTAGCCGGTTTTTATCAGCAGCAAGGCTTACCATTTACCCCTCCAACCAATGGCTGGCCAACAACGATTGCTATGCATGGCTTAGGTGGTGGTAAAGAGATGGCGTTAGCTTATGCGGGCACTTATGCCGCATCGGGTATTGCGACTATTGCGATTGATATGCCTTTACATGGTGCACGTTCATTTGATGCAAATGGTGACGGAATTTATGAAATATCAGCAACTGACCCAAGTTTTGGTGATGTAGTTGGTACACCTGACGCGTTTAAAAATGGTAACCCATTAGTCTTCGTAAACATTGCCAGTACTTTGACTGTGCGTGATAACTTCCGTCAAGCGACAGTTGATCACCTAGCACTTCGTGCAGCACTTACGGGCTTGTATCTAGGGATTGCTCAACAAAATGGTCAGCAGATTTTCGATATCAGTAAGATTAGTGCACAAGGGTTAAGCCTTGGTGGCATTGTCGGCACAACATTTTCAAACTATGCATCTACAGGCTTAAGAGATCCTGCTAGTGGCACTGAACTGCCGAATGTATATGGCATTAACGCGAGCTCTTTAGTGGCTCCAGCTGGTGGATTAGCAGGGGCATTTGCAGGTTCACCGACATTTGGTCCAGTTCTATTCCAAACGGTAACGGCTAGCGATACTTTCCAAGCGTTGGTTGACGCTGCTAATACAGGTGGTTATGAGCCGGGAAGTGACGAGTACACGGCATTAGTACAGGAAGTTTATGCTGGGTTTATTCCAACATTCGCATTCGCAGTGCAAACAGCATTTGACAGTGCAGACCCAATTAACCATGCTGCATCATTAGCAGCAACCAAATTACCCGTTCATGTCATTGAAGTGGTAGGGGATGCGACTAACAAGCCTGATCAAGTGTTACCAAACGCTGTGGCCAACTTCCCTCTATCGGGTACCGAGCCACTAATCGCGAACCTTGGCTTGAAATGTGTTTCTAGTACAAATGCAGGTTCTGGTGCAGTTCGCTTTAGTAAAGGTCATCACAGTTCAATTGTGAGTCCAAATGAAATTGAAGGTGTTACGGACGGAAAAGCCGCAGCAGCAACAGTTGAAATGCAGCAGCAAGTTGCAGCATTTGCACTTACGGCAGGTAAAGGTACTGCTACTATCTTGGTACAGGATTCATCAGTGATTCAAACTTGTCCTGAATAAGATTGATTTTTAATCGAATAAAAGCCCAGCTGATGCTGGGTTTTTTTATGGGCATTTTTTATTATTAAATAGGCTGTTAGAATAGCGGTAATTAATGAAATTAAAAATCGATTGGGCTGGAGAATATTTTGGAATTTCTGTACGAGTATGGGTTGTTTTTTGCAAAAGCAGTAACGATTGTAGTATCGATTCTGGCCGTTGTGATCGTGGTATTGGCATCAACTATTAAGCACAAGACCGATAAAGGTGAGCTTAAAATCACTAACATCAGCGATGACTTAAAATCGTTGAAGCATGATCTTAAAGAAGAGTTGTTGTCTAAAAAGGCATTTAAGGCTTATGAGAAGCAGATAAAAGCTGACGACAAAGCCAAAGAAAAAGCGCAAAAAAATAATAAAGAGCCAGAGATAGATCCCAAGGTCTATGTTATCGATTTTAAAGGCAGTATCGATGCGAGTGAAGTGGCATCATTGCGTGAAGAAATTAGCGCGATTATAACCATCGCCGACAAAGGTGATGAGGTTATTGTTAATGTTGAAAGTGGCGGTGGTATGGTTCATGGTTATGGCCTTGCTTCAAGCCAGCTTGATCGTTTGAGACAAGCACAAATTCCATTGTCTATTTGTGTCGATAAAGTGGCTGCTAGTGGCGGCTATATGATGGCCTGTGTGGCTAATAAGGTATATGCAGCTCCTTTCGCTATCGTCGGATCTATTGGGGTCGTTGCTCAGGTGCCTAACTTTAATCGTCTGCTTAAAAAGCATGATATTGATTACGAGCAGCATACTGCAGGAAACTTTAAACGCACGTTGACCATCTTTGGTGAGAATACCGATGAAGGTCGCGAGAAGTTTCAACAAGAGCTGGAAGAGACACATGTGCTGTTTAAAGAGTTTATCTCTAAGTACCGTCCTGATCTTGATATTGCCAAAGTGGCAACGGGTGAGCATTGGTATGGTCAGCAAGCCATTGAACTTGGCTTAATCGATGAAGTGGCTACCAGCGACGACGTGATTATGAAGCTTGCCAATGAGCGCACTGTGGTTAAAGTGACTTACCAGCTTAAGAAAAAGCTTTCAGATAAAATAGCGCATGGCGCTTCTCTATCATTTAACGCAATTTTTAATAGATTAGCAGAGAAGAATCAGCCGCTTAAGTAGTTTATGCTGATAGTAAGTTGATTAAAAACCTGCTGATGCAGGTTTTTTTTCGTTAATTTAATCTTAAAGCTATGAATTCGTATTTAGATCCGCTAACAATATGACTAACCAGTCATTATTTAGTCGAGTGAAATGCACCAAATCTGCAGTTATAAACCTCATCTTATGGTTGGCGATCAATCTTACCCAGCCTATGAATTAAGGAATTTACTCCATTACTTAAAAACACACTTTGGCTCCTCAGCTGCAGCGCAATTGTGCAAGGATATTGGCGTAGGAGAAACAGAGTTAGCCCACAGTCAATTTGTCTATGTATGGCAAGTTGATTATGCAATGACATACTTGCGTAATGTGAGTAAGGATGCAGAAGTTGGAGTTAAGGCTGCTAGTGACTATAAACTAGCTGATTTGGGATTTTTACTCGGTTATTTAGCTAAATTTAATACCTTAGGTGAATGCCTCGCCTTTGTTATTGCCCATCCCGAATTGGTGGGTAGCTTTTCTGATATATTTCTTAGGAATGAAGAGGGTATTTTGAAAGTCAGATGGCTTAATACTAATAAGCTAGAGACAGATAAATACAGTTGTCAGTTTCTGCACAGTGTTGGTTCACTGATGACTTTTGCAGAGGAGTTGACGGGTGAAACAGTTCAAGCCAAAGACATTATCTTAGCTGAACCCAAACGAAAAACGCCATTCTTAGCTGCTCGAACAGGGGCTGATATCCAATTTGATGGAGAGTTTTTTGAATGGTCGATAGATCATAAATATTTGAGCTTACCGATAACCTTTAAATTTACAGATATAGCATTAAGTCCAGTTATAGAAAGCGGACAGTCTTATATTACAGAGATTCTTGACCTGCTAAGAGATTGTGCTCCTGAATTACCGAGTATGGAGGCGATGGCGTTAACGCAAAAGATCAGTACTCGTACATTGAGGCGCCGACTCTCGGCTGCTGGTACTCACTACCAAAAGCTAATTGATCAAGTAAGGTGCCAAATGGCGATTAATCTAATTCTAAGCAGTGAGCATTCTATCGAAGCAATCTCAGACTTAATGGGCTTTGGTGATGTAAGCCATTTCAGGCAGAGTTTTAAGCATTGGATAGGGCATCCTCCAGGTCATTTCTTACGTTTACATAAAGGTTAAAACTGAGTTTTTGAACCTCATAAAACCTTTCAACTACTTCATACAGGCTTATTGATGGCAACTGCCTAGTTCTGGTGCCATAGCATCAATCCAGTCTTTAATTACCGTTACGGCTTCAGTGTGGGCAATGGATCTTCCAATCGGTGGCATTCTATCCTTGGGCTGATTGAGCTGTTGACGATATACCAAGATTGAGTGTTCACCATCGCTTGGAATGATGTCGTAAGATAATCCTTTTGCCCCGCCATCCCAGCCAGGGGGTTGTTTGCAGATACCATATTGATAACTGGTATGGTCGACATAAAAACCAAGACGCAGTCCTGAAATACTGGCAAAGCCGTCGGGATTATGACAATGAGCACAGTTGATATCCAAATATCCTTTCGCCCTAGTGGTCAGTGAAGCGCTTTGGTCAAGGATGTCAGCCGTTTTACCTATTTCACTAAGCTCGGGTACTCCAGTGAGTATATTGAGGCGCTGCCAAAGTAGTAGTTGATTGGTAGGTTGTCCTTGATGATTAACATTGCGATTGAGCAGATGCGCTTTAATGCCGATAGGGCGAATGCGAACTGTTTGATCGTCATTGGCAAACGTAGATTGATGACATATCTTACATTCTGCGCGACTGGGTACATGGTAATTGAAGACTTCTTGGCTGCCTTGATGGTTTAAACTGTGAGGAATATCCATGCCTGCTTGTTGTAGCGTGGCCTCATTATTCTGCCAAATATAGGGCAGAGTGGTCCAGCCTGCTTCTCTATGAATAAGTAACCGAGTTTCAATAAGTACTTCATTACTCGCGCCGATAACTTGTGTATCGAAGGGTAACGAGAACGTTTTGACTAAAACAGTGCCTATTGGCATCTCAAAGGTATCGTTTGGGTGATAGGCTAATTTTTCCCCTTCAGGAACAAAAATGAAGCGGTGTTTACTGGCATAGTTAGAAAATAACTGGCTAGAAAGCTGATAGGCGATCCCCGGTGCTATAGGATCGAATGTCGGAATACTGGAGTCTATAAATAACCCATATTGCGATAACTGCTGACAATCTTCAGTCATTAAAGCATCCCAATTCACTTCACTTGTTGTGGCGTCACATGCTGACAGCGATGGGGCTGGATCTGTGGGGATGATTGGTGCGACTTCACTTGCGAGTGCTGTTGAGTCACTTGCACCGCCACAGGCGCTAAGAAGTAAAATAAAACTGAGGATAACTAGATTATGCATAAGTCACCTACATAGTAATGGATTGTTGAGTGTTAAGTCTTGGTATTGGAGTGTTGTAGTTAGAAAAAGGCCGGGATATTCCCGGCCTTTTTATTCACTTAACTCATTTTGAGCAAGATGCACTCGGTAGGCGCTTAATCCATTCGTTGATTAATGCAACACCTTCAGCGTGTGAGAGGCTGCGGCCAATCTCTGGCATTCTGTCACCAGGGTTATTCGTGTCCATACGGAAGTGTAGAATAGATTCTTCAGGGCTTCCTGGAACAACGTCATAGCCAAGAGAGCCACCACCATACGCAACTGGTGACTTACATGTACCATGCGAATAACCTGCATCTTCGGCATATTCTCTCCAATACTCGAGTTTTAGTCCTGTATTAGATGCATTACCTTCAGGGCGATGACAATGAGCACAGTTGATGTCCAAATAACCTTTGGCTGTTTTCATCAGTGCGGCATCGCTAAGGCTACTCACGTTTGCTTCATCACCATCATTGTAGGCTGGCACAGTGTCAATCGTAGCGACCTCTGGAACACCTTGTAAAATGCCTGCTGCTTGCCACTTTAACAGCTGATTCATGCTGCCATCACTGTAGGCATAATCTTTGTTAAGTTGGCGTGCCTTTGGCCCGATAGGGACAAACTTTGCAGGGCTATCAGCGTCAGGCTTAAATTGGTGACACTGTTTACACTGATTCATGCTCGGCACGACATAATCAAAGTCCATCGTTTCGCCATTATGGATCACCTTTTTAGCTTGAATTGCGCCCGCTTTAGCGAGTACAGCATCTGCTTTTTCAGCGTTCCACACATAAGGTAGTGCAGTCCAGCCACTTTCACGATGGATTAATAATCGTGTTTCAACTAAATCTTCATTCGTTATGCCGCGCTTATTGGTATCTGCAGGGAGTGCAAATGTCTTCACTAAGACGGTTCCGACAGGAAAGTCCATTGATTCCATAGCAGAAAAATCGGCTTTTTGGCCCTCTGGTACAAATACGTAACGATATTTACTTGAGTAATCAGTAAATAACGGTGTATTTAAGTCATAAGGTAAGCCACCAGAATTGGGTGCGTTAGCCGGATTTTTTGCATCGGCAAACAAGTTGTAGTCAGAGAGGCTAGGGCAGTTGGCTTTTAGCAATGCATCCCAAGAAGCGTTAGTGCCTTCGGCTTTACAAAGGCTTAGATCTCCATTACCAACTAGGCCGCCTTCACCTTCACCAATAGTACCGCCGCCACCAATAAGGTTACCACCATCACAGCCCTCGGTATCATCATCAACGCCACAACCGAAGATCTGATCACCAAAGGTCACGGTATGAACGGGTAAACTTACCTGAGCACAGTTCAATAACTGGTCTTGCGTTTTTTCATATAAGACATTCGCAATACTTGGGTCAGTATTATCGTTAGCATATAAGCGGCCAAACGAAACATCACCGTTGTCGCTGGCACAGATATTGTCACTGCCATCGGCAGCAAACGGCAATTCTTGTAAACCTAGGTAAGCGGCGGTGCCGTTACTCGATAGCATTTCACCTAAACCGTCATAGAGTACGCCAGGGAAGGCGCCATGGGTAAATAAGTACGCTTTAATTATGTCATCAATTAAGTAACCGTTAGGCTTTTGGCCATAACCGGTGATCACGTTGTCATGCAGGTAAATGTTGCGCGGAGTTGGGCGCCACCCATCTTCAATAGGTTGTCCTGCTTGACCATAGTTACCGACAAAGGCTGACATGTCAGGCTCAGCAATAAAGAAACTGGTGATTGCCACGCCCATGGTGTCGTGACCCGTGATCTCGTTGTTAAAAATCTCAACGTCATCAGTCGACAGAATAATCATACCTGTGCCGGGTGGCACAATGTGAACCCCTGCAGGGTTTGCTGAAGCGTTCGCAAAGTTTTTAGTATTGTTATCGTAGACTTTGTTATTGAAAACCCTGACGCTTGAGCCGTATCTATGGTTGTTGATCGGTAGGTCGAAAATGAGAATTCCACCGGTATTACCCATGGCTTCGTTGTCGTAAACATCAGCATATTTTGAGTTTTCTATCTCAATACCTGCCACGTTTTCTTTTGCAATGTTACGTCTAACTACGATGTATTGCGATTGACCGACATAAATACCCGCGTCAGCACTGCCGCGCACGTAGGTGTCTTCAATAAGAATGTTTTCACATTCCACCGGGTAGAGACCGTATGCGCCATTATCCTCATCAAGCTCGCCTTCCCAAACCGTTGCGAGGCGACGCAAGATAATACCGTTTGTATTTTTTAGTTTAATACCGTTATTTTTAGCTTCATTCACTGACAGATCTTGAATGATAATATTGACCGCATTCTGGACGAATATACCATCGCCAGAGTTCGCCTTTGAGAAATCAAGAATGGTTTCATCCTGACCGTAACCCATGATGGTTATATTTTTAGCATAGCTACCATCGCCGTCGACATCACCATCAAATAATAACGTTGATTCAATTTCAAATGTGCCTTTAGGCAGGACGATGACATCGTTACTTTGAGCATCAATCAATGCTTCTTGTATACGCAGAGTGAGGTTTTCACCGTCTTCAATCATTATCGCGCCTTCAGGGAACGTAGGCCCTTCTGGTTCAGGAGTGACAACGGGTGGCGTCTCTATTTTTGTTGTAGTGTCGTCATCGTCAGAAGAACAAGCCCCCAAGCTTATTGCAACTGCGGTAGCGATTAATGTTGGCATTAGCCAAGAAGGTTTCTTGTTGAGCATAGTGTCTCCAGATTTATTTTTATTATTCGCGCTCTAGATTGCACTGACGTACCAGATAAGCAATGTGAAATCAGGACAACAAGTTTGCAGCATCTTGTTATCAAATAAACTAATGCAGACTGTTAAACACGATGGTTGTTGTTAGTTATTGAAAAGAATAGCGAAGAGGTTGGAATTCAAACGAGTGTATCATTTTCATTCAGTTTGATTTTTATTTGAAATACTTTACCGTGCAATATCTTGTTAAATTTCGTATAAACAATACGTTAGCCAGTAATGTTGACAGGGTCGTATTATTGATCACAGCGCTATAAAGGTGAGGTTGCTGATTTTTGAAAAGGAATTGAGTTAAACCTTTGCCGTGGATAACGATGTCGTTGGATATTTCTTGGTTTAGAGGGGCTCTCATCTAAACCATGAATCGACCCACTCATTTGCACTCGTCATCTGGACTATTACCCTGATAAGAGGGTAAAGCTGTTGCCCTACATGATAAGTCTGCCCTATTAAGCTGTGATAATGATATCTTTAGATTAGATATCGATACCAAAACCAATAATAAACTGATAATCATTTGGTTCTGGTGTTAGCCCGTTTGAATCGGGTTGAGGGTTGTTGGTTCTGTCCCAAACGAATGACAGGTCAAGATCAAACATATCGGTTAGCTCAATCTCTAACGTCGCAATCGCATGGTGGGTATAACCACCAGAAGTTTCATTCCCGTACTGCAAGCGATATAGCGCGTTAAAATCTATGTCTCCTGTAATTTCAGTATCGTATAAGCTTTCAATAACCAATGCTGCGCTGCCATCACCTTTATTTTTATTCATTTCGACAGTATCAAATCGAGTATAGGTATAAGCGGGGCCACCACTGACACTCCACTCTGTTTTCGCATTATCAATGATGTTGTAACCAAGGCCAGAACCCAGCGTCACTCGATAATCTATGTTCAAAAATGGGTCAATATAGATTTCACCGAATACCGGTCTAAGGTAAAATTGTTTGGAGATGAACCAGTCAAAGTTACTGTTAATTCGGTGGTTATTTATGCGGTTTTCACCATCTGTTTCTGAGTAGTTGCCGATATAGTCGAGATTGAATCGTGATTCTGTCGTGCGTCGCTTCGTCTTGGCGAGCGCACTGTAGTCTATCTGGTCAGTGTTACCTTTTCGAAAGTTTGCCCCTAAGGTAATTTTACTCGACCAATAGTTAGCTTCGGTTTGTTCTCCCGCGATAATCGTCATTATTTGGTGACTATCAAACTCCTCACCATTGATATAGGACTTGCCATCTTTGACGAGTAGTCGACCCGTTTTAGTGCTGAGATCAGTAAAGCCGATACTCATAATATGACGACTTTGTAGCACTTTCACATCTTCCCAATCGATAAATACGCTGTCGAGCTCATCACTATCGAATTCGAGTTTGTCGTCGTAAAGGTTAACGATTTCGCCTTTGAGTAACTCCAATGAGGTGAGTTGTAGCCAATCATATTTACTGTCTTCAGGCGGAAATATTTGTTCAGGTGTGATTCGAGCCGGCGTTAAGTGAGTGACTGTCTCTGCGGCTAAAATCGAGGGACTAAAACAGCCGACAGTAACGCTGCCTGCAATTAATATGCAGTAGCTACATCTTGTTATCATTACCTTCTCCCTGAAGCTTACTTGTCCTGAAATTCAATCGATTACTAATTTTTGACCTTATAGCTTAATAATCTACAAAGTTGGCAAGCAAGCTTCAAGAACTATGTTTGTTTTTAGCACTTTTTTAAAGCGCTTGTTGGATCCAAGGCAGCATAAATTCAGCAATTTGTGGCTGTGCTTTTGCATTTGGATGGATCCCATCTCTTTGCATCAACGTACTGTCTATGACAATGGATTCCATAAAGAATGGCATCAGGGTGATTTCGTGCTCTGCTGCGAGTTCTTTATAGACATTGCTAATTTGTGATGCATAGCGGGGACCGTAGTTAGGCGGCACCATTATCTCGCTTAACAGCACTTTTATCTGTTTTGTCTTTGCAAGTTCTATGATTTTTGTAAGATTATCTTTCAATTGTTTAGGAGGAAAACCACGCAGTCCGTCATTGCCACCTAGCTCAATTAAAATAACGTCAGGGCTTGCAGAGTCAAGCAGGGCGGGGAGTCTACGCAATCCGCCAGCTGAAGTTTCACCACTTACAGAGCCGTTAATGATGGTATGTTGAGGCATATTTGTTCGTAATAGATGCACCCATCCTTCATTTTCTGGCATACCATAGCTTGCACTTAGGCTGTCACCTAGGATTAATATAGGGGCAGCACTCAGTGGAAAACTGCTGAATATAAATAATATGACAAAACCACATAGTCGGTTTTTAAGGTTAAAGAAGGGTTTTATGTCTGAAAATAGCGCCATAACAGTAAGCCACCTAATTAAATCGGTTAATACTCAAGAGGGAGAGTTGACTATCCTCAACGGCATTAATATGGATGTCAAGCAGGGGGAGAGTGTTGCGATACTTGGGCCGTCGGGTTCCGGTAAGTCAACGTTGCTTGGATTACTTGCTGCGCTGGATTCTCCCAGCCAAGGATCCATTCTACTTGATGGCGTGGCGCTTGAAACGTTAAATGAAGAATCTAAAGCGGCACTTCGTAAGCAGAAAGTGAGCTTTATCTTCCAATCCTTTATGTTGGTCGATACCTTAAACGCGCTGGAAAACGTCATGTTACCTGCAGAGTTGGCCGGGATTGCTAATGCCAAAGAAAAGTCTCAGGCGATGCTAGAACGTGTTGGATTGAGCCACAGACTTAATCATTTCCCTAATCAGCTATCTGGCGGTGAGCAGCAGCGTGTGGCAATCGCCCGTGCATTTATCTGTGAGCCAAAAGTATTATTTGCAGATGAGCCAACGGGGAACTTGGATTCAGCCAACAGTGATAAAATCGCTGATATGTTGTTTGAACTCAACCGTGAGAGTGACACCACACTCGTGCTGGTGACTCACGATATGATTTTGGCAAGTCGATGTCAGCGACAGTTCATTATGGATTCAGGTAACTTAAGCGAAAAGATAAGTGAAAAACCAACGGATAAACGAGCAGAAGATACTGAACTAGAAACGGCAAAGAATGCTGTGAATGAAGAGGCAAGTTCATGGAGCTAAAACTGGCATGGAGGCTGTTTAAGCGAGAATTGTCTCAAGGACAACTGTTGCTGATCATTCTTGCTATCACCCTAGCGGTGCTATCGGTAACCGGATTAGCTTCTGTCAGTGAACGATTGCAGCTCGCGATTAATGGGCAAGCTTCAAAATTCATTGCTGCTGACAGGATTATTAACTCACCCAAAGAGATCGATCCCGCGGTTTTAGCTATCGCTGACAAGATAGGCCTTGCTCGTGTTACCAGCATGCAGTTTAACTCCATGGTATATGCTGGGGATGAATTCCAACTGGTGACGGTAAGAGCCGTTGAACAAGGCTATCCACTCAAAGGCAATATTGAGCTCAGCACTGGGATAGCTCAAGGGCTGCCGAGCGCAGACGATATTTGGTTTGAAACCCGATTAGGCGGTTTACTTGGGTACCCGCAACAGATTGAAATTGGTAATGCTAATTTTAACTTATCCAATGAGATTATCCGTCTACCCGATGCAGGATTTAACCCTTTTGCATCCTCTCCTGTGGTGTTGATGCGGATTGAAGATGTGGCTAAAACACAAGTTATCCAGCCGGGTAGTCGCGTGACATACCTTTACCAATTTGCAGGAGATGCTGCAAAGCTAGAAGCATTTGAGGTGCAAGCTAAACCGCTACTCAATACCAGTCAGCGCTGGGTTGATGTTCAGTCCGGTGACTCGCCAATTGCCAGTGCCGTTAAACGTGCTGAGCGCTTTTTATTACTCGCAAGCTTACTCGGTATCGCGCTTGCTTGTGCTGCCATTGGTATTGCGGCGCAACGATATTGTCAGCGCCACTATGACGTGGTGGCCATGTTGAAGACATTTGGCGCTTCAGCAAAGCAAATAAGAATTTTATTTGGCACCCATCTACTGCTAGTGACTGTTGTGGGTGTTGTTCTTGGCTTAATCGGTGGCGTTGGGCTTGATCGCACGATCACTGCATTTTTACCAGTAGAGATAGCCGCATACAATCCGCCGATGAGCAGACCATTACTGCTCGGGATCGGTACCGGTTTTATCAGTGCCTTTATGTTTTCGGCATATCCTCTAATGCGACTATTGTCTATTCCGCCATTGAGAGTGCTGCAGCGCCAACTTGAAGGTTTGCAATTAGGGATGTGGTTGCACCTCTTATTGAGCTTAAGTGCAATGGCGTTGCTCGGTTACTTGTACTCACAGAGTCTGCCATTAACGTTAACGGTAGTTGCCGCAGTATTATTGTTAGGAACTTTACTGAGTGTTTTAGGCTTCTTTATGATCCGCTTGGGTCATAGTGTCGGCATGAAAACCACTAACCCATTGCAGTTAGCATTAGCGGGGCTGCGCAGGCGTGCACGGCAAAATGCAGTGCAACTAGTGGGGTTCAGTAGCGCATTAGTTTTATTGTTAACCATTTTTGCATTGAGACAAGATCTACTAAACGAGTGGCAAAAACAGTTACCCGAAAATGCGCCCAATTACTTTTTGGTCAATATAGCGCCAGAAGAAACAGCCACTATTGCAGATTTCTTAAAACCACATGTAAAAGTCCCGCCGGTTATTTACCCGGTGATCAGAGGACGCTTAACCGCGATTAATGATGAGCTACTGATCTCTTCTGAGCAGAAGGAAGCGGGTGGTGAGGGAAGGGTTGGGATCTCGCGAGAGTTGAATCTCACCTTTCGGGACAGCATGCCAGACAATAATGAAATTCTTTCTGGTCGCTTTAATCAGGATATTTTTGATGTCTCTGTTGAATCCGGTGTTGCTGAACGTTTGGAATTAGCCTTAGGTGATAGTTTAACTTACACCATTGATAACCAATCTTTGACGGTGAAAGTGGCAAGTATTCGAGCTGTGCATTGGGAAACATTGCAGCCAAACTTCTTTATGATCTTCACAAAAGAAGCATTGGCGCCGTTTGCCTATACCTCCATGTCGAGCTTTCACTTAGAAGAGTCACAACGTGGCGTTATTTTATCTTTGATAAAGCAGTTTCCAACAGTGTCGATTATCGATGTTGGCGCAATGGTGAAGCAGTTACGCGAAATCATCGATCAAGTTTCTTTATCACTGACCTTAGTGCTGGTATTGGTGTTACTTGCAAGCGCACTGGTGATGATAGCCCAGACTGAAGCGGGAATGGCAACCCGACAACGTGAACTGGCGGTACTAAGGACATTTGGAGCATCTGGTTGGTTACTTAGAGCTGCCACAGGACTTGAATTTGCGCTACTAGGGACGATTGCGGGAGTGTTAGCGGTTATCGTTGCTGAGTTTACCTTGTACTTATTGAAAACTCAGGTGTTTGAACTCAATGTTTATATGCATTGGCCTTGGTGGGGGATAGCGCCATTGTGTGGTGGTTTGGTGGTTGCTTTACTCGGGCTTTGGAGCTGTCGACAGCTGTTAAACAAATCATGCAGTGAACTGCTTAAAGGGCATTAAAGCTCAGTGATTAATGGCGGGGATATTGTTGATTATCTTCCCGCTTTTTCTGTTGAATTAAGCCAAAGCAAACTAAAAGTTATTTAAACAGTGCGTTTAATGCACTATCAATTGTAGGGTATTTAAATTCAAAGCCCGCAGCTAACGCCCGTTTAGGCACCACATATTGTCCTTCGATTAACAAGGTCGACATTTCACCTAGCGCCAGTTTCAGTCCAAATGCTGGCACTGGAATACAGGCAGGGCGGTTTAATGCGGCGCCTAATGCCTTGGTGAAATCTTTATTACTGACAGGCATGGGGGCGCAACCATTGAATACCCCACTGGTTTGTGGGTTGTTAAGTAAGAATTCAATTAAGCTAATTAAGTCATCTTGATGTATCCAACTCATCCCCTGTTTGCCATTGGCGATAGGCCCGCCTAGACCAAGTTTAAAAGCAGGTAACATTTTTGCTAACGCGCCACCTTGGGAACCAAGTACTAAGCCAATGCGAACAATGCAAACTCGAGTGGCTTCAGTTGCCGCATTTTGCGCTTCTTGTTCCCACTTGTGACACACTTTATGAGTAAACTCTGCACGACTTTCTGAGCTCAGTTGCAGTGTTTCATCAATATGTCGTGAGCCCTGACTACCATAGTATCCAACGGCTGAAGCGGTAACGAATGTGCTTGGTGGGTTATTACTTGCGAGGATCAATTGGGCCAGCTTGGCTGTTATTGACCATCGGCTATGGCATATTGATTTTTTTTGCGTGTCAGACCACCTTTTTCCCGCGATGGGTTCGCCTGCGAGATTAATCAGCGCGTCAAAACTGTCTAGGTTCGCTAATCCATCTAGAGAACTAAGGTAGTGATGATGCGTCCCTAGACGCTTAGCGGCATGCTCAGGGTGCCTTGTCAGCAACGTCAGTTGATGATGACTTAACCGTTTTACAAGCTGAGTACCAACAAATCCACTGGCACCAGTAATCAATATATTCATAGGCTTTTGTTTTTTAAGGGCTCTTAATAGAGTTTACGTTAGTTAAGGCAAATAGGATCTATCGTTTTGTCTTCTTAGCCAAAAATAGTTCTATTGCTGCGTATTAATGCCGTTTGTTCAGGTAATGAATAACCATAACCTCTTAAACTCCAGCGCCTTAAACTAAAGCGGTGATTTTTATAAAAGCATGCGATAATTCAGAAAATAATTTATCTTGTTACTGTTGCTCGTATTATTAACTCGCCTAAAAGCGTTGAGTTGTTGGTGATACTTGGCACATTTTTATAGTTACTGTTTAGTCGCGTTATGGTTTTTTACATTTGAAATACAAAAGCCGCGATATTATTAATCAACAAGGATTTTTTAATGACCCGATTTGAGAATCAAGGCGTTGCATTTAAAGGGTTTGCCATCTTTGCATTTATTGTGGTGATCCTCGCGGGGATCAAGACGGCAAGTCCGATTGTTGTTCCGTTTGTATTATCGGTATTTATTGCCGTGATCTGTAACCCGATGATTAGTTGGCTTACCCGTCATCGTGTCCCAAGAGGGGTCGCGGTATTAATGCTAATGGCATTTATTGTCCTGATGGGTTTGTGGTTGGCGTCTATAGTCGGGACCTCTATCAATGAGTTTTCCACACAATTACCTTTTTATCGTGATCAGTTAATTGAGCAATTTTCTTGGATTGTCGACAAATTGGCCACGCTCAATATTCAGATCTCTAAAGAACAAATACTGGCTTACTTTGATCCTGGTGTAGCATTGTCAATGACCACCAATATGCTGACTGGTGTTGGCAGCGTCATGGCTAATCTGTTCTTAATCATCTTAACCGTTGTGTTTATGTTGTTTGAATCTAATGGGTTTTCAAAAAAGATGCATTTTGCACTTGATGATCCCGATATGCGTTTACAGCAAGTTGATCGTTTTTTGAATTCAGTCAATCAATACATGGTGATTAAAACCTTGGTGAGTTTAGCAACTGGACTCATTGTTGGCGTGGGCTTATACATCATTGGTGTCGATTACGCATTGTTGTGGGGCGTGATTGCTTTTCTGTTCAACTATATTCCAAATATTGGTTCTATTATTGCCGCCATTCCTTCCGTATTGCTAGCCTTTATACAAATCGGCCCAGGTGCTGCAGGCGCCGTTGCTTTGCTGTATTTAGGGACTAACGCGGTTATGGGCAACTTAGTTGAACCCCGATACATGGGACGCGGTCTTGGCCTGTCGACTTTGGTCGTTTTTTTATCATTAATATTTTGGGGCTGGTTGTTAGGCTCTGCCGGCATGTTGTTATCCGTCCCGCTGACCATGATTGTAAAAATTGCCTTAGAGTCTAGTCAAGGCGGACGTTGGTTAGCAGTATTAATCGGTGATGATATTGCTGAAAATAACGATGATCCCGAAACCGATTTAAAGATTGAAACTAGTAAGAAGTGAGTTAGATGCAGTTATTTATTGAAGCAATAAAAGACGTTACCTTTGGTAATGATGTGAGCCGGTTATTTCATGGCCGTGGTGGGCGTTATCAAGGAGCTGAACACCTTTGCTTAGATTGGTATGCGCCAGTGGTACTGCTGACCAGTTTTAAGCCACTCAATGAGGATGAACTCTCAGTCCTCACAGAGGCTATTGAGCAACGTTGGTGTGAGCTAAAAAGTGTTGAACCAATAAATCTGGTTTTTCAGTACCGTAGTGGCGGTGAAACGCACACCGATATCCTTAAAGGTGAGGTGCCTGAAAAGCACATTGTTGTTGAAAATGGCGCTCAGTTTCAAGTCCATCTGCTACGTGGCCAAAATCATGGTTTATTTTTGGATATGTGCAATGGCCGCCAATGGGTTCGTGAACATAGCGCAGGCAAAAAAGTTCTGAATTTGTTTGCTTATACCTGTGGTTTTTCTATTGCGGCGCTGCAAGGCAAAGCAACGGAGGTGGTTAACATTGATATGAGCAAAGGCTCACTATCGATAGGTAAGCAAAATCACATGCTAAATAATTTTGGTGCTGGGGCGCGCTTTCTTGGACATGATATTTTTAAGTCCTGGGGAAAGTTAACCAAGCTTGGACCTTACGATATTATTATTGCGGATCCACCCAGTAATCAAAAGGGCAGTTTTGTCGCGACAAAAGATTATGCACGCCTGTTAAAACGTTTGCCTGATCTGTTGGCACCTGATGGCGACATTCTATTATGTTTAAATGCGCCTGAGCTGAGTATTGATTTTTTGAAAGAACAAGTCGCTAGCTACAGCCCGAGTCTGCAGTTTTGTGAACAGATGGCTAACCCTGCTGTCTTTGAAGATATTAATCCTGATAAAGCACTAAAAGTATTGCGGTATAGACAACAAGAATAACCATTTATTTCTAGTTGTCAGGATAGAAGAAAATAAAGTAAACAGGCCAAACATGTGTTTGGCCTTTTTTATGGCTGAGCCTAATAATTGAGTCGATCACTCAGTGCTGATTGCCCATGAGACTCAATGATCTTGGCGATATTATGTCGTCCTCTATGCTTGAGTACCGAGATCTCATTGATAAGCGTACCTTGTACATCTAAAGGGATGCTCATTTTTTCCATAAACATATATATCGACAAATCATCATCTTGATCAAATAACTCGACTAGCTTTCCTGCTTCATAGTCAATTAATGCATTCATTATAATCAACCTCTTGACTGGATAGCATCTGCGATGCCATGTACTAATTGATAGCAGTAGTTGTGAACTTTAAGTATATTTTTTATTCACGTTAAAAATGGTTTTTAGTGCTGTAAGGAATAAAAAAGTGAAAGACTTTCACCTTTAGTAACGGGAATTGGCGTATTTATGGCGACTTTAGGGCTAATTAAGTAGATCTTACCGCTCAAACTGAAAGTTTTCTGTAAGTGATGGTTGAATGCTGTTACAATCAGCATCAGAAACACGGCATAGTTGGCATGTTTTAAGAAAGGCAAAATGTCACACTATTGATGACATGCTTTTGTACCCTACACCTAAATCAAAGATCCGGAGTTGTTATGGAAGTTCAAGAATATGAAGGCGCATATTATCAACTACAAGACGAGATGTTAGAGTCTTTACCTGTTAAAATGGACGAAGAAGCATTTTTGGATTAGGAAAAATCACTGAATAAGCCTATCCGTTATAGGTTTTATCAAGATGAAATAGCAACCAGTGGGTTGCTATTTTTGTTTGTAGAACTAACACCTAACCATTAACGTTTCTCTTTTCTGGCACCACTTCGGTAATAATCCATTTTCCTTTGCGCTTATTCAAACGTAAGGTTCTGTCATCAACCCAAAATTCCCCGCCACGCAGCCCTGTGATCTTGACGATGACAGTGACATCTTCAGTGGTTTTACGAAAGAAATCGATATCGACTTCATCGACTTCCATTCTGACGTCAGTCAATGATAGATTGAGTACATGCCGTTGCACTGAGGCGGCAATATAATAGTGGGTAAGGATCTCTTTCATTGGATCATCAACAAACAGTTTTGCTTTTTCGACGTCACGTTCGACGTAGATAGCATTTAAGAATCCAAGAGAAGACAGCTCAGGTGTGCGCATAGAGGGGACGGATGCATCGGCTAGGATAGAATCGCTATCCGTATAGTCACAAGCAGAAACAGCGAACAGCGCAATGATAACAAGAAAGTATTTCAACATAGATAGCTATTATTAGTATTTCTAGCAGTATCACGATTCTCCAGCCTTAACGCAAGATTTTAGTGCGATTCTCCAGCCTTAACGCAAGATTTTAGTGCGATACTCCTTGCATTAAGGATGTGTTCATTCAGTGGCTATTCAAAGCTCTGGAGACCCGCTGGGAACTCAACGCTAATCGTTATCCTCGGCTCTGGCATTCAGGTAATAGCTTCATATGTTACTCGCGGTATTGTTATTCTAGCTTCGCTTATCTATGGCACCTCCGGTTTGAAAAATATTCAGTCATTCTTCCCTGTACATGCGACATCCTTTATCAGACCTCAATAGATATTGGATATGTTTATTTAGACCCCAGTCGTTGGCTATAAATGAACAAAATAGACTGTTCAATGCGATATCAAACATTCTCTGTGTGGCAAGTAATGGTTTGAACTTCAATTTAGGGACAGCGTTCGAGATCTCACTTCTGCTTTTGCATTGAAAGCTTGAGTATTTCTAAATAGACCACATTTCCATGTAATTGGTATTAGATCGCAGTCAAAGCTTGACCTAGATAAAGATCTCAGGCATATCTGTATAGATAACTTATAAAGGTTATCCACAGAATCTGTGGACAAGTGTGTTGAAGACTATTTTTTGTTTACTTAAGTCTTTAATATATCTATCAAAAACAGACTGGTCATTTTTTGACGCATTTCTGCTGTGTTCACAATTCAGTCTCCAAATTCTCGCTTTGCACCGCCAGACAACAGCTAATACGATCGCATCGATCCTAATTCGGTTGATTTCAAACCAAAAAAAAGCCTGCATCAGCAGGCTTTTTTAGTATTGTAGTATTAGCTTTCGTTTTGCGCAGCTTGAATTGCGGTTAAAGCAATAGTGTAAACAATATCATCGACGAGTGCGCCGCGTGATAGATCGTTTACTGGCTTTCGCATACCTTGCAGCATAGGACCAATTGATATCAGGTCTGCACTTCGTTGAACCGCTTTATACGTCGTATTACCTGTGTTGAGGTCTGGGAATACAAATACGGTTGCTTGACCTGCTACAGGGCTGTTTGGTGCTTTAGAACGAGCAACATTCGGCATCACTGCAGCGTCATACTGTAAAGGTCCATCAATCACTAAGTCTGGACGTTTTTCTTTGGCAATACGTGTTGCTTCACGTACCTTATCAACATCTGAACCGGTTCCTGAACTTCCCGTTGAGTAGCTGATCATCGCAACGCGAGGCTCAATACCGAATGCAATTGCTGATTCAGCAGACTGAATTGCAATATCAGCCAATTGCTCGGCACTAGGATCAGGATTGATCGCGCAGTCACCATAAACGAAGACTTGATCTGGCATCAACATAAAGAAGATAGAAGAGACTAAGTTTGAACCCGGTGCTGTTTTGATTAACTGTAGCGGCGGACGTATGGTATTAGCGGTAGTGTTCACGGCACCAGATACAATGCCATCAACTTCGCCTTGCGCCAACATCATAGTACCGAGCACCATGTTGTCTTCTAATTGCTCTTTAGCAACGACCTCAGTCAAACCTTTATTACGTCGAAGTTCAACCATAGGCTCGACATAGCGGCTACGTGCTGACTCAGGTTCAATGATCTCGACACCTTCACCTAAGGTTACGCCTTGCTGAGTGGCAATACGCTCAATCTCTTCGCGATTACCCAGTAGAACACAACGTGCAATACCACGTTCAGCACAAATGCTGGCAGCTTCAATTGTTCTAGGTTCATCACCTTCAGGTAAAACAACGGTTTTACCTGCAGCACGAGCAAGCTCTGTTAACTTGTAACGGAACGCAGGTGGCGATAAACGGTGCTCACGTGGTGAGTTCTTCGTTACGCTTTCTACCCAGCTCTGGTCTATATGCCCGGCAACAAATTCTTGAACCTGTTCAATACGGACGGCATCATCAACGGGCACTTCGTGATCGAAACGCTGTATGTTAAGCGATGTTTGCCAAGTATTGGTGTCAATCAGGAATACAGGTAAGCCTGTTTCGAACGCTTGCTCACAAAGCTCCATAATTTGCGGTTCTGGCTCATATCCGCCCGTTAGCAAGAGTGCGCCAACTTTGACACCGTTCATTGAAGCAAGACATGCTGAAACGATAACATCACTACGATCGCCTGAAGTGACGAGCAACGAATCGGTTTTAATATGGGTAACCATATTTGGAATACTGCGGGCACAAAAGGTCACTTTACGCATACGGCGGGTGTGCATTTCACCCGCATTGATGATTTTGGCGCTTAAGTGCTTTGCAAGATCTGATGCGCGAGGTGCGACGAGATCAAGGTTGTAAGGCACACTGCCTAAAATTCGAATTTTGCTCTTACCTGGAAGTTGAAACATGCTTGCTGCATCAGCGCGCTGAATATCATCGTTGGTAAAGACTTCAGATAAGTCTGGGCGAGCACGACCTTCGTCATCAACGGGGGCGCCAATTTTGTTGATAATGGCACCAATGAGACGTTTATTTTTATTCCCACCCCATGAATTATGTGAGATCTCTAGGCGGTTCATCAGCGCAGTCGCACTTTCATTACCAGGAGTGGCGACAAAAATCACATCAGCATCTAATGCTTTAGCAATCGCATGGTTCACGTCACTTGAGAAAGGGTGGTTACGAGTTTGCACTAAGCCTTCGACAATAATGGTCTCAGTATCGTCTGTGCATTCAGTTGCACGAGCGATAATCTGCTCCATTAATACGTCTATTTTATCAGCACGAATGAGGTTTTCAGCATGAGCCATATCGAATGGTTCGAGTGGATTAACCGTGGGTGACTTGCTTAAGATGGTGGTTGAACGTTCGGGCCCACGATCCATTGGACGTTGTTGGGCTATCGGCTTAAAAAAGCGAACCTTAACACCGTGACGCTCAAGCGCACGAACCATACCTAAACTAATAGATGTTAACCCTACACCAGTCCCTATAGGGATGAGCATAATGTTGCGAGACATAAATACCTCTTGAAACTCGAGAACGCCACAAAAGTATGGCATTAGAAATGTTGTTTTGAGCTGCGAAGCTATCTAGCTTGCAGCTCAAGATGAAAATAGATAGGTCGGTACTATTTAATTAGCGCAACAGAATCTTGTGCGATAACCCACTCTTCATTTGTTGGGATCACCATCGCGACAGGACCTTCATCTGTGGTTATTTTACCTTGCTTACCAAAACGGGCAGCGGTGTTACGCTCGTTGTCGACTTTAAAATTGAAAATAGCCAATAAGCTAAGCACTTTCTCACGAATGAGATCAGAGTTTTCACCAATGCCGCCAGTAAATACCAGTGCGTCAAGACGCCCTAAAGGCACGGTGTAAGAAGCGATATACTTAGCTAAGCGATAGCAGAAAATCTCAAGCGCAAGTGTGGCGCCTTTATGGCCTGACTCATATCCTTCTTCAATGCCGCGGCAATCGTTAGTCAGCTCAGATATACCCAAAAGGCCACTTTGCTTGTTCATCAAGTTGTTCACTTCGTCAGGCGTATAACCCAATTTATTGATCAGATGATATACGATAGAAGGATCAATATCACCACAACGAGTGCCCATGACCAGACCTTCTAGAGGTGTTAGGCCCATAGAAGTATCTACACTCTTACCACCTTTAATCGCAGTAACAGATGCACCATTACCGAGGTGGGCACAGATAATATTAGTATCAGAGATCTCTTTGCCGAGTGCTTTAGCCGCTTCACGGCTGATGAATAAATGACTTGTGCCATGAGCACCATAGCGGCGTATACCGTGTTCACGATACAGTTTGTATGGCAGAGCATAAATGTAAGCATGTTCTGGCATCGTTTGATGAAAAGCCGTATCAAATACTGCCACCTGTGGAAGCTCAGGAAAAGAAGCCAGAGAGGCACGAATACCAATTAAGTGAGCAGGGTTATGAAGAGGTGCGAATACAGCACTTTCTTCGATACCTTTTATTACGGTTTCGTCAATGATCACCGATTGAGTGTATTTTTCCCCCCCGTGAACGATACGATGACCAATCACTTGGATTTTTTCGGCAATTTGTGGATATTCACCCAAAATATTTTTGACAATATACTCGACAGCTTCTCTGTGTGCGGTAAATGCACCTAGGTTAGCTTCGTGTTTCTCACCGCTTACTTTCCATTTGATTCGAGAATCTTCTAGCCCAAAACACTCGGCCAGACCAGAAATTTGGTCATCACCAGTTAGCGCATCAATAACCGCAAACTTAAGAGATGAACTACCACAGTTAAGCACTAATACCAGTTTATTTGACATGTTTAAACCTTTCGCAATAAGTAATGAAATCGTTTGATTCACTGTTTAATAATAACTTCTATGGCAACTATAGGCCGAAGTCGTAAAATGTGCCCTGTAAAAAGAGCTAAAATCTGTTGCTTACCCGGCATAGAGCCTTGGGGCAAGCTGAGTGTTTGTGCTAGAGTTAGGCTTGTTATTGATTCTTATAGGAGCCATTTTTGAGCATTTATGTTCTCAAAACCCTAGGTGAAGGCCGTCGTTATATGAAGACTTGGCCTATGGTTAGACAACTGAGTTTTTACTTTCCTGAGTATCGCGTTATGCGCGCCACTCAAATTGCTTTGCCATTAATGCCGTTTTTGGCCATATTGGCGGGTGCAAGTCAGTTATACCTGCACGGTTGGGATTACCTACCTCAGGCAATCACCATTGCTTTGTTCTTTATTAGCTTACCTATTCAAGGTCTGCTTTGGTTAGGTTGGCGCTCTCGCCATCCCTTGCCGTTATCTTTATTTGACTGGGGTAATCAGTTATCAACAAAACTGCTGCAAATGGGGGTTAATTGTCGACCCTTAGGCGCTAAAGCTTGCTACTTCGATATGGCGCTTATTCTAAAAGCGGCATTCGAGTGTTTGGATGCAAGTTATTGGGAAGAGCTTTAGCTTTTGTTTGCTTTTATTGCTGAACGTAAGAACATTTAGTAAATGGCATTAATACCCATATCGATGAAGACTTGCTTTATCTGTTCCATTGTTTCAGAACTTGGAGGCGAGATCTGGCTGAGTTCATACTCTTCACCCATCGCTTCCCATTTATGTTTACCTAACTCGTGGTAGGGCAGTAATTCTACTTTCTCAACATTGCTCATTGGCTTAATAAACTCAGCCAGCGCTTGTGCAGATGGAATGTCGTCTGTAAATCCACCGACAACTACATATCGAATCCAGGTTTTTTTACCACGTTTGTGCAAATACTCGGCAAACTGCAACGTACGTTGATTACTCACTTTTGTGAGGTCGATGTGCTTTTTGTCGTTCATCTGTTTTATATCAAGTAACACCAGATCGGTATTATCGAGTAACTCATCAATGACTGGCGTATATTTACGCACGAATCCATTGGTGTCTAAGCAGGTATGAATACCTTCTTTTTTACAGGCTTGAAAAAGCTCAGCAACGAACTCAGCTTGTAATACAGCTTCACCGCCACTCGCCGTGACTCCACCACCACTGGCTTCAAGAAAAGGTCGATAGCTAATGATTTGGCTCATTAGCTCATCGACTTTAATTTCATTACCGCCGTGTAGATCCCAAGTATCGCGGTTATGACAGTATTGGCAACGCATTAAACAACCTTGCATAAAGGTGATAAATCTTATGCCGGGTCCGTCAACAGTACCAAAGGACTCTAGGGAATGAATTCGACCTATTACTGCCATTTCTGCTCCTTGTAAGGCTGGTGCAACATTGTGCTACGCCAGCCTAATCGACACTAAATCTGCTTACAGACCTTTAGTAAAGGTACGTGTGATAACGTCTTGCTGTTGCTCAGGGGTTAGCGAGTTAAAGCGCACTGCGTAACCAGAAACACGGATGGTTAGTTGAGGATACTTATCTGGATTAACCACGGCATCTTCAAGCATTTCACGGTTCATCACGTTAACGTTGAGGTGTTGACCACCTTCACGGCTATCGTTATGGGCAAAGTAACCATCCATTAGTGCAGCAAGGTTGGCTTTACGACCATCTTCATCTTTACCTAACGCATTAGGTACGATAGAGAAAGTGTAAGAGATCCCGTCTTGTGCATGAGCAAATGGTAGTTTAGCAACTGATGTTAAAGAAGCGATAGCGCCTTTTTCATCACGACCGTGCATTGGGTTTGCGCCTGGAGCAAAAGGTGCGCCTGCTGGACGTCCATCAGGTGTGTTACCTGTCTTCTTACCGTAAACCACGTTAGAGGTAATGGTTAAGATAGACTGAGTCGGGATCGCATTGCGGTACATCTTCATGCTACGGATCTTAGCCATAAAGCGTTCAACAAGGTCGGTTGCTAAATCATCAACGCGTGCATCGTTGTTACCAAATTTAGGATAGTCACCACTGATGTCAAAATCGACAGCAATGCCGTTTTCGTCACGAATTGGTTTAACAGTACCGAATTTAATGGCTGAAAGTGAATCAGCAGCAATTGATAGACCCGCAATACCACACGCCATAGTACGACGAACATCTCTGTCATGAAGGGCCATAAGTGCAGCTTCATAAGAGTACTTGTCGTGCATGAAGTGAATAGCGTTCAATGCAGATACATATTGCGTTGCAAGCCAGTCCATCATGGTGTCTAAACGACCCATAACATCATCAAAGTCTAAAACTTCATCAGTGATAGGCGCGTACTTAGGACCGATTTGAGTCTTAAGTTTTTCATCAACACCACCGTTGATTGCATAAAGCATTGTCTTAGCAAGGTTGGCACGAGCACCGAAGAACTGCATGTGCTTACCAACAACCATAGGGCTTACACAACATGCGATAGCATAATCGTCAGATGCAAAATCTGGACGCATTAGGTCATCGTTTTCATATTGGATAGCGCTAGTATCAATCGATACTTTAGCCGAGTACTTCTTGAAGTTAAGCGGTAACGCCTCTGACCATAGAACCGTAATGTTTGGCTCTGGGCTAGGGCCCATGTTGTACAATGTGTGTAAGAAACGGAAGCTAGAGCGAGTCACTAGTGTACGGCCGTCAAGACCCATACCCGCGATTGACTCTGTAGCCCAGATTGGGTCACCAGAGAATAGCTCGTCGTATTCTGGCGTACGTAGGAAACGTACCATACGTAGCTTCATCACGAAATGGTCAACCATTTCCTGTGCTGCTTGCTCTGTTAGTACACCCGCTTCGATATCACGTTCGATAAAGATATCGAGGAAGCTTGAAGTACGACCAAGTGACATTGCCGCGCCATTTTGGCTCTTAACAGCTGCAAGGTAACCAAAGTAAGTCCACTGAATAGCTTCTTTAGCATTAGTGGCTGGCAAAGAGATATCGAAGCCATAGCTTGCAGCCATCTTCTTCATCTGGCCAAGCGCTTTATGCTGCTCTGCAATCTCTTCACGAAGTTGCATAGTGTAAGACAAGTTCTCGCCAGTTTCGAAGTCAGCTTGAAGCGAACCGAATTGAGCAAACTTATCTTGCATTAAATAGTCGATACCATATAGCGCGATACGACGGTAGTCACCAATGATACGGCCACGACCGTAAGCATCAGGTAAACCAGTTAAAATCCCAGACTTACGACAGCCCATGATTTCAGGGGTATAAATGTCGAAAACACCTTGGTTGTGTGTTTTACGTAACTCTGAGTAAACATACTTGATGTTTGAGTCCAGCTCACGGCCATAAGCAGCACAAGAGCTTTCTACCATGCGGATACCACCGTTAGGCAACATTGCACGCTTAAGCGGTGCTTCTGTTTGTAAACCAACAATGGTTTCTAAATCTTTAGTGATGTAACCCGCTTCGTGAGAGGTAATTGTTGATACTTTATCTGTATCAAAATCAACAGGAGCGTGAGTGCTGTTTTCTTGCTTAACACCAACCATCACTTTATCCCAAAGTTCGGTCGTGGCTGCAGTCGCTTCTGCTAAGAAAGACTCATCGCCCTCGTAAGGAGTGTAGTTAGCTTGAATAAAATCACGCACATTGACTTCAGTTTTCCAATCGCCTGACGTGAAACCTTCCCACGCGTTTGCAAACTGTTCAGTTTTTTCGGTCATCGTACTGTTACCTTTTGTTTGGGATAAAGGGTATTGGGTATCGGCTTTGCCTTAATACACCAATAGCTATTTTAAAACGCCTCTTTAACTCTATCGCTAAGAAGCGCGCGGAAGTGAGCACACTCCTCTGAAATCTGTTTGGTTGTCTTCATCAGTAACATCGTAATGCTTTGGATGTTAACTTTATAAATTGGTAAGACCAATTAACCATTCGTATATTAGCATGGCAGTCAGTATGCTGCACCTTTATCAAAGTGGAAATCGTTCATAAATACTAAAAGTGTTAACAAGGCAGCATTTTCTGAACAATTTAATGTTTGCATCCTTTTACGATGTCAGGTATTCGAGAGTTGGTCCGATTTTCGCAAGTAGATTTGTATTATCAATATTTGCTTTGATACTACTGGTTGATAAAACTAATGATGAGTATCAAAGATGTTGATAAGGATTATAGATGAGAAAATGAGGAAGAGAGCGGAGGACTCTCTTCCTTATTATAATTTAAAGCAGTGCCGGTATACCTGTGATCATACCAACCGCTAGCATCGCAGCCAGACAGATAATAAACGCTAACCCTGGGATAACGATACGGTCAGTTACCGACAGTGATTTGGCGCGTTCTTTATCACCGATTAGACCATTGTTGTCTAAGAACATGGTCAATGCCCATGCTAATACTGGGTTTGCCACAAAGGCGGCAAAGATACATATACCCGCGGCTTGGCTGTTTTTAGTGTTTTTCACCATCTGCATACCCGCTTCAAGTAATGGTAAAAACACGCCAACTAAAAGTGCAATCGACATGACAGGACGCCAGACGGTGATATCCATCGGATAACCAATGACTGCGACAGCGATACACATAATGCCGAGCAAAATAGCACCCGCTGGAATAGGACGCTTAGCAATCGCAGCAGGGATCATATAGGTCCCCCACGATGAGGTGATATTACCGCCACCGACTGCAGTTCCGACAATTTGACGTAGAGAACAGGTTGTCATTGTGTCATCAACATCCATCAATACTTTCTCAGAACCCTTTGGATAGTTGAGCTCTTGGAAAATTCGGTGTCCCAGAAAATCTGGTGACCACATCGCCACAGCGAGAATGGCAAACGGTAATGACGCGATGAAATGTTGGAGGTTAGGTAAGCCTAACTGCCAGCCATATTCAGTTGAGCCCCACCAATACATAGGGTTTAAATTTGGGATGCCTGGTTCAGTTACAAACTGAAGGTCTAGCCCAGCGCCAAGTGCAAAAGCCAGTATTATTGCGGCAATTGAACACAGTGGAATGGCTAGCCAGCGTTTACCTATTTTAGCGAGGTAGGAGTAGAGGATGACGTTGGCTAATAAAATAAAGAAAGCGACATAGCCTAGGCTGTAATCTAAAGCATGTTTAGCCTCAAGTCCGCCAGCCCAATCAAATAATGAGGTTATTTGACTTTTAGCACCCATAAAACCTAAGAAAACGAGCAAGCCACCTGCCACGCCACTGCTGGTCAAGTTAACTAACTTAGACCCGCCTTTAAAGTAACTAAGAATGAGGCCAAATACACCGAGCAAAATGGCTAATGCCAGTGGATGAGCTCCTGCTAACGCGATAGCACCAATCAAAGGGATCATTGGTCCATGATTACCGCCGAGATTGGCTCGGGGATTAATAAATCCTGAGCTAATAATACAAAAGAGTAGGGCCGGAATAAGCATTTCAACCCGCACGACTTGGATAGCAAATTCAGCTCCCAAGTTGACGTGTTCCCAACGAGCTGACAGACCTGAGGCCCATGCCGCCATAACCGCTGAGTACATTACAGTGATACCTATAGTACCTGCAATGGCAGGGACTAAGTCTTCCCATTCGAACCTAAAGTCTCTACCTGGGAGATTAAGCCCCCAACGCTTTGGCTTCATGATTTTTAGCTCATTATCCAAATACTCTTCGCGGGTATTGAACTCTGATGCTGGTCTGTGAAGTGCTTGGTAGCTCTGTTCAGAGCCATCTACTGCTTCATTCTTTACTGATTCAGGCATAATTTCTCATTCTCCGAGAAGAATTTAGGTGATTCATCGGGATTCGTAACTGCTTTTGGGTATTCCCTGTGAATTAACAACTTGTGTCGCAATAAGTGTAGTCGACTTCAAGCCTTTGTTAACGCTTCTGTAACGACCAAATATTAGGCATTGTTACTGCTAAATGGGGGTTACAGTGATAATCCATTACACAATGTAAATTGGTCTGACCAATTTACCTCGCAAATATTAACATAGCCACCAAGGTACAACATCAAGTATCAAAGTTATTGAATGTGCTGTTTGGGTAATTTGAGAGCAACTTAACAACTTATAAAGTGATCACTAAACAATCGAATAATAGGCATGTAATTTGCCTTAGTGTCTAGATCAATAAACGCGACAAAAACGCTTAAATTATAACCGTCAGTAAAGTTATCTTGCTACGGAGCAATCATAGTCACAATAATTGGACGTTTGTCACACCAGATTTAAAGCTTGGTGTGATCTATGCCCGTTTTAGTGTTGATTGAGGAATTCTCGAGATCTATCGATAACCGTAAAATGGCTTATTCATGTGCTTGAAATTGACTCAAATCAACTGAATAGATAGCACTGTTTATACACGTCACTTATTACTCTTGTTAACCTTTAATCAGCGATTGATGATCCTTTTTTCTTTGTTGTTGTTTTTTATATCCTCCGAAATAATACAGAGCAATAAATAAATTCTAATTACATACAATGACTTATGTTGGTTGTTGCTGTTTTTTACAATTTTAACAACTCTATTTTGTTGACTTTTCATATCAATAATAATGATAGCGACCATCATTATTACCCAATTTTATTGGGCGTGTTATTAGGTTAATTTTGTTCTCAGACCGAGAGAAGCGATGGATTAACAGGAGAATTTAATGAATGTAGCGCATATTAAGTTTAGTGACGTAAAGGCGAGGGGGAAGCATGACTGCACATAGTCAACCAAAGCTCATTCCTTTAACGCACCAAACGGAGACGACAACGAGCCCGGTGAATGCTGCAACGCCAAGTTTATACCAGCAAGCTGAAGGGTACGGTACAGATAAAGTGATTAAAGCCAAATGGGAATCCTTTGGTTTAGCAATATTTGCTGGTGCATTTATCGCATTGGCTTTTGTGTTCTATATTACGGTCACAACAGGCAGCAGCGGGCCCTGGGGGCTCATTCGACTAGCGGGAGGACTGGCTTTTAGTCTTGGCTTAATGTTGGTTGTGATCTGTGGTGGAGAGCTGTTTACAAGCACTGTATTGAGCAGCGTGGCTTGGGCACAGAAAAAAGTATCAAGTACGGACTTGCTTAAATGTTGGGCACGAGTCTACGCAGGAAATTTTGTGGGTGCGATGCTGATGTTGTGCATGATCGTTATCGCAGGCATGCAAAATTTGAACGACGGACAATGGGGTCTCAACGCACTTAATATCGCGCAACACAAGCTACACCATGGTTGGTGGCAAGCATTTGTATTGGGTATGTTGTGTAACATGTTGGTGTGTCTAGGTGTGTGGATGACATTCGCCAGTAAAGATGCATTAACTAAAGCAATTCTTTTGATGCTACCTGTCGCCATGTTTGTGAGTAGTGGCTTTGAACACAGCATTGCAAATCTGTTTATGGTCCCTCTCGGTATCGTTATAGCCCAATTTTCTGATCCAAGTTGGTTCGAAGCACTCAATGTGACGCAAAGTCAATTTGCAGACCTTACTATAAATCATTTTATTATCAATAATTTAATACCAGTGACTTTGGGCAACATTGTCGGCGGTGGCCTATTTGTTGGTTTGGGATATTGGTTAATAGAAAAGGCCGATCCAATAGCAAATCAAAGAACTACGTCTTCAAATAAACAAGCCTGCTTAGCGGAAGTTATTGCGTTAGCGACTTTTGATACTCAAATCGAAACCCCATTAGCAAAACAAGCAGAAGCAGAGTCTTCACTGATTGAGAGTAACAGCCATTCTCATCTATTCCCCGGAGTAAAAATAATGCCAAAAACAATTCAAAGACTAAATGTAAGCGATCTTATGAACCCTACGCCATTCACTCTCACCGCGGATCTTTCTGTGTATGAAGGGCTTAAACAACTATCAGACAGCGCTAGTCGTGGCGCTCCCGTAGTCAACGAAAAAAAGCAGCTACTTGGGTTTATCTCACAGCAGGATCTGTTACGTAGTTTATGGTCTGAAGAATTTGTCCGTGGTATTAGCTTTAAAGTCGGTGACTTGATGCAAACCCAAGTATTAACAGTCTCGCCTTTAGATGCTGTTGCTGACTTGATTGAGTTAATGGTGGTCGATAGAAGCAAGCTATTCCCAGTCAATGATAGTGCTATGTTGATAGGCAATACGTTTAAAAGCTATGAAGAGCGGCTACGCGGGGCGAATGCTAGCAAGCCAAGTGTCTTCCCTGTTGTCGATGAGGGCGTGTTATGTGGCGTTATCACCCGAGAAGATATCGCACAAAAAGTGTGTGATCTTTACAAGTTTTAAGTTTGTTTGATATATATACCCGTCCTACCTGAAGATGCAGGATTCAGTGGGAGTTTAATGGGGTTTAATCAAAGCATTGATTGCAAGTAATGGTCGCTCCCTTGATAAAATCAATAATGTAGAGTAAACCCCATTAAAACCCATCGCTGAAGGCGTTGTGCAAGCCCACTTCGTTGTTGCACTAACTTAAAAGGGAATAACCATTTCTATATTAATGCGTCTAGAATTGAACTCGCACACCGCCTCTGAAACGAGCATCTTCAAGTAGAATGGGTATAGAGGTGCGATGAACCATTGCACCTCTTTGTCTCTTTCGTCGTTAACGGGGGCTTTTTGATGACAGCTTGTGGCGGCTAAGACGCCTAGCTTCTGTGATCACGCAATCTCTTAGTGGGTTTTCACCTGAATCATTGCGCCAAACAAATGAAAGGTGACGCTGCATATTGAGTTGCGGTGTTAATAAAACAACTAACTCGCCACTCGCTATCTCTTTTTCTACATCTAAGTAGGGCAGGCTACTTAAATAAGGGCCATTTTTCACAAGCGCTTTGAGTACCGAGACATATTCATACTCCTTCCACACATGCAGCTTTTCAATGATCCCATGAATAGCACCCTCAAAAATACGCCGAGTTCCGGCACCTTGTTCGCGCAGTACCCATTTGGCTTGTTCTAGCTGCGCTAAGCTTGCTGATTTTGACTTGGCATAAGGGTGATGCGGTGATGAAACCACCACAAGGTGATCATCTAACCATTGCTCTTGGTGAAGACGACTGTCGTCGTTTCGTCCTTCGATTATGCCAAAGTCGTATTCATAATTAAGTAAGCCTTCGATCACGTTTTCGGTGTTCTCCACCATCAAGTCAATTCGTAGTTCTGGAAAATCGGTATCAATTTTACTTATAAGTTCAGGAAGCAGATGCTCTGCGGCGGTTTGACTTGAACAAATCCTAAATCTTCCACTTATAAGGTGTTGTTCGTGAAGGCCTAATTGAATCTGTTGCGCATCTTGTAGCAAGCGTCTGGCTTTTGGCCTAAGCCAGTTGCCCCAGTGGCTTAGGGTGAGTCTGTTCCCTTGGCGAATGAAGAGTGGTCGACCTAGCAAATTTTCTAACTGTCCTAGTGACATACTCACTGCTGACTGTGTCATAGACAATTTTCTTGCCGCCGCGCTGACGCTTTCTAAACTGGCAACAGCATCAAAAACCATGATTTGCTTAAGAGAGTACTTCATTATGTATATTGTTTTCCCTAACTGAAAATTTGCCAAATGGAAACTATCAATTTTATTGATGATCTATAAAGCCTGATTTTAGGGGGGGATCTTTAGGGACACAAGCTAAGTTGGGTAACGGTTTGAAAAACTTAGAGACGGCTCACTCTTCTAAATATAGTGTGCACCCAAATAGTACCATCTGATTAAATGTTTGTGTGTTGACTGCTTTTCAAGGTGAGCACTGAGATGGGGGAATAGCCAGTGCCTTGCTTGTTAGTATGAAAGCTTCATCAGTAAATCAGTAAGTTATCTTATGTCGCCAATAGTGGCGTTTTTTACAGCGTGTAAAGTAACGGTTTAAACATTTATCAAGATATGAGTTAAGTAACTGGTTACTCTGGCTGGTGCCGATTGTAAATATTGATTAGAATCGGCCATCGCACGACTTTAGTGTCGTCATCCCGCTTCTTATATTTAACTCAGGCTGTGTGCTTTCATGAGATCGTTATCAACCACTGCATTGTTATTAACCCTTGGTTATTTTGTTTTATGGTGCCTAGGGCCTTTGTTACTAACGGAGTATGGCTACTGGTACGGCTTACCTATTTGGTTCTGGTTTTCCTGCATTTTGGCGCCACTGATGCTAATCATTTTTTTGGTGAGAACACTAGGGAAAACCAATGACTAGTTTATTACCGGTTTTGCTTTACTTAGTAATGAGCCTGTTAGTGACACGCTTTTGGAGTGCTCGTCAGTCACGTAGAACTGATGAGGACAGTGGACTCTATACTGATAAGGCAAAGCGATTTTTTATCGGCGGCGCATTTCTCAGTGGACCATTACTCGCATTAACCTTAGTGGCCACTTATACCAGTGCGAGTTCATTTATCGGCGGTTCTGGTGCTGCTTATAAATATGGACTTGGATGGGTGTGGTTAGCCCTTATCCAAGTGCCTGTCGCACTATTAACCTTAGGCGTGCTGGGCAGTCGATTTTTGGCGATGAGGCGACATCAACATGTGACCCTCATTGAGTGGTTGGATGCACGTTTTCAAAACCCTTATTTAAGTACTTTTGCAATGGTCAGCTTAGTGGTTGGTTTTATTGCCATGATTTCGGTGCAGTTTATTGGTGGCGCTAGGTTACTCTCAGGCGTTACGGGAATAAGCTATGAGCTTGGCTTAGTTATTTTCGTTTGTACGGTATTAGCTTATACCTTAACAGGGGGCTTTAGGGCGGTGGTATTAACCGATGCCTTGCAAGGTATTGTCATGTTGTTAGGGCTGTTTATCCTGTTGCTGGTGATATTGTCGCAGCCGCAACTACCGGAAAAAATGCAGCTACTCACTCAGCAAACCCCAGCCTTGTTTAGTCCCCACAGTATCGATGACTTTTTATCTTGGCCAATGATGTTGTCGTTTTGGTTGTTGATCTGTTTTGGCACCATGGGCTTGCCACATACCGTTGTGCGTTTGTTGGCGGTAAAAGATAAAGCCTCATTAAAAACCGGGATCATTTGGGGCACCATCATTTGCTTCTTTATGACGTTAATTCCACATTTATGTGGCGTGCTTGGCCGGGCTTTATTTCCTGATTTGAGTGTGCCAGACAATATTATGCCGACACTCATGTCAGGTTTGTTACCGCCATTAATCGCGGGCACATTACTGGCAGCCCCTATTGCGGCAGTGATGTCGTCGGTTGACTCGATGTTACTGCAATCAGCGACCAGTATTGTTCGAGATGGAATGGTTAAAGTGATGCCAAACCTATCAGCGACAAAGCAAGTCTGGTTGACTCGCTTTGTGATGCTGTTAATTACCCTCAGTGCTTGTTACTGGGCATTGAGCCCACCCGATATGATTGTTTGGATTAACTTGGCGGCCTTTGGCGCCTTGCAAGCGGTATTCTTATGGCCGATTGTGGCTGGGCTTTATTGGCCTTCTATTACTGGAAATAGTGCGCTGGCGGCAATGGTAAGTGGCATGTTGAGTTATCTGCTATTACAAAATCAAACGCCTTTGCCTTATCAGATCCACCCCATTGTGCCTGCGTTATTATGTTCACTGATTTTCATGTTAATGGTACAACAACTGACATGCTATTTTGCGCGAAAGCAATCGGTTGCATGATAATGCTACCAAATGCTGCTTACCGCGCGGATGATGCATAGATAAAGGCTCCACATTGGTTTATATTTGCAGCCAAATAACAATAATATGGCTGTAAAATGAATCAAGCTCCTTCCTCGAACGAACAGGCCCCCGCGCTCGCTAACAATAGTGTTGATGTGCAGAGCAATACTTGGCAGATGCCAGACACGCTAGTCATCATTTTCTTTGTCGCACTGGGCGCGGCATTAATGACCTATTTCATCCCCGTTGGTTCGTTTGAAACACAAGAGGTTAGTTACGTCATTGATGGCGTTGAGAAGAGTCGTAGTGTTATCGACCCCAGCTCATTTTCTTATGAAAAAGATGCCAATGGTGAGCCTGTACTTAACCCTGTGAGCTTATTTGAAGGGGGAGGCGGCGCAGGTTTTTTTAATTTTGCATTTGAAGGTCTAGTCTCAGGTTCCAAGTGGGGTAGCGCGATTGGCGTCATCATGTTTATGTTAGTCATAGGCGGTGCTTTTGGCATTGTGATGGCAACAGGCACGATTGATAACGGCATACTAAAGTTGATCGACAAAACCCGCGGCAATGAAACCCTGTTCATTCCAGTAATATTCATCTTGTTTTCTTTAGGCGGCGCCGTTTTTGGAATGGGGGAGGAGGCGATAGCGTTCGCAATAATTATTTGCCCATTAATGATAAGGCTTGGCTATGACGGCATTACAACCGTGATGGTGACGTATGTGGCGACCCAAATAGGCTTTGCCAGTTCCTGGATGAACCCTTTTAGCGTTGCGATTGCACAAGGTATCGCGGACGTACCTGTGCTGTCGGGCTCAAGCATGCGAGTGGTGATGTGGCTCGGGTTCACATTAATGGGCTTGGTTTTCACTATGCGTTATGCCGCTAAAGTCAAAGCGAAACCGGCATTTTCTTACAGTTACAGCAGTGACCAATACTTTCGTGATAATGCGAGCGAGTCTAAGCTTGATAGCCGCTTTAACGTAGGCGATATATTGGTGCTATTCACAATTGTGGCGACGATTGCGTGGATAATCTGGGGCGTTATTGCCAATGCGTGGTTTATTCCTGAGATCGCCAGTCAGTTTTTTACGATGGGGATCATCGTAGGGATCATTGGCGTGGTGTTTAAACTCAACAACATGAGCGTTAATAAGGTTGCGGCTAGCTTTAAACAAGGCGCAGCGACAATGTTGGAACCCGCGGTGCTCGTTGGGTGCGCGTCAGGCATTTTACTGTTGTTAGGCGGCAGTAATGCAGCTAATCCAAGTGTCTTGAACACTATTTTGAGTGTGTCAGGTGAGTTTATCGGTCATTTGCCCAGTGTGATGTCGGCGTGGTTTATGTTGGTGTTTCAATCTGTGTTTAACTTTTTTGTGACTTCAGGTTCTGGCCAAGCTGCTCTGACGATGCCATTGATGGCACCTTTAGCTGATATTGTTGGAGTTACGCGGCAAGTGGCGGTGCTAGCATTTCAATTGGGGGATGGCTTTACCAATGTATTGGTGCCAACGTCAGCATCCTTGATGGCAACATTAGGTGTGTGCCGAGTTGATTGGGGACAGTGGCTTAAATTTATTTGGCGTTTCATGGTCGCACTGTTTTGTGTATCGAGTGTGATTGTTATCGCAGCTCACTACTTAGGGTTTAGTTAAATCCAGATAAAGCGTCAGCGCAAGTAACGCAGAAATGTCCATAAATGCATTGAATGCAGTGTGTATGTTTAAACTGGTATAAAAAATGGCATCCGAGGATGCCATTTTTATGTCTAAATAAGCGTTAAATCATAACGCTTAATTTCTACATTATTTAGAACGTGATTTCACCTTCAACAAACCATTCACGTCCACGCGCGTTGTAAACGCTACGTGGGTAATGTGGCCATGAAGTGTTTGTTGGGTCAAAGTTAGGACCAGCATCAAACATATTAATTAGACCGGTAGATACTTTAATGTTGTCAGTAAAGTTATAACCAGCAGTTAAGTTCCACTTAGTTAGAGAAGCAACTTCATAATCGCTCTCTTCTCCGTCACCTGATTCAGCAAAAGACTTATAAGCGGTACCATGCATACGTGCTGTGTGATAAGCGCCTAAAGTCGTTTCAAAGTCTTCTAGGAAGTAACCCAGTACTAGGTTCGCACGGTACTGAGGTAAACCACCATTGTAGATATCATCATCAATGTCAGCAGTCGGATCTAATTGCCCTTCTGAAACCAGAATATATGTACCATTGAAATTTAGCTTGAACTCACCAATCGCTTCAAGATCCCAGCCGTAACCTGCGGTAACATCAAGACCGCGTACTTTCTGGTATGCAAGATTTTGTGCAACTGAGTTGATGTGTGTGATAGTGCCATCCGCATCACGAGTGATCATATCTTCATATAAATCATACTCACGTGCAGCTTTTGAAGCACTGATGTCACTCACCATGTCATCAAGTTTCCACTCCCATAAGTCAACAGAAGCGTTTAGCGAATCGCCGCCCCATACTGCACCAATGTTAGCTGTGTAACCTGTTTCTGCTTCTAGGTCTTTGTTTGCACCAGTTGTACTATCGATATGCAGTTCATTACAAACCTCATTGATAGTAGGGTTCGAGCTTGTCTCACCAGGTGTTCCACCCATAGCAGCACACTGCTTGAAGTCGATAACTTGAGTGAAGCCTTGAGTTGGGTCACCGTATACACGATGCATATCAGGAGCTCGGAATACGCTGCTGATAGAACCACGAACAAGTAATTCATCAAGTGGACGATATTCAACAGTAACTTGTGGAGATAAGTTGCCGCCAACATCGCTGTAATCATCGTAACGTAGAGCAACGTCAATGGTTAGCTGCTCTAACACAGGAATGCTCATTTCTGCATAAGTAGCCCAGAAATTACGCTCACCTTTACCTGATGAACCACCCGTAGTTAAGATATTTCCTTTCTTAGATTCTGAATCAGAATCTGTTTGGTAATCTTGTTCTGTATATTCAGCACCAAATGCGAACATAACATCACCTGCAGGCAATTCAAACGCCAGCCCTGTAATGTTTGCTTGGATGTTCTTTTGTGTTGATTGAGCATTTTCAAATGGCGTATAAGAAGCTGCATCTACATCTGCATTAGACATGTTCTTTAGCAGTGAATTACCTTGTTCACCATTTTCACCGTCTTTTGTAATGTAATCGAACATGCCAGCAATGGTTGCATACCCACTGCGGAATACATCAACGTTTGTGCGGCCATAGTTCACTGAAGCATCCCAGCTATACTCGTCAGCAATTAGACCTTCAAGACCACCGCTAAAGAAATAGTTACGAGTATTCGTTTCGCCAGTACGGTTGCCAAACTCATGTAAACGACGAACGTAGTAGTAATCGCCATCGGTAGCATTAGCAAAATCACCTCCTAGAGCAGTTGATTTACCGTCTGTGAATGTTTTGCTTAACCCACCTGCACCAGAAACTGTTACATCATTACCTGCAACTTTAATGTCGTAGTCATTGATAGCCATTGGCTCAATGTTTGTGGATGATTTAGCTTGAGATACATCTAGACGACCTAAGAAAGTGATATCTTCGGCTAACTCATAGTTGAAGTTAGTTGTGCTGATGAATCGATAGCTTTCAGGCTCAAGATCACGTTGCTTTGAACGGTCATAGCCACAAATGCTACGCGCTGAATCCCAGAAGAAACCGCCAGCAGTACATTCTTCGGCTGATAGCTGACGCGCGCCTTCTGCACCTTTACTTGAACCTGCAATGCGTGCTCCATACGAGCTATATTGCGAGAATGCACTGTGAGGTACTTTATCGGTATTTAGACCAAAGTTTTCACGGTCAGTTGCTCTTAGTACTTCATTGTTGGTGTATTCAATAAAGGTTGACACATTTCCTTTATCTGAAGATGAACCGATAGAGAATGCGATTCTATCGTTCATTCCGCCACCATTAGTGGTATCACCATGGCGATACTTAAGCGCGGCACCGTCAAAATCTTTTTTCAGGATGATGTTGATTACACCACCAACAGCATCAGCACCATAAATGGCAGAACCACCAGATTGTAGTACTTCAATTCTTGCTACAGCTTCCATTGGAAGGTTCGCGGTATCAACGAAGTTATCCGTTCCGCCAGCAGGTTTTGGGTACTGGTTAAGGCGTTTGCCATCGATAAGCGTTAGTGTGCGGTTAGCACCAGCATTACGAAGACTGATAGAAGATGCTGCAGGAGTAAAACCGTGAACTGATTGGGTTGTCATTGCACCCGTTGTAGATGTCAGGCTTTGTAGTGCGTCTTGAATACTTGTAAAGCCTTGCTTTGCCATGTCATCAGCACTTAGCACTGTAACGGGTGTCGCAGTTTCCATATCAGTACGCTTGATACGAGAACCGGTAACTTGGATACGTTCAACATTTTCTGCACTTTCAGCTTCGGCCGCAAGAACAACTGGCGAGCTAAGCGCTGCTGCTGCACCACTTACTAACGCAAAGCGAACTGCTTTGGCCAATCTTGAATTAACTTGCATATCATTACTCCCTGGAAACTTATAATAATTATTTGTTTTATTTTAATTAGAAATATCTTTTTAAGGTGTTTCAAATGTAAATAAAAATATATTTCTCAGCGGAATAGAACCATAATTAATTAACCGTGGCAACAATCTAGTTACAGGTGTTTTTCTTTGTTATTAGCGTCTTTGATATTATATTATTATCAACTCGGCATCATTTTATTTACATATGATAGCGTAAGGTAATAGTCGTCAAGTTGTTTGGCGGATTATCAATCGGCAAAGGGCTTTAATGTAGCCGGATTGTTGTATTTATGTTGGCTTTTATACTGGTCGGAGGAGGTGGTAATTAACGATTGGGTAACATGAAAGGTTTGAAATATTTTTTTAATAATTAATAAATAACGAAAAGCGTGACTTGAGTCACGCTTGATTTGCAGTGTTAAAGCCTGCTTTGTTACGTTGCTGTGATGTTTATAGGGGATGTCTCGGCTTTATTTAAAAAACTATAGTCACATATTCGATGTGACTATAGCTTTTTCTTTTGCTGCACTAAGCTGCATTCCCCTTGAATATATTTGACTTGTAGTGACTTAAATACCTTATAGCTACGTAAGTCACAATGATGGTTGCCACTATTAATTCAAATTTAGCTGTTAATAATAAGTTAATAGAAATGCTATTTTCACCGTAAGTCGTAATTATCCATGTCACAGTTTTGAATAAAGCCGTTGCACCAATAACCAGAGGGAATGTGAATGCAGCGTAACCTGGGCTGAAAGGCAACTTTAATAGGTTAAAGAAGGCAAGGTAAATAATACTGGTCATCAATAATGCTAGAGTCAGTAATACGCCAACGATAATGATTGATGGATGCTCTGATATAGTGAGGTAACCTGCTAAAGACAGACTTGCTGGTGCGGCCATAATGGCAATTGTTGGCTTTGCTGCGTCAGGTATAGGCTCACAGAAAATAAGTCTGTAAAGCATAATGGGCAACATGATGAGGTAACTTAGCATGCCAAAGTTAAGAATTGCGTTGGCAATCCAATGGTTTTGAACCTGGAGTAGTTCACCATGTGGAAAAGAGACTGCAGCGACAATGATTCCTACTGAGGGGACAAACCAACTTGGCACCATATGGCTAAGTTTAAAGTCGACCGCTCTATTATAGATAAACATAGAAAGGAAGATGAGATGAATCACTATCGCTGTAAACCATAATATTAAAGCAAAGCCATGGCTATACCGTCCGATAGCAGCAGAAACCACCATAAGTCCCATGGCAAAGGTTGGGACTACGCTACCAATGACAGGATGAGATAATTCTGCGATGAGTACTTTTGGGTGCAGGGTAAACTTGGCTACTAGCATCAGTAAAAGAACTGCAGCGATCGCTGACCCAATAAGCTGTGCAATACCATCAAGGCTAGGCAACATGCTTTCCCAAGCCCAACCGAGGCTCGCTATTGCTAATGCAAGCCCTGCCATTGGGCTCGGTAAGCGGGACACTCTGTGCCTTAGCTTGTTATTTGTTACCGTCATTATTCGTCTCCAAAATCCAATATCTTTGGACGTATTTTAGAATACCCCTCTAATAATTAATATTGAACTTAACTTAATGTCATAATCAATAAAATTGAACTAATCTTAAAAAGACAAACACTAAGGCTTTAGTTTACAACGCAGCAAAGTGTGTCCTAGGCCGATATTATCAATATCCTCATCGACAAAAAGTCCGGCCTGGCTGATGAGTTTTAGTAAGGTCTTACTGTGGTACATACGACTATTACCGTTAGCAATAGCAGTAAAATAGAGAGAGGTTGCATTAACACAAAATGCGCCAGCTTCGAAGGGTTGGCGATCCCAGAAAGTCTCTAAAATACACAGCTCACTGTCTCTATGCATAACAGATGCTGCCCGTTGCAAAATACTGAGAATTTCAGTTTCGGAAAAGCAATCTAAAAACTGGCTCATCCAATACAGGTCGCCATGTTCACAAAATGGCTTAGCTTCATCGAGCAGATCAGTTGCATAGCCTTTTACGCGCTCAGCAACACCAGCACGGTGAGCATTCTCCATTGCCACTTTTAGTTGGCCTGGCAGATCCATGATGGTGATTTTTACTTGGCTATTGAAACCTGTACACGCTAATGCCCATTTACCGGTGTTGCCACCGACATCGACGATATGCTTTGGTTCTGCTTTAAAAATCAGAGGTAATAGAGATTCAAATGCGTGATCTGAGTAGTAATGATCAAACTCAAACCAACTCTTTTTTATTTCGTCGGGCAACAGACTCAAACCGGGATAGATAGTTTGCCATTCGCCCAGCGAGGCTAACCCTTTAGGTTTACCCTCTAGAAGAGAAGCTTCCAACTCAAAAAGACCTTGATAGCACACATCATGGGTAAAGTTTAAGTTGGTTTTCGCCATATCGTCATGCAGTAGAAAGTGACCAATCTTATCGAGCACATATGCCTCATCGTTGAGGTATAACAGACCCATGCTTAGTCCCATATCAACTAACACACCAACGGCATACTCAGACAATTCGGACTGCCTTGCTAAAGCGTTTACGCTACAGCCTTTTACACCACAATCAGAAATAAGCTGTAATACGTTAAATTTTAGTAGGCATCGTGCCACCTGAAAGCTGATTGGAGCGAAAGCAATTTTTTGCGCTTCAAACTTGGCGTCAAAAGCACTGATTGAAAGAGGGGAACGATAAAAAGGCATAAGTTAAACCTGGCAAGGCTTCTACAGAATTAGTGGAGAGGTATCTTACATGTTACAGTCTGAACATTGTTTGAACTGGATCTTGCTTCAGGCTGTTTAGGGCTAGTTTAATAGGGCTAATCACTGGATTAGCCATTTTAGAACCGTGTGTTTATTAGTTTAAAGGAAGCAATCATGCTTGTACCTTTGACCTACGTAGGTCGACAAGCCAGTCGAAGTGATGGCCAGTCAAGGCGCATTGAGATATTGGAGGCAACATTAAGGTTAATCGTCGCTGAGGGCGTTCGTGGTGTGCGTCATAGGGCTGTAGCAGCAGAAGCAGGGGTTCCTTTAGCATCAACCACCTATTACTTTAAAGACATTAAAGACTTGATTAGTGATGCCCTCACTTTTTTTGCTGAAAAAACCTTGTGGATGAACAAGGCACTAGAAGAGCAATGTTATGAGTTACTCAATAACATGGCTCAAGTGAGTCAAAACTTGTCTAAAGAGGCATTACAGGCATTGATCGTTGAAGGTTTAGCTGAATTTGTATGTGGGCATATAAGAGAGCAGCTAACGCATCCTGATGATCGTATTTTGGAGAATGCTTTTCATGAAGAAGCATTACGTAATCCACAACTTGCTACGTCGATTACCTTACTTGATGAAACGTTACTGCAAAGCATAAAAACATTTTTTAGTGCTTTGGGCTCTAAAACTGCTTACGAGGATGCACATCAAATTTTGGCTATTATTCGGTTACTTGAATATCAATTTTTACTCAGAAAAAGGGTAGATGAAGTGGTACTGAAAAGTGTGGTAGAAACTACGGTTAGTCATATCATTAGCGCAATAAAACCCCCACTCTAGTGCGTTAATATTGAAAATAAAAGCTTTCTGGTATTTTTCCATTTCTGTTTTATAAGTCTGATTTTAGTGATCGTATACCCCTCTCTATCAATTCTATAGGGCGTCGTGAGAGGGAACATTGATCAGGTTTGAGTTGGTTGATAATATCAACAGATTGGGAAGCGGACATAAAAAATCCGAGACCTGAAAATAGGACTCGGATTTTGCAATATTTAGAAATTCAGTTAACTGCTTGAAAAATATAAATGATCGGCATTAACTCGATGAATGTCTTTTTATATCTCTGTTTAGCTAAACAAACTTAGAAAGCTTGAGTGAATGATACCCAGTAAGAACGACCAATAAGGTCATAAGTATTGTGATCATAATCACCACTAGCATCAAATCTTGGGTCTTCGTCGGTTAAGTTATTAACACCAGCCGACACACTGTTGTTCCAAGGCATATTGTATGTGTAGCTCACCGTATGGTACACAATAGAATCAATTTGATAGCTGCTGCCATCTTCGTTGTCATCTGTCGTTGATTGATGATCAATATAGTCTGCTTGATAGAATAAACTATGATCACCGACTAAGTAGTTAGCGGTAAAGTTGACGCGATCATCGGGGTAGTCTTGAGTACCGCTCCAGTTACGAGAGATAGTTTGTACGCCACCTTCAGGGCTTGAATCGGTATACTTAACATAATGCGACCAAGCAAGATCGAGTTTAAAATCACCCATTTCAGTTTCAAAGGTAGACGCAAACTTAGTATCAACACCTTGACGCTCACTAAGACCAATATTTTGTAAAACATTACTGATTGCCGTTAGCTTACCAGCACCATTCTGGCTCACTGATGTACCAGGGTAGATAGCACTGACATCTGATCGCGGTTGACCAGCATCATCAGCAGCTTTCCATAATTCAGCTTGAGTACGGGTGATCTCACTATTATTCAAAGAACTAATCAAACCATCAGTTTCTAGTGACCAGTAATCCACTGACATATTGAAGTTATCAGTGATATCCCACACCACACCGACGTTATAGCTTTCTGACTCTTCAGGGCCTAAGTTTTCATTGCGCTCAATTGAAACAGGAACATTGTCTTCAATATCACAACCATCAATGCCTAAGCCATCTTCATAGCACTTAAGATAGTTAGTTACATCATTATAGCCAACACTGGTCGATTGATTCAGATCTTCCAGCGTCGGTGCTCTAAAGCCAGTTCCCCATGAAGCACGAAGTAACAACGGCTCTAATACGTTATAGCGGACAGATACTTGTGGGTTAAACGTACCACCAAAATCAGAGTAATCATCATAACGAGCAGCAAGGTTTAGCTCTAAATTGTCGAGAATAGGGAAAGCCATTTCCATAAATATAGCTTTAACATCACGCTCACCACTGCCACCAGCACCGCCGCTACCACCGGCGATTAATCCTGCTTCATCAAGCGCATCAACTTGTGAGTCGAGCTTTTCTTCACGATACGATGCGCCAACATACAAACCTGTAGCGCCGCCAGAGAGTTCGAACAGTTCGAAACTTAGGCCGCCATCAACTTCTAATGCGCTACTTGTTAGGCGAGCATCTGAGTTGGCTGTTGCGCCACCTGGCATCTCTGAGTTTGGATCGCGTGGATCCCAACCTTCAAATGAGTTACTAGTATCATCCCAAGCACCGACAAGATCGGTTGTTGCACCAATCAATTGATAACCCGTTCCCCACTTAAATACATCATACTTGTTGTATGACACGGACGCGTTCCAATCGAAACTGTCTGTTGTGCCATCAAGACCCACTAAGAAATCATAGATATTATCGGTACTTTCACGAACACGATTACCCGCAGTATCAAAACGGTATAACATTGCACCGCCTTCAGGTACTGCACGAAGATCTAGCCCTTCAGCCGTTGTATACGCAGGCATTGCTTGTGGGAAGCTAACATAACCAGGAATAGGAGCAGACACGTCTGTTGTGGTATTTGACGCCCAATAGGCACGCGCTGTTAGCTCAATATCATCACTGATGTTGTATGAGTAATTTAGCAGCGTTGAAGTACGCTCTTGATCAACATCGTTATACGCAGCCTTAGTATAATCGTAGGCGCAAGAGGTTTCACCTGCATATTTACTATCTGTTAGTGGGCCTGTGAAGTTATCACCATACACATCTGCACAGTTTAAATCTGTATTAGTAAATGGAGTTTGGTATTCCCAGCCGCCATTAGGCCCCATGTCAATTGTACGGCCTGTTTGGCTTAGGCCAATCCAGCTTCTGTAGTCGCTTGGATCTTCTCCATCTTTTACATGAGCAGCTGTATATGGGCGATCAGCAAAGGTAATACCTGTTTTCTTGAAATGCTCAATAGTGAACATCAAGTTGCCTTTCTCTGAGCTCAGACCACCGGTAAATGATGCTGAGTGATTATCACCACCACCGTCGGCAGAAGGTTCTTCTGCGCGAAGCTTAACTTCGACACCTTCAAAATCTTTTTTCAAGATGATGTTGATCACACCTGCGATAGCATCAGTACCATAAATCGCAGAGGCACCATCAGATAAAATCTCAATACGTTCAACGGCTGCAGTTGGAATGGTATTGATGTTAGTGGCACCGCCACCTAAGACTGGAGACTTAGCCATACGCTTGCCATCAAGCAAAGTAAGAGTGTGGCTAGCAGATGCACCTTTAAGCTGAATTGTCGCTTGAGATGACCAACTGTTGTTTGATGTGCCGCCGTATGAACCAAATGAGTTCAGCGTTGATGCTCTAAGTGCATCACCTACAGTAGAGAAACCCGCAACGGCCATATCTTCAGCGGTAATGGTTGTTATAGGGCTTGCGCCTTCCATATCAACACGCTTTAGGCGTGAACCAGTAACTTCAATGCGTTCTACAGTATCATCACTTTCTGCAGCATAAACAGGTGTAGACAGGGCTACAACACCACCACATACCAAGCTAACTAGCTTAGCCACTTTATTAAATTTCATACTTCCATCTCCAATAATATATTTTTTATAAGTCCAATGTTCAGTCAACTTTGATGGTAAAGACCAAAAAAACACAACTAAAGAACATGGCTGCAACATTAGTAGCACATATTGTATTTTGCATGCAATATATTGTATTCCTTTGTATTTGTTTTTATGCGTAAAAATGGAGTGATTATGCAATGGCTATTTGTTGATGAAATATAAGCGTTTGATAAAATGCATTGTTAAAAACAATCAGTAGCCGCCGTCCAGTAAAGTGAATGGCAGTTATTCAGGGGGAATGGGAAAGGCTGTTTATTTGATGTTGTCTAGATTGAATGTAACTAGAAATGCAGTCTGAATAAAAAGTATTAAGATATGTCGGAATGGAATATACGAGATTTTCGAGGGTTAAAGTTTAACAAATGTAATAATAAAAAGGATCCAAGTACGCTAATGCCGATAGATTAAGCATATTCACTTTTCTCAAAGGGTTACGCCTGATTGTCGGAGGAAAGACCGAGTTCGTCGAGGTTCTAGGAGCCAGCTCCGAGCCATGTTTAAGAATGATTTAAGGTGTAAATAAGGGCAAACCGACTTACAGCCTCATAATATGAGCTAAAACTCAACGGATACGGTAGATAGTCCCTTTAGCGCGTTAACTGCCACTTCTAGCGGTTTTTTGTCATTAACTTAATGTGCTTGGAGCAACAAATCGTTCGTTTTCTCTATCGTCTATGTAGATTATAGTAACAACATTAAACGCCAATTTATCCTTATATATTAAATTGTTACGCTAGAGGTCAAGTTGTTAACTATAATCGTAATATCTATTTTTATCAGCGGGGTGGTTGGAGTCTGAATACTTTTGTTTTTTCGATTATAAGAGGGCGTCAGTTAGTTAGGTCTTAATTTGATGAGATTTGCGTTGTTGATAGCCTCAATAGCTTGAAAGCTGGAATAAAAAACCCGAGACCTAGAAATAGGACTCGGATTCTGAAGCATCTAGAAGAGCAGTAGGCTGAACGATAAATGATCAGCTCTGATGCTTGGGTTTTAGTCTATAGGCTTATTGTTTACTGAAGGTTTTCAGCATCACTAAATTCGCCTTGGAACAGAGCTGAAGAAAGGTAGCGCTCTGCAGCTGATGGTAATATAACCACAATATTCTTACCTTCAAATTCTGGTAATGCGGCAATGCGGTTAGCAGCAACTACAGCAGCTCCCGATGAGATCCCAACTAAAATCCCTTCTTCTTGCATAAGACGATGCGCCATCTCAATCGAATCTTCATTAGAAACCGCTTCAACACGATCAATAAGGTCAAGATCTAAGTTACCAGGAATGAATCCGGCGCCGATACCTTGAATTTTATGTGGTCCAGGTTGAATCGTTTGACCCGCGAGCGTTTGCGCGATGACCGGTGAATCAATCGGCTCAACCGCGACTGAGGTAATCGCTTTGCCTTGGGTGTTCTTTATATAGCGGCTAATACCGGTGATTGTGCCACCAGTACCTACGCCAGCGACAATGACATCAACTTCGCCGTCAGTATCATTCCAAATTTCAGGGCCGGTCGTTTTCTCGTGAATTTCGGGGTTTGCAGGGTTATTAAACTGCTGCAATAGCACGAATTTTTCAGGTGCCGACTGACGAATTTCTTCTGCTTTGTCGATGGCGCCCTTCATTCCCTTAGCGCCCTCAGTCAGCACAACATTTGCACCTAATGCTTTAAGCAATTTACGGCGTTCTAAACTCATGGTGTTAGGCATGGTTAATGTCAGCTTATAACCTCTTGCTGCTGCAACGTAAGCAAGCGCGATACCTGTGTTACCTGATGTGGGTTCGATAAGCTCTTTGTCTTGGGTCAATATGCCTTTTTTCTCTGCGTCCCAAATCATATTCGCGCCAATACGGCACTTAATGCTAAAACTTGGGTTGCGCGCTTCAATCTTGGCAAGAACATTACCATTGCTAACACGGTTTAAACGGACCAGTGGGGTGTTACCGATTGTGTATGAATTATCTTCAAAAATTTTGCTCATGGGCTGCTTGCTCCTTAATATGCATGGGTAAAGCATAATCGTCTTTCGCGGCAATAGAAGTGATTGTTTGTTCTTCGTTATGCTTTTTGGTTATTAAAGGTATTACTGTTATATGTATTCAATAGTATTTCTATTGGATTCAATTGTTAACCTAACGTTAACGCGGTGGTAGTATACGCTTTTGAGTAAACAATCCGCCCTAGTGACTGGAAAGTATAGATGAATAAATCACACACCGATAATGCGATAGATCCTAAATCATTAGTCACTCCTTATGCCTTTAAAATAGCCCCAAATGTACTTTACAAACCGTTAGCTAGCCCTTTAAAACGTATATTAGCAATTATTGTCGACGGTTTGCTTGTTGCTGCTTTGGCCGAAAATGCGGGTTGGGTCTTTGTATTAATGGTCGCTATCACTGTGGTGGTCCAAAAAAGAAGCCGCACTATGGGGAAGGCTGTAAAGTGGGCACTTTACGCTTTGATGTTGGTTGGAATGATATTTGCGCTGGTAAATTACCAAGAGGAAAACCGCGATAGCATACAACAGAGCGGAGAAGTCCAAACGATAAACCCTCAAGGAGGTTCTGGTTCTGAAACGTTGCAAACATTGACAGAATTAAGCAATTACTTGCCTGAGATAATTTTTGCTAGTCAGTGCCAAGACTATGAATGCGCTCAACAACGTTTAGTTTCTGTTAAAGATGCGTTATCACATTCCAACCTATCGGCAATTGAGCAAACCCGAATATTACAAGAACTTATCAATGATCTGCCTTTATCTGAGCAAGAAAATAATGCATTGAATGCTCAGTTAATAGAAACAGGCATCAAAGAATTGCCGATAAAGAGCAATGATGAGTCTATCGCCGCTGAAGCCTTCATCGGAGACAGCGTAACAGATGCACCAGCGAAGGTTGATCAAGACGATTGGCAGGCAGAGGCTGATGTTAGTGACTCAGATTCGAACAGCGCTGAAGACCCCAAATCAAGCCCATTAGCTTGGTTAATCGGTTCACTCAATGATCTGGGATTAGGCTTTGGTTGGGCTGCTTTTTACTTCACGGTGTTTACGGCTTGGTTTGATGGACAAACACTGGGTAAGAAGCTGTTGGGGATCAGTGTTATTCAGCTCGATGGTTCCAAAATTACCTTATGGGCGGCCTTTGGGCGATATGGCGGTTATGCCGCTGGTTTTACTACTGGCTTATTAGGTTTCATCCAAATATTTTGGGACGCTAACAGACAAGCGATACAAGATAAGATTTCTGCCACCGTTGTTATTGATTTAAGAAAGATCCCACTTGAACATCCAGAGGACAAAATAACGGTTAACACGCTAAATGCACCCACTCATACAAAAGTTGCAGCTAAGTAGTATTATGTATACCGTTTCAGGCAAGTAAACGTTAAGCTGAATACGAAAAGAGACAATATGTTTTGTATGATCAACTATTTAATGGAATTGGTATTACAGATGTAGTTTTCCCTTTCGATATGGAAACTTAATCATTAAAGAGTCTTTTATAAAGGCCGATTAAGGGACGTAGAGAAGCTGTAAGGGATTTAAGGAGAGTGAAGTTGCGGATCTTAGTGGTTGAAGATAGCCAAGTTGTATCAAGGGTAATGCGTCATTTAATAACCCAAGAATTAGATTGTGTGGTCGATGTCGCTCCCGATATGGCGAGTGCGAAAAAGCTATTATTAGAAAATGATTACTTTGTCGCGGTAACGGATCTCAATCTTCCAGACGCGCAAGACGGAGAGATAGTAAAGCTGGTGCTTGCGCAGCAACTCCCTTGTATCGTATTAACGGGGAGCTGGAACCCTCAAGAACGTTCACGACTTTTGCAATTGGGTATCGTCGATTATGTGCTAAAAGAGAACCGCTTTAGCTATGAATATACGGCCAAGTTGGTAAAGCGTTTACAGCGTAACCAAAGCGTTAAAGTACTGGTAGCAGACGATTCATTAGTGAGTCGTAAGTTTATTCGCAGTTTATTAGAGCAGCATCTGTTTCAGGTTATCGAAGCCGATGACGGCTTAGCCGCGCTCGATATTCTCAAAGGTAACGCCGATATTAAACTGCTTATTACCGATTACAACATGCCACGATTAGATGGTTTTGGACTGATCATTAAAGTTAGAGAGCAGTTCAGTCGAGAAGATATGGCGATTATTGGTTTGTCGAGTGACAGTGATGAAAGTCTGTCGGCTCGATTTATTAAAAATGGCGCGAATGACTTCTTACAAAAGCCCTTTGTTCATGAAGAGTTCCATTGTCGGGTGCTCAACACGCTTGATGCCTTAGACATGATGGCAAAACTTTGGGAACAAGCCAATTTAGATTATCTTACCAATGTATTTAATCGACGTTATTTCTTTAGTTTATATGAAGACAAGTTACCTGTAATCGTTCGAAATCAAAGGATGCTGTCTTTAGGGTTAATGGATATCGACTTTTTCAAAAAAGTGAATGATACCTATGGCCATGATGTCGGTGATGAAGTTCTTATAGAATTCGCGGCGCGATTAAAGCAGTCTTTTTCACAGCACTTTACCGTAGCTAGATTCGGCGGTGAAGAGTTCGTTATTGGTTTTAAAGGACTTAGTGTCGAGAAAACATTTGCATTGTTAGACCGATTTAGAATGCAGCTGGAGAGCAAACCTGTAACGACCAGCAAAGGAGACTTGACGATTACTGTCAGCACTGGAGTCGCAAGTTTTATTGTGGGTGAGAGCGTTGACGACATGCTACAACGCGCTGATGTCGCATTATATGAAGCAAAATCGAGTGGACGTAATTTGGTGTGTATAGCGTAATATTAACCACGTGATTAAAATGATTAAGGGCTTAACGATTTTGTTTAAGCCCTTTTTGTTGGCTGTTTTATATTTTCAATATACTGATTTTTAATGTTATTATTTAAATTTCTAGAGGATCCAGGCGTAACTCATTTTCATGAAATAGGTTTCTTCAGTTTTCATTAATGAGTCAATAGAATCGTTAGATTTTAAGCCATCAGAGTAGCCTACATAAAATACGCTCTGTGGGTTAAGCTTGTAGCCATAAAGGATCTCGTTACCCAAGTCTTGCTGCACCTTATTCGGTGAGCTGTATAGGTAAAGGCTCGGATCTCTTTCAATATGGGTGTAAACGCTAGATAGTCGAATAAAGTTGTGAATATCGATATACCAGCTCAATCTTAGGTCACTTAAATTGGCGGTGAACAAGCGTGCGTCATCCACATCCATGGTGCGGTAGACATGCGACACATCGAGTTCTATCGAATCGGTTACATTCCAACTAACGCCTGGATTAAGCAGGAACTTAGTCCCCAATTGGTCATTAGCAAAATCGATACTATCACCGTAATCAATGTCCACTTCTAGAAACAATGTGCGAGTGGGTTTCATATTGGCGTAGAACCAGCCCATTGTTTCGTCAAACATCTGGCTGTTATTATTGACCGCTAGACTGGCGCTATCATGGCGTCTCCCCACACGTTGACGATTCGTTAACCCAAACGCAGTGTAGCTTTGCCATAACCCCTCAAATTCAAGCTTTCCTTCGGCTTCTTGTTCTAGTTTCTCACCCGCTTGATTATGGCTAATGTCCCAATCTCCACTGAGTCTAATTTTGTTGAAGCTGCTGTCTTGTGGATACCAGGTGTAGCCCCCCCCAATGACTAATTTACTAAAATCGACTTTTTCAATAAAGCCTAAGTCAGCTCTAAAGTCCTCAGCCACTGACTGATACTGCGCTACAGTGTTCCAATTGCGGGTTTCATGCTCATACTTTGCTAAATACATATCACCATTAATGGCATCGGCACTATTTGTGCGCAAAACTCGCTCATTAATACCGCAGTCATTTAAATCACAATCGGTTTCCGGTAAACAGTCGCTGTTACTGCATAAGGTTTGTGACAACCCCAGTGGATACTGAGTATCAGAAACTACATATTGTCCGGTAAATGTATCTTGATCTGTGGGCTGGTACTTAACGTCAACACTGGTGACATAGTTATGATAGCTATCACTGGTTTTGGCAGTGACTAAGGCGCCCATTGACAGCTCCTTACCGACGTCATAACGGTAACGGCCAGCAAAGTTCTGACTTTTTTCATCAATAGTGGCGATATCAGAGCTTAAGTTGCCTGGTACCAGAAAATTAGTGGTGCTGTCGTTGGTCGCCAGTGTGGCAAAGGTATGGTCACCGACTCTACTCGTGAGTTTGAGTCCATAATCGGGGGAGACAATATTGCGGGTATGCAGCAGGTTTAATTGCGTATCAAAGTAATCTTTATTATCGAGGAAAAAGGCACGCTTCTCTGGATAAAATAGTGCAAAAGTGCTGTTAATATCGAGCTGACCAGCATCTGCTTCTACTTGGGAAAAATCAGGGTTTATGGTTGCACTTAATAAGGTACTTGGGGTGATCCCCCAGCGAATATCTAGACTAGGTTCAACGTTATTTTCACTGTCCCAATCACTATTTAATGCATGTGGACGCTGGCTATTTCGATTAAAAACGACGGATGGAGTGATCTGTAAATCGTTGCCTTGCTCTAGATTCGTCATGCCGCTCATCACCCCAAATTGACACAGCTGACAACTGTTGTTTCGGTCAATTTTGTGGCTTGATATTCGATGCTGCTCATTTCGTGGGTAAAATCTAACCAGTTCGATGCCCCACTTTTTCTGGTCAGTATTATCAAAATTGAGAACTCTAAAGGGCAGTTCAATTTCAACTTGATAGCCGGTTGCTGTTCGTGTTGCAGCAGAATACCAAATGCCATCCCAAGCATCACTTTCATCTCCGGTGAGTTCATTCTCAATCGAGTCGATTTGCACACCGTAGGCGTTAACAAAGAACTGATAAGCCAATCGAGCATCATTAAAAGTATCGAGCTTTATACCGACTAAATCATCACCCCAAACATTGTCACGATCACTCAGATTGGCTCTGATCTGAGAGGGGTTGGAGTCATAGGCAGTAAATGCTAGAAATAGGCTGGTATCGGTTGAGTAGAGCTTAACCTCCGTTTTTACGGGGGCGGTAATGTTTTCCCCAGGGCTGGTTTCGATTGTTATTTGAGTCGACACCGCATTTTTCCACTGTGGCTCATTAAATTCACCATCTACCTCAATGTTACCAGTGAGCGATGGAATTTGAATATTGAATTGACTTTCTTGTCCGGCGTTTGCCTTCAAGGAGCAGATCGAAATAGCGACAAGCAGTGACGTCGCGAAAATAGTGGCTTTATTCATTTGTTTTTATTATTGAAAGCTAGGCGTTTAGGTGGGTGAATTGTAAAGGAAGTGCGTGTTAAAAAGGTAGGCTATTTGTTACAAATATTGTCTGAGGGTAGGCAGTTGCTAACATTAGAGTAAACAACCGTTAAGCCATGAATCAACCTGGTTTAACGGCGTTAATCGGGTATTTACAGCGAGTTACTCTGGTGCGATAGCGCTGTTTTTGTATGCTTCACGATATTTATCAACCCACATTGAAGTCGCACCACAAATCGCTACTGGCATCACAACGAAGTTGAGGATTGGGATCATCGAAAACAGAGTGACTGCAGCACCAAAGCTGAAGCTAGTGCCTTTTGTTTGATTAAGGGCAAATTTCATCTCAGGGAAAGGCACTTTATGGTTATCAAAAGGATAGTCACAGTATTGAATTGCCATCATCCATGCACTAAAGAGAAACCATAAAACGGGCGCGACTGTTTGACCGACAAAAGGCAGTAAAAACAGCAGCAAAAAAACAATGGCGCGCGGCAGATAATATTTAAGTTTTATCCATTCTCGACCAAAAATCCGCGGTAAATCTTTGATTAAATCGATTCCCCCCCCAGTATTGAGCGGCTTGCCCGTTAAGAGCTGTTCTACCTTTTCCGCCAGCAAACCGTTAAACGGAGCCGCTAGCCAGTTCATCACTGAGCTAAACACAAAAGACAACACCACTAATAATGTCAGCACTGCTAGTGGCCATAAAAGAAAATTCAACCACGTTAAGTATTCAGGGAGTTGGCCCGTTAGCCAAGCGAATACTTGCTCCAATTGCCCGAAAGCAAAATAGATCAAGCCTGCAAAGATCACTAAGTTGATAGCAAGCGGGATAAACACAAAGCGCCTTAGTCCGGGTCGTTTAATTAAACTAAAGCCTTCTAAGAAGTAATTAACACCGCTTTTTTTTGTTACTGGATTGGTTTTATTCATAGAATTCTTTTTAGCTAAAATTGCGCATTAGCACGATTGTGAGTCAGTCGGATTTTATCCGCAAGTGAAAAGCCGTTAATCACTGATAAAAAACGTTACAAAATGCTGTTAGCTTTGGTAAAGTTAGCATCGGAATAACCCCATCAAACTTAGTCGCTAAATAAATTAGCGTGGAAGTGACCAAAACGGCATCATGAGACTTAAACAGATAAAACTTGCCGGATTCAAGTCATTCGTCGATCCAACCAAAATTCCCTTACCAAACCCTTTGAGCGCCATTATTGGTCCAAATGGTTGTGGAAAATCAAATATTATTGACGCTGTGCGCTGGGTGCTGGGTGAAAGCTCAGCTAAACATCTTCGTGGCGACTCTATGGTTGACGTTATTTTTAACGGTTCAACAGCGAGAAGACCAGTATCAGTCGCCAGTGTAGAGCTATTATTTGATAATCAAGATAATCGACTTGCTGGGGAATATGCCAGTTATCAAGAGATAGCGATAAAAAGGCAAGTGAGCCGAGATGGCGACTCTAATTATTTTCTAAATAATCAAAAGTGTCGTCGTAAAGATATTACCGATCTCTTTATGGGGACCGGGCTTGGCCCTCGAAGTTACGCCATTATCGAGCAGGGAACGATTTCTCGTCTAATTGAGTCCAAGCCGCAAGAGCTTAGGGTATTCATTGAAGAAGCTGCGGGGATCTCTCGCTATAAAGAGCGTCGACGTGAAACTGAAAACCGGATCCGACATACTCGAGAAAACCTATCACGGCTGGGCGATATTCGCTCTGAACTGGGTAAGCAATTAGAGAGGCTCGCTGAGCAAGCTCAAACGGCGAAGCAATATAGAGAGTTAAAGCAATCTGAACGTCAATGCGAATCTGAGCTGGTGGTATCTCGTTACCATGAGCTTAATCAGCAAATAGAGGGTTTTAACCTTCAGATTGGTAAGTTGGAAGTGCAGCAAGCCAGTCTATTAGCAGAGAAACAGACGCTTGAATTGAGTTTGACTGAGTTAAGCTTGCAATTAAGTGAGTTGGACAGCCGCGAGCATGAGCAAGTTGAAGCCTTTTACTTGTCCAAAACACATATTGCCAAGCTTGAGCAATCGATGAAACATCGTGAGCAGCAAAATGACAGTTTAAATCAACGACTGCGAGAGATCACAAAGCAAGTAGAGTTACATCAAACCGGACTCCATAGCGACAGTCAAACCCAGACTCAGCTTAAAGAACAACAGCAACAATCTCAGCCAGAAATGGAAGGTTTGCAACATCAAGTTGCCAACGAATCAGCTCAATTAGTACAAGCTACTCAACGCAATAGTGAGCTTTCAGAGCAGTTTCAGTTAGACAGTAGTACAGAGGCTAAAGCGCATTTAGCCGTTGAGATGAATCGAAGTAAACTTAATCACAGTGTCAATGAGTTTGCTCAAAAGCAAAAGCTCGTCGCTAGGCTGACGGAAAAAGCGCAACAGCTCAACGAAAAGCTTGCTGAGCTTAAGGCTAACGCGTTAACGAGTCAGTGCGATACGCTAATGACAGAGACCGAAGGTGAACAAGAGGTTTATGACGAGCTGAGTTTCAATATTGAAACTCGTCAAAGCGCAAGCGATGCGCTTAAAATTGAACTTGAATCCGTTAAAGTCAAATTAGCCGATGAAAAAGGGCGTTTGTCCGTAGTTTCGCAGTTACTGCCTAACGAAAATGACATTGCCTGCACTCAGCTATGGCAAGTTATTGAGGTGACTCCTGGTTGGGAGCGCTCGGTCGATTTATTACTGTCCAATGTACTTAACTCTCCTGTACTCCTCGACGATGTTACTGAAATAACCACTGGGTTTAACGCTAACCCAATGACTAACCATGTGATTAATACACCGGTGAATTTACAACCATGGTTAAGCCAGGTTAAATGGCTAGAAACTAAAGATGAAGCCATACAGCAACGCACGGTACTCGCTGAACATGAGATGTTTGCTACCGCCGACGGTTATCTTGTTGGGGCTGACTTTATCGTTGAAAAAACGTCGGAGTCAAGCTCGTTAGTGCAACTTAAGAATGAATACAGCGCACTTATCGAAGCCGTAGACAATACCGAAAACAACTTAAGCTCGTTGACACAAGCACTGTCTAAGCAAGCGCAAGAGCTAGAACCATTAGTCACAGTTCAGCAGCAAAAACATCAACAGATCCAAGCGCAAAAAGTGATTCTAGCGGGATTGCAGTCGCAAGTGAAAGCGATGCAACATGCTATAAATGACACTGATGAGCGGCACAAACAGTTACTGCAAGAGCTGACAGAAACCAGTCAAGAGCAGCAACAGCTATCGACTCAGAAAATGCAGTTACAACAGGATGCCCTAGCGTTACAACATACTTTTGAGCAAGCTCAAAAAAGAAAGCAGACCGCTGAAACCGACAAACTCGCGGCATCTACGTTGCTCAATAAACTTAAAGCCTTGCTAAGCAGCTCTGAGCAGTCACTTAAAACGCGACTTAAAACTGAACAAACTACCCAGACTCAACTCGCTTTAATAGGGCAAAAGGTTAATCACCAGCAGCAACGACTTGAAGAGCTTGAGCACAACGAAAAGCAAGTGCTAGCGCAACTGGGTGATAAAGAGAGTGGTAGCGCCAATCATAATACACTTCCAATAAAAACGCAGTTAGCGCAAGCATTGGAAGTTCAACAAGTGAAACAGCAAGCATTGAGTGGTATTAGACAGCAACAGGCAGGCCTTCAAGAACGGTGCGATAGCGCTGGAGCGAATAAAAAACAACAGCTTGTAAAGATTGAAGACTTGACTCAGAACATGAGCACGTTAAAGTTACGTCGTGAAGGTTTAAAAGGGCAAATCGACAGCCAGTTCAGCCTAATAAATGAGCAGGGTATCGATGTTGAGCAGGTATTGTTAAAACTCGATGCGAATCGTACCACTTTATGGCGTCAAAAAGAGTTAGAACGTTTGCGAGCTCGAATAGTGCACTTAGGGGCGATAAACCTCGCCGCTATTGAAGAGTTTGATCAACAAAACGAGCGTAAAAGCTATTTAGATAGCCAAGATGAAGACTTAAATTCCGCATTGAGTAGCTTGGAAGAAGCGATTCGGAAAATTGATACCGAAACCAAAAGTAAATTTAAAGATACTTTTGAGAAAGTGAATAAAGATTTAGGCATTTTATTTCCAAAAGTATTTGGGGGTGGGAGTGCCTATTTAGCGTTAACGGGTGACGATCTTCTGGAAACCGGCGTCACGATTATGGCTCGGCCACCGGGTAAAAAGAATAGTACAATCCATCTTCTTTCTGGTGGAGAAAAAGCGTTAACGGCTTTATCATTAGTTTTTGCTATTTTCAGATTGAATCCAGCACCTTTTTGTATGTTGGACGAAGTTGATGCACCTTTGGATGATGCCAATGTTGAACGATTCTGTCGTTTAGTAAAAGAGATGTCCCAAAGCGTACAATTTATATATATTAGTCATAACAAGATCACCATGGAATTGGCCGATCAACTTATCGGTGTGACTATGCATGAGCCCGGCGTTTCGCGCATTGTGGCGGTAGATATCGATGAAGCGGTGGCGTTAGCCGACGCTGGATGAACATAGGAATTACAGGGTAACCAATGGAAAATTTGCAACTGGTATTGCTTCTTTTAGGGGCGATAGCGATTATTGCCGTACTTGTGCATGGTTTTTGGTCTATAAGAAAGCAACAACCTAAAGGGTTCAAACAAAGCCCTATGACCGATATCAATCGAGAGCGTAGAGATTCTCAAGGTTTCGATAACGATGGTATCGGCGAAGTGAGGATCATCAAGGCGCAAAGTGATGAATCAACGGTCACTGAGCAGAGCATTGAGCCATTAATGGCAGAAGCGGGCGCAACGGCTAATGTCGACACTGTATTTGAATCCAATGTTGATACCGCATTTAGTTTAACTGAAGCGCCAACTCAAAAAGCCGCTCGCGCAGCAAAAACGACTCGAGTAGAGCCTTCTCTATCAGAAGCTGAACCTGACGTGCTTACGGAAGACACACCGATTCAACCGTCATTATTTGGTGCTGACGAATCAATATTAAGCACTGAAGCGGCCCAAGAAAGTTTTGTTGCAGACGAGGTAGAGCAAGAGCAACCTTTAGGTGAACCACAAGATGTGTTGGTATTACATGTGGTGGCTAAAGAGGGTGAAGAGCTTAACGGTGCAGAATTATTACCTTGCTTACTGACATTGAACTTTAAATTTGGTGAGATGAATATATTCCATCGCCATGAAGACAATGCTGGGACCGGGAAAGTGTTATTTTCAATGGCTAACATGGTTAAGCCTGGTGTATTTGACCCCGATAGCATGGAGCAGTTCTCGACCCAAGGCGTAGTGTTGTTTATGACATTACCTTGTCACGGCGACGCACTGAGAAACTTCTCTATTATGCTTAACTCAGCTCATCAAATTGCAGATGATCTCAGCGGCATTGTACTTGATGGTGGCCGCGATACGTGGCTCGATAGTACGAAACAGAATTATATTCAACGAATTAGAGCGCAGGTTTAACGCAGAGCCAACTTATTAGTTAAACCGGTTTTTAAAAGGTCGCTTCGGCGGCCTTTGTTATTATGTGGACAAAATAAATGCAAGCTATTGAACTAGAAATCGCAGCACTGACTAGCCAACTTAATCAGCACAATTACCATTACTATGTAGATGATAATCCTACTATTCCAGATGCTGAATACGATAGATTACTTAGGCGCCTTAACGAACTTGAGATCCAATACCCTGAATTAGCGAGTGCAGCCTCTCCTACACAACGTGTTGGCGGTGAGGCGTTGGCGAAGTTTGATCAAATAACTCACTTAAAGCCGATGCTGAGTTTAGATAATGTGTTTGATGAAGCTGAATTTAGCGCATTTCATTCCAGAATTGCCGATAAAGTGGGTACGGACCTTAGTTATTGTTGCGAGCCTAAACTCGACGGTTTAGCGGTGAGTATTGTTTATCGTGATGGCGTATTTGAGCGTGCAGCCACCCGTGGCGATGGCCAAACGGGCGAAAATATCACTGAGAATGTACGTACTATAAAGTCGATACCATTAACGCTACGTGGTGATAAATTTCCTCCACTGGTTGAAGTTCGTGGTGAAGTGATTATGCCGCACCAAGCATTTGATGCACTTAACAAACGCGCATTAGCTAAAGGTGACAAGCTGTTTGTTAACCCTCGTAATGCGGCTGCAGGGAGTTTGCGTCAGTTAGACAGTAAAATTACAGCCAGTCGTGCCTTAGGTTTTTATGCTTATGCGTTAGGGGTGGTTGAGCCTGAAACGTGGGAGCTTGCCGACAGTCATTATGGCCAACTTGAACAATTACGCTCTTGGGGCGTGCCAGTCAGTCAAGAAGTTAACGTCTGCGACTCGATTGCCGAGGTGATGGAATATTACAATGATATTCAACTGCGTCGCAGTGGCTTAGCGTTTGAAATTGACGGTGTGGTGATTAAAGTTAATCAAATCGCGCATCAGTTGAGCCTTGGCTTTGTGGCTAAAGCCCCTCGTTGGGCTACCGCGTTTAAGTTTCCGGCACAAGAAGAGATGACGCTGTTAGAGGGCGTTGATTTCCAAGTCGGTCGTACCGGGGCTGTGACCCCAGTTGCACGTCTTAAACCGGTATTTGTCGGTGGCGTGACCGTCTCAAATGCGACATTGCATAATGCGGATGAAATCGCTCGTCTTGGGGTTAAAGTGGGCGACACGATTATTATCCGTCGCGCGGGTGATGTAATCCCACAAATCGTTGCCGTGGTGGCTGAAAAACGTCCTGAAAACGCTGAAGCTATTGAATTTCCCACGCAATGCCCAGTGTGTCAAAGCCTAGTGGAGCGTATTGAAGGTGAGGCGACAGCACGTTGCACTGGTGGACTGTTCTGTGAAGCACAACGTAAAGAAGCCATTAAACATTTTGCCTCTCGAAAAGCGCTCGATATTGACGGTATGGGTGATAAAGTGGTTGAGCAGCTAATTGATAAGGAGCTAGTCGAAAGTCCTGCCGATCTGTTTAGGCTGACAGCATCAGCGATGACGATGCTTGAGCGCATGGGGATGAAGTCTGCGACTAAGCTTGTAGCTGCCATCAGTGTGGCAAAAGAGACCACCTTTTCCCGTTTTTTATATGCATTAGGGATCCGCGAGGTAGGAGAAGCGACGGCAGCAAACCTTGCCGCCTACTTTAAAACATTGGCTGCGCTTAAGGCCTCTAATGCAGAGGAATTTGTTAAAGTCGATGATGTTGGCACCATTGTCGCAGCACATCTTGAGCACTTTTTTGCACAGCCGCATAACCTAGAGGTTATTGATAAACTCATCGAAGCGGGCGTATCTTGGCCAGTGATTGAAGATGTTGCTGACGAGAACTTATCGCTGAAAGGGCAAACATGGGTATTAACAGGTACCTTAACGCAGCTTAACCGCAATGATGCGAAGGCACAGCTTCAAGCGTTAGGTGCAAAAGTCGCAGGCAGTGTATCGAAGAATACAGATTGTTTGGTTGCCGGCGCCGCAGCGGGCTCTAAGTTAACCAAAGCGCAAGAGCTTGGCGTAAAAGTGATTGATGAAGATGCATTGATTGTCATCTTGTCTTAAAAGTTATCATGGTCAATAAAAGCTCCTTTTAAGGAGCTTTTTTGTGTCATAAAACTCAATCATTGAAATTGATAAGTCTGGCACCATATCTACCCTGTTGATGGTGACTTTTGCAATGGCAATGTCTTTAGTCTCGACGACGGATTTTGACTCAAAGGAGATGATTTGAATTTCAGCAATATTACTTGGCTTGACGATAAAGGCCATATTAAGCCCCCGCTGATGCTTTACCTGATATTGGTGTTTCTGGCACGGGGTTGGTGCATATTAGTGGCATCTTTAACACAAGCGAGCGATAGGGCTGGCTTGGTGGCGTTAATTTATCCACAAAAGTCCGATTTCTTGATGGCATTAATGGCGGGGGCGGGTGCCTTAGTGGTCTACGCGGTCATTATTGCGGAAAGAAAACGTACTCCTCAGTGGGTACAGCCTCTATTTCCTTACATGAAGTGGGTGTTACTGGCTTTATTGTGTATAGATGCCAGCTTACTGGTGCAACGGATATTACATTCGTACTATGTTTATAGCTGGAATGTGGGATTAGATGCGCTTTTTCTGTTTTGGAGCACGTTATATTTGTTTAATTCGAAGCGATTGACACATTATTTTTCTGATTGGAAAGCACCGAATGAGTAGCCTGTGACTTTATATTTGGTTACGTCGCTAATCACACGGCTATGGATAGCGGCCTTATAGAATCGCACTTATCATGCTTTATCTTCCCGGGCTGCGAAAATGTTTAGCACCCTATTGCAGGTGGCGACAATCTTGTTTGATAACAGCCTTCGTGGACAGACTGTAGCGCTGAATGATTTCAACCTGTCGGTATTTAATGCAATTTCTGGAATAATAGGCAAAAAAAAACGCTGTATAAATACAGCGCCAAAAGAATCTGCAATATCGACAGCATTCGATATTATGACTCAGGGATATGAACATAAAACCTTCTTTAGTTAAGCCATAAGCAGCACTCGATTACGACTCGCCTTAATAAAAGGACAATTGACAGTTTGCCTTTGAAAGTAATAGTCGGGGCTATCAACGCCAAAGAGCAGAATTAGAGTACAACAATTCATGATTGCATACAATATCCATTGTCGGTATTGTTGGATCAGTAAGGGATGATTACGCTATAAGTTATAACTAATGGCTAACGTGTTCATTCGTCATGGTTAAATACCCGGAAAACATCACCCTGTTAGAGGCTCGTTGGCCGACGTTAGAATGGCAGATGTTAGGATGGTTAGTCTAAATGTCATTGTGAGACTCGCTTCTGTTTTTAGCTATGTCAGTATTTGCAATGCACTGAGACGATGTTTGATCTCATATCAAGGTCGACAATCGTATCAGTGTTTATTAATCGTAACCGTCATAAAATTGACTTACTAACTGTTATTCACACCAGAAAGCTATTATTATCGAAATATGAGTAAGATCGATATTCCAATGCTTTAGCGTCACTTCAACTCAAGCTAAAGTCATTGGTCACAATCTCCTATTTCAAAAGTGAGGCGCTTTGTAGATTGAGTGCATTTCACTGGAGTAATCAGTAATGTCCAAAGGCGTTAAATTACCTTTGTCGCAGTTGATCGTTGGCTTAACGATTAAACTGCCATTGTCATGGACTAATCATCCTTTTGTGTTTAATCAATTTGAGATTGAAACCGGAGCACAGATAGAGTTGATTAAAAGCTTGAATATCTCATATGTGTACTTAATTGCAGGCAAAGAATTAATCACTACGACAGCTGCACAACCGGTAGCAACTGTGGTAGAACAGTCTGCAGAAGACTATGCAAAAGAGCAACTTTCATCTCTACGAAAATCATTAAGAATTAGCCAGCAACGATTCCAAAAGTGCGGTGTAGAATGTCGCACTGCGTTTTCAAAAATGAGCGCTGAACCAGAGGGGGCTTATCGAGCGGCAGCGACGTTAGTTGAATCACTGATGGATCACATTAAGGAAACTCCAATACCGTGCCTTGCATTAGTCAATAGTGGTGAAGACAGCGCGATAACCGAGCATGGCGTATCCGTTGCTGTACTATCGATGATGTTGGGGCATTTACTGGACTGCACAAATTCTGAATTGCGTGATATGGCGATGGGGGCATTGTTTCATGATTTAGGGAAACTTAAAGTGCCTGATGTGATCCGGCGGAAAAAGTCGAATCTATCCGATCATGAAGTTAACTTTTTAAAGATGCACCCTAAGTTTGGCTATGACATGATGACCAAACAAAATCTATTTCCTGAAGCGGTGCTCGATATTGTATTACATCACCATGAATGGGCAGATGGCAGTGGTTACCCTGACGGACTGAAAGGGTCTGCAATCGCATTAAGCACACAAATCGTTGCACTGGCAAATGATTTCGAGCTTTTACTAAAGGGGGGAGAAGGGCGTTCTCCGCAAGTCGCATTAGGCTATCTTTTTAAAAAAAGAGTGGGTAAGCATGCACCATCATTGATTTCGGCACTGGTCAAAGTGCTTGGGATCTATCCTCCCGGTACATTAGTGTTGCTATCAAATGCTCAAGTGGCAAAAGTGCTGGTCACTACCCCTTTAGTGAAGCAACCTCACGTGCTTGCATGTGATGAAAACGGTGAGAACACAACATTACGATATTTGATTAAAGAGAATATATCGATTGAGCGGGTCGTAAAGATTGATGAGTTAAGTAAAACAGCATTAACAAAATTAGACCCCAGTGCTGATATTAGTTTTTACTTCAGCCCATTGTGAATCAGTTTAAGCAAAGATAAAGGATAAAGATGATAAAGTCAGTTTGTATTGTGGGCTGTGGCTGGTTTGGCCTACCGTTAGCACAGGCAATGGTTGCGCAAGGAATTAGGGTTAATGGTAGTAAACGCAACGCTGAAAATGCCGCTTTGCTTACTGAGCATGGTATTAATGGGTTTACATTAGACTTATCGCTCGACGAACAACTAGATCAAAATCAAGGCGCCATAAAAGTCGCGCTCAATACCGATTGTCTGGTGGTCAATATCCCGCCTAGTTTAAGAAAAGACCCTGACGGTTATTTAGTTAAGCTGGCAAGATTAAAAACCTTGATCCACGATATCACTTATCAAAAAATTATCTTTATCAGTACGACCGGAGTCTACCCTTCACTTGAAAAGCTGATGATTGAAAAAGATGCCGTTGCTCATTCTGAGGTTAGCGGCAAGCTGCTACAAGCCGAAGCCATGTTTTCAGCGCTAAGCCATAGTTGTATTGCTCGTTTTGCGGGTTTAGTTGGGCCTGAACGTCACCCTGGGCGTTTTCTGGCTGGTAAAACTGAACTGTCTCAGTCCGACGCACCCGTTAACATCGTTCATTTGAATGATTGCATACTTGCGGTCTCTAAATTAGTTTTTGAGCCGACCTCAAACGGGGCATATAATGTTTGCGCGCCGAAGCATCCCGCTCGTCAGTCTTTTTATCAACAAGCGGCTTTAGACTTGGGCTTAGTTGCGCCACAATTCATAAAAGAGAGCGGTAGCGGAAAGATCATTAGTAGCGATAGATTAATGAAAGAGCTCAATTTTGAATATCAGTTCAGTGATCCCATGGATATGCTGGTTGTCTGTTAAATATTTAAGGAGTGTTATGAAGCAGTTTAAAGTCTTTTTAGGAAGTGCAATATTGGCGTTTTTCACCTTGTTACTGCCGTTACAAAGCGCACATGCCAAGGAATATGTAGAAGGTGTCGATTACGTTAAAATCAGTGGGATCCCTGAAGCACAAAAGCCAGTAATAAGAGAGTTCTTTTCCTATAATTGTGGTCATTGCTACAAACAGGACCCGCTTTTTGAAAAGACGGCACATTTGCTTGAAAATGACATTCAATTTGAAAGAACCCCTGTTGGCGCTGGGCGTACGAGTTGGATATTAAGTCAAGAAGCCTATTATTTAGCGCAGAAATTCAGTGTCACTAAGCAAGTTCATGGCAGTATCTTTAGCCGTATTCATGAAAAAGGGGACGCATTCACACGCCCTGATCAACTAAAATCATTTTTTGTTAGCCAAGGCTTAGATGCTAAAAAGATAGACGCAGCGATGAATTCTGCTGACGCTAAACTGGCCTTGATGAATTATGACACTCAAGCTCAATTAGCTGAAATTCGTGGCGTGCCGTCATTAGTCGTTAATGGCCAGTACCTGATTAAAGCACAACCTCAGTCACCTGAAGCACTCGCAGAGTTGATTAAATATCTTAGTCAGCTTGAAGACTAAGCGTTAAATTGAGACTAGAAGCCCACTTAGAGTGGGCTTTTTTATGTCTATTATACCGTCGAGCAACAAACGCCAGCAGCCCATTTAGCATGATGCCTAATCAAGAGATCCCCGCTAGGGCGTTGTTTCCTAAACGCCCCTCGATACGATTACTTATCAAAACACACTTGAGTGTATTCTTGCATGCTAGGCATCCAGGTTGTTCCGTAAGTACAACCTTCATTCAAGTCATGAATGATAGCGTTAGTGGTTACGAACTCGTTGCCTTCATAAGGTGATTTAAGCAAAGGCTTTTGTAAGAACAAGTCTTTCAATGCGGCAACATCTTTAGTCGGGCTAAACTTGGCCGCAACTTCTGCATGTTCATTGCGCCATAGTGTCGTCTTAACTGCATAGTCAAACGCTTGTGCATCGCCGTTAGCGTAAGTATCAACAAGTGCCTGCTCTTGACCTATTGGGTGGTTAGTGTGAACCGTGTAACCACGCAGCGTACCATCAAGGACAATGTTCTTGCCTAGTTGGTTCTCAATGTGCATAACGTTACCTTTAAGGTCGCTTAAACCAAGAGCTACTGCAGAGTTAGTACGGATGTCCTGTAATGTATCTTTCGCAACGTTAGCATCATCGAACTTATTAGCCATAGCCATAGCTAAGCCACTCATAGGTACACCATCTTCAAGAGCACTTGCGTGGAACGCATCAACTGTATTAGCTGTAGTCGATAAACCACGACCCATAGCGATAGCGTTAAAGAAAGGTTCTGGAGCATGAACAATCAAGTCAGCACTTTTCAAAATAGCACCGTGACCACCTAGCGAGATAGGCATATCTTGGTTTTGACCTATGACACCGTTGTCCCAACCAATAGCAGTACAACCACGTGTTTTATCTGTACTTTCTTTAAGGTCGGCTAAGATATGCTTACCCACATCTTGTACCATCTTCGCAAACAAACCATCAGAAGCCCATGCTGCTAAATATGTCTCTTCAAGTGTGTAGCCTGTCGCTTCACCGATACCCTGGTAGTAGTTCAACAACCCAGGGAAGTCAGCTTTAAGTAAATCCATTGTCGCGATGATGCCTTTAAGTTCAGCTTCATTGTATTCATCGTTTAACTGAGCTAATTTACCTGCAATATCGTCCTTGTGTACGTTTGTGCCAAATGCTTCAACGTAACCTTTAACGACCTGCTTACCACCTTCAACTGTGAGTCCGTCAAATTTAATGACGGGTGTAGTCTCTTGCAGCATTTGTGTGTCATTTGGGTTGTAGAAGTCACCAACCAAATCGATAGTCACGCCGTTGACACCAGTAGAAGTTCGACCCGCTTCTGCCATTGCAGAACCAGAGAATAGAGAAACTATTGCGATTGCTAAGATTGCTTTTTTCATTTTTAATTCCTTTGCGGGCTTTGCCGCGACTAAGTTGTCAATGGAACGCTTTGGCTTTGCTTGGTTGCTAAGCCCTAATCAATGTTGATAATTTAATTGATAACGAAGTTTTATAACAATTACGTACTATTCGATTGTCGAATAGGAAGGGTGCGGAAATAGCAGGTAAATCCTTTTTGGCAATAATTGGGGCGGGAATGTCCATACGCATGCTAGCTCGATGAATGATGGAGTACGCTAAGAGAACTAGAACAGTGAGTTATTTAGTTGCGTATAAGAGGCTTTCATAAGCATTTTCAATGCCACAGAAATGTCTAATTCAACCTGATGGAGTCATATTTTTTTAAGTGAGTGAGGGGTAATAAGTGGGGCCAGACTCTGACGAACCCCCAACAATATTTCTGCCTCAATAGCAAAAAGCAGAGTGGTATCACTCTGCTTTTTAGCTTGGTCATTACTGACCACTTAGTTGACGAAATGAGTATTACTTAGTACGCAACTCGTTAATCACATCAACTGCATTGATTAACTGCTTTTGTAGGCTCGGTACGTCTGTATTTGTGTACCAGTCCGATAGGTAGATTACTGAGTAACCAGATTTAATGTCAGCAAAGCCAGTTTGGCCGAATGAACCATGAGAGTAGATGATGTCCTGATCTAGCATTGTATAAGACTGCATGTCGTACGTTGTAGGGCTTGCAGCGGCAAATACATCTTTAATTACAGGTGTAACGTTAAGTACGTCATTAGATGAGTCCTTTAACTCTTTATAGAAAGAACTACCCGCCTTGCCTTGTGCAATGTATCCAGTGAATAATGCATAATCGTATGCGCTTATGTTGATCCCGTATGATGGAGACGTTGTGCCATCGGACGTTTTAGCAATTTGAATTTCGTTATTACCACCGTAACTATTGTGTAGTTCAGAAATTAACTGCTCAAATGGCTTACCTTCAACCTTAGCGATTATTAGTGCTAGCGTATCTGAGTTTTGGTCAGTGTAGTCCCAGTTAGTTCCGCGCTCGAATGACGTTGCTTTAGCAGCCTTGATAGCATTCAAATGACCAATGGGTTCACCTGCATTTTGCAGTCCGATTTCTTTTTCCCACTCGTAGCCATTAGAGCCTGGTGTGTGGTAGTCGCTTAATGGTTCAATACCTGAGTTCATTGATGCCAATTCGCTGATAGTCGCTTCACCAATGATAGAACCTTCTAGCTCTGGCAAATAAGTCTTAGCTATCTCATCGAGTGAAAGCTTGCCAGAGTCAACAGCGTGGCTCAGCAATACACCAACGAAAGTCTTAGAGGCCGATTGCAAGTTATTTAGCATTCCGGCTTTAAAGCCATTATCGAAGTGCTCTGCTAGAACCTTACCATCTTTCATTACTACGAAAGCCTTAACCTGAGTATCGACCAGGACTTTTCGTAGCTCAGGTGAGATCTCAAAACCACCAATACGCTCAACTTTTACTGCGTTATCAGATGCAGGTAGCTTGTGAACGCCGTAACGTAAGAAGTCTGCAATATGTGCTGATGCGTATGTGTAATAAGGCCACTGTTGGAATGCATCGGCTGGAATTTCTTCTACCGTGTAACCTTCATAAAACTTAGACAAAGGGACTTTATCTGCTGCAAAGGCTGTAAATGCAGCTCCAAAAGTTGTTGCTACTAGGACGGTTGCTAAGATTGCTTTTTTCATTGTTAATTCCTTTGCGGGCTGTGCCGCGACTAAGTTGTAAATGGAACGCTTCGGCTTTACTTGGTTACTAAGCCTAATCAATGTTGATAATTTAATTGATAACGAAGCTTTATAACAACCATGTACTATTCGATTTTGTAATAGGAGCGGTGCAGAACTGGCAGGCAAGTTGTTTTTGGCAATAATTAGGGCTGGAATGTCCATACGCATGCAGTCTAGATAAACGATGGAATGCGCTAGCGGGAACTAAGCGAACTAAAGCAGTGGGTTATTTAGTTGCGTATAAGAGGCTTGTTATAAGCATTTTCAATGCCACAGAAATGTCTAATTCAACCTGATGAAGTTATATTTTCTTATCTATTAATGCTTGCTCAGTGAACCTATTAATATCTGTCCAATAGCGTACTTGAAAAACAACGCTCTGCTAAATCAGGCTTTGTGAAGTGGTATAGCGAATTTGGCCACTGTATTGGAGGTTAGATTATTGAGGTTAAATACAAACGGCTAAACCTCGAGATATATCCATGTAAAACACGTAATGGGGCATAAATGCGTTAGCTGCTGACCAAAGTGGTTCCAATGACATGCGGTCGGCGTATGTGCAGACGCTACTGAGACTCGCCGTAAACACATCCTTGTAGGCTCAACGAAAACGTCTGACCTCCAAGGATGGAGGGAATTCCAAATTCTGTAGGGAACAGAATTGGCCTGTTTTCGCAGGCATCAGCCGCATCTACACTGGGTTATAAAAGCGCAAACTCTCAGCATTTGAGATTTAAATTTAAGAACACAAAAGTTCCCGTTCCACAACATAATCATAAAACACCAATACCCCATCGGAAGTGTTAGGTTATTTCGAATAAGTACGAGGGAGATAACTTCGTCGGGGGCGTCATGGTGGATGCAAGGAGGATAGGCCGCTCTTTGGCATCTGACCCATATGGATATGGGAAATGTCTATATGATGTCGGGAACATCATTGACCATGCCATCGCGGCATTTGTGAATCAATTCACATCAGACGAGCAGTCCTTCTTGCTCTGGTGTGGGCGAAGCGCCACGACCTTAATCAAGCGGAGCTTGGTTGGGCATGTATGACTGAATCGTTTTGGTGCAAAAAAGAGTTAAGAAACTCAACCCATTACAGCCAAATCGAAGAGGCAGATGAGCAGGTGTAGATGCAGCTGTGGCCGTTGACAGCAAGGATGCTGTCGTCGAGCTTACAAGGATGTACTTGCAGCGTGTCACAGAAGTATCTGCATATGAGCACGCTGCAAGCGATAGATAACACAATGCAGGAATGATTTTCAAACACACCTCAAAATACCCATTCAGCCAGAAGCTCAAATTTAAACTAAGACAATGTAATCAGTCTTCATTCGAAGGCTAGCCGGCTTTACTTCCCAAACCATCCGAAACTAATCCCCAAACCAAGCGATGCGCTACAGAATTCTTAGGATGAGAAACAGTCTCATTTGCCAAACCATGTGAAACATTTTGCCAAATCTCGCGACGCGCTTCAGCTCATACAATAAAAATGGCTAATACCTTGGTCTAACTAAGTGTTCGATAAACGAGCTTGGTTTACGTGCACGTAAACTTGTATCTTGTTGTAATGTTTATGTTATCTATCATTATCATTTGTGGTTGCCGTTAGCGTTAGACTAAGGTCGCGATTGTTGTTCGCCGCATGCTTGCTAGATTAAACCCTGACTTAATATAAAAATCAGCACAAGGGAGTCGCTATGAGTTTTGAAAGCAACGAGAAGGCAGAAGGTTATTGGCGTGAAAATTTACGCCTAGTACTCGGTTTGTTAGCCATATGGGCAACAGTATCATTCGGGTGCGGTATTTTATTAGTAGATGTACTCAATGAAATCCATTTCATGGGGTTCAAGTTGGGATTCTGGTTTGCACAACAGGGTGCTATGTATGTGTTTGTTGCGCTTATTTTTGTCTATGTCGCGAAGGCGAATGCGTTAGACAAAAAATATGATGTGCATGAAGACTAATTACAAAGAACTTATTTAAAGGAGCTATGAAATGGATGTACAAACACTCACTTATTTGATTGTAGGGGTAACATTTGCCCTCTATATCGGTATTGCTATCTGGGCTCGAGCCGGTACAACAAAAGAATTCTATGTGGCGGGTGGCGGTGTTCACCCTGTTATGAACGGTATGGCTACCGCAGCAGACTGGATGTCGGCTGCATCATTTATCTCACTTGCGGGTATCGTGTCATTTACCGGCTATGACGGTTCAGTTTATTTAATGGGTTGGACGGGTGGCTATGTTCTGCTAGCGCTTTGCATGGCGCCCTACTTACGTAAGTTTGGTAAGTTCACCGTGCCTGACTTTATTGGCGACCGTTATTACTCACAAGCTGCGCGTACCGTGGCGGTGGTGTGTGCCATCTTCATTTGTTTCACCTATATCGCGGGTCAAATGCGTGGTGTAGGCGTTGTATTCTCAAGATTCTTAGAGGTTGAGGTTGAAACCGGTGTTTATATCGGTATGGCGGTGGTGTTCTTCTACGCTGTTTTAGGCGGTATGAAAGGGATTACCTACACTCAAGTTGCACAGTATTGCGTCCTTATTTTTGCTTTCATGGTGCCCGCTATTTTCATCTCGGTGATGATGACTGGCCACATTTTCCCTCAAATCGGTTTTGGGGCTGAGTTAATCGATGCTGCGGGCAATGGCACAGGGGTTTATCTTCTTGATAAGCTGGATGGGTTATCTGCTGAACTCGGATTTTCGCAATACACTGAAGGTTCAAAGAGCATGATAGATGTGTTCTTTATTACGGGTGCTTTGATGTTCGGTACTGCAGGTCTTCCTCACGTAATCGTACGTTTCTTTACGGTACCTAGAGTAAAAGATGCGCGTGTATCAGCGGGTTGGGCATTAGTCTTTATCGCTATTATGTACACCACTATTCCAGCATTAGCCGCGTTCTCTCGTGTCAACATGATTGAAACCATTAATGGCCCTGAGTCTACTGGAGTTGCCTATGAAACGGCACCTGAGTGGATTAAGAACTGGGAAAAGACTGGACTGATTACGTGGGATGATAAGAACGAAGACGGCAAGATTTACTATGCCAAGGGTGCAGAAAATGAGATGAAGATTGACCGCGATATCATGGTTCTAGCGACCCCTGAAATTGCTAATCTTCCTGCTTGGGTTATCGCGCTGGTTGCTGCGGGTGGTTTGGCTGCTGCATTATCGACATCTGCGGGTCTTCTACTGGTGATCTCGACTTCGGTATCGCATGACTTGCTGAAGAAAAACTTAATGCCTGATATCTCAGATAAGAAGGAACTGTTGTACGCCCGAATTGCAGCTGCATTGGGGATTGTGATGGCAGGTTACTTCGGTATTAATCCACCTGGTTTTGTCGCGGCGGTTGTTGCGATAGCATTTGGTCTGGCGGCATCGTCACTGTTCCCAGCTATTATCATGGGGATCTTCTCTAAGACAGTTAACAAGGAAGGCGCAATCTCAGGCATGGTAACGGGTCTACTGTTTACTGCGGCTTATATTGTTTACTTCAAGTTTGTTAATCCAAGTGCAAACACCAGTGATAATTGGTTCCTTGGGATATCGCCAGAAGGTATTGGTATGCTGGGTATGATGATTAACTTTGCCGTCGCCTTTGGTGTCACTAAAGTCACGGCAACCATACCACAAGATGTTGTGGACATGGTTGAGTCTATTCGTTTCCCTAAAGGTTCAGGTGAAGCACAAGATCACTAGTTCCTAATTTGTAAGCAGAATAAGAAGAGCGCATTAAGCGCTCTTTTTTTATGTCTATAACTGGCCTTTGGTCGAATAGTCCTAGCATTGGAGTAAACGCTATAGTGGTCATTGAATATAGAGGATGTGAGCTAGGGAGTGGTTAAATGGATGCAAGCGAATTACAACCCATCATGCAGTTTTTACAACAAAGCGTACCCTTTGAGTCGCTTGATGAAGCCACGTTGGCGAGTTGCTGCCGTTCCTTAACGGTCGGCTACTACAGTAAAGCCGCAAATTTTGTTCCTTTAGACCCGTCACACCCGCAACTTTATATTGTTAGAAGTGGCGCGTTCGAAGTCAGAGATATTAATGGTGAGCTATTAGATAGGCTCGGCGAGGGCGATTATTTTGGCTTTCCGTCTTTATTATCTGGAGAGCAGGCCAGTAATCGGGTCGCTATTTTAGAAGATGGCCTGGTCTACCATTTACCGCCTGATATATTTAATCTACTGCGCACTAAAAGCCGCGAGTTCGATCGATTCTTTAATAAGGCGTTTGCAAAGCGCTTAAGGCATCAAGGACGATTTAAAGCAAAAGAGCTTACAACGACTAGCCGTATTACCACCTTAATGTCTAATTCTCCGCTAATGATCGACATGAAAGCCTCCGTTGCTGATGCGGCTAGGTGTATGCGAAAGTCGCTCGTCTCTTCCGTACTGGTTATTGATAATAATAAGCTCGTCGGTATTTTAACCGATAGAGATTTACGTAACCGTGTTTTGGCCGAAAACTTTGATGGTAACCTTCCTGTACATCAAGCAATGACAACCACACCAATCTCAATTGAATCAAACTCTCTGGTATTTGAAGCGATGCTGTTGATGAGTGAACATAATATTCATCATCTGCCCGTGGTCGACAATGGTAAGGCAAAAGGGGTGATTACCAGTACTGATATTTTACGCGGCCAGAGTTCACAGCCTTTATTGTTGATTGGCGAAATTGAGCGGCAAAAAGATCTTGCTAGTTTGATTCAAGTCAGTAAACAGATCCCTCTTTTACTGCAAAACCTGATCAGTGCCGATGCAAGAGCAGAGGAGATAGGGCGAGTGTTAACGTCGGTCACTGATGCATTAACAAGGCGGCTTATTGTATTAAATCAGCAACTGTTAGGTGAAGCACCTATGGCATTTTGTTGGTTAGCGTTTGGCTCTCAGGGTAGGCAAGATCAAGCGGCATGTTCAGATCAAGATAATGGTTTACTACTTGCCCATGAACCGGATGCTGCAGCACAAGGTTATTTTGAAGCGTTATCGAAGGCGGTTTGTGCTGGGCTTGATGAGTGTGGTTATATTTATTGCCCTGGTGACATTATGGCGCAAAATCCTAAATGGAGAATGTCACTTAATGGTTGGCGATCTGTATTTGATAAGTGGGTTAATACACCGGATCCTAAAGCGCTAATGCACTGCAGTATATTTTTTGATATGCGCTCTGTTTTTGGACCTCAATCTTTGTTTGATGGGTTACAAGATGATGTTCTTAAAAATACTCAAGGTAATGATATTTTCCTCGCAGGTCTGACCGGTAATTCTTTAACGAGTACACCCCCCCTCGGTTTTTTCAGAAAGTTTGTGTTGGAGCGTGATGGGACTGAGGTCAAAGGGATTGATCTAAAACACAAAGGTAATGCGTTGATTAATGATATTGCACGGGTGTATGCATTGTCTGCTGGCATTAAAGAGGTTAACACCGCTAAACGAATTAGAGCGCTAATGGATCAAAATATCATTAACCGCAACGATGCACTTAATTTGGCCGATGCGCATGAGTTTATCGCGCATATGCGGCTATCTAATCAAGGTTACCAGTACACTCATGCAAAACCGGTGACCAACTATCTAATGCCTAAAGACGTCTCTTCTTTAGTACGGCATCAATTAAGAGATGCCTTTAAAGTGGTACACGATGGACAAGTAGGGCTTAAGTTGAAAATGATGCGGAGTTACTAATTCTTTTGAAAAGCCTTTATCTACAGAGCAAGTTGCGCTGGCGTATCTTCAAAGCGGTTAATAAGACCATTGAAGCCTATTACCGTGCCGTATTGGATAATGTATCAAAGCCTTTGTCACAAATTCCGCTGATGGCTTTAGATTTAGAAATGACGGGTCTGGATCCTCAATGTGACCAGATTTTAAGTATTGGCTTGGTGCCTATTTACAATGGGATGTTGCAGCTTGAAAAAGCACAACATAAATTGGTGAGTATTGAAGGTAGCGTTGGCGATAGCGCGATAATACACGGCATTGTCGACAGGGAGTTAGCAACAGCGACGTCAGCTAAAGAGGCAATGGTCTGGTTTTTAAATCAAACACGAGGCCATGTGTTAGTGGCGCATCATGCGCCTTTAGATATGTGTTTTCTTAAAACAGAGGTTCATCGTAGTCTAGGTGAAAGAATGTCTTTTCTTGCAATAGATACAATGTCTCTAGAGCGAAGCCGCTTATTACGGCAACATGATGTCATTAAAGAAGGCTCTTTAAGGCTAGATGCATGTCGGCGCCGCTATGGTCTGCCAATATATGCTGCGCATAATGCGACGGTTGATGCATTGGCTTGTGGTGAGTTGCTCTTGGCTCAAATGGCGGGGATAGCAGGCCAAGATGAGTTGAGTTTGTTTGATCTTATTCGCTAAATAACTCGTCCATAAAGACTGGATAAATACTTACTGCTTTGCAGCATCAATAATGTGTCCCCATTTTATCAGTGCACTCTTGATATCTTCTTGTTGATAAGGTTTATTGATTATTTCGTCCATTCCACAGTGGTAACATTGTTCAGTTTCCACCGAGGTTGTACTAGCCGTTAAGGCTATGATGGGTTTGGTATAACCTTTGTCGCGTAGTAAAGTTGTTGCTTCAAATCCATCCACGACCGGCATTCTGCAATCCATAAAGATAATATCAACGCTATTGTTCGCGAGAAAGTCTATCGCCTCTTGACCATTATTAGCCATGGCGGGGGTTATTTTGAATTTAGCTAAAATCATTTCAATCAGCATTTGGTTAACTTTACTATCCTCCACGACCAATACGTCCAGTGTCTCGATAGGATACTGAGCTTGAGATTGTTTGATATTTAATACGCTTGTTTTAGCGATATCTAGGGGTAAGGAAACATCAAAACAACTACCTTCACCTAGGGTCGATGTTAATCTGATGTCTCCTTTCATTTCATCAACTAACTGTTTGCAGATTGCGAGGCCTAACCCAGTGCCTTCATAAGCTCGATTACTCGAGTTATTCACTTGAGTGAAAGGGTCAAAAAGTGTCGGTATTTTGTCTTCTGGGATCCCGCAGCCACTATCTTGGACCGTAAAACACAGTGCTTGCTCGGCCCAATAGATATCGACTTTTATCTCACCTTGTCTGGTGAACTTTATCGAGTTGCCAATAAGGTTGACTAAGATCTGTTTGATACGATCTGGGTCACCAATTAATGTCTGTGGAATTGATTGTTGATAATGGTAGTTAAATAACAGCCCGAACTCATCGGTGCGCTGTTTGAAAATATCGAATATCATTTTGCACAATTTCTCAGGAGAAAAATTAATCTTTACAATCTGCAGCATCCCAGCGCTCATTTTACTGAGATCAAGCAAGTCGTTAATAATCACCCGCAATAGCTCACCAGACTGATGCATGGTATTGAGTAGTTGCTGCTGATAGCTCGACAACGATGTATCAAGCATCAGATCAGCGGAGCCTAATAGACCATTAAGTGGGGTTCTTAATTCGTGATTAATCATCGCGACAAAATCACGAGTAGACTGCTCTGAAGACTCTGCGCGCAACTTCTCCTTGATGGTATTTTCTAATAACTCTTGTCGTCGTTGTGCGGCGCTGATCATGTCACAGAATAGCAGAAGCTGTTTCTCAACGGTATTTTGCCATGAGGTTGGGGATTCAATAACGAGTGTGAGACTGCCTAAGATAGAGGCTTGAGTTTTGATGATAAGCTTAATCTGCTGATGATCATCAGACCAACATAATGGTTGGTTTGCGGTTGAAATAGGTTGGATCAGGGCTTTGTTACCGGCTAAAAAAGTATCAAAAACATTTTCTTTTATCGGTGATTTGAAGCGGATACGACTCGCTTTAATATTTTCAATGCCAATCAGGTCATCAAGTAAGCGCTGTAATAATATATTGGAGATAGGTTTTTGCAGAAGCAGTTGATTGTAATCGAGTAAAATTGATTCTAAATGGCTTTTAAAATGCAGCAGAGCCATGCCTTGCTTAGACTGCTCTTTTATATGAATGAGTGAGTCTTCGACAAGTTGTTTTGCACTATAAAGTTCTCTACTTTTTTCTTCCAGCAGGACTTCAGCTGCCTTTTTTGCTGCTTTTTCTCGGATTATTTTTCGATTAAGCAATTCAATTCTATTGGTTAATGCTTGGATTTCATCGTTGAGCATAGATTGCGCATCGCCTCACTGTTTAAACATAAGTGATGGTAAATCGGACTTCTGATTGGTCTTCTGTTATTGGGTCCATTGTAATTTCAATGTTTTCACCAAAATGCTCAGCACAGCCTCGAATCAGCCCTAGGCAGACATGCGACATACAGCGTGCGGACACATAATCCATGACTAATTGACTTTCAGTGGCTGAAATAAAGTTGAAAGTAGGTGGGTTGGCATTTTGATAAAGTTTTTTGACTTCTATATGAATATATTCCTCCACGCTTTTGATAAAGCTAAAGGTGGAGTCTGACTTGCCTTCGAGGCCAGGCATACTGTTAAACAAGGTGATAAAGACGGATTTACCGTAAACCTCTTGTAGGTCTTCAATAGAAATCCCAGTGAGTTTACTTAAGCTTACGATGAGTTTGATGAGGTCATGGTGGTCATACGTGCCTACACTGGTATAAACACCGTCGTTTTGGTTTTCATCGAGGATCTGTTGACAGATCTCTAATCCGAACGTGTCTTCGACTAATTCTAAGAACTCAGCAAAAATGATTCCCTTCATATGTCACTCCTTAATACACTACTTATTATAAAGTAGTGTATTAGTTGATTTTATTCAATGATACTGGAGCTGTTATGCAGATTAAATGTACGTTAATTTCGCTTGTAAGCCCTCGCTCGCTCGTCATTACTATTGTCATATTGACGTTTAAATTCAAGAGATGAATATGATGACTATAATTTACAGGTAGTTTTGCTTACATTTTTAGGCTTCTTAAATTAAGCACTGTTCTATAACTTACTTGATATTAAGTGTCATTAGCGCGATAGGGATTTTTATGCCATTACCCTTGGTTTGGTTAGGAGCTGCAGCAATTGGTGCTGCTTTGATTGCTGATGAACGTAAAAATCAAAAAGACATCGCGACGAAGCGATTACAGGGTAAGGCTGTGTCTGATCATACCAGGGGTGCCAATGCCGAACTTGGCCCTAGCTTATGGCACACTGGCGATAAGAAAGTTCAACTCGAACCGGGTTCGATTATTTGCTGTTTTGTTTTTGGCGTCATTGAACACACGGGAATTTGGCTAGGGGACGACACCTTAGTTGAGTTACATGGAAGTGGGTTAGTACGCGCCGTTTCAACTAAGCGCTTTTTGGCTGGCAGAAGTGGCAGTCAGATTTTTCAAGCGTGTAATCATCTTCACCAACCTTTAGTTGGGGCTCTGGTTTTAGCTCGGGCACAACAAGCAATATTTACCTATAGAAAATATGATCTGTTAGACAATAATTGTCATCGATTTGTGTGGCATTGTTTAAGTGGCGAAGAGAAGGCGTTATCGAGTTTTAGTAAACTCAACAATGAAATTGGAATGTACTTTGAAGAAGCTGTCTATTGGGATGAAGCTATCATTTGATACAAAAACACCGACGGTTTAGGTCGGTGTTTTTAAACAAACGGTGTTTCTGGCTAGGCTATTTACAGAAATGCTTTACCGCTTTGCTCACCAGTTCAATACCGGTTTTATCACAAGGTGGCAGCTCTGCATCACTAATATTAATTGGAGTCACTCTGTCACCCCATTTAATTAAGGCTGCGGCCGAGGTCAATCCTGCACCAAATGCACAAGATAAAATGGTTTGATTTGGTAAGATTTTACCTTGCTCTAGCGCATCACAAATCGCAATAGGGATAGTTGCAGCAGAAGTATTGCCGTAATTTGCAATATTCACAATGGCTTTTTCTTTTGGAATTTTCATGCGGCTAATCAGAGTATCAATAATACGCTCGTTAGCTTGATGAGGGATCACCCAATCGATATCTTCCTTATCGATGCCACATTTCTCTATCACTTTAGTACTTAACTTACCCATGCCTGCAATGGCACGTTTAAAGATCTCTTGACCGTTAAATTCGATATAAAAATCGAGTGAAGCGGCGTCAAATCGATCCATTGCAGTACCAAAACCGGCTTTAAGAATGTCTCTGCCAGCAGGGTCATTATTCAGCTCATAGCCTAAGATACCAATTGCTTCATCTGTTGCTTCTAATACAACTGCGCCGGCACCATCACCAAATAAAACGGCGGTGTCACGTCGTGACCAATCTAAAAAGAACGACAGTCTTTCTGCACCAATGACGAGCACCTTTTTGCATTGGCCGCTCTTTATTTGTGAACTCGCTAGGCCAACGCCATAAAGGAAACCACTGCATGCAGCATTGATATCAAAGGCTGCGCAAGTTGCACCCACATTAGCTTGAACCGTTGAAGCGATATTTGGGATCAGTGTGTCAGGTGTTGCGGTTGCTAGAATTATCATATCTAGATCGCTACCCTCAATACCGGCGGCAGCAAGTGCTCTTTGAGCGGCAACAGAGGCAAGCTCAGAAGTGTTGACATGACTAATATGACGCTGGCTAATACCTGTGCGAGATTTAATCCATTCATCAGAGGTTTCGATAAATGTTGAAAGGTCATGGTTTGTTAGGGTAGCGGGCGGAACACACTTTCCCCAACCTGTAATAGTAGCGTACTGCATTAGGTTATCTCTCAAAAATAAAAAAGCAGAACCTGCGCTCTGCCTTGTCAATCAGTATAAGTAAAGCTTAACAAGTCTTTTAACGCTCAACAGTGAGCTAGCCCTCTTGTTGAGCAACTAAAACTCTAATAGCTGCCGCAGCATGAAGGATGTGACTGCGTAACAGTTCAACAGCGTTATCAACGTCACCCTTCCTACAATAGTCTAGCAATTCTCTATGATCTTGCTGTGCTTTAGGAATACCACTCGCTAAAAATAGCTGTAAGCGGACATACCGATCACAGTTGGTATTCAGCCCATTGACGACTTCAATGGTATGAGGTTTGTCTGCTGCGCGGTATAAACAGGTATGGAACTGAGAATTTAATCCACTCCAGCGTTCTATTTGGTCTTTATCTTGAAATGCCACATCAAGCGAGTCCAAAATACCTTCAGCTTCCGTTAGGTCATCTTCAGTCATATTGGGGATTGCTTTAGCCAATAGATCTGTTTCGATTAATGCTCTTAAGTCAAATAGTTCAGTGACTTGAACTGCAGATAAAATAGTCGCTGTAGCGCCTTTATGTGCTTCAAACTTAACTAACCCTTCAGCTTCTAATTGCAGCAATGCCTCTCGTACTGGGATCCTGCTCACATTCATTTCATCGGCTAAGGCACTTTGGCGTAATGGCATACCCGCAGCGATTTCTCCAGAGAGAATTTTTTCCCTTAATACTTCGACGACAACTTGAGTACGTGTTTTATGAACGATAGGAGTTTTTCTGCTCATATAGCCTGTTTTTATGTTAATTATTCAAGATGATTTTCTTAGGTTAACGCTTAAATAAGTAGAATGAAAGGGAAACAACTTGTTTCCCTGTACATATTTTGAAATGTTTAGAAAGTGGTAATGTTGGCTTGCTCTTCTCTCAGCTTCTGTGGCATGAGTGCTATTGGCATGTTTTGTATACACAAAGGTCGTTCAAATCGAGACATTGCTTGTGTACCAACAGAGGTTGTACGGCTATCCGTACTCGCTGGATAGGGGCCGCCATGATTCATTGAATGACAGACCTCAACGCCTGTCGGCATTTGGTTGAATATCAAACGGCCGACGTTATACGAGACCGATTCGATTAATTGAGCTTGCTCAGCTAACTCATTATCTAGCCCATGAATTGAGGCCGTTAATTGACCTTCCATCTGATCCGCTATTAACTCCATTTGTGCTTGGTTTTCACAGGCTACAATGACAGCGAAGGGGCCAAATACCTCTTGTTGAAGCGTCTTTGAAGCTAAGTAATCTTCAGCGGTGACTTTAACCGCGGCTGGACGTGTAAAGTGGTTTGCTGGTGAAGACTTACCCTGTGATATTAGCTGTACACGCTTATTCTTAAGCAGTGCTTCGACTTGTGATTGATAGGTCGCAGCAATGCCTGCGGTTAACATGCTTGCGGCAGACTCCAGTGAGATTTTCTCTGCGACTGTCGCGAGATAGCGATTGAGCGCCTCTCCTTGTATTGCCACCACTACGCCTGGGCTAGTACAGAACTGACCATGTCCCATTAACATCGATTGAACTTGCGTCGTCGCTAGGCTTTCTGCTTGTTGTGTTAGTAACTCAGCAAGTAAAAACTGTGGATTAATTGAGCCTAGTTCACCATAAAATGGAATCGGTTCTGCTCTTGCTGCGCAAAGATCCGCTAAAATTCGACCGACTTTAAGTGAGCCGGTAAAGCCGACGGCTTTAATCGCACTATGGCTAACTAATAACGTCGATGATTCTGGCTCTGTTGATTGTATAAGGTTAAATACACCTGCAGGCATTTGACAACGTTCGGTAGCTCGTGCAATTGCGTGGCTAACGAGTTCGCTGGTTGCAGCGTGAGCAGGGTGTCCTTTTACGACGACACTACAGCCAGCAGCAAGTGCTGCAGCGGTATCACCACCGGCAGTAGAAAACGCTAACGGGAAGTTTGATGCACCGAAAACCGCAACAGGACCAATAGGTAAGGTGCCGAGTCTGGTGTCGGGTTTTGGCAGAGGTTGTCTGTCTGGGTTGGCAAGATCAACCAATACATTGTTAATCGGTGTTCTTAATGTACTCGCAAACAATTTGAGTTGTCCGCAAGTTCTGCCAGTTTCACCTTGTAGGCGGGCCATGGGTAAGCCCGTTTCTATATGAGCTGTTTGAGTTATCGCAGCAATATCAGATTGGATCTCTTCAGCAATAGCGTCTAAAAAGTCAGCTCTATTGTCGTTAGTGGTGCGCTTATATAAAGTGAAAGCTTGTTTTGCGGCGTTAACAGCAGCGTCGACAATTTGTGATGTCGCATTAGCGAATTGCCACTCAGTGGCTTCATTGATTACAGGGTTCATACTGCTAAATTGCAATGCTTCGTCAGTCCATGCACCATTGATGAGGTGTTGACCACTAATTGCTACCTTTACTAAATCCGTCATATTTGCTCCTGAGCTTACATGCTAATTAATTTAATTGTTGATCACACGACCTGAAAACCGAATGCGTACGGATCACTATCGTCGATAGTGATGGTATTGTTGCCCGTCATTCTGGCCCAGCCTTTAATGCTTGGCATAATGCCTCGGTAATCACCTACTTGTGCTGCAGATTCTATTCGTCCAACAAATTGACTACCGATAATGCTCTCGTGGGTATACTCATCACCCACGTGTAGTTGTCCTTTAGCATAGAGCTGTGCAAGTCTCGCACTGGTACCGGTACCACAGGGTGAACGGTCAATGGCTTTATCACCATAAAAGACTGCGTTTGCACCATCGGAACCAGAAGAGATCGTATCGCCAGTCCAAAGCACATGTGTTACGCCATTTACGGTTGGATCATGGGGGTGAATACAGGTTAATTGTTCATCAGCAATGGCCCTAACAATGGGACTCCAGCGCAGAATGTCTGCAGCGCTCCAGTGACGTAATCCGGGGAAGTTTTCTTGCGGGTCGACAATAACGTAGTAGTTACCGCCATACGACACATCAACCTTTAACGGACCTAGACCTGGAATGTCTAAAACTTGGTCTTGATGTGCAAGATAGGCTGGAACGTTGTATATCTTTACCCAATCGACTTTTTCGTCAGTTTTTTGGTAATCAATTTTTATTTGGCCTGCAGGGACATCGATGATGAGTTTTCCGGGGGTTTTCGCCGTTAATAATCCAGATTCAATGGCTGACGTAATCGTGCCAATGGTGCCGTGTCCACACATGGGCAAGCAACCACTGGTTTCAATAAACAATATTGACGCGTCAGCATCATCAGAGCATGGCGGGTAGAGAAAGGCACCTGACATCATGTCGTGGCCTCGGGGCTCAAACATAAGTCCTTTACGGATCCAATCGTACTCGCGAAGAAAATGCTGTCTTTTCTCGCTCATGTTATTACCAATAAGATGAGGGTGACCACTGGTCACCAGTCTCACTGGATTGCCGCAAGTGTGTGCATCAATGCAAAAAAAAGTGCCTTTCAGCATGTATATAGCTCCATTATTATTGTTAGTGTGCTGAGCCCTTGTTAAATGAAGGCTCAGCGCTTGGAGTTATGACTTTGGTTTAGTCGATGTTGTACTTGTTTAGATCAATGCGAGTTTCAAGTGCTTGTGCAATAACTTGCTCAACGTAAGCGCGCTCTTCACCTATTAATGGTAGGCGTGGCATACGCACATTTTCACTACCGCGGCCTAAGATTTGCTCTGCAAACTTAATGCACTGAACCAGTGTTGGAATGGTATCAAGTCTTAGTAACGGCATGAACCAACGGTAGATCTCACGCGCTTCTTCAATACGTCCAGCTCGTGCAAGCTTATAGAGTGCGACTGATTCGCGTGGAAATACGTTTGTTAGACCTGAAATCCAACCCGTTGCGCCAAGAAGTAAGCTTTCTAGTGCGATATCATCAACACCGCATAGAATACTGAAACGCTCACCAAAACGGCTTTGCAATTCAGTTAAACGACGTGTGTCAGTGGTCGACTCTTTGATTGCAACAATGTTGTCTTCTTCTGCAAGAATGGCGGTCATCTCAAGATTAATGTCTATGCCATAACTCACAGGGTTGTTGTAGATCATGATGGGTAAATTTGTTGAACGTGCAACGGTTTGGTAATGAGCAACAACTTCGCGGTCTGTACCACGATAAACCATTGCAGGGAGTAACATTAGACCATCGACGCCAAGTTTCTCTACATCTTGAGCATAAAGAGATGCTTGCTCAGCGGTGTTCTCAGTACATCCTGATAATACTAAAATACGGCCTTTAACGGTTTCGACAGTATGTTTGATGAACTCACGTTTTTCTTCTGGGCTTAGAGATGCATTCTCTCCGATTGTGCCTAAAGCAATAATCCCGTCAATTCCATCTCTAATAAGATCTTCGAGCATACGAGCATTTGACTCATAATTGATCGAACCATCTTCACTAAATTGAGTCGAGATAGCGGGGAAAACACCTTGCCAATTTACATTCATATTAAGCCTCTATTACTGCATTTTTACATTTGAAATTATGGTTCGTTATGGGATATTGTATACGTGAATAGACAAAATAATAGACCCTACAACGCGATTAGGAGTAACTAAACTACATTCGCATTGTTGTATACAATATGCAAAACTGTCAAGAGAAAACATCAAAATGAAAAAAATTGATATCAGTCCAGAGCTGGCAAGCACTTATTCAGAATTCAAAACAATAGATGCACATACAGAGGGAGAACCTCTTCGCATTATTATCTCTGGATACCCAGCAATAAAAGGTGAAACTATTTTAGATAAGCGCAAATATGTCACCCAAAACTGGGACGTTTACCGAAAACTGCTCATGCATGAGCCTCGTGGACATGCAGATATGTACGGCGCACTCATTACCGAACCAGTGACATTGAATGCTGATTTTGGGGTGTTGTTTTTACATAATGAAGGCTACAGTTCAATGTGTGGTCATGGCATTCTTGCGTTAGTAAAGGTGATGTGCACCACTGGGGCGATTGAGCTAAATGATGCCGAGAGAGTGATAAAGATTGATTCGCCAGCGGGGTTAATTACCGCTAAAGCTTATCGAGATGGGCAAGGTAAAATTCACGCGAGCTTTAAAAATGTCGACTCATGGGCTGAGTCGTTGGATTGTACTGTAAATGTGGAAGGTTTTGGTGAGGTGCGCTATGACATCGGTTTTGGCGGCGCATATTACGCCTATGTCGATGCTGATGCCTACAGTATCAGTTGTAGCAAAGACAATGTTGCGCAGTTAATCGATATGGGGCGACGCATAAAGCTTGCGATAATGGCATGCCATTATCTAGTGCATCCTGTTGAGGATGATTTAGGTTTTCTGTATGGCATCATTTTCACATCGAAGCTGGTGACTAATCAAGAAGCTCATTCTCGTCATGTGTGTATTTTTGCGGATGGGGAAGTGGACCGTTCGCCAACAGGGACGGGGGTCGCTGGGCGCATTGCGCTACTGCACGCAAAAGGTGAAGTTGAGCTAAAATGTCCATTAATGATCGAAAGTATCGTTGATGGCAGAATGATTGTCAGCGCGACGGCTACATCGATATTTTATGATAAAAAAGCGGTGATCCCTGAAGTGTCTGGTCGCTCTTATATTACCGGAAAACATCAGTTTTTTGTCGACCCTGATGACGTATTCCAAGAAGGCTTTATGTTGCGTTAATGATTGTATTGATAGTTGTATTCGTCGTCGCGTTAAGCGTTGCAGTGAGAATGGAGTAGAGAACAGTAAATGAATAACCACAATCAGAATCATCCCGGTACACTCACCATTGTTGGGGCAGGCATTGTAGGCTTAGCCGCAGCTATAGAACTGCAGCGTGTAGGCTTTAATGTCACGATCATTGACAAAGAAGGCGTGGGCGAAGGAGCCTCTAAAGGCAATGCAGGCCACTTTGCTGCTGAACAGGTATTGCCTTTAGCCGATCCAGCCATGCTAGCAAAATTGCCTGGCATGTTAATCGACCCATTAGGGCCATTTCGCATTCAACCAAAGTACTTTTTTAAAGCTTCACCTTGGTTTATGCGTTTTTTACACAACATGTTGCCGTCGCGAAGAGCTAGAAATGGCAGAGCGATTCAGGCACTTAATCAAGATGCGATAGCGGCAATGAAATCGCTCACCGCATTTTGTGGTTGTGAAGAATTACTGACCTTAAACGGTAGCTTATTGGTGTTTGAAGATACCCCCATCAGCGATGTGCAAAAAGAATTTAGAGTACATTCTGAAGCTGGCATACATGTGAAGTTACTTAACGGCGATGAGGTGAGGGTACTAGAACCCTCATTAAGCAATACGATCACCCATGGTTTGTATTTTACTCACGTAGGGCACACAGCAGATCCCTACCGTTTATGCCAAGCGTTGGCGGCTAAGTTTACAGAATTAGGCGGAAAGTTGGTCACTGAGGAGTTAGTTCATATCAACACTGCGAACACTAATTCGAGCATAACACTGGATATGAGTTCTGGCCGCAGCGAACAAACTGATAGATTGGTTATTGCCGCTGGAGCATGGTCAAAACCCTTTGCCAAGCAGTTAGGTTATTCGGTTCCACTGGAAACTGAGCGGGGTTATCATTTAATGATGCCGCAACAAAGCAGCCTTTCTCGGCCTGTGACTTCCTATAATCGCAAATTCATTATCACGCCAATGATAGGAGGGACGCGACTCGCTGGTACTGTTGAGTTCGGTGGTTTGAAAGCTCCACTTGTGAATGCTCGCGCCGATTGTCTGTTCCCTCATGGTAAGGCGTTATTACCTGAGCTATTTGCGGATGCAGTCGTCACTGATGGCGAGCGTTGGATGGGCTTTAGGCCTTCGATGCCAGATAGTCTGCCAGTATTGGGCCGCAGTCAAAAACAAGCTAATGTGTTTTTCTCATTCGGTCATCAGCACCTTGGCTTAACGTGGTCGGCAATTAGCGCAAAGCTCCTCGCGCAAGAAGTATTAGGCGAGCAAGCTGATATCGATCTTAATCCTTATCGTATCGATCGATTTAGTTAGTCGTGAATGTTGATTTAGGGTTAAAGGTATCGATCTTCTAAGGTAGATAAATGGATAGTTTGGTCATTTTGTAAGTAGGTAGTTAGGCCGATAGATTATAAAAAGGAGCGAATAGTCGCTCCTTTTTTGATTTAGTTCACAGCAATGAAGTACCGTTGGTTCCTTTGCTTATTCCCCGCCCTTTGTTTATCAACATTGTTTCAGACAATGCACCAAACAAAACGCCGACGGTGTAACATATCAAGTCACTCGTTTGAAACCCAACCCCAAGTACTAACGCAGCTAACTTGTAGCTTCTAATTTCGTCAATCCAAGCGGCATGATATAACTGAGAAAACTCTATTGAGAACGAAAATACTAAAGCACATATTATAACTAACTTAATATTAGCGTTGGGTATGATGAGCCCCATTAGCCAGAAAACCATTAGTCCCCACAGTGCATCACCTGCGTATAAAGAGATAAAATCGGGTAGCGGTATGAATGCAGACCTAGAGAATAACCCTGTAACGATAGTGACAGCAGCCAGAGAACAATAAAGTGGTACGTTACGTTTGATACGTTAATTCCTGTTCTAACGAGCTAGCAATGTAGCAATGGGTTGACGTCATGGCAGACAAGCTGCTGACGCTCTGTTGATAAAAAATGAGCCAGTAAACCTTATTATTTACACATAATACGCTCAATATCGTCAATCGTTCTTGGTACATTAGCGGATAAGTTTTCAGAGCCGTTGTCTGTCACCATAATATCGTCCTCGATACGGATCCCCATGCCGCGATAGCCTTCGGGGACATCGAGTGCATCTTCAGGAATGTATATACCGGGCTCTATGGTGAATACCATGCCTGCTTCTAGCGTGCGCCAGTTGCCTTTATCATCGTGATAAGGGCCTACATCGTGTACATCCATGCCGAGCCAGTGACCGGTTTTATGTACCGTGAAGCGTTTATAGCTTTCTGTTGTCATAATGTGTTCAATCGAGCCTGATAATAATCCAAGTTCTTTAAGGCCCTTTGCCATCACTTGCATGCAAGTATCATAAAGGCTAATCCATATCGAGCCAGGCTGTACTATTGCTATAGCTTGATCCAGTGCATTTAACACCAATTGGTAAATGGCTTTCTGCTCAGGGGTAAACTTGCCATTGACCGGATAGCTACGGGTTATGTCGGAGGCATAGTGCTCATATTCACCGCCGGCATCGATAAGTAGCATCTGGCCATCCTGCAGCTCATTGCAATTCTCTTCATAATGCAGGCAACAGGCATTATTACCGCCAGCCACAATATTAGGGTAGGCAACGTCGTTACAGCCATATTTGGCAATGGTAAAATCAAATAGTGAGGACAATTCTCGCTCATTGATGCCGGGATGACATGCCTGCATTACCGCTTTATGCCCCGAGGTGGATGCTGCTACGGCATTGCGGATCTTAGTGATTTCAGCTTGGCTTTTTACCACGCGCTTTGCGTGTAACACTTTAGCCAATGGTGTGATAGAGATGAAATTCTTTGGAGTATCAAATGGCGCGGTCAATCTTTGAATGTTTGTCCAACGGACAAGTGATGATGAGAATCGCCCGAGTTCATCACTTATATAGAGTGTAGTGATGCTTTGCAGAAGTGGTAATAAGGTTTGTTCAAACTGTGCGATTGAATAGGCTTTGTCTGCACCATAATGCTCAACTGCGCCCTCAACACCGGCACGTGCGCCAAAGCTGATTTCTTGCGCTGGATCTTTAGGGCGACAGAATAGCAGGTATTCGCTTACTTCGCGTTTGACCAATATAGCGATCGCGTCTGGCTCGTTGAACCCGGTCAAATAGAGAAAGTCATTATCCTGCCTAAAGTGATATTTGATATTTTTACTGCGAACTTTCTGCTGATAGCCCGCAAGGATCACTAAACTGTTATTGGGTAGCTGTTCAAGCAGCTCGGTGCGCCTTTGGTGACATGTATTGAGCATATTCATATTTTCTATAGTGGTAATGTATATTTTATCCATTACACGGTATTAGGCGATTGATAGCAAGTTCACGGTGCAATTTCGTTTAATGAATGAAATAATAACCGTCATTGGTAAATAGAGAGGCAGCATAGTGAAGCGAGCAGTATTTTTAGATAGAGATGGTGTAATCAACATAGATCATGGCTACGTACATCAAGTCGATGATTTTGAATATGTAGAAGGCGTGTTTGAAGCATGCGTCGCGCTAAAAGAAGCAGGGTTTATTCTTGCGGTCGTGACGAATCAGTCTGGTATTGCACGTGGTTTATATACTGAAGATCAGTTTCATACGTTAACAGAGTGGATGGATTGGAACTTTGTTGATAAAGGTGTTGAGCTCGATGGTATCTATTATTGCCCTCATCATGCAGAAAAGGGCATTGGTGAGTATAAAGTTGACTGCGATTGCCGCAAACCAAAACCGGGGATGCTAAACACAGCAGCTCAGTTTCTGAAAATTGATTTAAGTCAATCGGTGATGGTGGGTGACAAAAGAGATGATATGTTAGCGGCTAAAGCTGCCGGAGTTCCTACACGTATATTAGTGCGTACAGGTAAATCAGTCACTGATGAAGCAATTGCCGCCGCGACAGTGGTGCTGGATTCAATTGCTGATGTACCCGCTTATCTTGCGGCTAACTAAATAAAGAACTCGACCTCGTATTGATATCTGTAAAATGTACCGCTTCATCGTTGGAGTGACTTACAATAGAGTTACTCCTTGACGTCCTCTATAACATTATCTTAATAACGTATTTCCGTTAGACTGAATACAAAAGACCTTATGTAGATATATGAGTGTCTGTTGGACTTGCTCTTTCCTTATAGTCGTCGATGACAATGCAGTTAACTCGCCCAATACAAGACTTTTAGGTGCAAGCCCTATAATAGGTAAGTACTGAGTCAGTATTAGTTGACGCCAAAAAGTCGATTTCAGCCCCTTTTTTGTACGTATCGTTTGGTAACTATGCGGTTGACGTGATTATTTCATTTTTATGAAGAAAGACCCTTGTGCTCTCTCAGAAACCCCCTATAATTCGCACCCACTGACACGGTACAGCAGGCCAACTACTTAGGTAGTACGGGACTTGCAGCGGTGTTAGAGAGTTAAATCTTCTCGGAGATGAGACTCAGGTGACAAGCGCTTTAAGGGCTTCGGGTTTGATAGCTTTTCACATTAGTGATTAAGAAATCAGCACTTGAATAACTTCTTAATATAAGCCCTTGACGCCGACGCTGGAGAGTGTAGAATACGCCTCCTCAAGCCAACGACCTAGCGTCTTCGGCGACACATGAAAGATGGTGTCACGCTCTTTAACAATATGACAAGCAAATCTGTGTGGGCACTCACAGGTGTTGAGTTATTCGAAATTGCTTCTTAGGAAGCAATCAAAAATATTTACTCAATGAACCACTGAGTGACCATAGCAATATGTAAACTTCGAAAGTCTTCGGGCTTTTGAAAAACAGTATAATTCATTGAGCCGCTTTGCTCTTAACGGAGTAAAGCAAAAAACTTTAATTGAAGAGTTTGATCATGGCTCAGATTGAACGCTGGCGGCAGGCCTAACACATGCAAGTCGAGCGGTAACACAAGGGAGCTTGCTCCTGAGGTGACGAGCGGCGGACGGGTGAGTAATACCTAGGTATCTGCCCAATCGAGGGGGATAACAGTTGGAAACGACTGCTAATACCGCATACGCCCTACGGGGGAAAGGAGGGGACCTTCGGGCCTTCCGCGATTGGATGAACCTAGGCGGGATTAGCTAGTTGGTGAGGTAATGGCTCACCAAGGCGACGATCCCTAGCTGGTCTGAGAGGATGATCAGCCACACTGGAACTGAGACACGGTCCAGACTCCTACGGGAGGCAGCAGTGGGGAATATTGCACAATGGGCGAAAGCCTGATGCAGCCATGCCGCGTGTATGAAGAAGGCCTTCGGGTTGTAAAGTACTTTCAGCGAGGAGGAAAGCTCAAGCGTTAATAGCGATTGGGTGTGACGTTACTCGCAGAAGAAGCACCGGCTAACTTCGTGCCAGCAGCCGCGGTAATACGAGGGGTGCAAGCGTTAATCGGAATTACTGGGCGTAAAGCGTACGCAGGCGGTTTGTTAAGCGAGATGTGAAAGCCCCGGGCTCAACCTGGGAACTGCATTTCGAACTGGCAAACTAGAGTCTTGTAGAGGGGGGTAGAATTTCAGGTGTAGCGGTGAAATGCGTAGAGATCTGAAGGAATACCGGTGGCGAAGGCGGCCCCCTGGACAAAGACTGACGCTCATGTACGAAAGCGTGGGGAGCAAACAGGATTAGATACCCTGGTAGTCCACGCCGTAAACGATGTCTACTCGGAATTTGGTGTCTTGAACACTGGGTTCTCAAGCTAACGCATTAAGTAGACCGCCTGGGGAGTACGGCCGCAAGGTTAAAACTCAAATGAATTGACGGGGGCCCGCACAAGCGGTGGAGCATGTGGTTTAATTCGATGCAACGCGAAGAACCTTACCTACTCTTGACATCCACAGAATTTTCCAGAGATGGATTAGTGCCTTCGGGAACTGTGAGACAGGTGCTGCATGGCTGTCGTCAGCTCGTGTTGTGAAATGTTGGGTTAAGTCCCGCAACGAGCGCAACCCTTATCCTTATTTGCCAGCACGTAATGGTGGGAACTTTAGGGAGACTGCCGGTGATAAACCGGAGGAAGGTGGGGACGACGTCAAGTCATCATGGCCCTTACGAGTAGGGCTACACACGTGCTACAATGGTCGGTACAGAGGGTCGCAAAGCCGCGAGGTGTAGCTAATCCCACAAAGCCGGTCGTAGTCCGGATCGGAGTCTGCAACTCGACTCCGTGAAGTCGGAATCGCTAGTAATCGTGAATCAGAATGTCACGGTGAATACGTTCCCGGGCCTTGTACACACCGCCCGTCACACCATGGGAGTGGGCTGCACCAGAAGTAGATAGCTTAACCTTCGGGAGGGCGTTTACCACGGTGTGGTTCATGACTGGGGTGAAGTCGTAACAAGGTAGCCCTAGGGGAACCTGGGGCTGGATCACCTCCTTACCTATACGACTAACTCACATCTGAAGTATGAAAATACGTTTGAGTGTCCACACAGATATGCTTGTTATAAAGAAAGAGCAAAAATATACGTCTTTAAGTTTAGACGATGTTAATTTGTTTCAAGTCAAGGCACTTGAGAAGCGAAAGAGGAAGCGTAGTTCACTACATGACTGATTAAGCGACGAAAGTAACGCTGAATTGAAGCAAGTAAACAAGTATAAATGGGTCTGTAGCTCAGCTGGTTAGAGCGCACCCCTGATAAGGGTGAGGTCGGTGGTTCAAGTCCACTCTGACCCACCAAAATTTTCCTTATCTTTGTTAGAAAGTGACTCGTTTAATAAAGCTAAACGTCGATACTATCTGCCTCGATAAGAAACAATTTGGTCATTTATACGTATATATTTTGTTTGACTGCATGTAAATGGGGCTATAGCTCAGCTGGGAGAGCGCCTGCCTTGCACGCAGGAGGTCTGCGGTTCGATCCCGCATAGCTCCACCATTTACTTGATTGTTAAGAACTTAGGTTCGATAGCTATCTTGTAAATACACCATTTACTTTGCTAGTCGGTTAGAAAATTATTCTAATTGACTGAGTAAACTTACTTTACCAGTAGAAAGTAAGGCATGCATTGGATAGAGATGCCAAAGATAAACGAAAATTTATCTTTGGCTTTTTTAAGCCCGTTCTTTAAAAATTTGGAAAGCTGATAGTGTTAACCTGAAAAGGGACAGCGACTTACTTGTAGGTTGTTGTTTATAGGGTTAGCGCGAAATTTAAAAAATTGAGTTCTAAACACTTAAACATTAAGTGTCTTGGCTTATTGCGTCGCAGCAATAAGTGAAAAATTCTAATTTTGGCGAAAGTAGAAACCATTAGTTATGATACGGCTGTTTTAAGCTTACCCGCTTGAAACAACGAGTATTTCTCATAGAGACTTATTTGGGTTGTATGGTTAAGTGACTAAGCGTATATGGTGGATGCCTTGGCAGTCAGAGGCGATGAAGGACGTAGTAACTTGCGATAAGCGTTGGCGAGCTAGTAACAAGCATTTGAGCTAACGATTTCCGAATGGGGAAACCCACATGCATAAGCATGTATCATTAACTGAATTCATAGGTTAATGAGGCAAACCCGGGGAACTGAAACATCTAAGTACCCGGAGGAAAAGAAATCAACCGAGATTCCCCTAGTAGCGGCGAGCGAACGGGGATTAGCCCTTAAGCGTAGAGGGTGTTAGTGGAATGTGTTGGAAAGCACAGCGGCACAGGGTGATAGCCCCGTACATGAAAACTAACTTTACGTGAAAACGAGTAGGACGGGACACGTGACATCTTGTCTGAACATGGGGGGACCATCCTCCAAGGCTAAATACTCCTGACTGACCGATAGTGAACCAGTACCGTGAGGGAAAGGCGAAAAGAACCCCTGTGAGGGGAGTGAAATAGAACCTGAAACCGTATACGTACAAGCAGTGGGAGCGGTTCTTGAGACCGTGACTGCGTACCTTTTGTATAATGGGTCAGCGACTTACATTTTGTAGCGAGGTTAAGCGAATAGCGGAGCCGTAGGGAAACCGAGTGTTAACTGCGCGTTTAGTTGCAAGGTGTAGACCCGAAACCCGGTGATCTAGCCATGGGCAGGTTGAAGGTTGAGTAACATCAACTGGAGGACCGAACCGACTTATGTTGAAAAATGAGCGGATGACTTGTGGCTGGGGGTGAAAGGCCAATCAAACCGGGAGATATCTGGTTCTCCTCGAAAGCTATTTAGGTAGCGCCTCGAGCGAATACCATTGGGGGTAGAGCACTGTTAAGGCTAGGGGGTCATCCCGACTTACCAACCCTTTGCAAACTCCGAATACCAATGAGTACTACTCGGGAGACACACGGCGGGTGCTAACGTCCGTCGTGAAAAGGGAAACAACCCAGACCATCAGCTAAGGTCCCAAAGTTATTGCTAAGTGGGAAACGATGTGGGAAGGCTTAGACAGCTAGGATGTTGGCTTAGAAGCAGCCATCATTTAAAGAAAGCGTAATAGCTCACTAGTCGAGTCGGCCTGCGCGGAAGATTTAACGGGGCTAAGCAATACACCGAAGCTATGGGTACTAGTGTTTACACTAGTGCGGTAGAGGAGCGTTCTGTAAGCCGTTGAAGGTGAAGGGGTAACCCACGCTGGAGGTATCAGAAGTGCGAATGCTGACATGAGTAACGATAAAGGGAGTGAAAAACTCCCTCGCCGAAAGACCAAGGGTTCCTGTCCAATGTTAATCAGGGCAGGGTGAGTCGACTCCTAAGGCGAGGCCGAAAGGCGTAGTCGATGGGAAACAGGTTAATATTCCTGTACTTCTGCTAACTGCGATGGAGAGACGGAGAAGGCTAGGCTAGCGCGGCGTTGGTTGTCCGCGTTTAAGGTTGTAGGTTGTATTCTTAGGCAAATCCGGGAATACGCATTTAATTGCAAGACTGAGGACTGATGACGAGTCACTAAGGTGATGAAGTAGTTGATGCCATGCTTCCAGGAAAATCTTCTAAGCTTCAGGTTAGTAGGAATCGTACCCCAAACCGACACAGGTGGTTGGGTAGAGAATACCAAGGCGCTTGAGAGAACTCGGCTGAAGGAACTAGGCAAAATGGTACCGTAACTTCGGGAGAAGGTACGCTGCCGACGGTGATAGGACTTGCTCCTTAAGCTGTTGGCAGTCGCAGATACCAGGTGGCTGCAACTGTTTATCAAAAACACAGTACTGTGCAAACTCGCAAGAGGAAGTATACGGTATGACGCCTGCCCGGTGCCGGAAGGTTAATTGATTGGGTTATCTTCGGAGAAGCTCATGATCGAAGCCCCGGTAAACGGCGGCCGTAACTATAACGGTCCTAAGGTAGCGAAATTCCTTGTCGGGTAAGTTCCGACCTGCACGAATGGCGTAATGATGGCCACGCTGTCTCCAGCCGAGACTCAGTGAAGTTGAAATTGCGGTGAAGATGCCGTATACCCGCGGCTAGACGGAAAGACCCCGTGCACCTTTACTATAGCTTGGCACTGAACATTGAACCTACATGTGTAGGATAGGTGGGAGACTTTGAAGCATTGTCGCTAGATGATGTGGAGTCAACCTTGAAATACCACCCTTGTAGTTTTGATGTTCTAACCGCGGCCCCTGAATCGGGGTTCGGGACAGTGCCTGGTGGGTAGTTTGACTGGGGCGGTCTCCTCCCAAAGAGTAACGGAGGAGCACGAAGGTTGGCTAAGTACGGTCGGACATCGTACGGTTAGTGCAATGGCATAAGCCAGCTTAACTGCGAGACATACACGTCGAGCAGGTACGAAAGTAGGTCATAGTGATCCGGTGGTTCTGTATGGAAGGGCCATCGCTCAACGGATAAAAGGTACGCCGGGGATAACAGGCTGATACCGCCCAAGAGTTCATATCGACGGCGGTGTTTGGCACCTCGATGTCGGCTCATCACATCCTGGGGCTGAAGTCGGTCCCAAGGGTATGGCTGTTCGCCATTTAAAGTGGTACGCGAGCTGGGTTCAGAACGTCGTGAGACAGTTCGGTCCCTATCTGCCGTGGGCGTTGGATGATTGAAGGAAGCTGCTCCTAGTACGAGAGGACCGGAGTGGACGAACCGCTGGTGTTCGGGTTGTTATGCCAATAGCATTGCCCGGTAGCTACGTTCGGAATCGATAACCGCTGAAAGCATCTAAGCGGGAAGCGAGTCCTAAGATGAGTCATCCCTAGGAATTTAATTCCTCTAAAGAGCCGTTCGAGACTAGGACGTTGATAGGCAAGGTGTGTAAGCGTTGTGAGGCGTTGAGCTAACTTGTACTAATGACTCGTGAGGCTTAACCATACAACCCTGATGGGTTTTGTATGAGACTGATGTTTTTACAAAACACCAGAGTTAGAATAAGCACTTAATGTGGTGTGGTCATAAAATTGCTCCTGCATTTATGACATAAAACACATCCATGTGTTAAAACTCAATAATAAATTTCGATTTACTTGCGATAGCGAGTAACAGCTTTTCGAATTCCAAATTTGTCTGGAGACCATAGAGCTGTGGCCCCACCTGATCCCATTCCGAACTCAGAAGTGAAACACAGTATCGCCGATGGTAGTGTGGGGTTTCCCCATGTGAGAGTAGGTCATTTCCAGGCGCCTAATAACGATAAATCCCTAGTGCTCTGCGCTAGGGATTTATCGTTATTAGCTTTTTGAATAGTTACTCTCACATGGGAAGTAAATAGCGTATGCGAAGCATGCATCAATTCATGTGATAGTAGGGCGAATATCGTAATAGCGATGTGCTTATGAGCGCGTAGCTGGCCATGACAGGCGCCACTCTTTCTAAGATTGGTCTCGAAAGAGAGTGAATAGCCCGTTGCTAACGCAACGGGCTTTTTTACGTCTGCGATTTGAGTGTTGTTACGTTGTTGAATTGACGGAACGACAGAATGCAGGGGGCAATAGTATCGGCATAATCGTGTTGTGGCCGTCGCAGCTAAGTGCGAGCGGAACATTTCCAGGCGCCACTCTTTCTAAGTTTGGTCTCGAAAGAGAGTGAACAGCCCGTTGCTAACGCAACGGGCTTTTTACGTCTGTGATTTGGGCGTTTTAAGTTGATGAATTGCCGGAATGACGGAGTGCAGTGGCAATAGCATCGGCATAATCGTGTAGTGGCCGTCGCAGCTAAGTGCGAGCGGAACATTTTCAGGCGCCACTCTTTCTAAGATTGGTCTCGAAAGAGAGTGAACAGCCCGTTGCTAACGCAACGGGCTTTTTTACGTCTGTGATTTGTGGTTGTAGAGTCAACGGATATACGGTTCATCAGATTTTGAGTTCAAATATGTCGACATGATGTCTGTTATGACTTAAATATCTAGCCACGTCACAGTGTGGTCAAATTAATGTTTAAACCGGATAGCAAAGACGTTTTTGAATTGCATGAGCACTGTAAAAGAGTGCTTATAGCGATGGGGTAAAGACGACTGAATAACTAACATTAGGGATGGTAGATCACGTTGCTGATCTACCTGAAGACGCCACTGACTAATGGAGTTAGTGAGATATTCGATGACACTTAAACCCCAATTGGTTTACTTAAAACCGAGCTGCGTCAGAGAATATCTATATGTGCTATTTAGCGTTTATCTTTAATTTAAATGCTTTTTTTGTTGCTTCATCGGCTTGTTCATACCAAAAGTCGAGCATTTGACCAACATTTATCTGATCTGATTTCACGTTAGAATTACTCGCAGAAACGGCCTCGGAGACTTGAGTACTTGAAGACGGGGTTGTTGATATGATGGGGGCAGCTAAAGCTAAAGTACTGATGGCTGCGACTTGGTGACTACTATTGTAAATACTGATCTCTTCTTCGTAATCGCGACCCAGTTGCATACCTTCTTTAATCAATAGTCCCTGTTGAAAAGCTATCGTTGCGCCTGAAGAATCTATCATTGTTATCTGAGGGGCACTATTGAAAGCCTCCGCAGCTCTACTTGACCGTATTCTCGGAAAACCGAGTGTCAATTGCTTATCTTCAGCAGAAAACGTCAGAATAATCACATCGGAACTAAATTGGTTTTGCGACCCCTGCTGTTGGTAACGCCCTACATACCTCAGTGCTATCTGGTTCTCACCATTAGCGAGTGAAAGGTCTTTATTTCCGTCAGCCTCTTTGCCATTGATAAGCACAAGTTCAGAGCTTGATGGAAGTGTTAGTTCTACATTGGCAATAGCGAAAGAATGAACGCAGAGTAATGCTGTCGCCAAAATACACTGATTTATTTTCATAGAAAATCTCTATTTTAATTGATACTTACTTTATAGCAGAACGATTTTTGTTTTGCAGCTTGATCTAGTGTAACTGAACAATTGAATACGGATGCTTAGATAATAATAACAGTTTAGCTTTATGATTTTAGTTATAATGTGCTTCCATTACGGTTTTGGAGAGAGCACGTGTTAACAAAAATTCTTGTGACTTTGTTAGTCATAGCGAGTGCCATTTTTTATATTCGTCAATCTAAAGTAAGCGGAACAAAAGAGCGAACTCAAGATATGGGTAAAGGGATTATTATTCGCTTCTCTCTGTACATAATTATAAGTCTTTCATTATTGGCAAGTGCTGGGTATTGGTATTGGGATTGGCAGGATGGTAATAAGGTCGTTAGTGTCACTATTGTGTCGCCAGTGAGTAACGATTCGGTTGTTTATCAAGTTAGAAAGAAGCATATTACTAACAACGAATTAATAACTATAGACGGGATAAGAATCAGATTATCTAATCAAGAACGAATAACCATCGCTAAGACAGTCGAAGAGTAATATTTGAGATTTTTCGTTTAGTTAACGCTTTTCGATGTCTCTTTTTGGGTTAGAATAGCCTCGTTTTTTTACCCCCATTAGTTGATTAATTGTAAGAAGGAGGAGCTATGATAACAGCCTATGCCTACGAGAATCGTAATCTAACGATCACCGAATTGAGCATCAAGGATACTATCCCTCCCAGCACAACTTGGTTAGATCTTTATAAGCCTGATGATCAGGAACGAGAGTGGTTAAGTCAGTTTTCTGTTGAAAATGTTCCTGAAGAGGAAGACATCAATGAAATTGAAGCTTCAGCACGTTTTTATCAGAATAAAGACGGGTTGCACATTAATTCTTTGTTCCCACAAAGAGCAGGACAAGATGTTAAAGGCGTAAACGTTTCTTTTAACATTCGCCCCAATTTCCTTTTGACGATTAGAGAAGAAGATGTTGGCTTAATCAGACTGCTAAGAAACTATTTACGTCTTGGCAGAATAGAGGCTACATCACCGCAAGCATTGCTGCTTGAGTTGTTTAATCTAAAGGTCGATTATCTCTCAGATTTAATTGAAGACGTTTACACTGTGCTTGATAGTGTGAGTGAAGAAGTGTTCAAGAATGAAGAGCTTGATGATGTCTTTAAGCTTATTACTCGACAAGAAGACTCCAACGGTAAGATTAGATTAAGTTTACTCGATACACAGCGTTCATTACGTTACATGCAAAAGCACTATCGTAGTCAACTCTCAGATGGTGAGATAAAAGATCTTCGAGAGATGTTATTGGATATTGAATCACTGATGCCACATAGTCAGTTCATTTTCGATAAATTGAATTTTTTACTCGATGCTGCAATGGGTTTTAGTGGACTGCAACAAAACAAGATTATTAAAATATTTTCGGTTGCGGCAGTGGTATTTTTGCCGCCTACGGTAATTGCTAGTAGCTACGGTATGAACTTTGCCAATATGCCTGAACTGGATTGGAAGTTAGGTTATCCGATGGCTATTTTGATGATGTTTGGTAGTGCTGCGGGTACCTACTTTTTCTTCAAGCGTAAAGGTTGGTTATAATAACAAGAGTTCGCATTTAGCGAACTTTTTTTGTACCTGTTTGTGAGGGGCCGTTTGCAAAAGTAAGCACCGTAGCCTTATGTTGATAAAACTCATCAGGGTGATTAAGTACATCATTAAGACTTGAGAGTTTTTGGTACATCATACTGCTTACAATTTGGTAGCGTTGGTAGGGTGTTTTGCATAGTGACAATTTTTTCTCGAGATGATCGAGCAATGAAACTAACTTTGGTTTACTTGCAGCTGAAGACTCGTCAATAACTTCTTGGTTTAACTTTTTCTGTAAAGCATCTAATTTGCTTGGTTCGTTTTCTGCTAGCCAAAGTAGTTGGTCAAAATCGGGAAGCTTAGTCATAAAAACTCACTCTTAAACGTTTACTGTTAGATTAAATCTAGTAACAGGAACGGAATAGAGCAAGAACTAGACAAGTTTACTGTTATTACAAAAAGATTATTCTCAGCTATCGGTACCAAAATAGTAACTGACTCTTTCTCTCGGGTTTAGATATTTAAAGACCTTTTCTGGCAAGCCTGCCGGAGGTAAACACCTGACGATGGTAATCCCTTCTTGTGCCAACTCTATTATAGGTGCTTGTTCTTTTGGGACTAATGCATCGTAAACAAGGATCCTCGGTAGCAATAGTTGACTCATATTTACCGACATAACCATAGCGTATTGGCCTGAGGATAACTCGACAATGCTGCCGGGTGGATAGATCCCTAACATCTTGACCATTCTTCCAACCATTTGCGGATTTAACTGTGTTTGATAATGCTTATACAGATAACCTAAAGCAGAATAGGGGGTACGTGCTTTTCGATTATTATCTGAATGGCAAAGATTATCATAGGTATTTACCGCTGCAACCAATTGGCTTAATTTGTCAATCTGGGCTTCTTTCAAGCCTTTTGGACTGCCTGAACCATCGAGGAACTCATGATGATTCAAGATGACTGGCAGTGCTTCTGATGGGAAATTATCAGCAAGCTTGAGTAAGTCTACACCCATCATGGGGTGCTGACTGACGAAGTTTTGTTCGGCTTGTGATAATGGTGACGTTTTTCTTAATATCTGTGTTGGCACTTTAAGCTTACCAGTATCATGAAATAATGCGCCAATGCCGATCAATTCTATTTCATTGCGAGTCCAGTTTAGTTCTTTGGCGATTAACATCGATAAAACGGATACGTTAAGAGAGTGGTAGTAGATCCCATCATCATCTTTAGCATCTGCCATCAAATGCAAGACTAACTTATCAGACGTTAATAACTGCTCGCAGATATTATGGATAAGTTCCTTGCCATCATTCACGGCATTTAAAGGGCGATTACGCAATTTACCCATAAGACTGCGGATCATTGCGACTGAACGATCAAAGTGTTGTTCTGTTTTCTGCAGCTGGCGCCTTAGGCTTTTATGGGCTTCTATGCTTTCAGCTTTTTGCTTACGTAGGTCCTCTGATAGTGTATCTAAATTACTATCGACAATAGGCTGTTTTCTGCTGCGGGCATCTTCAGGGGTTAGCACCGCAGTATCGCTGCGATCTAATATGACAAAGACATGCTCAATCCCCAGATTCTTTATTAACTCAATTTGGGCTTGTTGTCTAATTTTGAAGCTGCTGAATAGAAAAGGGTGATCTTTCCATGAAACAGGTAATCGAATGAAATTACCTACCTGCAGTTGCTTTACTGCAATTTTACAACTATTTGGCATATGTATTTGTGTGAGTCTTCCTTAGTTTGCTATTTTAACGCAACTTATCTTATTTACAAATGCTTAACTCATATGTTTACAATTATGCGAAGGCAAGCAGCTTAAGAGTATCTAATGGATTTTATTGAAATATACCCCAATGCACTTCCCGATGACCTATGTGAACAGCTCGTTAGTGCTTTTGAGCAACACCCAGGTGTGTTAGCCGGAAGCACCGGTGGTGGTGTCGACACTGACAAAAAAATGAGCCGAGATTTGATGTTGGATTCTCATGAAGATTTAGCCGTGCTTAAAAATACTTTGCTGCAATACACATTGCAGCACGCCGCGGAGTACTTTAATAAATATTCTATGGCGCTGATGGGTGCGGTATCGGTAGGAGTCTCTAATCTAGAAGGTGACGCTGTTACGCTAACACCTGATAATTATGCGGCATTTGGGGAGCCAAGGGCTGAAGCCTTAGTTAAATATCTATATCGGAGTGGTACGATTAACATTCAAAAATATGATAAAAACAAAGGCGGCTATCCTCATTGGCACTCAGAACAATTTCCTCAGCTTAATCATAACGAAGCCTTGCATCGAGTCGTGTTATATATGTTTTACCTAAATGATGTCGAAGAAGGCGGAGAGACTGAGTTTTACTATCAAGACAAGAAAGTAACGCCTAAAAAAGGCACTATGGTGATAGCACCTGCAGGTTTTACTCATTCGCATCGAGGCAATATGCCCAAGAGCTGCGATAAATATATCGCGACCTCTTGGATAATGTTTAATCGAGCAGAGCAGCTATACGCGCGTTAGATTGGTATTGAGATCCTAAAACAAGCACCTTCCAAGTCGGATGTCTCAATACTGAGACGTCCGCCATAGCTAATGACGATCTCGTTACACACTGCCAATCCAATACCTTGTCCCGCTTTTTGGGTATCTGCTCGAACGCCGCGTTGAATAATGTTTTGTCTAATACTCTCTTCAACGCCTGGACCGTCATCTTCCACTAAAAGCTCAAACTCACCCGCATCATTGTAATAGGATGAGACCCTGACGGTGGTAATACACAGCTTAAATGCATTTTCCATTAAGTTGCCACAAAGCTCCATTAAGTCACCTTTGTCACCAGGGAAGACATGTTCTTGCTCGATAACCGCTTCAAACTGGACTTGTTTGTCACGGTATACCTTAAATAACATTTGAGCGAGTTGGTCAACCAGCGGCAGTATTTGAGTTTGTTCCTGTTTTAAGCCCTTACGCCCTAACATTGCCCGTTTTAATTGATATTTTACCAATAGATCCATCTGGCTAACTTGCTCCATTATTTTTTCACTGGTTGCTTCTTTATCTAATCTGGCATCATCAGTAATGGCGTGCACCGCGGCTAAACGTGTTTTTAAACTATGGGCTAAGTCGTTCATTGCATTTTGGTATCGCTGCTGTTGTGCACTTGATTGCACTAACAGTTGATTAAGCGCCTGGGTTACGCCTTCAAGTTCAATGGGATAACCTTCAGAAAGGCTCTTGGATTTTCCGCTATTAACCGATTGGAGTTCATTTCTTAATTGCACTAATGGACGCATTCCCCAGTAAGCCGCACTGATGAGCAAGACCAGTGCTAATGCCAGCACAAACCCCAGCCGTACATAGGTGCGTCGACTGAACTTACTGTATTCTGCTTCTAACTTCTCAGCATCTTTTAACACCAGTAAATTGTATTCGCTGCCAGCGATATCAAGTGAGAGCAAATATACAAAGTAGCCACGAGTATCAGCTAAGGAAAGGTAATAGGGGGGGGTGTTATTGCGGATCTCATTAAAACGTTCGCAGGTATCGAATAATCCGCGATCGACAGCCAAAGAAGATGTCCAAACTTGATTAAAGGTACTGTCACAACTGGCAATAATATAACGCTGTGATGCGCTATTTTCTGCTAGCCATTCATCGCTATTATCAGGCAGTAGATCATGCTCCCTAAGTTCGGCGGCTACTTTAGGGATTTCAGCAATAAGCTGGGAGGTTTCTTCATTGTAACTATTTTGGGCATGAAGAATATTAACCATCCAAGCTAAACCAAAGCCTACCAAGGCTATGATTGAGAGCGAAGTGAGAAACATCCGCGTAAGCAGACGTTTCTTAGGTTTAAAGCTTAACTGCATGGCAGATTAAATTTGTAACCTTGACCACGAATCGTCGCGATAGGATTTTCAATACCATCTTTTGTGAGTTTTTTGCGTAAACGACTGACCATGACTTCGATAGTGTTTGGGTCTCCCTCTTTGTCACCGTAAATGACATCGAGCAAGCGCTGTTTAGCGACAACTTCATGGCAGTGGCGCATTAAGTACTCGAGGATTAGATATTCAAAGGCGGTCACTTCCATTGGCACGTCGTTGAGAGTGACTTGTTTGGCTGCCAAGTCTATCTCTAGTGCGCCACTGGTGATCTTTGGTTTGACAAAACCGGCACTGCGCCTGACCAGAGCATCGAGTCGAGCCACGAGCTCCTCTTTCTGGAACGGTTTAACCAGATAATCATCAGCACCTGCATTTAGACCTTCAACTTTGTCTTGCCAGTTAACTCGGGCTGTCAAAATCAAAATGGGAGCTTTCACTCCGTTATCACGCATACTTTGAATTAAGCTAATACCATCTTGGTCGGGTAAGCCCAGATCGACAATAGCGACATCGATAGGATAGTTTGTCGCTTGGTAAAATCCTTCCTTCGCTGTTAATGCAACTTGAAGCTGATTTCCTAGCTCACTAAGCTGCACTTTAAGGTGGTGAGATAAAATAGGATCATCTTCAACAACCAATATTCTCATAGTCAAATATCCTTGAATGCGATAAAGATTAGTTTACGCAGATTTATGCATACTGCCAACTAAGTGTTTCTAATTACGTAGAAGTTTACGCCTCGCTAACTTAACCTTGGCTGAATTATGTTGATGTTGCTATGAAGAAAACGTTTTAGTGGATGATTTAACATCAGTTTGATAAAGGTTATGGTTAAATCCAGATCTATCTAGTGCTTTATAGTGTTTCTTCTGGGTTTGTTGGTTAAATTTAGTTAAAATATGGTAAATATTTTGTCAGGTTAAGCTTATTATGTTTGCTATCAAGTCCCTTATTAGCATGTTTGTGCTGCTATTCGCGCCGAGTCTTTTGGCTGCAACTTTTACTTTTACCGCTATTCCCGATGAGGATGAAAGCCAACTTCGAACACGTTTCGATAAAGTGGCCGTTTACTTAGAAGAAAAACTAGGCGTTGAAGTTAAATACGTGCCAGTAAAGTCATACTCTGCAGCCGTAACCGCTTTTAGAAACAATCAAGTGCAGCTTGCATGGTTTGGTGGTCTTTCCGGCGTACAAGCAAGGCGTTTAGTACCGGGTTCTGACGCAATAGCACAAGGCTATGAAGACCAATTTTTTAAAAGCTACTTTATTGCTCACCACTCTACTGAGATTATAGCTGATGATAGCTTCCCTAATCTAAACGGTTACACCTTTACCTTTGGCTCAAAAGATTCTACTTCTGGCCGCTTGATGCCGCAGTTTTTTATCGAACGTAATTTGGGTAAACGCCCTGAAGATATTTTTAAGCGAATTGGTTTTTCAGGCGACCACAGTCGCACCATCGCGCAAGTTCAAGCAGGTGTTTATCAGGTGGGAGCGGTTAATTATAAAGTCTGGGAGTCCGCTTTAGCCGCGGGTAAAGTTGACTTGAAAAAAGTGAATGTTATTTGGACCACACCCACTTATCCTGATTACCAATGGACGGTAAGAGCTGGCGTCGATGACACCTTTGGCGCAGGCTTTAAAGCACGAGTGGAAGCAGCACTGTTGGGTATGACTGATGCGGAACTTCTTAAGAGTTTTCCACGTAAATCATTTGTGCCGGCCGACAATCAAGATTATGAACCGATTGAAAATGTCGCAAAAACGATCGGTCTAATAGATTAATTGATGTTAGACATTAATGATTTTTCTTTGAGCTTTGGTGATAAAAAAGCACTGGATTCAATTTGCCTGTCTATTGCGGCTGGCGAAAAGGTAGCCATTATTGGCAGCTCAGGTTCAGGAAAATCTACGCTTATTCGTTATATCTATGACCAGTTGCAGGGGAGTGCGGCATATTGCTCCCAACAACAAGGTTTAGTTGAGAGTTTAAGTGTATTTCATAATATATATATGGGAGCACTAGGCAGAAATTCTGCAGTATATAATCTTTTTAACCTAGCGTTCCCCTTTAAAAAACCACTTAAAGAAGTGACAACCATTGCTAACTCCTTAGCGCTAGACTGTCCGATATCCCAGACTGTTTCTCAGTTATCAGGTGGACAACGTCAGCGCACTGCGGTTGGTAGAGCTATATATCAAAAGATGCCCATTTTTATTGGCGATGAGCCTTTTTCCGCCTTAGATCCAGTTATGGGTAAGCGGCTGATAAGTTTAGTATTACAACAGCACAAGAGCGTCATTATGGTATTGCATGATATGGATATGGCGTTGCAACATTTTGATAGAGTTATTGGTTTGCGTGACGGGAAAAAGTGCATAGATACTCGTGCCTCAGAGCTGAGTGCTGAGATGTTGCAAGCGTTCTATGAAGGCTCAAGCATTGATACTGACGAGGCTATAGGATCGGATACCATTGCCTGATCTTGTCAACATGAGCTCAATTCCACGTCAGGCTTTTTTTGGTTATTGGCAGAAAGTAACGCTGATTTTGCTTGGTGTTACCATGGCATGCTTTTACTGGGCTGACACGGAAATTATAGCGTTAGAACCGTGGAGCGAGTTGCAGCGTATAGCCCTAGGATTTCTTTCACCAGATTTTTTAGCGACCGAATATCTATTGGAGGCGGTTTGGCAAACGGTTAGTTTTGCTTTACTTGGCGTGGCGGCAGGATTGTTATTCGGTGCACCCGTAGCATTGTTTTATAATAAACCTCTGGTCGCAGCCGCTTGTGCCTTTATTCGCTCGATTCATGAATTGTTTTGGGCGTTATTGTTTCTGCAAGTGTTCGGTTTATCCCCCTTAACAGGCGTACTTGCTATCGCCTTACCTTATGGTGCTACATTTGCTAGAGTCTTTAGCGATATTTTACAGCAAGCCCCTGTTTACACATTGCAAAATTTACCAGCGAATACCGATAAAGTCAGCCGCTACATATATGGCCGTTTCGCCCACGTAATGAATGAAATAAAAGCTTACGTGCGTTACCGTTTTGAATGTGCGCTAAGAAGCAGCGCGATACTTGGCTTTGTCGGAATGCCTACATTAGGGTTTTATTTAGAGTCGGCTTTCAGGCAAGGGCATTATCACCAAGGCGCAGCGTTGCTTATTCTGTTTATTATTATGATCGGCTCCATACCTTATTGGTGCAGAGCTAAATTGTTACCTTTGTATTTTATTGCTGCTGTATGGTTGTTACCTGATATCACCACCATTGACGGCTCACTTGTTTGGCGCTTTTTAAGTGACGATATTTTACCGCCCATGTTTCAAAGCCATAGCATAGAGCTGTTGTTTAACGATAAGTGGCGGCTATTTGGACAATGGTTGTATCAGATTATTACTGAGCAAGCACTTCCCGGTGTTTTAGCGACCGTGTTGCTTGCAGTTGCAGCGCTAGGCTTTAGCTATCTGTTGGCATTGCTGATGACAACATTCAGTTTTAAGCCATTAACGGGTGCGTTTATCACTAGACTCAACAATTTTATCTTACTTATTTTAAGATCAATACCTGAGTACATCTTGGCCTATATTTTCATGTTGTTGTTGGGACCTTCTATGTTGCCGGCAATCATAGCGTTAGCGATTCATAACGGTGCCTTAGTTGCCTATTTAACCGCTCGACAAAGCTCTACCACTACATTTAGCCAGCATTTTAATGGCAAAATTGATGGCTATGCATATGACATATTACCGAGAATATACCCAAATATGATGGCGTTACTGTTTTATCGATTTGAAGTGATTCTCAGAGAAACAGCTATTTTGGGAATGTTAGGCGTTGCTACGTTAGGCTTTTATATTGATAGCAACTTTTCTGAAATACGCTTTAATGGGGCGCTAGTGCTGATAGGTGCGACGGCTTTACTTAATATTTTAATTGATATAGCGAGTCGTAAACTGCTGGTTAATGGGTCGCTCTCACATAAACCTTGTTAAATCACCGTATAGAACGAACTCATATACGGTGATTTTTATCCTGACAGATTGTTAACGAATAGAATCTAAGCCTTTGGGCTATCAGTACATTGTTAGTTGAATATTTTGCGCTGGTGTCTTCTATAGATGATGCCGTTGCCACACCATGCGGCAAATAGCGTAAACGCGACAACACTCGACATAATAATGCTTAGGCGGTACCAGGGGGCCTCAGCAACAATGCGTGCCTGTACATATTCAAATCCACTCGTTCCCCAAACCAGAAAGGCGGAGACGATTAGGGCTAGCTGTAAAAATCGAGTCATCCAAGTTGCTCGAATAAAGAGTAATACAGGTGCTAATGCATAGGCTATGCAGACTTCGTTTTGACCAAATCGAAGAAAATGCGCACCGAGCAGTAAATACGCAACACTGATAAAAAGAATACGCCACCACATAAAGATATACCTTATTGACCATAAATAGCCTGTAAGGATAAGGCAAAATCAAATAAGTATTCTATAGGCGGCTTCACAAATATGGGACTAATACTCGCAGGGAACAGTAATCGAGGTGTGATTATGTGCGTCAAAGCACAACTCTGTCGGCCTTGATTGTTGGTTACAGCAAGCTGGTCTGTTAAGAGCAGCTTGCCCAATCAATGTTATTTGATATTGTCTAAAGCAGATTTAAGCTTTTGTTTATCTTCTTTGCTGAGGTTTGCGTGACTAATCAAGCTAAGAATATGTTCAGCACTTGCCCCATCGCCATCGTCAAAGATAACAAAACTAGCGTGTTCATCACTATCACCAAATCGCATGACTTCAAGCTCAGAGATCTGCTCGGCAATAATCTCTATATCATCTGAAAGGGATTCAATATGTATTTCAAATTCGCCTTCATTTTGTTCGAATAGTTTTTCGAGTTCTTGGGCTTTCGCTTCAAGTTCACCCGATTTAGATTCGATTTTTATTACATGAGCTTCGATTTGCGCTGTTTTCCCATCGAGTTGTTTATACAGTTTTTCCAATTTAATCCTAATCGCCTTATCTTGCTCTGCGTTAACAACAAAAAGATTGTTTTTAGGGTGCAGTTGCGACCGCGACAGCATACGAGTGAGTAGCGCTTGAGACTCTTTGGGTAACTCAGCTAATTTAGCGCTAATCACATCTTTATCTTTCAACTCTTGGGCAGTAAATGCTAAGTCATGTTGCTTACCATCTGTTTTAATGGTGACATGGGTAATGTCATTCTCATCAGTTTCTATTTGGGTGGTAAATTCTCTGTCTTTATTGTCGACGACTTCAATTTGTGTAGGTGCAGCGAATAAGCTGGTTGGCAAGGCTAAACCGCAGGTTAATAATGCGCATACTAATAAGTTATTTTTCATAATGTCTTCTCTATTGCCATAAGGCATTGATGTGTTTGGATCTAACGCAGCCACTTAACGGTACGTTCCCTCTATTCTCAGTAGGTATTGCGAGTATCGTGCCAACTCATAACAATGCGCTTTTAGTGGGGTTCTCGGCGGAAATAATCTGTTAACCCATTAAAGAACAACAAAATAACCCTATTTGGGCATATGACTTCCTCAAATAAGGATATTGTGCTTAAACGTGCTAGGGTTTAAATCAACTACTCTGGTCAATACCGTTCTTGAAAGAGCGTGTTACAGGGCGTTAGCTGATATTTGAAAGCTGGTATTAAACTTGTATAGCTATAGAAACTAATAATAAAGGCCTCAATCTAAAGTGTATTGAGGCAGATAAAAGAGTCGATTATGTCTATTAAACGTTATGTCTTTCTGTTGTTTGGAGCGCTTATTCTTATGTTGGCTATAAGCCAGCTTTTTGTGGCTCAGTATTTTAAAACTCAACTTCAACAAGAGTTACAGCAAAGCTCAAAATCCCTGTCTAAAAGTTTAGTCAGTGTGGTGATCCAAAGAGCGTCCGACATCGACCGCTGGGAATTTTCGTTACCAGAAGAAAATGAGTTTTTGACGGACATTGAAGAAAATAAAGAGTTTGTATTAGAGCTTGATGAAGATATTGCTGAGCTAGAACAAGAGATAGATAACCTTGCGCAATCGCTGGTAGAGGTCCATGTCGATACGGGGACAAATGACTACCAAAAACATCAATTGGCGCTACAGGAGAAGGTTCAAGCTCTGCTAGAGAAAGATCGCCGTCATATGGAAGGTGAGCGAGAGAATTTACAGCAACTTAAACGAGAGGCGGCTAAAGAATACCAGCAGAGGGTAGAAGAGAGCCTTGAAAGCTTTGAGATCCACACTGATGACTGGTTACAAGCAGGTCGGGTTATGATTGTTGATGGTGATGAAAAAGATGGCATGGTCATCCGCGAAGAGCGCAGTATTGATCTGCCAAGCCAAGGGGCTAACCATCTGCTTGAGCGCTTCAGTGAGTCGGTATTGATTGTGATATTACTGACGAGCATTATGGCGCTAATCCTCGCTTACTGGCTCAGTCATCACGTTACTGAGCCTTTAAGCGAATTAGCGCTGGGCCATCAAAAATTGGGTGAAGGTAAATTTGGCATTCAGTTAAAAGAGCAAGGTGTTAAAGAGCTTAAACAGATAATGAATGGCTTTAACCGCATGAGCCTAGCATTGGAAAATTGGAATAAAAAAGAGCAGCAGATGTCCCAGCAGCAACATCTAGCCGATCTCGGTCAAATTACTCGCGGTATCGCCCACAGCTTAAGAAACCCACTGCATACGCTTGGTTTGTTATCGGAGCAAGGTATTTACACCGACTCTCAAAGTGAACGTGAAGCGATAAACCAAAAGATGCAAAAGAAGATTGGTTTAATGGATAAGAGCATTCAATCTTTACTGACTCTTTCGAGTCACGAGGTGCTAAGAGACAAGTTGGTGCCATTGAATGCAATTGTACAAGATATTCTATTAGAGCTGTCTATCTCTGGCCTCAAGCCTGATGTGATTTTTGATGCAAATAACCTTGTAGCGGTTTATGGCGCCGAATCAGAATTAAGAAGCATAGTGCATGCGGTATTGATCAATGCCGTTGAAGCTGGTGGTAAGCAGATTAAAATTGAACTCAACAAAGCTGAGAACGAAAAATCAGTTGTGATAACAGATTGGGGCAAAGGCATTGAGCCTTCGATTAAAAGCCAAATGTTTAAACCGCACATAACGACAAAATCAGAAGGTTCAGGTATGGGAATTTACATCGCCAAACGTCTCATAGAGAGCCACTATAATGGCGATATTTGCTATCAAGACAATCCTGAAGGCGGCACCATAGCAACCATTTTATTTGTCGAAGAGCAATCTAGTCAGAAGGAAGATAATTAATGAGTGAGCAGCCCTTACATATTCTAGTGGTAGAAGATGAGCCTGATCAGCGCTCGCTTATTTGCCAAATGCTGACAGCAAACAACTACGTTGTCAGCGAAGCTGACAGCGTCGAACAGGCCATTTTATTGCTCAAAAAGAGCGTGCCTGATCTGATATTTTCAGATTGGAAACTTGGGCAACTAACAGGCATGGATTTGCTAACGTACGTAAGACGCGAGCATGCCGACTTAGGATTTATTATTGCGACAGCCTACGGAACGATTACTCATGCTGTGGATGCGATGCAGGCTGGCGCAGATGATTACCTGTCCAAGCCTTATCAGCGTCAATCACTGTTCATGGCCATTGATAAAGTGGCTAAGTCACTTAAGCTAAAACAGCATAATAGGCGTTTAGCATCGGAACTTTCACAGCAACAGGAGCTGGTGGGCTTAGTCGGAAAAGCCCCTTGCATGCAAAAGGTTTATACGCGGGTGCAACGCGTTAGTGCTACCGATGCCACTGTGTTAATTGGTGGCGAAAGCGGCACAGGTAAAGAACTTGCCGCAAGAGCCTTGTATCAACTGTCGCAAAGACATCATAAACCTTTCGTGGCCATTAATTGCGGCGCAATCCCCGAAAGTTTGGCGGAGTCGGAGTTGTTTGGTGCGGAGAAAGGGGCGTTTACTGGGGCCACAAGTCAAAAAATCGGTAAGCTCGAAGCGGCTAATGGGGGCACCATCTTTTTAGATGAGATCGGTGACTTACCTCTATTACAACAAACCAAGTTACTCCGCTTTTTGCAAGAAGGAGTCATTTCTCGCTTAGGCCAAAATGGTGAAATTAAGCTGGATGTTAGAGTTATTGCGGCCACCCATCGAGATTTACCTACCGAGGTGGCAGAAGGGCGATTTAGAGAAGATCTGTATTACAGGCTCAATGTTGTCCCTATCCATATGCCGCCATTAAGGGAGCGTCAGGAGGATATTGGTAGATTGGTTGAGCACTTTTTAAAACTCCACAGTAGCCAGTACAAAATGGCATTACCTAAATTGACACCGATGACATTAAAGCAGCTATTAGATCATTCATGGCCGGGAAATGTGAGGGAGCTGGCTAATCGGATTGAACGGTTTGTCTTACTAGGCGATGAAGACGAGATGGTCGATGAGTTAGCTTGTCAGCCTAAGCCACTTAATACCAGTCAATTTTCATTGCCTGAACAAGGGATCGAATGGGAGGTATTTGAGAAAGATTGTTTGGAACAGGCAATGGACAAACATCAAGGTAATCGTACGAAAGCCGCTAAATTCTTGGGACTGAGTTATAAAGCGTTTCTGTATCGATTAGAAAAATATCAATTGGTGTAAGTTGGTGTCCGTTTATATTAATGGTTTGAGATGTAACCTTTCTGTGAATATTAATAACAACAAGGACGTTAATTTACGCGGCATTAATTTTATTTCTTAATCAAGGCTTAATATAACGTTAATCAAAAATTAATTTAATCAGGCGGGTGTACGGTTACTTTGTTGATATATCTATTAATTTGATAGAATACGGTAATACGATGTAAATTAGGCTGTTTCACGTTGACATATACTCTATTATGATTATAATTCAGCTCAAATAAATAACACTAGGCCATTCTATGGGCTTCAATGATTCCACGGTGATTCGCCGAAGAATATAAGTTATTTTGAAGATGATTTTTAATAAAAAATAGTGTTTTATTAAAAACCTATTCTCATTTTAACTTCAGCTTAAAAAGCTCCCCAATATTGATTATTCTGCCTTGCATTCACGACCCTTTGTGACAGATATTCTTGCCGTACTGTATGAAAATCAGTCTGTAAGATTGTTAGTTAGTTGTTTTTAATAGCTTGTTTTTGGTCAGTTAACCTTTGTAAGTTAAGGCTTTGCTTTAATCTTCTTCTATTTTATAGCGATAGTTTAGGAACGTATTATGGAAAATGACATCCCTCCGAGTAGAGAAAACAGTGACGGTGGAAAAGTATGGTAATAGTTAATATGTAAATTATTTTATCCTACTGCCTATTTACATCCCGCCTCACTGTTTATTTCATACTGTTTATCCATTAGTCTTAACTTAGTTAGTGCTGTTTGTCTTTCAATGATAAACATTAATAATTATTATCTTGGGCTAAATAAAGTTTAAATCCTATTATATTGGGAGGACTAAACATGTCCAACATTACAGTAAGTGCTTCAGATGATATCAATAAAGGTTTTAATTTAGACTTTGTATTTTTTAATGGCTTTAATTCTGAAGTTGATAATGAATGTAATAAAAGCAAGCTTGTTGGTTTTATTAAAAAGCAACATAGCACCGTTATCCAACGCTGGCTTGAAACGCTGTCTTTATTACAATACTTTCATATTTATAATCAATTACCAGAGGCTGAACAAAAGACTGTTATTCACCTTATGCCTAGCGGGTTTATGAGTGACATGGAAAAAATAGCGTCACAAGCTCATCCAGTTATTGCCGTGGCGACAATCAGGCCACAGCGTTGCGTTAATGATGATATGCGGGTCAGTGAAGCGATTGATATAATTCAGCAATCAACAGATATCTTTGATGAGCAAGTGCTTTTTATCGTAGATGATCAGGGCTGTTATCGATCGACCCTGGAGTTACATCAATTAGTCAAATATCAGCCATCAGCAATATTGGCTGATATTGCTCGTTGGGTGGCTCCATGTCATGTCAGCACTGATAGAGAGCTGGCTGTGGCACAGTTGCAACATAGCGAGAATGATTACTTACCCTTAGTGGACTTTTGGGGTAAGCCTGCAGGGGTACTGCGTGCCAAAGAAGCGATGTCTGTTTTACAACAAGAGCAGACTCAAGATGTTGAAATGTTGATGGGCATTCAGGGAACTCACGACGACACACCTTACATGCAGACAACGGTCTTGGAACATGTTCATAAGCGAATTTTCTGGATTGTCGGTTTAGCTGCTGTTGGGATTTTATCAGGTATGGTTATTCAAAGTTATGATGATGCCATCATGGCATTGACTATTTTAGCACTATACATGCCTATGGTCGCCGATACGGGGGGAAATGCAGGAAGCCAAGCTGCAACAGTGATAGTCCGCTCTATGGCACTGGGTGAGCTAAAGCTGAAAAGTTGGTGTGATGTATTGTGGAAGGAGCTACGTATTTCACTTTTTATCGGTTTAGGGTTGGCGCTAGTCTCTTTTGGCAAAGTATTGTTTCTGTCACATAATGCTGAGGTCCCGGGTAATATCACCTTAACCATGCTAGGTAGTGCCATTGCATTAGCACTCTTCTTTCAGGTCGTTACTGCTACGGTGATCGGTGCTGCGTTGCCATTTATGGCAAAGTTATGTCGGCAAGATCCTGCGGTAGTTGCCAGCCCCGCTATTACAACCATAGTCGATGTCACCGGTCTGTTGATCTATTTTTATATTACTTCATTGATTTTACTTAATTAATCATATGAATTGTGACTACAAATTTATTTCACAATTCAATTTGTAGTCAATTACTGCGAAACAGTTTTTCTCTTCATTTTTCACATTAGATCCTGATTAGATAGGAGGACTACTTATGTCCTATAAACAAGTAAAAAATCGTATTTCTCGTCAATTTTATCGTTTAACATTTTTTGTTATTCAGGCATTTATACTCCTTGCCTCTACAATGACTGTCGCGACGGCAATGACGAATAACGCCATGGAACAGCATCTTGCTGAGCAACCTGAGCCTGCCTTTCATGTCGACTTGGGTATTGATTCACACTATATAGACCAAGGATGCAATCTGCTCGATGAGGGAGGTATTTTCTGGGGGAATGCACACTGGGATCTGAGTTATCTACTCCTGGACGCTGGTATTGGAAGGGCGACACATCAAGACTACACTGAATTAAATATAGGTATGGAATTAGAACTGTTATCAACTGCAATTTTTGACATTACCGCAGGTATCCAATTTATTGAAATTTTTGGCGCTGATCGCGAAAGTGATGTTGAACTATTCACGACATTTTCCTATTCAGGAATAGATTGGTTTACGCCCATCATTGAACACACATACTCACTTGAGGCTAATGGGCATTATGTTGAAATTAGTCTGCAAGGCATGAGTTTTGTATTGGCTCACGGCGTGTCAGTAACACCCTATGTGACCCAAGCTTTCGATTATGAGTTTGTCGTTGACGGTTATAACGGAGTTAACCATTTTCAAATGGGTATAAAAGTGGATTACCCGATTCATCAACGTGTCTATTTATCTGGACACCTGAGTCATATCACACCACAAAAGGGCATTAAGTCTGAACGTAATGCACAAATCTATTCAGCATCCAGCACTGACTCGACAAGCAAATCGGTGACTGAAGTGAACGAGACAAAGGGAGGCAGTAAACAAATGTTTGCTGGGATCTATCTGAATTGGTTCTTCTAATGCATATGAGGTTAACAAACAGACTCATGGCGTGGTTGTGATATTCACGTTATCAAGTTTTATTTGCCGCAGCATGGCGGCAAATAAGCGAGTTTTTGCGAGAGTAATATGGCGCTTAAAAAGCGCCGCAGACGATGATCACCGCAACGGAGATAAAGAGAAGACCGGTAACCAAATTGATGACAGGACTCGCTTGCTTAACTTTTTGCTGTATCGTCGGTTTTGACAGAACTAAGGCAATGAATATAAACCAGAACAAAGATAATATTAACATAATAAATACTGCGACAATCTTGGTGAGCAAATTGATATCTGGTGTGATCAAAGCTGAAAATAAGGTGATAAAGAACACCATTGCTTTTGGATTAAGTAAGTTGGTGTACAAACCCCGGAGAAACCCTTGCTTGATGGACAGCCCATTATGAGCTGTATTGGTCGTTATTGTGGATCCCAGTTCAATAGCATCCTTTTTAGCCCGCTTAGTTTGAAAGTGTGTCATCGCGCTACGAACAGCACCTATACCCATCCAACCTAGATATGATGCCCCAATGAGTTGGACTGCAATAAATAGCCATTGCGAACTCTTAATGATCACGCTGACACCAGTAAGGCTAAGTAGGCTATGCAGTAAGATAGCCACCGAGATCCCTATCGCGGCAGCAATGGCAGTGGCACGACTTTCTTGGCTTGCCATTTTTACGACTAACGCAAAATCGGGTCCAGGGCTGGCGAGTGCGACCGAATGAATGATGGCTAAAGAGAGCAGCAATTGCAGTTCCATAAAAAAGTCCGAATAATAATATTGTCATCTATGATGGCTGATCGTTGGTGTTAGGTATTGTAAATTATTGCAGGTTGGGCGACATATTGGTGCTGTGAAAGATCCTGGTACTAAAGCACTCGTTTTTGAAAGTGTGATGGCGTGATAAGAAAGGCACTCTTAAACGCCTTATTTAGATGACTCTGATCGTAAAAACCGACTTGATGTGCAATGTCTATTATCGGCTCGCCTTTGATTAACGCCTTTTTGGCATACTCCAGTCGTATGCGTTTTAAATAGGCGTGTGGGGTCATACCTGTTGCCGATTTAAATTGACGTAAAAACTGAAACTTACTTAAGCCTGTGGCAACGGCTAAATCATCGAGTTTAAATTCTCTGTACAGTTCATCGTGAAACTGGCTCTTAATATTACCCAGCTGTTGTTGGGAGAGGGCGTGACGAGTAGGCGTGAGAGTGTGAACAGCCCCAAACCGTTCAAATAGTTCAGTGAGTAAAGCTAGTAAATGTGTCTCTATGGAGAGTCTCGTTTGCTGTGTCTGGGGACTCGTGAGTATTTTATGTAAATGTGAAAAGGCGAGATGCAGGTCAGGGGCCCAACAAAGAGGTGAGCTGAAAAATTGTTCATTAATGCAAAGCTCATTGGCGATTTGATTGACATAATCTACCGGGATAGCCATAACATTGGCTTGATAACCTTGTATTTGGGTACTTTGTCCATTATGTGCTTCGTCGGGGTTTAGAGTCGAAATAAACCCTTTATCAAGTTGATAGCTAGTCCCTTTATGTTGATATTTTTGTCCACCTTTAGTCACCACGCCTATGTGATAGTCGAGATGAATATGTTGATCGAACTCAAAGCGCTGAAAGCTGGCTTTACTGAGCTCGATATCAGGCACTATTGGGTTGTGCCAATATTCAATTTTCTCTTCGATCATTCATTTTCACCATTCGAAGCGGGATTACGCTGAGTTTTTTTTATTTTAGCGGTTGGTTAATTATATAGGCTAGGAAAAAATTGCAGTAGTAAAATATGTTACAAGATAACACTGTATTAATCAGTATTTTGGCTCATAATACCAAGCTGATTTGCTAAATATCGTCATTTTATTGGAGCACAGCTTGTGAAGGGACAGATTCTACGTGAAATGAAGGTTCAAGCGGCTATTGAGCCAGAGTATGAAGTGCAAAGACGGGTGGCCTTTATCAAACTGAAACTCAAGGAATCACACTGCAAAAGCCTTGTCCTCGGGATCAGTGGTGGCGTTGACTCTTCGCTAACCGGGCGCTTATGCCAGTTAGCTGTTGATGAACTTAATCAAAGCATTGCTCAGAATGATTACCAATTTATTGCCGTTCGTCTTCCTTACGATGTACAACAGGATGAAGATGAGGCTCAGTTAGCATGTCAATTTATCAACCCGTCTAAACAAGTGACTGTGAATGTTAAACAAGGTGTAGATGGGGTTCATAGTGAAACCATCAATGCGATTGAATCTGCTGGAATGATACTGCCTGATAGCGCTAAAGTGGATTTTGTAAAAGGCAATGTCAAAGCAAGAATGCGCATGGTTGCTCAATATGAGATAGCAGGGCTAGTGGCAGGTTTAGTGGTAGGTACAGATCACAGTGCAGAAAATATTACCGGTTTCTATACCAAGTGGGGTGATGGAGCATGTGATTTAGCCCCATTATTCGGCTTGAATAAACGTCAAATAAGACAGATGGCTCACTTTTTAGGCGCGCCCGATATCTTGGTCCATAAGGCGCCTACTGCAGATCTTGAAGAGGGACAGCCTCAATTAGAAGATGAAATAGCACTAGGTCTGACGTATGACCAGATAGATGATTTTCTTGAAGGCAAAGAGGTTAGTGAGTTCGTCAATAGTAAATTGATTGGCATTTACCGCGCGACGCAGCATAAGCGTGACGCTATCCCGACAATTTACGATTAACGGTTTATCACTTAAAAAGCGCTTATAGGCGCTTTTTTTTGGTCTGTTAAACTTAACTCTTATTATCTTAATTGGGCTAATCAAGCGGCTGTAATCCGAGTTCTTGTCTTAATTGATTAATCTGTTTGTTAGGAAATTGTCGATAATCTAAATATGGACAAAGATAAATGGACTGATGTGGGTGTTTCAGTAGGCTGCTACATTGAGTGCTGATAGGAATAAATTCCGCTCTATTTATTTGTAGACTCTGGGCGCTTTCCTGTCCACATATAATGTGAACTTTCGGTTCGGATTGCAAAGATAGGGCGGTAATCACTATCGACTCTTCTTGTTTTAATAATAGCGTATCACGATAGCGTCGCCAATCTTGGCCATTAACGGTTATCTTTGCCATGATAGTCAGAATTTTCCGCCAATGGTTACCATTTAATACAATCATGGATTGCGTTGCATTTAAATCCTGGTAACTCCAGTTCTCTGGTAGTTTTGGAGGGGTTGGTAGATAAAAGCAAGTTGTCGCCAGTTCTGTTCCGATCATCATAGTGTCTATTTGTTTCGCGTTAAAAGCAGTGTAAGTTAGCTATATAGAGTGTGTATACTATTTCGATTTATTAATGAATACCAACAACTTAAATCAGTGAGTTAATTTGATGATGAAATCCATTATTATTGGTTCAACTAAGCATTTGGCGTTTGCACTGTTTTACTCTTCAGTGGGAACCAGCATCGCCTTAATTGCGGGTGCTGTTTGGTATTTAAATTCACGCCCGGCGCTGGATTTATGGCACACAACGGAGCTTGAGGCACAATATAGGCAACAACCCAGCATTGCCAACTTTGATGATTACCTGCGTTTGGAAGATAAACTGTTCGCAGAGGTTGAGCGCAAGGTTACCGCTAAAACAACATCTGACTCTTTGTTAGTAGTTAATCGTTATTTACCGGGGAGTTATTCTGATCCTAATAAGTGGCAGCAAAATTGGAATCGAAGCTTTGAGTGGAAAAATGAGCATGCGCAATATGGCGTGTTGTTACTGCATGGAATGTCAGACTCGCCTTATACAATGCAATATTTTGCAAAGCATTACCAAGAATCGGCTCATGTCCTAGGGTTAAGATTACCAGGGCATGGAACACTGCCCTCTGGGCTTACCGATATAAATTGGCAGGACATGGCTGCAGCAGTCTCTATTGCTGTAGAGCATATGAAACAGGTTCTGCAGGATAAACCGCTGTATGTGGTTGGCTTTTCAACGGGTGCAGCGCTGGCGCTTAATCATGAGCTAGAGAAGTTAAGGGGAGGGGATGCTGGCGATTTTTCTGGATTGGTGTTTGTCTCACCCGCAATAGGTCTACCGCCAGTGGCAGCAGGCGCAAAATGGCAGGCAATACTGGGCAATTTTTTGGGGTTAGATAAGCTAAGCTGGAACAGCATTCAAACCGAATATGATCCTTTCAAATACAGTTCATTTGCCGTTAATGCTGGCGATGTGGTCTATCAGCTTGCAAGTCGAAATGTTGAATTATTAAACCAACTCGATAGTCAATCGCTTGCTCGGCTGGCGCCCGTACTCACCTTTCAATCTTTGACTGACGACACCGTTGATACCATGGCGGTACTGCGAGATCTGTATCTGCGGTTGCAGGGGGAAAACCATGAATTGGTGATGTTCGATATTAATCGTACTCAAGTTAATTTAAGCCTAATGCCAACGGATCCTTTGCTCCCTTTCTTTGATTTAGTTGACACGACAGAACTAGATTTCGATTTTACATTAATCGAAAATACTGGAGGGGGAAGGGGAGCGGTACAGGCAAGAAATCTCACTAATGGAGCCGATATTGAAGCTGTTATTCAGCATTGGCCTAAACAGGTTTATTCATTGTCCCATGTTGCCTTACCCTTTCCCCAAGACGACGAGCTATATGGCCCATATAAAAAACAGGCTGGCAATAGGATCCAAATCGGTGCAGGAGCTTCAAAAGGAGAACGCGGAGTGCTTAGCGTTCCTGCAAGTGAGGTTCTTCGACAAAAATGGAATCCATTTTTTGGTTATATGATGGACAAAATGGATAAGGTTATTACTGATTAACATCGTTTTCAGCTGGGGTTTCTGACAAGGTTGTAAATACCAATTTATTTCGACCGCCATTTTTAGCGCTGTACAAGTTGATATCGGCTTGCTTTATCCAGTCTTCAAGAGAATCACTGTAAGTGCCATTAGCGATAACGGCTCCAATACTTGTGGTCACATTAAAAGGGGCTGTATTACCAGGAGGGGCAATGATGGTGTCCGCTAGCTTTTGTTTAAAGTGTTCAAGGTGAGATTCTATTTTCAATGCGTTACACAAAGGCATAATGATGAGGAACTCCTCCCCGCCAAAACGCACGATAATATCACCATCCCTTTTAAAGTCATCGTTTAACAGGCTTGCAACGGTCTTAAGCGTGAGATCGCCACTTAAATGACCATAGGTATCGTTTATGTGTTTAAACCTGTCCAGGTCCAATAGGGCAATGGCAATGACTTCATCAGTTCTTTGGCAGCTCTCTTGGATTATTGAAAACTGATCTTCAGCATAGCGGCGATTATAAAGCCCTGTGAGTGAGTCTTTTTCTGCAAGAGTCTTTAACTTGATATTCGCCTGCTCTAATTCATATGTTCTTAACGCTACTTTTTCTTCTAACGCTAATTGGTAGCCAATGAGCAAGCTCTTGCTTTGCTTAAGACGCATATAGAGTGAGTAGACCTCTTTAGGTGATTCGTCATCAATGCCGTAGTCGTGATTATCGTTTTCATTTGAGGTACTGAACCTACTGGCAATTCTCTCTAATGGCAGTGTCAATCTGGCGCTGATAACCCGAGTAATAAAAAAAGTAATTAACAGTGAAATTACCAGTATGGCAAAGGTTGCTATATACATGTTTTCGACTAATAACACTAAAGGTCTAAAGGGATTAAGCACGTACAGCGTCCATTTATTCTCCAGCTCGAAGGACGCAAATACATATTCAGGTGCCATGTTATCTTTATCAATAATATTCAGCATCGGCAAAGGACTTGTATAATTAGTATTATTTTGTGAATAGCTAAATGCAGATAGTGGGTTGATACTCAGTTCCGGCGAAGCAAAAATAACGCGATTGGTACGGTCAACGAGTACGATAGATTGATTTTTGAACTTTTTATTTGTTTCATCAATCTCTTTGAATTTGTTTAGATCCAGCGAACCTTCAATAATCCCAATAGGACGGTATGCATTATGGGGAGCATAAAGAGGAGCACTTATCGCGACAATAGGATCGTTACCAAAACCTCGGCCTAAAAAGACCGGTGATATGAAATTCCGTTGGTTTACAAACGATTCAATAAAGTAATCTCGATCAATAATACTGAGGTCGGTATCGTTACCAGTGAGATCTTTTAATCGTGAAACTGGACTCGCTCCCTTGATATGTCCTTGTTCGTTGGCAATGAGCATAGTGATAAAGCCTGGGTACATTTGATGCAGTTTAGACAGCGATAATTGCTGTTGAGCTAAGGTTGTTTCGCTTAAACTTAATCCGCTAGCGGCATTGTTTAACGCTTGAACATGAGTATCTATGTAGGCTTGAGCCAAGGTTCCTAACTGCAGTGCTGATTCTTTAATGTTATCGTTTAATAGTGATTGATAACGATTAATAAACTGATTATTAAACAATAGTGCAGCTAAAAGTAGCGCTAAGGAAATGACGAGAGTAAATGCGTAGGTTAACTGCGCATTAAAAGTGCGTCGTTGCTTGTGTTTAGCTTTCGGTTGAAAATACCAAAAAGAGGGGGTTAAGATAACAAGTAATGAGCCTATTCCTGTATAGAAAACCCCATTAATACCTTGCTTTAGTATGATAAATGGTAGGTGACTACTCGGTAAATTGGTATTGAGTATGGCGTACACATAAAACAGTGGCATCCCAATAACAATCCAAAAAGCGATACTTGCATAGAGCGAGTAGAGATCTCTTCTCCTTGCTAAACCTAGGCATACAGCTTCTATTGGAAACAGTAAATAAACATGCCAACTATCCCACCCGATAAACAGGCCTGACACGGTTATCATTGCTGTATAGAGTGCATACCAAGGGCCGAATAAGATGGCGCAAATAACGTAACTGGCATTACCGAGAATAAGTTGTATATTGGCAAATAGAGGCAATGGGTAGAGGTTAATGATGAAACCTACTAGCCCTAATATGGATGCGATGAGAAGTTTTTTCTGGTTGATTTTGTCCAAAAGCGAAACCTTTGATTTGGCTAAGCAAGATTACACGTTAGCCATTTTTTATTATAAGTCACACTTTACAATCTATTAACTTTTCTACCGGATAGCAACTGTTATGGTGCCACCGAACTGGATTTCGATGTATTTAGTCATTGTGACTATGGTCATTGTATAAAAAATCGCTATGTGAATTTTTGTTTAGTTTTTCCTACCTTATTTAGTCTTAGTCGCTTGCGGACATGACCGAGTTCACAGCATTGATATCCAGTCATTTTTTATCCAGCATTTATTCATCAATAGGGCATCTTTTAATATTCAGTTAATATTAACTCATATGATATTAGTCATGGGATCCCATGGTCTAAGTCTCTATTAATTAATGGACTTTAGCTGGTGGGGTTTTTGAACGTGCATCTTAAATCGACGGTGAAAAATCGTATTTAAGTGCAACTACTCCGTGATTAAGGAACCGTTATGAAATACTTATCTATGTTCGCAGTGCTGGTCTTTTCCGCTTCAGCTATGGCGGTTGATTGTACCGATTGCCACGAAAAAATCGACGTGGCTGCTCACACTGAAATGGAAGCGACAATCAACACTTGTAACGATTGTCATGATATGGCGAGTGCACATGAGCTTGATGCTGAGCTCCACACTGTCGACTTAACAATCAAAGAGTGTGCTGATTGTCACGACTAACGACATCGTTAGCTGTGAGTTCCCAATAAAAAAAGCCAGCTTTTCAGCTGGCTTTTTTTATTGATATTTGGTCGGGATAACAGGATTTGAACCTGTGATCTCTTGTCCCCCAGACAAGCGCCCTACCGAACTAGGCCATATCCCGAATTTTGCTACAGAACAAGTTATAAACTAAGGGGAATTCTGAAGAGCAAGCACTGTATCAAGTCATAATTGTGAGTGCAAGCGCTTCATTAAAGTCTTCGATTTGTTTGGCTAGTTTATACCCAAGTTGTTTGGGTATGTCTTCTTTTGACGCTATTTTAATGAATATAAAAGCGTCTTCCTTCGCGCATCACTTCAATTAGCTCGGGTGCACTCAACTTCTTTTTAAGGCGTTTCTTATATTCACTATCGTAAATTCGATATTTACCGTGGCGATCAATCGTGGTTATTTCAGATTCTTGGTAAATGGCGAAAATACGGTTATCACCAGTATAGACCCATGACTCATCACTGGGCTGCATAAGACTGCTGCCGGCGCTGAAATCAGTGGCTGGGTTAGTGCAACCCAATGTTTGGACCATTAATGTCGGTACAAGGGCATTGTGGGTCGTTCTGTAGTTGATACGCTTGGCAGCCCTTTGGTTTGGCCAATGGATAACCATTGGTACTCTAACACTGTCAGGAGATAGATTGGTTCTGGCTTCGTTAGGATTGCTGGTAAACATTTTCCCGCTGACACCAGTAATCACAACCATGGTGTTCTGGGGTAGGTCGCTCAAGATTTTTTCGAGTTGAGTATCGATAAAATTCAAAGATTGACGGTATTGATTGAATAATACTTTTTGTGCAGGCTTAAGTGCTTTGTCTGCTTTTACCGTTTTAATCCCCAAGAAACCGATAGGAGTATCATAGCTATCGGGTGATTTTAGGTTTAATAACGTAAACCAAGGTTTTGTTGCTGCTTGAGTCCATTGGCGCCAGTTGTTAATCGAACTGAGGTCTGAGCGGGCATAACTATCTTGGTGTTGAGCATCAATACGTTCAAAGTCATTAAAAATTGCTTGCGGGCGAGCAAGAGTATCGACGGTGGTAAATAAACCTAATTGGTAGCCGCTGGCGATGAGTTCTTGAGTCAATACCGGGCTTTCATAGTGCAGGTCTATTGCGTTCATATAACTGCCTTGCAAGCCATAAAGTAGACTAAACATGCCGCTATTAAACTGGTTGCCGCCGCTAAGATGCTGTTGAAAAGAGAGGTTTTTATTAGCGTAGGCTGCTAAAACGGGCATGGTCGTATCATTAACAAGCTTTGCTTGAAGGCTGTCAATGGCAATAAATAGGATATTGGGCTTATCATCCGCCACGCACTGCATTGGCGTTAGAGGATATTTAAGACTGATTTTCGGGCGGAGGTTCGTTTGATGAACTTGAGTGTTATCAATGCCATAACTTTCCATAAAGCTTCTTGCTGTCGCGGGATAGGATAGTGGATAAGCATCATCAAATTGTGTTATTTCAGTGACTTCGGCAGCATCTCCCCATATGTGAATAAGGTGACTGGCGATAAAGCACATACCAACAACGACAACAACTTTGTTGCCATAATTGCGCTTACGAATTTTTTCGATACGCTTCCATAGATAATTAGCGAGGGTAAGCTCAATCGCTAAAATACCGATAGGCGTAATAATATAGGAGGTACCTTGCAGTAGCCCGTTGAGATCAGTCCACGCTAAGTCAAACACAAAAGGGCTAAGATGCAGACCGTAGTCGTCATAAATAATGGTGTCGTATAGCAATATACACAAGCTTAAGGTCGCCACAACGGCCGCATAGCCTCTGAGGATTTTTGAGTAAGGTAGCAACAAAGTGACGGGGAAAATGAATACCAGATAAACCATGAAAGCAAGAAAACTGAAGTGGCCAATGGTACTGAATGCGAGGTAAACCGAGCCTATAATCGATTCAGGAAAACCGACAGTGTCGAGATACCGATAACCAACCACAATAGCAAGTAAGCCATTAATGAAAGCGAACCAATGTCCCCAGCTTATTAAGCGTGAAACTCGATCTCGTCCTAACTGTTTTTGTCGCTCAACCATGTTGACCCATTATTCTGTAAATGCGGTTAATGGGTTTAATCACTATCGTTAAACCCTTACTCAATGTGGTTCCTACATTTAATCTTAGTTATTTTTTACTGACTGAGATAATGCTTTGGCAAACTGCTCGGTAACAACGGCGCGAGATTCTGCAGGCACTTTGTTTTGCAATAAATGTGTAACGCAATTGCCAAGTGCCATCAGACTCAAGTCTGTGGGGGCTTGGTGTTTCTCTAATACTGCTAAAAGCTCAGCAATGATAGACTCAACTTGCGTGTTTGAATATTTTGATTTGATAGCCATAATTGAAAAATTTCACTTTAAGTCCTGATTAACGGCATATAATAACGGATTTTTTCAATAAGCTCTGCACTTTTTACCATTGAGCGAGTGCTTTTATCATTTAACTAATCGATGCTGTGAGTAAGGTCGTGCTTCCATATTATTCTGAACATAGCGGTTAAATGCATAATCGGCAAAGAGTATTAATCAAACTAGGTTATTCAACCTACATCTTTTAGTCAGAAATACGTTGATTTATTCATCTTTTATTGTCTTTCATTAGCGTGCTTTTTCAGTGTGATCGATTACACTTCTAGCCACTATTTTCCGTATGGATTTCTGGGTTTTGTCTGGTATGATGTCTGCCTAAATGTTTCCGGCACAGCAGATGTTATCTTACGGCTGTGGTTGTAAACTGACTTATCTATTTCATATAGAGCTGACTATCAGGCTATCGCTCTAAGCAACTTTCTATCGAGGCTCAATGAGTATTAACGTCGAACAAGCAATTATCCATGCCATTTCTCAAGATGGAGAAGGTCAGCTCAGCTGTCGGTTACGCCCACAACCGCTATTAAATAGTCAAGCCGTTGAGACGATGTTAGATGAACTCCATCACACCTATACAGGTAAGGCTGGTAAAGGCTTTGGCCACTTCGGTATTAGTGGTGAAGATGGTGAAGCTAACACCCAATTTGAAACCGCACTGAGCCAATATCGTAATAACGCACTGGGCTTTGTTGAGTTTTCGGGTATTGCTGGAAAATTGTTGCAAGAAGAGTTAGCCAAGTATGACTTTAGTACCGGTGGTTTCCTGTTACTGTCCTGTTATACCTACATGACCAGTGATTACCTTTTTGTGTCGCTACTGAACGCCAAGTCATCAATGACCGTTTTAGATGATATGGAGTTAACCCAAAATACCCACCTTGATCTCAACAATATACTACTTGCTGCTCGGATTGATTTAACGGAATGGCAAGCCGATCCTGACTCTAAAAAGTACATATCTTTTGTCCGTGGACGAGCGGGCCGTAAAGTGGCTGATTTTTTCCTCGATTTCATGGGCTGTGTTGAAGGTGTTAACACCAAAGCGCAAAATAAATCACTATTGAATGCGGTTGAAGATTTTGTCGGCGGCAGCGAATTAAACAAAGATGAGCGTCAAGTCGCTCGTGAGCGCGTGTTTGATTACTGCACCGAACGTTGTGATGAAGGGGCTGACATTCACATGAAAGATCTCGCTGATGAGTTAGCGGATCAAGGAATGGATTCATTTTATGAATTTGCTCAAGGCGGTAACTATGAGCTTGAAGAGGAGTTCCCAGGAGACAAGCCAACACTTCGTCAGTTGAAGAAGTTTTCAGGTACGGGTGGTGGAGTAACGTTGAGCTTTGATAGTCAACACTTGGGCGAAAGAGTTATTTACGACCCAGTGTCAGACAGCATTATCATCAAAGGCGTCCCTGCAAACCTTAAAGATCAACTGGATCGTCGCTTGAAAGGCGAATAAAAAAAGAAGAGTTTAACTCTGTTGGGTTTAAACCGAGTGTATTAGCACTCGGTTTTTTTATGGCAGCAGATAATAGCCTTGATTAGGCTTAAAGTGGTCGAATAATAATGCTTATCATTGTAAGCTACAGAAATTCTAAAGAGGGCGGCTAAAAAGCTGCTTTTTACCTGTTATTACATCCTGCAGCCATCGCTGCCTGGACGGTGCAAGGTAGACTGTTTTTCTACCTAGGAGCTCAAATGCAACTGTTTGTTAAAGATTTAACTGTTATTGATTTTTCTTATCTTTGTCCTATTCGTGGCATGGTAGGAGAGAGCTGGATTGTCGATGTTTTGCTCGACGGTGGTTTAGATGAGCAAAACATGGTGCTCGATTTTGCCAAAGTGAAGCGCGTAATTAAAAGTACTATAGACGATATTGCTGATCATCGTTTGTTGGTGCCTACTGCTTGTAGTGAAGTTCGTTGGCAACAGCAAGGTGACCGAGTATGGATGGATTTTAGTAGCCAGCAAGGGGATATACATTTAGCGTGTCCTTCGCAAGCATTTGCCTTAATTCCAAGTGAAATCATCGATTTTGAAAGCGTAAATGCGTTTTTGCAAAAAGCGCTTAAAGAGGTCTTGCCTGCAAACGTTGAGGGGATCTCTTTGACGTTGAGAAATGAGTTCCATGACGCTCCATTTTACCATTATACCCATGGCCTAAAGAAGCATGATGGCAACTGTCAGCGTATCGCTCATGGGCACAGAAGCCCCGTGACCGTATTTGAAAACGGCGCAGCAGCGCCTAAATGGGATGAGTACTGGGCTAAACGCTGGCACGATATCTACCTCGGTAGCGAAGAAGATTGTGTCTCGGTGAACACCCTAACGCTGTCACCACAGACAAACGTCAGCGACAACACTCATTTTGGTTTTCATTATCAAGCGCCACAAGGTGATTTTCAGCTTGCAATGCCAAAAGAGTGTTGCGATGTTTTGCCACATGATACGACGGTTGAATTGTTAGCTGACTACATGGTGCAAACCTTGTCAGAAAAAGTACCCCGCAGTGATTTTAAAGTCATCGCTTATGAAGGCGTTGGCAAGGGTGCAATTGCCAGCCGAAAAGCCAATAACTAGTCTTTTTTAGGATCTCACTTTGAGCAAAATAATCCCTATCGTCATTGCAAGTCTCGTGAGCAGTTTATCGTTGCAGGTAAATGCTCAAGTTGAATTGAATGGCGAGCTTAAACAAGGTTCGTTAATTCGCGCCAAAGTTAAACCGGGTACTCAGGTTTATTTAAACGATGCTGCTATTGATGTAAATTCTGAAGGGCAATTTGCGTTTGGTTTTGCTCGGGAGGCACAACTCAAGCAATTGCTTAAACTTGTTTATCCTGACGGATTAACAGAGTTAAAGCCGCTGACTTTAGCAAAGCGACAATACAAGATCCAAAATGTGAATGGGATCAGTAAGAAAATCATGAAGCCTGATCCCAAAGCCCAAAATCGTGCGGCACAAGACAGTAAGCAAGTCAAAGCGGCACGAACACAATTTACTAAAAGCAACGCGTTTAACCAAACGTTTATTTGGCCGCTAACGGGGCGTATTTCAGGCGTTTACGGCAGTCAACGTGTCTATAATGGTAAACCTGGCACTCCACATTATGGGGTCGACGTTGCCGCAAAAACCGGGACTGTTGTGGTTGCACCTGCTGATGGTGTTATATCGCTTGCTGTTGATGATATGTTCTACTCTGGTGGAACGATGATTATTGATCATGGCTTCGGTGTTAGTTCAAGCTTTTTACATTTAAGTAAGTTGTACGTGAAAGAGGGCCAAGAGATTAAACAAGGCGATAAGGTCGCCGAAGTTGGCGCGACAGGTCGTGCAACAGGGCCTCATCTTGACTGGCGAGTGAATTGGTATCAGATGCGACTTGATCCAACCAGCATCGTCCCTTCGATGAAAAGCGTACTGGAAAATCAAGCAGTGCATTAGCGTCTAAGATGAACCTCTTACATAACAAAAAAAGCAGCGATAAGCTGCTTTTTTGTTATTAAGATTATTTACGTTATCAAAGCCTGCTGTACAGCATACTAAAAGAGATGGCGTGCTATTCCTTGTTGCGTTTTTTCCACTTAAAGAGCACTGAGTACTTCCATAACGTTTTAATGGTGAAGTAGGACGTAACCGAACACAGTAATCCAAAAACCAAGCAGCCTATTAGAAAAGAGGGGCCAATGGTTTCTATGGATGACTCAACCCATTGCCAACTAGCCTCGAAAGCAAACTCTTGCGGATGATGCCCCAATATTTTTGCCCCTAGTATATAGGCCATATAGAACATAAACGGCATAGTAACGGGGTTTGTGATCCAAACAAGCGCTACGGCAACGGGTAAGTTGACGTTAAATAAAATCGCTAGCGCTGCAGCCAGTACCATCTGAAATGGCATTGGGATCCACGCAACAAAAAGTCCTACAGCAAACGCCCCCGGTGCTGAACGCCTATTGAGAGCCCATAAGTTAGGCTTTAGTAATAGATCGCCGAACATGCGTAGATTTTTATGATTACGCAGTGTTTCAGGCTTGGGCATAAATTTTTTTATAAGTTTTTTTGGCATAACTCGAATTTACTGTCTTAACTAACTTCATTATGAATGGATTCATGTGTGGCTTCTGCGCCACGATATTATCAGCAATGATCTGGCCATCGCTCCCTCAGCTATCCTTGGTGCCGTTGTGTATTCTAATGGCTGTGGTCGTGATTCAGCGTGCCCCTATGTTAGCTGGTTGCTTATTAGCACTCAGCTGGATAACGATGTTCTATGCGTTATTAATGGACTGGGACACGGGTGAAAATACTGACGCTATCAATGTTAGGGGCGAAATCATATCACTAGTTCATGCAAACGGCGACTGGATTAGTATGGATATTATGCTGGTTGATTCAATTTTGCCCCACAAGCTCACAAGAAAGCTTAGATTATCGTGGTCAAAACCGCCAAAAGTTAAGGTTGGCCAACAGTGGTTATTCACTATTAAGCCCAAGTCGATTACAGGCCCTTTAAATGAAGGAGGATTTAATCAACAGAAATACCTACTGAGTAAACATGTTTTTGCTAAAGGCAAGGTGACGGCAGGGCTGTTACTCGGCGACAAAAAAGGTGTTAGAGACAAGCTCATTGAACAGTTAAAACCCGCATTGGCTGAGTACTCTTCACAAGACTTGCTGTTTGCTCTTTTAGTTGGCGATCGAAGCCTAATGACATCAGAGCGTTGGTTACAGCTGAGAAATACCGGTACGGGTCACTTGTTTGCGATATCAGGCCTACATTTATCAGTGGCTTGCTTTTGGATATTCCTGCTGAGTAAAACGTTACTGTTTCACTTTTTGCCGACTCAAGGACGGCGTAACAATGTTATCGCTATGGTGCTTTGTGCCGTGACGGCAATTGCTTACGCGTATTTAGCGGGTTTTTCGGTATCAACTCAACGCGCCCTCATTATGCTATTAGCCTATATATCGTCATGGGTATTGAGCCGTTTTTCAAGCAGTTGGGAGAGATTGTTGTATGCGCTATTTATGGTGTTGTTACTGGATCCTTTGAGTCCACTTAGTGCCAGTTTTTGGCTGTCATTTATGGCGTTGACGGTTATTTTAATCACTATAGCAAGGTTTAATCCGCAAAGGCTTGAAGCCTTAGAAACTAACGTGGCGACCAATCAGCCTGCAGTTAGCTCAATTGCCAAAGTATTGCGTATAAAAGTGGCTAATGGCTGCAGTGGCATTCAACACTGGATTGTTGCATTTTGGGCGATACAGTGGCGATTGGCTCTTGTGTTAGGGCTAGTACAAGCGACTTTCTTTGCTGGTACGTCGATAATCAGTATTGCAATCAACTTTCTTCTGGTGCCTTGGTTTAGTTTTGTTGTTTTACCCGTTGCTTTATTATCACTGTTGATATTTATCATGGCAATGTTGGCGGGTGTTGCTCCTGAGTCACTTAATCTTTTTTGGCTGACACAGTTAACGATGGAACCGGTACTGATGCTGTTAGACATGGGCAGCAGTATCGAGTTTGCTTGGCTTGATCTGTCAACACAATGGATAGCTGCTGGACTGAGCGCGATACTTGGGATTTGGCTCTGTTTGCAATTTCGCGCTATGCATTGGCGCTTCGCCTTTAGTGTCATGTCGCTGCCGGCCCTAATACTGGCTTATCAAGCGATATTTGGTGTGCAACATCAGCAATGGAAGGTACATTTATTGGATGTAGGCCAAGGGATGTCAGCCGTGATAGAGCGCAATGGTCGAGCTATTATTTACGATACCGGAGCCCGTTTTGGTGAAAACTTTAGTTATGCCGAGCGTATAATTTTGCCGTTTTTAAAGAGTAAAGGCATTACTAACATTGATTACTTAGTGATTAGCCATGCTGATAATGACCATGCTGGTGGCGTGTCAGTCGTTATGACGGCTTACCCCGAGGCCATCGTTATAGCAGATGATAAAAGGTGGGGCACGGTTAATTGTCGACCTAAAAATATTGTGTGGCAAACCATCAATCTCGAGATTATTGGTCCTTTAATACCTGCTAAAGGCAATAATGGCTCATGTGTGATCCGTTTATTCAAAGATAACAACAGTATTTTGCTCACGGGAGATATTGAACATGAAGCGGAGCAAAAACTTATACATCATAAAGGCATTGCCAGTTCAGTGATGACAGCGCCACATCATGGCAGCAGAACCTCTTCAAGTGCACGTTTTATTGATGCGGTATCACCAACACTGGTGTTGTTTCCTGCGGGGTTTAATAACCGATATGGTTTTCCCAAGAAAGATGTTTGGGCGCGATATGATGATTTGGGTATTGATACGTTAGTGACTGGAGAACAGGGACAAGTCAGTGTTGTTTTTCAGTCTGACAGTACCAAAATTTATACATATCGGTCAGATTTTGCGCCATTTTGGTATAACAAAGTGTTTAGGTTTGGTGAGATCAAAAATCCAGAGTAGAATGCTTCTTTTGCCAATACGTAAATTCTCTCAATGACAACATCTCCTAAAAATGAAGTCTGGACAGTCTTTAAGCGCCTTCTCGGCTATTTGAAACCGCTTAAGAAAGTACTGTTTTTTGCCGTTATTGGCTTAATCATGTATGCATTAGTTGATGCCACATTTATTGCCGTCATCAAACCTTTCATTGATGAAGGTTTTGTCGGGCAAGCAAGTCAAACAGCTTCTGGCGGCCTAAGTAATCTTGATCTTGGTACGAGTGGTGGCTTTAGCTCTAGTAGTGACGTGTTACTGATCGCTCCTATTGTGGTCATTGTGTTGTTTAGCCTACGTGGCTTAGCAAACTTTCTGTCGACCTATTGCATCGCTTACATGAGTGCTCGAGTGATAATGGATATGCGCCAAGAGGTGTTTGAACATTATCTGACTTTGCCTGTGAGTTATATGGACAATGAGAACACGGGTAATCTTATATCCCGCGTGACCTACGATACAGAACAAATCGCCCGCGCGACGGGTAGTGCGCTGATCACTATCGTGCGCGACAGTATTACGGTTGTCGGCATGATAAGCGTTATGTTCTATTTCTCTTGGAAACTATCATTAGTTATTCTGGTTATCGGTCCCATTATCGGGTTGATCATTGCGGTGGTTAGCCGCCGATTTAGAAAAGTGTCGAAGAATATCCAAGCTGCAATGGGTGGTGTTACCGCCGCGACAGAGCAAATGCTTAAAGGCCATAAGAATGTATTATCTTTTGGCGGTCAGGAAACGGAAGCGCAGCGCTTTGCAAAAGTAAATGATCAAAACCGCTATCAAACAATGAAACTCGCAACCGCTCAAGCGATTAGCCAGCCACTAGTGATGATTATTGGCTCATTTGCGATTGCGTTTATCTTATATGCAGCAAGCATTGATAGCATGAAAGCAGAGCTCACAGCAGGTACCTTTGCGACAATTTTGGGTGCTATGCTGGCAATGTTACAACCCATTAAAAACCTTACCCGCGTTAATGCCGAATTCCAACGGGGTATTGCAGCTTGTACGACCGTGTTTGCATTGCTTGATATCAAGCCTGAAAGGGATAACGGAAAGCTTGAAGTTGAACGTGTTAAGGGTGAACTTGCATTTAATAATGTTGATTTCAGCTATTCTGGGCATGAGAAATTGGCGCTAAACGGTATCGAATTTAAAGTTGAACAAGGTCAGACGTTGGCGTTAGTGGGCCGTTCAGGATCTGGTAAATCGACTATCGCCAGTTTGATCACTCGTTTTTATACGGGGCTAAAATCGGGCGAAATCACCCTCGATGGCGTCAATATTGATGAGTACAAGCTCACCTCTCTACGCAGCCAAATAGCGTTAGTCTCCCAACAAGTGACCCTATTTAATGACTCCATTGCCAATAATATTGCTTACGCCTACCCTGGTGAAGCTACGCGCGAGCAGATTATTCACGCTGCGACCCTAGCGCATGCGATGGAGTTTATCGACCCTATGCCACAGGGGCTTGATACCCAAATTGGTGAAGATGGTGTCATGCTCTCTGGTGGTCAAAGACAACGTATTGCGATTGCGCGGGCGATATTACGTAACTCGCCTGTATTGATTTTAGATGAAGCAACATCGGCCTTAGACACTGAATCAGAAAAAGCGATTCAAGGCGGGCTTGATAACCTAAGACAAAACCGAACTTCGATTGTTATTGCGCACCGATTATCAACCATTGAAAGCGCCGATCAAATTCTTGTTGTTGACCAAGGCAAGATTGTTGAGCGAGGCACTCATACGTCTTTGCTTGCAAAGCAGGGCGTATATTACAACCTGTATCAGATGCAGTTTGGAAGCTAAATGCAGTCTTGGGTAAACAAACTCTGGTATGACGGCCATATACTCAGATTTGCGCTGTGGCCGCTATCAATCATTTTTGCAGCTGTCAGCTGGGTTAGGCGAAAGCTGTATACCCTAGGTGTAAAATCGGCAGTCAGATTGCCGGTTCCTGTGATTATAGTGGGCAATATTACGGTCGGGGGCAGCGGTAAAACACCGATGGTCATTTATCTAATTGAACTTCTACGTCAGCATGGATTAAAGCCCGGTGTCATTAGTCGGGGCTACGGCGCGAATATCGATGGCGTGCGCAGTGTACGCCCTAACGATTCTGCAGCGGTGGTCGGAGATGAACCCGCGATGATAGTCGCCAGAACCTCAGTGCCTATGGTTGTGGGGTCTAAAAGGGGGGATGCCGCACATCAGCTGTTATCAGATTTTGATGTCGATATCATCATCAGTGATGATGGATTACAGCATTATGCATTGGCCCGTGATATCGAGCTGATCATTCTTGATGGTGAAAGGCGTCTTGGTAACGGCATGCTGCTGCCTGCTGGCCCATTAAGGGAAGGGTGTTGGCGTACCTCTACGGTCGATCACGTTATTGTTAATGGCGGGGCTGCTAAAGCGAATGAACAGCAAATGCGACTGCAACCAACACTCTGGCATTCTGTCAGCGCGAATAGAAGTCAATTAAAAGCCCCTGAACCTGAGCAAGCCGTGGTGGCGATGGCGGGTATTGGTAACCCAAGCCGCTTTTTTGATACTTTATCGGACTTAGGTTTCAGCCCTGATAAAGTACAGGCATTTGACGACCACAGCGCTTATACCGAAGCAGAACTAACAGCATTCGCGGGTGAACATCCGTTACTGATGACAGAAAAAGATGCGGTGAAATGTCGCGAATTCGCAAAAGATAACTGGTGGTATTTAGCCGTAGATGCGAAGCTACCACCTTCATTTGATCAACAACTTTTGGCCCGCATTAAACAACTGGTCATAGATAAACAAAGGTAACAGCATGGCATTTGATAAAAAATTACTCGAAATTGTGGCGTGTCCAATATGTAAAGGAAAGCTAGAGTATAGCAAAGAAGATCAAAAGCTTATCTGCAAATTTGATAAGATAGCTTACCCGATCAATGATGGAATTCCAGTACTACTCGAAAATAAAGCAGAGCCGCTAATCGAAGGCTAACCACATTAAAGGGTCGTTTAGACTCGCTAAACAGAGATTAAAATTAACCTCTGAATTGATGTATATAAAAAAGCGCCTTTGAGCGCTTTTTTGCTATTCTCATCTTAGCTATTAATCATTTTTAATGGATGGTTTGCACCACACCTTATTGATAGCGTTAACAGCTCTAATAGTTAATACCCGTCAGCATAAATTGAAACTTTTAAATGCCACTCTCTCTAGCTTCTGGTAACAATCCAGCCCCAAAATAGCAAATAATCATTGATAATTTTAGCAACTCCCCCTTTTCAATTACTTAGCACTGCCCGTGGTTAAATATTGAGCGATCGATCAAAAAATGATCAATTGTTGTTTGTAAATTCACCAATGGTTTTGCTAGTATGCCCGCAGACTTAGCTGGTCATCCCAGGGTGGGCAAGCGCTGTGACGCTCTGCAGTCGATTATTTAATAACTGTAGTACCAGAAAGCTCAACAATAAAAATCTGTCATTAGATCGGATTAAATATGTAAGTTTGCTTTTTAGGGGTAATGATTTTTGAACAAAGAAAATGTCATATTGGCATCGAACTCGGCTACCAATTTTTGCAAACTATCTACTGCTGGATTATTGGTCTTTTCTGCCTTCACCTTTTCAGTATTATCGAATGTTGCAGCTGCAAGTAGCGCTGCTCACGGGGGATTCTCTGCCCACGTTCAGTCTAAAATTCAAGACAAACACACCCACAAACAACAAGCAAAAGAACAGACATTGGTGCTTGCCAATCGTATGGCTGAGTTTCGCCGTGCGAGCAAACCAAATAAGAAGCAGCTTAAGCAAGAGTTAATGGCGTACACTCAGGCCCGCCAGAATCTGCTCATTGACTTAGTCAAAACCGATCCATCTGCGGCAGTGCGTGCAGTGTTACCAGCATCTGCCAGAGCCGGTATGCCGGACGACGTGCTCGCGATGCTGACTCAAAAACGTGAGCTTAAAGGCGAGCTGCAAGTGTTATATGTGGATTATGCTGATAGTAGTAAGAGTCATCTGCGTCATTCATTAATGACAGAGAATGGAGCTATTGAGTTGTATCCGTCTAAAAATAGCCAAGTTGATGCACTGAAATCCGGCACTCGGATTATTGCTAAAGGCTGGATGTTTACAGGTAATAACTTGAATGATAAGGACTCAAGCGCGTTAGTGCTCAATGATGAGTTAGATAGCTTGGTGTTGCTCGCGGATACCAGCGTTGCGATAACGACGGCTATGACGACAACCACCGTTTCCGAGTCAACGTTATCGAATACCACTGGCGAACAACGCACCTTGGTGCTTCTGGTCAACTTTCAAAATAATACCAGCCAGCCCTGGACTGTTGCACAGGCGCAGGAGTTAGTTTTTGGTCGTGTAAACGATTATTACCAAGAAGCGTCTTATGGACGATCTTGGTTAAGCGGAGAGGTACAAGGCTATTTCACCCTACCAATTGATGCGACTTGCAGTACCAATGCCATCGATAATTATGGACGTCAGGCGGTTATCGATAGTGGCATAGATGCCGCGAGCTACGATCGTTGGATCTATATCTACCCGCAAAATCCAGATTGTGGCTGGACAGGGCAGGGAACCATTGGTGGAAGCCCTTCTCGTGCATTCATCAACGGATCAATGACCCTGCGCACCGTGGGACATGAATTGGGTCACAATCTTGGCTTGCACCATGCTAAGGATCTTGATTGTGGAGCGGATATTATCGGTGCCCGCTGCGCTTCAGCTGAATATGGCGATACCATGGATATCATGGGTAAATCTGGAATAACAGGCCATTTTAATGTTTTTAGTAAGCAACAACTTGGTTGGATCACATCTTCTGCGGGCGAAGTGATCACTGCCGAAAGTGATGGCAGCTATCAACTTGAACCTTATGAAACAGCGTTTGCAGGTAAAGCCAAGGGACTGAAAGTACGACGCGGCATTGATGCTGATACAGGGCTACCGCTGTGGTACTACCTTGAGTATCGACAGCCAATAGGCTTTGATAATTTCCTCGAAGGAAAAAGTGGCGTTACAGATGGTGTGGTGTTGCATTTAGCGACGGAGAACGATGTGCAGAGTAATCTGCTACTCGACATGATCCCAAATAGTGGTTTGCGTGACTTGGACGATTCGGCTTTGTTGGCCGGCGCCAGTTATACCGATGTTGACGCCGGCGTGACGATAACGACAGAATGGGCCGATACTACCGGAGCGAGCGTCAATGTTAGCTACTCAGGTCTAAGCTGCGTTAAGGCTAATCCAAGTTTGTCATTGCAACCAAACGAGAGTGCTTGGGTCGTGGCGGGAACCGCTGTTACCTACAGTGTATCGGTGATTAATAATGACAGTCTTGGTTGTTCAACCTCTGATTATGATGTGTCTGCATTTGTGCCAAGCGGCTGGTCAGTGACACAGACCAGCCTTAGCTTAGCACCTGGGGTAAGTGGGGTGGTGACACTGAATGTGAGCTCATCAGATACCGCAGCTGATGGATTTTACGATATCGAAATAAGGTCAGAAGACAGCAGTAATAGCGATTACGCACAGACCGGAATCGTCAGTTATGTGGTGGACTCTCCAGTCGCGACCTGCGTAATGGCGAGCCCAAGATTGATGCTGTCAGTTGACAGCAGTGGTGAGGTTGCCTCTGGAACGGTTACGACCTATCGCGGTACCATAACCAGTCAGGACAGTAGCAGCTGTGCAAGCAGTGATTTTGACATAACCGCTAATGTGCCCGCTGGCTGGAGCGTTGATACGCTAGGCGTGAGTTTAGCTGCGGGTGAGAGCCGTAATATTAGCTTAAATGTGATGTCATCCACGGTGGCTCAAGACGGCACTTATGATTTTGATTTAAGTGCACAAAATCGACTAGATAATCGCTATACAGGCAATGCTATAGCCAGTTATACGGTATCAAATCCATTACCGATTTGTACGCTAGCAGCGCCTTCTATTGTGGTATTAAATCCTCAAGGAGCCCAAGTGGTAGCGGGCACTCAGGTGAGTTACAGTGCGACGGTAACCAGTCAAGATAGCGAGGCTTGTTTAGAGGCCAGTGTTGAGGTGTTTGCCGATGTCCCGACTGGCTGGAGTGCAAGCAATACCAAAGTGAACTTAGCACCGGGTGGCAGTACGGAGGTGAATATTAGCGTCACTTCTGACGTTGCAGCGGCCGAGGGTTCATTTAGCATCGCTGTTAACGCGCAAAATACAGTTGAAGCTTCTTATATCGGCAGTGACAGTGTCAGTTATACGGTTAAATCGATTGCTAATACTGCGCCTGTTGCGGTTAATGATAGTGTGAGTATGGCCGCTAAAACGTCGGTCACTATTGATGTGCTAGGCAATGACTCCGATGCGCAAAGTGATGAGCTTGTTATCGTCTCGGTGAGCCAAGGCGCCAAGGGCAGTGTACAAATCACTAGCACTGGTCAGCTGTTATACACCCCGGGCAAGCGCTTTAAGAGTAGCGACAGTTTTAGCTACACCATTAGCGACGGTGATATGACGGCAACGGCCTCGGTTAGCCTGAGCCTGAGCGGCTCCAGTGGTGGTAATAAAGGAAAGGGGAAAAAATAATGTTAACCATGGGGCAACAATTATCGAGTGCGCTATATCACTAAGGTGATTGGGAGTTGTTTGAGAGGTGTTTGGTTATATAAAGAGGGCAACGGTACTAACCGTTGCCCTTTTGCTAGGTCAGGCTTGTTACATTGTGAGTATTTGAGTCATTAAACTCATTTTACTTACTCGATAATGCTAACTTCTGCTGAAATGAAATTAAGAACTTCAGCTCCATCATCATCCTCTACAGTGACAACTATGCCGTCTAATGCTCCTTGTGTTGTAAACGCAACAGGCAGAGTATCCTCAAGACCCGGCTTGAGTTCTACGGTAAAGGCACAGTTATAGACATCGCTGCCAGAGCCGCTGTAACCTAATACAGTCCCTATCGTACAGGCTGAATATGCCACACCGGCATGTTCACCGCCGACGGCATTAAGGATAGTAAAGGCTGGATGTGTATTACCGTTAGCCACAGTGACACCACGTACGGTGAGTGCGGTTAAGGTTACATTTTCAACACCAGCATTGGTTAGTTCGATCACCACTAACATGCTCGCAGCGAACGCCATATCCGTATCAGGGGCTTGCGGTGTAAAGTTCACCGTGGCGTTATCTGATGCGTCTACGTCCATATCGTCTTCATCGATACCTCTGATGGTGGCGACATTAACGTGGGGATCATCACCGAATTGACCCTGTAGACCCTTGCTAATATTACAGCTTGCATAATCGCCAGGTTCTAGCACAAAGCCACTAAGAGGGGTGTCAGCGATAGCCGAACCGTTTTTACTGTCGACCGTACATTCTCCGGTTAGGGTGCCGAACATATCATCAGTTAGACTGATGAAGGTTACGTCATCCACACCAGCCGCATTAACGCTAAAGGTAAAGTTATAGCTAACATTGCTATAATTATCTGGGTCGTCACCAGTCTCAAGTACTGAGGTTGGCGTTGCGGTTTTAACCAAGGTGATCATCGATGGCACATCGCGGATATCGACCATTGCTGAGTCGTTGCCGGTTGCTACATCATTCTCATCATCGATGGCAGTTGCAGACGCTGTATTGGAGTGCAGATCGCCGGCATCGCCGCCAATGAACTTAGTGAAGGTACAAGTGTAAGTACCGTTTTCGGCGATACTGGTGGAGATTGCGGAACACTCGTCGGTTAGAAGATTGCCAAATACGGTGTCATTTAACGCGGTTAGCGTGAGTGGAGAATCCCAGAACTGGGCATCATTGTCGACCGTAATGGTAAACAGAACATCATTACCTGGTTCCAACACTTCCGTTGGGTTAGCGGTCTTGGTAACGGTAATCGCCGGTGCCAGATTGGTTATCTGCACAGTAATTTCATTACTACAGTGATCGCCGTCTATGCTAGCAATGGCTGCACAGCTGTCGCCGTCAGTAACGGCATCACCGTTCTTATCCAACAGAGCTAGCTTGACTAAGTCATCATAGAATTGAGGTGATTGATCATCGGGCAAGTCTCTGTCGACAATATGCACCGTGAATTCACAACTGTATGTACCACTCGGTAAAATTTCACCGCCGTTAGAAGGCTGTGAACAGTTTGTCGCAGTCAGGTACACACCCTCTACTTCAGGCAAGACAGTATCTAGACCGTTCCATAGATCCACAGATGTGTCGAAGGTTCCTTCGCCACCAATATCAATCTCATCAGTTAGAGATGTGATAAACAGTGAAGTCTGCGTGTTGGGGTTGGTAAAGCTCACTGAGTAGCTGAATGTTCCGCCCGGTTCACTGCGAGATGATGGGCTGCTACTGGTTAGCGCTTTAGTTACTACGGGTGGGGCTGGTTTAATAAAGACATCGATATTAAAGGTGTCACAGTTACACTTAGATTTGTTGTTGGGGATCTGCCCAGCGTATGGATCTTCTCCATAGGTACAATTACTTCGTTCGATGTTATCCCAAGCCGCACAGTAAGTGAAGTCGGCGCGATTGTCCTGATCACCATCCGCACACAGCATGGTGATGGTCTCACCGGTTAGTACGTATTCATCTGGGCCATTTGCCTTGGTGATGTCACCACATTGATCGCCGTCTAACTGTACATCGGCGATCTCGCCACTGTCACCCGGGATCGGTAAGATCATACTACAGTCACGTAGACCGGGACCATGCACGACCTGAGGGCTTGCATCTGTTAAAGGGAGATAGAAGGTGGTATCCCAACGCGCGTTGGCGTTGGTTCGTACCGTCACATCTGCATCGAAGGAGAATACTTCACCTAAGTTACATTCCGCGCTAGGGTCGGTCGGTGTCACCCTAGTGATCTCGACATCGTTAGCGGTACAGTTAAGTGCATCCTGCGCTAGCTTATTGCCATCTTTCATGAGGTAGGCATCGGCCATACAGTACTTTTCAGTTGGTTCGTTCAGAGCGAGCCAATCGTAGGCGCCAGCGTTGGCTGTCGTCAGACTCGTGACACCATAGAGGCTTGTTGTACTTACCAGCGCAATACCTAGCGCCCTGATAAGCTGTTTGCATTTAAATCGTTTCATAATATTTACCATCCTATAAGTGAATACGGATAAAACGTGCTTATTACTTGCTTGCTATTTCCAACAATTTTGTTGCTTGCAGTGTTTCACTATTGGCGTAACGTCTGGTTGCGCCGTTGTCGGCCTATTGCCGATAAGACTGATTACCTGACTAAACCCGCATCTATTACAGGATTCCTGTGAGGTGTAATTCAATCTTGTGGTCAAATAGTAAGCAAGTATTGATCCGGCAGTGTAAGTAGTTATATTTAAAGGTAAATATTTGCATTTGAGTCTGTTAGGAGTGCCTTTATGTTTCATTGATGAAACAGGGTAAATAGGATGTTTGTTTTAAGTATTTGTTTATAATCGGTTTATTTTCTAGAGGGTGTTCAAGTTGTGACTGTAACGCCTGTTACAGCTCTGATTATGTCTGTAGGCTTAATTTTCATTTTCTACAAAATATCAATAATATTCAAATGGATACCTTGCCTAAAGGTCATTATTCGACTCGATCTTGATATCTCGGATGGTTATCCTGATGGTATGGGTATGGGTATGGGTATGGGTATGGGTGGTTCAAAGCTAATGCTTCAGTGACAGGCTTAAGCAAACTAATGATAAAAGATAAGCCTGATTGCAGTGACTAGATTGATGCTTTAGAGCGCTTGTGAAGCGATATAGCGGCTGGGGGAGCTACGAAGAGGTCAAGGTGTCGTATTGATAGCTTTAAGGATTTTAACCTTTGAGAAAACTGCCAGCAGAGTGCTAATTGATCTGTACTGGCATTATAAAATTTATACTGCAGGTGATTATCCCATAGCCGCTATACGCTTGCTTGGCATAGTCTGCTAATCGTTTTGCGTAGGTTTTACAAGCAGTGAATCGATAAGTAAGGCAAAGGTTTCAAAACTTTGCGCACCGACAACGAGCTTGGGATTGATCAATTGATTGTTTTCAACTCTACCAATGATGAAGCTTGGCGTGCCTCTAATCCCTAAGGAAGTGCCGTAAGCGACATCTTGCTGAATTTTGTTTGCTATCGCTTCATCGAGCAGACAGCTGCTAAATTTGTTCATGTCTAAGGATAAGCTGGCGGCTGCCTGTTGATATACCTCATCACTGAGTTGCTTCATATTTTCAAAGAGTGAATCACGCATAGACCAGTATGCATCCTGTTGTAGACTGCAATTTGCGGCTATTGCGGCCCCCTTGGCTTTTGGGTGAAAATTTAACGGGAAATCTCGAGTCAGGTATTGGACTTTACCGGTATCGATGTAACTGGATTTAAGTTTAGGAAAGGTTTTGTTGATAAAACGTTTGCAGTAAGGGCACTGGTAATCAGAAAACTCAATAATGGCAAGTTGTGCGGTTTTTTCGCCCAATAAGGGCAGAGTGCCATTTGCCGTTAAGTCAGTTTGAGTTGGCAAGGTTTTATATTGCGGTTTCTGTGAGCTCATTGCGATGGTATGTATATCGTTAACTTGGCTGCCTATGCGACTGATATCTTTTTTCAATAGGCTAACGTCTTGCTTGAGTGAGCTTATCTCCTCTTTTAATTTTGCGTCACCTTGTGGCTGGCAAGCTACAATAAATAGCGATGTCAGTATTAACACAATAGATTGTTTTTTATATCTTAACATTGCCGCGATCCTCGATGTCTAAATGAACGTGGGTTGCTATTGTTAGAGTTTGATTTTGCATTTTTTAATGAGACGATAAAAAGTCGTTCTGGATATCTTAAGTTCTCGCGCGGCTGCTGATATGTTGTGGTCATTACGTTTGATAGCGTCTAGTAGCAGTTCTGTATCTATCTCAACTCTATGCTGTGCTAGGTTGACGATATCGCTTCCATCTGACGGATATTTTGGAACTTTGATCCCTAAGTCCGTTTCGCTTAGTTGTTCACTTTCGGCCATAATAATGGCACGGTGTATACGATTTTTTAGCTCTCTGACATTGCCTGGCCAGTCATACTCAAGTATCGCTTCCACCGCTTGTGGTATAAGGGCATATGGTTGGTGGGTGGGGCTGTATTGATGAAGGTACTCATTTGCGAGCAATGTAATGTCCACTTTATGCTCTCTGAGGCTAGGCGCATGAAGATGTAATATATTGATCCGGTAGTAGAGATCTTCTCGGAAACGTCCCTCTTCGATAGCGGTTTCTAAGTTGATATGAGAAGCGAATATGATCCGGCAATTAATGTTAATCGTTTTACTGCCACCCAAGCGTTCAATGATGTGCTCTTCCAGAAACTGTAATAGATTCACTTGTGACTCTAATGAGAGATCACCAATTTCATCGAGAAACAAAGTGCCATTGTTAGCTCGTTCTATATGGCCAATATATTGTTTGTCAGCGCCAGTGAAGGCGCCTTTTTCATGGCCAAACAGCTCTGAGTGGATCAAACTGGCAGGTAAAGCCCCACAATTGATGGTAATGAATGGACCATTGCTACGTTTTGATTGGCTATGAATCAAATGTGCGCACAGGCCTTTACCGGTGCCCGTTTCTCCACTGATTAAAACCGCCTCATCGACCTTAGCGACTTTAGCTATATTTGATCTCAGTGTATTGATCAGACTTGAGTTACCTAATAGCGGGTTTTCATGATTAAGGTGATTAACTGGCGGCTGACTTCGTTGCTTTAATCGCGCCATACCATAGGCATGACCTAATGTTTGGTTGAAGTGTTCCCAGTCGATAGGTAGATGATGATAGTCGGTGAAGTAACGGGGTAGACACGATGCTAATTGATTATTATCAAGCGTGCTGTCCACCGATATAGCCACCCATATAAGGTTGTCTTGAGCCTCATTAAGTGCGTTGATAGTATGCAATACTCGCTGCAGCTGAGTCGCTGATATCAGCGCAATAGCGACATGAACATTATATTTCCGCAACGATTTTATGGCAGCCGAAAGCGTATTGGCATGGAAACAGCGCCAATGAAATTGTTTGAGTTCTTCTCCGCAGCAAATCCTTTCACTTGTGAGATCGAGTATTAAAATATCTCTATAAATGATATCTATTTTATGCTGGAATTTGTTCACGATATTCCCTAGAGGAATGTTGTGTCTGTACTGTAATGGCTAATGGCTAATGGCTAATGGTTAAATTCTAGGAAGGATTGGAGGGATCGCAAGTCAGTAGTGAAATAATATGTGGCATAATTGACGGATGGTAGTGCTTTAATGCTACTTAGCAGTGCTAACACCCTCATATTATGTTGATATTATCTTTATAGGTTAAATTGGCATCAGTGATTTAAATGCTAGAGGCCTTGGTACAAGGTCTCTATCCATTGTTCTTCAGATATAAATATCCAACTCCAGTCTTTCCATTTTTCAGGCATACCTGTTGCCTTTAATTGATCTAAGGTTAGGCCTGATGCTTTTTGGTCTTTCATCCAGTTAATTGATGCATCTAACATGTGTTTAAAGCGTGTTAAATCACTTTTGTTAGCTAACGCACCATGACCTGGAATGACTTTGGTTTGTGTGTCTAAGTCACGCAATACTGCTGCAACATTATCTCGATACCCCTCAACAGAACCGCCAGCGTTCAAATCGATATAGGGGAATCTATCCTTAAAAAATAGATCGCCCATATGAACGATATTGTCGTTACTCCATATAACCACACTGTCTCCATCGGTGTGGCCAGGTCCCATATGGCGAACCTTTAAAGCATCACCATTAAAATGTACCGTAATGCCTTGTTCAAAAGTAATAACTGGCAATGCATCAGCTGTCGTTTTACTGTCTGAAGCCAAGCGTTTTAACACATTATGGTGCGCCATAATGGTGCCATTTTTTCCAAAGTGTGCATTGGCGCCAGTATGATCGCCATGGTAATGGGTGTTAATAATGAATTTTGGCGCTCCAGCTTGAATTTGATTAAGCGCTGCAGATATTTTGTCGGCAAGTGGGGCAAACTGGTCGTCAATAATAAGTATGCCATCGGTTCCTGCGGAAACACCAATATTGCCGCCAGAGCCAACAAACATGTAGGTCGTTTCACTGAGTTTTATGGGTTTTATTTCGACATCTTTAAATCTATCGTCAGCGCTAACCAAGTTGCCCAGTGTCAGTGCAAATAGAGTGCAACTGAGCAAGGACGATTTGATGATTTTAGGGAGCATTGTCATATTTTAAACCTTACATTAAGCGGCTTTCTGTATTTGACGATGTTACAGGTAGGTTAATTTTATTGCATTAGTTATCTGCACAGTCGTGCCAAACGATAAAAGTGTTGGTAGGTGTTTAGAGCTGTGTTTTTAAATTTGAAAACTCAAATGCTGAGAGTTTGCGCTTTTATAACTAAGTGTCGATATGGCTGAGGCCTTTGAAAACAGGGACGTTTTCGTTGAGCTCACAAGGACATGATTGCAGGTCATTGGGATCATTTAGGCCAAAGCTAACTTTCTTTTGGCCAAAAGTGTGTTGGCGAATAATTTCATTCGCTCGTGTTACACGTCGTTTTTCCATAGAAAAAAATCAAGTTATGGGTTATTCATGTCTTTGAGTTTTGTTCGAAAAAGACCTTAAATTGTAAGTGTTGCTAAATTTTACTCTGTTCCGAAATACAAGGGTCAGTAATGATGTTGAAGGATTATATTTTATTGGGCTTCCTTGGCTTTATACGCGAGGATCTGCAGCATCGGGATGGATGGGTAGATGCTGAATGCTTGATATTAATATTATTTATAATCAATGGCTTTCGTAGCGGCTCCTGATTTTTTCATTTGTAGTAAGTTGATGACGTTTGGCTATAGTGTCATCGTTTAATTATACCTGTAAGTATCGTGGCGGTAGTACATCGCCACGGCCTATTTCTTAATTGTAGAGCAGGTACTTTTACAGCGAGGGAGGCATTTGAAAATATGAATTAAACAAAAATAACGCTTAAAATAATACCTTCTATCCCCTTTAAAAAGGCCGCTGAGATAGCCGTAGGTAAAAACAGTATCAGTAATATTATTTCATTAGCCACTCACGTGTTACAACATCGATGTCTTGACCTTCCCGAGATACTTTGTAATCAAGTTCGGCAATAATTTCATTGGAAAAACACAGGTTATCCAACTGTACTCGTTGCTCTGAAGTAAATTTATATGCTTGATCTTGGCGCAGCAGCAATACAGCGCGATCAACTGTGCCTAATAAGCCTTTCGGATCGGCAATTTCTCGAATATTAAACTTATGGTGTAAAAACTGCGGTTTCCAGAGGGGGACAATAAGCCACTCCTTATTCGCAACAGCACGTTCAAACGCACCAAAGCAATCTTCTTCTGATCCTGTATGAAAGTGATAACCGGCTTCGTTGAGGTGATATTTTTCCATCATTTCGATAGAAAAACGAGAGATACCCGCCCCTGGATTAATACCTTGAATGTGTTTTATTGTACGCGACAGTACATGAGGCTTCAGGAGATCACTCACTTGTGATATAGCCTCGGTTGGTACGTAATCAGGTACCCCCCAATGTGCGTATGGCTCATAGTGCAGGCCTAATTCTATTAATGGTTCAAGCTCTTCAACATCTGCTTTATAAATTCCGTGACTTGAAGGCAACCAGGCAGAAGAGAGCATATCAACATCACCAGCCTTGAGATTTTCAAAATTAGCCTGATGCGGAGCATAGCGACGAGTAACGTCAAAACCCATATCAGATAACACATGTGCAATGATAGCCGCTGTAACCCGATGAAATGAAAGATCGGTGACTCCAATAGTAATAGTTTTAGACATAATGAGTACCTATATAAAGTTTGGAGGTATGCCAATATTGCAGTGTGCATTTGGTATGTCAGTATATTAATCTGTAATTTGGAGGTTTTAAACAGGATAATAATTGAATTATTATCAAATATAGATTGATAATAAGCGTTCATTTACGAGTATATAATTTGGTGCAGCAAGCACGGACAGCTAATGTTGTCATGTTAATAGTTGATGGATGTTAAATCGCTGAACGTTATCTGTATCAGCCCACTTCAATGTGCTGGAAAAATACAAGAAGTTGCATTTTTTGAGGAGAGGCATAAATATAGCGATGATTAGCTATCGCTAAGTTGTGCTTTAACTGGGTAAGGACTTGGTTGATTTATACTGTGAAAATGCTTGCTTCATTTATCCTAAAACTCCAGCATAAAAAATCCGAGCACTATGACTAGAACTCGGATTTTGATACTAATACTTAATTAGCTAACCACTAGGTGGGTGGTTTATTTTGCTAGCAGACCACGGCTGCGTAGTAGTGGGTCAATACCCGCTTCTTTGCCACGGAACTGCTTATATAGCTTCATAGGGTCTTCACTGCCACCTTGCGATAACACGTTATTTCTAAAGGCATCTGCAGTGGCTTTATCGAAAATACCATTCTCTTTAAAGGCTTCAAATGCATCAGCCCCTAAAATGTCAGACCAAAGGTAGCTGTAGTAACCGGCAGAGTATCCGCCTGAGAAGATATGTGAGAAATAAGTACTGCGGTAACGCGGTGCAATCTCACTGATAAGGCCCATTTTGTTTAAGGATTCAGCTTCGAACTTAGCCGCATCTTTAGGCATAAAGTCGGTCACTGTGTGCCAATCAAGATCAAGTTTGGTCGCGGCCATATATTCAACAGTGGCAAAGCCTTGGTTGAATTTGCTCGCCGCTTGAATTTTCTTAACAAGCTCTTGTGGGATCACTTCACCTGTTTTGTAATGCTTTGCAAACTGCGCTAGCACTTCAGGTTGTGTCATCCAGTTTTCCATCACTTGAGATGGAAACTCAACATAGTCGCGAGGCACTGAAGTCCCTGCTTGTGAACGATATTTAACATCAGACAACATGCCGTGCAATGCATGACCAAATTCGTGGAATAACGTACTAGCTTCATCAAATGTCAGTAATGCAGGAGCATCACCAACGGGACGAGGGTAGTTAAGTACGTTGACGATGATAGGCTTAGAGTCAACGCCATTCATGTTGTACTGTTGGCGATAAGAGTTCATCCAAGCGCCGCCACGCTTACTGTCACGGACATAATAGTCGCCCATGAAAATAGCCATGATCTCGCCATCTTTGTCATATACTTCCCAAGTACGCACTTCGTCGTTGTACTTTGGCAGATCTGTACGCTCTTTAACGGTAATGCCGTATAGGCGGTTAGCCGTATAAAATACACCTTTAAGCGTGTTTTCTAGCGAGAAGTAAGGGCGAGTTTGTTGCTCGTTAAAGCTATATTTAGCCACACGGATTTTATCTGAGTAATACCACCAGTCCCATCCTGCTAGCTTAAAATCACCGCCTTCAGAATCAATTAACTGCTGCATGTCTGCAACTTCAGCTTCAGCTTGAGCTAACGCTGCTGGCCATACTTTATTTAATAGGCCATAAACATTTTCAGGCGTCTGAGCTGTGCGCTCTTCTAATACAAAATGAGCATGAGTCTTATAACCCATGAGCTGTGCGCGCTCGGCGCGAAGTGCAGCCATTTTGGCTAGGATTTTTTTGTTGTCATGCTCGTTATTGTTGTTACCGCGCTCAACATAACCTTTGTAGATCTTTTCGCGAAGTTCACGGCTATCTGCATAGGTTAAAAAAGGCGTGATAGAGGGACGTGAAGTGGTGAATACCCATTTGCCTTCATGGCCACGTTTCGTCGCTGTTTGAGCGGCAATACTGATAACATCTTCAGGTAGACCAGAAAGATCATCTTTACTGTCGATAACCAATTCAAAAGCGTTGGTTTCCGCAAGTAAGTTGTCGCCAAACTCTAGGCTTAACTTGCCTATTTGATCATTTAAAGCACGTAGCTTTGTTTTGTCGGCATCATTTAGGTTAGCGCCGCCACGAGTGAACGACTTATAAGTATCAGCTAATAGTTTTGCTTGAGCTACATTCAGGTTTAACGTGTCACGTTGGTCATAAACAGCTTTAACTTTTTGGAACAATGCGTCGTTAAGTAATACGTCATCGCCTGCGGCTGATAGCATTGGTGACACTTCTTTAGAGATAGCTTGCAGCTGCTCATTAGTGTCGGCACCGGTTAAATTGTAAAAAACACTGGCGACTTTAGTTGTTAGTTCACCAGAAAACTCCATCGCTTCGATAGTGTTTGCAAAGGTGGGAGCATCTGAATTATCGATAATCGCTTGAATTTCAGCCTGATGCTGTGCAATACCAGCTTTAAAAGCCGGTAAATAATGTTCTGCTTTGATTTTAGAAAAATCTGGGATGCCAAAATAGGTATCATATGGCGCAAAAAATGGATTGCTCGCATTGTTTTCAATAATTTTCTGAGCAACAACATTAGGTGCTATTTGGCTGTCGCTGCTGTTATTTGCACTGCTGCATGCGCCAAGAGAGAGCGTGATTGCAATGGCTGCAACCAATGGTTTAAGGGTAGATCCCTTCATATTTTAAATCCCCGATTCTACTTGTTTTAATTTTCATCAATATCTTTGCATTGACGTTAACGTCATTAAATATCACGGTTGGACATGTTAAATCTATTAAAAAACCGTATTGTTTGTAACAAATATTTTGATTGGTTACTTTTTATCACTTTAATGGCAAAAGTTATGGCAAACTTGGCGCGTTTTCGAAATATAATAATAAAATGGATGACTATGAAACGTTTACCTTTGCTATTTATCGCTTTATTTTGTTTGCCTACCTCTGCCGTTGAACCTCAATCTGAACAAATTGCCGATTATGCTGTTGGTCATTATGCAGACGAGATGGTGACAAGCCTGCAAAATTTGGTCAAATTCAATACTGTTGCGGTTAATGGCAAAACGCCCGATACCAACCCAGAATTTATCGGCTTTAAAGATGAGCTTAAAAGCCTAAGCCAGCAATTAGGCTTAGATTATGTTGATCATGGCTACGTGATCTTAATCGGACTGGGGCAGCAGAGCGATAAACTGGGGATTATCACCCACGGAGATGTACAACCGGCTAATCCAGCGTTATGGCAGCAAAGCCCTTATGAACTCGATATGACATCAGAGCCAGGAAAACTCATTGGCCGCGGTACAGAAGATGATAAAGGCGCCATTGTCACGGCTATGTATGCGATGAAGTCGATAAAAGACCATGACATTAAGCTTAATAGGCGCATAGAACTGATGGTTTATTTGGCTGAAGAATCTGACTGGACACCACTTAAAACGTTTTTGACGACTTTTACGCCCGCGGATATTAATATCACCATTGATGCAGAATATCCGGTTGTCACCGCGGAAAAAGGCTGGAGTAAAATTGAATTTGTGATCCCCAAAGTCACTGATGAAAATGTGACAACGCAGCGGCCAACGCTTAATCAGTTTTCAGGAGGTTATTTTGGTAGTCAAGTACCTCAACAAGCCCAAGCAGAAATTAGCTTTGCAGATCAAAAGCTGATTAATCAATTAAAACAGCAGGCAACAACCCAGCAAGGGATGCATTATCGTTTTGAACAGCAAGGCAGTCGTTTACTTATTTTTGCTGATGGCAAGGCCGCACACTCTTCAACCCCTGAAGATGGTGTTAATGCTGTCACGCATTTGGCGCAGTTACTTGCCATTCACCCGTGGCCGAAAACCACAGCCTCGTTAACTCAACTTTTTATTCACGAAATGATAGGGATGGGCATTTATGCTGAGCAATTTGGTGATATTGCTTATCAAGATGACTTTATGGGGCCGATGAGTTTAGCGCCGACAATTGTAAAATCAGGCGAAAAGGGCACTCAAGTGATGATTAACCTGCGCCGTCCTCTGGGGAAAACGCCTGAGCTGCTTGATAGCCAAGCACATGCAGCCCTAGAAAACTGGCAAGCCAAGCATCAGGTTAAGTTAGTCGGTCTGGAGACCTATTGGGGAGAGCCAATGGTGATGAAAGACGCGCCGCAGCTTGATACTCTACTTGACGTTTTTGCCCATTTTACCGGTGTTGAAAATCCGCAGCCAGTGGCTATTGGCGGCTCAACCAATAGCAAATTATTCCCTAATGCGCTGAGTTTTGGACCCGCTATGCCGGGTGTTGAATATACGGGCCATACCGAGCATGAATTTATCACTTACGATCAATTTATGCTGAACCTTAAGATGTATACCGCTGCATTTATCGAGTTGGCTCAGTAGCGCCTTTTGATAAATGGTAGTGAGTGGTCGCCATTCAGCGTTGCTCACAGCCTCTTTTTTGGAAAAAAGGGGTAATAATAAAACTATTTTTCACTTCTACTTAAAGCTGCGGAGCGAGTTAGGTATAATCCTCGCTCTTTTATAGTGAACTATGCTGTGGATTATGACTTAGTATTGATTTCTGAGTTCGTCATAGCGAATTTCTACTGCAATACGTAGGTACACATTTTACGTGTTTAGCCCGATTATAGAGTTTGGTAAGTAATAGATGACAGAACAGCACATTGAAGTAACTCCGCTGAGTATACTTGCGCTTGATACATGTACAGAGTCATGCTCTGCCGCGCTAACGCACAATAGTTTGCTCTTTAGCGAGCAAGCTGATGCTCCGCGCGAACATAGCCAAAGGTTATTACCCATGGTGAAGTCTGTGTTATCACAAGCAGATATAAAACTGACCGAGGTTGACTTAATTGCTTATGGCAGAGGCCCTGGCAGCTTTACTGGGATCCGGATCTGCACCAGTATTACTCAAGGGTTAGCCTTGGGTCAGTCGTTACCCGTGATAGGTATTTCTACGCTCGCGACGATGGCACAAGCTGCGATTGAAAATGGTGCCAAGCAAGTATTAGCGGCTATTGATGCGCGTATGGGTGAAGTGTATTGGGGGCAATATATCAACGTTGATGGCGTAGCAACTCTCGTTAATGAAGAGGTTGTCAGTGCTCCAGAAGCAGTAGTGTTAAGTTTGAATGAAGCTAACACGATTACTGCCTGTGGGACGGGTTTTGAAGCCTATCCGCAGTTACTGGCATTGGCGGGAGGCCTTACAGTATGTGAGTTAGCTAAATATCCAGACGCCAAATTCATGGCGATTTTGGCTCAAAAAGGGCATGCTTTAGGACTGAGCACCAGTGTGGATGAGCTAACGCCTGTTTATCTACGTGATACGGTGACGTGGAAAAAACTGCCTGGGAAAGAGTAGCATCTAGGTATCTAAATTAGAGTTCGCGGCGTTATTTTATAAATTAAGGACGATTTGATGCAAATTAATTCAAATCAACTTGCACCTTCAAAAGTTGAAGTTAATAAGTCGATAGGGATAAACCAGCACGCTAAGGTGCCGGTAGATGCCACGGATCCTGTATTGCCAATCCAAGCGCAGCAGTCCTATCAGTTTAATGATTATACTGAAGATGCCGCAGCACTAACATCTAGGCTAGGGGCTCATGTAGAGTATGAAAATGAAACTCAAGGCCACCGCGGTGCAGTGGCTGAATATCTTACTAATCAACATGCTGCCAAGCGTGAAGAGATCCAACAAATGGTGGGTATAGACACCTATGCCTAGCATTCGTCCGACAACTCAATCTTCTCCGCTGCACTCAAGCGAATCTCCTGCTCAGTCCTCTTCAGGTACGCCCAGTCGAAGTCGCTTTTTTCTCGAACTACTGATTGCATTTTTAGTGACTAAACTGCCTTTTATTAGTGTGCCGTTTAAATGGTTAGAAAGTTACTTTCATGAGTTGTCTCATGGTTTAGCAACACTAGTCACTGGCGGGGCTGTGAGCCATATACAGCTGTTTCCTAACGGTGCTGGTTTGTGTTTTAGCCAAGGTGGATGGCCTTTGGTTATTGGTTTTTCGGGCTATTTTGGCGCTGCGTTATGGGGCTACTTAATTTTTACGTTTGCGACTTGGCCTAAAGGGATCCGCTTTAGCTTTGGCTTGTTAGGCGCAGGAGTCATCTTAACGACATTACTTTGGGCTAGAGATCTACTGACGATATCGATATTGGTGTCATTGGCACTGCTCTTTTTAATGCCGTTAAAGCTTAAGCTAAATAAATACTTAGCCACTAGTTTACGCATTATGGCATTAATGGTGATTTTAAATGCTCTTGCTAGCCCTACGGTGTTATTTGGCCTTCAAGGGCAGGGTGACGCCAATATGTTAGCCGGACAAAGCTGGCTCCCTGCATGGTTTTGGGTGCTTGTTTGGTTAGTCACCAGCGCATTCATGTTATTTCTCTGCTGGCGTAGAGTCGACAGCCAAGCGGATAAGCGAAACTCAAAATAATATAACAAAGTGTAAATCTCTGTTTCTTGGGCTTGGATTTTAACCTATTGACTGCTAGGTTGATGCCAGCCTATATATGGAGATATCGAATGAAAATGAATACCCTCGCTGCAAGTCTTATTCTTACCGGTGCGTTTGGTCTATCAGTTGTTAGTCTAACTGCCGCTGCGCATGTTCATGAAAACACCGCACTAGATACTGCTGTTAGTAGTGACTTCCGCCAAAGTAAGAATGCCGCAAGAGATACTTACCGACACCCAAAAGAAACCATCGCATTTTTTGAGATTGAGCCAACGGATACCGTCATTGAACTCTGGCCTGGCGGAGGTTGGTATGCTGAAATCTTAGCGCCTTACCTTGCAGATAAAGGTCATTACATTGGCGGCAATTTTGACGCTAATCCAAAAGATCAAAAACAACGTAATGGTTATCGCGCCAAAGCCGGTAAAAAGTTTGAGCAATGGCTAAAAGATAACCAAGCCAAATTAGGTAATGGGTCAACGGTAACCTTCGATCCTCCTAGCTTTTATGCGTTGGGAGATGACAATAGTGCCGATGTAGTACTTACCTTTAGAAATCTACATAACTGGGCAATGAAAGGTTATTTAGAACCCGTGTTTGACTCTGCTTATAAAGTGCTTAAGTCAGGCGGAACTTTCGGTATCGTTGAACATCGATCGAACCCTGGTATGGATGCTAAAACGGGTTACATGGATCAAGCGGAAATGATAGCGCTGGCTAAAAAAGCGGGATTTACATTTGTTGAAAGCTCAGAAATTAATGCTAATCCTAAAGATACAAAAGATTATGCAAAAGGAGTTTGGACATTACCACCGCGCTTAGCGCTTGATGATCAAGATAAAGATAAGTATCTCGCCATTGGTGAAAGCGATAGAATGACGCTCAAGTTCACTAAAAAATAATTATAATATGGATCTGTCCTGCGAAAAAGAAAACGAAATAACAATTCAATTACCTCATATTACGTTAGCAGCGAAAGTATGGGGCACGCAGGACAAGCCATTAATATTGGCTTTGCATGGTTGGTTAGACAACGCTAATAGTTTTCTGCCGTTAAGCCGTTATTTAACCAACTACCAAATAATGGCGATTGATTGGCCTGGTCATGGATTATCTGAGCACCGACCAGGTAAATACCCGCTGCACTGGATTGATTACCTCTACGATTTAGATGCATTGTTAGATGCACTTCCCCAACATCAACAACCCGTTGCGATTTTAGGACACTCTTTAGGAGGGATTATTGCGTCAGCCTATACGGCTGCATTTCCGAATAAAGTGGGTCAATTGATCCTTATTGAAGCCTTGTCCCCGCTTTATGAAAAAGAGAGTAAACTTAAGCAGCGGCTCAACAATAGCTTTGTTGCACATCAGCGTTACCGACAAAATAAGCTAAATAATTCCAGCACCTATAAAGATATTTCTGTCGCTGTCAATGCACGCCATAAACTTACTGCTTTAGATGTGGCATGGTGCGAAATTATCACTCAACGTAATATGAAAGAAATTGATTCTAGAGTATGCTGGCGCAGTGATCCCCGCTTAAAGTTAGATTCCCCATTAAGACTCGCTTACACCCAAGTTGACGCATTAATGCAAGAACATGAAGTCGAAACATTACTTGTTTTGGGCCATCAGGGATTTTCCCAACTGAACAGTGCAATACCTACTGCTCAACGTTGGTTTAAACAGCTTGAAGTCATGGAACTTGAGGGAGATCATCATCTTCATATGGGTAATGCGAAAGAGGTTGCTTTAGCAATTGAATTATTCTTGGCTGCTAAAGGCAAAAAAAGAGACTAGGTTTTTTGTTTTATTTATGTGATGATAATCAAAATTTAAACGCTTGTATGATTTATTGGCGTTTCTTATAAATATAAAGATTTAACAGTGTTTAGCTTGTTTATTGGCAAGCTGCAAACGACCGTTGAGGTATTGTTTCCATTAGGTGGAAATATTAGGAGATTTTTGTGGACCAACTTTGGATTGATAATCTACCAGACGATGTACCTTCTGAAATAGATGTGGAGCAATATGCTTCGCTAGTGGATCTATTTGAAACATCGGTTTCTAAATATGCAGATCAGCCCGCATTTGTAAATATGGGCGCGACCTTGACGTATCGTAAACTGGAAGAGCGTAGTCGAGCATTTGCGGCTTATCTGCAAAATGAGTTAAAGCTAAGTAAGGGCGACCGTGTTGCTATTATGATGCCTAACTTACTGCAATATCCCATCGCTTTGTTTGGCATATTACGCGCAGGTATGGTTGTGGTTAACGTCAATCCACTCTACACACCTCGTGAGCTCAAACATCAACTGACGGACTCTGGCGCTAAAGCGATTGTGGTTGTATCTAACTTCGCTCATACGTTAGATAAAGTGGTTGCTGAAACACCCGTCGAAAGCGTCATATTAACGGGGTTAGGTGACTTACTCAGTGCGCCTAAACGTACCCTAGTCAATTTTGTGGTTAAGTATATTAAAAAGATGGTGCCTAAATACCATTTGCCACATGCCATTTCGATGCGTAAAGCCCTTTCAAAAGGGCGTCGTTTACAATATGTAAAACCCGTTGTGAAAAAAGAGGACTTAGCCTTTTTACAATACACCGGTGGCACTACGGGTGTCTCTAAAGGTGCGATGTTGAGTCACGGCAACGTGGTGAGCAACTTACTTCAAGCTGATGCTTCTTATGGGGCGCTGCTGGTTAACGGTAAAGAGTTTGTTGTTACCGCACTACCGCTTTATCATATTTTTGCATTAACCGTTAACTGTCTGTTGTTCTTGCATAAAGGCGCAAATAACCTGCTGATCACTAATCCAAGAGATCTACCAGCCTTTATTAGCGAACTTGAAAAACATCCATTTACGGCATTAACAGGGGTTAACACGCTATTTAATGCATTGGTTAACTCAGAAGCGTTTACTAAGCTCGATTTCAAGGACTTAAAACTGTCTATTGGTGGCGGCATGGCGGTACAGCGTGCTGTCGCAGACAAGTGGCAGGGGATCACTAAGACACGTTTGCTAGAGGGTTATGGCCTAACAGAAGCCTCACCATTGGTGACATGCTGCCCTTATAATCTGGAAGGCTACAATGGCTCTATTGGTTTCCCTGTGGCTAACACTGACATCCAAATTAGAGATGATGACGGTAAAGTGTTAGCACAAGGCGAGACGGGAGAGCTATTTGCCAAAGGTCCACAGGTGATGGTGGCTTATTGGAACCGTCCTGAAGAAACCGCTAATGTCATCGATAAAGGGGGCTACTTAGCCACTGGTGATATTGGTTATATGGACGAGAAAGGCTTTTTCTTTATTGTCGATCGTAAAAAAGACATGATTTTAGTTTCAGGGTTTAATGTATTCCCAAATGAAGTTGAAGAGGTTATTGCTCTACATCCTAAAGTCATCGAAGTCGCCGCTGTGGGTGTACCGCATGAAGCTTCGGGTGAGCTGGTGAAAGTATTTGTGGTGACAAACGATAAATCTTTAACCAAAGAGGACATTATCAAGCATTGTCGCGTACATTTGACGGGATATAAAATTCCTAAGCTGGTAGAATTTAGAGATGAATTACCCAAAACGAATGTAGGTAAGATCCTACGTCGTGAATTAAGAGATGAAGCTAAGAACGATTAGCACTCTTGATCATTAGTGGTAATCGCCACTTTTTATAAACTAAAGCCGGCATATGCCGGTTTTAGCATTTCTAGACCGAATTCAGGTTATTTCAGGATTTTTGGAGAAGACTTTGTTAGCGTTTCAATATATTGACGATGATGCCAGTTTAGCGGCGCTCGTAGCGCAATACCGTGAAACCAAGTTACTTGTGATAGACACTGAGTTTGTAAGGACTCGCACTTATTATGCTCGCCTTGGGCTTATTCAAGCTTATGACGGTAAAACGTTAGCATTAATCGATCCCGTTGCAGTCAGTAACCTTAGCTTGTTCTGGAGCTTGTTAACCGATGACAATATTATCAAACTGCTCCATTCTTGCAGTGAAGATCTAGAGGTCTTTGCCAATAATGGTGGCTGCCAACCTAATCGTCTGTTTGATAGTCAAATAGCAGCAGGCCTTTGTGGTATGGGGTATGGTTTAGGTTACGCCAAATTGGTAGATCAAACCCTTGATATAAAGCTGGATAAAGGTGAGTCTCGCACCGATTGGTTGAAACGTCCCCTAACAGAAGCTCAATTAAGCTACGCTGCGAATGATGTCTATTACTTGTACGAACTTTACCCTCAGTTAGTCGAAAAACTTGAGTCTCAGGGAAGATTAGATTGGGTTTATGAAGATGGAGAGCGGATGACGTTAGGTCGACTTGATGCTCCCGCTCCAGAAGTGGCTTATCTTAAAGTTAAAAATGCATTTCAGTTGTTGCCTCGGCAGTTAGCCGTATTGAAAGCGTTAGCAAGTTGGCGTTTAAATCGAGCGTTAGTTAAAGATTTAGCATTAGGCTTTGTGGTTAAAGATCATGCTCTGATTGCTTTGGCGAAAAAGATGCCGAAAACGTCTAATGAACTGTATAAAATGACTGAGGTTACAGAACAAGAAAAACGTATTCATGGTAAAGATATCTTAAATATCATCGAAAACGTTAACTTTGACGACCTCCCTAAAGCATTGGATGTTTTAGCGCTTAAGACGGGCTATAAAGCGGCCTTTAAGAGTATTAAACAGTGCATAGCTGAACAAGCTGAAGCGCAAGATGTACCGATTGAGCAACTTGGTTCGAAGAAATTGATCCATGAATATCTGGAATGGGTATGGGATGGCAAAAAAGGTAAGCTGCCTTTAGTATTAAGTGGCTGGCGTAAAACGGTGGTTAGCGACGCACTTAACGCGCTTGCGTTGTAGAGCGTTGCGTTATATCAACAGCTCTGCTCAAGAGCTTTAGTCTCAAATATTAGACTGACAAAAAAGCCCGCATATAGCGGGCTTTTTTTATCTGCTAAAAGTGACTTTTATAGGTCACCTTAAATCAACGTGGAGCGATAAAAGCGCCGTCACATAGCCAAGACATGCCGGTTGCACCTTTTACTCGTTATCCTTGATCTGGCAAGGTTACATTGAGTTCTAATACCGATAAGTTGTCGTCATTTTGATCAAGTTGCACTGACACTTGATCGGCTCCTACTTTTACGTATTTGCGAATAACGTCGATGATCTCCTGCTTCATTTGCGGGAAATAATCGGGTGCATCGCGTTCACCACGCTGGTGGGCGACAATGATCTGCAAACGTTCTTTGGCGGTTGCAGCAGTACTCGGGGTCTTCTTCGTTTTAAAATAATCAAGTAATGACATAATTAGCTACCAAAAATTCGTTTCAGGAAACCTTTCTTCTCTTCCGTAATAAATCGGAAAGGCACTTCTTCACCAAGCAATCGCTCTACAGCATCGCTATAGGCCATACCAGCATCGCTCTCTGTATCAATAATAACAGGTACACCAGAATTCGACGCTTTTAATACAGCTTGTGATTCAGGGATAACACCTAATAGCGGGATGGCGAGGATCTCTTCAACGTCCTCCACACTGAGCATTTCGCCAGTCTTGACACGAGCTGGGGAGTATCGAGTCAGTAAAAGGTATTCTCTTACTGGCTCAAGTCCTTCTTCAGCCCGCTTAGACTTGCTTTGCAACATCCCTAGAATACGGTCCGAGTCTCGAACCGAGCTTACTTCTGGGTTAGTGGTTACAATGGCGATATCCGCGAAGTAAAGCGCCATCATGGCACCTGTTTCAATACCCGCCGGAGAATCACAAATGATATAGTCGAAATCTTTCGCTAAGTTATTAAGTACCGTGCCCACACCTTCTTTGGTGAGCGCATCTTTATCGCGCGTCTGAGATGCTGGTAATACAAATAGCTTAGGGCAACGTTTGTCTTTAATCAGTGCTTGGTTTAGATTTGCTTCACCGTTAATGACATTAACGAAGTCATAAACGACACGTCGTTCACAACCCATAATTAAATCTAGATTACGTAGACCGATATCAAAATCAATGACGACGGTCTTATGACCTTTTAATGCAAGGCCGGTGGCAATAGCTGCGCTTGTGGTTGTTTTCCCCACACCGCCTTTTCCTGACGTGACAACAATTATTTGCGCCATTTGTTATTCCTTTTTATTTGCGCTCTTACAGAGGCAATGATTCAACCGTAAGCGATTCGCCCTCTAGGCGAATACAACCGCTCTGAGCGGCTCCGTTTTGTTGAAGATTTTCAGTTAACCAGTATTGACCTGCAATCGATACTAGTTCAGCTTCAATTTTTTGCGCCATTATCACGGCATTTCTATCACCCGCGGCGCCAGCCATTGCTTTTCCTCGCAGCGTGCCATAAATATGGATACTGCCATCTGCTATCACTTCTGCACCATTGCCTACAGCACCTATCACAATCAAGTCACCGTTTTTAGCATAGATCTGCTGACCTGAACGGATGTTTTGTTTGACGATTTTGGTGGTTTTTGGCATCTGAGGTTGGTTAGAAGCTGCTTTGCCTGATTTAATAATGGCTAATCCTATTGATTTAGCCATTTCGTTAATTTCAGGCAAGGCACTCGTGATCCCAACAATAATAAGCTGGCGGCTGGTTAAAATTTCTTTCAAGCCTAATAAGTCGAAATTACTCGTTTTAATGGCACTTAAATTAACCACTAAAGGCGCACCAAGAAAAAACTGAGGTGCAATAGCAAGTTTACTGTCTAACTCCGCTGTTATAACTGCCATATCCTGACTATTAATATGCAGAACAGAGAGAGTAAAAGAGGAGCCTTTTAATTCGAGGCGGGGTGTTTGCATTCCTGTATAACTCTCTAGAAAAGTCAGCGTATCGCTGATATCCATTATATTCCTAACAGTCCATGTTATAGTGTGTGGCATAAGCTGGCAAGTTGAATAGTCTGGAAATCGAGTCGTATATGATCTGTGCTGTATATAAAAGTTTAAGAAAAGCGGATAGCTATCTTTTTGTTGAAAAACGTGATCATTTTGAACGCGTTCCTGCCGCTCTAATGGAGATGTTTGGCGTACCTAAATTAGTGATGATGTTGCCGCTGGTAAAGCGCGATCATTTAGGTTTTGCTGATATCAAAAAAGTGGAATCCGAATTAAATGCCAAAGGATTTTATTTACAGCTACCGCCACCTGTGATTAATTTGTTAGAACAACATAAGAAAGATATTGGTTATAACCCTGATTAACAGCATTTAGTCAGGACAAAGGGAGTATTTATGCTACTGAATAAACAGGCTTTTACATTAACGTGTGGGTTAATGCTCTCTTTTACTGCGATGGTAAGTCATGCCAACACTACCGATAGAGGTAGCTTTAGCGATTATGTTGCTCAGCTAAAACAAGAAGCTGTGGAGCAGGGCGTTAGCACACAGATCATTGATGATGTTTTTCCCAAAATCAAAATGTTTAAGAAAGCGGTAGCCTCTGATAAAGCACAACCGGAAACAAAGTTAACGTTAGAGACCTACCTTCCAAGAGTGGTTCCTGCGTGGAAAGTTGATAAAGCACGTAATTTGTTCAAAACTCATCAAGTAGAGCTTGAGCGCATTGGTAAGCTATACGGCGTGCAACCTCGATTTATAGTGGCTTTGTGGGGAGTCGAGTCAAACTTCGGCAAGTTAACCGGTAATTATCCAGTGTTATCGGTAACAGCTTCATTAGCTTATGAAGGTCGCCGAGAAGCCTTTTTCAAAAAGGAATTTTTTGCAGCGCTTAAAATCGCTGAACAAGAGCAGTTTTCCTTTGAAGAGATGAAAGGTTCTTGGGCTGGGGCAATGGGGCAAACTCAGTTTATGCCCACCTCCTTTTTAGCTTACGCTCAAGATGGCGACGGTGATGGTAAAAAAGATATTTGGAACAACGCCAGTGACGCGTTTGCGTCCGCAGCGTATTACCTGCAGCAAGCCGGTTGGAAAGAGTCTGAAACGTGGGGCCGACAAGTTAAAGTCCCTGATACATTTGACAATACCCTGGCAGATTTAGCGGTTAAGAAAACATTTTCACAATGGCAAACGCTAGGTGTTAGACGATTTAATGGTAGCGATCTTCCCAACCGAGATGACATGATGATCTCTATGGTGATGCCAGATGGTGCGAAAGGTCGAAAATACTTGGTATACGATAACTATCGCGGATTACTACGTTGGAATAAATCGAACTACTTCGCCATTTCAGTGACTTATCTTTCAGAAAAAATTAAGTACCCACCGATCAGTTAACGGTAATATAAAAATAGCGGCTTTTAAGCCGCTATTTTTGTATGCGCCACATATAAGCCAAGTGTCAATTTAGCTAAGCAAACCTATTTTTATGGCTTGAACTGTAGTGCAAGAGAACATATTGCTGGTGTACAATAGCGTCTCTTTGAGCAGAATAGAGTTAACGATTTTAGATGGCATTTTGGAATGAAAAAACACTAGCACAGATGAACACAACGGAGTGGGAGTCATTGTGTGATGGCTGTGGTAAATGTTGCCTCAATAAGTTGATAGACGATGAAACCGAGGAACTTTATTACACCAACGCCGGGTGTAAGCTATTAGATGCCAAACAGGGTCATTGCCAGAATTATGAGCAACGTTTCAGCTTTGTTCCATCTTGTACCAAAGTTACCATCGATAACTTGGCGATGCTAACTTGGTTACCCGATAGTTGCACTTATAAACGTCTCAATGAAGGGCGTGGTTTGCCTACTTGGCATCCGTTAAAGACAGGCTCAAAGGACGCGATGATCGAAGCGGGAATGTCAGTTGCGGGTAAAGTGACTTGCGAAACCAAAATTCGTTATATGGAAGATCACATCGTTATTTGGCCAATGAAAGATGTAGATTGAATCATCTATATTGACCAGGTAAACAAAAATGCCGATAAGTTAAACTTATCGGCATTTTTGTTTTTCGAACTTAGGGGACGGTCTCAGTGCTAACGTTCAGAGTTAGCTGAGCTTATTTATGCTCTCACTTTTGTCATATCGACATATAATTTAAGCGTTTGTCCTGGCTGAATATACTTACTTTTCTCAAGTGAGTTCCAACGCACAAGATCGCTTACCTTAACGTTAAACTTGCTCGCAATTCTCGCTAATGAATCACCGCTACGCACTTTATAATTAATCGTACGCATCACTTCACTTAAGCCTTGCTTACTGGCCGTGCGACTTCCAGTCCAAATCGCCAATTTTTGACCAATTTGAAGTGGATCTTTGGGCGCCATGCTATTCCAACTTGCCAGTTGTGATATTTTAACTTGATGTTGCTTGGCTATTTTCCAAAGTGAATCACCTGATTTTACTTTGTATGTTAGCTTCTGCTGCCCACTAGTCTTGTTTTGCTTACGGTTTTTACGCTGATCAGCTGACAGTAAATACTCATCTAAATTCTTGGCTGCGACAGGAATTAATAGAAACTTGCCAGTGACAATGGTATTGCCATTGATATTATTGACTGATTTTAACGCCGACACTGTAGTGCGATAACGCTTGGCGATCAGGCCCAAGCTGTCACCTGATTTTATCTTATAACGCTCCCAATTTAGCCTGTCGCTAGTTTGGGTCTCGCTTAGGGCAATTTTAAACGCCGCCGCTTTTTCAACGGGTAGCACCAAATTGTGTGGGCCTTCAGGCGCGGTTGCCCAGCGGTTAAATCCTGGGTTGAGCTTATGCAGTTGGGAAGTCGTCATATTGGCGAGATCTGCAGCAAGCGCGAGATCAATTTGACTGCCAATTTCAACAATTTCAATCTTTGGTTCATTGCTGATTGGGGTTAAGATAATGCCATACTTATCGGCATTCTTAATCACATCGGCTAGCGCTAATAGTTGCGGAACATAGCGCTCTGTTTCGCGTGGCAAATCTAAATGCCAGAAATCAGTCGGTATACCTTTGCGCTTATTGCGCTTAGCAGCGTTGATGACTCGGCCTTCACCGGTATTATAAGCGGCAATCGCATATAACCAGTTATTACTTGTCTTATCATATAAGTATTCAAGCATATCAAGTGCGGCAATGGTTGCAGCGGGCACATCACGGCGACCGTCATACCACCAGTTCATCTGCAGGCCAAAGTGGCGTGCCATTGGAGAGGTGAACTGCCATAAGCCAGATGCTGCACCGTGAGAGTAGGCAAAAGGATCAAATGCACTTTCAACGATGGGCAAAAGTGCCAATTCGATCGGTAAGTTGCGCTTTTCCAACTCTTCCACAATCAAGAACATGAACGGTGTAGCTCGTTCTGAAATACGTTTTAAGTGTTCTGGATGTTTGATATACCAATCACGGTACTGTCTGATTAACTTTTCATCTGGAATGTCCATCTGCATATCGAGACGGATCCGTTGCCAGATATCAGTGATTTCGACCACCTCAACAACGTCAGCTTGAGCGGGTTCTATGGTGACTTTTTCTGCCACGACTGGCGCAGTTGAAATTCCTTCTGAAGTCGGTTGGTTGCTTAACGTTTGGCAACCAGTCAGCAGGGCAATCCCCCCCGCGACAAATAAAATGGGTACGCGCATGTAAAATGTGTGTCCTTGATTTAGGCCCAAAAAAGCCAGAGTATATCTGGCTTGGTGGCGCTGGATTAGCGAGTTATCATAGAGTATTTTTTAGAAATTGTCTTTCCATTGGCGCAGAAGTGCAAAGCTTTTCACATTATCGATTATAGGTTGTTGGAATTTATCAGCTAAAGAATTGCGTATTTCTTCGGTATGGCTGCGTAAAAATGGGTTTATCGCTTTTTCTAGGGCGATAGATGACGGTAACGTCGGGGTGTTAGTTGCTCTCAACTGTTGCGCTTGCTCGGTGTATTGTCGCAGCTGTTCATTGCTGGGGTCGACGGCATTGGCAAAGGCGAGGTTAGCGAGGGTGTACTCGTGAGTACAACAAACTTTGGTGCTATCGACGATATTACTTAACTGCGTTAGCGAGGCTAACATTTGCTCCGGCGAGCCCTCGAACAAGCGGCCACAACCAGCACTGAATAAAGTATCACCGCAAAATAAGACATCTTCAATCAAATAAGCAACATGGCCTAAGGTGTGCCCTGGTACTTCAATGACCTCTGCGTTTAGCTCAATATTGTGTAGCTGCAGGTTTTTAGTCGCACTAACGGACTGATTCACACCTTCAATATTCTCCTTCAAAGGTCCATAAACAGGGGTGTTACTGCCATAATGACTAAGGAGTTTAGCAATACCACCGGTATGATCATGGTGGTGATGCGTTATCAGTACACCCAGTAAAGGCATCTGGGCCTGATCAAGAAAATCGATAACGATATTAGCATCACCGGGATCAACGACATAGGCACCGTGGATATGAGCAACTTGCAGTGCCCAGATATAATTGTCATCAAAAGCGGGTAATGGAGTGACTGTTAACATAGTAAATCCCGATAATTTGAGCGTTAAAACAAGTTTACTTATCAAAGCTATTGCTTGTATACCGCTTTCGTCATTAAAGTAGAGCTTCAGCCGATCAGGAGATTGCTTTGACTCATACAGGTATTCCGCTAAAACCTTATCATTGGTCAGAATTACCAAACGGTGCCGTGATACGTGAAAGTATAGAAGAGGCGTTGTTTCCATGGTGGCCGAGGGTGTTTGGCTATTATATGCTAAGCCTAGGGCCGCTCAGTGCCAAGCTGGATAAAACCGGTGTCGGCGTTAGTTGCCAGTATTCGCTTTTTGATGAACCTGAAGCCGATATTGTGGCTGATTATAGTCAATTGCCCATTCAAAATGCGTGTGTCGATGCTGTGGTGATGAACTTTCTTCTTGAGTTTGAGGCAGATCCATATCGGTTACTTCGCGAAGTCGACCGAGTCCTCATTTCGGGCGGCTATTTGATTATTGTTGGGTTTAATCCGTTAAGTTCAATGTTCTTGGGTAAAGTGCTACCAAAGCATCAACAAGAGATCCCCTGGAATGGCCGCTTTTTCATGCCTTCTCGCGTTAAAGATTGGCTTGGTCTTCTAGGTTATCAAGTGGTTGCCGACGAGCGACTCCTGCACCATCACCTGTTAAATGAAGTTAAAAGTGACAGTATTTGGTCTCATGCTTTAAAATCCTGGTTACCGAGTACCGGCAGCCTTTATGTTTTGGTAGCAAGAAAGCTAGAAACACCGCTCACTCCAATGAGATCAAAGCGAAAAGTTAAGCAACCCAATTGGTCGACAGCACCGAGTGCGGGTCGAACAGGCCATACTTCTCAATCAACCAAATGAATGGTTAAGACTATTAATGCGTATTACTTTGAAACAACTCGCTATTTTTGAAGCTGTAGCCCGCAGTGGCCAAGTGGCTAAAGCGGCTGAAATCGTTAACTTGTCCTCTCCCGCAGCATCAATGGCACTATCAGAGCTAGAGAAGCAACTGGATACTCGACTGTTTGAGCGGATTGGTAATCGACTGCAACTAAACTCACAAGGCAGTATGCTACTGCCACTGGCAACCGATGCGCTACACAAAATAGATCAGATAGAAAATGCATTTTCTCCTGCAGGCACTGAGTTAGGCGGTGACCTTAATGTCAGTGCTAGTTCAACCATTGGCAACTATTTATTAGCAAAAAGTGCAGTGGCTTTTTGTCTGCAGCATACCAACACAATGGTTAATGTTGATATTGATAATACCCAAGCTGTGATTAATGCGGTTCTCGAATTTAGAAGTGAAATGGGCTTTATTGAAGGGCAGTGTCTCGATAGCCGTATTACCGTTGAAGCTTGGCATAAAGACCGTTTATTGATTTTTTGCCAGCCAGAGCATCCTCTGGCGGGGAAAACAGTGAGCCCGCATGAATTAGCCAGTCAGTCTTGGGTGATGAGAGAAGAGGGCTCAGGCACCCGTGATTGTTTTGTCAATGCAGCCAACATGCTTGATATGCAGCCACAAGAAAAGTTTAGGTTCTCAACGCCTGATGCAATTAAACAAGCCGTGAATCAGGGGGCGGGGCTTGGTGTGCTCTCAGAGTTAACCCTTGAAAAAGAGATCAGCCGTAAAGAGCTCGCTGTTATCCATGTCGATGGGCTGTTGCTTGAGCGAAAATTTTATCGGATCCATCATAAAAGCCGGAAATTCAGCGCAATTGGCAGCGCGTTCACCACTTTTTGCCAAGATTTTTTAAACACTGATAGTTAGTTTTTATAACTGAGTCGCCGTTAAGCTTGTTGTGCTAAGTAGCCACTGTCTTCTTGAGTTGGTTTTTTCTCAGCAGCTTCACGGGCTAAGTCATCACAACGTTCATTTTCGATATGGCCAGCATGCCCTTTAACCCAACGCCAGTCGATTTTGTGCAATTGCGACACCGTATCGAGACGTTGCCACAAATCGACATTCTTTACCGGTTGCTTGGCTGAAGTGACCCACCCATTGCGTTTCCAGCCATGGATCCACTGTGTGATCCCTTGGCGCATATATTGGCTATCGCTCGTTAGGATCACTTGGCAGGGGACTTTTAATGCTTCTAATGCCACAATAGGCGCGAGCATCTCCATGCGGTTGTTCGTTGTTAGCGCAAAACCATCGGCGAGTTCGTTGGTCTGCTTTTTATACTTCATTACAATGCCGTAGCCGCCAGGTCCAGGGTTGCCTAAGCAAGAACCGTCGGTAAAGATAGAGATCTGTTTCAGTCCAGTCATCAAGTTGGTACCATAGCTAAAGTGCCGGGCGAGTATACCCAAAAAATTTAACTGAGAAATGCATTAATTCACATGAATATTATTTCAAGCGCTAAACGTCAGATTATTCTTGATACCGAAACGACAGGTATGAACCAATCCAGTGGTGCCATTCATCTTGGTCACCGAATTATTGAAATTGGTTGTGTTGAAGTCATTAACCGCAAGTTAACGGGTCGACATTACCACGAGTATATTAATCCGTTACAGCCTATCGACCCTGAGGCCATTGAGGTTCACGGGATCACCAATGAGTTTGTGGCGGATAAACCCAAATTTCATCAAATAGCCAAAAGCTTTATTGAGTTTATCGATGGTGCTGAAATTGTGGCCCATAACGCCAGCTTTGACGTTAGCTTTATGGACCATGAGTTTTCGATGTTACAGCCTGTTGGGCCTAAAACCGCAAATATCTGTCAAATTCTCGATTCACTTGCGATAGCAAAGCACCTGCATCCAGGTCAGAAGAATAACCTGGATATTCTGTGTAAGCGTTATGGCATTGATAACTCACGTCGCGATCTCCATGGCGCATTGCTCGATGCTGAGATCTTAGCTGACGTTTACCTCATCATGACTGGTGGGCAAACAAACTTTAACCTATCGAGTGAGAAAGCAGGGCAAGAAGGCGGAGGTATAAATAAACTGCCTAGAGACCGCGCAATACTTAAAGTGATCAGCGCAACGGCCGATGAACTAACTAGACATGAAGAGCGACTCGATTTAGTTGCTAAATCTGGACAGTGTATTTGGCGAGGATAGACCTCATTCTATGATTAAACGCGTAACAACTTGTGTGGTGATGGCATATTTGGGGCTAATGATAACTCATTGTGCCGTCGCCGAAGTGATGCTTTCATCGCAGGCATCAGAGTTAAAAAATCGATTTAGAATTGACCATATGGTCGACAGTGTCACGCTACTTATCCATCGTGAATACGGCAGCTCACCGGTTATTATCGTGCAACCTGACGGCAGTAAATGGTATATCAGTCGTCATCCTGAGCATGTTAAATGGATGGATGGCCTAACTGGCGACATGATCACTATCAAAGACCCAATGCCAGGCCCCTGGCAGTTAATCGGTAAGGTGGTTGAAGGTTCTGTCATCGATAAAGTGTCAGTGCTGTCCATTGATGTAGATCCGATCCCACAGCCGCTGTACCAAGGCGAGCGCTTAAAACTCACCGCCCGCTTGATAGGTGACGAGCAAAAGGTACGCCTACCCGGGTTAGATTACTTAATGAGCTGGACGGCAAAATTTATCAGTGATAATAATCCAGCCGATGAAAACTTTGCAGCCGGTAGCGTTATCGTGGGGACCTATCGCGATAATGGCGAGTCATTAGACGAGCGACCCGACGACGGTGTATTCACCAGTAAACTGAATCTAAACCAGGCTTGGGGCAGCTACACACTGCAAGTGATGGCTAAAAATGCGGTGCTTGAACGTAAGTATTCTGAGCCCTTTAGGTTGTCAACTCGACCCATTGCTGTCGATATTGTTGCCCCACAAAACCTCGATTCAGGTGAGTGGGATCTGCGGATCAATGTAGATGAAAATGAACTGGTTTTGGCTGAGACTCATGTTGAAGCTGAAATCGTAGGGCCTGCGGGAATGCGTCTTCAAGTCACGGTTTCCGAGATAAATAGCCCCGAGACCTTGTATAGCCTACGCAAGGTGAATGACTTTGGCAGCTATAGAATAAAGCTCACGGCGGTCAGCACCACCCAAAACGGCCGAGAGATCTACTTGACGTTACCGGAACTGTTTTTTAATTTTATTAAACCGCCAGAACCACCACCGTCAGCTGAAGAACTCGCCGCTAAAGCAGATCTCCAAGCTCAAAAAGCTGAAAGCACAGCAAAAGAAGAAGCGGTGTTTTGGCTGATAACCGTGAATACGGTGTTGTTTATTTTAGGCATATTGGTTTTGTTGTTTGTTCGTAAACGCAGTAACTTAAAGAAAGCACTCGCTGCGACGCAGGCGAGAATGGATAAAGAAAGTCAGCAACAGAAAATGACATTAGCGTTGGACGAGATTGATTTATCGATGCCTGAAGATTTCGATGATCCAAAAGCTGGATAATTAACCACCGCGACAGCCGTTGCAAAGCGTTGAATATCGGGATTGGTCATTTTTTAGCTGGTTAGTCATGGTTGACGCAAAAAATGATTGACTGAGTTTGGCAGTCTACGTATTATTCATCGCACTTGATGTGGAGCGGTAGTTCAGTTGGTTAGAATACCGGCCTGTCACGCCGGGGGTCGCGAGTTCGAGTCTCGTCCGCTCCGCCAATCAAGTGCTAAATTTAAAGCTATTTGTTAGTGACATAATGAATAGAATAAAAGCTAATCTTTAGTTAGTTTTTATAAGAGTTTAGGAGTGGTAGTTCAGTTGGTTAGAATACCGGCCTGTCACGCCGGGGGTCGCGAGTTCGAGTCTCGTCCACTCCGCCAATTTAGTGTCAAGTTTCAAACTATTTATCAGTGACATAATAAATAGTATAAAGGCTAATTTAGTTAGTTTTTATAAGAGTTAGGAGTGGTAGTTCAGTTGGTTAGAATACCGGCCTGTCACGCCGGGGGTCGCGAGTTCGAGTCTCGTCCACTCCGCCAGCATAAAGACGAAAGCCTCATCGAAAGATGAGGCTTTTTTCGTTTATAGCCGCTTCGGACACCCATCAGGCATTCGCACTAACTCACATTCCCCAATGCTGGTAAGAGCCGTTACTGATTCATAATATATTCAGTTTAACTAATCCGATATTTTCTTATGTAATACCCGTTGCATTAAAAGTTTGAGCATTCAGCGGGAATTAAAACCCTATAGGTAAGATGGGGTGATTGAAGCTAATCGTTATTCTCGGCTCTGGCATCCTCGGTAATTGCTCCTGCATTATTCTACCTTCGTCTATCCGTGGACTCGTACCTCCTAAATCTGGCCGCCAAGGGTGGGAATGTCTTATTTGGCATGGCAAGTTGACGAAGCGTCAAAGCTTTCTTAACTGCGCAGAAATATTGTTTAATTAGTATCCAAATCGAATGCATAAGATGATAATTAGTTAACTCAGTTAGCATTCTCATCAAAAAGCATGCTCTTTACAAATCGATTAATGATAGTGTGTGGTGATTAGTCGGGGAGCCAATAGGCTGAGATCATAAAATGAACCCGTTGAACCTGATTCAGTTAATACTGACGTAGGGAACTAATGGTCATTTGAGGCGTTCTTCCTGATCCGTTTCTTTTGCTGTGATAGCACCTTTTGGCGCATTTATTCTCACACGACTGTTTTTTCCTGACTGTTAGTTAGGGAAATAAATATGTCTTCATTAGTCACCACAGCATCTTTAACTCCATTCGTTACGACTCCTATTGTATTGACCATTGCCGGTTCAGACAGCGGCGGTGGTGCCGGTATTCAAGCCGACATTAAAGCCATTTCAGCGACTGGCGGTTATGCATGCTCTGTTATTACGGCATTAACGGCACAAAATACACAAGCGGTTACGGGTATTTACCCGATCAATGCAGAGTTTGTCGAGCAACAACTTGATGCCGTATTTTCGGATCTGAATGTGATTGCTGTAAAAATTGGCATGTTAAGTGATTCAAATATCATTCATTCTGTCGCTAAAAAAATTAAACAGTACACCCCTAAATATCTCGTAGTTGATCCCGTCATGGTCGCAACCAGCGGTGATCTTCTTCTCCACTCCTCTGCCATTGATAGCCTTAAATCGGAACTGCTCCCTCTGGCTGATGTCATTACCCCTAATTTGCCAGAAGCCGCTGCGCTAATTGGCTGCTCAGTCCCCAAAAACGAAGATGAAATGATTGCTATGATCGACGAACTTCGTCAATTAGGCGCTAAATCTGTTTTGCTAAAGGGTGGCCACCTAGAAACCGATGACAACAGCACTGATTTACTGATCCTTGCCGACAATGTTGAGCGTTTATCAACGGAGCGGATTAAAACTCGCAATACACACGGAACAGGTTGCACCTTATCTTCTGCAATCGCCTCTTACTTAGCTCAAGGGCATGAATTATCAGCGGCGGTAAAACGGGGCAAATACTACATTACTCAAGCGATTGCCCATGCTGATGAGTTGAATATTGGACAAGGACATGGGCCCGTGAATCACTTTTTTGTCTTAAACACTCAAGGGCAGTCGTAATGAAGCTAGAGCCATGTAATAACAGCCTCGGTGCAGTTATCTCAAATGGCACTTTGCAATACAAAGACAGCGCAGCGGCCATTATGTCGGGTTTAAACATGTCCATCGCTGCAGGAAAGTGGACGGCGATATTGGGTAAAAGTGGTTGTGGTAAAACTTCAATTTTGCGTTATATGGCAGGTTTATTGACAGATAAAGTGATGTGGTCGGGTGACATTCACATTGATGGGGGAGAATGCTTAGAAGGCAACATTGCTTACATGGCGCAACAAGATCTATTGATGCCGTGGTTAAACGTACTTGATAACGTCTGTTTTGCTCGCAAATTTTCGGTGAACACTCAATTTAATGCCAATCAAGCCCGCGCGATTGAATTGCTAGAGCGTGTTGGATTAAAAGGGCATGAACAGAGTATGCCCGTGCAACTGTCTGGAGGAATGCGTCAGCGTGTGGCGTTAGCAAGAACGTTAATGCAAGACAAGCCGATGGTATTAATGGATGAGCCCTTTTCTGCGTTAGATGCGGTTACTCGCCATCGACTGCAAGCGCTTGCAGTCCAAGTCTTGGCGGGTAAAACAGTATTACTCATCACGCATGATCCGCAAGAAGCACTTAGATTAAGTGATGCGATTTATATCATGCAAGGTCAACCAGCCTCAGCGGTGCTTTTACCGGTGCCAAACTCAAGCATTCCACGAAAATTTGATGCGGAGTTAGCGATTCTTCAGCAACAGATCATTGATACGTTGGAGGTTGACTATGTCTAAGCCAATTTCAATCAATCATGAGCACTCCGACAACCACATTGCATCTCAAACGATTGTGTTACAAACGGAGAGGGCAGAGCCAAAAGCGTTACCGAAAAGCGCTAAATCGATAGGAAGAATCATCGTCAGTGCTGCTGTAATACTGGCGATATGGCAGTTTGTTATTATGATTTTCGCATTGCCCAGTTTCATTTTGCCGAGTCCGATAGCGGTGTTTGAAAAACTAATACAGCGTTACGATGTGTTGTTATTCCATTCATGGATCACCGCGCAAGAGATTATTCTTGGTCTTGGTTTGGGCCTTTCTATGGGGTTATTGTTTGCACTCCAAATGCTGCTGTTTGACCCACTTCGACGTTGGTTATTGCCTATTTTAATTGCGAGCCAAGCCATTCCTGTATTTGCTATCGCCCCGATTTTAATGCTGTGGTTAGGTTACGGCATTGCGTCAAAAATCGTGATGGCGGCGCTGATTATCTTCTTTCCGGTGACAACTTGTTGTTACGACGGTTTACGTAATACCCCAACCGGTTACCTCGATTTAGCGCACACCATGGGCGCATCAAAATGGCAGTTACTTAAACACGTTCGCTTGCCTGCTGCCTTACCTTCATTAGCGTCTGGGATCCGTGTTGCAGTGGTCGTTGCGCCTATTGGTGCCGTGGTGGGGGAGTGGGTAGGATCAAGTGAAGGGCTTGGTTATTTAATGCTGCAAGCTAATGCTCGAATGATGATTGATGAAATGTTTGCCGCCTTATTCATTCTTGCTGCTTTATCCGTCAGCCTTTATTTTCTCACTGATGTACTGATTCAAAAACTCATACCGTGGCAACACGATAAATAGATTGATAGCGTAAGGGATTTAAACAAATGAAAAAGATCATGATTAAAGGAGCGATGGCTGTGCTTATTGCAAGTTACTCCTTGATGGCGAGTGCTGAAGATAAAGCGATGACATTAATGTTGGATTGGTTTGTAAATCCAAATCATGGCCCTGTGGTGATTGCTCAACAAAAAGGCTATTTCAAAGAAGAAGGCTTGAACATTACCATTCAAGAGCCTGCGGATCCCAGTATGCCAGCCAAATTGGTGGCCGCTAATAATGTCGATTTAGCGATATCCTATCAAACCAGTTTAACCATCGATGTGGCTGCAGGATTGCCACTGATCCGCTCTGCGACACTGATTGCGACACCACTCAATACCTTAATGGTGCTTGATAATGGAAACATTAACTCACTGGCTGATTTAAAAGGTAAGAAAGTCGGGATCTCGATTGCGGGTAACGAAGAAGCGACCATTGGCACCATGTTAAAAACAGAGGGTGTGGATTTCTCTGAGATAAAAATCATCAATGTTGGATGGGCGCTATCGTCATCATTAGCGTCGGGTAAAGTTGATGCGATTTGGGGAGGATTACGTAATTTTGAAACCAATCAATTAGCGTTAGAAGGCTATAAAGCAAAATCCTTTTTTCCTGAAGAGCATGGAGTGCCATCGTATGATGAACTGGTTTTTGTGGCAAATGCAAAAACCTATGATGCCGAAGCTTTAAAGAAGTTTAATCATGCAATTGAAAAGGCTACACAATTTATTGTGAATCACCCAGAAGAAGCATGGAGAACCTTCGTTTCTTACGCGCCAGATACCTTGAATAATGAATTAAATAAGCGAGCATGGAACGATACGTTAACGCGCTTTGCTTTGCGTCCTGCCGCCGTTGATTTACAACGCTATGATCGTTTTTCTGCATTCATGTATCAACATAAGATCATTAAAACGCTGCCTAAAGCACAAGATTTTGTACCCGTTTTGTAAACAACTTCCCCCTTTTTAATGTTAGAGACAAATATGAATCATCAAGACCTAATTCAAGCGTGTCAAAGTGAGTGGAATGAATATACTGAGCACTATTTTGTGAAGGCATTAGCGGTCGGCGAGTTAGCTCATTCGTCTTTCTTACATTATTTAAAACAAGATTTTTTGTTTTTAAAGCAATATGCCCGAGCGTATGCCTTGGCTATTTACAAAGCGAGAACCTTAGCTGAAATGCGGATGGCATTACCGAGCGTGCAAGCGTTATTGGACTCAGAAATAGCCCACCACTTAACGTATTGTGCTGAATGGGCCATTTCAGAGCCTGAGATGGAAGCGGAACCCGAAGCCTTTGGTACGGTGGCGTATACGCGCTTTGTATTGGATACGGGAATGTCCGGTGATGTGATTGATTTATATGCCGCGCTAGCGCCATGTTCAAAGGGATATGCTGTTATTGGCGCGCAATTATTAGCAAGTGAATCAACGATATTTGAGGGTAATCCCTACGCTAATTGGATCAAGATGTACGGTGGAGAAGAGTTCCAATCTGGTGTTCAAAAAAGCATGACACAATTGGATGAGCTGCTGGCTGATATTGATATAAATAGCCAACGAGGCCAGCGTTTATGTCATATTTTTAAAACCGCCACTCGAATGGAAGTCGCATTTTGGCAACAAGGTCTCGACGGCGCCTAAATGGGCACACCAAATACAAAATAGGAAAGCATCATGACAGTTATGAATACGCAAAAAATTATTGCAGCATTAGCGACACTGCGTGAGACAAAACCATTGGTGGTGAATATCACAAACTACGTTGTGATGAACAATACTGCGAATGCCTTATTAGCGTTAGGTGCATCACCCATCATGGCGCATAGCCAACAAGAAATGGCAGAGATGATGAGTTTCTCCGGTGCCTTAGTGATTAACATTGGTACGTTAGACAGTGTTTGGACGCCACGAATGCATTTTGCCGTCGAGCAAGCCAATGCCAATAATAAAGTGGTGGTACTTGATCCTGTTGGCAGTGGTGCGAGTCAACTTCGTACGCAAACGGCTCGCCACATTGCTGATGCCGCGAATAAGCTGATCATTCGTGGTAATGCGTCTGAAATTATCGCATTAGCGGGTGAAAACGCGCAAAGCAAAGGGGTTGATGCATTAGACAGCAGTGATTCCGCATTAGGTGCTGCGCGGTATGTGGCGCAAGAGTATCGGTGTAACGTCGTTATTTCTGGTGAAACCGACTATGTGGTTACCCTTGATACGCAGTATCAATTGAATAATGGTCACGCGATGATGCCTTTTGTGACTGGAATGGGCTGTACGCATACGGCATTAACAGGGGCTTTCGCTGCGATTGGTGATGATACTGGCGTAGCAGCAACGGCGATTCTAGGGGTGGCGGGTGAAATAGCGGCAGAGAAATCAGCAGGTCCAGGTAGTTTACAAATGAACCTGCTGGATGCACTTTATCTATTAGATGAAGAAACACTGACTCGTCGTTTAAAATTAACCGTGAATGCATAGGCAATACAGTATGAATAACCCTTATAAACTGTATTTAGTGACCGATGATCAGCAAGACATTGATACGTTATGCCAAGTTGTCTCTGAGGCGGTAAAAGGTGGCGTTACTATGGTGCAAATACGTGAAAAGCACGGCAATGTACGCGCGTTTATTGAAAGAGCGGCTGCGGTCAAACAGGTATTGCAAGGCAGTGGTGTGCCATTGATTATTAATGATCGAGTCGATGTAGCATTGGCGGTTCAGGCCGATGGGGTGCACTTGGGGCAATCGGATATGCCTGCCATTGTTGCTCGTGAGCTGATTGGCGCTGATATGATATTGGGCTTGTCTGTTGAAAATGAAGCACAGTTACATGAAGCACAAAATTTACCTGTTGATTACCTTGGGATCAGTGCTGTTTTTTCGACGCCAACGAAGACAAATATCATTAAAGAGTGGGGCATTGAAGGCTTAGCAAATGCGGTAAAAGAGAGTCGATTGCCTCTGGTTGCCATTGGAGGAATAAATGACGCTAACATTAGACAGATAGCGACTACCCAGGTTGATGGGATTGCGCTGGTATCAGCCATTTGTCATGCTGTCTCTCCTAAACAAGCAAGCCAAGTATTGTTAGGCTTGATGGCAGCAGAAAATGATGAGTTTATTGTTCGCGATTATGACTCACCATGATTAATGAGCAGTCTAGAATAACGCTCTCATAATGATGGGATCAATAAACCCATAATGTACAGCAGATTGATAAGGTCACTGGCGTGGTATTTCAAGCTGTGACTGCGTGAATCCTAGGCTAATCTTTTTAGACACAAGCCTGTTATAAAAAGAGCTGGTTATAAATATACATAAATATAAAAGCCCCACAGCTTCTATTATCTAGAGATTGTGAGGCTTTTGGGTGTTTAGAATCTTTACACTATAATTACGCTGTTAGGGTGATTTTACCTACCGCTTTACCTGATCCTAGGTGATCATGTGCTTGTGCTACTTCCCAGATAGAAAAATTGCTGTTATCAATGATTGGCGTGATCTTACCTGCATCAACCAGTGCTGCAATTTCAGTTAAGATACGGCCGTGTGATCCATGGTTAATGCCGTGACATAGTGGGATCAACATTAATACACTGTGGAATGATAAGCTTTTAAGGGCCACTTGCAGTACGTTTTCAATGGGTAAAATTGTTGTTACGTGACCATAGAATTTTGCTGCTTCAAATGACTTTTGGATGTTTTCACCAGCTACCGTATCAAAGATCTTATCAAAACCTTTGCCGCCAGTGTGTGCTTGCACATAGTCAGCCACTGTTTCTGCTGTGAAATCAACTAGGTTATCTGCACCGACTGTTTTCGCTAATTCAGCAGTCGCTGGTGAATGAGTTGATGTCACTGTGGCGCCCAGTACTTTTGCAAGTTGTACTGCGATGTGACCAACGCCACCCGTTGCACCATGAATAAGTACGTTATCGCCAGCTTGTACATTCATTTTGTGTACAAGTGCTTCGTATGATGTGATCGCAACGAGGGGTAATGCCGCCGCTTGTTTCATGGTTAGTGTTTTTGGCTTTTGCGCCATTAAACGTGCATCTACTAACATAAACTCTGCTAGTGCACCGTCAACACCGTTAATCCCGCCTGCCATACCATAAACTTCGTCACCAATCTTGAAGTTTGCTACATCTTCACTTACTTCAACAACGATACCAGCAACATCACCGTGTAATACTTCGGGTAAGTTTGCAGACCAAGGCAGTTCAATTGAACGTAGCATAGTATCAAGTGGGTTTACGCTGGTTGCTTTTACTTCAACAACCATGTGGCCTGATTTTAATGTTGGTTTTGCTTTTTCTACTAATTGAAAAACGTCGCTTGAACCGATTTCTTTAATGATCATTGCTTTCATGGTTGCTGCCTTTTAATAGAATAGTATGGGACTTGCTTAACAAGATGGGGCTATTCTATGTTTTGTTCAATGAACCAACCATAACCCGTGAGGCAAACCACTTTTGCTTTCTAGACAAAAATAGGGTTTAGCAAGCAAAGAAGCATAGCGATGTACATGGCAATGGTCATCGAAAGACGCTGGGTCTATCACTCGTTGCATATGACTGCTGACAAAGGATCAGCTTGTTATTAGGTTCACAGGGTGAGTGGCGGAGCACAGTTTTAGTGCAAAGACCAACGCTACCGTGAGGGTATGAATGATGCTCGCTGTTGCTAATATTGTCCACAATCCACCGACTTACCAGCAGTAGATAAAAATAAAGTCATCGGCACCGTCGCCGGAATAAACCCCAGCAGATATATAATGGGTTGGTAAATTTATCATTCTGCAACGGATGTTTTTGTTTGCTTTGTAATACCGACGCTGAGTAAATACGCTGTAAAAGTGGTTTTTCATTCTTTTTATGTGACCAGTACACATACTTGTATGTATTAAAATCCTTTATTTTCAGGTGACTGCATTCAACTTATTATACCCGTGCACTGCATATTGATCTGTATCATATTCGCGGTTAAAAAATCAGCACTCATACTACTAAAGGGCTATTCTTGGGGGGGGGTTATAGGTTCAATAATGGGGCGTTATGACGATTTGTAAAACAGTGTTGGTGTTGTCCTCGGTTTTTTGGCTTGGGGCTTGTGGCAGTGATGGTGATAGCACTGTCACTGCACCGGAATTGCCTCTGGGTAAATTCTCTTTAGCCATTTCTGATTCACCTATGGCTGGGGTTTCCCATGTGGGTATGGTCATGGGGGAACTGGTAATGACAGACGCCTCTGGCGTTATCCATAGGCATGACTTACAGAATATGGCATTTAATCTACTTGATTTTCAGGGGATTGATAGCCATCTTATGGTCGATAGCATCGACTTGCCCTCAGGACAATACCATGATGCTTATGTCACCATTCATCAGGGTGATGGTAATCAGGGCTGCTATGTTGAAGATGGTCAGGGGCGCCACGGTTTGCATGTTGAAAATGGACAGCTGCCCATTTCAGATGTTGAGATTGTTACTGGGCAGCATCTTGCCATCACCATGGAAATTGATTTGTATCGTGGCCTGTCTCAGGAGCAGGGACAATACAATTTAAGCCATGAAGCCATGTGGTCCATCGATAATAGCCATATGGGCCACTTGTTGGGTGAGGTAGACCCCCAATGGATTGCTGATTGTGAGACGGCTTACGCCGATCTGACCCCAGCGGGAGGCCAATTTAACCATTTGGCCTACTTGTACCCAGAACAGGTAACCAATATAAACCAAATGGCGGATATGGGAACCAATCCGCCTGCGAGTTTCACCGCCCCTACAGCGGTAAGTCCTATGATGCAGGACATCGACGGTAACTGGCACTTTTCCATGGGCTACTTGCCAGCCGGAAACTATCGGGTTGGCTACAGCTGTTTAGGCCATTTAGATGACCCAATCGCCGATGATATCAGCAGTGGTTCGTTTGTAATGTTTAAAGATTCTGGTTCAATTACCATAGAGACTGGAACACAGGGCGGCCAGCAGACGGTACATGAGTGCGGTAATGGTAATGGTGGCCATCACGGTGGCATGCACGGCGGTATGGGCGGCTAGCGATGATGAGTCAGGCTCTGATTCACTTTTGGAGCCTGGAACACAAAGTCCCTTGGTGTTCACAGACAATTAGTTTTCTCTGTAACAGGCTATTGCACGTTAGCATGTTAGAAGCCCTGCATTTTCTTAATGGGTAACATGGATGGCTTGTTAGTGGCTATCGTTGCTCCTTATTGATGACTTCTAGCCAACGGATCAGTTAATCACATTGAATGTGAAATACTTTTTTTAGAAATACCAAAGAGGTTATCCTTCTTCTAACCTTATAGATAAGCCATGAAAAGTGAATACTATCATTAGAAGGATGGAACATGAGTAAACCTATTGTTGCAGACAACAAACCAATCAAAGTCGAACTGATCAAAGATAAGGAATATTATTTCTGTACCTGTGGTCGGTCCAAAAACCAACCCTTTTGTGATGGGACTCATGCCGGAACGGACTTCAAACCTAAGAGTTTTATAGCTCAAGATAGCGGCGATGCCTATCTTTGCTGCTGTAAACACAGCGCAAACTTGCCCTTTTGTGACGGTTCTCATAAGCAGTTCTCTAATGGGCAAGTGGGACACGAAGGCCCAGGGCTGCAGATCACCATCGCAGGCGAGGAGCCTGTCGCTACGGCAACCAAAGAGGAACCGACGGTCGAGTTTATCCATCAGCTCGCACGTGAAGGGCTGTCTAAGATGGGACACCACGGGCCAATGACATCAATGGGAGTACCAAGGTATCTGCTACCGCACTGGGACGACTTGCAAGTCATGGTGGCACAGATGGCAAAACAACCTTTACAGGAAGATGTATCTGTCAGCACCGAGTTGGTGATTGGCCCACTCGCAAGAAAACCCCTTAAATTGAATATTCCACTGCTTGTATCAGATATGAGCTTTGGCGCTTTGTCTGAAGAGGCTAAGATTGCACTGGCCACCGGAGCCGAGTTAGCTGGAACGGGGATATGTTCAGGTGAAGGAGGGATGCTGCCGGAAGAGCAGGCAGCAAACTCGCGCTATTTCTACGAATTTGCCAGCGCCGGTTTTGGTTATGATGAGTCCAAGTTAAAAGGGGTACAAGCGTTTCATTTTAAAGGAGGGCAAGGCGCTAAAACAGGGACGGGCGGTCATCTACCGGGCAACAAAAATATTGGTAAAATTGCCGAGGTTCGTGGCATCGAAGCGGGAACCGCTGCAGTTTCTCCGCCGACCTTTAAAGATCTTCATAGCGCTAACGATTTTAAGCGATTTGCTGATAGGGTTCGCGAGGTAACGGGAGGCATTCCCATCGGCTTTAAACTCAGCGCCAACCATATTGAAGATGATATTCAATTCGCATTAGATGCTAGCGCTGATTATATCATCCTCGATGGCCGTGGTGGTGGCACTGGCGCGGCGCCAGAGATGTTTAGAGATCATATTAGTGTGCCAACCATTCCCGCGTTAGCACGCGCAAGAGCTTACCTTGATAAGCAAGGTGTTAGTGGAAAAGTCACCTTGATAGTCACAGGCGGGCTTCGTGTACCTATGGATTTTGTTAAGGCAATGGCGTTGGGAGCCGATGGCGTCGCGATATCAAATAGTGCGATGCAGTCGATTGGTTGTGTCGCTGCTAGGATGTGTCATACCAATAACTGCCCGGCAGGCATTGCGACGCAAAAGGCGGATCTAAGACAAAGGCTTAATGTGACTAAAGCATCAAAGCAGTTGCAGAATTTCTTTGAAGCTTCAGTTGAGCTGATGCAAGTGATGTCGAGAGCGTGTGGTCATGATGATTTAAACAAATTCAACCAACACGACCTTGCCACTTGGAATAAAGAGATGGCAGAACTATCGGGTGTTAAATACTCTGGATTGACCAAGTTTTAGCATGGAGCAGTAATGATTTTTAATTTTATCAGTATGTTACATGATATCGGAATCAACCAGCTTAACTAGTGAATAAAGGCTCCTTGCTAAAGATTAGCAAAGAGCTTTTATTCGTTTACTTGAGAGTGGTTAACTGGCTTTATTTATACAGATGAGCAACAAAGACGTATATGAACATTCCCACAGAGCCTAGGCATTACACTTACAATAGCCATGCCTTTGTGGGGGGCTTGACGAATATATTCAATGAGTTTTAAATCTTAGTGACGCTTAAATAGGACTCATTATTTAGTGTTCTAAGCATGTGCAATCTCCCTTTACAAAGCAAATAAAGTTAAAGGATATTGCTACAAATTTTGACTGAACTTTGATGCTACTTACTATTGGGTTGTACTTAAATTCAAACTTCTCAATGCTAAAATTGAATCGATGATGGGAGATAAATGAACGTTTTCGTTATCGACAAATTTATCAAAAAAATCTTTAAAAACAATGCCGCCAGCCATATGTGGATGTCCTCCCCCAAAGCCTATATTTTTGAAGTTCAATTGTTCTCTCATAATTTTAGCAACATCGACATGTTCACATTCAGAGCGTAACGATAATTGTATCCCCTGATTATTAGACTGTGCCACGACAACGACATCAAGCTCGTTGACAGTCAGTAGAAAGTCTCCAAGAATTCCCAACATATTTTTAGGGCAGTCTATAGAGACAGTTGCTAAACCCACCCCTTTATTCTGTTCAACAGACTGGCAAACATGCTCAAACAATTTTAGCTCTGTATAAGTAATTTCATTTCGGCAAATTTTATTAACTAATGCTAGATCTGCACATTGATTAAACACAATAAAAGCTTTTAGGTCCGCAGAACAAACACCACGGGTTAAATGTGCGGTATCAATCTTAAGACCAACGAGCAGCGCAGTAGCGACTTTTCTAGGGATATTGATATTTAAATCCTGAAAATATTCAAATATTATTGATGCAGTTGCCCCATAGTTTTCCCTAACATCACAAAACCATAAGTTTTTTGGCGGCGTCACAACATGATGATCAATAACGGCAATTTCTTCCCCTGGCATATCGGTAACATTTCTTTCCCCAATACAACCATCGATAGTTATGATTTTATCCATAGGAGTCAACTGAGCTTTGCTGCAATGCGTTACTGGTATATCTAGCCACTCAATCATATTGGATAAAGAGATCCGATCAATTTCGCCATTATATACAATGAGTGAATCTATCCCCAGTTCCTTAAGTAGGTATGACATTGCATAGGCCGATGCAATCGCATCATGGTCTGGGAAATCATGAGCTTGAATAACGACGCGCTGTAAAGAAGATAACTTTTGTATAAAATTAATTAATGTAGTTTTTTTCATTATATTATTTACTTTATTAATTTTTAATCAGTGAGGTCATGGATAAGTGAGGGCAGAGCAAACTTTTCAAATTTCAAAAAATTCAGACCCGCTATCCTATTTTTAGTTTGAAATGCTTTAGTGAGATTTAAATGGAAGGCTTTAGCGCTTCGAGTCGGTACTTAATGATAAGAACCTTGTTTAGTGACCCTTTGGCTAATGCTTCGTCCTTGACTCTTGCTGTTCATTGACAGCTAGCATTCCTTTGTTTTACCGACAATAACCTACTTTTATCAAGGTTTCCATGGCTCTTGCTTAAAGAGTTCATTCTACTTTCGCCTTTCCTCCTGAAACATTAAAGTCGAATATTCCAAAGTATCGATATCCCCGCAAAAGCTTGCCAACTAGCATGGGTGGCTTATTCGTTTTATTTGATTCTATCTTTCCTCGGTTAACTGTGAAATTGAGTAACTAATTCATTGGGATTGTCATATGTGTAGATACACTTTGGGACGGGATATACTTACCCAACATCAATGACATTTAAACTTCACGGCAATTGAATAATGTACATGCCAAACAGTGAAAAGCTAGAATTGTACGTGCTAAAAAGGCTACTACTTTGCTAGTTTTACGTTTTTTTTACGCGAAGAGATGAATAGCATTTGCTAGAGTAATACCTAAGGCAACCACTTTAGTATTCTCTATATGACAATGTATTGGTTTCAGAATCGCTATTTGTTTTCATTTTTTATATTCGCAGCCGCGATTGTTGTATCGCAGGGTGTAGATCTATGGCTAGGCTCTACCATTGCAGTTTTATTGATACTTCAACTTTCAATAGTGATTATTGCTTTTCAGTGCAATTCTAGAATGGCTTATATCGTCGCTATTCTAGAAGCATTAAGTTTTAATTTTTTCTTTACAACCCCTCGTCATTCACTTCAGATGTTTCATCTTGATGATTCTATCAATCTCGTGGTGTTCCTTGTTGTTGCGTTTACAACGAGCCAATTGGCAGAACGTTACCGTCGTCAGCAAGACGAGCTAAAACAGGCTCAACTTCGCAATCAAATATTACTTTCGGTATCTCATGATTTGAGAACACCTTTAGCGGGTATTATCGGTAATTTAACTACCCTAAAAGAATACCTATTTCTACTCAGTGATAAAGAAAAGTATCAACTACTTGATAGTGCGACGATAGAGAGCCATCGGCTACACCAGTATATAGAAAATCTATTACAAGCGACTAAATTACAGCACGGAGCAATGGTGGTTAGAAAAAGCCAAGAATCTCTCATCAATATCTTGAACAATGTTATCGATCGCTTTGATATTTCATCAGAGCTGATAGTCGTTACTGTAGAGGGCGCTATCGACTCTGTATCTGTAAGCCGATCCTTAATTGAACAAGCTTTCTTTAATGTCCTAGATAACGCACTTCGCTACTCTCCAAAGGGATCTTTTGTAGAAGTGGTAGTTCGTCAGGAAACGGGCTTTGTTGTCGTTGATATACATAATGACGGCCAGTCACCTAATGCTGGAGAATCAGAGCTAATGTTTAAGCTATTTTATTCTGGGGATAAAACTAAGAATGCTGATTCTGGTTCAGGGCTCGGCCTTGCAGTAGCAAAAGGAGTGATCACTGCTCATGAAGGATCCATTGAGTGTATTGAGGTCAAAAAAGGCTGTCTGATACGAATTTGTCTACCTTTAGGCAGCTAAGGATACAATATGAGCTATAAAGTTTTAGTCGTCGATGACGAGCCACAAATTCATACCTTTATCCGTATATCTTTGGCAGCAGAGGGTTTTGAATATATAGGTGCTGATAGCGTTGCTGAGGGAGTAGAGATGTTTAAAAGTTACGCCCCCCATTTAGTTGTACTCGACCTTGGTTTACCTGATGGCGATGGTATAAACCTGCTATCAATCATTCGCCAAACGAGCAAAACACCAGTATTGATTTTGACTGCCCGAGATCAAGAGGATGAAAAAATTCGCTTACTTGAAGCTGGCGCGAATGATTATTTGAGTAAACCTTTTGGAGTTCGTGAACTTATCGTAAGGATTAAAGTGCTAGTGCGAGATCTAATTAGTGATACTAACTTGGATGACATGCAATGTTTTGGTGCGTTGAAGATGAAAAAAAGTACGAATCAAGTTTGGTTATCGGCGTTAGAAATAGAGCTAACGAGGAAAGAATTCGCCTTTATGGGGATGTTAATGAAACACCCAGGGAGATTGGTTAAACAGTCGGACTTACTGCAACAGATCTGGGGCAATACTCATACTGAGGACACGCACTATTTACGAGTCTTGGTAAGCCATTTACGCAAAAAACTCAATGACGGCGCTGATGAACAGCAAGTAATAAAGACAGAAGCGGGAGTGGGGTATCGATTGGTGTTTATGGGGGCGAAGGTGTGATTATTAGCTCTTAAAGTACGCTGATTTTAAAGCACCCTATGATGATAGGTTACTTAGATTGTGGAGCCGTTCTGGCGATATAAATTCCGCATTTGAACAATAAGAAAGGTAAAACCATGGCTCATTTTACTGTAATTGGATTGGGGCGTTTCGGCGTGTCTGCTAGTTTAGAATTAATCCACTTTGGACATACAGTGACCGGTGTAGATAGAGACTCCAAGCTCGTAGATAAATATGTGGAAGATCTGACCCAAGCAATCATTTGTGACTCGACAGATGAAGGTGCGCTTAGAGAGTTAGGTTTGGCCAATAGTGAAGCTGTGTTAGTTGCGATTGGAGAAGACATGCAATCTAGCTTATTGACTACATTAGCCTTAAAAAACTTAGGGGTAAAAGAGATATGGGTTAAGGCTAGCACAAAAGCTCACCACACTATTGTATCTAAACTTGGTGTACAGCGTATTATCCACCCCGAAGAAGAAATGGGGATAAGAGTGGCGCAAGCGCTCAATTATCCGATGGTAAATAACTATATACCTATAGGGCACGGTGTTTATGTTGTTGAAATTAAAGTCAAGCCAAGGTTACACGATTCTCCCATTTTCAAGGTTTTAGGAGAGGCTAATAGCCGTATAAAAACGATACTGGTGAAGCGCGATAAAGAAGTATTCAGTGAGCTTAAAGAGAGTTTTGTGCTTAAAGCTAACGATATAATTTTGCTTTGTGCTACTCAATCAGAACTGAAATACCTAGCTCCAAGGATGATGTAATATGGTTTTATGGCACCCTTCAGTTTCACTGATTGAACGTAAACCTAACGCAGGTAAGAAATTATATGCCGCTCCTCCAGTGATTCTGTGCGGTAGTTTTTTACTGTTGATCGTACTTGGAACATTATTGCTCAAACTTCCTATCGCAACTCATGATTCAATAAGTTGGGTTCAAAGCGTGTTTACGGCGACATCAGCCATTACGGTAACAGGTTTAGTCGTGATTGATACAGGGACACAATTCACACAGTTTGGCCAAACAATCATAGCCATATTGATTCAATGTGGTGGCTTGGGACTAATGACATTTGCCATTGTTACTTTAATCGCATTGGGTGGCAAAGTTGGCTTTATGGAACGAACTGTAGCGCAAGAAGCTTTTAATCAAACGGACTCATCAACATTGGTTGCTACAGCTAAATCGGTATTGATATTTACATTGATAGTAGAATTGATCGGTATGATCATATTGGCGGCTTATTGGCGCTCCGAATTAGGGTGGCAAACTAGCTTGTTTCACGCCTTCTTCTATACGATTAGTGCTTTTAATAATGCAGGATTTGCACTGAGCGCAGATAGTCTAATGTCCTATGTTAGTGATCCAGTTGTTAATCTAACCATTACAGGGCTTTTTATTATCGGTGGTCTGGGCTTTTCGGTGTGGATGGACTTAAAACGTCATCGTCAATGGTCTAAATTAACCGTATATAGCCGCATGATGATTATTGGCACGATTGTCATTAATGCAGTTGCTCTGATTTCCATTTATTTGATTGAGTATGATAACCCTAATACTTTGGGGCCTTTGAGTGAAACAGGGAAATGGCTCGCTTCTTGGTTTCAAGCCGTAACGCCAAGGACTGCTGGGTTTAATACTCTTGCAATTGACCAGCTTAAAGATGCGACATCTTCGATTATCTTAATATTGATGTTTATTGGTGGGGGGTCCTTGAGCACTGCAAGTGGTATAAAAGTGGTGACGTTCATGGTGTTGATACTGTCGACTTACAGCTTTTTAAAACGCGATGAGCAAACTTATATCTTTAAGCGCGAGCTAGCTAAGGAAACGATCAGCAAGGCATTTGCATTAACTATGATATCAATCGTTGTGACATGGTTAGCCATTTTTGCATTGTTGCTGACGGAAGAAGCCCCGATGTTAGATATTGTTTTTGAAGCCGTCTCTGCATTAGGCACGGTTGGGCTGTCTCGAGGGCTTACGGGAGACCTTTCTATGGCAGGGGAATCCATTATCATTTTTATGATGTTTATGGGAAGGCTAGGGCCACTTACTCTGGCATACTTTTTAGCTAGCCCAAGAAAGAAAAAAACCCGCTACGCTGAAACTAAACTTGCTATAGGGTAACTTTCCTTCAGGTTGATGAAATTTTCCGTCGATCATAAAAGTAATTCTAAGGTCAGGTCTTGAACTTTGCCAAATTGAACTTTGACTTACTTTTTATTATCTTAAACTATTAGGTAAAGTGTGTAAGTAAGCTCATTTATGTTCAGGAACAGGATAAAGCGCTTAACACGTTTATTACCCAAAGTGAGTTGGGAGATAATTTCACCAACTCTGGATTAATAACCTTTTTCCATATAAAAACTAATCAGACTATTGAAAAAACTGCTTCGCAGACAAAGGTTTTGAGTAAATGTAACCTTGAATTAAATACACACCTTGTGCACTTAAATATGCCACTTGGTTATCATTTTCTACGCCTTCTGCAATCATGGATAATTCTGATTTTTGAGCAAATGAAATAATAGCGTCAATGGTTTTGGCGTTAAAGTTATCTTCATGACCGATGGTGTCGACAAACATTTTATCTATTTTTAACGTACTAATACCGAGGGTTTGTACATAACTAAATCCACCATATCCCGTACCAGCGTCATCTAATTTTAAATCGATCCCTAACGCGTAAATTTTATCTAACATCTGACGTGCAGCAACTAAATCACTGATGGGCAAACGCTCTGTGATTTCTAAGGAAATACGATGCGGCTTCAACTCACTGGACTCAACAATACCTTTAAGCAAAAGATATAAATCATCGTTATCTAAGTGTTCTGGAACAATATTGATACTAAAGAATAGTGCCTTGCGCTTACTACCTAATGACTTAACATCATTAAAAACATGCTCAAGCAAGACCTTTGTCATATCGATAATCAGACCATTGGCTTCCGCGTAGGGAATAAACTGGTTAGGGGGGATCAATGAACCATTTTGTTGCTGCCATCGCATCAATACTTCACAGCCGATAACAGCTTGGGTTCTTGAATCAACGATAGGTTGATAAAAAGGAATAAACTCTTGGTGCTTAATTCCTGCCACAATTTGAGCGTGCATAGAAACTGAATGTCTTTGCCAACGCTTAACCAGATAGGTCACCCCAAAAGCAAACAACAGTGCAAAAATAGTAATAAACAACCAAGAAATTGTACTGTATTGCTTATAGAATTCAAAATTCCCCGAAAGCTCAAAGGTGGCGACAAAATAAGGTGATTCCAAGACCACCGTTTCACTCACAAATGGCTTACCGTCAAATGTTTCAAAGCCAAAAACTAACATGGGATCTGACTTAAAGGAGATGGTGTATTCGGAACAGTGTTCACACTCTAACGGCACAAAGAAGCGAGGCGCTAGCGGCGTAATGCTTGCTGTATAGTTTACATCCTCAAAATGCCTCACTAATATCCATTCATTATGCTTTCTATTGGCTAGTTCTACGACGCCAAAACTAAAATTAGGGGATATTCTATGGGTGTAAATTTTACTGATATCGCGAATGATATCATTGGACTCACAAAATATTTCTCTATCCTTTGTCACCCCAGCCCATCTAATAAAACTTGCATCAAATACAAATTCCCTTAAATTCTCAGTGGTGCTTTGATCGCATTTAAAATCTGTCTTTGAAATCGATGGCAGCTTATTCAATTCTAAAGCGCTATTTCTAATTACCTTTTCAAACTTATCAGCGAGAATTTTTGCATCGTGGGCAATAATTTTTTTTGCCAGAAAGTGATCAAGCCCTTTCATGCTAACCATGCATAAAAGAAAAATGACCACAAATACAGCCCCATATTTCATCCGTTCCATGAAGCTTGCCTCAAACACAAAAATACGTTCAATGTGACCAAAATGATGGCAAGCCCTAGGCTAAACCCCCAAGCAACTTATTTTCAATTAAGCAACTTAAAATAAAATAGTTAAATCAAGAGTCTGCTGCATAAAAGTCGGTTAAACTTAATAGGCTCTATCAAAAAGTAACCAGAACAACGCCATCTGCGACATCACAATACTACATGACGCCCCAACCGATCAATGCCTTAGCATTTCGAACAAATGCCTTGTGCATCTTAGACTTGCCATGAAATCGTTGCTAGCAACAAAAATAGAGACCATGATTAATAAACGCCACTTGTATGAAACAAAAAATCCCTGATAGCATTGCTATCAGGGCTCTTGTCAGTTCACTAAAAAGTAAAGCGTGACGCCTGATACGAGATTAGTATCTTATCCACTGAATGAGCTCGTTAGCACTTTTCACGGCAAACAGCCTCGCTAGCTGGGTCAAAGCTCAATAGTTCAGCAGAGCCAGCAATAAAAAAATTGGCCAAGAACCAATAAGCCACCCATGCATGATAGTGGGCTAAGTTTTTGAGCCTTGCTTATAGGTATGTGGGGTCAGTGTAAACTTTATTTTATTACCATACATTTCCTAATCTCACGACCCACCTCTAAGGTCTTAGCAGTAGCTTGTTTCCGTCAAAAATGGGTTAGGGCGTTTAACTCAATTTTTCCTGTATGTGTTAGCTGCTGATATTATTAACTCAAAAAACGTCATAAAGACGAATAAAATCTAATCAGATTATAAACACCGTTAAATCTTCATTTCCAAAATTTGCTTTATTGAGTACAACGCTCAAGTTATTAAGAGTTTGTTCTATTGCTTGCACTATGTTTACGACATAATGGCGTTATGTACTTAGCAGAGAATTTATAATGGACAAACAACAAGACAGCTACATGACTGAAGAGACACTAATTGAAACAGTCGAAAATCAAATCGCTGACGGTGAACCCAAAAAGGTAAAAGAAACCTTGATGCGTTTAGTCATGACAGGTACACCGCGTGAAGAAGCGGTTCAATGGATGGCGTGCGCGCTGGCTATCGAAGTATCCGATATCATGAAAAATGGTGCCTCTTTTAACGAAATACGTTATGCCCAGCATTTGGACGCACTGCCGAATTTGGATTGGATGAAAGATGAATAGCAGCTATGTCATTTCCGAACATCGAAAGCCTATGCCTGTCAGTTTTGTTCGCTAGAACATTTCGCCTCCCTAGCTGAAGTTAACGTGGAGCTATTGAGGTAAGTAAGAAATTTTCCTTGGGATATGTGGGCACATAGCCATGACAGATATACTTGTAACAGTTATTTTGACGGATAATTGGTTTACCGCTCTAAAACGTTCATTAATGTACTTTAAAGTAGTTTTAGCACATCGGAGGTAGGCTCTTAAAGTATTAGATACTTATTAAGCTTGTTTATACTCCTTTTAAGGCTATTGTTTACTACATGTGTTTAGCAAGTTGTTTAGCCTGATTATTGTTATCGATTTGTTGTGTTATGTATAAATTGGTTTATATCGTCAATACTAATGGTAATAAAATATTTAGCTATAGTTACGCAGAACTTTTCATACCGCTTTAAGTCTTATTATGTAAGGTTTAAATTTATTTTCCTTTATTTAAACTGAGTCCCTAATAATATCTGAATAGGTTACTCCATTTTGAACATAACCCCATTGCGTCGTTTAAGACGCTTACGTAGCTCCGAAGCCATGCGCGATCTATTGCGTGAAAGCCACCTTTTGCTCAACGATTTAATTCATCCTTTATTTATCGAAGAACAGATCGATCAAGCAGTACCTATCTCTACCCTACCTGGTATCAGCCGTATTCCCGAGAGTCACCTAGCCGATGAGATTCGACAGCTTTACGCTCTCGGCATACGCTATGTTATGCCTTTTGGCATATCTCACACCAAGGATGCTCAAGGAAGTGACACCTGGAATGATAATGGTCTACTTGCTCGTATGGTCAAGACGATAAAATCTGCCGTTCCCGAAATGATGGTAATTCCAGATATTTGTTTCTGTGAATATACCGATCATGGTCATTGTGGTGTAATGCAAAACAACAAAGTTTGTAACGACATTACAGTTGAAAATTTGGTCAAACAATCAGTGACTGCAGCTAAAGCAGGTGCTGACATGTTAGCACCATCGGCAATGATGGATGGCCAAGTAAAAGCCATTCGTTTAGGACTTGATGCTGCTGGTTTTCAGGACGTGGCAATTTTGGCACATTCGGCAAAATTTGCGTCTTCTTTTTATGGCCCATTTAGGGCCGCAGTAGACTGTGAACTTAGTGGGGATAGAAAAGGCTACCAACTAGATTACGCCAACGGTCGTCAAGCTCTACTTGAAGCATCACTTGATGAGGCTGAAGGTGCAGATATTCTGATGGTTAAACCAGGAACACCCTATTTAGATGTGATCTGTCGTTTAAGGCAAGAAACCCATTTACCCCTCGCTGCATATCAAGTGGGTGGGGAATATGCCGGTATTAAGTTCGCAGCTCTTGCTGGCGCACTCGATGAAAAAGCGGTAGTAACTGAAACTTTTATTGGGTTAAAACGTGCTGGGGCTGACCTAATTGTTAGTTATTATACGAAACAATATGCCACATGGTTAGCCGAGGGGAAAAATTAGTTTCATCGAAACCTTCCTGCAGTCCTTTGTGTTTGTCTGTAAAATTTAGTGTCCAAATGAGTGTTTGTAGAAGCTACTGACACTCTTTTTTTGCTATGTAATATGTTGTTTAATGGCTGTTATGCAGATCTCAAACATGAATAATGAGGTATCAAAATGATGTACAACATTGGCATTGTATTATTTGACGATTTTACAGATGTAGACTTTTTCTTAATGTATGACTTACTCGGTAGAACGACAGATAGCTGGGTTGTGTCAATATTAGGCACTAAATCAGAACACCGCTCGCATCTAGGTATGTCGGTAAAGACAGATGGTCCTATCTCAGAGGTGATTAATCAAGATGTAGTGCTAATTACGAGTGGCAAGCGTGGTATTCCTGCAGCATTACAGGATTGTGAATTTATGTCAGCTTTAAAGCTCGATCCAAACAGACAGTTAATTGGTTCGATATGTGCTGGTTCGTTTATTCTTCATGAACTTGGATTGTTAAACGGTTTGTTGTTAACGACAAACCCTGATGCTAAAAATGTACTGAAGAAAATGGGCGGCAATGTTCAAGATTTACCTTTGGTCATCGAAGGCAATATTGCTACAGCAGGCGGTTGTCTTTCTTTGGTGTACCTAATAGGTTGGGTCGCGGAACGTTTGTTTGATTCAGAGAAGCGACAATTTATCCAAAACCAGCTAATACCAGCGGGTCAATTGGAACACTTTGAAGAACTCATTAGCTCTACAATTTTATTAGCAGAACAAGAAGGCATAAATCGAATGACCTCTAAAAGGTAGTCGTGCATTGTTCGCTTATTCAGCGCTTGAGCATAAAGTAGATCCTCCCAATACTTATAGAGTTGTAGAAAAGGTAGTCGTTATGATTCTTACTTCATTAATTGATAATACAAGATTGAATAATCGAACAGATCTAAAAATTGAAAGAGGGCTGTCTATTCACGCCAGCACTATGGGAAAGAGTGTATTATTTGATGCGGGAAACAGTAGAGCTTTTTGTGATAATGCAGGTTTGTTAGGTGTGGATATTAAAAATGTAGATGCCGCTGTTATTTCACATCGTCATCATGATCACTGTAATGGAGTTACGCACTTTCTAGACTACAACTCTAAGGCCCAAGTGTATTTACGTGAATGCGAAGACACCAATTATACTTTTAAAACTTTGGGTTTTAAAATTGATGTGGGTGTAAATAAACAGTTGCTTACCAAAGGTGCTAGTCGCTTGACCTTTGTTAATCAAATGACTGAAATATTGCCTAATATCTTTATAATCACTGATTTAAGTAATAAATATGCAAAGCCAGAAGGTAATAAATACCTTTTTACTGGCTCAGGTGATAGTTGCAAACCTGATATATTTGATCACGAATTGTTGTTGGTCATAAAGGAAAATGATGGGCTTATAGTATTTACTGGTTGCGCTCATAGTGGCGTTCTCAATATGATCGATACAGCGCTTAATCATTTTCCTAGCACTAAAATAAAAGCTGTCGTTGGTGGTTTTCACTTAGTTGGATTACCATTATTCAACAGTATTGGTGGAACTAGAGAGAAGATTGAAGAGATTGGTGAATTAATATTAAATTACCCAATAGATAAGCTGTATACAGGACACTGCACAGGAATGAAAGCCTATAATATTTTGAAAGGTGTACTTGGTGACCGCTTAGAATATTTCCCAGCAGGTCGCAGCATTAGTATCTGATTTTACTGCTATTAATAAATTAAGTCAGTATTATATTTCGCATTGTCTATTGCCCATTTTCTAGTGCTTCTTGTTACAGTTAGTGCTGCAGCTTTAAACGTTTTATTACAGTGTTATCGGGCATATGATTGCCATAATTTGCCTAATCGAAGCTGTATGGGCTGGAGTCTAGGCACTAACTCTTTTGTGTCACATAAGTGAGTTGAACGAAGCCGCTAAAGATTAATGTTCAAGATGTATTTGTTCTTCAATAGTTCATAGGCTAAATATGAATTAATATGAACTTTTATTTTACATTCATTAGAGTAGGTTTGATGTGGCCTTGTCTGATCTGAAATGTTTTTCAGCTATCATCATCAGGGGAAGTTTAGTTATGAGTAAAGTATTACTCATAACGATGAAAACCCAGTGCTAAGTAACCTCGTAGATTGCATTGTGGCTATTCTGAGATCAGATGTTCGTCCACCCGGACTCTATCAATGCGACGTACCGAAGATATGATTATAAAAGTTATCGCAGCACTAAAATAAATTCAACCCAAAGGCTCTTTTTATCCTTGCGAGCACAAGACTGGCTTCATCCTGCGAGCGTTCACTCCCTCGTTTTAAGATTTCTACGAGTTGCGATTTATCTGATAGAAAAATCTCTCTGCGTTCACGTATTGGTTGTAAAAGCTCTTGTAATACCTGATTTAAGATCTTTTTGGTCGTTCCATCACCTAAGCCTCCCGTCTGATAATGAGCTTTTAACTCATCGATATAGGCTGCATCAGGATGAAACGCATCCAGATATGTGAACACGATATTCCCTTCGATCTGACCTGGGTCTGAAACTCGAATGTGATTCGGATCTGTGTACATGGATTGCACTGCCTGCGATATTTCCTGCTCATTCGAACCCAATAGAATGCAGTTGTTGAGAGATTTTGACATTTTGCTCTTTCCATCCGGACTCGGTAGCCGTGAAGATTTGCTCAATAACGGTTTACACTCAACGAGTATTTGCTCGTCGGCAATATGATTTAGCCGTCGAACGATCTCATTTGTCTGCTCAATCATGGGAAGCTGATCATCACCAACAGGGATAAGTGTCGCGTTAAATGCAGTGATGTCGGCTGCTTGGCTAATCGGGTAAGTCAAAAAACCTGCCGGAATGGAGCTGCCAAATTGTTTATTAGATATCTCAGATTTTACCGTAGGGTTTCTTTGTAATCGCGATACGGAAACTAAATTTGAATAGTACATGGTGAGCTCAGACAGAGCCGGGATTGCTGACTGCAGACAAATGGTCGTTTTGCTGGGATCAATGCCCACGGCTAGATAATCAGCCACAACATTTAGAATATTGTTCGAGACTTTACGTGGATTATGACCGTTATCAGTAAGCCCCTGCAGATCGGCCACTAAAATAGTTTGCTCATGCAGATGTTGTAGCATCACTCTCTGCTGGAGTGAACCAACATAGTGCCCTAAATGTAGTGGGCCAGTTGCTCTGTCTCCAGTTAAGATTTTCTCTGATTTACGGGGGGATTGATTTAAGTTTAAGTTATTATTTTGCATTTTAATATCTCCAAAATTTTCCATCGGAGACATTTATAGACTTATTTATAGTGGGTCAATAGCTGTCATCCGACGGCTATTGAACAAACAGGATTCAGTGCCGCTCTATGTGAAAGAGCGCCACCAAAAAACTGAGGTTAGTTGGAACAGGTTTATTGAATTCATACTTTGACAGTAGCATTTTGGATGATATGGCTCAAGTGGATTTAAATTTTGGCTTCAAATGTGCACTAATCAAAGTGATTTATAGGTCGGAGACCGTTTTGCTAGGGATGTTCAGATTTCTATGCTTAATTACACTACTGGTGAACCTTTAGGTTGTACCATAAAGTTGTTGATACATATTTTAATAAAAAGATCGGCAAATGATATTGTTCAATATGGAACAGAGTTTTCTGCCAACGATGCTTAGTGTTTTAGCCGAGAAAGCCCATTTGCTCGCCTTAATTAACGTTTAAATACATTACCAAGCCCTTATTTAAAGGCTTTGCGTATTTACAAATTAGTAACCTGGTGTAATATATTGTATCTTAAGGTTAATTACTCTGTACTTAAAATAAATGGAGAGGTAGTTTGCAGATTCATTAATTAAATGGATTTAAATAATATGAAATGTAAAACAATCGTAGCCCTTGCTAGCATAATAAGTGCTAGTTCTGTTTCGGCGAATAATGAGGGTAATTTACAAGTTGAAGAAGCAAGCCCTCGTTTTGTTCTTACCTATGGGTGGGTTGCTGGTCAGGTGATGGCTGGTGCTAGCTCTGCAATTAAAGGTGGGGTTAAATCTGCATTGCAAGATGCAATTTTTGGCCCTAGTTCACCGGACTATGTCAACCTATCTGAAGAAAGCCTGCAGCAGATTGAAGACATAGTACAAAGTGCATTTGATAATGCAGCAAAAGAAGACATGATTCGAGATTTAAGAGCGTTAGAATACAGCATGAAGGCCTACAGTGATCGGCTAGATAGTGAGGGCATTCGTGATTTAGACACGTTAGCGAACATGGAAAGTGAGTCTAATAAACTTTATGCATCACCCGCCTTCAACACCTCTAAACCTTACTATACCGACATCACAGTGCATTACTCGGCTGCGGCTGCGTTTCGTTACGCCATATTGGCTGATAGGGTTCACTTCAAAGAAAACAGTATTACTTTCATAGAAAGCGCAGGCACGCAAATGGCCACTTATGTTGAAGCGATGGGGGCAGCAAGCGATAAAAAGATTGCTGAAAATGTATATTTAACATCATATAAAACGACGCAGTGTCAACTTAATCGTAATGTGCTAGGTGAAGCAGCAGAAGATTTAAGCCTCAAGTATGGTACACCCTCAAGTTGTTATGACTATACAGTGACTGATAATCTAGATGGGTCGAGCTATCGCTATCGATATCAAGACCACGGCGGTACCAATAGCAGCATGGCTAACAATAAAGTAAACAGCCTTACCACTAACTACCTTAATATCCTTAAAGGCGAAGATTATCAGAGTGTGATTGATAATTTGCAGCACATCTATAACTAAATCCTATATAACAATATATCGCTAAGCGAGGCGCTATATCTGTAGCGCCCCTGTGGGAATTAATTTTATGAAAAAATATTTATTTTTATTTATTACCCTCTTTATGATGGGCTGTAATTCATCTGATGATACAGCCAAAGAATGGTATGACGATCTGTATTTTGAACACCCAGCCATGAAACAGTGTTTGATTAGCTGGGTTGAAGAATATGGTTGGACAAGTGCGGAAGAGGTGACTAAGTTAAGTTGCAGCCGTAATGGCATAGATTCTATTGCTGGAATTGAACAGTTCGAAAATCTAAGTCGGTTGTATCTTAGTTATACTGCACTTAAGGAGTTAGACCTCAGCGGTAATCCTAAATTGGATTATATCAATATAGGCAAGAATCCTTACTTAAAATCTGTCGATGTATCACAGAATTTAGAGTTAACTGCAATGTATGTCTACGAAAATGCCGTAGAGGAAATTAATCTCTCAAACTTACCTAAGCTTGATCATGCTTTTTTAAATAACAATCATATTAAAGCGCTTAAACTCGATGGTACTGATGTCAGATATTTAAACGTTGAAAATAATTTAATTGAAAACATTGATCTGAGCAATGCTCGAAGCATTCGCGATTTGACCTTAACGGGTAACCCCATTACCAATATTGACCTGTCCAATCTGCAAGATTTAACAGCGTTAACTATTTATAACACCGGGATAAGTACTTTAGATGTTTCATATAATCAAGAGCTCATAGTGCTCGGTGCCAAGGATAATAACATCGAAAGCATTCGATTTTATAATAACCCTAAGTTGACAAACGTTAATATCACGAACAACCCACTTGATAAAGATACACTTGATTACTTGGCTACGATTGATTGGATGGATGTTTTACGATATTAATTATGCTAGCCCAAGTTTATTAAATGTTTCTATCAAAGTACTTGGCTTTTGAGAAAATATTATAGCGAGGTAATGGGGCCTCGCTATGAAAAGCGTTAACGCCTTACAGCCATTAAAAATTAGATTGATATCGTCTTTCGAAAATTAAGACATTACTTTTTAATGCTAGTCGCCAACATTAGAGCTTTGGGTCTAACTAATTCCTATCCAATTGTATTTTAGCGAGCAGCTAATGAATACTTGATGGACTACATCCCTAATTCTGCAGATCACTTATCGCGATCACTTTTACATTAGTTACTTTTACTTCTATGTTAACAATGTAATGACGGCAATTATTGGATAAGGATATATCATGCTGGAGCACATCACCGCTATGCTCGCGCTCTTAGGCGTTTTGTCGCTATTTTGTCAATGGTTGGGCTGGCGGCTCAGATTACCTGCTATTTTACCTTTGCTGCTGTGTGGCCTACTGCTAGGGCCAATGTTGGGTTTTTTAAAGCCAGATGCCATTTTTGGTGACCTCCTGTTTCCGATTATCTCCTTAGGTGTTGCCATTATTCTTTTTGAGGGTGCTTTGACGCTTAATTTTAAAGAGATTAAAGAGCACGGCGGTATGGTGACTCGTCTTGTAACCTTAGGTACCGCCATTACGTGGGTTTGTATCAGTGTTGCAACGCATTACTTAATTGGTTTTGATTGGCCAATGGCGACGTTATTTGGCGCATTAGTGGTTGTTACTGGCCCGACTGTGATTGTGCCATTGCTGCGCAGTGTGAGGCCTAAAACAGAGTTATCGAGTATTTTACGCTGGGAAGGCATAGTGATTGATCCTATCGGGGCGATATTAGCGGTATTGGTATTTGAATACATAGGGGTGGCAGCGGACCCAACAACCCATGTGTTGCATGCTTTAACTTCGATGTTGTTAGTCGGCTTCGGTTTAGGGACTCTTTGCGGCTATTTAGTGGGTTTGATCTTACGCAATAACTTACTGCCACATTATTTGCGTAATACCGCCGTATTAACCTTAATGTTAGCGGTATTTGTCGCCTCTAATTTACTGCAAGAAGAAGCTGGCTTACTGTCTGTAACCGTGATGGGTATATGGCTTGCAAACATGAAGGGTGTCGAGATTGACGATATTCTTGAATTTAAAGAAACGCTGACGGTACTGCTCATTTCTGCACTATTTATTTTATTAGCCGCGAGATTAAATGCTGATGCTTTGATCAGTTTAGGTTGGCAAGGATTGGTGCTGTTAGCGGTGGTGATGTTGATTGCTCGGCCACTTAGCATTTGGTGCTGTGGTGTTGGGACATCATTATCGAGCGCGGATAAATGGTTTTTAAGCTGGGTTGCCCCTCGGGGTATTGTCGCGGCAGCAATTTCCTCACTGTTTGCCATCAAACTAGAAAAAGCAGGTGTAGCCGGAGCAGAGTTAATTGTGCCTTTGGTATTTTTAATCATCATCGGTACGGTGGTGATCCAAAGTCTAACGGCGGGACGCTGGGCTAAAATACTGGGGGTGACCGCTGGAACGTCGCAAGGATTACTCATTTTTGGCGCGTCTCAATTTTCACGTGCTCTAGCCAAAACATTAAAGGCTAACGGCGTTACCGTGTTGTTAGCCGACAATAACTGGGACAATATTCGATTAGCTCGGATGGAAAACCTTGCAGTCTATTTTGGTAATCCAGCGTCTGAGCACGCTGAAAACCATATGAACATGAGCGAAATAGGGCGTGTACTGGTATTGTCACCTTACAGACAGCTTAACCCTTTGGTCAGTTTCTATTTCCAAGATGTGTTTGGCAGGGAGAAGGTGTATGGACTTAATAATAATGACAGTACTAGCAGTAGTAATAGCGCAAGGCATCAGTTATCCGAGTCTTATTTAAGGCAGTTGTGTTTATTTGGTGATGCTGTGTCTTATTCTAAATTAGCCAGTTTGATGGCTAAAGGCGCCAGTATAAAAAGTACCAGCTTGACGGCAAACTTTGACTACTCGATGTTTATGGCGCAGTACGGTCAAAGTGCGATTCCTTTGGTGTATCTGCAAGGGGGCAAGGTCAAAGTGATAAGTGCGGCTGACACGGTAGCGTTAACTTCGGGTGTAGAGTTGATTAGTTTAATTCCCAGAGATGCTAAACCTGCTGCAATAGTCAATATTACGCAGCCTTAAGCAAACCCATCTCAATAAAAAAGCCAGTCACGGTGAGCGACTGGCTTTTAGAGTATCAACTTACGTTGTTAACCTGGTATTGATTAGGCTGCTTGTACCTGTTTGGCGAACTCAAGCACACGTGCTTTAAGCTCTTCAGGATCAAAGTCATCAACATTGATGGACTTCATGCGGCCAATTTCAGCGCGCTCTAGCAGTGCAATCTCATCTTCGCTAAGCACGCCAAGCGCTTTGCCTTCTGCAGCAATTTTATCTAACCACATAAACGGTATGCGCTTGCCAGCTGCTTTACAGACCTTGTCGTAGATAGGCTCTGAAGCCAAGATGTCTTTAAAGGTTTGCTCTTGAATACCCACAGCATTGTGCTCGCTAGGTGTCCAAAATTGTCCTTTACCCATACGCTCACGGCTAGCACAAGGTGTTTGCATTATCTGAGCAACCTTATGGTCAAGCACGTCAGTAGGGCGTTTTAATGGACGACCAAATGGGAAAATAACAGCACGTAACGGCAAACCAAGACCCATTGGGAAGTTATCAAGTAGATCATCTAGTGAAGTTTGTAGCTTATGAAGTGAATCTTCAACTGCCCACTGTACTAATGGTAGATCCTCTAACTGGCGTCCTTCATCTTCATAACGCTTAAGCGTTGCCGAAGTAAGGTATAGCTGGCTGAGCAGGTCTCCTAAACGGGCTGAAATACGTTCTTTACGTTTAAGGTTGCCACCTAATGTCGCCATCGCTAAGTCAGAAAGTAACGCCAAGTTCGCACTGAAGCGGTTCATTTGCTGATAGTAGCGCTTAGTTTTATCTGAGTAAGGTGCGTTAGAGAAGCGGCTAGAGGTAAGACCTAACCAGAAGCTACGAACCAAGTTACTGGTGGTAAAACCAATATGACCAAAGATAGCCGCATCAAAATCACGCAGACCTTTGTTAACATCCGTATCAAATGCGGATTCCATCTCTGCTAACACATAGGGATGACAGCGGATCGCACCTTGACCATAAATGATCATCGAGCGAGTCAGAATGTTTGCACCTTCAACGGTAATTGCAATCGGAGCGGCTTGATAGCCACGGCCGAGATAGTTATTTGGGCCTAAGCAAACCCCTTTACCACCATGAATATCCATGGCATCGATAACACATCGTTGCATTCTGTCGGTGAGGTGAAACTTCACAATGGCGGAAACGACTGATGGTTTTTCACCTAAATCGATAGCGGTTGTCGTTAACGTAGTCACAGCATCCATTAGGTAAGCATTACCACCGATGCGCGCCATTGGCTCTTCAATACCTTCAAGCTTACCAATCGGTAGCTTAAATTGACGACGAATTCGAGCGTAAGCCCCTGTTGCTAATGCGGCGGTTTTAATACCACCTGCTGAGTTAGACGGAAGTGTAATACCACGGCCAACAGATAAACATTCAACCAGCATTTTCCAGCCTTGGCCAGCCATTTCTGGACCACCAATAATAAAGCTTAATGGGACAAACACATCGTTGCCGCGGGTTGGACCATTTTGGAACATACAGTTAAGTGGGAAATGACGACGACCGGTTTCTACCCCTTCAATGTCGGTAGGAATAAGTGCACAAGTAATGCCTAGCTCTTCTTTTTTACCTAAGAGTTGGTCTGGGTCGCGCAGTTTAAAGGCAAGGCCTAACACAGTCGCAACTGGCGCGAGAGTAATGTAGCGCTTGTTCCATGTCAGATTCATGCCGAGGACTTCTTCGCCTTCCCATTCACCTTTACAAACGATGCCGTAATCGGGAATAGCACCTGCATCACTACCCGCTTCAGGGCTAGTTAATGCAAAACAAGGGACTTCAAGCCCTTTTGCAAGGCGTGGAAGGTAATGATCTTGTTGAGCGGTGGTGCCGTAATGCTGCAGTAACTCACCAGGGCCGAGTGAGTTTGGTACGCCAACAGTAGAGGCTAACTCACTGCTTAAACCCGCCAGTTTTTGCAATACGCGTGACTGTGCATATGCAGAATATTCTAAACCGCCATATTTCTTCTTAATGATCATGGCGAAGAAGCCATTATCTTTCAAATATTGCCATATCTCTTCGGGGAGGTCTGCTAACTCATGCGACACTTGATGCTGGTTGAGCATCTTGCACACCTCTTCAACTGGACCGTCTAAGAATGCTTGTTCCTCTGCACTGAGAGCGGCCTTTGGGTAGTTATGTAGTTTGCTCCAATCAGGCTTTCCTGCAAATAGGTCTGCTTCCCACCATGTGGTTCCGGCTTCAATCGCTTCTTTCTCTGTTGTTGACATCTCTGGCATAATCCCGCGATATATTTTGAGTAACGGGCGAGAGATGACATTTTGTCTGAAAGAACTGAGATTAAGCGGTAAGGCGATAACCAGAAAAACAACCCATAGTAGCGGGCTAATTACTGCTGTACCTGTGCCGATAGCCATAACAATGGCGGCACCCAAGGTGGCAGTGAGTAGGGAGACTCTTAGATAGGCAAAAGCGCCTATGGTAAAAATCATCGCCAGAATCCAAAGTAGGGTAGTCACTGTTATTCTCCTTTTAGTTGTGACTTATCACGTTTAGCGAGTCACTTATTTACTGTCTGGGTCACAATTATAGTCTGTGGTCAGACCTGTGTCTCATAAAATTTAAACGCTAGTCAGTTTTAATACAAGTCTTTTCAAACAAATGTTTAAATTTTTTGTGTCAGGGGAGGATTCCACTATGGCTAGCAACTGGTTAGAATGGACAAATAAAGTTGTAGCTTATTGAACGGGGTTAAGATTAATGTGCGAGTTGCTGGCCATGAGTGCCAATGTGCCGACAGATATTGTATTTAGTTTCACTGGCCTTGCAGAACGCGGCGGTGTGACTGGCCCACATATTGATGGTTGGGGGATCACTTTTTACGAAGGTAAAGGAAGTCGAACATTTAAAGATGCGCGCCCTAGCAGTGAATCTCATATTGCAAAATTAATTAAATCATACCCAATTAAAAGTGAAGTGGTGGTGAGCCATATTCGTCAGGCTAACCGCGGTTGTGTCTCACTAGAGAATACTCACCCTTTTACGCGTGAGCTTTGGGGGCAATATTGGACTTATGCGCATAATGGCCAGTTAAGCGGTTATGAAGCTAAGTTTGTGCCGACACGGTTCAATGCGGTGGGAGATACCGATAGCGAAATGGCATTTTGTTGGATTATGGACAAAGTGGTAGCGCAGTTTGGTGATAAAGCCCCTGACGACATGCTAGCGGTTTATCGTTTTATTGCCACTTTGGCTGATGAGATAAGAGCCCTAGGTGTGTTTAATATGATTTTGAGTGACGGTGAGCACCTAATGAGTTATTGCAGTAATAACTTGTGCTACATCACCCGATGCGCGCCGTTTGGTAAAGCCAAGCTAATCGATACCGATGTGGTGATTGATTTTGATACTGAAACTACGCCGAATGATGTTGTAACCGTCATTGCGACTCGACCACTGACAAAGAATGAGCAGTGGAATGTATTAGCACCAGGTGAGTGGAAGCTGTTTAAGAAAGGTGAGTTACTCATAGGTTAGGGGTTGTTGAAATAATAAAAAGCGTGGTTAGCTAATGGCTATCCGCGCTTTTTTAATGTTTGGTTTGGACGTTGATGTTAGTTATTGCTCGATTGTATTGCCTGATGCAGTGGTCTCTGGCTTAACGGTTTCGGCTATTACTGGCGTAACAACGGTTGCCTCTTGCTCAAATTTATAACTGAGCAGTTTTATATCGAGTTGTTTACTGCCTTTCTCAAAATGCGTTAAGCGGATGGGGAGATAGCTTAATTCTGGTGACATCCAGAAAAATGTTTGTCGCTTGGTACTGTCACGCTTAACTTCAAACTTTAAGGTTTGGTAGCTGCCGCTGTCAATGTTGACGCGCTCTTTGCCGACAATTTTAAAGGCGTAGTCATCAATTTCTCCCTCTTTCACCATGGTGTAATGTAGCTCTTCTTTATTGGCGGCCATATCGAGCCTAAATTGTAACTGCACCATTAGAGCATCAAACAGCTCGGCGTCGTAAGGGAACTTTGCTCGTTCATCTTTATAACGGCTATGAACCACATTTTGCCCCTTAGCAAAAGCGATTTGCTCTCTAAAATCAGGCCCGGTTCCAGTTCTCTCGACAGAGTAACGCATTGGCACTAGCTGGTTGTCTTGGAGTGTGAATTCACTGCGAACATGGCGTTGATCGGAGAGCATTAGCAGACTGACATCACTGTCGAAACGGTATTGGAATACGCCTCCGTCAGGGGCCGATAAAATATAACGCGCACGACCCAGTTCGATACTGCCATAGTTGACTTGATATTCAGCTGTGTGGGGAGTCAAAGGCGTAGTGTCAGCTGTGAGGGGATAGCTCGTCAATAGCAAGCTAGCAGCAAATAAAATACGTGACTTTTTAGACAAAAATCTCTCCTTAAAACAGTGTTTAATGTGCTTTAAAACGGTATTGAAAGCACTAATGTTGCCATATCAGGTCGCCATTCATGATCAGACAGCTTAACTCGACCGCGATTGACGATAACGCCTTCGCTGCGTAGCAGCTCCATTTGATCCCTGAAAGGTTGAGTATGTTCGGCAAACGAAATCTTGCCTTGGCTGTTAATCACTCTATGCCAAGGTAGGGCTAGTGTTTCAGGTGCGGCTTTAAGTGCCTTAGACACATAACGTGCTCTGCCTGGTAGCCCGGCTAAATCTGCAATTTTGCCATAAGAACTGACATTCCCTGCAGGGATCATAGACACAATATGCCATATTTGCGTCATAGGTGAAGCTTTGTTGTCGCTTTCCATGAATCACTATCCCTTTATTTTCTCTTAAACTCTATCGTGTATCGGGATCTATCACAAGATTGTCAGCAGATCATTAATGCGGTTGATAACGCGAAGGTTGGTTACGCCTGTTAAACTTTTGCCAGCATGCTGCTACTTTATTAATGCGTTGTAATATAAGGTAAAAGTTCTTGCTGAGACTTAGCGCTAAAGTAATAATAGCGCTTTTCTACGGTATATATCATGTCTGCGCAGGTCATCAACCCTCTCTTTAGCTCGTTACTGTTGCTATCTACTGTTTCTCTACCTGCTGTGGCTGAGCAGTATCGTCATATTGCGGATCCGCTCAACCTAAGTGATTCGCTGTATGTTGGCTTTACTGACAATGTACTCAACGTTGGTGGCACCTTGGCGACGGACCATCAAAAATTTTCGGCCAACACTAATACCGGAGGTGATAAATGGCATTTGGGTTATCTATATTCATCCTCTAATCAGTGGCATCTTAGAGCATCGATTGATCATGGTAAAACCGATACCCCTCAAGGAAAAGCCAGCCATTATCAGTATCAACTGGGTTTGATGCATGAGCATAAAGGCTGGTTAAATACCCAAGTATTTACTGAGTTTGCCGTTAACCATTTAGCGGTTAAGTCTTATACCGACAGTACCGCGGCTAACGCCAGTATCACAGTGTTAAAACCGATTACCGAACATTGGTACAGCGAACTGTATGCCAGAGGTAATGCAGGGATTGATGGTGTTGAGCGTTTTGATGCGAGGGCCTGGTTAGCAATGGGCTACCAAGTGAACCCTCAGTGGTCATGGGTGGTACGTTATCAGTATGATTGGGAAAAGCTTGAAAATATTGAAACTGATGACACCCAATGGGTATTTGCCGTTCGCTCTCAGTTTTAATGCTGTTGCAATAACATCGTACACAATAAAAAGCCCACGCTAATGAAATTAGTGTGGGCTTTAAACATGTTAATTGAGGCAGAATGACTTAAGCTAGCTCGCCGTCAATGGTGTCTTGCGCGTGTGGTGTAACGCCAAATTTATGGAAAATAATTAAACCGAACGCAGTCAGTAGACCGAGTCCGCCAATAATAAACCACATCATATCTGGGCGCTCAGCACCTTTGGCAACTTCACTATAAAGGTAGCCAGATAATGGACCTGCCAGTAAAAAGCCAATAGCCGATGAGACAAAGTAGTAGCCCATAAACATGGCTTTTTTATCATGAGGTGCAAAACTAGCAACGTATTCTTGACTCTTTGGTGAGGCAACCATTTCTCCAATAGAGAATACTAAAATCGAGGTGAGTACCATTGCACCGCCCATGATTGCGCCATGCGCTAAGCCACCAATGGCTGTGCCTAGTGCGAGGATAATGGTTCCGCCAACCAGTACTGGAAGCGCTTGGAAGCGCTCAACAAAACGGCTAACAAGTAGTTGCATCATGACAATCGATAAAAAGTTAAGCCCGATAAGGTATTCAGGGTTCACTTGGCGATGTTCACTGGCCCAGCTCTGGGCGTATTGCACTGCCAAGGCTGGAGTTTGCTCAATAGCGGTAAATGCTTGGCTTATTTCGGTTGTTGGTACCATCACTTTGGCATGAACCAGTTCAAAATAGGCTTGCTTCGCATTTAAGGTTCCAGCACTGAACTCTTGTGCTAAGCGGGTGACTTCTGATTGCAGTAAGCTGATATCGACGGGCGCAAAGAACTGCTGTAAGTCTGGGTAGTTAGCTAGCATCAAGACTAAATCAGTGGTGTCGACAAAGTCACGGATATAGATAGGTAGCGTAATAAAGATTTGCTGATACACCATCCACATGCCCGATAAAATAAGCAGGTAGATAACAAATGGTTTGTTACCTAGGCTAATTTTTTGGCCATACCATGGCGCGCCTTTTTGAGATGAAGCCAGCTTGTCCCAAATAAGATGGGCACTGAACCAACAGGCATAGATAATAAGCGTCGTTTCACCGGTGATCCATTTAGCCCCAAAAGACATTAATATAATCAGCGTACCGAAAAATAGAATCGCGAAACGAGCATTACCGAGGACCTCTTGAATATCGCTGAAAACGGCTTTGAGTGGTTTACCTTTTTGGCTATTTTGATCCGTTGGCTCTTTGTAGAATAACAGAGCAGGGATAAAGTTAAGTGCGATCCAGAATGAAGACATAATAAACACCCAGTCCCAGCTAATGGCGCGCACGTAACCCGCCACGAATGGCCCTAAGAATCCACCAATATTGACCATCATGTAAAATATGCCAAAACCTAAGCCACGGTTAGTGTCATCGGTGGTACGGGCGACAGTACCTGTTACAACAGGTTTAAAGCACGCAGCGCCTACAGCCACGCCCATGAAGGCAACAAAGAAGCCCATAAAACTATCGACCTGACCCAATATATAATAACTGGGGCACATGATGGCATAAGAAATTAGAAACATTTTCCGGTAACCATAACGGTCGGCAAGTGCGCCTGTCAGTACTGGGAAAAGGTACAAGAAAAAGGGGATCATACCTTGTAGCAGGCCACGTTCTTGATCAGAAAAACCTAATCCACCTTGATTTTCTGGCGAGGTCATATAGAGCGATGAAAGGGCAAAAAAGCCATACCAAGCGAGTCGTTCAAAGATCTCCATGGTATTTGCGACAAAGAATGTCGGGGGTAAGGGGGATCGCACAGCTTGTGTCATATTATCATCCGTATACTTTATACATTTTTAAGGATGTTAACATAGCTGTTACTAAAATGGATCGTATTGTGTGATTTTGAATCGTTTTCGCGCTAAGGGAAGCGCCGTAATTTAATATAATTCCCGAGCTTATATTATCGACTTTATTCTCAGTATCGTAACGGTTGCCATCTGAACGGCCTCTTTTCGGGGCAAACAGGGGCTGAGTACGGTAAGTTAAGACTCGCAAGAGTTGCCTTTATTGTCGATTCGGTCATAATAGCGCGAAATTTTTTAGTTAATACTAGTGTGATAATGATATGGCAGTGTTAGACATTTTAACGATCCCTGATGAGCGGCTTAAACGAAAAGCTGAGCCGGTTAAGGATATTGATGCGGTGCAGGGTTTTATTGATGATTTGATTGAAACCATGTACGACACCGAGGATGGTATCGGGCTTGCAGCAACTCAAGTCGGTAGCTTGCATGCTATTTTAGTTATCGATTTGTCTGAAGAACGCGATCAGCCGATGGTATTGATTAATCCTGAAATGGTAGAAACGCGTGGTGATTTTCAAGGGGAAGAGGGCTGTTTGTCCATTCCTGGTTATCGTGCGAAAGTGAATCGTCATGAAGGCGTAAAAGTCACTGCATTAGATCGCACAGGTCAAGCATTCGAGATCGATACCGATGAGTTTCTTGCCGTTGTACTGCAACATGAGATGGATCATCTCAAGGGTGTGGTGTTCACCGATCACCTGTCGATGTTAAAGCAGCAAATAGCGCTCAAGAAAGTGAAAAAGTATAAATATTAGGCTCTTGCCTTAAAATTTTATACACAAACGCATTATTTAATAACGCCCCTCAATTGAGGGGCGTTTTTTTTGGCTTGCAGATCTGAATCGAGTACTTGCGATCTCAATAAAGATAATTATACTGTATGTATATACAGTATTTAAATTTAAGGATCATAACGCCTGTTATCAAAGGGTAGGCCCTCAAATGATGAGTACTTTTTTATCTCACAGACAGGTGGAAACATGGATCAATCAAGCGCAAAGGCATATTCGGTATTACAAGATAAAGAAGCGTCAGAGCCGATTGATAGTGCCAGTTTCCGCAAGCCGGTGATCGTCAATGCTGAGCGAATATGCAAGACCGCTACCAGCGCTAATACAACAGGAACCTGTTCTTTAAATCAATTGTTAGAACGGCAAGACATTTGGCGTGGGCAGCAGTGGCAGCAGCAACATGTAGCCTATCCGACGGGTTTTTCATTGTTAGATAAAAATCTTGCTGATAATGGTTGGCCACAAATCGGTGTGTGCGAAATTTTATGTGATGGTGTGGGTCAAGGTGAGCTCAGTATCGTGTTGCCTTTATTGAAACAACTTATAAGCCACTGTGTGTCATCAACACAAATTAATGATTCCATGGTGATGCTGGTGATGCTGGTGGCGCCGCCTCACATCCCTTCGCCGCAAGCATTGTTACAACAAGGGTTGGATGTGGAACGCTTGATCTGGATAGATACTGAAGAGCGAAAAGAACGCTTGTGGTCCATTGAACAAGCGTTAGCGAGTGGCAGCGTACCACTAGTATTAGCTTGGCTAGACAGTTTATCGATAACTGAGGCGAGAAGGTTGCAGCTAGCTGCAGAGAAAGGCCAAGCCTTGTGTATGCTCTATTTACCGACAACGAATGCACAGCTGTCACACCCAGTGAATTTACGTTTAGTGCTGCAAAGACAGTGCTTTTCGGCGTTAAATGCCAATGACAGTAATAACAAAAAAGCCGTTATCGTCGAAGCATCAATGTTGAAATTAGTGCCCAAGCTGACTGAGCGCCAGCAGCCAAGTTTAAGTCGATTTTCAAATAGTCATTTAGGGATGACTGAAATCAATATTATTAAGCGCCGTGGTGGCTGGCCTAGCCCTGTCTTTAGTCTACCGCTGCTGCCTCCTCATTTAAAAGAAAGTCTATTGGGTGTCAGTGCTTGTTTGATTGATAACGCTTCGCTAAATGATGACTTGTCCGGTAGCGCCTCACTTAATATCGATTTGATAGGTCAGGATCTGTGCCAAGCGCAAGTTAGCGCAATTAAAGGGCTGGCGGATTATAGGGCTGTAATCAGTAGCCCACTATTACCGTCTACTGCGGGTGATAAGGTTCTATCTGTTATTAACACCTTATCTGTTATTAACACCTTATCTGTTACTAATAAGAGTGCAGCGGTTAAAGTCACAAGTAGCAGACGATCAATATTGGCTGTACACATCGAAGCGGTAAACGCTGAGAGAGCGAGCAAAAAAGCTAATTCATCTTCTGTTATTTATCATGCAGCTGAGGCTGAGCGAGAAAACCACTTATCGTTGCAGCTTGAGCCAACACGTAGATTAAGCCTGCAGCCGACATATTATCTTAAAGCGCCTTTGAGTGAACTGGTGAGCGATTCAATAGAGCAGGCAACGTTAGTAACACCGACATTGTCAGCAGAGGTAAAGCGTCACAGTCAACCATCGCTTGCTGCATCTTATAACGACTCTGCTCAAGATAGATGGACAGAGTCTTATAAAACGCTGCAGCAAGGGGCGCCAACATCACCTAGCAAAATTCATTAACCTAATGCATGGTCGCTAATGGATATGTTATGGCTAGCAGCTCATTACCCACAGTGGGCACTACAATACTTCTGTTACCGCAATGAGCTAAATCAAAGCGCTGAAGTACTATTGTATGACCCTAAGTCTTTACACGTGCTGGCACTTGACGCTGGGAGTCACAAAGCTGGAGTGACGGTTGGGATGAGCCTTTCTACCGCGCAAAGTTTAACGCCGTCGGCGATGTTAGCTGAGTTCGACGCCTCCACTAATCAGCAAGCGTCAGATTGGCTATGCCAATGGAGCTATGAGTTTAGTGCACGCGTCGTGCCCCTGCGCTGCGCCTTGGTGCATGATGCACACAAAGATGGTCAATCGAGTGCGAAGTTACATGTCGATGAGTTTGTTTGTAACACCCTGTTGCTTGAAGTCAGTTCCATGGCGCTTATTTTCGATGGTATTGATAAGCTTATTGAGCAATATGCTCAACGAGCCAAAACCTATGGTTTAGAGGTGTCTCTTGCAATAGGCAAAACACCTTTAGCGGCACAGTTGCTCGCGCAGCAGTCTTCAGTCATGGCTGAAGTGACCCAAAGTGAATCCCTTAATCCTGATAAGAGCCATGCGTTACTTAGTCAATTACCGATTGCCTCACTACCGATATCATGCTTTTTAAGGCAAAGCTTTCTCGATATTGGCGTGACCTCTTTTGCGGCTTTGTGCACTTTACCGGATAAGGAACTAGGGCGACGATTCGGCCCCAAGCTGCTGCAACTTCTGGCAAAAATCTCGGGCGCTATACCGCATCCGTTAACCTATTTTGAGCCAGAGGAAACTTATCTGCAAAAACTGTCTTTATTATATGAAGTTGAATTGATGCAAGGGATTGTTTTTCCGTTAGGTAGAATGCTCAAAGAGATGGCGAGCTACTTAAAGCAACGCCAACTTGCGATTCAACAGCTTAAATTGACCCTCATCTACCGTGATAGCGAGCGCAGTCAGCTTGATATTATTATTCAGTACCCCTTTGCCGAGCATCGCAGTGATAACTTATTAAGCTTATGCCGTATGCAACTAGAGCGTGTCACTCTGTATCAACCTGTGGTTGAAATGGTGATTTCTGTCGACAAGTTTGTACCTATTACGATTGCTAATGACAACTGGTTTGGACCACAACAGGCAGCTCAGGGGCAACGTTCAGAGAAAGCTTTGCGGCTGATGGCGCTGCTACAAGCAAGACTGGGTAGCGATAAGGTGAAAGGACTGCTGGCAACTTCTGCTCATTTACCTGAAGAGAGTTGGCAAGCAACGGATCTTTCCGCTACCAGCCAAGAGCACAGACCCGTTATCAAGTCATTGCAACAACTCTCTGATCTTGGCCATCCGACGACAGGCCTCAGCGTGGGGGCGTGCCGTCCAAGTTGGTTGTTGACGACACCTGAAATGATCTCGATTGAGATGATTGAGCTGTTAAAAGGACCTGAAAGACTGCAAACACACTGGTGGCAGGAGCCAGCCATATGCCGTGATTACTATATTGCGAGTCATCAGCTAGGCGGATTATGTTGGGTATTTAAAGATAGCCGTGGTTTTTTCTTACATGGCTGGTTTGGCTAATGTACGCCGAACTACATGCTATCTCTAATTACACCTTTCTTCGAGGAGCTTCTCATCCTCACGAGTTGGTCGAACAAGCCGCATTACTGGGATATAAAGCGATTGCGATTACCGATGAGTGTTCATTTGCGGGCATCGTGAAGGCGTATGAGGCTGCCAAAAAACAGCAGATTAAGTTGCTGGTGGGCGCGGAGTTTCAATTAGCAGAAGGTGTGTTTGTGCTGCTTGCGATGGATCGCCGTGGTTACGGGCAAATTAGTCAATTAATCACAACCAGCCGTCGCCGAGCTGCAAAAGGCGAATATCAACTGCACTTTAGTGAACTAAAGCAAGGTTTAGAACGCACCATTTTATTATGGCAACCGACGTCACTTAATCCAATTCGCAGTGATTTAGGCGATTTATCACCGCAACTAGAGGCTTATCAAACTAAGATGCTCGCCATTGGTCAGTCTATCCGCAATGTTTTTGCTCAGCGTTGTTATCTACTGATGGAGCGCAGCTTAGTGGCTGGCGAAGCATTAAAGATCCAGTTGTGGACTCAAATTGCCAGTCAGTTAAACATGGCGTGTGTTGCGGCAGGTAATGTTCGTATGCATTGCGAGCAAAGGCAGAAACTGCAAGACATACTCACCTGCATCCGTTATAGCACTGAACTTTCACAAGCGGGGGATCGTTTGTTAGCCAACGCCGAAACGGCGCTTAAACCGATGAGTGCGATATATAAACGCTACCCAAAGGCGTGGATTGATAACTCATTACTTATCGCCGCGCAGTGTGATTTTTGCCTTGATGAACTTAAATATGAGTACCCAAGTGAGGTGGTGCCGAGTGGATTATCAGCGAGTCAGTATTTAGCGCAAGAAGTCTATAAAGGAGCTATGCGCCGCTTTAACGACCATGTTCCAACAAGCGTGACATTGCAGTACGAAAAAGAGCTTATCTTGATTAAAGAGATGCAGTACGAATACTTCTTCTTAACCATCTTTGATATCGTTCAATATGCCAAGTTACAACAAATTTTGCATCAAGGGCGAGGCTCTGCGGCTAACTCAGTTGTTTGTTACTGCTTAGGGATCACTGAGGTTGACCCTACAAAAGTGAATATGCTGTTTGAGCGTTTTGTCTCTAAAGAGCGCAATGAGCCTCCTGATATTGACGTTGATTTTGAACATGAACGCCGTGAGGAGATCATTCAATACATCTATCGCAAGTATGGCAGAGAGCGGGCGGCGCTGGCAGCGACAGTGATAAGTTACCGTTTTAAAAGCGCACTGGCAGACGTTGGAAAAGCATTAGGCATCGATAAACAGCACTTAGACCATATGCAGCACAGCATTGATAGGCGTGACAGTGAAGCGGATTGGTTAACCCAGCTACAAGATAAATCCTTGGTACCAACCGAGGGAATGGGCAAACATTTATTGCCGCTAGTGCAGAGCATCTTAGGGTTTCCAAGGCATTTATCGCAGCATGTTGGTGGCTTTATTATCTCTTCAGGTCCATTAAGTGAGTTAGTGCCCGTTGAAAATGCAGCGATGGCCGATAGAACCGTGATTCAGTGGGATAAAGATGATTTAGAAAGCCTAGGGCTACTAAAAGTGGATGTACTGGCGCTTGGTATGCTGACCGCTATTAGGAAATGTTTTCAACTGCTCAGCACACCCAAGCATAATTTTACGATGGATCAGGTGGAGTGGGAGCAAGCCGCTGTTTATAACATGCTACAACGTGGCGACAGTATCGGCGTTTTTCAAGTGGAATCGCGAGCACAGACGTCAATGCTGCCGCGGCTTAAGCCGCGTTGCTATTACGACTTAGTGGTGCAAATCGCTATTGTCCGCCCAGGGCCCATTCAAGGGGATATGGTGCATCCCTATTTAAGGCGTCGAGACGGTTTAGAGAAGGTGACTTACCCAAGCAAAGAGGTTGAATCTGTGTTGTCTCGAACAATGGGCGTGCCGATTTTTCAGGAACAAGTGATTAAGCTGGCAATGGTTGCTGCGGGTTTTTCGGGTGGGGAAGCGGATCAACTGCGGCGGGCGATGGCAAGCTGGAAGAGATCGGGTGAATTACAGCAGTTTGAGGGTAAGCTACTCAACGGTATGCAAAGCCGAGGTTATACGGCTCAGTTTTCACAACAGATCTACAAGCAGATAAAGGGCTTTGGCGAGTATGGTTTTCCAGAGTCCCATTCAGCAAGCTTTGCATTATTAGCCTATGTGTCAGCTTACCTTAAGTATCATTATCCCGCGGCATTTTGCTGTTCATTATTAAACAGCCAACCAATGGGGTTTTATAGCCCATCGCAATTGATCCAAGATGCACAGCGCCACGGCGTTGTTGTGTTACCCGTGTGTATCAATCAAAGCCAGTGGCAACATACACTCGTGGCAGCAGCGCATGGCTCAAAGGCGATTCGTTTAGGATTTAGATTGGTGAAAGGGCTTAATAGAAACGAAATTGATAAATTGATGGAGCAGCGACCAGAGCAAGGTTTTTCTCATATTGATCAGATTTATCAATTAGGCATCGCTCGCCATGAACTGGAAACACTTGCCAGTGCTGATGCGTTTATCAAGGTCGCAGGTCACCGTCATCAAGTGCGTTGGCAGTTATCGGCATGTCAGCCAAGCTTACCTTTATTTGACAATGCCTCGGAGTTTGAAGGGGAGCCTCCGCGAGCAAACAACATTGACCCGCAAGCGCGTGCTGTATTATTTAAGGCGGCAGAGGTGATGTTACCCTGTCCGAGCATTGCTGAGTCCATGCAAGCCGATTATGCCTATACCGGAGTCACACTGGGTCAGCACCCGATGAGTTTATTACGGGATAAACCTTGTCTACAGCATTGTCTAACGGCAGAACAACTCGATGAGTGCCGTAGCGGGCAAGTGGTCACGGTCGCTGGCCTTGTTGTCGGAAGGCAGCGGCCTGGCACTGCGTCAGGGGTGACGTTTATTACCCTAGAGGATGAAACCGGCAATGTGAATTTAATCGTTTGGAGCGCAACAGCAAGAGCGCAACGGCAGGCATATTTGGTGTCTAAAATCATGAAGGTGAGTGGTATTTTAGAACGAAAATCTGGAGTGACTCATGTTGTGGCTGGCAAGCTAATTGATATTTCTACGGCACTGAATGAATTAGTGGTACGTTCAAGAGATTTTCATTAATGACGATTATTCATTTGATAATAGGGTCTAATAAATACGTGTTTTTATTCGCGAATTGAGTATGAGTGATATGAGTATTAGCAAAATGTGTCCAGGATCAATAATGCAGGAGCCGTGACCGAGGATACCAAAGCCTAGCATAACGTGTGCTGTGATTTCAGAAGAGCACCACAGACGGTGGGTATGTCGTTAATGAAGCTGCAATTAACGATCTTGAATTCTACCATTTCTCCACATTCTGGATTCTGCTTTCCGAGGTCATTTGGGATATAATCTGGCTGGGTCTTTTTTTGGGTACAGACATTGCAAATAATTCTACTAACTCATGAGCGTGAAGTGACACGTCCAAGTAACACTGGGCAATTAGCACTTGAATGCTTCCCTGACATTTGCACACGGATCATATGGGCAAGAACCTCGCCCGATGCTGTACTGGTTAAACAATTACAAACAGCTGATTGTGCGCTGTTGTTTCCAGAAGAGATTGATAGTCCTTCAGAGTTAGCCGCTTTAGTTAGCTCGTCAGAAAAAAACAGCCAAGTCGCAAGTGTCCTGCATGATGAACAGAAAAGTGAACCGGCAATGCCATCAACCTTAGTCATTCTCGATGCGACGTGGCAGGAAGCACGAAAGATGCTGCGCCGAAGTGATTATTTGAAAAATGCGCAGAAATATTCGATATCTTCACAGCAGGACTCTCTGTTTACCCTCAGGCGCAACCAAGTGGATGGCGGATTATGTACCGCAGAGTGCATTATCGAGTTATTTAAGGCAGCTAATATGCCTAAGCAGGCGGCCCAATTAGCTGAAAAATTTGCTCTTATGCAGAAGTAATCTTCATAGGGAATGCCTAACGGTGACAAGCCACATCGTGCTCCAAAATAGCTTAACTGCCGGGGTTGAGCGTTGCGCTTCTTTTTTGTAAAGAGAACAGTTCAACAGCTCTAGAGTAAAGTTATTATTTTACAATGATTTCTTCTATATATGGTTTAAGTATTGTGCTTTTAACCCAGTGTTATTCCGGTCGTTAACGTCCAAGTTTTGTTGAAAGATAGAATTATCTAGCAATAGACCGAACTGTCTTTTAAATATGGATGATGTTCGCCATCGCCGAACTAGCTTTTATTGCCAATTCAGTTGCAGAAGAGTTTTACATTCCTCTTATATTGAGATTAGTCCGAGCCACTGCACGTTACACATGTATCGGCGCGTGTAACATCTATTACATGTAACCCGTACTTTGGACATCCTCAAAATCACTTACACCAGACTATTTTAATCTTTTTCGGCTTGAAATTTCGCATGATTTACTCGTCATAAATGCTGAGGCTTTATCTCTTAGCTGTTTATTTGGTGAATCAAAATATGTGATAGATCGCGCTACCAATAACTTTCAGTCAAATGGGTTTTAACTGTTACTTATCAGGGTGTTAGTGTGCTTATGGTGGTGGTGCGTAGAATGGTAAATAGGCATGCTTTCTTTGGTCGTTAGGAGGTGAAGGCGAGGGTGAACACCAAAAATAAATAGCACCGTTATTATTCCCATCGGCTTGTTTTATCGCTATGTCACAGTTTGGAACCAAGTCCAAAATTCAGTTAATATCCCTAAAAACAAAAATATGGAACCTTCCTTTAACTTCTTGATTACAAATGTGTTGTATTTTGTAAACCATATTGCAACTCTCATTTTGGAATCGATTCCAGCATTATGATCTCGTTGTCGATTATAACTATGGATGATGACAGATGAGTAATAAAGATCTGCTAGGACGCCGCAATTTCATTAAGGGAATGGGAGCTGCAGCTGGTGTTGCAATGGCTGCACCAGCAATGGCCATTTCTGAGAAAGCGGATGGTGTTAAATGGGATAAAGAAGTTGAAGTCCTTATTATTGGTTCCGGTTTTTCGGGGTTAGCGGCGGCAATTGAAGCCACACGCAAAGGCGCAAAAGACGTACATATTTTTGAAAAAATGTCGTACTTTGGCGGTAACTCAGCCATTAATGGTGGTTTGTTTGCTGCGCCTGGTACGCCAATGCAAAAAACTGAAGGCGTTCAAGATTCAGTTGACCGCATGGTCGCAGATCAGCTTAAATCTGGCCGTGGTATCGCTGATGAAGCTTTACTTCGTCACGTGGCTTCGCATGCAGTAGAAGCACTGCAAATGACATTAGATGCAGGCTCTGAATTCCATCCTTATCTGCAGCAGTTAGGTGGTCACTCGGTAGCACGTACTTATCAAACTACCGTCAGTTGTGGTGCTGGTATTACTCAACCGCTACTTAATGAATGTCGTAAACTCGGTGTTCATACTCATAACCGCGCTAAGTTCGAAGGTTTCTTAGTGGGTGAACAAGGCGAAGTTGTTGGCGTTAAAATGCGCGAAAACTATCACTTTGAAGAAGATCAGCCAGGTAAAGTGATTAATATCCGTGCCAAGCGCGGCGTGATTATGGCAACAGGTGGCTTTGCCCAGAACGTTGATTTACGTATGGCGCAAGATCCAACGTTAACAGCTGAAGTGGGTTGTACTAACGCACCCGGTGCTACGGGCGAAGGTATGTATGAGATGTTCCGTTTAGGCGCCATCCCAGTACATTTAGCGCACATCCAATCTGGCCCTTGGGCGTCACCTGATGAAGGTGGATTCGGTTATGTGTCTAACTACACTATCTACAATTTCCCTCATTCAATGGCGGTAAACCGCCTAACGGGTAAGCGTTTCATGAATGAAATTGCTGACCGTAAGACGCGTGCAGATGCTGAGCTAGCTTGCCGTGACGAGCAGGGTAAAGCCATGCCTCCAATCTTGATCACTAGCTATAAGGATTCTAAAAAGCATCCGAATACTAAAAAAGTAATCAAGTACAACGTAGGTTGGAAATTCGATTCAGTTGAAGAACTAGCCAAACATTTTGATGTGCCGCTTACAGCGCTGAAAGCTCAGATCGCAGAGTATAACGAATACGTTAAGTCTGGTGATGATAAGCAGTTTGGCAAGAATATGACCAAGGCTAAAGATAAGTTTATCGAAGCGCCATTCACAGTGGTAAGACTGTGGCCGAAAGTGCATTACTGCCAAGGTGGTGTACAGATTAATACTAGCGCTGAAGTGAAAGACAGCTTCACTGGTCAGTCTATTGCTGGTCTATATGCAGCCGGCGAAGTCTGTGGTGGTATTCATGGTGTGAGCCGTTTAGGTAGTTGCTCAATTCCGGAATGCATGGTGATGGGTATGACAGCTGCACGCAGCGTCATGAAAGCCTAAATTTACCAGATAATAAAAGGAATGAGTGATGAGTAAATTTAAAGCGGTATTAGCGCTAACATTGGGTTGCCTGTTAACTCTATCTGCACAAGCAGTAGAGGTGCGAGACCACCATAAAGAAGTGATCGGTAAAGACTGTAAAACATGCCACGACAATGGCATCAAACAGTTTCCATCAGATCAAGCATGTTTGCAGTGTCATGATGTAGATGACTTAGCAGAGCAAACAGCGCGTAGCGAAGAAGATAAGTGGCAGAATCCACATAACAACCTGCATTACGGTAAAGAGTTACCTTGCCAAGAGTGTCATGGCGAGCATACATCTAAAAAGCCAATGTGCAGCAATTGTCATACTTTTAAGTTTGATAAGTTCAAAGAGTAGTCTACTGCCGTTTAGCGAGTTCTCCATCTTCGGTTTGTACCGAAGTCACCCGCCATATTGAGTTTTTGTCTTCTTAATATGGTTGGGCTTTTCATAATGATAAACGCCTAGTCTATTGCTCCCTGCAAAAGTAGTTTGGACCCGGATGTTTGATTACACCAATTGGCGCACGAAGTTGCTTCACTGGCTTATTGCTGTTGAACGGTGTCTATGTGGAACGCCTTCTCTACGTTATTTTATTTTAGAGAAGGTTATTTTTTAACAATAAAAATAATGGTGATGTGATGAATAAATGTTTGTTTGCAACTCAAGAAAGCTCGATCAATAGTCAATTCTATAAAAATAAAAGAGGATTGAGCTTAATTGGAATATTTGTGGCGAGTGCTTTTTCTGCTACTTGTGTTAACGCAGCGGTTTTAGACAATACTGATATGCAGTTTGGTGGCTATGTCAAAGTCGATGCAATGTTGAGTGATTATAGTAATGGTGCTCCAGGTTCAGGAGCTATTTCTAGACAGTTCTATGTACCAGGCACAATATATGGTGTTGATGGTAATGGAAGTCAAGTTATTGATTTTCAGGCAAGAGAGTCTAGGTTTAATTTCAAGACCATCACTAATATAGAGGGTCATAAACTAACAGGATTTATCGAACTAGACTTCATGACTCACGCCGATGGTAATGAACGCGTGTCTAATAGCTATTCTCCGCGAATTCGTCATGCGTTTGTTAGCTTTGATAAATGGACCTTTGGTCAAACATGGACAACTTTTCAAAACCCTGCAGCCTTACCAGAGAATCTTGATTTTGTTGGAGCAGCAGAAGGGACACCTTTTGTACGTCAAACTCAAATACGTTACACCAATGGTGGCTTCCAATTTTCAGTAGAAAACCCTGAAACGACCTTAAATGAGTACCAAACTGGTTCGAGGATGGTGAGTGGCAGTGGTATGGTGCCTGATTTTGTGGCACGTTATAACATTAAGACCGACGGTGGCACCAAGCTATCTCTTGCCGGTATAGGAAGACAGCTCAATATAGAAACTAAGCAGGGTGGAACTCAGCTAGATTCGACTGCATTGGGTTACGGCGTGAGTTTAAGTGGCATCTTACCCGTTGGTAAAGATGACATTAAATTTACTGCGACCTACGGTGAGGGTCTTGGTCGTTACATGGCACTCAACTATGTGAATGCTGGGGTTATCGATTCTGATGGCGATATTGAAGCGATTACCTCTTATGGCGGTTTTATTGCTTACCGCCATTGGTGGAATGGAAAATGGCGTTCAAGTGTTACTGCATCAGCCTTTAGCGCAGATAATGATGTCAGCTTGACCGGCGAAAACGTTAACAAAGACTCATATTCTGGCTATGTTAACTTGCTCTACTCCCCTATAAAACCATTAACGCTAGGGGTTGAATATATGTATGCTAAGAACAGTAAAGAAAGCGGCCTTGAGGGTGAGCTTAATCGATTGATGTTTTCAGCAAAATACGTGCTTTAGCTTACAGGAGTCATTATTGTTGACAGCATGATGACAAAGAGTGAGTGTAATAAAAAGGAGGCCTAAGGCCTCCTTTTTATTTAGTATATTTAAGTTATCTGTTACCACACGTGTCGTTAACTAATTGTTTTTAAATAATTACTAAGTGACCTTGCCAGATACCATTGGAACCTAATCTAATGTTTCTGCTTTGCTGTTCATAAAAGTTAGTGGTGTTTGGCCCGTTTGTTTCTTGAAAAATGCGATAAAAGCGCTATCAGAGGAAAACTCCAATCCATCAGCAACGTTACTGACTTGCATTTTTCTAGACAATAACTCAATTGCCTTGAGTAAACGCCATTGCTGTCTCCAGTCTTGATAGGACATTCCTGTTTCTGCTTTAAATAATCGGGTGGCTGTTTTGGTACTTGCCCCGATGGAAGCCGCGACAGAGGTCAGCGATGGAGGAAGAAAAGTTTCTTGTATCATTTGTTGGCGGAATTTTTGTAATCGGCGGTCTGAAGGTAAAGGGAGTTGGAACTCATAGCGTTTAGCGGCGTAAAATTCCTCCCAAAAAAGTGCAATAGTGTGCTTTGTTTCGTCATCGGGTTTATCCCATGGCCATAGCGCCATTTTATCAATTAACGCTTTTAACAGAGCATCTACTTCAAACATGGTGATGTCTTTTGGACATTGGAACATGGTGCAATCAAAATATAGCGAGCGATAAGCGACTACATTCGTCATCACCGCTCGATGCTGTGTATGCGGCGGGATCCAGACCGCTTTTGTTGGCGGCAATATGCAGATAGAGTTTTCTAAGGCAAAGGTCATACTTCCTTGTGGTGCATAGAGTAATTGCCCTTTGCTGTGCTGATGCATCCCGGAGTCATGCGCACCGACATTGATGGCGATCCCCACTACGGAGGAGGCCATTTTATCTGCGTCGAACTGGGTTTGTGGATTAATAATCGCCATTTGTCCGAATTCTGATGTTTTTGGTATTAATGTTGTTAATAGCTAAAGGATAGCCACATCTATACTGCCCGCCAAGTTAATTAATCACAGGTTCCAAAATGAACACTAAACCGTCTTTATGGTTGATGGTTGTCATGTTGATGTTTCCTCAAATAGTGGAAACCATCTATAGCCCAGCGTTAGGTTCCATTTCACAATCATTTGCAGTGACTTATGCGCAGGCAGCTCAAACATTATCTATCTATTTTACTGCATTTGCTATTGGCGTTGTGGTCTGGGGGATATTGTCGGATACATGGGGTAGGCGACCAACAATGCTCATTGGACTGTTTATTTACGGCTGCGCCGCTTTATTAGCAATGCAAACAGAAAACTTCACCGTTCTAATGGTCGCAAGAGCATTAAGTGCATTCGGAATAGCCGTTGGCTCTGTTGTGACCCAGACGATGTTGCGTGACGCATTTGAAGGCGAAGACCTCGCTAAAGTCTTTAGTTTAATGGGATTTGGGCTCTCTATTAGTCCTGTTGTGGGGATGTTATTGGGTGGTCAATTATCGCAAGCGGGTGGTCACTATTATATATTCTTAGCTCTATTTATGATGGCATTAGGCTTATTGATCCTTAATGTATTTACGCTTCCTGAAACTCAGCGTGAAAAGCGACCTTTAGCGCTGGGTAAGTTAAGTGTTCTAATGTTGAAAGATGCTCACATTTGGCAATCTGCATTATTGGTTGCGCTATATAACATTGCATTGTTTTCTTATTATCAACTTGGTGGGTTTATCTTTACAAAACTGGGATTTGATTCAGAGCAATTTGGTTACAGTGGAATGGTGTTAGGCCTTGGCACATTTATGGGGTGTTACTTTAACAAAGTCCTTCTGTCCAAAAAGGTGTCTGCACGCTCTCTGCTTTGGCTCTCTGCTGTTCAACTTACCGTGGGAGCTTTTGGGGTGTATATGTTGCTCGACTCTATCTTGTTTTTGGCGCCAATGATGTTGGTTGTGATGGCTTTTGCTATTGCGATCCCCAATGTACTAAGTCTGGCTTTAGTCAATTATAAACAGCAAGCGGGCAGTGCGGCTGCGATATTTGGGTTGATGTATTATCTGCTTATTGGCAGTGGTTTGGCGCTGGCTGGTACTGCTCAACACTTAGGCTTGGTGCTAATCGCCTGCGCTGTAGTGGCGGTGTTGGTGACACTCTCACGTAAATAGTGAGTTCGGGTCAGATAGCAATCATTGAGTAATGATTGCTATTCATTATGACGACCATTAGTCACCGCAGGGACCCGCTTCATGTATTAAGTGTAAAGTTACTTCGCAGTATTCTGATTGTAACTGTCTTGCACATTTTTTAAATTTTTTTCCGTTGTTAGTTTTCGCGCCTAGATTATTATTTTTAATACTATCAAGTGAATACACTCATTAAATGGATTGTTTATGGGTATCTGGAGCGAAAGAAATAATGCTATTATTGGTCATACGAGCCTCCTGTTATATGTGGAACACATATAACAGGAGGCTCTGGTTTTAAACTAACCCACGTAATGGAAACTAGCACCTCGTGGAGAGTCATTAGGTCTATGGCTACTATTTTAGCTTAAGTATTATTTTTATCTCATCATTCAAATATGTTGAGTAAAAAAATCAGGAAACAAGGTATTGTTAAATTGAAAATTCACGCCGTTACGATTGAATATTCCCTCGGCGATCTGGGATCGCTGCAACGTGGTATTGAAACGCTAACCCAAGATCTTGATTTAGAAAGTGTCGAAACAGAGAGGAGGTTGTATCGTGATTACCGCTTTATCGGCGTTGATGAGCATGGACTGTCGCTTGGAAAACCAAAGGTATGTAAGGCTAGTTTTTATAGTGTACTCGCTAAAAATGATGCACTAAGACCGTTATTGGTTGCTTATATAAAAAAGATGACCGCCTACAATTTTTTCCTCGGCACATCCTTTGCGTTGGTTACAACCGGTGAGGCACAGATCATCAAAGATCCCGTTTATGCTTTAGCGGATTTAGGGGAACAATATATTGATCTCTACTGTGACGCTTTTGGCACATCTGATCGCGGTTATGAATTGGGCTTTGATAAACCCAAACGTCAGTTTGTGCGGCAGTGCTCTGAAAGTGAACAGTTGGCCGTGCTTTATGCAGCGATGATCCTTGGCCGATTGACGGTTTATTCAACTGAAGCCGTCTTACCCAAACCGCCGGCATCATTTGTTAAGCGTTTCGCTGATGCTGCATATTGTGACGACTTTATTAAGCTCTGCGCTGCAGAATTTATCCGTAATGCGTTGATCCGTCGCAGAGAAAAACATCATTTGGAATTAGCTAGCCTTGATGTTAACAAAGTCGTCAGTGATATTTTTGAACTGGAAGAGCAGTTTACGTTTCAGCCTGAAATGATATTACTGCTTGAGCTGACAGGTCGAACTGCCAATGATATTTTGCATGGATTAAAGGACGAAGTCATTGGCATCTTTGATGGCAGCATATCGCCGGTCAAACCTGTGTTATTTGATTTCCCAACTCCCCAATGCGTTATTGAAGAATATGAAAAATAACATTGAATCGGATATCAATACTATAATTCAGAACGTCCTTTATTAGGCGCTTATAATTGTAATCTACGAAGTCGTTTGATACGTCGCTACACTTGATCCGCGTTAGTGACGTTAGCGTGTTACCACAGTCATACTTGTGGTAGTTAAAACCGTAAATCATAGGGCTTAAGTGCTAACTGATTTTCCTCGGCCCCGCGTTAAGAGTCTCAACTTATTATAAAATTTCTCATCGGGTAATGAATGGTAACCCTTCTGGCACTGAGAGAGCGTCAAGCCTGTTTATTATCACTCATTACTATCTGGTTATTACGTAAAATTATTATTTTAATAAATAACTATAATTTTACGTAATGCTATCTTGTCCATATACTTAGCTCATCAAAACAAACAACACATCAGTTAACTAGGTTTTTGGAGCATATTATGAAAATGAGTCATGTTGGGATCCTTGTTGGGGATATGGATAAAGCTGTTGAGTTTTATACCAATGCGCTTGGTCTTAAGATTGTCATGGGCAATACTAAGGTCGAAGAGGAACGCGAAACTGCAATCGGTAAAATGTGTATTGCTGTTTTTGGGGAAGGCTTTAAAGGCTTTAATATTGCACACCTAGTGACAACCGATGGCATTGGTTTTGAGCTATTTGAAATGAAAGAGCGCCAAGAGCGACACGTAGTTGATTTCTCTCGGATTGGTATCTTTCACTTTTGTCTTGAAACGGATGATTTTGAAGGTGTTATTGAAAGAACCAAAAAGTTCGGTGGCAAAGTGAGAATGGATATCATGCGTTATCATCCTGAAGATGATAGCAAACCTTACCAAATGGTTTACCTTGAAGATCCATTTGGAAACTTATTTGAGCTTTACTCACACACTTATTCAGAGACTTACTCTTCTGAATACGATTAGTCTGAATACGACTAATTTGAATACGACTAATTTGAATATGAACAGATTAGCGAGTATTTACAATTAACATTGCGAATAACCCGTTATGTGCCTAGTCCTAAAATAGGTTGACGGTTTTTATTGAGCCAGTTGGTACTCCCAGCTGGCTTTTTCATGCACCTCGTTTGGGGTTTTCATCCCTAAACTAAGATGCGGCCGTTAGCTACCGATGACTCTGTAACAATTGATAAAAGCTATTTATATCAAACTACTGCGAAATGATAAAAAGTGATACGTAGACCTCGTAAACAAGCAGGCTCTATTTCTCCCTGCAAAATACTCTCTATTATTGGTAATAATTACGTAAATAAACCCATTTACGACAATAGCTTAGCAATGCTACCTTGGGTTGACATAAGCGTACAGTCAAGAACGTTATCGAACTGCTATTGAATAAGCTGTTGAACAAAACAGTTTGTTATGTTTATTGGCCATATTATAACTAACAATTTTAGTGCGCTTAATGCGACGTTATCCCGAAGAGAATCAAGTTTTATGCCTGAAGCCAATCCAGCGAGAATCATGACCTTTGTATCGCCGAAAGATCTCAGTCAGTGGCTCAAAGTGAATCACGCCTCTGAAAGTGAACTATGGGTGAAGATATACAAGAAAAATACTAGGATTCAGAGCGTGACTTGGGATGAGCTCGTGATTGAGGTTCTATGTTGGGGTTGGATCGACGGTATTAAGAAGTCAATCGATGACCAAGCCTACCTTCAGCGTATTACTCCCAGAAAAACGCGCAGTAACTGGTCTAAAAGAAATACAGAGCATGCGGAGAGTTTGATAAATGAGAGCCGGATGATGGAATCAGGGCTCGTGCATATTCGTGCTGCAAAAGCGGACGGTCGCTGGGAAAATGCCTATGTGGTAAGTGAAATGGAAGTACCCGCAGACTTCCTAGCGGCACTGGAGAGCAAGCCGAATGTTAAGGCGTTTTTTGATACTCTCAATAAATCGAGTCGTTATGCTATCGCGTATGGATTGAAAAGTGCGAAGAAACCCGAAACCAGACTTAGGCGATTTACAAAATTTATGAACATGCTTGTGCACGAAGAAAAGCCTAAATAAGTGGAATTAGGCTTAATAGGTTTTTCAAACGGACGCATAATAAGTCGTTATGCAACCAAGTTGTTCAACGCAAGGAGGAAATCTTGGAATTAGATATATATCAAGTTGATTCATTTACGACTAAGCCATTTAAAGGGAATCCAGCTGGAGTTTGTATATCAGAAAATGATCTTGATGAAAATCTCATGTTTTCTATCGCAGAAGAAATGGCAGTTTCTGAAACTGCATTTTTATCATTAAGTAACATGAAATTAAGGTGGTTTACACCCAAAATAGAAGTAAGCTTGTGTGGTCATGGAACATTGGCCGTCGCACATGTTTTAAAGGAAAATGGCTTGGTTGCGATTGGCGATACATTAGTTTTTGACACATTGTCAGGTGCTTTACTGGTCACAGTACAAGATAAAACGATTGAAATGGATTTTCCATCAACCACTATCAATCCGGGTATTTCTAGCCATGTAGAGCTCTTAGATCTTCTTGGGATCAATCCAGAACACGTGATTTTTTTGGGTCACTTCGATTCAAAATTTTTTATCGAAATTGACAGCGAGGAAACGCTGTTGGGGTTAAACCCAAACTTTGATGGCTTAAAGAAATTAAAGGGCCGTAGTGTTGTCATTACTGCAAAATCAGTATCCAGTGAATTTGATTTTATTTCTCGGTATTTTGCTCCTTGGGTTGGTGTTAATGAAGACCCAGTTACGGGTTCAGCACATTGTGCTTTAGCTGTATATTGGGAAGCAAAGCTTAAGAAAAACAAGCTTAAAGGCTATCAAGCTTCTGCCCGTGGTGGTTTCGTCAATGTTGAATTATTGCCAAATAATCGAGTGAAACTGATTGGTTCAGCGATAACTACGTTGAAAGGGGTTTTATACGTATAGGCAGTGTAACGATTTGATAATAAATGTAAAATTTAACATCCATCTTGACTCTTTGCACTTTTTACAACCAATCTTATTTGTTATTAAGGCGTTGCGACACCGTAAGCTTCTTACATTCCCTAATCAGAATTTCATGAATTAAAGCCTAAGCACTAACCCACTGATGTAAGATGTGGGTTAGGGTAAGTGCCTATCAAAATGCCCAAGAAGTGTTGGGGGTAAAGACGCGTTTATATGCTGTTTATCTGCATCTACTTTTCTCACACATTCCCTAATACAAGCAGAGTTAACCGGGGCATATATGGTTTTTGTCAAATCGTATTCGAGTACGAAGATACACCTAGTGCGTACTCAACAACGCGGGGATCTGCTACACTGCTTTTGGTTATTTTTTAATTTAAGATCAATTTGTTATGCAGCGCCAACCATTACGTCAAGCCAAAACTATCGATAACGTTTTCAATAGCGCCTATTGGCACCTTGGTCAGCAAGATTTTACCATTAATGAAATTCGGACCAAGCTTGAACGGAAAACCGAAAACCAAGAATGGATTGATATTGTCCTCGCCAAACTAATAGAGAACGAATATTTAAAAAATGACTTTGACTTTGCGGTGCGCTATTGCGAGGTAGCCTTTAGTAATGAACTCGGTAAAGGCGCAATAAGACGTAAGTTACAACTGCGCGGCGTTCCCGTCACCGACATTGATACCGCGATAGAGCAAGTAATGGACGAGCAAAAAGTCGATGCGTTTGAGATGGCCACATCTAGGCTGTTAAGCAAGTTTGATAACTTTTATGGCACCAACAAAGAAAAGGTCTATACGCAGATGACCACTAAAGGTTTCTCTCGCGTAGAAATAGATCACGCATTATCACAACATCCAGAGCGTGAAACACTGCGCAGTAAATTAGCGGTGAAAGCAGACAAAGTTGACTTAACAACGGAAATAATCAAGCTATTTAACAAAGGTAAAGGCGAAACCTTGATCTTGCAAGAATTAAAGCAGCGACTGATTGATGTGAGTGACTTTGAAGATACGGTGTACAAATTAACGCTATCAGAAGATGTCGACTTTTATCAAAGTTGTAAAAAAGAGTTGGCGAAAAAGCGCTATGACTTATCGGATTATAAAGGAAAGTCGAAAGCGTACGCCTATTTATCCCGGAAAGGGTTCGGCAGTGATGAAATAAAAGAAGCAATGAATCCGGATGATGACTAACTAAAAGAAACCGTTAAAGAAACAATTATGGTACTCAGTATTGCGATTTTAAATATTGTAAACAGTAATATATCGATAAGCACCTAACACTAGAGGCAATAACGATGACCACTAAAATTCGAAGTGATAATTGCTACCGCGTCACCATTGAAGAGGGAGTATCGCTAGAGGAAATGGGGAAAACACGACAGTTTGAGTTACAAGATAGAGAAGATTTGTTCAAGGCTGTAGAAACTTAAAGAAAGGCAGTGGGTTGGAAGACTCTCTTGCAACTAAGGTTGCTGTTGCGCTACGCTTATTAGGTCCCGTGATGATTGAACATTGCAAACATGCGTTGTTTTTAGATTTTATGCCCCATTTTAAGACATTTATGCAACATATAAAAAGTATGGTGAAAAGTGCAGTAAAAGAAAAATAGTTTCGCTGCCTGAGGAAAGTGGTCTATTTTTCCTTATCGATGAGACTGACATCTACAGTGTTAATGTTATAGGGGCTCTAAGCTAACAAGTCGTCTTTGTTCGAAGAAAGCTATATCGCGATATATAGACTAATACCCTCTACGCTACATCAAGCCAATACGCTAACAAATCCTTGTCTAAAATAAGAGCTCAGTCATTTAGTATTATATTGTCATACACAATGAAGACCATTTATACACGATTAAATGACCGTTAAGTAAACGCAGAGGAAGTGGCTAATGGCGCCACCTAATACAAACAAGTGCCATATCGCGTGGTTGTAGGGAATGCGTTTAGCAACATAAAAAACAATCCCTAAACTGTAAAATAACCCGCCAATAATGAGAAGGTTAAAGCCTAATGGCGACATTCCTGCAATTAACTCTTTCATCACGGTGACACAGAGCCAACCCATGGCAAGGTACAAGACTAGACTGAAGACTTTAAAGCGAGTGATAAAGAGTGTCTTGAAAAGAATGCCTCCGATTGCCAATGACCAAATGGCAATGAGCACCAAGTTGGCATTTCCGTTGCCATTTTCATTTTCTAAACTAATCAGCATTAAAGGGGTATAGGTACCCGCTATCAACAGGTAGATGGCACAATGGTCGGCAATTTTTAATTTATGCTTCAAAGCTTTATCTGTTGCGCTATGATATAGAGTCGAGCAAAGAAAGAGCAAAATAATGCTGCCGCAGTAAATCACTACACCTGCCATTTGCACAAAAGTTAATTGCTCATAGCCTTTTAAAATACACATAATCAAGCCGATAACACCTGCCACAACGCCTAACCCATGACTTAGGCTGTTTGCTAGCTCTTCTTTAACGCTATAACTAGCACTTGATACTAGGGTTTGCTTTGGCGACAAGGTTGATTCTTGAGTAGACATAGGGCGTAAATGACTTCTGGTTTGACCACGATTAGCTGCAGTGTATCAGCTTTAATGATAATAGCCATAGTTTAGCGTACACGTGTTAGCTTAAAATAGGTCCAATGCAATCACCATTACATTAGTGATGATCAATGATAAAAAAAGACAATAACACTCGATGTTGAACTTTTGTAATAAAGCGGTATCTAATGTTTTAAGTGATTATTATTCATTGATAAATTAGCTTAATTAACCAGCCACAAACAAGCTTCATGTTAAATAAATCAGCATGAGTCAATCGTTATAAATAACGCCATTATTAAGGTTAACCTTGTCTTCTCATGGCGTTAATTGAACCTTATGGACTATAGAGTTATTCATCGGATGAAACCAGTTAGCAGATCCTCAGCACCTGTTTTTACTGCGCTTGCAGCAGAGAATGGCAAAGGACAACCTCTGCTCAGTTTATCGGTAAGCACTGAGGCAGCCAGTGCAACTTTGGCGGTCATTAGGGCTGATAAACAGTTTGAGCTCCCGGTCAGCCATCCTCTATTTAAACCTATGTTTGGTATCAACACCGCTGCGGAATTAACCTCTATCTTTGAAGTCGTTGTTGAGGCGGATAATCGTGATAAAGGCGGCGTGAAACGCTCTTCTTGCTTGCGTTCATTTCAGCTGTTTCAATCATTCATATGGGTTATTTTACTGCACATTGTATTGATTGGTATTATTAATCAGCTTTGGGTGAGACAAACGCTAAAGGTTACAACTGTTGCCTCAATCAAAATCCAATCATACCTGTATGTCGAAGCTAAACCGGTAAAAGATGAGGTGATGGATAGCATCGACAGCTCAACAAGTAAGGTGAGATCGCCACGTCATTCGCCAACAGATAGCGACAACCCCAGCGAGGCTGACGAACTTGTCGAGACATCGCCAGTACATGAACCCGCGATGGAGGCTGACAACACCATTGAAGCCATACTGCCGACAACGGATTTATCGGAAAAAACGGACATAAGAATCAATAAGAGCCTGCCGACGTACGTTCCTCGCCGTAGTGCAATGGCTATTGCTCAATCCTATCTTCAACGAAAAAATGATGCCGCACTAGACGCACTGATTGTCGATAAAGCCAATAAATATAGCGGGCCGCACTCTTTGAGTAAGATGGATGGTGACATGGTAGAGTTAGTTTTTCCTGAGGTAGATGAGTACAGCAAAATACCCACGACAGATCATCGACTCGATCCTAACCGTATCGTACGTCACGGTGATACCTGCTTTCGAATAGTGCAGGTGCCGACCCAAATTAACCCTTACGCAGAAAATATCGGTTACCCCTTTAACTGCGGTGGTGATAAAGTTAAAAAAGCGATTAATGACGCTATCTCAGCACGATTAGAAAAGAGAATGATTAGTCGAAAATAGTCGTTTTTGAGGTGATAATTTTTCATGATAAATAGTGGTTTAATATGCAGTATTAAATTATTCGTATTATTATCAATAAGCTATGGGTCAATAAAAATATTTACCATAACAGGGGTTTGTGAATGATTTGTACTTGTTTCTTAGTCACTGTTAGGCTTATACTGCCGGCTCATCTTGTCGGAGTGCCATATGGCTGAGACCGTTTATTCGGGATCCGTTGAACCTGATCAGGCTAGAACCTGCGTAGGTAACAAGCGAAATAACTGCATAGTATCGGCTGTATTAATGCTGCTAGCAGTCACATTTCGGTGGTTAAGTGCATCTGGAATTAGCGTTATGACGCGGTTTCATTTTCAACTTTCAATTACTCATTTCTCCTGACAAGCAACTTCATTTTTATAATAGTGAGTTTGCTAATGTCTAAACGCCGCGAAACCCGAGCTCAAGCTCAACAGTTCATCGATAACCTAAAACCGTTACAACACCCAAATTCCGAGAAGATCTATCTTCAAGGTAGCCGCGTTGATCTTAACGTCGGTATGCGCCAAATTCATCAAGCTGACACTTTGCTCAGTGGTGATGAGAAAAATCCTGTATTTGAAGCTAACCCACCGCTGAAAGTATACGACTGTGCTGGGGCTTACTCAGATCCTGATGCCAATATTGATGTGCACAAAGGCTTAGATAAATTACGTCATAACTGGATCGTTGAACGAAATGATACCGAACAGTTACCCGCTGTCAGCTCTGGTTTTACCCAGCAACGCTTGGCCGATGATGGTTTAGACCATTTACGTTTTGAGTCGTTAGTGCCTCCTCGCCGTGCAAAGTCAGGTCAGCGCGTAACGCAAATGCACTATGCCCGCCAAGGGATTATCACCCCTGAAATGGAATATATCGCTATTCGCGAAAATATGGCAATGGCAGAGGTGACCGACCCTATGTTAACTCAAAAAAATAAGGGCGAAAGCTTTGGCGCCGTTATCGATGAGCCAATCACTGCTGAGTTTGTTCGCAGTGAAATTGCTCGTGGTCGAGCCATTATCCCGTTAAATATCAATCATCCTGAAGCTGAACCGATGATTATTGGACGTAACTTTTTAGTGAAAGTGAACGCCAATATTGGTAATTCAGCAGTGACTTCTTCTATCGAAGAAGAGGTTGAAAAGCTGGTGTGGTCTACCCGCTGGGGGGCTGATACGGTAATGGACTTGTCTACCGGTCGTTATATCCACGAAACCCGAGAGTGGATTATCCGCAACTCTCCTGTCCCCATTGGAACCGTGCCTATCTATCAAGCACTCGAAAAAGTGAATGGTGTTGCTGAAGATCTTAACTGGGAAACATTCCGCGACACCTTGATAGAGCAAGCTGAGCAAGGCGTTGACTACTTTACTATCCATGCGGGTGTATTGCTGCGTTACGTACCCATGACCGCAAAACGCCTCACGGGCATCGTATCGCGCGGGGGGTCTATTCTGGCTAAATGGTGTTTGTCGCACCATAAAGAAAACTTCCTCTATGAACATTTCAGAGATATTTGTGAGATCTGTGCAGCTTATGATGTCTCACTGTCATTAGGGGATGGTATGCGTCCGGGCTCGATTGCAGATGCCAATGATGAAGCTCAATTTGCAGAGCTCGAGACCTTAGGCGAGCTGGTTAAAATTGCCTGGCAATACGATGTTCAGACCATCATTGAAGGGCCTGGCCATATTCCAATGAACCTCATTAAAGAGAATATGGATAAGCAATTAGATATTTGTGATGAGGCGCCTTTTTATACTTTAGGCCCGCAAACGACCGACATAGCTCCTGGTTATGATCACTTTACCTCTGGGATAGGCGCGGCGATGATTGCCTGGTATGGCTGTGCAATGTTGTGCTATGTGACGCCAAAAGAGCATCTGGGCTTACCTAATAAAGACGATGTTAAACAGGGGCTTATTACTTATAAAATTGCGGCTCATGCTGGCGATGTTGCTAAAGGTCACCCAAGTGCACAAATTCGAGACAACGCACTTTCAAAAGCACGTTTTGAGTTCCGATGGGAAGATCAATATAACTTAGGCTTGGATCCTGAAACGGCTCGCGCTTATCACGATGAGTCACTGCCGCAAGAGTCAGCCAAAGTGGCTCACTTTTGCTCTATGTGTGGTCCAAAGTTCTGTTCAATGAAAATAAGCCAAGAGGTTCGCGACTACGCCGCAGCGCAAGAGAAGCTGGCGTTAGAAGTTGAAGCAAAGGGGGTCGAAGTTAAGTCACCCGCAGAGTATCAAGCCTATAGCGGTCAAACTGAAACATCAGCGCTTTCGGATAGTGATATTAGCAGTGGCATGGCGCAGATGTCAGCTGAGTTTAAGGCCAAGGGCGCTGAGTTATATCACGAAGCTGGTGCTAGCACTGAAAGTGCAACGAAAGAGGTCGCTGTAGAGGAATAGTCATGGCGAAGGTTAATTCTAGCCGACGGCCTGTTAGCAATCGTCCATTAGTGTGGACGATTGCGGGTTCCGATAGCGGAGGCGGTGCAGGGGTTCAGGCCGATTTGGCCAGCATGCTTGATCTTGAAACACATGGTTGCAGCGTGATCACCGCTGTCACGGCACAGAGTTCGGTGACGGTGGCAGCGGTTGAGGCGGTCTCTGACGAGATGCTCGTGGCGCAACTTGATACGTTAGCGGCGGATCTCATACCAAAGGCCATTAAAATTGGTTTATTGGCAAGTCAGCTGCAGATTAATATCGTTGCAAGCTGGTTAGCGGACAAACTAGCGCTATGGCAAGGCGATAACTTAGCTGTACCTGTCATTCTTGATCCTGTGATGGTAGCGACTTGCGGCGACGCACTGGCTAAAGGTGCACAACTCGATTTTAGTCCGTTTAAAGGTTTACTGACGTTAATTACGCCTAATGTGAGTGAGTTAGCGATTTTAGCTGGGCGTCCATTATCGACAGCTGAAGAAAGTATAAAGGCGGCAACCTCGATTGCGGTTTTATTAGCGACGTCGGTGCTGGCTAAAGGTGGCGATAAAGGGCCACATTGGCACCAAGAGCATGCCCGCGATTTGCTTGTTTGCCACCAAGTGACAGGGATCTCTAGTGTGCATAGAGACCAGGCTTTTTGGTTAACATCGCCAAGAATAGCGACTAACAATAGTCACGGCACTGGTTGCACATTGTCATCGGCAATCACTGCTGTTATGGCACATGGATTTGTATTGAATGATGCCGTTGTGGTTGCAAAAGCTTATGTGTCGCAGGGTTTACACCACAGTTATCAACCCGGTAGTGGGCCTGGTTGTTTAGCGCGCTGCGGTTGGCCAAATGAGTTGCTGTCATATCCATTTATTGAGCCACTTTCATCATCGAATCAGTCCCTTTATGGCGTTAATGCCAGTAGTAAGCAGGTTTATGCTTTTAAAAAAATAGTTGAGCCATTAGGCGTTTACCCTGTGGTTGCTGAGGTTGAACTTTTACAACAACTGCTCAGTGCAGGCGCTAAAACTATTCAACTGCGGGTTAAAGATGAAAACGATCCTTTGCTTGAGCAAAAAATTGTTCAAGCAATCGCGCTGGGCCGAGACTACAGAGCGAAAGTGTTCATTAATGACCACTGGCAGCTGGCCATAAAGCACCAAGCCTACGGTGTGCATTTAGGCCAAGAAGATCTGTTTGAAAGCAATATAAAACGACTTAACGAAGCTGATATTGCACTGGGCTTATCGAGCCATAGTTATTTTGAAATCTTATTGGCAATGCAGCACCAGCCATCATATATCGCTTTTGGGCACATATTCCCCACCACCACTAAGCAGATGCCTTCGGCGCCTCAAGGGCTAAACAAGCTGGCTCGCTATGTTGATCTCATGCAAGGAGAGCTGCCAATTGTTGCTATTGGCGGTATTGATGTCGGTAATCTTGCGGCGGTGAAAGCCAGTGGTGTTGATGATGTGGCGGTGGTTCGAGCCGTTACTGAAGCTAATGATCCTGCAAAAGCCTATCAAACATTGGCAGATGAATGGACGTTGGGAGTAAGCAATGGCGCTCTCTGATCAAGCATTTATGCAGTATTCACGGCAAATTTTACTGCCTGAAGTGGGCGAACGCGGGCAAAGCATCTTTAGTCAATCTCATGTACTCATTGTGGGGGTGGGCGGTTTAGGCAATTTGGCCGCGCAGTACTTGGCTGCCGCTGGCATTGGCCAGATAACGCTCATTGATGGTGACATCATTGAGCGCTCCAATCTTCCTCGACAGTTGCTATTTACTGTTGAGGATTTAGGAGGCAACAAAGCCCATGTCGCAGCCAAAAAGCTAATGCGAACTTACAGTGATTGTCATTTCAATAGCTTTCAACGCTATTTGACGGCAGACAATGGGGTCGAGCTGTTTAATGCCAATCAGCCAAAATTCGATTTGGTGTTGGACTGCTCAGATAATTTTTCGGTTAGGCAAGTTGTCAATCAGCTGGCCGTTGAGCATAAGGTCACCTTGGTATCAGCGTCTGCGGCTAACTTTCAAGGTCAGCTACTGAGTGTGAACCAACAACAATGTCCTGATACTGGTTGTTATCACTGTTTATACCCAAGCGACATGAGCGTCAGTCAGAGTTGTCAAACGGTCGGCGTACTTGGGCCTATGGTGGGCACCTTGGCGTCAATGCAGGCATTAATGAGCTTGAATTTATTGCTTAGTCATAATGCAAAAGCGGATCACCAGATAGATGAGCTAAAGACTCAAGTCGATAGCAATCAGTTATTGGGGCAATTATACCGATTCGATGGCGCTAAATTTACTTGGCGGCAAGCAAAATTGGCACGGGACCCTGATTGTACGGTGTGCAGGGCGTCATGAGTCTCAAACCGTGAGCAATCTAAAGATTAGAGATCTAGGAGATAGACAGATGATCAGCATTGTACTCAATGATGAAGTTGTAACCGTTTCAATTGGAACGTCACTTGTTAAGGTATTGGAGCATCAAACCATTGCACTCGATGCGGTGGCGTTAGCGCTAAATTCTGAAGTCGTACCGAGAAGCCGTTGGCCGCATATTGTGTGTCAGCAGGATGATCAGTTAGAAGTGTTTTCAGTCGTTGCAGGAGGTTAATGTGTTAAGAATTGGTGATACAGAGTTTAGTTCACGATTGTTTACTGGAACGGGTAAGTTCTCTCATGCAAGTGACATGCTTGCAGCCGTTAGTGCATCGCAGTCGCAACTGGTAACGTTGGCGGTTAAACGTCTCGATTTGAAGACAGGTAGCGATAATATATTAAAACCCTTGCAAGACAGTGGGGTAAAACTGCTGCCTAATACAGCGGGCGCTCGTAATGCCAAAGAGGCCATTTTTGCGGCGCATTTATCCCGTGAAATGTTAGGCACTCACTGGATCAAACTTGAGATCCATCCAGATCCAAAATATTTGATGCCAGATCCCATCGAAACCTTAGCTGCGGCGCGTATTTTATGCGAGCAAGGCTATGTGGTATTACCTTATGTGCATGCCGATCCTGTCTTATGTCGACGTTTAGAAGAGGTGGGCTGCGCTGCTGTGATGCCACTTGGCAGTCCTATTGGTTCAAATCAAGGCTTAGCCACAGAGCCATTTCTTAAAATGATTATTGAGCAGTCTAATGTGCCAGTGGTGATTGATGCAGGAATTGGCGCGCCGTCGCAAGCGACAAGAGCGATGGAACTGGGCGCGGACGCCGTATTGGTTAACACCGCAATTGCCAGTAGTGCCGATCCTGTTGCCATGAGCCGCTGTTTTGCTCAGGCAGTAGAGACTGGCAGAACGGCTTATTTGGCTGGGCTTGGTCGTGAGAGTAAGCATGCAAATAGCACTAGCCCCCTCACAGGTTTTTTAAATGTTTAATGCTATCTGGCCTGAGCATAATCAAAAGGCGATTTTATGAGCTTTGTCGATGAATTTAAAAAGTTGTCCCGCAGTGAGCTACAAATGTCGCTATATTCGACGACGAAGCAAGAGGTTGAACGCGCGTTACAAAGCCCGGCTGGCGATCTCAATAGTTTGCTCGCATTGCTGTCACCTGCTGCTGAACATTATCTTGAAGAGATGGCGCAGCGCTCTGCTGCGCTGACTCGGCAGCGTTTTGGTGCCAGTCTCGGGATGTATATCCCGCTGTATCTTTCAAATCTATGCGCTAACGAATGTGATTACTGTGGTTTTACCATGAGTAATAAGCTTAAACGCAAAACGCTATCGGAAACTGAACTGCTTAAAGAGATGTCTTTAGTCAAACAGATGGGTTACGACGCGATTCTTTTAGTGTCGGGTGAGCACGACACTAAAGTTGGTTTACCCTATTTTAAGCAGATGTTGCCGCTGGTAAAGCAGCATTTTAGCCATGTTGCCATGGAAGTTCAGCCGTTGGATAAGAGCGACTACGAGTCGTTGATAGAAGATGGTCTAGATGCTGTTATGCTCTATCAAGAAACCTATAATCCCGTGACGTATGCTAAGCACCACACGCGTGGTAAAAAGAAAGACTTTAGTCATCGTTTAGAATCACCAGAACGAGTAGCGCAAGCAGGGGTTGATAAGATAGGTTTAGGCGTATTACTGGGCCTTGATGATTGGCGTTTGGATGCATTGTTGATGGGACATCATCTGGCTTATTTGGAGAAGCATTACTGGCGCAGTCGTTATAGTATTTCTCTGCCACGCTTAAGACCTTGTACTGGTGGCGTTTCACCTAAAGTTGAGTTAACGGATGCAGGCTTAGTGCAAATGATCTGTGCGTTCAGATTATTTAATCAGCAACTTGAAATAAGCTTATCTACCCGTGAAACCCCCGCGCTGAGAGATAATCTATTTGCATTGGGTGTGACTAATGTGAGCGCCGGCAGTTCAACACAACCTGGCGGTTACGATGAGCCAAATTCGCAGTTAGATCAATTTGAGATCAGTGATGATCGTAGCCCACAACAAGTGGCTGCTGCAATGAATGCGCGAGGCTTCAATCCGGTGTGGAAAGATTGGGAAATGGGCTGGTAAAGAGGCATTTATTAGTGTTTTTTATGCGAGTATTGAGGGGGGGAGTAGCTTTTTAAACACTAGGCTGCAAAGTTTATCCCTCTTATTGGCATCGAAAGTAGGGTATTGCCAATTAATTGATAAATTGGGTCATTGGTTTAGCGCAATGTACCGATTCAATACGAGTTGATTTAGGCATGGCTAAAGACAATTTTTTTGCGCAACTGCTGCATGATAAAAAACACCGAATACGCTTTATACAGCTTGCCAGTCAATAAGTTAACTCACTAAGCTCATTTAAGATGTGTTTTTAATTTGTTGTATACATCATCAGGATTAATAGGCTTAAAAATGTAGTCTTGGGCACCTAATCTTAGGGCCAAATCTTCATCTGAACCTTCATTTAAACCGCTAATTATGATCACGGGAATTAAATTTGTTAAGTTATTGCTCTTTAGATCTTTGAGCACTTGATAGCCATTTTTTTCTGGCATCATGATATCAAGGAAAATACAGTTGGGTTGTAAATTACTAGCAAGATCAATTGCGTGTATGCCTGAATTAATTGTAATGACATGATAGTCATCACCTAATACTGATAGCAGCAGGCTTGAGCAAATGGGGTCATCATCAACAATGAGTATTTTAGGTTTATCCATATAAATAGTTTCCTCTTCCTAGTCTAATTAATTTTTTAACCTTACCGTATCATTTAAAAACAATAGTGGCTATTTTAAACCCATCTTCACCTCACTTTCTATAGAGAGTATAGATTGCTCATATCTGTGAGTAAAAATATTCATCACTTGAAAGACACTTCCGTTGAAGCTGACAATAAAAGATTACGCTATAAACCTTGAACTAAAGCTGAATAACGTCACTGATAACGGTTATTTAGAAGTGGCGGTGTGACTGGTCATTGAGTTCGGTGAGAAAGGCGTTGTAGCGATCATGCAAAGTATAATCTTTTGCTAGCTTTGACGTTAAATCTAAACCTTGCTAAATAGCGAAGCCATTGAAGCCGTCAGTAATGCACTTTAATGATGGGTTAGTCAGCGTTATCTTTACATAAATGCTGTACATTTTTAGTACGTTACTTGATAATCTAAACATTGACTAACAAGTGAGACACGTTATGCAAATACCTCCCAGTATTATTTCAGGGCACAATGGTTTTCAAAGCGCACAGTCTGATTTAACCCAAGCAACGGTTGATGTGGCAAGTTCAAGTCAATCGGTGTCTTCAACTACGACAGTCGACAGCAGTGATAGTCAATCGGCGTTAATAAGTGCTACGCAAGCCGTAAGTCACGCTCAAGCATCAGCCGAGGTTATTGAGGCCTCATCTGAGACCATCGGAACTTTGATTAATATTGAAGTGTAGAAAGCATAAAAAACGCTCTTTCGAGCGTTTTTTTAATTTTCAAATAGTATCGATTAAATGATGTTTTTTTATCAATGACTCGATTAACTCGCTCGCGGGCCCTTGTTTATCTCTATTAGGGATAACCAAACTTAGCGTTGCTTTGCGTTTAGATGAACCTTTCAAGTGGAGCTTTTTCAGCTCTCCATTTTCAATAAGAGACTGCACCACATCCTCTGGCAGCCAGCAAAACCCCATCCTTTTTTTTAAAATAACAATGGCTTCGTGAAAGTTTGTTACCGTCCAACGCTGCTCAGCTTTGAGCCAACCCAAGTCAGTATTGGGGCTTAGCGCGGTGTCTTTGATGACAATTTGCAGGTGCTGAGCAAGCGTTTCATCTTCTTCAATCACATCGTACTGAGCCAGTGGGTGCTCAGGATGACACACGAGATTAAAGTTAATATCAATTAAAGGCTCAGCCAAATGTCCTTTAGGGGGAGGGCCACCACAGATGGCAATATCCACAGCCTCATCGATAATAAGTTCGGACGTACCGGTTAATACCGTATCGATGACTGTAATGCGTGTGCCGCGACTAAGAGGATAGAATTGACTGAGTACATCAACAAGATCATCCATAGGATAGATAATTTCACGTGCTATCGTCAGTGTCGGTTCCCAACCGGTTTCTAAATTATTGGCCAGCAGCTCCAACTCATTCACCGATTGTGTAATATGGCGCGACCGGCGTAGCAGTACTTCGCCACACTCGGTGAGGTAGGCTTTACGGCCTTTAACTTCAAGCAGTTGAACGCCGAGTTGAAATTGCAGCTTAGCAACGGCGTGATTGAGTGAAGACTGACTCTTGTTCAGTTTTTCCGCAGCTTGGGCGTAGCCACCGTAATCGACAACCGCTTGTATAATACGCCACTGCTCTAATGTAGATTTTGCTCTATCCATTTTTTAGCGTTCACTATTTGTTTGTTGTTTAGACTGAACCTGCTTTGGCAAGTATTTTTTGGTTGCTTTTAGTTCAGACAAATAGGGGCCTTTATGCAGTTTTTCTGGCCAATCAAGCAGCATCATTGCTAACACATTACGATGCTCACCCATCGCCAGATCTGGATTGCCACGAGGCGAAGTGATCATCTGCTCTTGTTGATTGAAAGCCTTGATTATATGCTGTTGAGTTTTGGCGACAACGGGGTTATGGGGTTGTCCTGCAAGTAGGAAGCTGATGCCAACCTCTGCAATAATATCATCAGTAGCGTCTTCAAGGATCCGGTCAATATTTTTCTCAAAATGATCTAAAATCCAAGCAAACTCTTTTGCATCAACATCATGCTGATAATATTCGCTAGCGGCGAAAATGAAATGGGTCATACCGTAGAGCTTATTCCGATACTGCTTTTTATCGAGCTGTTGATCTTGGCTATCAGGGTAGACACCAATGAATGCACTTTTATAGTCCGCTAAATAATCCCCAACACCAATCTGCTTTGCCCAATAGACATAGTTAATGAGTTGAGCAGCCCATGTTTCTATCATGGCTTTGTCAGTGAGTCCGGTTTTTAGATCGGCTTTTTTCAAGGTAGTGATCAATTGTTCATGGCATGGGCCAGTGAGACCAAATTCATCAATGCGGCTTGAGTAGCGTAACAATACGTCGGTGTAGAAGATAAATTCTGGAAAAGGCTTTAAGGCTTTTTTACGCGCCTTAGCTCTCGGCCCTTTACCCAAAACTGAGATGGCTTTGGTTGCTTCGTTGCTGATGAAGTCTTTTTTATCAAGATTACAAGCGTAGAAGGCTTGGGCTTCTGTTACCGCATATAGGTCAACCAATGCTGCATTGGCATATCGACTGTCACCGGTCATTCTATATTGTCTAATGCCATAGTGGCCTTGAACTCGCGGAGGTAGCTCAAATAGATGCGTTTCAAGATTAGCTTTAATTCCTTGATAGACTTCACTTTTAGCCGCTTCAGTGACCAAAGGGGCTGATGCGAAACTACTGGCGCAAAAAAGTGCAGCGGCTAGGGTACTTATTCGGAGTATCGAAGGCATATTGAATCCTTTTTATAAGTGGAACAGCGGTAATCGGCGATCCCAATAGCTCTTGAAGGATTACTTCAATACTGTCGGAAGGTTCATTCACCACCAAAGTGTCAAAAATAACGGCTTGATTTTGGCAGCCCTTGGTCGATTGATAGATATAATTTGCGACGTTTTGTTGCCATAATTTTTGATAATAAAGCGGACCTTCGTAAACAATAGCACTAAAGGTAAAGGGCGCATCTTCTATTTTATCCCAGTATTTTTCGAAGCTTAGTGAAAACTGCTTATTAAGGTCGAACTGCGGTGAGCTTGAGTCTGCTCGGTATAAGTCCAGTGCGACTTTAGAGCGAAACAGCGAAAGTTGCTCTGAATAGAGTTGCAGTATGGCTTCTCGAGAACCTTGTTTAGGGGCTTTAAGTAGTTTATCTAATAACCAATACTCTATCCACAATGCATCGATATTATTACTATCTGCCGTTTCACCTAAGGTGTTGAGCAAATAAAATTGATGACCTTTACTCAGTTTTTTTATTGCCGCTGCAACGGCTTTAACGGCGTGCCTTTGTTGTTGGTATCGCGTTAGTTTTATTGGTAATGACAGTTCAATTTGACCGAACTGGTGTCCAACAACAAGTTGTCGAATTGGTTTGACGGCGATCTTCTTATTTTCAGTTAAATAAATATCACCGAGTAGTCGCTGCTTATGCCATACACGAATCGATTTTTCATTTATCCACTCAAAACGTATGGCTAACACTTCAAGTTCTTTAGCCACCAAAGTGAGCCATTTGCCCGAATCCATTGCGGTGACCGGAGAAGAAGGGGCAGACGCAAGCGCCCGACCAAGGTTCCATGGTGCTATGTTGATGTTCTTGGTTTGAGACAGCAAAAATTGCTCAACTATCTCTGAAGATGACAACATTTGTTGATGTAATTTGAATTGACTGTAATCAGTAAAACCTGACTGTCGCGCTTGTTGAGACCTTAAGTCTTTAATGGTGTCTAATGCGGTTTTATTTTTAGTTGATGCTCGTGATTGATAGGCTTGCCAAACACGCTTTCGACACAGCTCATCAGGCTGCCTAATCAAATAACTGGCTAATGAACCGTTGAAATTATTTTCTGTTTCATCGGCAGTGTTATGGGAAAGCTCACAGGTTTTATCTTGAATATTCAAGCTTAATGCTTGCGAGCTCACTTCCTGCTTAAACGCAGCTTGTGCAGTATGCAGTTGTGCTTTGTATCTGGGGGATTGACTGCTCTTTGATAACTGATTGATACGTTTTAGCAGGGCCGTGATTTGCTGACTATCGTTATTGGCAAAGCTAAATTGTAAAGTTTGAAACGGTGAGGAATCTAAAAAAAGTGCCAGTTCATCAGCGAGGTATAGCTGGCATTGGAGTACGAGTTCTCTATCAGAATAAGAGAGCGGATATTGACGATAATACTTAATTCGATCGTTAATATTGAAAAAGCCAATAAGCTGTCGTTCAAGTTTAATGGCATTGGTATTACTGTCTAAGGTGGGGTCAATAGCATGAGTTGGAAAACGATAGCGCAGGCATTGCTCAACCAATAGTGGAATAGGCGACACGGCAGCACAGGCTGCCGTGTGGACCATACTTGTTAGCATAATAACTAATCCAACAAGGTTTACTTTGAATCTAGCGGTTAGCACTAAAGTGTATCTTGGCGTAAGCCACACGTTCTTCAACCGACATGTTGTGGTTTGGCATCTGCTCAACATGACGCAAGTTTGCCAAGATCCCACAGCCATTTGCAATTTGAATCGCAAGGCCCGGACGCGCATTTAGCTCTAGTAATAAAGGACCTTTATACTTATCGAGCACCATATCGGTACCCAAATAGCCGAGCTCAGACATTTCATAGGCTTTAGAGGCGGTATGCAGCAGCATATCCCAGTGCGGCACCTGAATGTCAGTTAGCTTCTTTTGGGTATCTGGATGCAAGTCAATAGGTTTATCAAACTGGACGGCATGCAGCCCTTTGCCTGTTGCAATATCAACTCCAACACCCACTGCACCTTGGTGTAGATTCGCTTTACCGTCTGATGCTGCCGTTGATAGGCGTATCATCCCCATAATCGGGAAGCCTTTAAACACGATTAAACGGATATCTGGCACGCCTTCATAGGAGTAGCCATCGAACACCGGATCAAACTGGATTAAGCCTTCAACAATCGCGACATCGGGATTACCGCCTAATGAGAACAGTCCACTGAGCACATTTGATACATGGCGATAAACTTCAGAAGGCGTAACCTCCTGACCGTTTGGCTTGTAATAGCGACCATTCTCGACTTTAGTGACCACGAGGATCCCTTTGCCGCCAGAGCCTTTTGATGGCTTAATGACAAAACCAACTGTGTCATTAACCATTGCCGGAATATCGTTAATTCCGTGTTGCTCGGAGACAGTACCAATAAGATCAGGTACGGCAATATTATTAGCAAGGGCGAGTTGCTTTGTGGTTAGCTTGTCATCGACTCGTTTGTAGTACTTACGCGGGTTATAACGACCAATATAGTCGATATTACGCTTGTTCATACCCAAAACACCGCCACGCTTTAAAGCAGAGGGGTTAGCGAGAAACATATTATTCTCCAGCCAAAGGCTTAAAGCGTTTTAGCTCAAGCAAGCGATAACCCGTATATTGTCCCATCAATAACACGAGGGCCAAGATCACGAGGTGAATTCCAAGGAAGTTAAATACCCAATGTTGAACCCAAGTCGCGCTCATGGCTAAGTAAGCCAATGTTGCTACAAATAGGCTACCACCACCTTGTATAACCACTTCTTTAGCGCCTTCCTCTTCCCAGAGAATAGACATTCTTTCAATTGTCCATGCCAAGATAATCATCGGGAAGAATGTAATTGTGAGACCTTCGCTTAAACCGAACTTATAAGATATTAAGGTAAAGAGTCCGATAATACCGATAACCACAATAATCACGGCGGAGATCCGCGATATGAGCAACAGGTTCAATTCAGAGAGGTATGAGCGGATCATCAAGCCAAATGCCACAATTAGCAAAAAGCCCACCAGTCCTGTAATGAGTGTTGTTTGGATAAAGGCGAGGGCAATTAGCACCGGCATAAACGTACCTGAGGTTTTAATGCCGATCAGTACGCGTAAAAACACCACCATTAACACACCGATTGGGATAAGCAATATACCTTTAAAAAGGCTTTGCTCCTCAAGCGGTAATTGATACAAAGAGAAATCAAGTGCATTGTCATTCTTCATTACATCAATGGCAGTCGCAAGGGCGGAACGAGTATCTTGTAACATTGAGAAATTAACTTGCGAGTTAACGCCGCCAATGACATCGAGTACAGATGTTCCTGAACGATCCCAGAGCAATAGATTCTCTGGACGGCCTTGAGTTCCTTTGACTGGGTCGAATAAGTGCCATTCACCGTCATTATACACTTCAACGAAAGTGGTCAATTGTTGTCTGCGGCGCTGGTCTTCAAGGAATAATCCGCTCACTTCCTGAGCTGGAATTCCCTTGTTGTGCAGCATTCTCATGAATAATTTATTCGGTGAGTTTCCGGTCAGTAGTAGTTCAATATTTTGGCTGCGCTCATTAGCATTCAGCTCTTTGTTGAGCTGCTGAGCAAACGAAAGGTTAGTGGCACTTTTAGCCCAAACCTCTTCCGTTGCCTGTGTTGCTGCGGCACTTTCAGTTGCTGGCCACATATAAGGCGTTGGTGCTTCTGGTTCACCCTTTGCAAGCAGTTGCTCTTGACCTGTTGGGATCAAGGTCACTTTATAATAGAGATCTTGTTGGCCCGTCGCGCTGCGAATAGACCATATTGCGCGGCGATCATACTTGTTATTAGTGATGGTTAAACCATAGCCGGGTGATGTTGCATTTTCGACTAAGACTTCATAAGCAGGATCTTCAGGTAAAGAGAAAGAGACCTCAGAAGGCTCGCCGGTTCCTTGGAAGCTGACTTTTGCATCAATGGCCCAACTTTGAACTTGTTTGCCGGGGAAAAAAGGTACGCTGTGCTCAATGCCGCGATAAACACTCGCGGTGATGCCTGCAATAAAGAGCAAGGCAACTAAAATATAAAAAGGCTTTCTAGAATGCATTATTTGTATTCCTATTATTTAGAAGCAGACGATGCACTATCGCCTTTTTTCTTTCCATGGATATAAGTTTGGCCAACATCAACCACGGCAATATCTTGCATAAATTTGCGGCCAAGTAACAGTGGGAACTCTAAGTGACTTCTGTCGCTTAAGTTTAGATCTGTCTCAGCTTTGTATTGACCAATCTCGAGGTGTGCATGGATAACAGGACGTCTGTCCGTTTTATCATCAGATTCTTTAATCCGCACGAAGCGTTCGACTTTAGATTCAAACGTTTGTGCCGGCTGTTTAGCGCCATTAGTGAGCACATCAAATCGAACCCACTGGTTACCATCTCTTTCAAATAAAATAATATTATGAGCATCTAGTGAAGATGATTCTGCACCAGTATCGATGCGAGTGTTAAAGCTTGCTTTTATTTCATCGACATAGACATTTTCGACTGCGCCTAGAATAAACTTACCTTGAAGCGGTGATGGAGGGCATTGTTTTGGTGCAATAACCGGGATAACAGCTGTTTTATCTTTTTTATTCAGAGTGGTGATTTTTTCGTCTAATTGCGCTAGCTGGGCAGACAAGGTTGTCATGCTTGCTGTTTGCATCTCTTTGCACGAATCAATTGCGTTCACAATATTAACTTCTTGTTGATTCAAACTGGCTTCGAGCACAGTTGCATCAACGGGCATAGGTGCGTTGACGTCTTTAGTTGATGCACAACCGCTTATTGCGGTTGCGATGGCGGCGATACAAATTATCTGCTTTAACATAGTGCTTCCCATTACTATCGGCTAGATTAAATCTTTATTTGGTTGGTTTTTGGTGGCAATGATGGTTGCTCTTTTTGGCGCAGGATAACCTTCAACGGTAAGGCTAACATCATTAGGGTCTAAATAATCGACTAATGACTCATTCGGCATCCAGCTCGTACTTCTTTGTTCTGCTAAGGAGGTCACATCAATGTCAACACAACGTATATTGATGAAATCGCTCTTTTTAAGCCAAAGCATGAGCGCTGCAACTGAAGGTAAGAACCACACGTTATTCATTTTTCCATAGCGGTCTTCTGGGACTAGAACAGTGTTCTCGTCGCCATCAATGACTAAGGTCTCTAGAATGAGTTCTCCACCCGTACGTAATTGATCTCTGAGTTGGATCAGGTGATCGATTGGCGAGCGGCGATGATAAAGTACTCCCATCGAAAAGACGGTGTCGAATGCATCAAGGGGGGGCAGTTCTTCAATGCCTAACGGCAAGAAGTGAATCGGTTGGTCGTTACCTGCAATTCTTTTAACGGCTTCAAACTGACACATAAACAGGGGTGATGGGTCAATTCCTACCACATGTTTAGCACCATCACCCAGCATACGCCACATGTGATAACCACTGCCACAACCTACATCCAGTACCGTTCTGTTGGCTAAAGGTGAAATATGCGGTGCTAAACGCTCCCATTTCCAATCTGAGCGCCATTCTGTATCGATTTCTATCCCATGAATAGAATATGGGCCTTTACGCCAAGGTTTAAATATCGCTAACAGGTTTTCAAGTTTCTCTTGTTCGCCTGTCGATAACTGGCTACCAGAACCTATCGTTACACTGGTTTTAAAATCAATGCTATCGGGTGTAGGGTAATGCAATTTGTTGAGCACTTTTTCCCATTTAGGCAGCGAACCATGTTTATGTTCTCGCTGCCATTCACCTAAAATGGCTGGGAGGGTCTCTAGCCAGTGTTGTAGACTAGAGTCCGAAATTTGTTTGTAAAACGAGCTAAAACTTATCACTTAATTGCCACCATAGATGCAAAGTTAAAACATTGGAACCAGACACTAAACTGGCTAAAACCTTGTTCTCTTATCCGTATTTCATGTTGTTGAAGCGTATCTGGCTTCATGACATGTTCGAGTGAACTTCTTTTTTGGCTGATCTCTAACTCACTGTAACCATTTGCTCTTTTGAAATCGAGATGTAAATCATCTAAAGTGGATTGAATTTTGTCTTGCTCGAAGTAAATCTTCTCAGACAAGACTAAAAGCCCACCAGGTAACAATCCATCATAGATTTTTTTGAGCAAGTTTTCTCTATGCTCAGGCGCAAGAAATTGCATGGTGAAATTGAGTATGACTAAAGAGGCATTTTCTATCTCGATATCGCGGATATCGCCGCAAATTAACTTCACGGGGGTTTCGCTGACATAAGCAGAAAGGTTTTCTTTACAGCGTTCAACCATGGATTCACTGTTATCGACGGCGATTATCTGACAATTACGGCCCTCTACTCGACGTCTAATACTTAACGTTGCCGCGCCCAAAGAGCAGCCTAAATCATACACTTTACTGTTTGGTACAGCATATTTTTGTGCTAAATCTCCAATAGTATTAATGATTTGCCCGTATCCTGGTACAGATCTACGGATCATGTCATTAAACACACCTGCCACTTTATCATCGAATTGAAAATCGCTGACTTGTTGGTACGGTTTAGCATATAGGTCGTCTTGAGAAAGTTTCATGTGATCAAATAGTGGGGATTCAACTCCTTATTCTAGCTAAACATATCTGCAACCAGCAAGACTAGTACTGGAAATTCCTCATAAAATTTTGTCTAATAGCATTATAGATACAAATTATTTACAGATAGTTGACCTTTTATAGGGATTGTAATTGAAATATAACGCTTACGTGTTGCTGACTGTTTTCTCCGTCTTTTTTTCGACATCAGTATTTTCTGCAGCTAAAGATAGCGGGCAGCCATTAGTGATATCAATGAGCGATGATAGTTACCCGTTCCAATATGTCGATGAAAACGGGGTCGCTGATGGTCTCTTAGTCGATTTTTGGCGGCAATGGGCGCGTCTTAATCAACAAGACGTTGTGTTTAGGCCCGTTAATTGGCAGCAATCTTTAGACAATGTTGAGCAATCACTTGCCGATATTCACATTGGGATGGCAAAGACGCCTGCGAGGCTAAAATTATTCGATTTTGCTGAACCTATCTCAAAGGTAAATGGCTACCTTTATATTAATAAAGCTTTGACCAGTATCAATACCTTAGAAAAGCTTATTCCTTATAAAATTGGTGTTGTTAAGGGCGCAGCCCATATTGACGCGTTGCTCGAAAAGCAGCCGAAGCTGACTTTTGCTTATTACGCTAATCGTCAACAGTTACTGGATGCGGTGATTAACAATGACGTTTTTGTCTTTGCAGGTCTTGAAGGTTACCTGCGTGAGAGCAACATTAGTCAAAAAGTGATCATGTCATTTCCAGTTAATCGGCGTATCGCGATTAGTGAATTTGCATTTTATCCGGCGGTTAAAAAGGGTAAAGCGTCATTGTTACGGACCGTAATGCAAGGATTCAGTTTAGTTACGCCAGTAGAACGTAATAACATTGAACGTGATTGGCTGGGCATACAGCGCAGCCAGAACGAAGTTGTCGTGGCGATGCAGACCGGGGTTGAACCCTATGCGGATATTGGTCCCAACGGTTTACCACATGGTTTATTGGTTGATATTTGGAAATTATGGTCGGATAAAACGGGGTTGCCGATACGCTTTATTGCTGGAGACATGCAGCAAGGCATCGTGAATGTTCAACGGGGCATCGCGGATGTGCAGCTGGGTTACCCCGAAAGTGAGTCTATGAAGTCAGGACTCAATCGAGCCCATCTGATCTATCAAGTTAGCAGCAGGCTGTTTTCCTATAAAACGTCTTTTAAAACAGTTGAAGAGCTAAAGGGAAAAGTTTTTGCAGTCGCGCCTACATCGCCTTATCTAACCGAGTTAATTGAAGCCCTGCCGGATTCTGATTTTTACTATGTGGCCAATGTCCAGCAGATGATAGAAGCCGCTGAATCGGGCAGAGTGGACGGCTTTATTGCTGCAGCAGCATGGACACAACACTACTTATTGTTAAAAGATCGCTGGGAAGATTTTTACCAATTTAAACCGATCCATTTTAAAACCGACCTTTATGTATTAAATCGAAACAATGATCTCGATTTTTCTGATCGTATTTCAAAAGGGTTTAACGCTATTAACTCTTCGGAGTTGGCTGCGATTGAAAGAAAGTGGATTTTAAATCCTGCCGATAGAATTTATTCCTCGACCAAAAAACTCGTCCAGCTGAACTCAAAACAACGCGCCATGATAAAAAGCATGGGTGAGATTAAAGTCGGTTTTGTTAATAATTGGGCTCCGATGGAATATAAAAGCGACAATGGTGATTACGCAGGGATTAATAGCGAGGTATTTAAGATCATTTCGCAGGAGCTTGGTTTGAAGCTCAACTATGTCGAATTCAGTAATTGGCAGACATTGCTAGATGCGCTATTACGCGGTGATATCGACATGTCGGGTAGTATTGTGCCTACGGCGCAGCGTCAAGAGAAGTTAGTATTTTCCAACTCTTACTGGCCAGCGCCATGGGGATTGGTTAGCTCGTTAGATAGCGTTAGTATATTTAGTTTAACGGAGCTCAAAGGCTTGCGACTTGCGGTTGTTGAGGGCTACCATATTGTTACTGATTTAATGCAAGAGTACCCCACATTAGAGTTAGTATTGGTGCCCAATAGTCACGCTGGTCTAAATGCTGTAGATGAAGGCTTAGCGGATGTCTTTATCGATAAAGTGATGAATTTAAGTGCAGGGCTGAAAGAAGGCCAATTTTCTGAACTCAAAATGTCGATGTTGGTTGATTTTTCTGAGCAGCGTAGCCACATTGGTATCAATAAGCGACAACAGCTTTTGTTACCTTTCATTAATAGCGTCATTGACAACATTGATCGTGCTCAGCAGCAAAAGATTCATCAAAAATGGGTATCGCAAACAATAGAGTTTGGTCGTGAGGATTTTGAAAATAGATTGCGGTTAAGTATTATTGTTTTTAGTGCGCTTGCGGTATTGGTTATTGTGGCCTTGTTGGCAAATAGGCGTTTGCGCAGAGAAGTGGCGCTAAGAATTGCGGCCGAGAATAAGATGGCGCTGTTTGCTAAACATGACAGTTTAACCAAACTCCCTAATCGCTCAATGATAGAGGAACGATTGGAGCAGGCAATATTGACCCATAGTCGAGAAATGTCACAGTTTGCCGTTATTTTTGTTGATCTTGATGGTTTTAAAGCCATTAATGATGAATACGGTCATCATGTTGGTGACGACTATCTTATTGCGATTAGCCAAGCATTGAACAACGCTGTTAGACGTGCCGATACGGTCGGTAGATTAGGTGGCGATGAATTTATTGTCATACTTCATAAAGTGGATTCGATATCCGCGGTAAATGATGTAGCAGAACTGTTGCTACAGCGCTTGTCGAGCCCCTTTGTGATTGATCAACTTTCACTATCGGTATCTGCCAGTATGGGGATTGCGTTATACCCTGCGGATGGTGACAGTGTTGATACATTATTAAAGACGGCGGATAGGCATATGTATCGTGCTAAGAATGCCGGCGGAAAATCATCCAGAAATTCGCAACAGCAGTAACATTCGGTTAAATCTATTCATTTTTTTTGAAAATTGGCTGATACTTAACCGACTAGTCGATAAGTTATTTGGAAAACGGCAATATGTCTCTATAATGCCGCTTTTGTCTTGTTTTGAACCAGATCTTCAAACATCGTTTTGTGGAATAAAGGAAAGAGTTAAATGCGCAGTCATTATTGTGGGGACGTTAATCAGTCTCACGTTGGTCAAGAAGTAACCCTAGTGGGTTGGGTTAATCGTAGCCGAGATTTAGGCGGCGTTGTTTTTCTCGACCTGCGTGATAGAGAAGGCATTGTTCAAGTTGTTTATGATCCAGATCTTCCTGAGGTGTTTGAGATAGCAAGCACCTTACGCAGTGAGTTTTGTGTTCAAATTAAAGGTCGAGTTAGCGCTAGACCCGATAGCCAGATTAATGCAGATATGCGCACCGGTGAAATCGAGATATTTGGATCTGAACTGACCATATTAAACAGCTCTGCTCCATTGCCAATTAATATGGACAAAAACCAGCACAATACTGAAGAGCAACGCTTAAAGTATCGCTACTTAGACTTACGTCGTCCTGAAATGGCTGACCGTATCGTATTCCGTTCTAAAGTGACCAGTGCTGTTAGACGTTTTCTTGATGGGAACGGTTTCTTAGATATTGAAACGCCAATCCTGACCAAAGCGACACCAGAAGGTGCACGTGATTACTTAGTGCCGAGTCGTACTTACAAAGGTCAGTTTTTCGCTTTGCCACAATCTCCACAGCTATTTAAGCAGTTGTTGATGATGTCTGGATTTGACCGCTATTACCAAATCGTGAAGTGCTTCCGTGATGAAGACTTACGTGCTGACCGTCAGCCAGAATTTACTCAGATAGATATTGAAACCTCGTTTATGTCTTCAGCGCAAGTGATGGCTAAAACAGAAGAGATGACTCGCGGTCTATTTAAAGAATTGTTGAATGTTGATTTGGGTGAATTCCCAAAAATGACCTTCGCTGAAGCGATGCGTCGTTACGGCTCAGATAAGCCAGATTTACGTAACCCACTTGAGCTAATTGATGTTGCTGACCTTGTAAAAGATGTTGAGTTTGCTGTGTTCAATGGCCCTGCAAACGATCCAGAAGGGCGAGTTGCCGTTCTTAGCATTCCTGGCGGCGCTAAACTTTCACGCAAGAATCTCGATGACTATGCAAAATATGCCACTATTTATGGCGCAAAAGGCTTAGCGTGGATGAAGGTTAATGACCTTGATAAAGGCATGGAAGGTATTCAATCTCCAGTGCTTAAGTTTTTAACTGAAGATGTTGTTACCGCACTGCTTGAGCGCACCGGTGCACAAACAGGTGATCTAATTCTGTTTGGCGCAGATAAAGCGAACATCGTTGCCGAAGCTATGGGCGCACTTCGTTTGAAAGCGGGTGAAGATTTTGAATTACTACAAGGCGATTGGAAACCGCTTTGGGTCGTTGACTTCCCGATGTTTGAGCCGACTTCAGATGGTGGATTGCATGCGATGCATCACCCATTCACCGCGCCGAGCAATATGACACCAGCAGAACTGGAAGCGAATCCTATTGGCGCTATTTCAGATGCCTACGATATGGTATTGAACGGTTGTGAGTTAGGTGGCGGTTCGGTACGTATCCATAATAGTGAGATGCAGTCAGCAGTATTTAGAATTCTAGGTATTAATGACGAAGAAGCGAACGAAAAGTTTGGCTTCCTACTTGAAGCGCTACGTTATGGTACGCCGCCACATGCAGGTTTAGCATTTGGTTTAGATCGCATCATCATGTTGATGACGGGCGCAAGCTCAATTCGTGATGTAATGGCATTTCCTAAAACAACAACGGCGGCATGTCCATTGACCAATGCGCCTGGCTTTGCAAATCCAGTGCAGTTAGTTGAACTGGGTATCTGTGTCATTGCGGAAGAGAACAAAGACGAGCAGTAAATACTGTTAAAAAGAGCCGAGTTTAGACTCGGCTTTTTTTTCGAATAATTTTGGTGATGGGCATGATGAAATGCTTATTCTCTAGAGAATCGAATGTAGGAGAAAGAGATGGCAGGTCATAGTAAATGGGACAATATTAAGCACCGTAAAGCAGCGCAAGATGCTAAGCGTGGTAAGCTTTTTACTAAATTTATCCGTGAGCTCACTGTCGCTGCAAGAGAAGGTGGCTCTGATCCCGATTCAAATCCAAGATTGCGGGCAGCCATCGATAAATCATTATCAAATAACATGACGCGTGACACGGTTGAGCGAGCGGTAAAACGCGGTGCTGGCGAGTTAGATGGTCAAATATTAGAGACCATTATCTATGAAGGTTATGGTCCTGGCGGTACAGCGGTATTAGTTGAAACCATGACGGATAACAAAAACCGTACGGTTTCCGGCGTCAGAAATGCGTTTAGTAAATCAGGCGGCAACTTAGGCACCGATGGCTCTGTTGCTTATTTGTTTGATAAAAAAGGTATTATTTCTTATCAAGATGTAGATGAAGATACTGTTATGGACGCCGCACTTGAAGCTGGTGCTGATGATGTTATTGCGCATGAAGACGGTTCTATTGATGTATTCACCACACCAGAGGATTTTGGTGCAGTAAAAGATGCATTGGATGCTGCAGGGCTTGAAGCGGTGAATGCTGAAGTGACCATGTTGCCATCCACAACAGCGGAACTTGATGCGAGCACGGCACCAAAGTTTTTACGCTTAATCGATAATCTTGAAGATCATGATGATGTGCAAGAGGTTTACCACAATGGTGGGATTTCTGACGATGTCATGGCGGGGCTGGAATAAGCGATATGGCAATTATTTTAGGCGTTGATCCAGGCTCTAGGATCACCGGTTATGGTGTTATTCAATGTATTGGTCGCCAACATGTTTATGTTGGTAGCGGTTGTATAAGAACCAGTTCAGACGAATTACCACTGCGTCTTAAGCAAATTTTTGATGGTCTTTCCGAAATTATCAGACAATACCAACCTGATGAATTTGCTATTGAACGGGTATTTATGGCTAAGAATGCTGATTCAGCACTTAAGCTTGGTCAAGCGCGTGGTGCTGCCATTGTGGCGGCCACCGCAGCAAATTTACCCGTTGCTGAATACAGTGCGACTCAAATAAAAAAATCAGTTGTCGGCACAGGTAGGGCACAAAAAGAGCAAGTACAGCACATGATCCAGCAAATTTTAAAGTTGCCGAGTGCACCTCAAGCCGATGCGGCTGACGCATTAGGGGTTGCGGTATGTCATTTTCATACAAGTCAAAGCTTGGTTGCTATGGGCGGCAAAGCGAATTCAAGTACATACGGAAGATATAAATGATTGGTCGTATACGTGGTCTACTTGTAGAAAAACAAGCACCTGAAGTGCTTATCGATGTTGGCGGTGTGGGGTATGAGATCCAAATGCCACTGACAAGCTTTTATGAGTTACCCGAAATAGGATTAGAGGCCGTTGTTTTTACCCACTTCGTGGTCAGAGAAGATGCGCAATTATTGTATGGTTTTATCTCTAAGCAGGAACGTGCACTCTTTAGGTTGTTAATTAAGACTAATGGCGTCGGGCCAAAACTGGCGTTGACCATTTTATCGGGCATGACAGCGGGTGAGTTTGTCGCTTGCGTAGGCAGAGATGATATTGCTACGTTGGTAAAGTTGCCTGGCGTCGGTAAGAAAACGGCGGAACGTTTGCTCATTGAAATGCGTGATAAGCTCAAGAGCCTGATGGAAGCATCGGTAGGATCTGAAAGAGAGTTTATGCTGCAATCAAACTATACCGTTCCCGTAGTCGCCAATACTGCCGAAGAAGATGCTATTGGCGCACTGTTGTCGCTCGGATATAAACCAGCGCAAGCGAGTAAAGCTGTTTCTGCAGTGTATGTTGACGGTATAGACTCTGAATCGCTGATTAAATCAGCACTTAAATCGATGCTTTAAGGATAACCGATGATTGAAGCTGATCGCCTAATACAACCACACGTTATCGAACCTATAGAAGTCATTGATAGGGCGATGCGTCCTAAACTTTTGGACGAGTATACTGGGCAAGATGATACTCGCGCACAGTTGAAAATCTTTATTGAAGCCGCGCAAAAGCGTGGCGAAGCGTTAGATCATATGCTGATTTATGGTCCTCCGGGTCTTGGAAAGACAACATTGGCGATGATTGTTGCCAATGAAATGGGCGTGAATATAAAGTCTACATCAGGGCCTGTGCTAGAAAAGGCGGGTGATTTAGCGGCTTTGTTGACTAACCTTGAAGAGAACGACGTTTTATTTATTGATGAAATTCATCGATTAAGTTCGGTAGTAGAAGAGATTTTGTATCCCGCGATGGAAGACTACCAATTAGATATTATGATTGGTGAAGGACCAGCGGCGCGTTCTATTAAGCTGGATCTACCGGCATTTACATTAGTGGGAGCCACCACAAGAGCCGGTTCATTGACCTCTCCGTTACGGGCGAGATTTGGTATTCCGCTGCGCTTAGAGTTTTACAACGTTAAAGATTTATCCACCATTGTGCTCCGCTCTGCAAAAGTGATGGACTTAGAAATTGACGAAGAAGGCGCGGTTGAAATAGCCAAACGTTCTCGTGGTACACCTCGTATTGCCAATCGTTTACTGCGGCGAGTACGTGACTTTGCAGAGGTTAAACATAGTGGAGATGTGACCAAAGTGATTGCAGAGTTAGCCTTAGACATGCTCGATGTCGATGCGGAAGGTTTTGATTATATGGATCGAAAACTACTTCTTGCCATTATCGACAAATTTATGGGTGGCCCTGTAGGGCTTGATAACTTAGCGGCAGCCATTGGTGAAGAGCGCGAAACGATTGAAGACGTACTGGAACCATTTTTGATCCAACAAGGATTTATACAAAGAACGCCACGTGGACGTATTGCAACGCAACGGGCCTATAACCATTTTAATATGATCCAACCAGAATCTAAATAAACATTCCGTTTACTTCACTGTTTAAGCAATCGCGTTATGATTGCTCTTCAATCCGCAATATATACTGTAGGTGCTTATCACCTGCAGTTGCATTTTTTAACCGTAACCACCTTTTAACCCATCAGAATTATTTCCGGACAACGCCTGAGTTCTCTAAACTCATGGCCGGAAAGGGCTTGTAAGTGTTGTTTTTATCTAAGCTGCAACGTTTTTAGATTTAGTTTATGCTTATTGGCTAATTGAATGGGGGCTCCGTATCCGATGTGACTCATTACTTTCCTTGATAGTCATTATTATCGAGCAGTGTTGCATCGAACGAACGGCTAATTCCCTTTCCCATTAATGACAACAGTGGACAGCCCCTCATTCTTAATGGGTGTTGAATATTTTAGTGGCGGGGTTTAGACATGTTGATCAACGTTTAAGTGATACTTGTGCGCGTTCGAATACAACTTTAGGTAAAATCAAACTGCAAAATCGTGAGGTCGAACTGTCAAAACCATTGGCGCACATCATGCCTACGTCGAATCTATCCCTGTACTTTCTAATGGTACCTAAGAGCAACAATTCACCCTTTCAAATTATGTAGACAGTCATCTATACACTGTAGTTTGAGTGACAGTGATGAACTCAAGGTGATTCCAGCCTATGTTGAATATTTCGCCGTGATTATTTCAGCGTGATTGATGCTCTGTGATGTAATGGGTCTAAATCTACAATTCGGCAGCTTAGTTATCTATCAATTGTGAGTATTTATTCTAATTCATAAATGTTACTTCTAACATCTGAAGTTATAACATCTGTTGCTGATACGTGTGGATTGATGTGTGTTTGTACGCCCTTATGTTGTCAGCGGTAACAATCCCAGTGTGAAGTATTGTTTCAATTCTGAACGGTTTCTTGCTGGCTAGTCTATTTCTGCATAAAAAAGCATGAGCCAACTCTAATAATTGACCATATATGTGGCCTTTTTACTAAAAAAACAAAAGAATAAATGTGATCTGTGTCACGCTTTGTTTATTTTGATGGTTAATAAAAGGTTACTGGCTCAGCAGGTGTTTACACCAATATATGGGTGCATTGCGGCTTATTACTCTGCCTTGTTGGGTTATTGCTTTCATGAAAAACGACCGGCTCGATTTTTGATTACTTTATTTACCATATTGGTTAACAAGGCAAAGTGAATGGTTAACGATTTGGTGGATTGACGGCATAAACGTGAAATTGCAGTATCTCTAGCAACGTCACTGATAACAAATGACGTGCATATAAAAATAATTAAGCTAGGGAGTACGACATAAATGAACAGACCATCGAAATTGGCCTCTGCAATAAAGTTCGGATTGATCGCATCTGTATCTACATCAGCAATTACTGTTTCTACAGCAGCCTACGCTGAAGAGGAAGCTAAAGTAGAGCGTATCGCTGTAACCGGCTCCCGTATTCAACGACAGGATATGGAAACAGCCTCTCCAGTTACCGTTATTGACGCAGCAACAATTAAAGCTGAAGGCTTTACTTCTGTTGACCAAATGCTACAAGCACAAACTTCTATGGCTGGTGCTGCTGTTGGTTCAAGTACTAACAACGGTGCAGACGGTGTTGCTCAAGTTGACCTTCGTGGTATGGGCTCACAGCGTACGTTAGTATTGCTTAACGGTCGCCGTATGGTTAACTCAGGTTCAGGTGCTGATAGCGCTGTGGATCTTAACTCTATCCCTGTTGCAATGATTGCACGTGTAGAGATTCTAAAAGATGGTGCATCAGCAGTCTATGGCTCTGACGCTATTGCAGGTGTTGTTAACATCATCACTAAAAAAGATTTTGATGGCTTCCAGATAGATGTAACTGGTGGCATGACTGATAAGAGCGACGGTGAAAACGGCGAAATCAGTGCTCTTTACGGTTTTAATACCGATACAGGTAACTACACATTCGGTGCTGCTTACTCTGAGCGTCGTGGTGTTGTTCAATCTGATCGTGACTGGACAGATCCAGGTAACAGTTCATTTACACCAAATGGCGGCATTGTTGGAAATCAATTGGATGAGAATGGAAATCCAATACTAGATGACAAAGGCAACAATAAAACAGAAGTTAAGAATAATGATGGCACTGCGTGGGTTCCCCAAGGGCAAGGCTATGATTATACCCAAGACAGTTTTTACCAGACTCCAAGTAAGCGTTACAGCTTATTTGCTAACATGACTCAAGAGCTTGGCAATGAGCTAGTGCTAACGGGTGATATTCTTTACACCAAGCGTAAGTCAAACCAGCAGTTGGCGCCTCAGCCAGCAAATTTACAACTAGATGTCTGTAAGACAGGTCAAGATCCATTAACTTGTGCAGAGATTACGCCTGAAATGGCAGCTGGCGGTATTGTTGCTGATGATAAAGGCGAGATAAACTACAGAAAACGTATGAATGACGTTGGTCCTCGTGTTTATACTCAGGACACTGATACATTACGTGTCTCAGCTGCTCTTGCAGGTTCAATTGATGTCAATACCGGTATGGACTGGGATATTTCCTATACTTACGGTAAAAACAAAGCTGAAACAGCGGTAGAAAACTCGATCAATGCATCAATCATGACAGATGCAATCTATGCCGATCAAGATGCATGGTTTAGTGGCCAGCCAATGACGGACCAAGCATTACTTGATAGTGTTGCTTATACTGAAAATGCTGATGGCGGTAACGAGCAACATGTATTCTCCGCGGGTCTAACCGGTGAGCTTTTTGACCTTGATGCAGGTGCTGTAGCTTACGCTATCGGTGCAGAATACCGTTATGAGAGTGGTTTCTATAATCCAGACCCAATTGTGGTTGCAGGTGAAAGTACCGCTGCTCAACAAGATCCTACTGATGGTAACTACAACGTAATTTCTGTTTTCCAAGAAGTCAGCGTGCCTTTTACTGATAAGCTAACCGGTGAATTCGCGCTTCGTTTCGACGATTACTCTACATTCGGTAACGCATCGACTTGGAAAATTGGTCTAACATACGCAGCGACTGATGACTTAATGATCCGTACAGTTGCGGCGACAGGTTTCCGTGCACCAAGTGTCAGCGAGCTATACGGCGGAAACTCAGGTTCATTCGATTATCTTAAAGATCCATGGGGTAATGAGCAAGACCCACAGATCTTAGTTATTCGAACCTCTGATGAAGATCTTAAACCTGAAGAGTCAGAGTCTTACACTGCGGGTTTAGTGTATTCGCCTAGCTATGTTGATGGCATGTCACTGACTGTCGATTACTGGCGCTTTAAAGTGAAGAATGCAATTGCACGTATGGATACCCAAAATGGTTTGAACAACTGTTTTGCGGGTGACCAAGCAGCGTGTGAAGCCTTTAATATTGGTGCAAACGGTGATCTAGATAACCTTACCAATTCACTAACTAACGTCGGTTACCAAGACACTAGCGGTATCGATTTTAACCTAGCGTATAGCTTTGAAGTGTTAAACCTAGACTGGACCGTTAGCAATGACACCACTTACTTGCTGAACTTTGAGCAAGATGGCGTAGATTACACTAATACTATCGATGGTAACTTCGGTGCATATGCTCAAGTACGTAATAACTTTAGCATCAAAGCCGGTCAAGATGATTGGAATGTTATGTACTTCAACCGTTACATCGGTGAGATGGATGACTTAGGCGAAGGCACTAAGGTTGATGCGATTCTTTACCATAACGTTTCAGCAAGCTACTTCATCAACGACGCTTGGATGTTAAGCGCTGGTGTTAAGAACTTGACTGACGAAGAGCCTTCAAACGTCTCTAACGGTAGTGATGGCGGTACCGTACCAGAAGTTTACGACACAATTGGTCGCCAGTACTATGCAGGTGTAACTGTTAAGTTCTAAAGTAACCAAAAAATAAAAAGCGCCGAAAGGCGCTTTTTTTATATCTTTAGAAAAGGAGAAATTTAAAAGAGGCCGTTATCCCAAGCCTTGCTGAGATGAGCTCATTTGGATTAACTCGATCTTATAACCATCAGGGTCTTCTACGAAGGCAATGACAGTACTGCCGCCAGCAACGGGACCCGCTGGACGTATAACTTTAGCGCCAGCGTTGGCTATTGCTTCACAACGGGCATAAATATCTTCTTCACCTATGGCTATATGGCCAAAAGCGTTACCCATGTCATATTCTTCAGTCCCCCAGTTATAGGTCAGTTCAATCACCGCACTGCCTGTAGACTCTTCATCGTAGCCAACAAATGCTAGGGTATATTTGTATTCACTATTTTCGCTTTTACGTAATAATTTCATGCCCATAACTTGGGTGTAAAATTCAATACTGCGCTCCAAATTTCCTACGCGTAACATGGTATGTAGTAACTGTGCCATTTCGTCCTCTTTATTTGTTGTTTTTTCTCATTGAATTATATCGAAAATATAGCCGATGGATACTGTTTGTTATTAGGATAGAGTTTTGACTACATTAGACCGTGCGCAGATCACAAAACGTTTAAATTAGCCTGATAAAGTCTCATTTATCTTATAGTATTAATTAACTTATTCGAGGAGTTACCGATGCAAACTGAACTAAAAATGTCGCTAGGACTTAGCGTTATTATTGCGGTTGGACTGTCTATTTTCTTTATCAATATGTTTTAAAAAAAGCCGCGAAAGCGGCTTTTTTATGGGTAATATTTATCATAAACCGTGAAGGTGTTATTAATCTTCAGGGTAAATTTTGTCTTTAAATTCACACAAGTCTTCAATTATACAGCTGCCACAGCGAGGCTTTCTGGCAATGCAGGTGTAGCGGCCGTGTAAAATCAACCAGTGATGTACATCAACTTTAAACTCAGTTGGCACCACTTTTAACAGTTTCTTCTCGACTTCAACGACATTTTTACCCATCGCAAACTTAGTACGATTTGAAACTCTGTCAATGTGAGTATCTACCGCGATGGTAGGCCAGCCGAATGCGGTATTAAGTACTACGTTAGCTGTTTTTCTACCAACGCCAGGTAGCGCCTCTAATGCTTCTCTATTTTCGGGTACCACACCATCATATTGCTCGACTAAGATCTCACAGGCTTTAACGACATTAATTGCTTTATTGTTGTATAAGCCAATGGTCTTAATATACTGCTTGAGTCCGTCAACCCCAAGGGCGGCAATACTATGCGCTGTATTAGCGACAGGAAATAATTTTTTTGTTGCTTTGTTAACACTAACATCGGTCGCTTGAGCTGAAAGTGTCACTGCCACTAACAGCTCAAATGGACTTGAGAAATTCAGCTCAGTTTCAGGATGAGGGTTGTTATCTCTAAGTCGCTCTAAAATAATGCGCCGTTTTTCTGTGTTCATATGCCAGTATCCATCGATGTTATTATTATTTTGAAGATGATATTTTTAGATTAAATGAACCTGTATTAGTTAACTTTCGTGATCCTAACGCGTGTTGGCGCTGCTTCCTCAATCTTAGGCTGTCTAGCCTCGAAGTAACTATCAATTACATTTTTAAGCGCGATCAGCAGTCCAATTCCGATAAAAGCACCGGGTGGAAGCATGGCTAACAAAAAAGTGGTATCGACTTGCCAAAGCTGGATCGTTAACCCTTTTGCCCATTCACCTAATAACTGGTCCGCACCGTAAAAGAGCGTACCTTGTCCCAATATTTCACGGCTAGCACCTAGTACGCAAAGTACGAGAGTAAAACCTAATCCCATCATTAATCCGTCGAAGGCTGATTTTGCTACGTTGTTTCGCGAGGCAAATGCTTCAGCTCGGCCAATGATGACGCAGTTGGTCACAATCAGTGGTAAAAATATCCCTAGCGACAGGTAAAGACCATAGGCATAAGCATTAATGAATAGCTGAACGCTGGTGACCAATGCGGCAATGATCATTACAAACACCGGTATGCGGATCTCTTTCGGGACAAAATCTCTCACTAAAGAGACTAAAATGTTCGAACCAATCAACACCAGTAATGTCGCCAACCCAAGTCCTAACGCATTGGTTAAAGTGGCTGTAACGGCGAGCAACGGACATAAGCCCAGTAATTGAACTAGCCCTGGGTTGTTCTTCCAAAGTCCTTGCCAGGCTAACTCTTTATAATCACTCATTACCTACCTCACAGTTAGCGGGCGCATCTAATAGTTCGTCTTTATGTGCATTAAAATATAGCGTGGCTTTTTTAACCGCTTTTACGAATGCTCTGGGTGTAATTGTAGCACCAGTAAATTGGTCTATCTCTCCGCCATCTTTTTTTACATGCCAGCGTTTATCTTTGTCTGACAATATCGATAACCCTTTGAACGAAGATACCCAATCTGATTTTCTTCGCTCGATTTTGTCACCTAAGCCAGGGGTTTCTTGATGTGAAAGTGTACGCACGCCTAACACGGTGCCTGACTTATCTAAGCCGATGATAATTCTAATGTCGCCGTTGTAACCATCGGGTGCAACAGTTTCAATTGCGATGGCAATACCAATACCCTCTTTTGTAGCAATATAAGCTGGAAGGGGCTTGTCAGTGCCTAGGAAATCAACAGATGTAATGGTTATGCAATGTTCTGTGAGCTCGTTATCATGTAATTCATCAGGAATTATCTGATGTAACACTCTTGCCAGCTCAATCTGTTCCTGTTGCTTTATTTTAGCAAATGTAAGCTGGTTGACTACGGCGACTAGTCCGGTGCAAAGCAGGGCAAATAGTGCGAGTAACAAACCATTTTTTAACATTGAATTTTTCAAAATATTGTCTCTAAACTGATTTTCAAAATATAGCCTCTAAACACAGTCTTGATGGCACCTATTTGACTTAAGTTCCGCTGTTTTACTCGCCATTTAACGGCGATTAGTTTCCAGATCGATGCCCGTAGCTACGTGGTTTTACATAATAATCGATGAAAGGTGCACATAGGTTCGCCAGTAAAACCGCGAAGGCAAATGCGTCTGGATAGCCACCATAAGTACGGATAACATAAACTAATACTCCGATTAAGGCACCAAATAGCAATCTACCTCGTACGCTGGTTGCAGCGGTGACCGGATCGGTGGCGATAAAGAATACGGCCAGCATCGTTGCGCCTGAAAACAGTTGGAATAATGGACCAATGTGTGTGTCTGGGCTTAATAAGTAACCAAAGCTACTGCATACAAAAAGAGAGGCAATAATGCCGACACTTATCTGCCATCGGATAACTTTTAATTTAAGCATGGCGAGGCCGCCAAGTAAGTAGGCAATATTTACCCAAAACCAACCTACGCCGTAACCGTCAGAGAAAATGGCTTTCGTTAGGCTTTCTGTAATGGTTAATCCAAGTGATAAGTCAGTCTTTACTGTATCGAGAGGCGTTGCCATTGCTATGCCGTCAAAACCCAATTTGTATATATTGAGTTGCTCTGACGTCATGGTTCCAAAAATGGCTTTGAGTGTTAACCCTAAATCCATTGGCGTTGACGCTAATGATAACGGTACTGCCCAACTGGTCATTTGTACTGGAAAGGAGATCAGTAACATGACATAGGCTGCCATCGCGGGATTAAATATATTTTGCCCTAAGCCACCGTATAGGTGTTTGACGATGACAATGGCAAAGACAGTACCTATCACTACGACCCACCAAGGTGCTATTGAGGGGATTGAGACCCCGATTAATAACGCCGTAAGGACCGCGCTATTGTCGCTTATGGTCGGTCGAACAGGACGCTTTCTTAGCTTGAGTACGGCTGATTCACTGAGCAAAGCAACAGCAATCGCCAGTAATACTTGGATCAAAACACCCCAGCCAAAAAAGTAAAACTGGGTAGCGATACCGGGGAGTGCACACAAAATGACTCTTCGCATCACACTTTGGGTTTGCAGCTGCACTTTTAAGTGTGGCGATGAAGCTAACTTAAATGCCATGAATTATTCCTTCTCTTCCAATTTGGCTTGCGCTTTTTTTGCTTTCGCCTTGGCGACAGCTGCAGCAATACGGGCTTTTTTGATATCCTCTGGTGACAGTGCTATTTCTGTCAGAGTCCCTAAATCGTTATCTAGCACGCTACTTTGCGTCGGTGCTGACGCATCAATAACAGCGGACTGCTTTTTTGCTTTCGCCTTGGCGATAGCTGCAGCAATACGGGCTTTTTTGATATCCTCAGGGGACAGTGCTATTTCTGCCGGAGTAACTGAATCGTTTTCTAGCACGCTATTTTTTATAATCGCTGATGCATCGATTACGGCAGATTGTTTTTTTGCTTTCGCCTTGGCGACAGCTGCAGCAATACGGGCTTTTTTGATATCCTCTGGTGACAGTGCTATTTCTGTCAGAGTCCCTAAATCGTTATCTAGCACGCTACTTTGCGTCGGTGCTGACGCATCAATAACAGCGGACTGCTTTTTTGCTTTCGCCTTAGCGATAGCTGCAGCAATACGGGCTTTTTTGATATCCTCAGGGGACAGTGCTATTTCTGTCGGAGTAACTGAATCGTTTTCTAGCACGCTACTTTGCGTCGGTGCTGACGCATCAATAACAGCGGACTGCTTTTTTGCTTTCGCCTTGGCGATAGCTGCAGCAATACGGGCTTTTTTGATCTCTTCAGGCGAGAGCTGTAACTCTGTTTTAGTGACCAATTCAGCTACTACCGCGTTGTTTTGAACTGGCTCTGCATCAAGCTGTCGTAGTTTCTTTGCCTTGGCGCGGGCCACTTTCGCTTTCTTTTCGTCTACAGCATCTACAGAATGAGCTTCTTCTGTAACGTCGAGAGACTTCACCACCGTTGTGTTTTGTTGTGCCTTTTTGGCTTTTGCTCTGGCAATGGCCGCGTTTATTTTAGCTTTTTTATCATTGCTCTCGTCGACTTCTACATCGTCGGAGTCCGCTGGCTGTTTATTCGTTGCAGCAGGAGAGGCTTTCTTAGCCTTTGCACGAGCAACCGCGGCGGCTATTTGCGCCTTTTTATCTTGAACAGCGTCCGTTGCAGTGGTGTCTCCAGCATTCGACTCGGCGGCTTTCTTCGCCTTAATGCGTGCCATGGCTTCTGCCACCGCATTGTTGTCGGTGCTCCCCATGTTATTTTTACGACGTTCGGCAGCTTCTTTTGCTTTAGTTTCTCGAGCGAGTTTTTCATCTTCCAGTCGTTGCTGTCTCGCATCAAAACGTTGTTTGGCTAAATCCGCCTGTTTTTTCTCTTCAGATTGTGTACGCAGTGCAGATTTAGCGACGCGATAATATTCAACTAATGGAATGTCACTTGGACAAACATAACTGCAGCAACCGCACTCAATACAATCACGAAGATTAAAGCTAGCGGCTTTGTCATATTCTTCTGCTTGAGCATGCCAAAAAAGCTGCTGTGGTAATAGCAATGCAGGGCATACTACGGCGCATTCTCCGCAACGAATGCAAGGCATTTCATGTTGTTCTTCTGCGATCTCTTCACTGCTTGGCAATAATACACAGTTGGTCCCTTTAAGCACCGGCGCTGCGACATCAGGTAATAAGTGGCCCATCATTGGGCCGCCGATAATGACTTTATCTTGGTTTAGATCGCCTTTAAAGCCGTTAGTGTGAAGAATATGCTCAATCGGCGTGCCTATCGGCATCCAGTAGTTACCAGGATTTTCGCTATTAAGTCCAGTAACCGTGACCACTCTTGATGTGAGTGGTTTTCCATTAATGACAGCATCTTGTATTGCGTATGCGGTACCGACATTTTGTACCAGCATACCAAGCTGGGCGGGTATTGCGCCTGAAGGTACTTCTTGACCGGTTAAAATTTGGATTAACTGTTTCTCACCGCCAGATGGGTATTTTGTGGGTACTTTTGTGATCCTAACTTGGTCACTGGACAGTTCGCTTCGATTGAGTGAATGCTGCATTGCTTCACTGGCTTCGGGTTTATTATCTTCAATGGCGATAATGATCCGTTTAGGGGTCAATAAGCGTTCAATAATGGCGATGCCGGACAGGATTTGATCGCTATGCTCTTGCATTAATCTATCATCGGACGTGATGTAAGGTTCACACTCAATACCGTTGATGATCACGAGCTCAATGTCGCTCGCTGGTCGTAGTTTTATGTGGGTCGGAAATGCGGCTCCACCGAGGCCAGCTATACCAGCGTCTTGGATCTTTTTTAAGATCTGTTGATTGTCCAACGCGGAAACGTCACTGGTAATGGCTTCGATAGCTTCATCTTGTCCGTCAGCGGCGAGCACACAGCTTAAAACAGGTAAGCCAGACGCATGGTTGCTGGGCATCTGTTTAATGGCTGTAATGGTACCTGAAGTCGGTGCGTGCACAGGACAATGAGAGAAACTGGTGCCTGTTGTCAGTGCTTGGCCTTTTAATACCCGCTCACCGGCGTTGATACTAAGCAACGCACTATCGCCCACTTGTGGAACAGGAATGACAAATTGCTTTGCTAAGGGGAAATCGGCAATAGCGGTCTTATTTGATAGCGTTTTTAACTCTGGGGGGTGGATACCACCATGCGAGCGCCAAAGCGTTCCTTTATCAACTTGTTCTAATAAAGTTAGCACTGCGGATCCTCTTGCACTTGTGTTACTGGAATCGCATTTAATTGCCAATTCCAGGTCTTAGTTGTTTGTTCGATGGGAAGCATATCAATACAATCTACAGGGCAGGGAGCAACGCATAGATCGCAACCGGTGCAATAATCGATAATGACAGTATGCATCAGCTTTCCTGACCCTAAAATGGCATCGACAGGGCAAGCTTGAATGCATTTAGTACATCCTATGCATTCGTCTTCACGTATATAGGCGACTTTTTTCTCTTGGACTTCCTCTGTGGCGTTGAGAGGCTCAGGATCTACGCCAAGGAGATCAGCAATCTTCTCCATTGTGGCAGTGCCACCCGGGGGGCATTTATTGATCTTATCACCATTGGCAATAGCATCAGCATAAGGCTTGCAACCCGGATACCCACATTGACCACATTGTGTTTGGGGCAGTAATGCTTCCACTTGCTCTGCAAGCGGATCTCCTTCAACTTTAAATTTTTCAGCGGCAAATCCCAGCAAAATACCAAAGACAAGCGCGAGTACTGTGAGAACAACAACAGCAATGACAATACCTGACATGTTTATTTAACCAACCCTGTAAAGCCCATAAATGCAAGGGACATAAGACCCGCGGTTACCATTGCGATAGCGCCACCTTGAAACGGGGCGGGTATATCTGCAGCGGCGAGTCGTTCACGCATTGCTGAAAATAGGATCAAGACTAACGAAAATCCAACCGCTGCACCGAAACCGAATATGGCAGACTCAAAAAAATTATGGTCTTCATTAATATTGAGCAGGGCAACACCAAGTACTGCGCAGTTTGTGGTGATCAAGGGTAAGTAAATACCTAACGCGCGATGTAATGAAGCACTTGTTTTTTGTACTAACATTTCGGTAAATTGAACAACCACGGCGATAACTAAAATAAAGCTCATTGTCCTCAAGTAACCGAGATCAAAAGGTAATAGCAGGTATTGGTTTACCAGATAGCTGAGAATAGACGCGAGCGTCAACACAAATGTGGTCGCCATGGACATACCAATAGCAGACTCAAGTTTGCTGGACACCCCCATAAAAGGGCATAAACCTAGGAATTTTACTAATACAAAGTTATTGACCAGCACCGTGCCGACCAACAATAGGAGATATTCACTCATCTCAATTCATTTTTTAGACAATCTTAGCGCTATTATCGGCTTTTCCGACACTATAAACAACACAAAGAAAACAAGGACAAATAAATTTGATTTCTTGTGGGTGAAATTAACGCACTATTTCAATTTTTCGCTCTTACTCACGGTGATTAACGGCGTTGGCTTCGCAATATAGTATCCTTGAAGCCCATCGAGTAATAGCTGCTCCATGGCCAATTTTTCTTGTTGATTTTCGACGCTGGTCGCAATCACTTTAATCATCAGTTTTCTTGCTATATCAATGATCATTTTAACAAAAAACTGATTATGTGTGTCCGAAATAATACCTCGAGTATAACTACCATCTAACTTGATAAAGTCTGGGCGAACATCTTTAAAAAACTTGAACGAGGTAAAGCCGAGACCAAATCTTTCAATCGATACTCGAGCGCCAACACTATGCACTTCATTGATGAAATGATACGTCGCAGATAAGTTGGTTTGCATCCCCGATTCACTGACTTCAAAAACAAGTCTAGCGGCCAAATGTCGTTGGCGAACCAAAATGTTTTTGAGCCAAGCGACAAAGCTTTCTTGGTTTGCGGATGATGAGCTGATATTGATCCCAAATAGGCCCGTAAGCGAAGGCATATTAATGAGCGTGCTCAGCGTTTTTAATATCACTAGTTTATCAAGTTCTTCGCTCATGCCATGGCGCTCTGCCATCGCGATAACCGTGGTAGTGGGTAAGAATTTACCTTGATCGTTGTAAAAGCGAGACAACAGCTCTCGGTAAGATTCAATATTAGTTCGGCAGGGACGAATAGGCTGAGCGTAAAATTTTATCGCTTTCCGTTTTAGAATATCATCGATTGCGATTTTCCAACGGCTATCACCAAACAGTTCATCACCCGACAGCTTCTGCTGTACATGAAAACTATTTGGGCCAAGTGTTTGCGCAATACTGACGGCAGTATCGGCTAATGTCATTAATGACACGGGATCACAGCCTTGCAGATAAGGGCATAAACCTATGTAGGCGACAGAATCGGTGCCCAAATTTTGTTGGTACTCATCAAAGGCAACTTTAAGCTCCTCGATAATAGTGGTGCCATCTTTTAAGGATATGTCGGGTAATATGAGTGCAAAATCAGCAGTCGATATGCGATAAAAATAAGCATTGGGTGATTTAACTAAAGACTTTCTGATGTGGTTGGCTATGCGTGTTAAATAATCATCACCCGCTTCACGCCCATGTAGCTGGTTGATGACGGCAAGCTCAGTCGCTCTAACGATAGCCAGTACACCTAATTGTTGGCTGTTAGGCAAACATATTTCATTTAACTTTTCAGTGAATTTAGCGCGTGTACCGAAGCCCGTGACTGGGTCCTGAAAGGCGACCCTAGTGAGCTTTTCATGGGCATCATTAAACTCATCCACTTTAGCTTTTAGATTGCTTTGGCATGACTCTAGCACTTTTGCTAATGGAGTGAGCTCTCCCTTTAATTTAGATTTTTGAATCGCATGGAAAGTAAAATTGGGTAAGTCATCGATTATTTTGCAACTGTAGCGCAACTTTTTAGCGTGGAGTGCCGCGAGTAACACATTAAAAACACTGATGAGTAGGAAGGTGCCCCAAATTAACAGCAGTTGATATTGAAATCGATTGGATACTGCAGTGAGCTCTTTGTCTATGGCAAGCTTGACCTGTAATCGACCATTAGCGAGTGTTCGGGTTAACGGGATATCAATCTGATATATATTTTTAATAATACTTCTACTTTCAGCAAGTAACTTGCCGTGAGTGAAGCTATTGTCACTGTCATTGGTGTCGATGTATTGGAAGAACTGAAAATTAAAACTCGTCGTCAAATGTTGGTATAACGCCTTGCCATTGCCTTGCCAATTGCTTTGGGTCGCAATACTTGCAGTATATTTTGTGAGTTCTTGCTCGCGACTATGGGCAAAATCAGCTTGATTGATTGAATAGGTAATGAAGGTGAGCCCGCAGAAAACGAACACTAAAAAAAGTTGAGAGTATCTGAAGCTGGTCATAATGAGTCCATTCACAATCATAGAAGACAAAATTGTTCTAAAAAGGTGTATCTCTATGGGTATTATAAACAGGTTTTAGATTGAATATCAGTTGCTTTGTTTGATGAGTGTTTTATTTGAACGATTATTTCTTGATTATCGAGAGGCTTGTTATGGAAAAGCAGAGATTAATTTAGATAAGGTTGGCTCCCCAGACTGGACTCGAACCAGTGACATACGGATTAACAGTCCGCCGTTCTACCAACTGAACTACAGGGGAATCACAGTACTACCTATATCAAACTTATCTTTAAATTGGCTCCCCGGACTGGACTCGAACCAGTGACATACGGATTAACAGTCCGCCGTTCTACCAACTGAACTACAGGGGAATCGCTTTAAATCTAAATCTTAAATAAAATGTTGGCTCCCCGGACTGGACTCGAACCAGTGACATACGGATTAACAGTCCGCCGTTCTACCAACTGAACTACAGGGGAATCGCATTTTACTTCTTTTACGCTGATAAAAATGTGGCTCCCCGGACTGGACTCGAACCAGTGACATACGGATTAACAGTCCGCCGTTCTACCAACTGAACTACAGGGGAATTGCATTTTTACCAATATTTAACGGTGATATAAAAGTGGCTCCCCGGACTGGACTCGAACCAGTGACATACGGATTAACAGTCCGCCGTTCTACCAACTGAACTACAGGGGAATTGCTCTTTTATATTACCAGATAAATATCTGATTAACTTAAACTTTGGCTCCCCAGACTGGACTCGAACCAGTGACATACGGATTAACAGTCCGCCGTTCTACCAGCTGAACTACAGGGGAATCGTTTAAGTTATGTCTCGTTGAAGACGGAGCGCATATTAAATGGCTCTTACTACTGAGTCAACTCGACAATGGAAAAAAAGTGAATTTATGCGGTTAAGTGTTCATCAAATGTGCATCATGGTGATGAATGCACCATATTTGTCATTAACTGAACAGCTAGAACGCAAGTGAATGAGTTAATCGTAGTTTTCGATTACTTTCAAAGTATATAGAGAAAAACAATGCTTCAAACAGAAGAGTACGAGCACTTCATATGTAATAAAATTACAAAATCTTGCTACATAAAGCTTCAGTAGCAGTATTGGTTAAAAGTCCCGCTATAACAAGGCTAGAGTGAGTTATCCACTAAATCTGTGGATAAGCCTGTGGGTTAAGTGAAAAAATCGGTTGCTAAGGCCTATGAATAGGGGCTTGAGCTTAAAATGAGCAATTTTGTCGAGTTTTTTTTTTATTGTTTAAAAACAGACTGATGTAAAAATCAACAGTTAATTTTTTGCCATTCAGGGGGTGTTGCCAAATTGTAACCGCTTATTGTGGTCGAATTGTGAATTAAAGTGCCTGTTCTAGGCCGTTGTAGCCTAATCCCCTTTGCTAAGTACTTGATTGTTATCTTGTCACAAACTTTCATATGATTAATCATAAACGGTAATAACATTGGTGTAAGAGCGTTTAGTAAGAAGTACATTCTGCTGAGCGCATTATTTCTAATATAAAGCGATGCTTATAAACTTTGTGGTGGTCGATATTCGTTAGATTGGATTAAAGGTGGAAAACTAGCCCATAAGAGTTGAACTGACCTTAAACGCTCATGATATCAATGCGATTAATGTGAAGGCTATGTACAGGGCTCACTTTGGATAGCCGTATATATAGCAATAACCTCTGCTGTTACCTACATTGTTGAATCTTCTGTATCGGTGATAATTTTACGGTTCATGCCATCTTAGTGTTAAATAGGGTAAAATGCGCCCAAGTAAAATGAGGAAGCATAACCTAGTGTCTGAATCTGTATTTCAATTGGAATCGCAATACCAACCTGCGGGCGATCAACCTACGGCAATTAAACAGCTTGTCGATGGATTAGAGTCTGGGGTTGCCAGTCAAACCTTATTAGGTGTTACTGGCTCAGGAAAAACGTTTACTATCGCCAATGTGATAGAACAAATGTCTCGACCGACTATTATTATGGCACCCAACAAGACACTGGCAGCTCAACTCTATGGTGAGATGAAAGAGTTCTTTCCACATAATGCCGTTGAGTACTTTGTTTCTTACTATGACTATTACCAGCCTGAAGCTTATGTTCCCTCTACCGGTACCTTTATCGAAAAGGATGCCTCGGTCAACGCACACATTGAACAGATGCGTTTGTCAGCAACCAAGGCACTGCTCGAGCGTAAAGACGTAGTCCTCATAGCCTCTGTTTCTGCTATCTACGGCTTGGGTGATCCAAAAGCCTATATGAAAATGTTATTGCACCTTCGAGAAGGAGCGATAATGGAACAGCGCGATATGCTGAAACGACTCAGTGAACTGCAATATAAGCGTAATGATACCGATCTTCAGCGCGGTACTTACCGTGTTCGCGGTGAGGTTATTGACGTATTCCCTGCAGATTCCGATAAACATGCCATTAGAGTAGAGCTTTTTGATGATGAGATTGAGCGACTGAGCCTGTTTGATCCGTTAACGGGGCACATTGTTAAGCGTATTGCCCGTATTACCGTATACCCTAAGAGTCACTATGTTACGCCGCGTGAATCTATACTCGCCGCAACAGAGTACATCAAAGAAGAGTTAAGAGACCGTAAGAAGCAGCTACTGGAACTCAATAAGCTGATTGAAGAGCAACGTATTACCGAGCGCGTGCAATATGATATTGAGATGATGACAGAGCTCGGATATTGCTCGGGGATCGAAAACTACTCACGCTATCTCTCGGGACGAGCTTCGGGCGATGGACCACCGACCTTGCTCGATTACTTACCCAAAGATGGTTTATTAATTATCGATGAGTCTCACGTGACCGTTCCGCAAATTGGGGCGATGTACAAAGGTGACCGTTCTCGCAAGATGAACCTTGTTGAATATGGCTTTCGCTTACCATCAGCACTTGATAATCGTCCGTTAAAATTTGAAGAGTTTGAAGCCTTAATGCCACAGAGCATTTTTGTATCAGCTACGCCGAGTGATTATGAGATTAATAAATCAGACGGCGAAATTGCTCAACAAGTCGTGCGGCCGACGGGCTTGTTGGATCCTGAGATTGAAGTGAGGCCGGTAGGGACTCAGATTGACGATCTACTCTCAGAAATTGCTAAGCGAGTGGCGGTTAACGAACGAGTGCTAGTTACGACATTAACCAAAAGAATGTCTGAAGATTTATCTGAGTATTTAGATGAACATGGAGTCAAAGTCAGATATCTGCATTCGGATATCGATACTGTTGAGCGGGTTGAAATCATCAGAGATCTCAGACTCGGCGTGTTTGATGTGCTGATTGGCATTAACTTACTGCGTGAAGGCTTAGACATGCCTGAAGTGTCATTAGTGTGCATTCTCGATGCAGATAAAGAGGGCTTTTTGCGCTCAGAGCGTTCACTTATCCAAACAATTGGCCGTGCTGCACGTAATGTGAATGGTAAAGTCATTCTTTACGGTGACCGCATAACTAAGTCTATGGATAAAGCGATTACCGAAACCAATCGCCGCAGAGTGATGCAACACCAGTACAACCTTGATAATGGAATTACCCCTAGAGGTGTTATTAAGCGTATTACCGATGTTATGGATGTGGGTGATAGCAAACAGTATGGTAACTCGCGCAAGGTGGCAGAGCAGGGCGCTGACTATCTGGTTAAACCCGCCGATATTAGCCACGAGATTGATAAGCTTGAGAAACAGATGCATGAGCATGCTAAGAATCTTGAATTTGAAGAAGCTGCAGCGGTAAGAGATCGAGTGGGTCAATTGCGAGAGCAGTTTATCAAAGCGTAGCCATGAACCGTGATGATATAGAGAATGAAAAATAGGGACCTAGTCCCTATTTTTTTAACTTCCTAACGGCATATACTGAGGCTAAACAGATAAGACCACTAATCAGTCCGACAAAATGTGCTTCAGTTGCCACTCTCGCGCCGATAAGCGCGGTGACTTCGCTACTGGCACCGTATGTTTGTTCATAGAAAACTTTTAAAATCACCCCTAGCGTAAGCAAGTAACCTGTTTTCAATCCTTTAGTGATATCAAGTACAGCACCATAAACAAATAATCCGTGCAGCATGCCACTGAGGCCGACATAGCCTTTAGTCTCAGGAAAAAACAGTAACAGCCCAATACCTTGCATTAAACTTAAAGCGACGATAATAACCGCGAGCGATTTAGCGCGGTAATGTTGCTCATGTAATAACAGTATCACCCATAAACCGGCCAAGTTCATGACCAAATGCCAGGCGTTGGTGTGCAGAAAGTTCCCGGTTAACAATCGCCAGTATTGGCCATCAAAAATCAGATCACGCCGATAAGCTAAAAGATCATCTAAGCCCAAATAAAAAAGAGCAATGCAAATGATGCTAATAATGGCAGCCACAGCGTAAGGGCTTTTTACCATTGTTGTTATTTGGTGCATTTAACCGCTAATTGCGCTTGAATATCTTTTGGGTTTGCTAAATATTCATCTAAGCCGCGTTGACGTAACAAACACGCAGGACAGGTACCACAACCATCACCTTTAAGGCCGTTATAGCACGTTAAGGTTTGCTGGCGCACTAACTCTAGACTATCGTATTTGTCAGCAAGAGCCCAAGTTTCGGCTTTATCAAGCCACATTAAAGGCGTGCTGATCTCTAATTGTCTATCCATTCCCTGCATCAATGCTGTTTGCATCGACTTGATAAATTCATTTCTACAATCAGGATAACCAGAGAAGTCTGTCTCGCATACGCCAGTAATAATGACGTCAGCATCAAGCTGGTAGGCATAGATCCCCGCAAGGGTCAGAAATAGAATATTACGCCCGGGAACAAAAGTATTTGGAATTGAATTACTATCTTTGTTTTCTTCGATAGGTATATCACGAGTCAATGCACTGACAGTTAGGTCATTGAGTATTCCAACGTCGAGTAATTTATGGCTTATGGCGCCCAACTGTTTAGATAAAGTCTTTGCTATTTCTATCTCTTGACTGTGACGCTGACCATAATCAAAGGTCACAGTGTGGACTTCATCATATTGGGTGAGTGCTTGAATAAGACAGGTAGTAGAATCTTGACCACCACTAAAAACGACAACAGCTTTGGACATAGTAAGGCTTCAATTTATATTTCTAATGAGAACTGACAGTTTAACGCAGCATCGCTCGCTTTTAAACTACTTGCGACTCGGTTAAAAATCCTCTATAAATGCCGCCCTGCTAATCACGAGGTAAATTAGATGAACTATCCAGTCAATGAAGTGTTTGAAACAATACAAGGCGAAGGCTATTTTACCGGTGTGCCTGCTATCTTTGTCAGGCTTCAAGGTTGTCCTGTTGGCTGCGCATGGTGTGATACCAAACATACTTGGGAGTTAGTGGAGAGTAATCGGGTTAAGCCTGAATTAGTTATCCAAGTTGACGGCACAATAGGTCGCTGGTCTGAGCTTTCAAGTGAACAGCTTGTCAGTGCTTTTAAGCAGAAAGGCTTTACAGCAAAACATATCGTGATTACTGGTGGTGAGCCATGTCTATATGACTTATCAGAATTGACCGCATATTTGCATGACAATGGTTATCAAACACAGATAGAAACCAGTGGTACATTCGACGTTCTATGCGACAGTGATACCTGGGTGACAGTCTCACCTAAAATTAATATGAAAGGCGGTTATAAGGTCTTAGCGCAAGCACTTGAGCGCGCGAATGAGATAAAGCACCCTGTTGCGACCAACAACCACATTGAAGAGCTTGACCAACTGTTGGTTAATATCGACGTTGAAGATAAAACAATTTGCCTGCAACCTATCAGCCAAAAGCCAAGAGCAACTGAACTGGCGATGAAAACCTGTATTGAGCGTAATTGGCGTTTATCGATACAGACCCATAAATACTTAAATATTGATTAGTCAGTAATATACTAATAAAGGTATAGCAAAAAGCCCTAGTGAGAGTGATTTCACTAGGGCTTTTTAGATCTTGTTTACAGACTATGTTTTAGAGGGGCAATCTAGCACGCTAGTCATACTAAATTGCTTCAGAGCGTCATTATAAGGTGTTAAGTCACCAATGTTAGCTTGCACCCACTCAGGACTGTAATAAGTATCTAGGTAGCGCTCACCAGAGTCACAGATAAGAGTAACGATAGAACCTGTTTGTCCCTTCTTAGCCATTTCAGAGGCTAACTGCAATACGCCATACAGGTTAGTGCCGGTTGATGGACCCGTTTTGCGACCAATGATGCTCTCTAGCCAATAGATGGTCGCTATAGATGCTGGATCAGGGATTTTACGCATTTCATCAACGACACCCGGGATGAAAGAGGGTTCAACTCTTGGTCGGCCTATACCTTCTATCTTACTGCCGTTAACACAAGTAATTTTTTTATCGCCATTGTTGAAATAGTCGAAGAAAACTGAGTTTTCAGGATCGACAACACAAAGTTTAGTGGCTAACCGTTGGTAGCGGATATAGCGTCCTATTGTTGCTGAGGTGCCACCCGTGCCAGGGCTCATCACTATCCAAGTAGGAATTGAATGTTGCTCTTTTTCCATCTGGTTAAAAATAGCGTTGGCAATATTATTGTTGCCGCGCCAATCAGTCGCACGCTCTGCGTAAGTAAACTGGTCCATATAATGGCCATCAAGCTCTTGCGCTAGTCGTTCTGATTCGGCATAGATTTTACTTGAGTGGTCAACGAAATGGCATTGTCCTCCGTAGAATTCAATTTGCTGAATTTTTGTCTTAGCGGTACTACTTGGCATGACTGCGATAAAGGGCAGTCCAAGTAAACGAGCAAAGTAGGCTTCTGATACCGCGGTACTGCCTGAAGATGATTCTATCACCGTGGTGTTCTCTTTTATCCAGCCATTACATAAAGCGTAAAGAAAAAGAGAGCGGGCCAGACGGTGCTTTAAACTACCAGTTGGGTGGGTACTTTCATCTTTCAGATAAATATCTATTCCGCTCAAACTCGGTGTTTCGAGTTTGATGAGATGAGTGTCAGCACTTCGTTGAAAGTCAGCCTCAATTTTTTCGATGGCTTGATTTACCCAATAATTGGTCACGTTAAGGCCTTAGCTGGTAGTAACAAAGCTAAATCATAGTGAAATTGATCAGGGATTGGTAGTAGAAACGGTAGATAAAAATCAGAAATGAGGTTTGGCAACGTTAAGTAAGCTAATGATTAACCTTGATTTTACAACTTTGATAGTTTTAATTATGAGATGGATATCATAGGAATAAATGAATTTGATCTTTGGCTAGAGAAGTAAGAAGTGGTGGAGGGAGAAGGATTCGAACCTTCGAAGGCTGAGCCGTCAGATTTACAGTCTGATCCCTTTGGCCACTCGGGAACCCCTCCACATTTTTCTTACTTTCATTCTGTCCACAATATTGGCCTACTGTGGTTAACTCTTAACTCTTAACTCTTTAAAGTAAAGTGGTGGAGGGAGAAGGATTCGAACCTTCGAAGGCTGAGCCGTCAGATTTACAGTCTGATCCCTTTGGCCACTCGGGAACCCCTCCACATTTTACTTTAATCTTACCCACAATATTGGCCTACTGCGGTTAACACTTAACACTTAACACTTAACACAAATCGTAAATAGAAATGGTGGAGGGAGAAGGATTCGAACCTTCGAAGGCTGAGCCGTCAGATTTACAGTCTGATCCCTTTGGCCACTCGGGAACCCCTCCACGAATATCTTTCTACTAACTAATTGTGCGCAAATGGTGGAGGGAGAAGGATTCGAACCTTCGAAGGCTGAGCCGTCAGATTTACAGTCTGATCCCTTTGGCCACTCGGGAACCCCTCCTCAATTGCGGCGGCAATAGTAGTCAGATTTTTTCCCTGTGTAAAGCTTAAATTTGAAATAATGTCTAAAGTATTTGGTTAAGTGGTCGATTAACTATCAACAGGTTGTTTTGTAGGTTTTTTTTTATGCTAATCGAGTGTTATGCAAGCAGTTAACCCTTTAGTTAATGAATTACAGTTAGGCTCACGTCTTAACAGTGCTGTCGAGTCGAATCGTCGTGGTGAGTTTGCTTTATTGCTTTCTTTGCTATCTGCCGATGCTAGCGATATGGCACAGTTCCAAACACCTGAGTTTAAACAGGTAGATTTACGCGCTAAATTCAACTTAGGCGAAAGCCAGCCGTTGATAAACCTACTTAACAGTGACACCCACATTACCAATAACTGTGCTTCATTCCAAAACGGTGGCACCACCTCGT